>JALVYU010000044.1 GCA_027022365.1 Desulfurococcales archaeon | reverse complement strand
CACGATAGGAAGGCTTATGATGCCCATGGAAAGCTTGTGCCACTCAAACCGAGAACAAATCTTGACCCAAACAAAGTGGTTGACGCCCTTTATGCTGTTTACTACAACATGCGGTTCGACCCCGAAGGGAACTTCTTTGGCATGCATGGGAATAATGTCTTCGGCATCAATCCGTTTGACCCCCAGAACAGCCACCCGCCTTTTTCAATCACTGACACTTGGAGATTGTTTGTTGGCAACGGGTCTCTAATACTTGAATCGCCCAATATTGACAAGAAGGGGGACTTCCATGAAAATATTGACATTCTTCCAAATATTGGTGGGCAAGAGGCTTCAACTGTCCTCTGCAACCCCTTCACCCAGCCCGTGAAAGTCACAAATATCGGGCTCTATTACGCCCCAAAATACAAAAGCCTGAGAGAGGCTTATGATCACGGGGCATTGAATGCCTCAGTGACCTTTGAAGTCACTCCACCGAGCGGAAAGCCGGTGGAGTTTTATTTTGCCCATTTGAAGGCCGAGGAAGGTTTTGGGATTTGGGGCAAGGTTGACTTTCTGAATCGGCAAGAACTTCCGGGAGGTGGAGTAAACATTGAATTCGGTGACAAAGGCCCAACCCTTAATCCGGGCGAACCGATAAGCCACCTTGACAATCCTAAAGACGACCCGCTCTCAAAAGCATGGCACACAGAATTTGGCCCACAAAGGCCGTACACCATACAAGACTACCGCATCGCCACCCTCATGGTGACAGCCATGCTTTACCATCCTCATCCAGAACAGTACCTTCCGCCTTTGCATCCCGCCCCGGAGCAGGGCTATTGGTTTGGGAAAAAGCATGTTGTTTCCTACCAGCCCACGGTTCCGGCCGTGGCTGTAAGGCAACCAGATGGCACAATTGCTTTTGCCAATATCAACCCCAACAAGAAAGAGCCGGGCTGGAAGAAGCAATTGCCAGCCTCTGCAAGGTTTTCAAAATATCCCAAATTGGCCTTCCACAGAAGGGCATGAGCGCAAAACTATAAAAGCCCAGCCTGACAATTAAATGTCAGGTGGGGATATGCGCAAATTCATTGTCGCTCTGTTTTTGGTAATGGTTGTTTCTGCCGTTGTTGTTCATTTTCAGCCTGTGCATTTCAAAGCAAAAGAGACTGTGCCGGTTGTGCACGCCTGCACCGATGAATGCGGAGGCGATGTTGGCTGTGATGGTGATTATATCTGTTGCCTTCCTGATTACAAAACGCATTTCTGTAATTACTGTGCAGAAAGTTGTGGCTCTGGTTCTGGCGAAGACCAATGCCAGCATGATTCAGACTGCAAGGTTTCCGAGTATTGCAAAAACGGTCAATGTGTTGCCCAGCCGCATTGCTGGGTTGATAGCCAATGTGGCTCCGGAAAGCATTGTTGCGATCCTGGTGATCACCAGCCTAATTTTTGCTCCGATTGCCCGTGCAACGACCCGAATTGCAATGACGGTGGGGGAGGCTCAGGCGGGGGCAACGGATGTGATGTCACCCCGCCAACAGGGCTGTCGGCCAGCCCGTCCTACACCTCGGCCTCCATCACCT
>JALVYU010000043.1 GCA_027022365.1 Desulfurococcales archaeon | reverse complement strand
TGGGTTGTAGGCGAAAAGTTGGGAATGCAAGCCCTCGCGCATGGCGAAAACGACCGTGCCCGCGGGGAAGGAAGGGCTTTGCGCCGCGGCAGGCTTGGGCGAAGGCGTTGGCGTGGGCGTTGCAGTGGCGGTCGGTGCGGGGGAAGGGGTGAGAGACGAGGTTGGCGAAGCGGTAGGCGACGCGCTTGCAGACACCGCGGCGGCGAGCGCGTAAACCCCGCGCGTCGGAAAACCCCGCGCGGCAACCACACCCCCAACAAGCAAGGCTATCAAAACAAAAGCAACCAAAAAGCGAAAAACTCTGGGCATCATAGCATCACAGCACCGGGCATAATGGCACCGGGCATCAGGGCATCACAACACCGGGCATCACGGCACCGGGCATCACGGCATCACAGCATCTGGGCATCCGGGCACCTGCGCACCCCTCACACCCTCCCGAGCCACCGCGGTGCGCGGCTTTTGAGCGTGCCCTGCACCCGCTTCGCCCAGCCCAGCGGGAAGCCGTCCACCGTCACCAGCACCCAGCCGTCCGGGCCGGGGGAAGGGAGCGGCTCGCGGTGCAAATAGCGGCGGGCGTCGGGGTCGTCGGCGGCAAAATTCACGCGCTCCACGGCATCTTCGGCTTCAATTGCAAGCGCCAGAGAATGGGCGGGCTCAAAACGACCGGTTTTGAATGTGCCCAGCCACCAGCCAAACCGCTCCACGCGCAAGCCTTTGAGGTCGGGCAAGCCTTCGGGCAGGGCGTAAAGCCGATTGCCAAACACGGCAAGGCGGGAGCGCGGCGCAGGTTCGCGGCGCAGGCTTTCTTCCACAAAACGGTCGTAGAGGGCGCGCATCTCGCCCTTAGGCGGCGCGGGGCGCAGGGCAGGCGGAGTGGCTGGCGGGGCATCATCGCGGCGGCGGAGCAGGGCGATAAAATGCCCTTCGCCGGGGATTTTGTGCGGCCAAAGCCGCAAAGCGCCTGCCACCGCAGGCGGCGCATCTGCCCATTCGGGGCGGGCGTGCTCAAAGCCGTGTTTAGCCTCAAGCGCCACAACCTCAAACTCGGGGTGCTTTTCCAAAAATTGCCCGATTGTGCCTTCGTTTTCCTCTGGAGCAAAGGTGCAGGTGCTGTAAAGCAAATAGCCGCCGGGACGCACAAGGCGCGCCGCGGTGTGAATCAGCCCGGCTTGGATGCGGGCGCAGCGCGCCACGTGGTTCGGAGTCCAAGTTTTGCGAGCCGAAAAATCCTTGCGAAACATCCCCTCGCCGGAGCAAGGGGCGTCAAGCAAAACGCGGTCAAAAAACGCACCCAAACGCTCGGCTAAACGGCGGGGCTGTTCAACGAGGACGGAGATGTTGCGCGCCCCCCACCGGTCAAGGTTGTTGGTCATTTCATGCACGCGCTTGGGCTGAACGTCGTTGGCAACCAACAAACCTTCATTGCGCATCAACGAAGCGAGGTGGGTAGTTTTGCCGCCGGGGGCGGCGGCAAGGTCTAAAACCCGCTCGCCGGGGCGGGGAGCGAGCACCTCGGCGGGCGTCATCGCCGAAGGCTCTTGAAGGTAATACAAGCCCGCCGCGTGGTAAGGGTGCT
>JALVYU010000042.1:1455-1684 GCA_027022365.1 Desulfurococcales archaeon | reverse complement strand
AGAACAAAGCATATAATTTTGTGAGCGGAGAGCGGTTGTCAATACGAGTCCCTTTAGGAGGGAGAGCATCTGATCCTCTTTTGTGCAACGGTTGGGTGATATGGAGGTTAGTTGAATCTTCCTCCAGCCATTCTGGGATTGATGGAGTGGCTTATCTTTATCACCTCCCCGATGGACCTTTTGTGAAATTTGCCAAAACAACGAAAAGCGGAGGGGGCTTTGGGCCATT
>JALVYU010000042.1:0-1445 GCA_027022365.1 Desulfurococcales archaeon | reverse complement strand
TTCAGCGGACACGGCTTCGCCGTGGGGCAACGGTAGCGGTTTGAATGCGGGGTGGCGTTTCCAACAGTGCTTTTGGGAAGACATGCCGTGCCGCTGACGTAATCGTTAGGCATTAGCCTAGATTAGCAAACTTGCTAATAAGTAAGGAGGATGAAAATGAAGAAAACACGATTCTTTGTTACAAACGTGTTCCTACTGTTGGTATTGGTGGGGTTACTCATTGCCATGAAGGTACCATCACCATCGTCAGATCAGGTATTGAATTCAACAGAGGCCCAACTGTTTAGTATTGCTCGTGCCGCAGTGCTGGCTCGAAATCAGATTTTAGTAGGAGGTGATCTCAATAAGGTGTTGCGAAGGGATCCTTTATCCCCTAAGTATCAAAATGCTATGCAGCAGTATCTTGAAAACGCTTTGAGGAAGCGAGTAATATTGGCAGAACACCAGATATCTTATGCAAACTATCGCACCGAATTAACTGTAAAGCGTCTAAAGATTGAGGCAAAAAAGGCGGAGATGGAGGCAATTGAATACACCGTTTTCACTCTTGCGAACACTCAAGGCGACCCATCTGCACCGAGAACTACGGAGTACCAGATTATTCACACCTTTGTCTTCCACCTTCAGAAGAATGGGTGGGTAATGGAAGAAGACGAGGTCTTCGATGGCCTTATACCGGCAAGACCTGGCGAAGGGGCGACTCCGATACCTGTTCCCCCGTTGGCCTTTAACAAGTCTGACGATGCAAGAATGGACAAGAAGGGTGGGGGTAGCGCATATCTCATGGCCACTATCAACCGAGAGGCCGTTGTCGATTATGCCTATGAGTATTGGGGTCCAACGGATGCTGATTACAACCCTGCATACCGCAATTTCAACAATAGTGGGGGAGATTGTACCAATTTCATATCTCAGGCTCTTCGATCTGGCGGTTGGACAGACGTGCCAGGGTGGTATCGCTCTACATCTGCATGGTGGTACAACTGGCTTAATCAAACGAGGACGTGGATTAATGCCCATTATTGGTGGCAATTTGCCCGGTATCGTCCTCGTGTAGACAATGCAATGTACTTAAGTGAACTCGCACCGGCTGATATTATGCAAATCGATTTCAATCGGGATGGTTATATGGACCATAGTATGATCATAACGGCGAAGGATAATGATGGAAACATATACTTAACGTATCATACAACGAATACTAAGGATCGTCCTTTTTGGGATATTTATAACGATCATCCCAATGCTTGGTATTATGGTTGGATACTGCTTAGTAATTTCCGGTGATAAAATAGTAGAGAGTGTTCGGAAACTATGTTAAAAGAGCGTTCTGAAATCAAAGAGGAGGAATTTTATTACCAGGAGTTTGGATACATACCCCTCCCGGAAAGGGAGGAAAAGTGGCAAAAATTGCTTTTATTTGTATTAGATAAGGCAGATATAGT
>JALVYU010000041.1 GCA_027022365.1 Desulfurococcales archaeon | reverse complement strand
CCAAGGGCGGCACCCTGCTTGGGCATCCGCTCTATGCCAGCGTGGACGACCTTCCCGAGCCGGTTGACTTGGCGGTCATCCTGATAGCCGCTCCTGCGGTGCCGCCCGTGCTTGAGGCTTGCGGGCGCAAGGGAATCAAAGCCGCCATCATCGCCTCCGGCGGCTTCCGCGAAACCGGCGCTCAGGGCGCGGCGCTTGAAGAAGCCTGCGTCGAGATCGCCCGTCGCCACGGGATGCGCCTCATCGGTCCCAATTGCATTGGCGTGGTGGATACGCACCTGCCGCTGGACACAACCTTCCTGCCGCCGCCCGGCCCGCCGGTGGGTGAGGTGGGCTTTCTCACCCATTCGGGGGCTTTAGCCGCGGCGGTGATTGACTGGGCGCGCGGCGCGGGCGTCGGCTATTCGCGCTTGGTCAGCCTCGGCAACCAAGCCGATGTGAACGAAACCGACATCCTCCCCATCATGGCGGAGGATAAGCACACCAAAGCCGTGGCAATGTATTTGGAAAGCGTGGCGGCTGGGGAAAGGTTTGTGCGGACGGCGCGCGCGGTTTCCCAAAAGACGCCGTTGGTGGCGCTGAAGGTGGGGCGCTACGAAGCCGGAAAGCGCGCCGCGGCATCGCACACGGGCGCGTTAGCAGGCAGTGAAGAGGCGTTCAACGCGGCATTTCGCCGTGGCGGCGTGTTGCGCGCCGCAACGGTGGAGCAGATGTTCCAGTGGGCGCGCACGCTGGCATGGGCGCCTTTGCCGCGCGGCAACCGCTTGCTGATCCTCACCAACGCAGGCGGCCCCGGTGTTACCGCCGCCGACGCCGCCGAAGAAAACGGGCTTACCTTAGCCCGCCTCACGCCCCAAAGCCGTGAACTGCTGGCAGAATTTTTGCCTCCTGCCGCAAGCCTCAACAACCCTGTGGACATGCTGGCTTCGGCTTCGCCAGAAGACTACGCCCGCGCGCTTTCAATTGCGCTCGGCGACCCGGGCGTGGACATGGTGATGGTGATTCTGCCGCCGCCGCCGATGTTCAGCGCCGGTGCGGTGGCGCGCGCGGTCATCCCGCTGATTCAAACTTCGGAAAAGCCCGTGGCGGTCGTCCCGATGGGGCACGACCTTATCGCCGAGGCAGTGGCGCACCTGCGCGCCGCCAAAGTGCCCGAATTTCGCTTTCCGGAGGATGCGGCTTCGGCGTTGGGCGTGCTTTACCGCCGCGCCCGCTGGCTTGAAACCGCATCAGAAGAGCCACTCAGACCAGTCGGCGAAGAGCAAAAGCGCACCGCCGAGCAAATCCTTGCCGAGCACGCCAACTTCCGCGAGGAATGGCTGCCTCAAAGCGCGGTCAAAGGACTTTTGCGGCTTTACGGCATCCCGTTCCCCAAAGAAAAAATTGCCCGCACCGCCGCAGAGGCCGCTAAGGCCGCGGCTGAAATTGGCTTTCCGGTCGCAATCAAAGTGGTTTCGCCCGACATTGCGCACAAATCCGAGGTGGGCGGGGTGGCGTTGGGGCTAAACAGCGCCGCCGAGGTAGAAAGGGTTTATGCCGAGATGATGGAGCGCCTGCGCGCCGCCGCGCCGCAAGCGCGCATCACGGGCGTTTTGGTGCAACAAATGGCGCCCGAAGGGCACGAGGTGATTGTGGGCGCGGTGCGCGACCCGCTTTTCGGCGCGCTGGCGATGTTCGGCTCCGGCGGTGTTGAGGTGGAAGGCTTGGGGGATGTGGCGTTTTCGCTTGCCCCGCTCACGCCTTCCGACCGCGAGCACATGCTTGCCT
>JALVYU010000040.1 GCA_027022365.1 Desulfurococcales archaeon | reverse complement strand
TCGGGCTTGCCGAAAAGGATGAAATCGCGCGCCACCTCCTCGTCCTCCGAGGCGGTGAGCAGGGAATACGTGCCGGGCAGGTCAACCACTTTGTAACGCCGCCCGTTGAATTCGTAAGCGCCTTCGGCGAGTGTCACTGTTTTGCCGGGCCAGTTGCCGGTATGCTGGCGCAAGCCGGTGAGGGCGTTGAAAAGCGTGCTCTTGCCCGTGTTGGGGTTGCCCGCAAGGGCGATCACAAAGTCAGCATCTGC
The DNA here is from genome assembly GCA_027022365.1 of Desulfurococcales archaeon. Classification (GTDB taxonomy): domain Archaea; phylum Thermoproteota; class Thermoprotei_A; order Sulfolobales; family Desulfurococcaceae; genus JAADCY01. The sequence goes on along the minus strand of JALVYU010000040.1, from coordinate 1,571 downwards.
CGCGCCGACGCCCATCTGTTCAAGTTCGGCGCGCAGTGGGCATCTGTTGCATTTGGATGGGAGGAGGTTCGTCATGGGAATCGGTCAGTGTTCGGTTCTAATGCGTGGACAAAAACCGCAGATAACACAGAGGATAAAAACTACAGATTACACAGATTAGCACAGATTTTTTCTGTGTTCTCTGTGGTGTTTCTGTGCTTTCTGTGGTTTTTCCTCAATCGGTGAAAATCTGTGCCAATCGGTGGATGGTAATGCAAAGACGCAGAGGAAACAGAGGCGCAGAGAGTGCAAAGAAGTTAACGCCAAGGGCGCCAAGGGACGCAGAGGACGCCAAGAAGTTAACGCAGAGGCGCAGAGTAGGGGCGAGGCATTGCCTTGCCCAGAGGCGCAGAGAGAAAATTTCTGTGTTCTCTGTGGTTTTTCTTCAATCGGTGTAAATCTGTGTAATCGGTGGATAAAAACCACAGATTACACAGATTAGCACAGATTTTTTTCTGTGTTCTCTGCAAATTTCTGTGTCTTCTGTGGTTTCCTATCTCAATCAGTGGATTCACAGTTTTACCGCTCATGTATCGGCTTTACCCAAATGTTGCGGGCTTGGTCTTCGCGCAGGGCGATGAGGGTGCCGCGGACGCGGTAGGCGCGCGGGTCACGGAAGAACGGGCGCAGTTCGGGAGTGATGAGCGCGCCGGGAGTTATGCCCAAATCCATCAAGCGGCGGCGGGTGAAGCCTTGCACCCACGGCGCGATGTCCACCACTTCAGCGGAAACCCCGTCGGGCAGTTCGCTCAGCGGCACAGCCCCGGGGGGGATTTCGGTTGCCTTGCCGCTCGTTAGCGTGACATTTGCCGCCAGTTCGGGGGAAAGGACGAGTTCGCGCCCCTCGGCGCTTATCCGCACTGCGCCGTGGTCTTTTCCAAGCACGCGCACCCTTTGCCCAACCCGCAACCCTTCCTTCAGCAAGCGCTCATACGCTTTCTGTGGCTCATCCTCAAGATGCGCCACCACGCCCTCCTCGCCGGCGTCGGCCTCGGCGAGCGGCTTTCCGGCAGGCGCCCAGCCTTCCCCCGCGTGGGGGATTGGGTCGCCGTGCGGGTCAACCGCGGGGAAGCCGAGGTGCGCCTCCAAGCGCCGCAGGTCTTCGGGGCGGGTGGAATGCTCCAAGCGGTGGGCGAGGGCATGCACTTCTTGCGGAGGAAGGTGTGCCTCATCCACAAAGTAGCGCTCCAGAAGGCGGTGCGCCTTTAGAATGTGCTCGGCTATTTTTCTGCCCGCGGGGGTGAGGATGAGCGAGCCGTTTTCGGTGCGCGCTAACTCCTGTCCCACTAAATCGGCGACAAGGCGGCGGGCGCGGCGTGGGTTGAGGTGTAGCCTTTTGGCGAGAAACTCGGTCGTGGAAGGGTGACCTTCGGTTTCGGCTTCAAGGAGCAGTTTCAAGGCGTCTTCCAGCGTTTCATTTTGCCTGCGGCGCCAATACTGCGCGCGATAAGCCCAGAGCGCCGCGAGCACTGCAAGGGTGAGCAGGAGCAGGACCCAAGCGTACAGACCACACCCCCGAGCAGGCAAAGCAC
>JALVYU010000039.1 GCA_027022365.1 Desulfurococcales archaeon | reverse complement strand
ATGGTGCTCCCGGGCACAGCAGGGAAGACCACCCGGGAACAGTATAGATCACATTAACACTTCACCTTAAAGAAATACACCGTCTAACGATCTACAACCAGAAACTGGCGAAGAGAGAAAAACCGGAATCCCAGAAATGATCGTGATGTTTATTGGTATGGGCAGTATTTTTTGTACCAGCATGTTCTGCATTTTTTGGTGTTGGTTGTTGGGGGTGGTGGTTTTTCGCTGTTTAGTGTTTTTTCTAGGTTTTTTATTAGGGGTTGTATTTGTTGGATTATTTCTTGTGTTATTGGTATTCGGTGTTGTTCTCCTCCGTTGTCTATTATTATTTCTTCTATGTTCTTGATCTTTTGCCGGGCTATGAGGTATGCTGATATTGTTTGTGCGAGGTATCTGTGGATACTTTTTGACCTGTACTGTTTCCTCTCTATGAGTGTCTTCTTTGCCTTGTCTTCGACTATTTCGTCTATGATTGTGTAGCTTGTCCTTGTCTTTATGTGGATTTGTCCTCTTCCTTGTTTTGCTTCTTGTTTTTCCTTGGCTGTTTTCATGCTGTCTGTTGGTGGTTCTTGCACGTTGTAGTAGTTCATGATCCATGGAATCACGGGGCAGTAGATGTATTGTTTCAGCATTGTCGGCGATACGGACTTGTTTATTCTCGGCTTATACATTCTTATATCGTCACCACTGCGCGTTGTTCTTCCCCTGCTATGTCTGCTAGTGGTTTTCCATAGGCTTTCATGTATCTTAGGGTATAGTCTGTTATTGGAAAGATGTGGAGTATATCATGTTCCCTGTCAATGTATCTTGGTATGACGCGCTCTATGTCCATTAGAAGACTATGTGTTACCTTGCCGATGAACGCGCTTCTCTGTATCCTGGATAAGCCCTTTGATTTTAGGTAATCGCTTAGCTTCTTCCTCTTCCTGTTATCGCTTATATCGTATACTATCAGTACCCTGATCAATTGTTTTCACCAATCATATATGAATCCCTTAAACAATGCTTCGTCCCGGAGAAAAGCTGCCAGCTGGAAGGCAGCCTTCTTCATGGCCTGCCTGATCGTGACCGGGTGGCTTGTATAGTATGTTGTCTTCTCCTTTTCCAGAAACTCCTCTATCCTCTCTATGAAATACCTTCTACTATCCCAGCTCAGCAGGCCCCCGTCAATAACTGGTTTCCACTTCTTCCTCAATAGCCTCAGTACTATGAGGTCCACAATAAACCTAAACTGCTCTATGAAATCAAATACGAGGACTGGTTTCCCGCTCCTATCCGTGTGTAGGAAGCCGGCGTAGGGGTCTAGCCCGGCCAGTACTAGTGATCTCCACACTTCCTTATAGAGTAAGCCGTACCCGTAGTTCAACAGTATATTGACGGGGTCCGCTCCATCCTGATCCCTCGAGTCGAACCCGTAGTCCTTGGGTATTAGTAACGAGTATGTCGACCAGTAAATCCTGGCTGCCCTAGCCTCTATCTCCATTATCTCCTCATTAAAGTCACGGGTGTCTTTTACTGGGAGCTCTTTATCCCTAATACTGAGGATTTCCGTGTAGCCTTCTCTTACGTACTTGTCCCTAGTTATATAGTAGTATCTCTTCAGCAGTCCTGCCTGGTTCGTTATCTTAGCGTATATGATTGCATTGACTACATCGTATCTCTTAAATGTATTGAAGGCCCTGTACTGCATCCGCCTAGTTTCAACCGTTCTATTAATGTAGACAGGATATATTCTCCCTACTGGTTCCCCCCTTGAGTTGAGAAAGACCACGTCTATTCCAAGACTCATTGCTTTCCTGATGGCTTTCGAGGTTATGGATACTCCGCCTGTGGCTATTACTAGTTGATCGATACTCATTGGCGGAACGGTTTTCTTGAGACCCCTATTCTCTATGACGAATACGCCGTCCCGGAACCTTATCCTTACACCATAACCGCTTATTATCAGGGTTCTCATGGGTGGCACACCCCGTAGAACGGGCAGGATTCTTTACACCTGTTATCAACCGGTGGTTCTTCATCGCTGAGCAGGATCTCTATAATATTATCCCGTTCTTCGAGGAACCATCTCCTTAGAGAATTAGATACATATACCGGCCTAGCACTTACCCTGATACGTTCACCTCTGTTACTGACATAGATTATTAATCCATAGTCAAACGGTATCTCGTATTCCGACTCTAGTGCTAGAGCATACCCCGCTATGCCGAGTTTATGGAAATCCCTGGCTTCACCGAACTTGTAGTCTAGGATAACCCCGTTGGCCAGCGCGTCGATGGATAAGTTGCTCGAGAGACCGATCAGGGAGCCGTCGACCCTGTACTCCGTGAACAACGGTATTTGTAGACAGGAGTTCGTGGTTAGCGCTTCATACTCTAGTTCTCCCAGTATGGTTATGAGTGTGGACTTGTATATATTGATATATAGTTGTCTAAGCTCATCATCGACGCCCTTAAGGACTGGATCAAAGCTCTGGCTCTCCTCGTAGATCTCCCACGCCTTCTTTCCATGGACAACTCCCCTCAGAACACTCTTCGTGGCTTTATCGATTGCTTCATGCAGTAGCCTGCCGACCAGCATTGTTTTTGAGGGCTTAGGTCTGACGCCTGCCTTCCTCCTCAGCCATACATCGCGTCTCGTAGGACAGTACTTTCCGGCGACCTCGTAGACGCCTAGGCCGAGATATGCTCTAGGCTTAACCGGCGGCCTGTCCCAGCTCCACCCCCTGAGATCCTCGTCTACAGGATCCGTTCTAGCCCAGTAATACATTCTCCTGATAAACCTGAATAATTGCCTCCTATTAATCATCTGGCCTGCACCCAGTGTGGACATACATGTATTGATACGTTTATCACAACCAGATCATGGGTCACGGCTTTTTCCTGATCTGATCAGGGAACAGGATAAAAACACAGAACCGGATCAGATAATAGGGAATAGAAAAATGGCGAAAATATTCCTATTACCCATAGGATTCCACGAGAACATACCCATGAGAATACTCGTATCAAACCATGCAGGTATAGACGACAAGATAATCATCCTCACATGCAGACCAGCAGTAGTAGGGGTCAAAGCAGCCTTCGAGCAACTGAAGAGCCAGTGCATAGTCAACAAGATCGCTGAGCCCCTGCTCCTAGAACTCCCCTGCGGAGACCCCTACGAATCAATAATAATGATCAAGGAAAAACTACGGGGAGAAACAATAAACGACGCCGAGGTAATCGTCGGGGTCGGTGGAGGCCTCAGAATACTCTCACACCTAGCAACCATAGCGCTCACAATACTAGACAAGCCATACACCATACACTACGTGCCAGAGGCAGGAGCATTCAAAGAATACAGAATACCCGAACAATACATCGAAACCATAATGCACAAACTGACAAAAATAGAACAAGAAATCCTGAAAATCATAGTAGAGAACCCCGGAATAACAATAAAAGAAATAGCCAGCACAACTGGCAAAAAAGAAAAAACAATAGCAAACATAGCAACACGGCTAAAACACAAACACCTCATAACACGCCAAAAAAGAAAACTATACCCAACACCACAAGCAAAAACACTATTGTGAAACATCCCGATCTCTCCCGGGAAACCGTGTCTTCTCCATCTGTTCGTTTCTGGTTGTAGATCATTAGATTTTGTTGTGCTTGTTATAGAAGTGTTAATGTGATCTATACAGTTCCCGGGCAGTTTTCCCTATAGTTCCCGGGAGCACCATTAGGCGCTTATTTAAGCTTTTCTACCCGAGATCCCCATCAGCCCCAAGGAAAAACAGGAAACCCAGAACGACAAAACTAAAAACAATAACAAACATACAAACAACCAAAGAAACAACAAAAACCGGAAACAATAGACAAAAATTGAAAGTATACGGATATCCTTGATCATATTCATCAACTATAGTGTATAGTGTGAAACAATAGACAAAAATTGAAAGTATCGCAATAAACTTCTTGCCGAACTGTTGTTGGAATGATATCTGAGAAACAATAGACAAAAATTGAAAGCAAAAGATTAGTCAGCAATATAGAGCAGGATTTCTTCGAGAAACAATAGACAAAAATTGAAAGAACAAGTAGTGCACCGGCTACCGGTATTAGGGACAGTAATGAGCGAAACAATAGACAAAAATTGAAAGTATCCTTAGCGATCCCGTAGTATCTTAGTATCGTCTTGATGAAACAATAGACAAAAATTGAAAGTGTTCATCAGTATCTCGCCGATCATCCCCATCTCCCTAGGCGTCGAAACAATAGACAAAAATTGAAAGGAGGGGGATAGGGTTGTCGTCGGGATCGCATATAGACCGAAACAATAGACAAAAATTGAAAGGACATCGCTCGCGATACCGATCCACATGAGCACGGGATAGAGAAACAATAGACAAAAATTGAAAGTGATAACCGATAGTCGCTCAGGGCTTCCTCGAATAGTTCTTCGTGGTGAAACAATAGACAAAAATTGAAAGAAATAGGGCTATGGGGATAATATGTATGATTTAGAAGAAATAAGGAAACAATAGACAAAAATTGAAAGTCCACTATATCAACATTTCTAAGTAGCACTGACTTAATATATTGAAACAATAGACAAAAATTGAAAGGGGGGTAGGTGCGGGGCGGGGGTAGTGCCCCACTCCCCCTAGAAACAATAGACAAAAATTGAAAGTTATGGAATCACTCTCCCCAATAATTTGACAGTTCATCAAAAGAAACAATAGACAAAAATTGAAAGGACTATAGTTCTCTCAAAATACTTGACCTGACTTATGGCGAGGGCGAAACAATAAACAAAAATTGAAAGGCTTTCTAGGTATTTGTGGGGCTCCGCGCATTGGGGCAGTATATTGGCGGGCAAAGTAGCGTGGCTAATGAATAGGTGGCTAGCGGCGAAATGATCTATTGTCTGCGGGCCTGATATTTGGCCGACGGGCTTTTTGCCGTCTATATTAATCGGGTATGGGGAACTGTCTTGTCTGATTTCCTCTTTTCTACTAGGGATGCTGCCTCCTTCACTAGTTTCTCAATCCTCTTCCGGGCAGTAGTAACGTTCTTTTCTTTGCACCAGTCCTCGTAGAAGCAGGTGTGGATGGCGTTGGCCTGTGCCCAGGCGTCGCTGGCCCGCTCGCCTAGCTTGTCCTCCAGCCTCCTCTTATACTCCCAGAGCTCCCCATGGCTGGTTAATCTCTTGCCCTCCTTCCAGTAGGCGTAGGCTTTAATAGCTAGTGTTGCTTCACCCTATAGTTTCTCGGCGGCCTCAACGTACTCCATGGCCCTATCCCGGGGCCGAGGCCCTGGCTTAGGAGCTCCAATAAGTATTCCTTAACACCTATGCTGTGCTTCTCTGCCTCCTCCCGGACACGCTCAGCGGCCGGCCGCGGAGAACAACGGCCTCGCCCAATCCGTCATCACCTAATAATACAACCGATATAAGCCTCTAGGTAACCCTGCTGAAAAGATATAGAGATGAGGTGAGCGAAACAATATGATTACGACGTAAGAAAAAGGTCTGGATGAGCCTAGGAAAAAAATACTTGTTTTATCGGGGAGCTCTCCGTGGATCCCTGACTAGTCCGTGAGGGTGGAGGGGAAAACTAGTGTTTTTTCTTCACGATAATGGCTAGTACTGCCGCTGCAATGGCTATCGCTGCTATTAGTGCTGCGTAGAGGCTAGAGTATAGCCTTAGCCGATCAGATTGCGTCTTGAGGCTCTCTTGTTGTGCCTTTATTGTCTTGTTCATTGTGGCTATGGTGTTTTCCAGCCGATCTATCTTGTTTTTCAGCATTGTTATCTGGGTGGCTGTGGTGTTGTCGAGGCTGTTGAGGTGGTCTGCTATGTTGTTGAGCCTTGTTTTGAGCACTGCTAGTGCTTCCACGGCTTTTTCTAGCTGTGTGTCCGTGTAGTTTATCCATGGCTTCTCCTCCAGTGTTGTTCTCAGCACGGCTATGGTGTTGTTGAGCATTGTTATCTCGTTGTTTAGCCTGGCTGTTGTATCGGCTATTTTCTCCGTGAAGAGCTTCTCTAGGGCTGTCTGGTTCCTGCTGAGATCCATGACTAGGTTCTCTAGGCTTGTCAGGGTGTTGTTGATGGTGTTTATCGTGCCCCATATCTCTCCGGTTATCTTGTCTAGTCTGTCCTGTAGGCTTGTCAGGTTGGCGGCGAGCTCGTCCTGGATGGTCTCCAGTGCCCTTATCTTTTCCACTAGTTGTCCCAGCTTGTTCTGTAGCGCCGCCGCTGTCTTGTCTAGCTTGTTTATCTCTGCCCA
>JALVYU010000038.1 GCA_027022365.1 Desulfurococcales archaeon | reverse complement strand
CCAGCAAGCTTTAAGTCAAGCTCCTCGTTACCCGTCGATATAACTTCTCTCTCCTCACTCATCGTCTCACCCCAGCGGCACCCATGTCGATGCTTTTGAACCGTACTGTGAGACGAAGGTTATCCTGATAGGGTAGGTCGTGTTTATCGGGGCGTAGAAGACCAGATTGATAACGCCTGTCTCGCCTTGGTCTATGAGCGGGTGCTTAGTAAATGGTATAGTGAAGTTTTCTGTGAGAATTATTGCTGGTATGCTCCAGTTCACGCCGTAGACAAGCCTGATCGACCTTATGTTGCCTGTTGTGTTCTCAAGATATGTGACATATATGTCCGTTGAGTTCAAATCCCATATCGGGTCTTGGCCCTTGTTCTTGACGAGGATGGTCATGTTGACCATTAAGTTTGAGCCAACCCATTTCCGGGAGTTAATTGTGTAATTAGTTATAACTATGTGATCATAGATCATCTTAAGGGCTAGGGCGTTATTGCTCCTTATCTCCTCAGCGAGGTCGGTGATTTTTTCAAACATACTACCGATTACTGCGACGCTGGCGAACAGTATCAGGAACAAGACTATTGCTCCGCTCATCGTTGTACTTACTCCCAAGGAGATCACCACCGTTTATTCTAGCCGAACACGTAGGTTGTCGACACGCCGTTGGATAACACGATCTTTACCTCGTAGGGAGGAGAGTAGGCTGTCGTCGTGTTAATCGTTATCTCTATGGTCTCGCCGGGAACCCAGACTCCAGGCTCAGGACCGTACTCTGTGATGTTTGCCGTGGAAATGTTATAGTAGTCTAAGACGCCGCTAGCATTGCCGAGATAGACATCAATATTATTGAAGTCGCTATAAGGCACGTCTCCGGTGTTCTTGATGAATATGTGGAAGGTATGGGATACGGGATCATAGTATGCATTTGTAACAGTTATGACCATACGGAGGGCTTCGCTGCGATGATTAACAGCGATGCTCATTGAGTTTAGAATATTGCTTAGCTGAGACATCACAGCTACGGCTAGAGCCACCGCTAATGATATCGCCACTATAGTAAGCAGTGCCTGCGATATCGTCGTAGAGACCATGGCATATACCACCCTCTATCGGGGAAAAACTAGGAGCCCCCGACAACGCCTCTTGCGAGCTCGTCATTTCCGGGTTCCTTCCGTTTTTTCTTCGACAATATTACTCCCGACACGATCTTGAGTATCTCGTCCTCAAGGTTCTCGTCGACATAGCCTAGATTCTTCATGAGTATGTAAAGGACAAGAATCTGTTCATCGGGAGTAAGATCCTGTTTAAGGGCGTCCTCCACAAGGGATATTACAGTATCTAGTACCTCCCTATCATCACTTGTGATCAGCCCGAGTATCTGTGCTAGCTTGACAATGTTCTCTATGCTTTCTTTAGGTAAAGCCTTGCGTAGCGAATATATTGTTTTCAGTATTCGTATGACTCTCCTAACATCCATGGTCTTGGACTGCCTAACGATTTTCTCGCTGTACTCTTCACGGATTGCTTTCCCGATCTCGGTTATCAAGTCCCTGAGATCCTCTAGGCTCAGATACTCTTTCCCACCGCTTATAGTCTCCTTTGTTTTAATTCCTATTTCCTTCCTGGCCGCCTTACTCAACCCTCTCCTCCCTCCGGAAACAGGGATCTTGATCTCCGGCTTTACTTCAGCCTCACTTCTCCCCTCTCTCATTTCCTCGGCTTCACGTTCACTAGGGGTCAGGGGAGCCTTCGTCTCGGGAATAGTTTCCTGTGGTGGGGCTGAAAGCATAGCGAATGGGTTCTGGAGATCCGAGAGACTAGCTCTTATCTCTGCGACGACTTCTTTGAGTTCCTCTAGGCTGTTTTTGAGCTCTTCGATCTCTTTCCTTAATTCATCGATCTCCGTCGGCGGAGGACTTGTACTGGCTTCGGCCAAAGCATTCACCTCCACGGCTTGTTTGTATAGTTCCATGAGGGTTTTTCGGGTGAAGCGAAGCAGTATAGGAATGATGATGTGTCTCCGCAACAATGTATTGCCTGGCACGAGTTTTTCAATGAGTCTTCTGGGTTCTTCTCGAAAAAATCGGGGCTGAAATCCATGATTAAGACATTGCCAGAAATTATACTTAGATCTATTATATCATATACAATCCTAGAAGTCGCAAATATGGCTAAAACGAGGGGTAAAAGACCTAACACTATTCTCGGTATTGGGGGTATTAATGAATGAACTATCATATTAAAAACAAACACGGAAAATACAAGCACAAACGCATCTATAATTGATAGTAGAAATATAGATACGACTGCCCCCCTCAGGAACCCTTTTGTAAACTCGTTCATGTACTTATCAGTCTTCATAGGGGGGATCACGCCCCGGGAAGCTATGGTTATACGGAAAAAAGTTATGGTATTTAGACGGATGCCGTGACCACATGGCTAACGCTAAGATAGTGCTATCAATGTATTGGGTGTTAATGAGGCTGGCATGCTCCTCGTAATTGTTAGAGGAGCACCGACCGGTGGTCTTAGCTCGGCGGTAAACTGCTGGTAGTACGTTAGCTCATCAGTGGAGCTCAGCAGTACGACGACCAGGGCTTTTTCGCCGAACTTAAGAATTGTTGTGTTCTCATTGTTCGGTATGTTGAACAATACTATGAAACCAACAGTGTTTCCTGCCAATGGGTTGGCAGTGTTTAGGTCGGTGATTATCTGTTTTATGCTGGGTGCCCCGGTTAGGTTGAATACGGTCGTTGTTGGCTTAACTGGTCCTGCTACCCAGATTAGCTGGTAAAGGTTATATGTCGGGTTAAACACGACTTTCCATACACCGATGTGAATGTTGGTATAGGTATTGTATGGTGTCTGGAAGTAGATTGTAGTCACGTTTGTAGATAGATCAACAGCTTCTCTACCGGGCGCTACTTGTATGGGTATCGCTATAGCGTCGACCTTGCCGTCGCTGCCTACTTCTGCCGTGATTGTTCCTGCTACTTGTAGAGCACTGGTTGATTCCTCAAGGCCCCTGCTGATCACTTCTTTGCTTTTCTGTGTTGTGAACATACCCATGTTCAGCACTACGAATGCTAGTGCTGCAGCCACGATCACGAAGGCGATCAGAACGATGGCGGCTTCAATGCCTACAATACCTTTTTTCTTCTTCTTGTGGTGCCTCGGCTTCTTCACTGGCTATCACCCCGGCGCTCGCTTCAAATTACTTTTCTATGTAATACCTTGTCAATGGTTTGTTTATAGGATTGTAGAATTTTGACGACTAACTGGCAATATTCTCGGCGAAGGCTTGTGGAACAATTTTTTCGCCGAACACTCGCCAGCCGAGAGCATTTGATCGATAGAAGAAGTTATCCTTAACTCCGAACGAAAACAAAAACATTATCTTGGTGAGGAGATTGATATTTAGTACAAAAATAGATAATCATAGCAAAATTGGTAGTGAAAAATTCATGCCCGGAATAGGCAGGCCCTGGGAACCATTATCGGTACTTGTGGATGGGGTCGGGATTAAGGCAGCAGCTATAATTAGTTTTGAGGAAGGTATACTAGCTTATTGGCCCCCCGAGATCGATGATGAGACGGTTTTCTTGGCAGAGAATCTGTTTTTCCCTAAACGCCACGGTATGTACATTATTTTGGGTGGTAATGGTTTTAGGAACAAGTATCTAGGCATAATGTTCGGAGAGAAGATATTATTATTGACCCTGAACAAGAGAGTAGATGCAGAGCGATTAGCCGAGAAGCTGATAAATATTGTTTTGAAGTATGTGGAGAAGATCATGGCTTAATCCTTAACAATAACATCACTATTAGTGAAAAAAACAATCCTCCCCCTGAAAGGATTGACGAGGCAAGAAGTACTCCTCCAATTATTCCTCCTAGAATGGAAACAACTATTAACGCTGGGACAAAAACAAGGCCAAGTTTACCGATGATCTCGTCCAGCCAGGGTGTTTTAAACATATTGGCTAGGAGACTGTAGAGCTTCGACTTCTTGTAGGCGATGTAGTGCGGAGAGTAGTAAAGTATGCGCTTACCCTCCTTGTCAAGCCTATAATATACTCCAGTGGGCGCTGTTATTCTCCTGAAAAGCCTGGATGGAGAAGCACTGAATGCGTCCAGATAGCTCTTTGCTCTTTCCGCGCTTAAACCCATGTGCTTCGAGAGCTCCTTCAGGCTCATATGGGTTTTCCCCGAGAATCCGAGAGCTATAAGTGCCCTATAGATCCTGTAGGCTGTCACTAGTTCATGCCCAATATTGATCCTAGTCATAACCTTTAGGGCTGTATCGGGGCTAGGCATTGGGGCTTCATGACGTGTAGATAGGATAGTCATTAGTTTTCGCATATATTCCCTTCCTTTATCGGAGAGAGAAAGATAGATATCATCTTCCTTATAGATTTTCTTGACGAGCCCTTTTCGCTCTAGCTTCCTAATACTATCCAAGATACTCTTGCGTGAAAGCTTCAGTTTTACGGCGAGCTCGGAAATACTTGTTTCTCCCTCTATGCTTGACAAATAGAACACTATTAGAAGCTGATTAGATGATCGTGAGAAATCCAGTATACTGTCTAGCTCTCTTAGAATCTTTAGCGAAGTCATTATCTTGTTATAAGTTGCCATACAGATCACCAAAAGTTTATATTATTTAAAAATAATGAACAAAGTTTTATGGATGGAAATAATTATCATATTTCTCGGTAATATATAATATCTGAAGTATTTAAACCCTAATACAATAAAATGGTTCAGCATGTTGAAAAACAATATATTAATAAAATACATTAGTACGGGAGGTGAAACAATTGGATACCAACAATATTCTAAAGAGATTAGCGGAAATACTGGGAATAACCAGGGATGTCTTGGAGAAAAAGATGGGCAGAACAATTAGAATTATGAGCTATCGTGGTATCGATTATGTTGTTTTAAGAGAGGACTTGGGAGGTTTTCGTGAAGGCACCGTGATTTTTCTCAGCGAGGAAAAAATAATTCATGGTTATCCGAGTATTCGGAGACTAGCTCTTCTTGAGGGTGTTCCTCTACATATGATCGATGAGATCGTCGTTGAAGAGAAAATGAACGGGTACAATGTGAGGATAGTTCTTGTCAACGATAGAATTCTAGCCATTACGAGAGGGGGATACATATGCCCCTACACAACCGCTAGGATAGAGAAAATATATGGTGAAAGATTAAGAGAAGCCCTCAGCGAGTACGAAGACGTAGTTCTCGCCGGTGAAGTGATCGGCACTGAGAACCCATATGTAGTCTATGAGTATCCGGAAGCCCATGGCTTCGACTACTTCATCTTTGATGTAATGAAGAATGGAGCCCTTGCACCGCTCAGCTTGAGGGATGAGATTGTTGACAAATATAGCCTTAAACGGGTCCCCGTCCTCGCCCGACTTAACAAGAACGAGCTGGGAAGGCTCAGGGAAATAATAGACGATCTTGATAAGAGGGGCAGGGAGGGTGTTGTTATCAAAGATCCGATGCACCGTGTCTCCCCGCTCAAGTATACTACTATCTATATTAATATAAAGGATATAGAGGAAGGCATGAAATACCCCTTTGATGAAGGGAGAGGCTATCTTTTCTCAAGGATTGTTAGGCTTATATGTCAAGCATATGAGTATGGCCTTAGCAACGAGGAACTAGACCGTATAGCTCTCCGACTAGGTAGAGCTATTCTGGGACCAGCAGTTGAGAGCCTCAAAGCAAGGAGTAAGGGTAGACTAATAGCGGCAACCTATAAACTAGTATTCCCAAGCGAGGAAGACCTGAGAGATTATCTGGAGTTTCTCGAGGAGCTAGGTGTCGATGCAGTGGTGAAGATAATAGGTACTAGTAGGGAGGGTGTTGAGGTGGAGCTGATGAAGCTCAAGGACACGCATGGATATTACTCTAAAATACTTGAAACAGGATATTCGCCTCTCGACTAAGACACATTGTTTGGTGCCCGTGACATGGCGGCTTTCCAAGATATCCATGATGAAAGCTACCCTATTCTCCACATCGTCGTCGATCATCGTAGAAAAAAGTACGTTGTCCTCCTGGAAACAAGTGATGGAGAATTCATATACATCCCGGCGGATAAGATAAAGAAGACGTATGACAAGCTCAAAGAGCTAGAGGGAAAAACATACAAGGAGGCAGCCGGAGACCAGGTCGACATTATCGTTGAAGAAGCACTTGGTCTCGAGAGGATCGAATACGTTGAGGAATAAAGACCCGTCGTGCAGGATCTACGAGGAAATAAGTATCTGCGATAGAGAACTCGTTATAAGGGAGCCATGTAGGCCGAGGGACTACCGTGAGCTCATGAACGTACAGATCAAGATATGGGGGATGCCGGGATACATAGAGGCAGTCACATACCACATGATAATAGCGGGCCATAGGCATGGCGGAGTAGTTCTAGGCCTATTTGATAAACAAACTGGCGAGGCGGTAGGCCTCCTCTTCAGCATACCCGGATATAGGGACGGCCAGCACTACTTGTACAGCCACCTCTTCGGCTTCGTCCCTGAGCTAAGGGGAAAGGACCTCGGGGAGAAACTGAAGAAATGGCAGAGAAAACTAGCGCTTGAGAAAGGCTATGTACTCTACAGATGGACCTATGACCCTCTACAATCCAGTAATGCCTACTTCAACATAGTCAAGAACGGCGTCATAGTGAGGAGGTTCAAGCCCAATTACTATGGCGAGATGGAGGACGAGATAAACAGGGGGATGCCGAGCGACAGGTTCGAGGCAGAATGGTGGATAGCATCCAGACGCGTAGAGCTGGCTATGGAGAAGAAGCTCGCAGGCCCAACGACGTTGTCGGGGCTCAAAGCCGAAAATATAACAAGGACTAGAATAGAGGACGGGATACCTGTTCTCATCGATTATGATCTCGGCCTACGAAATGATATCCTCGTAGCCGAGATCCCCTACAGCCTCACAGAGATTAGGAAGAGATCAGTTGAAGAGCTATTGAGATGGAGGCTGGGGCTGAGAGAAGTATTCGAGGAGTACATCAATAGGCTTGGATACACCGTTGTATGGTTTATTGTTGAAAGAAAAGAAATTCCTAGATCATACTATGTTTTATGGAGGAGAAGTCTAGATCTAATTTTGTCTGGCGAGCTCCCATGAGGGTCTCCGAGATAAAGATAATACACTATAGAGCACCCCTCAGAGAAGCCTTTACGACAAGTTTCGGTACAATGAAGGTTAGGGACACCGTTCTCATCATGATAAGAGATGATGAGGGAAATACGGGCTGGGGAGAAGCACCAGTCGATAATGGGCCATGGTATAATCCCGAAACAATTAGCACTGCAATGCATGTCATAAAAGACTATATCGCTCCGGCCCTCAGGGGTAAAGAGATAAGGCATCCATGCCTTCTAAGAGGTATATTGTATAGGATAAGAGGACATAATATGGCAAAAGCAGGAGTAGAATTCGCAGTATGGGATCTTTATGCTAAAAGGCATAAAGAACCATTATATAGGATGATAGGAGGAGTGAAGAGAAAAGTTGAGGCAGGCCTAAGCATAGGCGTCATAGGAGATATGGATAAGCTCCTCAAGAGTGTTGCTCTAGGCCTCGATAAGGGGTATAGGAGGATAAAGATCAAGATAAAGCCCGGATGGGACATACTACCCGTCAAGAAGATACGTCGAGAATACGGTGATATACCGCTACAAGTAGACGCGAATGCAGCCTATACTCTCCACGACCACAGAGTTTTCGAGGAGCTGGACGAGTACGACTTACTAATGATAGAGCAGCCACTACACTATGACGACCTATACTTGCACAGCATTCTCCAGAAAACGATCAATACCCCCATATGCCTGGATGAAAGCATCAAGAACATATATGACGCGATGGCCGGCCACAGCCTCAGAAGCTATAGGGTCATAAACATCAAGCCAGCAAGAGTAGGGGGGCTCTGCGAGACACTAGCCATACACTGGTATGCCTCACAGCACAGTATCCCAGTATGGATAGGGGGTCTCCTAGAAACAGGTATTGGCCGGGCATTCCAGGTCACCGCGGCAACACTGCCGAACGTAAAGTATCCCAACGATATATCTGAGTCGAATAGATTCTACGTAGAAGACGTAATCGAGACTCCATGGAGGCTGGAGAAAGACGGCACATATATTGTTCCTGAAAAGCCAGGTATAGGTGTTGAGGTTAGAGAGGACGTGATTATGAGGCATGCCGAAAAAATATTATCTATAAATCTTTGCTAGTCTCCCTTTAACCTGATGTACTCCTCCATTATCTTGTCTCCGGTGCTTGTACCGATTCTTGAAGCACCAGCTGCGATCATAGCTAGCGCGTCGAGGGCATGCCTTATACCGCCAGCGGCTTTGACCTTTAATCTGCCCTCCCCTGCCTCATAGAGTAATCGTACATCGTGTACTGTTGCACCACCAGCTGTGAATCCGGTGCTTGTTTTAACGTAGTCGGCGCCCGCTTGGAGAACGAGTTTTGTAGCTTTGATCTTCTCCTCATCAGTCAAAAGACCTGCCTCGATGATCACCTTTACTATCTCGGCGCCGTTCTTTCTCGCTTCCTCGACAACCCTCCTTATATCCTCGAGGACGAGATCATACCTCTTCATCTTGAGCCAATTAACGTTTATAACCATATCTACTTCCTTAGCCCCATCCTCCGTTGCCCTTCTCGTTTCGAGGACTTTTGCATCGGTAAAAGTGTAGCCGAGCGGAAACCCGATCACAGTTGCGATCCTGATGTTCCTACCACCTATTTCTCGCACAAGAGATATGAGGGATGGAGGTACAACGAGGGAGGCGAACCTATATCTACGGTAGTCTTCAATGTATTTCTCCAACATCTTTATGTCAGCTACGGGCTTCAAGACAGTATGGTCGATCATTGACGCCAGTTTTTCAGGACTAATACTACTAATAAGGTCTTCCAATATGTTCTTCATACTCCTGCACCTAGGACAATGTATAAACAACCTATTTATAAATTATCCATTCCATATATAACCAAACAAATATCATGTCCCAATTATATGATGCGGATCGGGTGAATAATTGTTGAGAGAAACACTCATATTAAAGATCATAGTAATCAGCATCCTGCTATATATTATATCATTTCTAAGCGGGGGATTCGTAAACATCATAGGACCCATAGCGGAGCAACTCGCGAGCACGGCATACATAGTACTAGCCGCCGGGTTCTTATTGCTAATAGTTCTTCCGCTCTTTATGTATGTAAAAATCCGGAAAACCTCGGATCATGGAGGAGAACGATCCGCAAAAGAGATTCGTAAAGCAATATCACTGATAATTGCAGCGTTTATCATAGCATCGATATTAATACCGCTAATGAATCAAGTTATAGTGGTTCCATCAAGCGGATCATACATTGCGTCACACTATGTAGAGACGATAGACAAGCCCATCCAGGTATCTATGACAAGGATAATCCCATTAGAGACGGCCTACGCCTATGCCCTATCACTCCTACAGATACCAACCCATACGATCTATATGGACGAATCATACCTGTACTACAGGGGCGATAGCGTTATTTACAACTGGATCATCGAGCCCGAAGGCTTCTGGAACGAGCTGTTCAGGAACGCTTACGGCGTAGTCTTTGTTAACGGCTCATCCTATCCCCCGGACGTCGAATTCGTAAATCATACCCTCTACTGGTCCCTCCACAGGGTCAGGATCACCCCGCTCTACATCGACACGCTCTACAGGGAGTTAAAGGCTAGGAATTTATTCTGCAAGCCGCTTCTCGAGGACAATATCGAGGTTAGGCTAGGGGACAAGCTATATGTGCTAGTCCCCCTCGAGACCTGGCAGAGAGGAGCAGACCACTATGTCCCGCTACTTTATGGCTACGCAGTGATAAGCGCCGATGGAAATATAAGGATCGTTCCTGCAGATAAGCTGTTCTCAGACCCTGTGCTCGGCCCCATTTTCAAGACATACAAGATCCCTGTAGTCCCCGAGGTAATAGCACGTGAATGGATAGAGCTATACAGGTGGAGCCCAGGCTTCATAAATGTTGCCCTCTACCACCAGACGTTCACGATAAGAGATATTGGTCTGAACCCCCAGCCGTATCTTGTATTCGACAACAATGGGCATCTCTACTGGTTATTCGTCGCCGAGCCCAGCGGGGCAAGCTATGCAATAAAATACATAATATACGTTGACGCCGAAACCATAAACCCCATCATAAAAATCTATCGGCCGAAAACACAGTGGATAGGTGCATCGAAGATAGCCTCATACATACAGAAAGCTCATCCGAGATATGACTGGGAGAGATTCAAACTAGCAGAGCCAATACCAATCATAATCAACAATACGCTCTACTGGAAAGTCACGATCATAACAAGTGATGGAAGAGGCGTCATATCAATAGACCTCGTAAACGCGAAAACCGGGAATGTCTACTCTCTACCCGTGAGAAACACGCTCACCCTACAAGAGTTCAAATCATTCTTGAAAACACTCAATGGTACACATGCAAATATTACATCACCATCAATACTTCAGAGGATAGAAGAAATCAAAAAGAAGATAACCACAATGATAGAAGAACTACAGAAATTACTAGCACAGCTCAATGATCTTGAAAAACAGATAAACCGGACTAATAGTGGATGAGTTTTTAACCGCTAATCTCAATGGAGCAGTCAAGGCCATATTTTTCTCTAAGTTCCTCCTTGACGTGTCTTATACGTTTAACCAATTCCTTGATATCTATGTCTCCACCGGACTTAACCACTATATCGCCATGGATAATATTATCATTTATTCGTCTCATCTTAATGGAGACAAGGCTAAAACCATGTTCTTCCACAAGTCTACGCACCTTATCCACGAATTCCTGGGGAGGCGCTGTATCGCTTAGGTACATTATGACTTTCTTTCCCGTATCATATAGTTCGATGAATATATAGATAGTTATGATCAGCGCCCCCACATAGTCGATCATATAATTGACCATAGCGCCGCCTAGACTCGCAACTATAACGATCCCGCTCTCTATTAGTTCGCTGACCGTGAATACAGCGTAGGCCCTAAAGAACTCGCCGGCACGACCAGCAAGGATTATCGCACCCAGATAGAGGAAGAACCCGGCCACAGCCATCCATACAGCCTGTATATATACATGGTACCTACTGGTCTCCGTAAGTGTCGAAACAGCTATTCCAGCTACGAAGCTATAGGCTAGCATACTCACTATTGTCCCGCCGAAGCCCAGTTTGTAGTGTCCATAGTGGTGATCGGCGTCAGGAGGCATAAGGCTTGCCTTATAGAAATAAATAGTAGATATTATCGCTACGATATTTGCAAAACACGTTAGGGCGTCAACGAAGAGGCTCCGCGACCCAAAGATTACTCCGCCTATTGTTTTAACGATAGCGCCGGATACGCTCAAAAGAAGTATTATCACTAGTAGCTTCTTATTGATGCTCTGCACAATTATCATCCATTCACACAATTACCGTTCTTTCCCTTATCAATACCTATAAAATCATATAAACTCTTACCTTTCTTCTTATCTGTTGAACCCCTAGCCAGATAATCAATAAACTCCTTCGGGGCCTCGACTCTGCCTTTCTCGAGAAGCTCTATGAAGAACGTGTCCCTAACAGGCTCATACACGAGCTTGTAGAATTTGCCGGGGTGACGGAGTACTTCCTTCGGGAAGCTCGACAAATATTCGAGCGCGGCCTTCCAAGCCTTCTCGGGATCGATTAATAGCTTTATCTTTCTCGTGATCTGTCGGTCAAAATCATACTCTGTCTGTTCATTACCGCCGATCATGTAGTAGCCCCTAGGCGATAACTCGACGCACTCGCCTAATTCTTCAACGAATCCCTCCGGGCACTTCTCAATCTTGCCTCCACTTCTCTGCCTTCTCATTATCTCCAAGACTCTCATTAGCCTGTATGGATACTTGTGTGGACCATAGTATTTCGCCCACGCATAGAATATTGCGCGGTTTAGCCCGAAGCTCTTGGCTTTCCTTAGATCCTTTCACATATTTGAAAATATAGTGCCTGGCGGCCTGGAGGAGAGCCATTACCTGGAACCTTCCAATGCCGAGAGCCCTTAGCTTCTTCTGTATAGTATTCTTGTCCAAAATAGGTCGCCCACAGCAAGGGTATTTATCGATTTACCCGTATATATGGTGGTAATACCTGTACAAAACCCTTGTGTAAGCTATACTTTTTAGGCTCGTCTATACAAGTAATGATTAGTAAAGGAATCTCTCGTGGGGAGTGTTATGAGTAGGAACGCCCTAATCGGAATCTTCATCATTGTCCTTATAATCGTAGGCGCCGCGGCATTCTATGCTGGAACATTGTACGCCGCAGGAAAAACCACGTCGACAGCAGCTACCAACACAGCAACACCCACAACCTGGACGCCGCCGACGACCATTAAGGCGGCATGGATATATGTAGGGCCAGTAGGTGACTTTGGCTGGAGCTACATGCATGACCTAGGCAGGAGGATCGTAGCAGACCTATTCAAGGACTGGCTGAAGACAACCTACGTGGAGAGCGTAAGCGAGGACAAGCTAGGACAGACGATTGATACGCTGGTCTCCCAGGGATACAATGTCATCTTCACTACAAGCTTCGAGTTCATGGATGGAACCATCGCAGCCGCCAAGAAGTACCCGAACGTGATGTTCTTCCACTGCTCAGGATACAAGAGAGCCCATAACGTGGGCACCTACTTCGCCGACCTATACCAGGTCTACTACCTAGACGGACTGATCGCCGGAGCTCTAACCAAGACAGGTAACATCGGCTATGTCGCAGCCTACACTATACCCGAGGTAGTAAGACACATCAACGCTTTCGCCATCGGTGCCGAAGAGGTTGGAAAACAGCTGGGCAAGAACATCAAGGTACACGTAATCGAGATAGGAGCATGGTTCGCCCCCGACAAGGCCAAGAACGCCGCCGAGACTCTCTGGAAGAACTATGACGTAGACGTGCTGGCCTACACCGAGGACTCAACAGCCATCCTACAGCTAGCGGAGCAGATAACCAAGGACTATGAGGCCGGCAAGGTAGACCACCCACTATACGTGTTCAGCCACTACAGCCCAGGATGGGTATACGGTAAGGACGCTGTTGTCAGCGGACAGATCGCTCACTGGGAGGAAATCTATGCTGACATCCTATCAAAGATAAAGGCTGGCATCTACACGCCATACAACCTAGAGCACGTCGACTACTGGTACCTGCTCAACACTGGCGCAGTAGACTTCGGCTGCTGGATATTCCCGAACGGTACCGTAATGCACATCAACCCGAAGTTCATCAACATACTCAAGAACACCTACGTAACCGACAAACTAACTGGTAAGAAGATGAGCGTATACGAGCTAGTAATGGAGCGCTACAGAATGTTCAAGGACGCACCCATGCTAACACCACTACAGCTAACCGACCTAACCCATAAGTATGAGACCGTTGTAAAGATCACTGTCGACAACAAGACGATATTCATAAGCACACCATTCGACCCATTCACAGGTCCTCTCGAGGGCTATAAGCTCAAGAACCCGAGCGAGAAGGTAACAATACCAGCTGGCGAGAGGCTAGGCCACGACCAGCTATGGAGCATCGACTGGTTCGTCAACTGGGTAGTCTACCACTCGTAACCGGTTTTAGCGGTATAACATAAATACCGTGGCCACAAGCATAATACTCATTTAAGGAAGGGTGGTAGTAGTGGCAGCGGAGGCAAATAACGCCAAACCAACTTTTTTATCCCCTCCTCAAGAGGGCAAGAAACCTATTGTCAGCCTAAGAGGGATCACAAAGCGATTCCCAGGCGTCATTGCCCTAGACCATATCGACCTCGATATCTATCCTGGGACAGTGCATGCACTATTAGGCGAAAACGGCGCTGGAAAATCTACTCTAGTCAAAGTCCTGTATGGCATCTACACGCCAGATGAAGGAGAGATCATTATCAACGGCCGACCAACGAGGCTGACAAGCCCAGCCGACGCTATCAACATGGGAATAGTAATGGTCAGTCAGTCACCACAGATCATCGATACACTGACCGTTGCCGAGAACATCATTCTAGGCCTTGAGAAATACAACCACTTCGTACCAGTAACAAAGGTCTACAAGACAATCAGAGAGGAATCCAAGCGCGTAGGCATAAAGATAGATCCCGGCATCGAGGTCTGGAGGCTGAGCTATACCCAGAAACAGCTCGTAGAGATACTGCGTGCAATCCTACTAGGCGCAAAGGTCTTACTACTAGACGAGGCTATCACCTACCTGCCGATCGAGGAGAAGCAGAGATTCTATAAATTCATAAGACGGTTCGCCGACGAGGGAGGAACCGTCGTCCTAATTACGCACAAGATATACGAAGCAATGGATGTGGCGGACAAGATAACTGTTCTAAGGAGAGGAAAAGTAGCAGGCCACCTTGACAGGAAAGAGGCTACAATAGAGAAGATCAGAGCACTAATGTTCGGTGAGAGAAGCGCCGAGATCACATATGAGAGGCTTCCGACCGCACAGCCGGAGCCCAAGACAATTCTAGAAGTAAAGGATCTATGGGTGATGGGCGACTTCGGAGGCTACGCAGTACAAGGTGTGAGCCTCGAGGTAAAGAAGGGAGAAGTACTGGGCATCGCCGGAGTAGCGGGTAACGGCCAGAAAGAACTAATCCAGGCAATAATGAGACTAAGGCCAGTCATGAAGGGCAGGATCATATATAATGGCGAAGACATCACCAGGAAGACAACTTACTATCTGAGAGTAAATGGTGTGGGCTACATACCAGACCTACCGGCCAAGTATGGTGTAAGCATTGAGAACAGCATCATTGAGAACATAGCAGTGCTACCAGTATACAGCAGGGGGATCATAAACTGGGATAAAATAAGAGAACTAACACTCAAGCTGATAAAGGAGTTCGAGATAAAGACACCATCACCGGATACCCCCGTAAAGTTTCTCAGCGGAGGAAACATCATGAAAGTTCTTGTCGCAAGAGAACTAACTGTGGCGACTAATCTCTTGGTAGCGTACAACCCGACGAGAGCACTGGACGAGGCAACAGCGATCAAGGTCAGGAAGATAATCAAGGAGAAGGTCTTGAAGAACAAGGTGTCAGCGATAATAGCCAGCGAAGACCTAGACGAGATTTTCCAGATCAGCGACAGAATAGCCGTTATGAACTCGGGCAAAATAGTTGGTGTATTTCCTGCAGACAAGGCCAAGAGAGAAGAGATTGAGCACTTGATGGTGATGTAGCATGAAGGTCAGTATGGTTATTGTTAGGAGGGTCAAGCCCCTACCCTACTGGATCATACCTATTATAGCCCTACTCGCAGGAATAGCCATCAGTGTAATAATCCTATACGTCCTTATGGGCGCAAGCCCAGCCGCGGTTCTGAGCGCAATAGTCTACGGCTTCACAAGGCCCGGCGTCGTCGCCAAGACATTCGTAGCACTAACAATAGTGGGTATAGCATTGCTTGTAAGCTTCAAGGGCAGTATATGGAACATCGGTGGAGAGGGACAGATAACGTTTGGACTAATGGCTGCTACATGGGTAGCATTATTCACAGCATTGCCGTATATTAACCCGGGCCTAGCGCAGGTCTCAATGATACTACTCGCTATGGTGGCGGGCGGCATATGGGCATTACTGGCAGCCCTCCCTAGGGCTTATCTAGGCCTAGACGAGGTACCAGTAACCCTGATCATGAACTATATTGCGTACTATATTGTTGACATTCTAGTGAGAGGCCCATGGCTAGGCAAACACGTATACAACTACATCAGAACAGACACTATACCAGCACAGGTAATGTTCCCACAAGTACCCGGGACAACGATGACATGGGACGGCCTATTCCTACTGATAATACTATTTGTCGGCGTCTGGTACCTGTTGAGGAACACATCTATTGGTCTAAGAATAAGGATCCTTGGAAACAACCCTAACCTGCTGAGAAGCAGTGGTATCAGCGTACCCCTAATGATCATAGTTGCGCTGACGATATCCGGATTCATCGCTGGGAGCGTCGGAGCACTCTACTTGGGAGGCGATGTCTACCGTATAAGCTACCCCGTAGAAGCACATACTGCAAACTATGGCTACACAGGTATTCTGGTGGCATGGCTATCAATGCTGGAGCTAATAGCAGTACCTATCGCAGCATACATTGTAAGTGCACTGTACACTGCAGGCATACAGTATCAGATACTTGTGGGGGGGCATCTTGGGCAGCTACTAACTGCGGGATCCGCCATCGTAGATGTTTTCATCGGTAGCATATTGCTGATGTATACAATCCTGATAACGATCTCCGAGTACAAGATAAAGATAATCGTGAAGAGGTGATAAGCGGTGTTCGAGTCCATAGCCTCATTCATCGTTGGTGTGAGCGCGATATTCCTAGCATACTACCTAGCAGCAGTCGGCCACGGACTAATGGAGAAAAGCGGTGTACTAAACCTAGCAATCGACGGTGTCTTCACCCTCGGCGTAGCAATAGCATTTGCTGTCAGCGTCTATACGTTCAGCGTACCGCTGGCAACATTTATAGCAATGATCGTCGCGGCATTGTTCGGTTTGATGCTAGCATTCATCACGACAAAACTGCCCATCAGCCACGGAGCAGCAGGACTATCAACGATGTTCCTAGGATACGGTCTAGCGGCACTAGTGGGTCTGCCGGCAAGACAGCTACAGATAAACGGTAGATCACTAGCAACGATACAGCCATCACTCGGTGGGACCTGGATATGGTTCTACGTAGTAGCATTCGTCGTCGCTATAGGGATATGGTATCTCGTAGAGAAAACCAAGATAGGGGCAGCAATACGTGCCGCAGGCGAGAACCCTGCCAGCGCAGAGGCGCTAGGCGTTAATGTTCTCGCTGTAAGACTGTTCGCGAGCGGAGTAGGATACGCACTGATCGGTATAGGTGCGGCTGTGTTCGAGCTAGCATACACGCAGGTATGGAGCCAGGGCGCAGGAATGGGCTACGGATGGATTGCGTTCGCTATATCTCTGAGCGCGGGCAGGCACCCAATACTAATACTGATATCAGCAATGATATTCGCGGCTCTGGACAAGTACAGATTCCTCATCGCAGCAACGTATAACCTGCCGCCAGACGTTGGTAAGATGCTACCATTCGTAGCAGCGATAGCGGCAATGATAATATTCATGGTGACACCGCTGAAGAGGAAATTAGCACCACCGAAGAGCCTGGGCAAGATCTACTTCAGAGAGGAGAGGACAGTCTAACACCAAACACTTTTTTCTCTTCTCCCTTTCCCTTATTATTAACAAAGCAGAGTGTCCGGTAGAGATTATATGGGTAGTAAATAATTCTGTTTGACGAGTCAGCGTGGATGATAATGATGTCTCTAGCTAAAATAATGAGGGAGATAAATAAGCGTAGCATTGTATTGATTATCGGAGCGCTAATAGTCCTAGCCCTTAGCTCTTCATTTCTTCAAGAAACAATACCGATTACCAAGACATTCCATGACAAGATAGTTATTCCCCCGAAATCACTCTATTATGTCAAGATACCCCTTTTAACAGGCGATAAGTTCAAGATCAACTGGACGACGCAGCCACGGACGAATCTACAGGTCTATCTTGGTACATCCATGGATCCAACAACATTGTTCAAGGAGATGAACCTCACAGAATATAATAATGTGTTTCAAGTGTTCAATGGAACAAACAATATGTATATACTCGGCCTTCTAAATCCTTCGACCAATAACGTCACCGTAACATATTATATAACAATACACACACATACCGTGAGAGAAAAGTTCCACGGAATAATATCGCTCATCGCGGCCGCAGCCCTATTCCTAGGTGCGATACTGCTTTATCACGACATAACCGAGAACCTCGCCAAGAAATACCCTGAACACAGAAAGGGTAAATTCTATGAGTGCTCGACGAGTAAGCTAACCAAGCATGTATGTTCCATAGATGTCCCGTTAATGGATCCGAAGATCCTGCTTGACAAGGTGATCAACAAGCTGAAGACAATGGGCTACAAGTACAAGGGCAAAATAAGCGATACTGTTCATGTCGTAGAGAGGCCTTATAGGTACATAAGGAAATACGGGAAACCATGCAGCATAGTTATCTCATTAGAGGACAAGCTAAAGTTCTACTACGAACTACCGCCCTCAGTTTCGGCCGGAACAATAGATCTAGAGTGGATAGAGGCCGAAGTCATAGAGGTAATAAAAGAAATATATGGTCCGAACATATTCTCTGAGAACAAACAGTTTAATTCCCAGACAATAGAATACGGTTAATCGGGATGACGAGGAATCCCGGGTTAAATGTGAAGGGCCGAGTAATCGATGAGGTCCCGGATGATATGGGCCCCGCATAGCCGACTCTTCTTTTCTCGATAAAATTTTCTGATGAGCGTATATATCCAAGTATATGTATCGCATAATAGCATTTATTGAAATCAATAATATACTACTGAAACCCTTATTTTCCGGTATCATAATCATAATATCATGGTGATAAGGAATGGCCAAGTACAAGGTTGTTATCGATCCACGTGATAACTGTATATCCGACATGGTATGTGTAAGCATCTGTCCCGACGTTTTCGAGATGAATCCTGAGGACAATAAGAGCCAGATCGTCGAGAAATACAGGGAGAACGGCAACATAGCCGTTGGAATCATCCCTGAAGATCTAAAGAGCTGTGCGGAGGACGCGGCCGCGGCCTGTCCAGTACAGATAATCAAGGTAGAACCAGTAGAGTAACGATTTCCCAACGAGTCGATTTCACGAATTAATGACCGCTTTTTTCCAATCCATTAGCCCCACTGTTCTCCTCAGATAACGCGAAGATAAGGAGTCTCATTACTTTCTCCTTGTCGAGAACGCCTTTCTCCCACAACTCCTTTATCATGCCGAGAACCTCTGCGAGCTCCTTATCACGAGTAGACACAATGTATTCTTCAACCAGGACGCAGGTCTCCAGAACACTCTTCGCAACAGGTTCCAGCTTGTCCTTGTCGAATCCTACGTCATCGACAACCACTATTTCGTGTCCTTCAAGCATAGCCTTGATCTCACCGGGGACAACGTGTTTTGAGACCAAGAACATTTGTTCGGGCCGATAAATGCTCTTATAGAGCTCAACAACCCTTACCTCATCCATGAGCACACCGGTTCTCCTGCTCAGCTTATCCATAGCTTCGTCCCTACTAATTCCGAGTACATCAGCAAGCCCGGTGTAGAGTCCCTCGATCCACCTGCTCCTCCACTCCTCAGCGCTCAGAGGCCTGGCCAATGGGCCCTTGACAATCCTTTTCCTCCGATACCAATCGGGGAGCTCCTTGAACTCTATTATTATGTCAGGCCTCTTTATCGGTGGATTACTGTCCATGTCGAGAACATCATATACTCTGCCTCCGAAGACCATCATGTCCGGTCTGAGCGCTGTGTAAAGACTCCAAACTCTCGATAAATCGCTGGTGTCACCCCATGCGAGAGGCCTTGGCACCTCCATGAAGAAACTTGCGCTCCCATAACCAGGCACATCTATTACTATGTTAGGAGGTATCCAGCGTAACCTCTGTCTGCCGCTCCTCTCCAAGCTTATGATCTTGTGTTCAGGATAAATGATCCTTGTGCCCTCGCGGTAGACTTTCAATAGGAGTGCTAGGAAGCCCCAGTCCTGATAAATGGTTCTCAGGTTTGTCCGGAGACTAGTGTTGATCGCCATTAGGGATTTCCTGGCGTACTCCTCCGCCGAGATCCTCCCCCTAATGAAATCATGAGTATATATGAAGAGTTTTTTCTCCAAATGCCTCTTCGGGTCCTCGAGGAAGCTCCTCAGCTCCCGACTATACGTGATAGCGCTCGCACCATAAAGACGCATTACTTGCTCCTCCACATGCTTTAACCTTGCAATCCAATCATATGCCTCACTAAGAGCTCCCCCAACATAGCATTCGACAAAACATCTGGCGAGCCCCGAATAGTTAGCTGAACAGTTATCCACACATTTTATTGCCTTTTCAGAAGCTTTCCTTCTCAACCAGCAGACACCTACTAGTAGTAGTTGATCATCACTGTACTGAATATACTCTTTAGTATAAGCACCATATAATCTAGTAGCAGGACAGAGGAAAAACCCGTACGCGTGGGATATGATATGCTTCCCGGAGAATTCTATAGATTATCCGAACAAATACTAGTCGATTCGATCAAGTACCCCACGGTTTTAGGGGAAGCCTATGAGGACATTGTGAACTATTACGCGGAGGTTCTCAGAAAACACGGTGTGGAGACGAGTATAATACGTGTGCCTGAAGAATACCTGAAGAAGAATCTTCCCCCAGACTATCATCCTGAGAGGCCGAGATACATACTCTTAGCCAGGATCGGTAGCGGCGACAAGATACTCCAGTTCAATGGCCACTACGACGTAGTTTTCCCGGGTGAGGGATGGAGCGTCACAGAGCCATTCAAACCAGTTGTCAAGGACGGAAAGATCTACGGGCGTGGATCAACCGATATGAAGGGAGGAATAGCGGCATTCCTGGCCGCAATGATCTATGCGGCGGAGAAACTCAGTGATCTAGACATAGTAGTGGAGGCCGCGATCGTCCCCGACGAGGAGATAGGGGGACTAACGGGCACAGGATACCTTGTCAGAGAGCTGAAGAGTAGGCCGACATGGGTTGTAATAGCTGAGCCGAGCGGCGAGAAGGTGCTCTGGCACGGACACAAGGGCGCTGTATGGGCGGAAGTGATAGTTAAAGGCAGACAAGCGCATGGCTCAGTACCATTCCTAGGCATCAATGCTTTCGAGAAAATGGTGTACGTGGCCAAACATATCATAGAAAACTATGCCCCAACACTCAAGAGGAAGAAGAGCAAGTACAACTATGATCTACCGGGAGGAGAATACCCGACCATAACTCTTGGAGGAAAACTGACAAGTCCAGGTAGCATAAACATCGTGCCAGGCAGGGTCAGCTTCAGCATAGATAGGAGGTTAATTGTCGAGGAGAAAGCATCCGATGTCACAGAGGAGCTACGGAGAGCCGTCGAGGACGCCTCACGCGCAGCGAACGCCGACACCGAGATAAGGTTTATCCAGATGATGGATCCTGCCTTCACGGATCCCGAGCAGGACATCGTAAAGGCGATAGTCGAGGCAGCGAAGAAAGTTCTAGGATACGAGCCGAGGAAAACAGTATGTATTGGAGGACTAGATATGCGCTACTACACCGAAGTAGGAGTACAAGCGGTAAGCTACGGCCCCGGCGACCCTAATGTTCCCCACAAGGTAGACGAGTACATGCCAGTAGAGTCTCTCCACAGGTTCGTAGACATATACGTTGAGCTTATAAAGACGCTCAACGAGAAGTACGGCTCCAAGTAAAGGCGCAGCTCATGATGAAGCCTAAACAGAACATGCTGGTAGAGGACGAGTCAGCCGAGAGAATAGCTTTTATCAGCAGAACCATTAATTTTGCCGAAGACATCCTCGAGGATGCAGAGTGTGAGGATGTGCTAATCGATATTGAGTGGTCAGCCGGGCCAAAAATACTGGTTAAAGGTTGGAGATGTAGCTACGATATAGGGGAGAGCATCGAGGTCTTCATGGATAAATATGACCTGAACGCGGTGTACTCCGAGCATGCAAGAACATCCTATACAAGCCTATATGATGAAGTCGTGAAAACATATATGGAGACGCTACACTACCGCATGAAAAACTATGCGGCAAAAACCTATGCAACCCGCAGAGAATACTATCTCGGTATACTCTTCGACGGAAGAGCATTCCTTCTCGAGGGAGAAGAGGACCGAGTCATCTCTCCCGGGATACCACAGTGTTTTTCAGCCCATACACACCCCTCAAACATGCCGGTGCCGAGCAGGCAGGATCTGAGGGTTATTACTAGGCTATTGATTGATAGAGGCTTAGGCCATGTAATAGAGACTGTAGGGCCTAGCCTAGCAATATATCGTGTCAGACCATTAACACTTGAAGACTGGGAGAAAATGAAGGAGATACAGAGCATTGAGAGCCCCCTGGAGGCTCTTCAAGCTCTCTCCAAGTTAGAGGCTCTAAGGACAAGATATTTTTAAACAACATTGAGGCACGTGACTTTAACAATGTCGGTTAAACCTATGTTCAAATATAAAAGATACAGTAATAAATGATAAATCCATACAAGACTAGTGAACGTTGTGTAAATAAAGGACTAAACACTGTTATCGCTATCTCAGCATTCGGGGACTGTGAGCCTTGACGATAAGGATACTAATCGCCAACAGGGGAGAAATAGCTATCAGGATAGCTAGGAGCATTAAAGAAATGGGCTTCTCACCACTAGGGATCTACACTAGCCTGGACAAAAATTCTCTCCACAGGAGATTCATGGTTGAAGACGCAGAGGTTGGCAGTTACCTCGATATCGACGAGATAATAGAGGCTGCAGAAGAACTGGGTGCGGATGCAATACACCCAGGCTACGGTTTTCTCAGTGAGAACGTGGAATTCGCGAAGAGGGTTGTGGAGAGAGGATTCATATTCATAGGCCCTTCCCCCGAAACCATGGCGTTGGCGGGAGACAAGGTCAAAGCCAAAGAAGTAGCCTTCAAGGCGGGAGTGCCGACACTCCCGTGGCGTATCGCTGAAAGCATAGATGATGTGAGGGAGTTTGCCGAGGAGCACGGCTACCCGCTAATGCTTAAAGCTGTTGGCGGCGGCGGCGGAATGGGTATAAGGATAATCCACAATGAGGAAGAGCTCGACAAGCTCTATGAGCAGGCCCGGAAAGAAGCTGAGAACGCTTTCAAAGACCCGAGGCTCTACGTGGAACCATACCTTGAGGGCCCAAAACATATAGAAGTACAAATACTCGGTGACGGTGAGCGCGTCATACACTTGTACGAGAGGGATTGTAGCGTCCAGAGGAGACACCAGAAGATAATCGAGGAAGCACCAGCAGTAATCCTTTCACCCGAGGAGCGGAAGAGGATCACGGGCGATGCAGTAAAGCTCATGAAAGCTATAAAATACATGGGCGCCGGGACAGTAGAGATGCTCTACGATATGAAGAGAAGACAGCACTACTTCATGGAGATCAATGCACGCCTACAAGTGGAGCACCCAGTTACAGAGATGATAACGGGCATCGATATAGTGAAGCAACAGATAATAATTGCTCTCGAAGAAAGACTCAGACTAAAGCAGCGCGACTTAAAGATCATGGGCCACGCTATAGAGGCCCGTATAAACGCGGAAAACCCGGTCACACTCATGCCCTCGCCGGGAACGATCAAGCAGTACATTGAGCCCAGCGGCCCTGGAGTAAGGGTTGACTCCGGAGTAGTTGCAGGTAGCACTGTCTCAAGTGAATATAACCCGTTGATAGCTAAGCTGATCGTGATGGGTAGAGATAGGAGGGAGGCTATCCTCCGACTCAATAGGGCGTTGGACGAGTATATCATAACAGGTATTCAGACAAATATCCCTCTGATCAAGAGCATTATCAAGCACCCGGTCTTCCTTAAGGCACTACATACAACTAACTTCCTCGACAAGCATATGGATGACATAGTAATGAGCATTAAGAAGCGCGAAATCCTTCACGCAGCTATTCTCGTCGCATCTGCGTATAAGGGAGGAACAAAGCTGAGATCTAGGATAGTTAGCTCGAGCAGATACGCGCCCTACACGGATGGATTAGAGCCTGCCCGCCTCGAGTCCCTTAAGAGGAGAGCCTGGATATACTGGACCCTCCTCCGCACCCGTGTCAGGAAGAGATCTGTGGGTAAATCTAGGCGCAGAAAGTGATCATACATATCCCTATAAACCCGATATATACTGTTATATACGAAGCGCTATGGTCATTATATATCGTTACACTACTTTTATAAATAGTTCACCCGATATATCCATCCTAGAAACCCCGCATAGAGGGGGTGTGATTCGAAATGGCAAACGTTCCGAAGGAGAAGAGATTCTGTGTATGGCTTGAAGAGCTCACCAAGGACGACGTTCCTCTAGTAGGCGGTAAGAACGCGAACCTTGGAGAAATGCTACGTAACGGCATTCCGGTGCCACCAGGATTCGCAGTGACTGCCTATGCATTCAAATACTTCCTACAGAAAACAGGGCTAGGTACAACAATATACGGTATGCTGAAAGATCTGGATGTCAGCGATTACAAGGCTCTTGAAGAAACAACAGCCAAGATCAGGAAGATGATAATGGATCAGCCAGTGCCACCGGAGATCGAGGAGGAGATTAAAGAATACTATAGGGAGCTAGCCAAGAAGGTCGGCCTAACAACTGAGACACTACGTGTTGCTGTGCGAAGCAGTGCAACAGCCGAGGACATGCCTGAGGCAAGCTTCGCTGGCCAGCAGGACACCTACCTGAACGTAGTAGGCGAGGACAACGTTGTTAGGATGGTTAAGAGCTGCTGGGCAAGCCTCTTCACCGCCCGTGCAGTAGCTTACCGTGTAGCGCACGGTATACCTCATGAGAAGAGCCTAATGAGCGTAACAGTGCAGAAGATGGTTAATAGCAGAACAGCCGGTGTAATGTTCACCCTCCACCCAGCAACCGGTGAGGAAGACGTAGTGGTAATAGAGGGTAGCTGGGGGCTAGGCGAAGCAGTAGTGGCAGGTAAAGTAACTCCCGACGAGTGGGTAGTCGACAAGGAGACTCTCGAGATAAAGGAGGAGAAGATACATCACAAGACCCTGGCCATAGTATGGGATCCAAAGAGAAAGACAAACATCGAGATACACTGGGACGAAGAGAAGAAGGCCTGGGTATATGAAGGCGAGGTAGTAGACCTAGACATCGTAAAGAAATTCGACCCCGACAAGCCAAGCCTCACCAAGGAGGAGGTAAAGAGGCTGGCCGAGCTAGCCATCAAGATACAGGAGCACTACGGCAGACACATGGACATCGAGTGGGCAGTAGACAATGATCTACCATTCCCGCAGAACGTGTTCATAACACAGGCAAGGCCGGAGACCTTCTGGAGCAGGAAGAAGGAGAAAGAAGGCAAAGAGAAGAAGGTAAAGATAAAGGGCAAGAACATCGTCAGCCTGAGTGAGGCAAAGATCCTGGTGAGAGGCCTACCGGCCAGCCCAGGCGTCGGCGCCGGCGTAGCAAAGGTGATCTTCGACCCACACAGCAAGGAGGCAGAAGAGTTCAAGGAGGGAGAGATCCTAGTAACCAAGATGACTGACCCTGACTGGGTACCGCTAATGAAGAAGGCAGCGGCAATCGTCACCGACGAGGGTGGAATGACAAGCCACGCGGCAATCGTTAGCCGTGAGCTAGGTGTACCTGCAGTAGTAGGTACTGGAAAGGCGACAGAAGTAATCAAGAGCGGAATGGAGGTAACAGTTGATGGCAGTAAGGGCGTAGTCTATGAGGGCATCGTGAAGGAGCTTGTGCAGCCCGAGGAGAAGGCCGAGGGAGGCGTAGCGGCTGTAGGAATAAGCCCCGAGCAGCTACTACCACTATACCCGGTAACAGCCACCAAGATCTATATGAACCTTGGCGAGCCAGACGCTATTGAGAGGTATAAGGATCTGCCATTCGACGGTATCGGCCTAATGAGGATTGAGTTCATCATTACTGACTGGGTACAGTACCATCCACTATACCTGATCGAGATCGGTAAAGCGGACCTATTCGTAGACAAGCTAGCGGAAGGAATAGCCAAGGTCGCACAGGCAATCTATCCGAGACCAGTAGTAGTAAGATTCAGTGACTTCAAGACCAACGAGTACCGCGGACTAAAGGGCGGCGAGAAGTACGAGCCCGAAGAGAGGAACCCGATGATCGGATGGCGTGGTGTCAGCAGGTACATCCACCCGAAGTACGAGCCAGCATTCAGGCTAGAAGTACGCGCTATCAAGAAAGTACGTGAAGAGTACGGACTCAAGAACGTATGGGTAATGTTCCCATTCGTAAGGACGACCTGGGAGCTGGAGAGAGCCCTCAAGATAATGGAGGAGGAAGGCCTAAAGAGGAGCAAGGACTTCAAGGTCTGGGCAATGGCTGAGGTACCGAGCATCGTGTTCCTAGCAGACAAGTTCGCCGAGTACGTCGACGGATTCAGCATTGGAAGCAACGACCTGACCCAGCTAGTACTGGCAACCGACCGTGACAGCCAGATCCTAGCCGACATGGGCTACTTCGACGAGCGTGACCCAGCAGTACTAGCAGCCATCAAGATGCTGATCGAGAAGGCACACAGCAAGGGTGCAACAGTCAGCATCTGTGGACAAGCACCCAGCGTCTACCCAGAGATCGTGGAGTTCCTCGTAGAGGCTGGAATTGACAGCATCAGCGTCAACCCCGACGCAGTAATCAGCACGAGAAGACTAGTGGCAAGCATCGAGCGCAAAGTAATGATGAAGAAGCTCAACAAGCTCCTGGAGAAGCTCCAGAACGTAGATCTGCTCTAACACTAGCAGGGGAAGACAATATTTCTTTTCCCCAAAACACAGTTTTTTCACTTAATCTCTTTCTACTCCTCTACACAATATAATCTAGGGAGAAGAATTTGTCGGCCACACCGGAGGAAACATTTACTAGGAGCCTAGCGGGGTTCGTGCTAATCACGATTGGGTTCATTATATTATTCTTCGGGATAACATTGATCATGATAGGAATGATTACGCCGACACAGCCGCAGATTAATCAGACCGGCACGGTCATCGTCATATTCCCATTCCTCGTTATCAGGACAGGGTATGTCAGCCCGTTATGGATCATGCTCATAATGATAATGTTTATCCTCATCTTCTTCCTGATAGTTTATATGGTTACTCGGTACATGTTCCGTGGAGCCCACTATTAGCCCACCAAACCGTTGGATTTTAAATATCGAATCGCCATCACATAGTAATAGCGTATACAATTCTTATCTCGAGGTGCGGGATCATGGTCAAAAAAGTAGTTATACTAGGCGCAGCTGGCAGAGATTTCCACAACTTCAACGTGGTCTACAGAGACAATCCTGAGTACAAGGTAGTAGCTTTTCTACAGACCCAGATACCCGGCATTGCAGGCCGACGATACCCGCCCAGCCTAGCTGGACGATTATATCCTGACGGGATACCTATACTCAGCATGAACTATCTCGAGGAAATAATCAAGAAGTACCACATCGACGAGGCCGTCCTTAGCTATAGTGACTTAACCTACGAAGAGCTAGGACACGTCATGAGCAGAGTTCTCGGCGCTGGGGCTAGCTTCAGGATACTAGGCCCCAAGGAGACCATGATCGAGAGCAGCAGGCCCGTAATAGCCGTATGTGGCGTAAAGACGGGGGCCGGTAAGAGTAGCGTCTCCAAAGAGGTAGCCAGGATACTTGTCGGAAGAGGATACAAGGTAGGAATAGTTAGGCACCCGATGCCGTACGGAAACCTTGAGGAAATGGCTGTACAGGAGTTCAGGACCATGGAGGATCTCGACAAGTACAAGGCAACTATTGAGGAGCGCGAAGAATATGAGCACTACATAAGGATGGGGCTACCCGTTTACGCGGGCGTAGACTATGGCAGACTACTGGCTCTCCTTGAGCAGGAGAACGACATCATACTATGGGATGGAGGCAACAACGATTGGCCCTTCTACAGGCCAGACTACATGATACTAGTAGCCGACGCGATGAGGCCAGGCATAGAGGTTAGGAGCTTCCCGGGTGAAGTAAACCTCAGGCTAGCCGATGTCGTTATAATCAACAAGGTGGACCAGGCAAAGCCTGGCGCCATCGAAGAGATCAAGAAGAACGTGAAGGAGGCTAACCCTAAGGCAGAGATAAGCCTGGCTGTGAGCGAGGTAACTGTTGACAAGCCCGAGCTCATCGAAGGCAAGAAAGTACTCGTGATCGAGGACTCACCCACCGTGACCCATGGCGGAGCACCCTATGCCGCTGGATACGTGGCAGCGAAGAAGTATGGTGCAGAACCAGTAGACCCCAGACCATATGCTACGCCGTTCTTCAAGAAGATCTACGAGGAATACAGGCACATGGGCCCAGTACTCCCCAGCACAGGTTATACTCAGGAACAACTAAAAGAACTAGAACAGACCATAAACAACGTGCCAGCAGATGCAGTTATCCTTGGAACTCCAAGCGATATCACCAGGCTCATAAAGATCAATAAGCCAGTAGTACGCGTAGAGTTCAGGATAAAGATAATAGAGGGACCGACGCTCGAGGACATGATCAACGAGTTCCTAAAGAGAGCGGAGATAAAGATGAGCTAAGAATTGTCTATTAAAAAATATTTTATTGAAAAACTATTTTTGTCTGTGCTTATCATTTCTTCTTCAAGATGAATACCGCGGCTATTACCGCTCCTATTATGATGGCGGCGCTAATCGCTAGTATTTCTGTCTGAGAGCCCTGCTGTGCAGTTGTTTGTTGTACTATAGTTGTTGTGGGCGTTGCCGGCTGAATTGTAGTGGTTGTTGACGAGGTTGTTGATGATGTCTTGCTCGTAGTTGTCGTAGTTGTGGTGAATGTAGTTGTCGTTGTGGTTGTTGCTGTAGTTGTTGTTTGTAACTTGTATAGTTTTAGCTCGGCTACATTATTCACAGGTTTTCCTACCACGGCGTTGTTTGCTCCTCCTGGCGGGGTGGCGTAGGCGTACCAGTTGGTGGCATTACTTGTTATCTTTACGTCATATCCGTTTATCTCGTAGTTCACTATGATGGACGCATTAGGAGGCACTATGAGGGAAGCGTATACATCCCAGCCGCTGACGTTAACGTGTAGCCTGACAGGTATCCATGCAGGCTTCTTGAATATGTCCAGTTTAGTGTTGATTATCTTGTATGCGGTAGTGTTTATCCTGATGATCTTTAGGGTGCCGCTCCCGTCTCCAGCTAGTATGGGTTCGTAAGTAAATGTCTGGTTAGGATATAGTATTAGTACGATGTAGTGGTTTCTCTCGAGAACTATAGTGGCGTTGTCGGGCGGTGTCTTGGGGTAGTCGTAGAGTGGTGCCCCGGCACCCCCGGTTATTATCCACGTTATCCCTTTCCTAACCTCTGATGCATAGCCGTGCCAATGGCCTTGTAGTACTAGTTTTACGTGGTCATGTTGCGCGATCTTGCTGAGCAGGTAATTTGCTCTCTCAGGGTCGAGGTTGTGCTCTACCTTAGGATATATTGGTCTGTGGAAGACCAGTATGAGTGAGCGGTTGCCCAGATTATTCCAGATCGTGTTTACTTGGGCCTTCCACTGCATTGAAAGCCTGCACTCGCTGTTGAGGATAAATACTCTCCAGCCCGGGATATCATCTATATGGTAGTGGTCGGGCGCTATTACTTGTGTCCAGTACTTTTCCTGATGTGCGTCGAGGTCGTGGTTGCCGAGGGCTAGCCATACATTCTGCAATCCCTTCAACGCGTTATACAGGACGTTTATCTGCTCCTGAGTACCCATTCCCGTATGGTCTCCTGTCCCGATCACTGCGATGGGATAGATCTCTTTTGTCTCATTGACAACCATGTAGAATATTGGGGGTAACTGGACGCTGTTGACATTGGTTGGACGATTATCTCCTATTACCACTACAGGGTACCATGGCAGGTTGTCAGGGATAATTGTTCTAGATTCTTCGTAGAGGCTATGGGCTGGTTGTTGAGCATAGGCTGTTCCGAGCGATAAGATAAGGCTGACAATCAGGATCAGGGATAACAGGTAGAGTGGCTTGCGGTTCATAAGTTACACCTATATCAATGACCGGTTTTCGTCTAGTTATCAGTTTCTTTATATAAAAGATATAATTAGCGTTATGGGTAGATCAGGTTAGTACTACAATATATAAGGTTTTAACACAATGTTTTTCGAATAGGAGAAAATGATCCGTGGAGGAATAACGTATGTCGATAACACTGGGTCCAGCCGGCGAAGAAGTGTATGTGCCGGATACGAGTGCTTTGATAGAAGGAGCTGTATCTAGGCTTGTCAAAGAGGGCAGAATAAAGGGGAGAATAATTATCCATAGAGCTAGCCTGGCCGAGCTAGAGCATCAGGCCAACAAGGGAAGAGCCACTGGCTATGCGGGCCTCGAGGAGATAAGGAGGCTCCGCAAACTATCCGAGCAAGGCGTGGTCATGGTTGAGATCGGTGGCGAGAAACCCCGTGCAACAGACATCAAGGTTCTCGGGAGCGAGGCCATAGACAGCCTCATACGTGACTATGCCTACCAGGTAGGCGCCACCCTCATAACTGGTGATCGGGTGCAGGCTTTAGTTGCTGAGGCGATGGGGCTCAACGTCATATATATCAGGCCGGAGGAGAAGCGGGTATTTATACTAGAGAAGTTCTTCGATGAGACGACAATGAGCGTTCACCTCAAGGAGGGCATAATACCTATAGCTAAGAAGGGTAGGCCGGGGGACTGGGCCTATGAGCCTATAGGGGATAAGCCTCTTACAAGAAATGATCTCGAGGAGATAGCGAACCAGATCATAGAAGAAACCAGGAGGAGGCCTGACGGCTTCATCGAGATAGACAGGTTCGGCTCAACGATAGTACAGCTGGGACTATACAGGATAGTTATAACGAGACCCCCGCTGAGCGACGGATGGGAGATAACTGCTGTGCGTCCACTGAAGAAGCTGAGCCTGGAAGACTATAATCTGCCGCCCAAGCTCATCAAGAGGCTGAATGAGCGCGCCGAGGGCATACTAATCGCGGGAGCACCTGGTATGGGTAAAACAACATTTGCACAGGCGCTCGCCGAGTACTATATGCGTCTAGGAAAAGTTGTCAAGACAATAGAGTCTCCAAGAGACATGAACCTGCCGCCCGAGATAACGCAGTACAGCAAGAACTATGCGGATCTGGGAGAGCTACACGATATCCTCCTCCTCTCGAGGCCGGATTACACGGTCTTCGACGAGATGCGTAGTGACGAGGACTTCAGACTATACGCCGACC
Organism: Desulfurococcales archaeon; assembly: GCA_027022365.1. Taxonomy (GTDB): domain Archaea; phylum Thermoproteota; class Thermoprotei_A; order Sulfolobales; family Desulfurococcaceae; genus JAADCY01. Next base: position 25,906 of record JALVYU010000038.1, on the reverse strand, counting down.
TCAGACTAGCGGGTATAGGCATGATAGGAGTAGTCCACGCGACAACACCAATAGATGCTATACAGAGATTCATAGGACGAGTAGAGCTAGGAATGATACCGAGCCTAATAGACACAGTTATATTCATCAAGAACGGCTACGTTCACAAGGTCTACGAGGTCAAGATGACTGTCAAGCTACCAACGGGGCTCAAAGAAGCAGAGCTATCTAGACCAGTCATAGAAGTTAGGGACTTTCTAACGGACGAGCTGGAATACGAGATATATACGTTCGGCGAACAAACAGTAGTCATCCCAGTTAAGAAGTTCAAGGCCAAGACAGGGATCGGTACAATAGATAAGGTCGTAAGAACTATTGAGCGTATATTGCCAGGAGCAGACATAAGCGTCGACGGGAATGTAATAACAGTGACAATACCGAGGAGTATGATAAGAACCTATAACAGGAAGCTGAAGAGGCTTAGGAAGCTCGAGGACAAATACAATGTCTCAATAAAAATAAGGATCGCATAACAATCCACTAGATCAAAAACTTAGCAATTATTTCAGATAGATTAGATAGATAAAAAACTGTTGGTATTTTCCGACCCTTCAGTTATAGTCTATACTAGGTTTTCTTCTCCTTACTCTTCTTCCAGGCTCTGAAGATACCCCAGCCTAGGCCGAACACATAGAGTACGATGATCCCGAAGATCAACATACCTATGGCTTCCATAGATAACATGGTCTTACACCTCCGCTATGCTTGTTTCCGCTATTTTTGTCCTCCACTTTAACCCCGTCACAAGGATCGCTGCGATCAGGAGTGCCACCATGACTATCAGTGATACCGGGTGTACACCATTCACGGTACCAGGGGCATTGACTGCCATTGTTTTGCCTGCCTGGACGATGCTGTAGACCACTACCTGGGCCTTAGCGTACCATAGCCCGTAGAACAGTATAACCGCCATGCTGATGGGCGCCGCGTATTTAACTAGATAGTCGAACCATACTCCAAGCTTTAGCTCTGCATACGGGTTCGCGTATTCCCTTAGCTTCTTAACGCCTAGGTAGAAGCCTGCAACAGCCGCCTCTAGCAGAACTATCCATACCAGGTTCGTTGAGCCCACGGTGAAGTCGACGGGATCGATCATGTCTGGGTCAAACACGAAGATCAAGCCGATTATGAATGATATGATCGTCACAGCGGTCACGGTCTGCCTCCTAGTTACACCGAACTTGTCGCGGAGCGCCGCATACACGGGCTCAATAATGGAGATCAGCGACGTGTAGCCAGCTAGCCATAGTACCAGGAAGAATATCAGGCCGAACACGGCCGCTACCGACGGGCCTCCCGGTAACTGGCTCATGGCAGTAGGTATGGTGATGAATGCAAGGCCGCCGCCGCCCAGCGGAATGTTAAGGGCTGCAGGGCTGGTAACGTTCTTAAGGCTCATCAGGTATCCTATGATGCCCCATGTGGCGAAGCCGAAGAAGAAGCTAAAGCCACAGTTAGCGAAAGCCGTTATCCATGCACTATTCGGCAGCTCCGACTTCTTCGGCATGTAGCTGGCGTAGACAATTAGGGGTGCAGCCATTATGCTTAGTGTGAACAGTATTTGTCCGAACGCATCAATCCACACCGATCCTGAGGCTAGCTTGGAGAAGTCTGGTGATAGATACCAGTTAATACCAGTATCTGCTCCTGGTAGCGTTACTCCTCTTATGACAAGTATTATGCTAAGTATCCATAGGAGAGGTATTGCCACGAGGCTAGCCTTTTCGATACCCTCTGACACTCCGCGGAACACTGTGTACCATGTTATGAACCAAGTGACGGCGAGGCCTAGTAAAACCAGCCATGGGTTCGTCACGAGGTTACCGAATAACTGGGAGGCAGATAATGTCCCGGAGGCCAGCTGTGGAGCGTATGTTATCGATAGCCATATGTAGTCGAATACCCAAGCCAATACCACAGCGTAGTACGTGCCTATTATGAACACGTCTAGTATTGCTATCCATCCTATGATCTCGAGGCTATCCCTTATCTTCCTGAACACCTTTGGGGACGAGCCAGCGAAATAATTGCCGAGCAGGAACTCCAGGATCAGCAGCGGTACACCGACGATCAGGAGGGCTATGAAGTATGGTATTAGGAAAGCTCCTCCACCATTACGGTACGTCAGCCAGCTGAAACGCCATATGTTTCCCAAACCGATCGCTGAGCCTATTGCTGCTAAGATGAACCCTTTCCTTCTTTTCCAATACTCAGCTGCAATTTCACCCACGATAATCCCACCTCATGGGCTTAAATACATTATAAGAGATTGTCACAGATTATAAAAACCTTGTCCAACAGTCTTTAATACGAGAAATTGTAAGAATTTTGGTCACTAATTTATAGATTCATATAATGAATTGAAACAATCATTTTAAGAAGAATTTATCAATACTCTTGTGTTTCTCAGCTAATACTACCAGGTCCCTGATACTCAGCCCTGAAGAAAATAACTTAACAGAAACCTTGTAGTTCCCGGCCGGTGTTTTCTCGATCTTATCTATAGGTATGAACCTCCACCCCGTCCCATGTCCGACGATCTTAACAGCAATGAAGGCATAACCACCACTCCTTTTTGCAAACTCTATAAGCTTAGATACTTGATGTACAGGGACATAGAGGTCTCGCTCTTCATGCATGGTTTTGACCTCGAACACTAAGACGACACCGTTCCTTATCGCCACGAGGTCCGGAACGGCGAACCGCCTAGCCTTGGCACCGCTAGCGGGAGCACGCATTACGGCGAAGCCTTTCTTCCATAGCTTCATTAATAGGTCTCTCTCGTGGCTGAACCCTCTTCGTCTTCTGTCCGTCAAGACATTATCAACCCGTATCCATGCCATTGTTTAGAATATTGTTCCTCGGTCTAAGAGATAATTCTTCTATATGATCAGTGATAAACCATACGTTATCAACATGGCTACATAGGCGATGCCCAGCATCAAAGCAATAGTTGCTAGTGTGTGCCTTACGCTTCTCGACTCGCTGTATATCACTGCGATTGTCGCTATGCAGGGAACATAGAGGACGACGAAAACAGTGAGAGCGGCTAGCTGTGACGCTGTAAGACCTAGGAGTATGAGTGCTTGTTGAGCCGAAGAAGTGCCCGTTAGGATCGTCAGGGTCTCAACAACTGCCTCCTTGGCGATAAACCCGATGAGTAATGCGAAGGCGATTATCCAAGCCTTGCCCGGCTCTATCCCTATAGGATATACTATTGGGGATAAGTAGTGAGATATAACAGCTGCTATGCTCTCGCCGGGATTATCAGTAAGGGCTATGCCCGGAGAAACATTGACGAGGAACCAGATAAGAATACTTAGGCTAAATATGATTGTACCTGCTTTCTTCAGGAAATGCTTGCTATTATCCCATACATGCCACCATAAAACTTTCCCGAGAGGCCTATGTATTGGCGGGAGCTCCAATACTATCTCGGGCTCCTTCCCGCCGGTCTTCCTCTTTTCATATGTATAGAGGATCTTGTTTACAACTGCAAAAGCAAGAAATGCTGCGGAATAGCCGAGAACTACGAGTAGTGCCCCATAACCACTTACAAGGCTTGACGCGAACGCAAGTATGACGACAAGCCGGGCCTGACACGGTATGAACGGTAGTGTCATAAGTAATCGTAGTCTCTCAGACCTACTTGGAATAGCTCTTGTAGCGAGTATGGCGGGGACATTACATCCGAGGCTCATAGTCATGGGGAATATTGCGTGGCCTGACACGCCTATCTTTGAGAGAGGGCCGTGGAGACTGACCGCCATGCGGGGAGCAATGCCTGAATCCTCCAGTATTGCTAGAAAGAGGCTGACAATCATTATGAGGGGAAGGAATATAAGGACGCTACCCACACCACTTATTATCCCGTTCGCCACTAGGTCGGTCAGCCATGACTCGCCAAAGCTGTTGATTATCCAGGAGCTGATCCATGAGAAGAGTTTCTCCATGAGACCTCCAATACTGTACTCCTCGATGGCGGAGGCCGCGTCATGCATTCCTAGGGAATCAAGCAGGATATTTAGGGGAAACCCTGTATTGATTGTGAATGCGATCATGAACATGCCTAGAAGTATGGTGAGGCTGAGAACAGGGCCTACGAATGGCCTGTAGAAGAGCCTTGTAAACCGTTCGAAGCGCCCCTTCTTTATCTCCAGTCTAACAATGGCGTCTCCCAGTATTCTCTGAAGGTACTCGAACCTCTTCTTAGCTAGAAGCTCAGCGGGGTCGCGGCGGAAGATCTTCTTTACCTCCTCCCTTATCCTCGCAATCTCTTCAGCAATATCCTCGCCACATACTCCTCTAACATACTTGTAGAGGTCGTCGTCTCCCTCCAGTAGTCTCAGAGCCATCCACCTGATAGGATACTCCAGTCTCTCCTCATATTGTTTGAGGAGAGACTCTATAGAGGATACGTAGGGTTCTAGCTCTCCATAATCTATTCTAAACGGTTTCTTCCTGCCGGCCCTTCCCCTGGCGACATCTATGGCTGATCTCAGTAAACTACGGATACCGCGTAGCGTCGCCGCCGAGACCGGAACCACTGGTACGCCAAGCCTCTTCGATATCAGGTCATAGTTTATGTGAATACCGTGCGCGTGGGCCGCGTCGCTCTTGGTGAAACCTATAACTACTTTCCCCGTCATTTCTAGGGCCTGGATCGCGAGATACATTGTCCGCTCGGGATTGAGGCTATCCACAAGTACTATTACGGCGTCGGGGCGCCCGCTCAAAATATAGTTTCTAGCTATTCGTTCCTCCAGGGAGAGAGTTGAGAAACCATAGATTCCGGGGAGGTCTACGAGTCTTATCTTGTTTCCATTGAAATATGTTTCTCCCTCATGAACCTCTACGGTCACGCCGGGCCAGTTGGCAACATGTGCTTTTCTACCAGTCAATATATTGAATAGTGTTGATTTACCAACATTCGGCTGTCCTATTATGGCTATCTCGTATTCTTTCTTATGTGTTGATCGGCTCAACGATTATCCTCCTCGCGATCCCTCTTCCAATGGCTATTTCGACGCCCATTACCCTGATTATAACGGGTCCTCTCCCAATGTTCAACACGACGTCAACTATGACGCCCGGGGTTAAACCCATCTGGTATAACCTGTATATCCATCCGCCTCTACCTATGATCTCGACTATTCTCGCCCTACTGCCGCTAGGCAGTTCTTCAAGCGCTACTGTCCGGTTATATATGTTCACTTTGTCCACCTTTCCACAAGAAATGTTAGGTTAGCCTAACACTTTTTCTCAAGTCATATATTAGCTAACAACGGCTTAATATTCTTGACTTTGAATTACAGTTTGAACAGTGGATAGAAGCAAGTGGTAATGCAGAATTGACAGATATAGGAAACATATTATGGGGCATCATATCGCAATACGGTGTCCTAGGAGTATTCATTGTTTCCCTGCTAGGGAACGCCATACCGTACAGTACCATACCATATCTTATATTCATTATACTCTATAGTGGAACAGTCCAAGACCCCATAGCCAATCTCCTCATAACCCTAGCAGGAGGCCTAGGAGCTGCAGTTGGAAAAGTAATAGTTTACTACTTCGGGGTAGGGATAAGGAAGCTGATACCGGACGATATGAAGAAGAACATGGAGGTATTCATAAGGATCAGCCGGCAGAGCGTGTTCCTCGCGGTTTTCTTGTTCGCCGTGCTCCCGCTTCCCGACGACATATTATATGTTCCTCTCGGCGCGATGAGATACGATCTCGTTAAGTTCTTCGTAGCTTTGCTGGCTGGGAAAATAGTTATAACGGGGACAGCTGTTTATTTCGGCTACACGTTATCATGGCTTATCGGTAATGGTGGGAAGGCTCCATGGTATATCATAGTTCCAGCCCTGATCATTATATCGCTCCTGCTAACCTATATCGTGGCCAAGATAGACTGGGCTAAAGCTGTGAAAATAACAGAGGAAAAAGGACTATGGAGTGGGATAAAATTCGTTGTAGAACAAACAGTCAGGGCTCTCACAGATCTCATACTATGGCCTGTCAGGAAGATCAGGGCTCGATAGTGTATCTTATCCGGGTAATACCTCTGCCCTTACTCTCCCTCTTCAACAACTTTATTCTCCCGACCTCACTGGTATTAGCAACGTGTGTTCCGCCGCAGGGGAAAGCACATATACCCTCGATCTCTAATATCCTGATCTTCTCTAATCCCTCGTGGAGCTCAGTAAGCCTCTCACCAAATCTTTCCAGGTACTTCTCAGCTTCATCCCTGTCCATGACTCGCACTATGTGTCGAAGACCAGCCTCAACGATCTTATTTGCCTCATCCTCTATTCTAGGTAGATCGCTACGCTTAATCCGAGCTGTATAATCGTCATAGCTGTAATCAACACCTATAGCTCCGCCAGCAAATCTAGCGTTGAATAGCTTCTTAACAACACACCCGATAATATGGGCGGCTGTATGCATCCTCATGAGCCTATACCTTCTATCCCAGTCCAACACTCCGTGGACGATTTCGCCTATTTTAGGCATTCTTCCCTCTAATACTCCCTCGTGAACTATCCTATCGCTATCGAGATATGTTGTCTCCACAACTAGGCGCCACCCGTCACCTACAAGGACACCGGTATCGCAGGGCTGGCCTCCACCGCCTGGATAGAAGCATGTCTGGTCAAGCACTATGCAGGTCTTGTCATCCTTGCTCCATGCATCAACCACTGATGCGTCGAACTCCTTCATATACTGGTCTTCATAGTATAGTCTACGTGTACCATGCAACCCTTCCACCACCAGGGCTACTGTTTTGATAGCTAGAGACATATGTCTCCGTAGATATTCTCTTGGATTATAGCGGGGCAGACTCTTTTGACGCCCGGCATGCTCATGATCTTGTCGTGTATATCGGCGTACTCCTTCTGGTCTTTCGCCCATATAACGGTCATGATGTCGTGGTCCCCGCTTGTTGTCGCTATGTATTTTACTTGCTTGAACTTCTTCAGCTCCCTGATAATATCGAATAGTTTCTCCGGCTCAGTATCTACGCCCACAATAGCCACTACATTGTATCCAAGCATCTTTGGGTCTACTAGGATTGTGAACTTCCTGATAACACCTATTTCCTCGAGTTTCCTTATCCTCTTTATTACGGCTACATCACTTATGCCTATTTTCTGGGCTATCTCGGTGTATGGTATTCTCCCGTTCTCTCTTAACATATTGATTATTTTCATGTCTTTCTCGTCTATCTTGTATCTCATGATGTGTATCCTCCAGTTCTCCTCAATATAGATATTATACATGTACTAACCTATTATATTAGTATCTTGAAATCATCACAAAAACATATCTAACTATCCCGGCGATATTTAATTATAGTCTATATAAACACTACAAAAGTATTTGGCGACACAAATGGCTAAGAAGGAGATAACAAAGTTCTGGAAATACTTCTTTCAGGAAAGAAAAGAACTATTGGAAAGAATGTGTAAAGGCAGTGCCGGGATGGATGTCTTCATGCTGGGATTCACGAGAGCGACACCTGTAGTGATAACGTGTGGCCCGGCCGGGCCTAACGGTAGTGTTAAAATGGTCGGCCCAGTCCCGAAGAAAAGATACATTCTAGAATATGCTGAGAAAGCCGAGAAATACGCTTACGAAGAGATACTTGATCCTAGGAGAGCTGCCTGTCTGCTTTACAATGAATTCTATATCGACGAGAAAATTGATCCGACACTTATAGGAGGCTTAGAGATGGGGTTTAATCACACATGGGAAAACCTGAAATTCAGCCGGGAAGCGACTCTTCTCTTTTACACTCCTCCAACGACCAGTTATGAGGTCCGCACGCTTGTAGAGATAATAGTGGACGACAATAATCCTTATAAGAGGTTCCTAAACGCCTTCCACGACATATTTCATAAACCACATAGTGGGAGAAGCAATTATCCGGCTCTCTTGTTCAGGGTCAAGGAGATATACGATAATTCATCGACAAGAAATGGTTTTGGGAGGAAAATATATCCTTAACCCGATACCTCGTTTTTCTCGAAGTAATCTATGACATCCAGGAAGTTCAGGAGGGCTCCCTTGAGGCTGGGGAGAATTTCCTTTAGAAATTCTACTCCATGTTGTGTTACCTCGTATCTCTTCTTCCTATCCCCCTCCTCTGATACCTCTCTGATGAGCCCTCTCTTCTTAAGGAGGAATAGGAGGGGATAGATAGTGCCTGGACCCGGAGTTAGGAGCCCATTACTGATCTTGGCTATGAGCTTCATGAGCTCGTAGCCGTGGGGCCTGTACTTATATATTATAAAAAGAATTACTGCTCTACTTATCCGTGTTAATTTCACTCGATTTCCACCTCCTTGAATAAGGCCACCACGCTGCCCTGCCAAGTAATGCCAGCAGGGCCGGGGTTAATGCTAGCGCCGACATTATTGTTATCGTTAGTACGCCCACGGATAAAGCTATTCCGATCTCCTTGATCCCCCAGCTACTCCCCAGTATTAGTGATGCATATGTTGCTGTCACTATGCTTCCAAGACCGATCACGAGGTGGCTTACAGCTCTTATGGAGCGATATGCTGCCCCGTACGAGTCTTTTCCTCTCGTTTTATCTAGTTCTTCACGGAACCTGTTCATGTAGAAGCTGTTGTAGTCCATACCTACGCCCAGCACTGCCGGGAATAGCATTAGTGGTAGGAACCAGAGTGCTGGAATACCATATAACCTTGGTATTAGTGATGCTGTTGTCACGCCAATCATGTATCCTGCAGCTATAGTTATCATTGCTATGATGCCCGCCCATATACTGGCGAAGCTGAGGGTCATTGCAAGCCACATCAACGCTATGCCGACCGGGAATATCTTGTGCCAGAAGTCCCGGTTCAGCATCTTCTCTATCTCGACATCGATAACCGAGAGCCCGCCGACAAGAAGCTTCTTAAACACCGGGTTATGGTAGCTGTGCACTGCATCGATTATCTTCTTGGTGAGCTCTATCCCTTCCCTGCTCTCAGGGCTTGGCTTCATAATTACCTCTAGCATGAACGTCCTGTTGTCGCTGGCGACATAATATGTCTTCGGTCTGCCGCCCGGGTTCTGCGGCCCATAAACAGCCTCAACGCCCGGTATCCTGCTTATAACCGAGGCAAGATCCCTCAGCGCGTTCAGGGTCTTGTTGCTGAACACGTTGTCGTTGGCTATACCTACAACATAAACGGGTAATAGCTCGCCCATAGGCATTATGTTTTCAAGCTTAACATAGGTCTCGTATCCAGGCGTGCCGGCTGGCAGGAAAACACTGTAGTCATGACTACCATTAAATGTTGCTAGACCATACGCTCCAACACCCATGATGATAAGCGATACGAGGATTATGCCGACAGCTCTACGCCTGTTAATCTTGAAGCCGCCCCAGTGCGCTCCTCCCTTCTCGGCCCTGTGAGGCCACCAGAACCACTTCTTATCGCCGAACAACGCTAGTAGTGCCGGGGTAAGTGTCAGGCTGACGAGTAGAACTGCTAGAACTGCGAACGGTATTGTCTGGCCTATGCTTGAGAGAAGCGGGAAGTCCCATGCTAGGAGCATCACGGCGAAACCGATGATATCCGTGCTGGCGGCTGCCATGATCGCTGGCAGGGTCTGCTTGATCGCCGTCTTCGCGGCTTCTCTCTTGCCTTGTCTCGCTATCTCCTCCTTGAACCTCAGTACTATGTAGCTACTATAATCCATTCCGAGTCCGAAGGCGGTTGTTATCATTAGCATCCTGCTCCACGACGTGACGGTTATGATTCCGAGTGAGCCGAGCAAATAGATTATTGCTAGACTCAGTAGTATCGCCATCCCTATACCTATGAAGGGCAGGCCCGCCGCAATCACGCCGCCGATAATTATTAGCGCTATAATGAACGGCGCGATCATTGACACCCTGTTGACGGTGGCTATGTCTCTCTCGCTCGCATTCTTCATCTCCTCTACCAGTACATGGTCTCCTGTAACTCCAATGTATGAGGGTATATATCCCGTAGCCCATAAGGTCTTATTCGCTATATCTTTTGCTTTCATGGCGTTACTGTATAGTTGTTCTAACTTGGTGCCCCTAGGATCTATGAGTACAATGAATGATCTACCGTCGGGGCTTACCAATGTCTTGTTGAAGGCCTCTAATACCTTCTCGAGTATCGTCTGATTGATCTGAGCCATTAGTGCAGAATATATCGGCTTGGGGCTTTTCTCGTCGATAGCCTCGATAATAGCGGGTTCAATCGTCGTTCTGCTGATGTTGCTCGGTAGGAGAGATAGCGTCTCTTCGATAATGACTTGTTTCGGAGGCTCTGCATCACCAATTATCCTAATGATCATATCCTTTATGATCGTCTTGTTGAAACCGTCCGTGCCAGTAGTCGGGAGCGTGTTGGAGTATATCTCGTAAAGTATTAGTGCTACGTCTCTGCTGGTAAGGTTCTCAGGATATTTGAGCAGTAACAGCATCAATCTACTCCGGTCAATATTTTTGATTATAGGTATTTCCGAATTACTTGGTGCACCAAGTATTTTCTCCAACATCAAGGCGTCGTTGATAATGTATTTGTCCGGGTGATCGGGGTAGGTATTATTAATTATGCTGTTGACTATTGCTGACTCATTGATTATCTCGGCGAGTCTAACCGGGTCAGTTATGCCTCCCTCCTTATAAGCAATATACGCTATCGGTGTTCCTAGGAGAAGCCTCCAGACCTCTAAGTCTGTGATGTTGCCGTACCATATGTCCATGACAATGTATTTTATGAGTGGACTCGGAACCATTTCGAGCATAGCATTGTTTCTCATGGTTCCGAATAACCTGTTTACTAGCTCCATAAATCCCTGTAGACTCGTTCTACCCTTATTCTCCATGATTATGTTGGCAATTATTGTTGCTAGGACTTTGTCGCCTGTCTTCTCCGCTAGCTTTTCTTCAAGCAAGGCCCCCGCTATTACAGGGATGTAGTCTCGCCCTAGAGTAATTGTTTGTTCTATGATTTCTGTCGGGAGACCACTGATCTTTGCTAGTATCTCTACGGATGCCTTATAGGCTATATAGGGGTTGTACTCGATAGTGCCTTGTGCTCTTGGATCGTATGAGAGAATGGTTTCCAGTACTAGTTTCGTTAGATTTGCAGGCATATCCGCATTGCTAAGTGTTATCGTGAGAGCTTTTAGTGCAGGTTCTCTGACAGGCCCATTATTGTATAGTGATTCTAGATAGGCTTTGACCGCCTCTCCCGGCAACTTACCGTTCGTTTGATTAGTGATCGCGGGCTCTACAATATTTATCACGGCTTCGGAGATCTCTTTTTGCCCTGGGTTCTCTCCTAGTTTATAAGCAGTGATTGCCGCTGCCTCGACAAGCGGCTTCTCTCTTTCATTAATAACTCCTATTCTGGCAAGTAGGTCCGAGTATTCCTTCGCAAAGACAGTAACGCTCGCTGGTAATGCATACTTATGGGCATCCATAATGGTTTTCATTGTTAGTAGTTGTGCTTTTACAGGCTCTATAGCGTAGAGTAATGCGAGGCTGGTAATGTTTTCCCGGATGAGCTCATTGTACGTGTAGTTATAGAGGCTTAATGAGTAATTGTCGATGAATAGTTCTACTGCAGCCTTGTCTTTGGGATCTAATGATGATGCCGCCTCTTTTAACAACATCCTCGATGTAAGCGTGTATAGATCCTGGAGCGTGAGATTCTCAGGGTTCTTATACATTGTTATTACGGCATAGTATACACCTACTATCATCGATGGGCTAATTTTCGGGGATACATCCTTTGTTAGATTAAGTACTATCATGATATCTGCTTGGCTGAGCCCCCGGGTGAAAGCATCTGTATGGTATTTCAACAGGTAGTATATCCTGATTGTATTGAATACTGCTACATCGTATGTCGTGCTCATGTTGTAGAAGAGTTTGTTGAGCCCTGTTATCGTCTTATTCAACATGATCATTGATGCGTAGATCCTAGGCTCCTCAATGTATAGTTCATGATAGAGCGTATCCCCCATAACGAGGGCTTTTCTTATCTCGGGGTAGTACGCTAGGAGTTTCTCTAGCCCTCTTATGCTCGCATTGTACCCGATGCAGGACTCGATATAGGCTTCTTTAAGCATGGTTAGGTTGGCCAGGAGCTGTTTTGCTTTTTCCCTTATAACTGTCCTGTTGCCATATAGTTGGTCAGCTGTTTCTCTCAGCATGTGGAGCTGTCTAGACAACATCTTAATGCCGTGTATGATCTCGTATCTATGGATGTATAGTTGGCTCAACATAGTATAGGACTTGTTTAGCCCTTCGAAGATCCTCTCAGCCGTGTTGTTTATTTTCGGCGTGATATCGGTTATTGCTTCATTTGCTACGCGGTAAGGACTCACATAGTCTTTAACATATGGTTTAACTCTTTCACCGAATACGTGATCCCATCTCAGCAGTCCCGTATCATTCGTGTTTATACCGGACACCAATATAACATCGTAGGCTATTGCAGCCATCCCATTCGCCGTTGATCCCCTTATTTTGGCCAGTAGATTATTCGCTTGTATGGCCTCCGTGCCGTTTGGGAGCATTCTCTGGGCGTTGAACTCCGTTATCTTATTCAAATTGGTTATGGTTGGCGCGGATATCAGAGCTATGATTATCCATATGACCAGTATTACTCCGGCATGTTTAACAATTGTATCCATAATTCTCATAATATATCGCCTCCCGATATATCGTAATTTGATATAGTGTTCTTGCCTTATAAAACTGACTCGCCAGCCCATATGGACAAGATTATCGATAAGGCTCTACAACCACTAAGGATAAAGGGAGCACAAGGCTCCACAGCTTCCATATTAAGAATCAACAAACAAAGGATTATACTGGTGACACGAATGGCCGATTTTAGAGAAGACGAGAAGATCGAGAAGAGGATAAGAGCGCTCAGCCACTGGGCCAGAAGGAGGATAATACTATTGCTGGGCGAGAAAGGCCCGATGACATATAGCGAGCTAATGAAAAACATTGGAATAGAGGATAGTGGAACCTTTGCTTTCCATCTGCGAAGCCTGGGAGACCTGGTCGAGAAAACCGATGATGGAAGATATAGGCTGACAAGTGAGGGAGAACGAGTCTACAAGGCGTTGAAGTACCTGTTATCAGGCGGGGAGGCCGATGCACGAGAAGAACCCCCGTCTAAGAAAAGAGAACTGCCACCTATTATAATCGGTGATATGGGGAAATGCTATATCACTAAAGAGATCGTCGAAGAGGCGTATAGTAGCGGAAGAGAACTCATAGTTAAGGACTGTATTAAGGCCTACTTCGACATAGATATTGATCCCGAGAAACTAAAACATGTTTTAAAAATGGTTAAAGACGTCCTAATAGTCGAAGCACCAAACAAGCTACAACCAATAATAATGATGAGAGGTCATGACGTCTTCTGGGTCAAGACTCTGGCCGAGAAGCATCCCCCGCCACCCGATATAGGGCTTGCGGTAGAGAATATAGTGAACAAGATCGTGGACGCCGCTATGCTGGGCAGCGCGAAGCTCGTATCTGCGCTCCAGAAGCTCCCACGCATAGCTACGAAGGAGATACCCGTAAATATAGTGAAGGTATTCACGGGCGACCACTACGATCTTGAGATGAAGATAGATTCCTCAAGTGTCAGTGTCAGGCAGGAAGGCGGAGGAATAGTCGTTGAGGGAAAGACTAAGGAGATGGGAATGCCTAGGTTAAAGATAGGTAGCGATAACATCTACATGGACATAGAGAACTCGGGCCTCAAAGTAAAGCTTCCATCTCTCCCCATAACAAGCCTACGCCTCTACGCTGATTCATCGAGTATAAAGCTCAACCTCAACAAGCTTGCCGGCCCATCGGAAGTTGTGATGGATAGCTGTAATGCAAGGATAATGTTTAAGGCCGAGGAGAAGCTATCGACGACTCTGGACATAGATAGTAGCAATGTATTGGTAGACCTTGACCTCTCAGCCGGGCACAAGCACGAAATAGAGCTCAAAACGGACTCGTCGAACATAAGGCTAGTGCTCCGTATACCTCGTGGGATGCAGATCTACGCCCTCACAAGCATAGACTCAAGCGTGTTCTCCGGCAATAAGCCGGTAACAGTCGGTGTTCCTGTGGAGGCCGATAACTGTGTGGTGTTAAAGATAAGGTCTGATTCAAGCATTATAAAGTACGAGGTAATAGAGAAGTAATGGGCAGTGATTAGGGCATCCTAGGCCGAGAAGGATGAGGAGGAACCCCTGGCTGATCATACTAGTAACAGGCTATACTTGTACCTGCTTATTTTTTCGTTCTCTCCGGGTTTTCTCAGCACATATAGTTTCTCATGGTATATGAGGAGGAAATCCCTACTCCTAAGCTTGTTCCAGACTTCCCTAGTTGTCTTCATCTTATGTTGTATCTTGATTATCTCTTCTTTAAGGATGAAGCCTGGCTCTAGGAGCTTATTGAGGACGTAATGAGATATTGGCACGTAATGCTTGTGCCTACGTGTATCACCGATCAGGAAGGCCGCGTACTTCCCAGGCTTCAGGACACGGTATGTTTCACGGGCTATTTCCCCAATGGCTTTGAGATAGTCTTCGAGGCGACGCATGCCGGATAGATCTCCTTTGACCGGTTTGTCGATGCTATACCTTATTATATTATAGTATGGGGGATGAGTGGCCACGAGATCTATTGACGATGAAGGGATTTTATCGAGCCTGCTGGCGTTACCCAAGTATATCCTAGCCCATGTCCGCATATAGTTTTCCGCCGCCCTCCTCTCCGCCCCCTTGAGTCTCTCCATGTTCTCCTCGATGTACTCCTCGATGAGTCTGAGCCTGTAGAGGGTTAGGATTAAGCTGTCCATCCTTATATCGACGCCTATACAGTTTCTCCCTAGGAGCCTAGCCTCAATACATGTAGTGCCTCCACCCACCATTTGATCGAGAACAATCTCGCCCGGAGAACTATACATTTCTATTAAGGCACGCGGTATCTGGGGTGCCCAGTTGCCACGGTAATTGCTTCTATGAGAAGCCCATCGGCCTCTCTTTGGAAAACTCCACACGGTAGTGCTGATATCTGTCAGCTCTTCGGGAGTCGGGGTCAGCCTTTTGATCTTAATGGGTTTTAGCGCGACCTTCTTACCTTCTATGATTACGTAGTCTTTGTGTCTGAGATATTCTTCTAGGTCTTCATAGGTTAGGAGCCTCAACTATGACACCACGTTGTTACTGGGGGATACTATTCTTGTACTCGGTATTGAAGAATATTGTGTTTATGAAAAACTAGATTATCGCGAACATATCGTTATAAAGTCATATGATTGATTTATATTTATTGTTCTGATATGTGTTGTTTATATAGATCTGAATTTAACTCACGGAATCGACTAATAAGGACAGACAGTTAGAGGTGTAAAAAGATGAACCGTTGAACAAACATGTAAGGAGATAAACCCTAGGGAAATGGGTAGGCCTCCTTGTCCTGGCTCCTATTCGCGGTTTTCATCGTGTAATGCTCGGGCCTCAGAACCTCCACCAAGTACTCGAAGGCCTTGACCGGATCGCTCTGGGCACCACACGTATAGACGTCTATCGTCGCGTATCTGTACTTGGGCCATGTATGTACTGCTATGTGGCTTTCAAGGACTAGGGCGATAACGGATACTCCCCCCTTCTTTCCCCCGAACCTCCATGATTTGACGCCGTAGAGCGTCATGTTCGCTATCTCGGCCGCCCTAACCACGGCTTCACGAAGTAGTTTCTCATCATATCCTATCTTCTCATCAATGCCATACAGGTCCCCGAATACGTGTTTACCAACCACGGAGTCCTTACCTCTCCCGAGACTCATTACATGATCCCCTCGAAAACCCATTTTAGATCAGGGTATTCCTCTCTCTTGATCCCCTCATCGATTAGGCCGTGCACGATCAATGGTAGTGCTATTGTTGCGTCACAGTAGACAGTCCTCTTGTTGGGGCCTGGCATTGCTTTTCCCCAACTCACGGCCTCTTCGAGTGTCGCTCCGCTTAGTCCACCCCATTGTGGTGCATCAGTCGTTATCTGTACAACGTATTTTAATGGCTTATAATAGTCTTCGCCCTCCTCATAGAGCTTCATGATCGTCTGTGCTACAGCCACAAGGTTGACGTAGTCCTTAGGAACTCCCCCACCGATATATATCGCGCTGATGTTCTCGGATCTACGGCCGATATCAACGATTTGCATGAAATCCCTCATCATGTCAATGCAGACACTCCTACCCTCGAGCGAGGCCGCTATACCCACAATACCATATCCACTATCAACTAGGGCCGGTGAGAAAACCGGGGCTCCTGCCCGGTAAGCCGCGGAGATTATCGAGTCTATTCCATGATCGTTAAGGTATTCGCCGAACAAGTAGAGGAACTCAGGGGTAGAATAGCAGGTGTCGCCGCGCAGGGACTCGATGAAGTCCTTGATCAGCGACTCCATCTCCCGGTATTCTAGCTCCGAAGCATACGTGTCGTAGAACCTGTCGATCTTATGCTTCAAGAGGTCTTCGTCATCGACTAGTGGCGAGCCTTTATAGTACTTGTATCCCATCGCTTCGAGGATGTCTTCCGAGATATTGGCTCCAGTCGAGACCAGTACATCGACATACCTGTTCTCGACCAGCCATTTTACGAGCCTCCACATGCCGGCAGTGCTCAGTGAGCCAGCTAGACCTAAGAATATAGTGTTCCTGGGCTCACAAATCATTTTCTTAATGATCCTGTAGGCTTCCCCGAGCGCTCTTCCCTGGAAAGCAGTGCCAGCCATGGCTTCCAATAGCTCTGAGACAGTTTTTCGGCCGGGAACAATTGTCTTGACCGGTTCTACCAGGTAGGGGTTTCGGCCCAAATCATGTCACTCCATATTGTCTACAACGATTAACGGATCATTAATGGGATTTAGGATTATAGTTGACCATATACGGAGAAAAACAGATAGTGAGTTTTCATGGTTTCTTCTGCTTATATGATGATAAACGTGGTAATGCCTTGTTTTTAAACAGCATCATACATAGTAGAAGGTGATAGTATGGCTGAATACAGTGATCCTTAATGGAGAAAGGAATAAGGAGTATGCTGGTTAACCTCCTAGTATCCCTTAAGGACATCTATACTTTCAGAGAACTAGAAGCAGTGACTGGTGTGCCCCAGAATAATCTCTGGAAATACGTCAGCCTATCAATGGTTCCTGAGGAGCCGACCGCGAAGAAGATCTATGAGAAGATAAGGAGTAAGAAGGTCATCGAGAAAGCCGTGGCGTCAATGATACAGTATATTAGGATGGGCGAGGAGTGGAGGAGTTATTGGCGGACAGGATACTGTGACCTCGCGGGCTTCCTCCTCTACGAGAAGCTACAGTTCTTGAGGCCCGACGCAATAGTGGTTTACCCAGAGAAGCTCATGGGGATAGGTATATCGTTGTCAAGGCTCTTAAAGAAGAAACTATGTGTCGCATCAGGCAATAAGCTCTGTAGATCACAGGTTTACGCTGTCGATCACTTCATCGACGGGCATGGATACCCGTCGCTGATATATCTTCCAAGAACGTGTCTCCCTAAGGGCAGCAGGACGGTCGTGCTTGTCGAGAAACCGGATAAACAAGTGGTTGAGTCTCTCAATAGGCTCATACACTATAGGCTCCAAGCACGTATAACCGCGATAACAACTGTTCTCGGATCAACGAGCGATCTACATGGGACACTGATGCCCGACAACCCCAAAATATTTTCTCTCGAACAGATCGTCGGCTTTAACCAGTAGAGCCTGGTTTAAAAACACTACCGATGATATTGTCTCATCAACTACTACGTGATCATCATTGACAAGCGCCTATTAATTATCATCACCGGGTGTGAGGACAAACAATATCCAACCAAACATACACAGATAGATGGCCGCCCAAACAATGGGCGGCGAGGGATCAGTCATGGCCAGAGGCAAGGGCAAGAAGGGTAGAAAACCGAAGCCGAAAGGTGAGGGTGAAGAACAGAAGTAATAAGGGAGTTCGTATTGTTATCACGTGTTTATATGAGGTTTTTTGCTTCTTGATAATTCCTTACTTAGTCTTCATTGATTCTGCGCTTTTCAATTAATGTAATGTATTTATGTGATAAAACACCGTCATAACGAAATGGTGGCGTGTCCTTGGAGCCAGTGCTGACAATGATATTTCTGTTTGGCTTCATGGGTCTGGGCATGCTGGTGCACAGTGTTCTCGGCAAGTACAAGCTTGTCGACCAAGCTGTTCATTTGTTCAATAAGTTCATTTACTATATCCTCCTACCGGCAGTATACTTCGATATTTTCGCTCGTAGAGGGATAGTTGTTGCAGATCTATCGATAGCACTGACATGCCTCATATACATACTCGTAAGCTTTGCAGTACTCTTCAAAATCCCGACCCTGAAGGGAGAACCGGAGATACGTTATGGCTCGATAATAATTAGTACCTTTCAGAACAACGTGTTCCTCGGCTTCCCCGTGCTCCTGCTCCTCTACGGGAACATCGATGCTGCCGCAACCTACTCTCTCATAACCTTCATCTTCAACGTACTCGTCCCAGGACTGATTGGGAGAAGAGGCGAAAACCTCGTTGTAAAGATATTGAAGCTACCCATAATCTATGGTTTCGCCGGCGGTATACTGATCCACTACGGCATTCCGTCGATCTATCAATACCTAGCACCTATACTCGCCCCAACACATAGCATGCTAAGCTACGGAGCAATATTCATACTCGGCTACACGATACCATTGACCATGAAGTATATCTTTGTCTACAAGCCCCAGTTCCTAACGGTAACGTTCTGGAGATTCCTGGCATCCCCCCTGATCCACTATGCCCTCCTACACGTGTTTCCTATGCCGAGCCTCTACCAGGCAGAAATAATGGTTCTAAGCATAATGCCGCCGGCGGTATTCAACACCGTGATCGCAAGAATCTATGGATGGAAACCCGAGTTTACCGCGAGCACAACATTCGTGCTGACCCTGGCGAGCATGGCGATAGTAGCCGGGATCCTATTCTTGGGAGGATAGTAGTGCGGAGACTCTTACTCTGAGTCTGCAGAAGCCGCATGGATCGGTACTCGAGGGGTACCCGCACACGCTACAACTCCTAAGCTTCTTCTCGGGAGCCTTTATCCTCGGTATAAGCTTATCCACGATATTCCGGGCCATTAATATGGCTAGGCCAGGGTGTCTCTTGTCAGCGGCTAGAACGGCGTCTCTAAGCTCAGCATTAATCGATGATTCACCAGCTCTGAACGGGCACTGTGCCCCCACGATCTCTGCATCGACGGCCTCGACATACCATCTATTCTCAACACCATACATGAAGAGGATAGGCTTCCCCCTAGCCACGAGCTTTCCTGAGCCCTTCACGTAGGGCTTGAGCTTGACCAGGTCTTCTATCCTGCCAGAGACGATGCTTGACAGAGTGAAGCCGATCATATCGTCAAGGTTATGGCCTGTCAGTACAAGATCGTAGCCATGCTCATAGGCGTATCTGTTCATTAAGTACCTCTTGACCATGCCACAAATACTGCATATAGGCCTCTTTATCCTCCTCGTCTTGACGAGGCGGTATACATCCTCCATGGTGAAACCATAATCAGAGAGCCGGGCCACTTCCACCTCTATGTCCAGGCGCTCAGCATTCTTCTCAACAATCCCCAATGATTCCCGGCTATAGCCAGGGATACCCAAATCTATGAAAAGAACATGGTAATGTAGCCCGCTATCCCCTAGTAGCTTTGAAATACTATATAGAAGCGCCACACTATCTTTCCCACCGCTGACAGCTACCAATACCCTGCGGTGGCCACGTGGAAAATACTTCTCCCAGACCCTCCGGACACGCTTATCATAGTACTCTATGAAGTGGTCACGGCAAAACCAAGCGTTAGCCCATGGCACCCAGTACTCGGCTTCTCGTCCACATACCCTGCACTTACCCATAGGCATACATATCAATCCCATGGATACATGTTTCTTCATAATTACCATTATAAGGGGAGCATGTCTAGAGAATAACGATGACCCGTAATAACTTGTCCGCCGCGGTGCAGGAACATTGGATGATCAATCGATTATTGCTAGGGCAGGACTACCCGTTATGGAGGGGCATGTTGCCAGCATACTGAACGAGAAGCTCCTGGCAGGGATGTATGCTTCCTACCTCTCTAAGATCGGAGTTGTCCTAATGGATATAAGGCAGGCGGTCGACAAGTACAGGGACATTATAGACGAGATAATATCACGTCATGGAGACAGAAAGATCTTCGACCCTGCCAAGACCCCGGGAGTCTTCGTTTACGTCCCCCGAGGAACAAGAATAGAAACGCCCATCTATGCCTGCTTCCTGCTCGGCGAGAAGGGGTTCTACCAGCGGATAATAAATGTAATAAAGATCGAGGATGGAGCCGAGATAACGCTTGCAAAGGGATGCGCAGCCTTGGTCCCGACAGGGGCACATAAGGCTATGAGCCTCATAGAGATCGGCGACAACGCCGGATTCACGAGCATAATGATCCATAACTGGAGACCAGGAATAGATGTCTCCAGCGCCACCTATGCCCGTGTGGGCAGGAAAAGCCTTTACAGGAGCTATTATGTCAAGACAACGCCTGTACGATCGATAGGTAGCTACGAGGAGGTCGAAGCAGGAGAGGCTACCCGGGTAGAGATACATAAAGCATCTACAGCTCCACGCGGCACAAGAGT
Organism: Desulfurococcales archaeon; assembly: GCA_027022365.1. Classification (GTDB taxonomy): domain Archaea; phylum Thermoproteota; class Thermoprotei_A; order Sulfolobales; family Desulfurococcaceae; genus JAADCY01. Next base: position 5,084 of record JALVYU010000038.1, on the reverse strand, counting down.
GGCGTCAACAGCCGTGATCAATCTCAAGGAAAGGAACAGCAGCGGCTTAATCGTGACAAGAGGAGTCGTTGAGAATGGCGGTTTCATGATTAACGAGCTTAAAATGAATGCTCAAGCCGACAATGTCAAGGGCCACATGGAGTGTATGGGGCTAGTCCTAGGCGAAGGAGTGATGAGGACGCTCCCAGTCCTCGAGACAAGCGTCGAAAACGCAACACTAACTCACGAGGCCAGCATAGGGAGAATAGGCGGCGAACAATTGTTCTACCTGATGACACGAGGCCTTACAGAGGAGGAGGCGGTAAGGCTCATAGTAGGAGGATTCCTAAGGGGCGCAATGGAGGGATTACCGCCGCAGGTTAAAAGCTACATGGATAGAATCATCAATATGATGGCTGGGAAAATAGTTATGTGAGGCCATCCCTGTTGGACTGCAGGATCTACAGCTCCCCCGCCCTCCAGCCCAAAAATATAGCCTACACCGTTCTATGCAGGCTAGACGACGAAGTAGAGACGATCAGGGATGCTCACCGTGTAGCGTTGAAGATATGGGAGTGGATTAAACAATTCCTAGAGTTATCCCCGCCTGTATTCATGGAGAACGAGCCCATAGGGACAACCCACCTGATCTACAGGTATAGGATGAGTGCTGGCGAGCACTACTTGTCCCTTAGAATAGTTTCTAGGGAAAAGCATGGGGAGATAGCCGTAGTAACCATACCCGAGGCCCTAGCCGATAAGATTAATGCCGAGCCCAAACTATATAGCCCAAGAACTGAGCCCATCGATTATGTTAAACCCGAGAAAGAACTGCCTTCGGGTCAGTACACTATATCTTCCCCGATCATATACCGTATACTGGGGCAGCCCTGCCTCGACTGTAGCGACACGGGCATAATCATAGCGGGCCTTGTTGAGAAGCCGTTACAGCTAGGCCCCGAAGACCTCGAGCAATACCCGCAGAGAACAGTAAAGGCGGACCTCCATTGCGTGACTGGGTGGACCGTGAAGGACATTGAGTGGCGAGGCATACCTCTGAAACACGTATTGGATAATGCAAGGGTTAGGCCAGAGGCAAGATATGGTCTCGTATATGGTCTCGACGGCTATTCAGCCATAATACCGCTCCCGTACCTGCTTGACGAACAGACACTCCTCGCAACTCATATGAATGGAGAGCCAATAGCTCCCGAGCACGGCGGCCCGGTAAGACTTGTTGTTCCGGCTCTTTATGGATGGAAGAGCGTGAAATGGGTCTCGAGGATACTTCTCCTTGATAGGTACCTGGATGGTTTCTGGGAGAGCCTTGGCTACCATGAACGTGGTAGCCCCTGGTTTGAAGAGCGTTTCAAGGAGCCGTGGTAATACCGTTAAGCGTTTTGTCCAAGGATTAGCACTTCTTCTTAAAACTGTTTTTAACGACAATATATTCTTTGAGGTGTGCTTATTTGGCGAGCTCTATAATGATAAGGAATGCCAAAATATGGATCGGCGACGGCTTTACCGAGGCCAATATCCTCATCGAGGACGGCGTTATCGCGGGTATTTCTAAGAAGCAATTCAAGGACGTCGACATGATACTGGATGCTTATGGCCAGCCAGTCATTCCTGGAGGAATAGATATCCATGCACACGTCTATGATCCAGAGTACACTATTAATGAGGACTGGGAATCCGGTACACTCGCCGCGGCCTTCGGCTCGATCACCACGGTCTACGACATGCCGTTACGCGTCAACGTGGACAACCCGAAGATACTCAAGGAGAAGATAGAGGCGGGGAAAAAGAACGCCTATATCAACTTCGGAATACACGCGGGCTTCATGACCGAGAACAACTATAACATGATACCCAAGCTCGCCGAGAAAGGTGTTAAAGGCTTCAAGGTATTCACCTGCAGGCCATTCATGGCTAGTGATAAGGCTCTAGTAAGAATACTGGAGCTGGTGAGAGATGTTGATGGTGTGGTTCTCGCGCACAGCGAGGATGACGCGCTGATAGATTACGGTGAGTCTAAACATAAGGATCTAGACGATATTGTCGCCTACCATATGAGCAGGAGCGATAACGCCGAAGCCGCTGCGATCATGAAGCTCGGATACTATGCTAGGGAGACCAGAGGCCCTCTACACATATGCCATATGAGTAGCAGGGAGGGAGTGGATGCGATAAGGTATCTTAGGAGCCGTGGAGTCAAAGTAACAGTAGAGGTCTGTCCCCACCACCTACATTTCACCCGCGATGACGCCGCAAAGTACGGCCCGTATCTCAAGCTAGCACCAACACTCAAGACCGCGGAGGATAGAGAAGCTCTTTGGCATGCACTAGCTGATGGTACGATAGATGCTTATGTTAGCGACAACGCGCCCGCCCCCAGGATTGATAAGGAGAAGAATGTGTGGCGTGCATGGGGAGGTATCCCGACACTAGAGATCATGGGGCCTTACCTCTATACCTACGGCGTCCTTAAGGGCAGGATCAGTTTCGGGAGGTTCGTAGAGGTCTTCAGCACGAACCCGGCTAAGATCATGGGGATATATCCCCGCAAAGGAGTACTCGCCGTGGGCGCCGATGCCGACATAGTCGTGCTCGAAACACGTGTTGCCAGGAAGATATCTGCCTCCGAGCACCACCACAAGGTCGACTGGACACCCTGGGAGAAGATGGAGCTTTACGGGTATCCGCTACACCTGCTTGTCAATGGCGAAGTCGTGATCAAAGAGAGAAATCTCGTGGCCAATAAGGGTCTGGGCAAATATATTGATAAACGCTATGCTAGATCATGAAGATTATGCTGGAGGTTCTTAGCCATAGAGTAGAATATCGAATCAGGATTTTCTTTGCTCTTCCACCTCTTCTTTAATTAGGTACCGGGCGGCATGATAGATAAAACTGAGATACGTATGTTCGAGGATATCTGATATGATGATTTACCCGGAATGTATACCATGTATACTTGGCGTAAGGATCAAGGAGATGATCAGTTCGGGCAGAAGGGATAGGGGGATAGCCTTAGAGCTGATGGAGTATTTCGCCGAGATACTACGTAGAGGAATTGATGAGGGGACAATTGCTTCTTCAATACTATATAACTGGTTGATCGAGAGAGTGCCTGAGGTTGTAAAGTACTATAAGAAATTAAAGCTCGAAACGATCAACCATGCGATGGACTCGCTACCTGTGTACGAGGGGTTGCTGGAGGGTCTCGAGGGATACGATGAGTTCAGAATGGCGGTGAAGATAGCGGCTCTAGGGAATCTCTTCGACACAGGCGTTATGGAGCACGAGGCACCGGAGCATCTGAGTATAGAAGATATTCTTCAGAAGAGGATAAGCCTAGATCACACAAAAAAGCTCTATAGCCTAGTTAGGAACGGCGGCTTAACTATAATGTACTTACTTGATAACGCCAGTGAAGCTGTTCTCGACACAGTACTGATGGATCTTCTTAGGAGGTACGGGAACAAGGTCATAGCCGTTGCTAAGGAGGAGCCGGGATTCCAGAACGACTTGACAATCGATGATGCCATATATGCCGGGATAGATCGTGTAGCCGACGAACTTATTTCTACAGGCTCGAATTCCTCGTCAATATTCCTCGACAAGGTCAGCGAGGAGTTCATGGACAGGCTTAAACAGTCAGACCTCATCATAGCTAAGGGGATGGCTCATTTCGAGTACATATCCAGCGTCAAAAACAAGATCCCGGTTAAGGCTATATCCTTCATCCTCGTACCCAAGTGCAGGCCAGTAGCAGTAGCGGCAGGTGGAGCTAAGGGCACGATAGTTGTCAGGATGTCTCGTGGCGGTATATTATGAACAGCCCCGTCTTCGGCCCTGTTCCATCGAGAAGGCTTGGCAGAAGCCTTGGGGTAAACAATGTTATAGGTAAGACTTGCACCTATAACTGTGTCTACTGTCAGGCAGGAAGAACGGAGGATCTAACGATCCGTAGGAGGAGATTCTATGACCCGGAACAGCTTATAGACCAGGTGCTCAAGAGGGTGGATGAGCTCGAGAAGCGGGGCGAGAAAATAGATTACGTCACCTTCGTTCCTAATGGAGAGCCATCCCTAGATATAAATGTTGGTCGTGAAGCCTCAGCTATCAAGGAGGCCGGGCTCAGAGTAGCGATCATAAGTAATGGTAGTCTTCTATGGATGGATGATGTGAGAAGTGATCTGGGAGTATTTGATCTTGTCTCTGTTAAACTCGACGCTGTAACCCCCCGGCTATGGAGAATCATAAACAGGCCACACCCAAACCTATCAATCAAAGAGATCATCAATGGGATGAAAGCATTTTCAGAAACTTTTAACGGAGAACTATTGACCGAGACCATGCTAATCAATAATATTGACTACGCGATAGAGGCTAAACTCCTAGCGGAGACAATAGCTTCCCTCAAGCGGAGCAGGGTATACATCATGGTACCAGTCAGACCACCCGCCGAGCAGTACATCGAGCCTCCAAGCACTGAGACTGTGCTCCATGTATATGAAACGTTCAGGGAGAGGATCGGTGATAAGGTCTATCTCTTGACAGGTCCGGAGGAGGGCTCTTTTATAGCTCTAGGTAACGCTGAGAAAGAGATCTTATCAATAATATCGGTGCATCCCCTTAGGCTTGACCAGGTAGTCGAGATCCTTGAGAAGTATGGTGTAGGTATGGATGTTGTCGATAAACTAGTCTCAAACGGATTAGCGGCTATCATAGAATATATGGGTAGAAAATACCTAGTTAGAAGATCAAGGTGATATATTGTATTGCCCTATTAACTATACTCTGTTCCCCTTATGTTTCTCATTTTCTCCACTACTTTGTCAAATACGTTGGGTCTGAATAACTATCCACGAGTACGAGGTACCCCATATACTCGTTCACACCCTATTAGCATTACCTCATCGCACCCGGTTGTGCCGGGTAGCAGTGAAATTTCATACTATCTATTTCGCCGGGCCAAGTCACCATTCTCAGCACATTGTCAATTCTTATAGCTGTAAGAGTTATCCTATATATCTGACGTTTTCAGCGTGTGAGAACCCCCTGATAGCCCTAATTGCTTCTAGTTGTCCTTCTAGGAT
>JALVYU010000037.1 GCA_027022365.1 Desulfurococcales archaeon | reverse complement strand
ACATACACCACATCGTCGTCTGTGCTGCTGGTGCCGTTATCGTCTATGGTAGGAATTCCTCTAATATCGTCGCCGTCGTCATCCAAGGTTGTGTGCCATTTTTCTGAGCCGTCGGGATTAACGGCGTAAACCGTATCGTAGAGCGGGACAAAGAGGGTATTATCCACACCTATTGCAGGTGAGATAGGAAAGCCGTTGGCTGTTTCGTTCCCGACGTTAAATTTCCACAATTGCGGAGGCTTTGTGGTGGGTGCTGCGTTAGAAGATATCCCCCAGTGCTCTTCGTTGTAGCGCCACATTGGTTTGGCAGAGTTTGCTAACCTGAGTGGAGCGGGCGGGGAGAAAAACCTTGCTAATGCGGGGAAACTCAGTAATGCTAATAAGAAAAAAGCCAATAAGCCAGTTATAACTGCTTTCGTGTTTGAGTGCATACTGAGCCTCCGCGTAATGATATTAGGTTAGAAGTAGACTCAAGGAGGAGGGGAACCCGCATTTTTGCACTGTATTATGAATGGGGACAAAAGTACCATGCCTCTTATTGTTTGTCAACTAAGGTTTTTGCTATTTTATCTATGGTGCCTGTTTGGAAACCCTTTTAATCCCCTTTCACAAGCACGTGCTTATATATACTCAACGGTGGAAGCATTGCTCTGTTTTTTATCCCTTACGGGTTTGATGCAAACAATGCACTTACGGCGAAATTTCCCCGTCAAGTGCTTCGTGTAGCCATTTGCGATACCGCTCATCCCATTTCACTACAAAAGCAGTATGGGGCTCTTTGCCGATGAAGATCCATTCTCGTGTTCCCCGGACAAGTTTATCAGGAACGTTGAAGACCTCGGCTTCTTGCTTGTGGGCGAGCATATTGCCGTAGAGGCATACAAACTCTGCTATATCTTTCGGTGTGAGGTTCGTGATAATGCTACTTTTGAAGACTTTGAAAATCTCGGGAATGTGTTTCAAGGTTTCCGGTTCGGCGAGGCTCTTGAGAATGCCTTTCATAATCCAGCCTTGCCGCTCAGCGCGGACGAAGCCGCCGCGATCCTGCCGCGCTCGCGCCAATGCCAGCGCTTGATAACCGTTCAGATATTGCGCTCCCGGGTAGAAGTTTGAATTTGACGGCGGGTCGTAAATCCGATAAGGGATGTAAACCGGAATGCCGCCTATGGCGTCAATAAATTTGCGAAAACCGTCTGCGCTGGCAACGAAATACCGGTCAATTTTGATGCCGAAGTTGTACTGGATTGTGGCCGCAAGCAATTTTGCTCCACCGTCTCTGGGTGCCCCTCTTTGCATGGCCGGAGTTCCCAAGAAATAGGCTGAAGTAATTTTGACCGGACTGGGGTATGGCGAATCCCAAGGGAGGTCTACATACAAATCGCGGGGAATGGGTACTATTGCAACGCGTTGGTGCACAAAGTCAACGCGGATCAGGCGGATGGCGTCGCCCATGCCATACAATGTGGGGTATGAGCCGACGACCAATATGGTAAGGGTTGGAGGTCCCCCGCATTTGGCCTTGGGCGTATTTGTTGCGGTTGGGCTTGGAATGATCGTGGCCGTGGGCGACGGCGCAGGGGAGGGCGTTGTAGTTGGTGCTTGGGTGGGGGCTGCTGTGGCTGAAGGTGTTATTGCTGTGGTTGAGGCTGTGTTAGGTAGCACTAAGGCTGTGGTTTTGTCTGCCCCTCCTACATTTTGAGCGCTTCCACATGCTGTGAGCATCAGCACTGCCGCTATTGCGAGCGTTGCAAGAGTTTTCAGTCCTCGCATGGTTTCCTCCTGATTCTTTCAACAAGGGCGACGGTTCTACCCTTAGGCTTTTTTACCCTACGGGGGTTGGCGTGGCGGTCGGCGGATAGTAGACTTTGAACCACAGCCGCAGTTTGCTTTTTATCTCGGCAGGCACGACACCGTTGATTATTTTGCCATCTGGCAGGAAATAGGCGAAATCAAGGCGGGTGTTGCCGCTGATTGTGCCCAGCGGCAATCCATAGCAAACAACGCCTCTTTCGCCGTAAGCAGGGGCGGCTTCGCAGGCAAGTTGAGTGCCGTTTATGCGCAC
>JALVYU010000036.1 GCA_027022365.1 Desulfurococcales archaeon | reverse complement strand
CGGCATTCCTATAGGCATAACAACAATTGCAGGGCTGACCTCGGCGGTGGGAGACGGCATTCTGCAAATCATAGACACCACAGCCATAGACCCAGACCTCAGTTATGAGAACTCCGCTGGAGGTGTGGGGGTTCTTACGATTTATAATGCAGTGACGCATTCTTTAGGGATAGACGCAAACTTTGACAGGAGCATGAGGAGATATATAGAAGACTGCTATTTTTTCTGTCTTGAAGCTGGAAACTGCAACCTTGCTGAGTTGGAGGACAGTACGGATTTGCTTATTAAACAGCTTGCAAATGCTGCAAGCTCCTCTGTGTATACAGTCTATTACGACAACAGCAACCCTCAGGGAAAAGACCTAACCTGTCAAGAGGATTGGAACAACTATCTCAGGGGAACGCTAAACAACACCACATCCTACCAAAACATCGCAAAAGAAATATGTGAGGAAGCAGGTATAAATGCAAACAGTGTTGGAGCTTTTCAACACTGTTTGGATATAACTGAAGCTTACCTACAGAAACTTTACAATGGACAGTATCCGAGTGTTACGGATAGCGTGTACACCTACCTTGAGCAGGACTATATAGCAAGACAGGTATATCTTGCTTCCGTAATGAGCGGAACGACTCTGATTGCAAACAATGAGATCATGACCAGGGGATATAGTTTGGGAATGACTATGAACTCATGGGTACCAACAATCAGAGGTGTCCTGATTGCATTCGGGCTATCACTTCTACCTTTCCTGATTCTTTTCCTGCCTACGCCGTTTTTTAAAAAAATTCTAAGCGGTGTTGCTGCAATATTTCTCTTCATGATTTCGTGGCTCATAGTTGATGCTGTCATTCACTTTTTCCTGGTCCACCAGGCTGCAACTTACTTTTCGAGTGTCTATACTGCCCACAACATAGGCTACGCTTCGTTTTTAATGATGAGCAGTCCTTTAGCCAAGGCTCTGGCAGTCTGGGGGTATCTGAGGAGCCTGGGCATAGGTCTTGCTGCAATGATTACTGCAGGCGTTACAAAGGTAGGTGCATACGGCTTGCAGCAGATGGCAGCTGGCATAGAGGCTGGCGTGGATGCTGGGGCTTTCAGGGGGAAAGAGTCTATCGATGCAACAGAGCAGGGAAAGCTTGAAGAGGAGATTATCAATTCCAACGCCTTTAGAGGCATCGCTGGTGGGTACTCTTATGTGCAGATGAAACAAATGCTCGAAAAGGAAATGGGTAAAAGGCTTGGTAGTGGAGCTGCATACAAGAGCCCGACAGGTGCCTTTGAGACTGCCAAAAACGCTGAGAGCATTCAGGCTGGTATGATCAACGCAGAGGCAAAGACAGCATTGGATAATGGCATGACGACAAGGCAGTACGGTTGGAATAAGGGCATTGAGAACGCCACAGCAGATGTAAATGCCTGGAAGTCTGGAGGTGGCGCCCACAATCTGGGCGTTGTTGAAGGCATCAATAAAGGAGCTGGGTCTAAAGGTGAGCTGGATGCAGTTCACGGCAGACCTCAGGAGCTTGAAAACCTCATCAGGAAACAATCAGCATACCAGACAACAGGTACGGCGGAGAAATTTAGGTCGTTCTCGAGACTCATGCATAGGTAGGATAATGAGCAAACAGCGGAAGAACTTGCAGAGCTTCAAGGCAGAAACCTGCAGGGTCTTTCGTTTTCGCCCGATATAGCTCACAGGATACTTGGCTCTAATGCACCTGGAGGCCTGTATAATGTAACTGTTGATAAAAACGGCAAAGTTTTACAGGCAACTGTTCAAAACGGTGTGAATATCTCTGAAGTAACACCTGCGGGTTTGAGACACATTGCCATGACGAACAAGGGTAAAGTAGCTCTGATTGACGAGAAGGGTGGTTACAGGTTTGATGAAGGTGCGAGGGGACAAATAAGCGGCGATATAGGTAAATATGCCTACGCCGTAGGAATGCCCCAAGAATTGGCCAGAGCCCTTTCTGATGCAAACGGCACACTGCAAATTCACGGCAAGCAGTACAGTGGTACCGTAACACTCAGACCCGAAGAGGAAATAGGAGTCGCTGATGTGCTCTCGCAGTATGGTGATAAATACAAGAATACCGTAAAGACTCTCAGGTGGGCTGCAGACAGAGGGTATGCAGTTGACTTCTCTTTCACTGGTGTTGGAGATAGCCTGTCGAAAGCAGAAGTTGACAGGATTGACTACGGCAGAACAGTTGCAGCCACTCAAACTGTTACGGGTAGCGGTGTACGCATAAGTAAAGACTTCGATA
>JALVYU010000035.1 GCA_027022365.1 Desulfurococcales archaeon | reverse complement strand
CCGCGTGACGTCTCAGCGCAAGTTGCGGCCGCGCGCCCCGATGTGCTGGTGATTGACGGCGGCATGGTGGAAGTTCCCGGCCGCGTGGATTTTCATTTTGACTTCGGGTTCCCGCCCGGCAAAGCATACGCCTGCATGGCCGAAACGATGGTGCTCGCTTTGGAAGGACGCTTTGAGGATTACACCGTGGGCAAACATATTACAACCCACCAAGTCAAAGAAATTGCCCAATTAGCGGCCAAACACGGCTTCAAACTGAGCGGCTTCCGCTCTTTTGAAAAGCCGGTCACCGAAGAAGAAATTGCCCGTATAAAGACGCAAGCCCAAAAGCGGCGTCACAGATGAAAGGGAGGTCGGTCTCATGAGCAAAGCGCGCATATTAGTGGTTGAAGACGATGCAGACATCGCCAACATGCTGAAAATTTACTTCAGCAGCCAAGGCTACGATGTAGACATCGCCGCGCGCGGCGAAGAAGCCTTGGAAAAAACTCGGCAAAACATGCCCCACCTCATAGTGCTGGACATCATGTTGCCCGACATTGACGGCTATGAAGTCTGCCGGCGCCTGCGCACCAGCACCCGCACCAGCCACATTCCCATCATTTTCCTCACCCAAAAAGACGAGCGGAGCGACCGCTTGCAAGGGTTGGAACTCGGCGCAGACGACTACATAACCAAACCGTTTGACATTGAAGAACTGCGCCTGCGGGTGCAAAACGCCATCAACCGCTCGGAGCGAGAAAGCCTAACCGACCCGCGCTCCGGCCTGCCCGCGGGGCGACTCATAGAAGACCACCTGCGGCAAATAATCCGCCAGCGCGGCTGGGCGCTGATGGACATCCGCATCAATTACTACGATGCCTTCCGCGACGTGTATGGCTTCGTGGCCGCGGGCGACGTCCTCCGCTTCACAGCCATGCTCCTGAACGAAGTGGTGGACGAAGTAGGCACACCTGACGATTTCATCGGCCACCCGGGCGAAGAAAATTTTGTTGTGATAACCACCGAAGAGGCCGCGCCGGCTATACGCGAGCGGCTAAAAGAACGCTTTGCCGAGGAAGTGAAAAGCCATTACACCTTCCTTGACCGAGAACAGGGCTATATCACCCTTGAAGAAAACGGCAAAGAGAAAAAAGTGCCGCTGATGAGCCTTTCAATAGGCATTGTCTCGCCTTCGCAATATGAATTTGCCGACATACGCGAAATCACCGAACTCGCGGCCGAAGCGCGCCGCAAAGATCTACCCCCTCAACTGGAACAATAACCACAACACCAAAACATGGATAGCACAAACCTGCTCGTCTTGGGCACTACATTAGCCTCTACTGGCGCTGGGCTGTGGCTGGCAGCATGGGCGCTTGCTCACGTCACTAAGTCTGAGGAAGCGGTCAACACAAAGTCCGCTCCTCTTGCACCCATTCCGGTGGCAGAAGAGCCAAAATCGGACAGCGCCGTGTTGATAGTGACCGAAGGGGGCAAGGTGGCATACATTGATAGCCAAGCGCGCAACATGCTCAACCTCAACATCACCGATCTTCCCTCCTTGGATTACATACTTGAACACATCCATCCAGAGGAAGAACTACTAAAACTGTGCAACAGCCCCGGCCAAGCCACACTAACCGTAGGCTCTACGCCCGTAACAGCCGTTTCACATTTTGTGCCTTATATGGGCACAACCGCGGCGTTAATAACCCTACAGCCGCTGGAACGTCTGAAAGAAGAACAGGCCGACTTCGGGACAACTATCCAAACCTTAAATCTCTTTGCCGACCTAACCCAATCGGTTAATAAAGAATTAGACATAGAAAAAGTAATCCTTGCTTTTGCACGAGCAATAAACCGAGTAATCCAAAGCGACGCTATACGAATTTCACTTCTTGATGAAAAAGGCTTTATTCATCCTTTTGTCTTTCACGGTCCTTTGGGAAAAGTACACAAAGTAACCACCATCCCACCGCACCCACCAACAAGCGGGTTGGCCAAACATGTGCTCACAACCAAAAAGCCCCTACTGATCCCGGACGTGCGCAACCTACCCGAAAAATTTAAAGATTCGCCCCCCCACCAACCACGCGGCACCTACCTTGGCGTACCAATAATCGTTGGAGAAGAGATAATAGGACTTTTAGAAGTAGGAAATGCTGAAGAAAACGCATTTTCTCAAATTCAACTTGAGTTTCTCACCCTATTGGCAAACATGGCTGGGGCATCGGTGCGCAACGCACACCTATTCACCGAAACCCAAAAACGCCTGCGCGAACTCCAAAGCCTCACCGACCTCGCCGCCGCCATAAGCGGCTCAAAAGAACTACGCACACTGGTACAAAAAATTCTG
>JALVYU010000034.1:1151-2388 GCA_027022365.1 Desulfurococcales archaeon | reverse complement strand
AAGTCGTTAAGACGGGTGGTTCAAGCTATAGGCTTATTCCAGATAACATCAGTGGGAGTGATGTACTGGACTTTGACGATATGTACCCTACAGTGTATTTCAATGTTGATTACTCCGTTGATTTTTACATTACAGGCTTGAAGTATGAGAGAGTGATAGAGTTTATTGAGAAGCTTTCTGATGTTTTAGGTGTACCGATTGAGTATGCAGAGTTTGGAAATGAAACGCCGGATCCGGAAGAGGAGTTAAAACAGTTAGAAAAATTTTTAGATGAATTTGGAGGTAGGTATGGCAGTGCCAAAAGGCGAGAACAAGATAATGTCAGTGCAAGAAGTCGTTAAGAGGTTTATTAAACCGAAAAGGGCTTGGTGTGTAGGCGGCTTCGGTTATACAAGGACAAATGTTGCTATTCCAAGAGAGGTTATCAGGCAGAACATTAAAGATTTGTATGTTCAGACAAACGCTGGTGCAACCCCTATTATGATGATGGGTGGTGCCCTGCAGCTTGCATGGGTTGAGATGACCTACCTTGGTCTTGAGACAATTCAGCCTGTCTCCTATGAAGTCAGGAAAGGCCTTGAGGATGGTCAGATTGAAGCTGTTATGGACTTTACAAACTACTCCTGGGCTTTGAGGACGCTTGCAGGCAGGATGGGTTTCCAGTTTGTTGCTGGTATGACAGAGCTTGGAACTGATTTGCTTGAGTATGACACCTTTGCTGAAGCTGGTTTGAGGGGTAAGGATGAAAATGGATACTGGATACATCCAGACATTCCACCAAAGAGACATGCTGTTATTAAAGACCCATTCGATGGATGGGGCTTGAGACCACACCAGTACAATCCTGAGAATAAATACTCCAAAGGTGATGAGCCTGATACAACAATGAACCAGACAGCAGCAATAGAGGATGGCATACTGTATGAGACCTTAAGGAGAAGAACGAACAAATATACAGGAGAGAAAGGCGTCGTTGCGATTCTATATCCACCCGACATTCCTTATGTGACAACAACACATGTTCAAAGGGTTGGTCAGATGGGTACAGCCAGAATTGAGGGATTGCTTGTTCCCGATGTTGAGCAGTCTCTGAGTGCGAAATACCTTGTAATTTCGGCTGAGAAGATTGTTCCTGAGGAAGAGCTGAGGTTGAGAGCTTCTGAGAACCAGATTCCATATGTACATGTTGATGCAATAGTTGAAACACCGTTTGGATGCTACCCAACAGGCTCTACAT
>JALVYU010000034.1:0-1141 GCA_027022365.1 Desulfurococcales archaeon | reverse complement strand
AAGTTTGGAAACATCGAGGCAAAATATGAGTCTCCAAACGGTACAACAGGGTTCGCAAGACTTTATGAGTTAAGGGCAGATGCTAAATACGGATATAAACCGGATCTCTACAGACCTATCGGTAAGTAAATTAAGGAGGTAAAAATGGGTGTATATGTACCAGTACAAATATCAACTGTTGATGAAATAATTGAGTTAGTTAAAAGCTTTAACTCTGGTATAAGTGATGCGGAGTATGAAGCTTACTGCAAAGAGTACGACCTTCCACCCGATGAGTTTACTACAATTGAGCTTTTGGCTATTGCTGGCTCAACAATGATTCCAAATGGCGCATCCATGTTTGTTGGAACGGGTTTACCTGTTTTAACTATGGCAGAGGCACAGCATACAATCAACCCCGGTGCAACTATCGTTATGGAAGCAGGAATGTTAGACCCTAAGTTTGAGCATATTCCAATCTCCGTTGCAGATATCCGTGGTGCTTACATGGCATCCACAGCGCTTTCCATGATTGATGCGTTTGGAACATATGAGCAGAGGGGATATGTTACAGGTGGAGTTTTGGGTGGTGCTGAGTACGATGAGTATGGAAACATAAACTCCACAGCCATCTGGGATAAGGAAAAAGAGGGAAGAATGGGTTATTTCCCATCCATAATAAAGAAGGGTGAGAGAAGCCAGGATGAGAGAATGGACGATGTGAAGTTAGGACCGAAGGTGAGGTTCACAGGTTCTGGTGGTGCAAACCCAATCGGTCAGCAGTCCGACTTTACACTCGCCATCATGGTTCAGGAGAAGAGGAGATTCCCACCGCATACTTGCTATTTGACAACTATGGCAGGAGCAAGAGGTCCCGAGGGTGAGACAAGGTGGGATTACGGTGCCCCAAGGGGTGGAAAAGGAATTATGACCTCTGACATCTGTGTTATGGAGAGCTATCCCAACGAGGGTATATATGACATGAGACTGAGAAGTGTTCACCCTGGTGTTAGCCTGAAAGATGTAATTGAGAATGTTGGATGGGAGCTGAAAGACAAAAGCGGTAAGGTATTGAAACCAACCGATGATATTCCAGAGACACCTACACCAACAATTGAGCAGTTGAAAGTATTGAGAATGATTGTTGACCCAACAAGAATTT
>JALVYU010000033.1 GCA_027022365.1 Desulfurococcales archaeon | reverse complement strand
CCTACACCGACCGACACGCCGACCCCGACGGCAACGTTCACGCCAACGCCAACCGACACGCCGACCCCGACGCCGACGTTCACGCCGACGCCGACGCCGACGGACACACCAACCCCGACGCCGACGTTCACACCCACGCCGACCGACACGCCGACACCAACGCCGACGTTCACGCCGACGCCAACCGACACACCGACACCGACGGCGACGTTCACACCCACGCCGACGGACACGCCGACCCCGACGCCGACGTTCACACCCACGCCGACGGACACGCCGACGCCCACGCCGACGTTCACACCGACGCCCACGGACACACCGACGCCAACGCCGACGTTCACACCTACGCCGACTGACACGCCGACGCCGACGCCGACGTTCACACCTACACCGACCGACACACCGACTCCGACGGCGACGTTCACACCTACACCGACCAACACGCCGACTCCGACGGCGACGTTCACACCTACGCCGACTGACACGCCGACTCCGACGGCGACGTTCACGCCGACGCCGACAGACACGCCGACACCTACACCGACGTTCACGCCTACGCCGACCGACACGCCGACACCAACGCCGACGTTCACTCCAACGCCGACCGACACGCCGACGCCCACGGACACCCCGACGCCGACGGCAACGTTCACACCTACACCGACCGACACGCCGACGTTCACACCCACGCCAACGGACACGCCGACACCGACGGCAACGTTCACTCCGACGCCGACGGACACGCCGACACCGACGGCGACGTTCACGCCTACGCCGACCGACACCCCAACCCCGACGCCGACGTTCACGCCCATGCCAACGGACACGCCGACGCCGACGCCGACGTTTACGCCCACGCCAACCGACACACCGACACCGACGCCGACGTTCACACCTACGCCGACCGACACGCCGACTCCGACGGCGACGTTCACGCCGACGCCGACCGACACACCGACGCCGACGCCGACGTTCACACCCACGCCGACGGACACACCAACCCCGACGCCGACGTTCACGCCTACGCCGACCAACACGCCAACGCCCACGCCTATACCGATCGTGACACTCACGCCTACCCCAACGGCCACCCTTACACCGACCCAGACACCCACGGCCACGCCCACAGTAACATTTACCCCCACGCCTACGCCAACTGCCACGCCGAAACCGCCCTTAGACCCGCCGACCGGCACAAAAATAGGCATAGCAGACGGCTGGCCGATAATCCAGTGGCGTCAAGTATGGATCAATCCTAACGACACAGATTTGGTCACCGAGATTATTGACCCAATCTCCCCCGAAACAACCTACATAGGTGGCCTAAACTGCGAAGCGCACGGCACTTCAATCACCACCAAGTGCGTCTACGACTCGTCCACTAACTCAATAATTTGGGACGGCACCCTTGGGCCAGATGCTGGGCACACAACCGAAGAAGACGCTCTCAACGAGGTAATCATCACCTTCAAGGTAAAAACCATCAACACCGCTGTTGACGAAATCTCAAACAAAGCAAAAGCCTTTTGGGATCAAAACAACAACGGAAAAATAGACCCTGAAGACCCAGACGTCAAACACAAAACCCCAGCCATCGCCGCGGCGACGGTCAAAAAGCCGCAACTGCCACAGACTGGCTTTGCCCCCAACAAAGAAACCATACTGCCGCCGATGCCGGCCGACTATCGCTATCCCTATCTGGGCAACCTTTGGCTGGAAATCCCACGCCTCGGCCTTAGCGTCCCCATCGTTGGTGTGCCCAAACGCAACGGCCAATGGGATGTAACTTGGCTTTGGAACCAAGCAGGGTGGCTGGAAGGCACCGCCTTCCCAACGTGGGGCGGCAACACCGTGCTCACGGGCCACGTTTACCTGCCAAACGGCAAACCCGGGCCGTTTGTGAACATTCACAACCTCCACTGGGGCGACATCATCGTCATCCACGCTTGGGGCGAGCGCTTCGTCTACTTCGTAGAAAACTCCGCCCTTATTGCGCCGGACGACTTGCAAGTGCTAAAGCACAAAGACGGCGATTGGGTAACCTTGCTAACCTGCCGAGGCTACGACCCAAGCCGAGATACCTACCGCTGGCGCTACGCAGTACAAGCCAAGCGAATTTACTGGACAAACGAACTGCAACGCCCACTGCACTAACAAAAAACTCCCCGCCGCTCGGCGGGGAGTTTTTTCAGCATTCAACTAAACCAAGGTAAATTCGCCCTAACGCGTTTTAAGGAGTAATGTTACCCTCTCCTACACGGACATCCCGTTCGCCCCTCCACCATGGTGGAAAATGCGTAGGAGCAGGACGCAAAGGCTGATCCGAAGGCGGCTCACAAGCAAGCGGCCGCGCCGCATGACGATCAAGAGCGTCAACAGTTTCGTGATACAAAGCCTCGGCGCGCTGATGCGAAGGTG
>JALVYU010000032.1 GCA_027022365.1 Desulfurococcales archaeon | reverse complement strand
CATCGGTGCTGGCAATTCCAGCGGCGCGGAGTTTTTCCGCATAAGCAGGGCCAATACCTTCTATAAATTCCAATTTAGCCATTTTACACCTCCAACACTGGTTAGACGGCTGGCCGGCCGTCTGGATAAGTTAGTCAAATTGTACCACTTTAGTAACACTTGGCATACGGCCAACCCTGATAATGATCCGAATAATGGAGTGTCCTCTCACTATGAGCCCCCTCGCGGCGCTTGGCGCGGGCTCCGGGGAAAAGTAATCCTCTGGTCGTCTGCGACTCATTGCAAGCCGCTGTGTTTGCCCCACGCCCCCAGCACCGTAGGGCGACTTTGCAGGCGGTAGGTGTAGTTTCAACCGCCGTCGCTTGCTCGGCGACTGAAGGCGTAGGCTATAGGTTGCGAAGTCCACGCGGGTGGACTTCTGCTCGCATTGCGCTGAGGTGTGTGCCCTTGTTTCCAGGGTGGGGAGGCGGTTACGAAGAAAGAGCAAAAAATCAACAACCAAAGCCGCAAATTTTTGATAAAATAGTCCTCCCAAATAACGCCCTTCAAGAACCTACTTTCTTTTTCGCAATGTCCCCTTCACACGCGGCAATCCAGAGGTACATCCTTAAGCAAGCACACCTCCTCACCAAAGTGCGCTGGTGGGCTATTTTTCTATTGCTCACTTTGGTATTGCTGGCTTGGTGGCAGACCACAATACCTGCAGAGTTGGCATCGCTCAGCATAGGCATCCTGCTCGCCATGGCTGCCATAAACGGTTTAGGCACGGTGCTTTACAATGGGCACCAAAAGGGAAAGATTCCGAGACGCTATTACGGACACTTAGTGGCCTTTTCTTACTTTCATGCTGCCACAGATTTGCTGTTTATTTTTGCAATCATTCACCTAACCGGCGGGCCTTACAGTCCCGCATTTTTGTTGCTTCCAATATACTTGGGTGTAATCGCCCTGAATTATTCACAGGATGGGACTGTCTGGGCTTTCGTTTCCATCAGTGCCGTGCTGTGGATTGCCTTGCGATGGCTCTATTTCAAACATCTCCTCCCCTACAATTTGGCATTAGCGCCGCTACCCGTCACGACGGGTAAGCAATTGGCAATTCCCCGGCTAACTATAAGCACAGTGGTGCAGGTTGCTTTGATGTACGCCATCGCGGCTATCGTACTTGTCCAATCAAAGCGTTTAAAAAAGTGGTGGGATAGGTCTCGCTCTCAACACCTTGTTATCTCAAAATTGCACGATTTGGGTACGGCGGGGCTGAAGTCCAGATCGCTGCCGGAGGCGGCAAACACCCTTGCCGCGCGAGTGGCTGAAATGTTAGAAGCCGATAGCGCATTCATTGCCATTTGGAAACCAGAAGCACGGCGCATTTGCCCACTGGGCGCTTATGGCTACCAAGCCAAAAGTTTTCTTTCCAAAGGATGTTACACGCCCAAAGAACAACTCCTCCGTCAAACTAAGCCTTTTTGGCTGCCAACGGAGCGGCTAAATAATATTTTATTCACGCCTGAAGAGGAAAAAGGTGGGTTCAAGGCAACACTTGCTATCCCATTACACGACACCACTACAGGGGACTTTGTGGGAATGGCATGTGTTGGCTACCTCAATAAAGTGCAAATGTCAGAACAAATGGAGGAGTGGCTGCTCCAAATTTCCGCCACAGTTTCACTGCTGATCTCAAAATCTATCGCCGCAGAGCAGAAGCAACGGCATTTGCTCCTACTTCAAAGTCTTTCCGACCATGCCTGTTATTTGAGCACGCTGCTGGATAAAGAGCAAATCTTGATATCGGCTGTAGAAGGCGGAAAAAAACTCCTGAAAGCCTATGCGGGAAGCATCCTTACTTTTTCTTCTTCTACTCAGAAAGCCAAATGCCTTTACAAGGATGCCATTCTGCCGTCGGATTATGTGCAAAGCGTGTTGACCAATTTTCGTTCCACCCCTATCTTTGCCCTGCTGTTAGGAGAAAAAGAGGTAATAATCCCAGATATGGCAAACTGCAATTTGCCTAATGAGACAAAAGAAAAAGCCCTGAATGCTAAACTCCGGGCCATGGCCGCGTTTCCCATGCTGATAGCAAAGGGCACTTTGGGGATACTAACTTTTTATTGGAATGAGCCGCATTACTTGACAGAGGAAGAGCGAGCAGTGGGCAAGTTGTGGGCTAACCGTGTCGGCACAGCGATCTACAACGCCTCGCTCTATGAAAGCCTACGACGAGAATCTATGACCGACCCCCTTACCAACCTGCTCAATCGTAGGGCATTAGACAAAGCATTGATGCAAGAATGGAAACGTGCCGAAAGGTACAAGCGTCCCTTCGCCGTAGTAATGATAGATATTGACAACTTCAAAAACGTCAATGACAGTTACGGGCACTTAGTAGGCGACAATGTACTCAAAAACCTGGCTGCCTTGCTCAGCCATACCTTGCGCGAAACCGACATAATCGGCAGATGGGGAGGGGATGAGTTTCTCGT
>JALVYU010000031.1 GCA_027022365.1 Desulfurococcales archaeon | reverse complement strand
TACCCGAGATCCCCATGAGCTTCATGGAGAATCCGGAAACCCGAACCGACAAACCTAAAAACAATAACAAACACATAAACAACCAAAGAAACAACCAAAAACAGAAACAATAAACAAAAATTGAAAGCGTAGCTCTCGATCCCCTCGTCAACCGTCACGTGTTTCAAGAGAAACAATAAACAAAAATTGAAAGAATATATAGATGACCCATAATTCCTTTTTTTCATTTGATCATAGAAACAATAAACAAAAATTGAAAGACCTAAAGGAGAAACGCAGATTGACGCTGGTGGCTTCACGGAAACAATAAACAAAAATTGAAAGGCAATAAACGCTAAGAAGACGGTAACAGGGGAAGACCTTAGGAGAAACAATAAACAAAAATTGAAAGAGCTTAATATCAGCTGGCTCCATGGGATAGTACTTGAACAGGTAGGAAACAATAAACAAAAATTGAAAGGCCGCCTAAACGGGTTCTCGGTACGGCTAACACCTATCTCGGGGAAACAATAAACAAAAATTGAAAGGCTGAAAACCATCATAACACGGATAAAACAGGTAGAGAAAGAGCGAAACAATAAACAAAAATTGAAAGTAAACTCCATTACAAAGAATCGGTTTTCCTTAGTCCAAGTCGAAACAATAAACAAAAATTGAAAGTACTTGTTATGTATATACTCTCTGAGCTTGAAGATAAACCACCGAAACAATAAACAAAAATTGAAAGATGATGTACTTGATCATGTTTATGGGCCAGAAGTCATCATGTAGTGAAACAATAAACAAAAATTGAAAGGCTTCTGCTAGCTGTTCTGCTAGTCTGCGTGTGTTTTCTGGGGAAACAATAAACAAAAATTGAAAGATCAGTATGCATACTGGTATGTATATTATGAAGAATACAGCGAAACAATAAACAAAAATTGAAAGCCAAGCCCATATACTTCAACACAAAACCATGACGGATAAGCGAAACAATAAACAAAAATTGAAAGCTGGGCTACGGCTTCCGCCCTCGCGCGACGTACGTGTACGTGAAACAATAAACAAAAATTGAAAGATGCTACTAAAAGTATCCAGAGTAGGGCTTCTATAATTCTGAACGATGAAACAATAAACAAAAATTGAAAGTAACTCTATGAGAACTAACAAACAGTTTATCTACTCTTTTACCGCGAAACAATAAACAAAAATTGAAAGTCAATATAACATCACCGCTAAACAACCCGAAGGATTTAGGGAAACAATAAACAAAAATTGAAAGAATACCAAGCAGCTACTCTGACAAATACACCGATGTGACTTATGAAACAATAAACAAAAATTGAAAGCCCGATCCCTTGTCTCGGGATCATAGAGCTGTGAGCTGAAACAATAAACAAAAATTGAAAGTTAATACTGATCCAGGTACTTTGTACACCTTTACGGTTGGGTGAAACAATAAACAAAAATTGAAAGGATCTTCGTGCGATACGGCGGATCCTGAGGACGATTGAAAAGGAAACAATAAACAAAAATTGAAAGAGCAATGCTAACGTAATCGTTAATGTACAAACACCACCGATCATGAAACAATAAACAAAAATTGAAAGCTAAACGCTTCTCCCCCTCAATCTCCTCAATCTCCTCAAGAAACAATAAACAAAAATTGAAAGAGTTCACATAGCTTCTTTATTATTGTTAGCGGTAATACCGGGATAGAAACAATAAACAAAAATTGAGAGGCTATGCTTGTATCTGTGTGGGCGTTCTTCCTGATGGTCTGGATAATTGATAAAGGTTAGTGTTGTTATGGGCTGGTGCTTAGTGCGTGGTTATTGGGAGTTATGTGATTAATTGTTTGGTGGAAGGAGTTATTTAGCTGGGGGAGTTGAATTATTATGAGTGTTGGTGAGATGTGTTTTTTGCAGCCTGTGGGTAGGAGGCTGAACGAGAAGGATTTGAGGCATATACTTGCTCTGGCGAGGGTGTTTAAGGGTGTAGCTGTCTATATGGTTTCTTGCGAGGTATTATTCTTAGTGGCTGGATGTGGTTCTAGGTATGAGCTTGTAAAGGATGGTGATATAGAAGAGTTTGAGGGATTTGAGGGATTTAGGAAAAGATTAGAGGGGGTTTGTGTGGATGAGTGATGCAGCGTTATTTGATGAATGCGGCTTAGTTGATGGTATTCTCTCTGCAGGGAAGACCGGTGTTTAATGGGTGGGGAAAGAAAGATCTGGTTCTTGTCCCCATATATCTTGGTCTCGGTATGAGATATTGGGTGGATAGGTATAGATAACTTAATAAGTGATCTATTCATATAAACTAATATATAGTTGAGCGGGGGTTTTTATTGCATAGTCTTTTCCATGCATCCCTAGATCATAGTATCATGGATTATCTTAGCCGGAGATTCGATGACGTACTACTTATAAGCAAGGTGGTCCTGAAAGGCCGTCTATTATCGCTGAGAACCCTTGGGCCAGGCGAAGACGTGGCGGGATATATAAAGGGTGTCTGTGGTGATGATCTTTGTTATGCTGATCTAAGGCTGGTCGGCCCGGGGGAAAACGAGATCGGCGAGATAGAGCTATTCCTTTACAGGGGGAAAATCATTGCGTGTATAGGGGAGATAAAGGGTAGGAAGATATATGGGAGTAAAGCCATAGATTCCCTCAAGAGGCTATCATCCAGCGAGATAAGCAGCTTCATTGTCAGGGTTTATAGTTTTGATCAATCACTCATCAGCGAGGATTTGAGGAGAACTATTTTAGAAAGTGCTGGGGCCACGCCTGGCCAAGACAGTGTTGAAAGGCTGTGGGAGTCGGGGAAGGATAGAGATAAGGACTCGGCGAGAACCGTTGGAGAACCCGATGTTTATATTGCGACGAGGCTTGGATTGATCTGCATACCCGCGGTCAATGTCTCGATTAGGCGCGGCGAGAAACAAACCTTGATCGACGTATTTTGCGATGAGGAGAGCGATATACCGCCGCCCAAAAACATAGCCTTAGCAACGATAAAGTACTATATAGAAGCCGTGGGGGAAGATAGAGCAGGGGGTTTGGTCAGGATTACCGTACACCACAGGAAGCCGAAGTATACAGAGACATATGATCTTAGCAGGGATGCCCGTATATGGAGGCTCCTAGGCTCTATACCCGAGATAATCCAGAAATACAACCTGTATGTTGAAAAACTCAAGTACAAAGTAAGGAGCAACGGGGTCCTCGAGATCTCATTGGTGCTGAAACGCTATGGAATATACTCTAATACTAACATACGCGAAGCAGTCAAAGAGATCTACGATAAACTGAAGCAGGAGTGGAAGGGAGACCTCAGAGTAAAGGCCAAGATAGGGGCGTGGGGACTAGAGGCCAAATACCCGTGAGACCCCGGATAGTACCGGGACAGGGGGATAAAAACATTAGCCCCAGGGATGCCGATTAGTTCGCTGGGGATAATATTGTGAGTAGAGAAAAAGTTTTTGCTTACTTCTCCATGTGCTCTACCCCTATTTCTCCCAGTCCCTCCAGCCATTTCAGGAATTTCTCGGCCTTATCCTCCTCCATTATGGCTCCATGCTGTGGGACGATCATTCTAATATCCAGTCCTCTGATTGTTTCTAGCCATTTATCCAGTGGGCGGCGGCAGGGGAGGTAGCGGCGGTGGAACCCCTCCATCAGCTTGGCGTGGCTATCGAAGTCTTCGACGAAGAGGTACCATGTATTCGGCGGGAAGACCGCCGCGCCCAGGTCTCCTGTGAAGA
Organism: Desulfurococcales archaeon; assembly: GCA_027022365.1. Lineage (GTDB taxonomy): Archaea > Thermoproteota > Thermoprotei_A > Sulfolobales > Desulfurococcaceae > JAADCY01. The sequence goes on along the minus strand of JALVYU010000031.1, from coordinate 490,645 downwards.
GTATTTTCGAAGCCGGGTCGTAGAGGTGGAAGTTGCCGGGACTGTGGAGGAAGTGCGCCGGTATGGCTTTTAGAGTTGTCTTGCCCAGAACAATATCCATTCCCTGGTCGGGGATGGGCTTTATCCTCTTTATGTCGAGGGCTCCTAGGTGGGGGATGAACCTAACCCATAGCTCTGATATATAGATCGTCGCGTCGGGGAAGACGTCTAGGAGGATGTTGAGGCTACCGATGACGTCGGGGTCCTGGTGGCTGAAGAACAGCGCGTCTACCCTGGCAGGGTCTATGAACTCCGATACGTTCTCTAGGACTCGCTGGAACACATAGTATCCTCCAGGATCGATCAGGAGCCCGTGGCCGCTGTCGACGACCATGTACTGGTTGGCGAGTATTCCCTTCTCAGCCTCCGACTCGTCTAGGCCGAGCCAGACGAACTTGTGATCCCCGTCGTCGTATAGGATGTAGGGCTTGTGTATGCGCAGACTCATAGCGGCATCACATCCGGGACAGTCATGCATAGCCCTTAACCGGGGCCGGGGTGTAAAAACTAGTCGGGTAGACGGAGGACACCGTATACTCTCAGCTTAACAAGCCCCTTTACATCGTTCAAGGGCTTGTCGTCGCCGAAGAACTCCTTATCGCCTACGACGGCGTATATGCCGCGCAGCTCCCCGCCCACGAAGAGCATTCTGAACCTAGCGTCGTCCCCGTCGCCCGAGATGTAGATCGCCGGGTACTTCCTAAAGATGTTCTCGCCCGACGATAGGAGCTCCTCGATATAGCTGTGTAGCTTCCCCTTACCGAGAACCCTCACCTCGTTCTTTATGAGGACGGACTTCATTATGAGCTTCGTCACCCACGATATACTCGCGAGCTTGGCTGAATAATCCGCAGAGCCCGTACCGGCGGGCAGGGCCGCCGCGGCTACGGCCCGCTTGGATCTAGCTTCTCTCTCGGCTTCTCGGGCTAGGCTCTCAGCGATCTCCACAACGTATTTGGAGACAACCCATTTGCGGGGCCCATCATATGTTACCTCGGCCGCAAGACCATTACTACGTGTACTGTAGATCATCTCGATCGTGCTCCTAGATCCCCGTAGCCTTATTCTCGCCGAGCCGTTCCCGCACTCAATAAGAACCTCATAATTATCCCTGAACCTGAAGATCCTTAGCCTGCGGAACTCCAGGGCTATGCCCTCACCGCTCCTCCCGACGACGTAGGGCATATTCGACAAGACGAAACCCTTGTCACAGAGAACCCCGATGACGTTGATCGGGTCAATACCGATAGGTACCTCGATCTTTTTCTTGAACATCTGCTTCACCGTAAGATATGAACAGATAGAATTATACATATTGTTATTCAAGTTATAATTATCGCTCTATTATTTAAAACTAACTAGAAACTATGGCGCAGAACACAGATAATATGAGTATCTAGAACCCATAAATTAAGATTTCAACCCATCTACTAGAAGAGCGCTAAGGCCTCCGGATAGCAAACAACATAAGATCCTATGGGAGCACAACAAATATTTCGGCCATCTATCGTTAGAGTAACCCGCACTAGGGCGCCGTAGGAGCGTTTAGTCTATTTAAATTGAGAAGCTGTCTATATAAGGTACAGAGCGACTAACGAAATATCTAGCGGCGAAGAAGGGCAAATGGACCCTATTCAGTTTCCAGTGGGAGAAACGACGAGTTCTACAGCGAGTATGGTGTCCGTGTTTATTGGGGATGGACTTGCTGTTGCGGTAGCTTACATTCCGGCTGTACTATTCGTGTATAAGGCTATTGGGAGGGGAGAATACAATTTCTAGAAGGCCGTTTTTCTGATACAGGGTGTTCTGACGGAGCCCGTGATTTGTGATCATTTCCTCGGCGTGTCCTCCTAGAATCTCGTTATTAATTTTTGTATCGCCTGGTAGTGTCTTTACCATGGTGCTGGTTATTGATTGATCTATGGATGGTATTTATAATCGTATCCATACCGTTGTACATTGTAGCCTTCATACTCTATGCTGTAAGGGGGTTTAAGGGTCCCACCGTATTTGATTCTACGATCTCGATAGATGCTCTCTGCTATGACGTATCGGCTTTCATGGTTATTCTGAGTGTTTATTTCCGATCATATTTGTTGCTCGGCGCCGGAATACTCCTGGCTTTATGGGCGTATATTCTCGACGTCGTGATCGCCCGCTACTATGACAGGTTCACACGTATAGGTGGTGACGGGGGAGATTGATGGGTCTGGGCGGATTAGTTTTAACGATTATCGGGGGAGCAATCATATTCATTGGGGGCCTCTTCGACCTCGTAGCGGCTCTAGGCGTCAACAAGTTCCCCGACTTCTACACCAGGCTGCACGCTGTAACCATCGGGGCGATCGGCGGCGCGGTGTACCCCATAATAGGCTCGGCGATCCTCGTCTTCGGCGTGCCCGGCCTATCTCTCTCCGCTAGGCTCTCTTTCGCCCTACCTATGCTCGTTATCGCTTCACTAATACTGATTACAGCGCCTACCGGGAGCCACGCGGTCGCCAGAGCCGCTTATAGGTCGGGCCTTAAGCCCTATAGACGCATACCCGGGGAGGTGAAGAAGTAGTTGTTCCCGGTGCTCCACCTAGTAATGCTGGCAGTTGTACTCGGCGTCTCATTCATAACGATATACCTGATGGTGCAGGAGAGGGACTTGCTCAAAATGATTGTCTTGTCGGCTGCGCAGTCCACTTTCTACGCGATAGCCCTCTACATATTATTGGTTCCCGACGTCGTCCTAGCCTACATCGCCGTCGCCGTCGGAATATATACTGCGCTACTAATGTTCGCGGTCAAAAAGACGGAGAGGTTTGAGGAGGCATGAGGGTGACCGGGCTCGTCGCGGCTGTCTCGATACTGATAGTGTTGTTTGCTCTGGCGTATGGATTGGTCGTGCTGGGCATTAGCGGGCCTCCCGCCCCGGCTAAACTGAGGCTACTAGGCGAGAAATACCTGTACTACATGATCAATCCCGCGACGAAGTACTTTACAGCAGAGTCCCCCGAGGGTGTATCCGCGATACTCTGGGACTACCGAGGGCTGGATACGCTTTACGAAACAATGGTCCTGTTCGGCGCCATCATAGGCGCGATCCTTGTGTACAGGGAGTACCTGCACAGCGAGCCGGGGAAGACCGGGAAGATCTATGGCTTAAGCCTTATCGTAAGGGCCGTGTCCAAGATAATAATCTGGCTAACGATCATTATCGCGGTCGCCTTCGGCTTCACGGGCCAGATAACCCCCGGAGGAGGATTCGTCGGAGGCGCCGCCTTCGCCGTCGTGCCTGTCCTCCTGGCCCTAGTTTACACGCTGGGATATGCGCGTAGGCTGGGCCTGACGCATAGGAGGGCGCTCCTCCTCAGAGCTACTTTCCTCCTACTACTGGTACTGGTCATCATAACGCCTCTCATCGCCGGCGGATACGTGTTCCAGAACCAGGCCAAGCCAGGATCATCTTTTAGCTTCCCCGGCAGATTTATCGACTCGACGCCTCTCGGCGGCAGTATATTCCTCCTGAACCTCTTCGAGCTATTCGCCGTCGCAGGGGCCTTTACAGTTGCATTCATTCTTCTAGGAGTGATCGCGAGCCTCAAGGAGGGTGATTAAGCGGTGGGCGTGGGCGAGGTCTTCTGGCTATACGTGTGGCTCATAATCATGGCTAATGCCGGCATGGCGCTCTACGGCTTGATCATGAGGCCCAACGTACTGAAGAAGATCGCGTGCCTGACGGTCTTGGCCGACACCAGCTTCATCGTCCTAGCGCTCATAGGGTACAGGTTCAAGTACCCGGTATCACCCTACGTGATGACTAGCTGGGCCCCCGACAACGCCACCCTCACACGTTTCATCAGTGAAAGCGTCGACCCCCTCCCCCCGACGCTCACCATAACCGCTGTCGTGATAAATCTATCAATAACCATACTCCTCGTATTCCTGGCCATAAGGCTCTACGAGGTGTACGGCACGCTTGACGTCAAGAAAATTGCTATGATCAAGAAGGAGCTGAGGGGTGAGCAGTGATGAGGGCGGGATACATAGCCGTATGGCTCGCGGGGATCCTCATCTACTTCCTAATAGTTGCAAGGATAACGTTGTTTGACCTAGTAGTAGCGCCGATAATATCGATGGTCGCGGCCTTGATCGTGGGCGGGGAAGTGGTTAAGAAGCCCGGCAAAGCACTCTCCCCGAAGAGATGGCTCTACGGACTAGCATACACGCTGTACTACCTGCTCGTCGTCGAGCCGGCCTGCCACCTACGGGTAGCCTCGATGGTGTTGGGGCTCAGGGACTATATGCCAGACATTGTCGAGGTGCCGTTCGACTATAGGACGGACTACGCGGTAGCGGCTACGGCCAACTCTATAACCAATACGCCGGGAACCATAGTGGTGGACATTGACCCCGAGGCCAAGAAGTACTTCGTCCACTGGCTCGAAGCCTATACGCGTGACCCCCGCATCGTTAGGGAGAAGATAATCATGGTTTTCGACAAGTGGATCAAGAAGATCTTCGAGGACTGATCGAGATGGAGTCCTTCATACCCGTGCTCACGCCGATCATCGGCTTGGTCGGAGCAATACTGTTGGCGCTGCTCAGCGTAACCCATAAGTCCAGGAGGGCGGCAGACACGATATTTCTATCTACAACCATAGTCACGGCGGTAATGACGGGTTATGTGGCGTACACTGTACTCCGGTTTAACGAGACCCTGGTGTACGGCTCGGGTGGGTGGCTCCCGCCACTGGGGATAGTCTATGTCGTGGACAAGCTGTCGGCGACCATGGCGCTGCTTTCATCGCTGATAATATTTTTAATAGCTGTTTACTCGATCGGGTACTTTGGCGGGAGAGAGCATGGGATCCACTACATGTATATACTGGTACTGCTTATGTCCTCGGCGCTGATCGGCATATACTATACAGGTGATCTATTCAATTTCTTCGTAATGATAGAGCTAATGGCCGTAACCGCCTACGCCCTCGTGGGCTACCATAAGAACAAGGGAGAAGCCGTCGAGGCAGCGCTGAAGTACGGCATGATAGCTTGTCTGGCGGGGATACTGCTTTTCCTGGGAATAGGCTTCATCTACGCATACATCGGCACGTTGAGCATACCCGACCTGTCGGCGAAGATCCTCGGCCTACCCACACCTATGAACCTGTTCAGCGGCAACACAGTGGTCGCGGCCGCTCCTCTGCTCCTCATAGTAGGTCTAATAGTCTGGTCCCTGATGCTGGAGTCAGCCGCTTTCCCGCTCCACTTCTGGCTCCCCGACGCCCACTCGGAGGCCCCCTCACCGGTTTCCGCGCTCTTATCTGGCCTTGTCGTGAACGCCGGGCTATACGGGCTGATAAGGCTCTTCTACACGGTGCTGTCATGGGGAAGGCACGCCGTCGGCGGGTTATCGGTCGTACTCGATGTCCTGGTGGTGCTTGGGTGCCTCGGCGCACTCTACGCTTCGGTGATGATGCTTATAGAGACCGATATAAAGAGGATCATTGCTTACAGCACGGTTATGCATGTATCCCTCATCATTATCGGCATAAGTATTGGTACGAGGTACGCCTTGGCGGCCTCGATATACCACTTCATAACGCATTCCATATCTAAGGCCCTGGCATTCCTATCTGTCGGAGTACTAGTCTCGGCGGCGGGCACTAGGAACATCAGGGATTTGAAGGGATTCGCTAAGCTCTATCCAGGCGCCTCGGCAGGCATGATCATCGCTATGCTGGGGCTCGCCGGCGTACCCCCCCTGGGCACGTTCCCGAGCAAGCTGTTATTGATAGCTGCATCGGTGGGAGCCGGCAACATCGGCGCTGCACTGATAATCATCATTACAAGCGCAATAGCGGCCATAGGGTACTTCAGGATAATAAACCTCCTCGTCAACGAGGCCCCAGTCAAGACGGGCGTGCTCAGGCCGGGATGGACTGTTAAGGCTTCAATAACTATTCTGTGCATCCTAGTAGTCGTTGTAGGCTTAGCCCTTCCACTCCTCTCACAGCTCTCAACCAGTGTGTCGGGGCAGCTGTTCAGCCCCACGGACTACATAGGATCAGTGAGAGGGATCATAGAGCGCTTCCTCACCCACTAGCCGTTTTAACGGATCAGGCAACCGCCCCTATAAACAGTGAATCACGGGCTCTTTAATTTAAAACCACTCGATAAAGGCATAACGAGCAAACAGCATCACTTGATCCAAGGTGCTGTTGGTTTGGCGATATCCGATAAACCGGTGGTCTTCATAGATCCTACGAGATGCGTGGGATGCCGATCCTGCGAGATAGCGTGTGCGGTGGAGCATTCGCAGAGCAAGAGCCTCTTCATCGCCATCAAGGAGTACCCGAGGCCGAGGGCTAGGATAAGGGTCGTGTACCTATGGGATCTAGGCCTCCCCTCGCCCCTGAACTGCCGCCACTGCGAACAAGCACCGTGCATCGAGGTGTGCCCGACGAGGGCTCTGGAGAGGGATCAGGACGACGCCGTAGTGCTTAACCCCCTGAAGTGCATCGGCTGCCTCACCTGCGGTGTCGCATGCCCGTTCGGCGTGCCCGAACTCGATGTCTTCAACAAGATAATGGTGAAGTGCGATCTCTGCCCCGACAGGAGAGCGGGAGGCCTCCCGCCGGCGTGTGTAGAGGCCTGCCCAACCGGGGCTCTGATGTACGGCACCGTCGGCGAAGTTATGAGGAGACGTAAGGAGCTGGTTATGAGGAAGGTTTATGAGTCCAGGAAAGAAGGCGTCAAATCCTATATGGTCTTTTCATCGGAGTCTAGGACACCCCTTCACATCCTCGCGGAGAAGACCCGTACTTCTAGATGGTTCGAGTGGTGATCCCGGTCTTGACCGAAAGGGCGTATATTGGTTTAAAAATCAAGGGGTATGTCTCGATCACCCCGGACGTGAACGAGCTGGTTAAGAAGGCTGATCTCGAAGGCGTCGACACGGTTTGGCACAGGTTCCAGTACCAGCAGCCCCAGTGCGGGTTCGGGCTTACTGGCGTTTGCTGTAGACACTGCAACACAGGGCCGTGCAGAGTAGACCCCTTCGGCTACGGTTTCCCGACCGGTACGTGCGGCGCTGACCCTGATCTCATAGCTTCGAGGGATCTGCTGGACCTTGTTGTCCACGGGGCTACGACGAGGCTGCAGGAAGCACTGATCATGATAAATACCGCTAGGGCGGTCGCGGAGGGCAGGACTAAAGACTATGTCCTGAAGAACCCGGAGAGGCTCCACGAGCTGGCCGACACGCTGGGGCTGAAGGCCGAGAACGATCTCGACCTGCTCGGATCACTGGTGGATTTGCTCGAGACAGAGATCCACAGGCTGACGGACGAGCCGCTCCAAACAGCCCTGAAGCTTGTGCCCGAGGAGATAATTGAGGTATGGGAGAAGAACGGCCTACTGCCCCGAGGGTTTTCGAGAGAACTTATCGATGCTAACTACAGGTCTAACATGGGTACCGACTCCGACCCGATCAGCGTGGTGAAGCAGGCGATCAGGATATCTATACTCGACGGCCTCCTAGCCACGTTCACAACAACGATTATGGACGAGATCCTGCTCGGAGATAAGACGCCTGGAAAAGGCCGTAGCGGCCTCGGAATCATCAGCCCCGACAACGTCAACATATTCATCAGGGTCATGCCAGTCTTCGCCGGCAAGATCAAGATGGCGGCACAGGATCCGGAGCTGCTCGAAATGGCTAGGAAGGCGGGGGCGAAGGGCATATCCGTCATCATACCGAGCGGCAACATGATCATGCAGGAGCTACCGATCATAACGGGGCTCACCGAGGTAATGGTTGTTGATCACCAGTGCATATATCCCCACATAGTCGAGATCGCGAGGAAATACCATACAAAGATCGTGATAGTAGACCCCGTGGCCAAGCTACCCGGAGCCATACATATGCCGATGACGCCCGAGAACGCTTCAAGCGTAGCCAAAGAAATAGTCAGGCTCGCGATCAAGAACTATGCCAACAGGAAGCCCGAGAAGATCTATAGGCCGACACACGTCTCGGAGTTCACAACCAACCCGACCCTGAACGGGCTAAAGAAGGCATTCGGCGGATCCTTCAAGCCGATAGCCGACGCGATAAGAGATGGCAGCATAAAGGGAGTAGTGGTCATGCACCACTGCACCAACCCGAAGGTAAAGCACAACTACGGCCACTACACAATCGCCAAGAAGCTGATCGAGAACGACGTGCTGGTATTCACGATGGGGTGCTCGATGATGGCGGCCGCGCTGACGGGCCTAGCGAAGCCTGAGTCAATCAGGCTCGCGGGCAAGGGGCTCATGAGGCTGTTGGCGGCGTTCAACCTGCCGCCAGTGATACCGCTAGGACCATGCGTTGAAACCACGAGGGAGCTACTCATACTCTACGAGATAAGCAGGGAGCTCGGCGCACCGCTAAATAAGGCCCCGTTCGCGGCGAGTGCGCCGGAGTGGATGAACGGTAAAGCACTGAGTGCTGTGCTCTACTATATGGCGCATGGATTGCTCAGCCACGTCGGGACGGTGCCGCAGATCCTTGCGGCGCCGGGCGTGGAGAAGTTCCTGACGGAGGAGATGGAGAAGATAACGGGAGGCAGACTGGTCATCGAGCCGGACCCAGAGACCGCCGCAGATATAATCCTGAAGCACCTCGAGAAGAGAAGGCTCAGCCCATAACCTTTTTTCCCTAAATCCATGGATGTTGGCGAGGAACGGATCATGCTTGTGCCGCTGGTGTTTTTGGCTCTTTTGCCTTTATGCGCCTTTATACTCTCTATAGTGTCGGGAGAGAAATACGTTGTAAAGATAAACGTGTTCTTTAGCGTTCTCCTGATCTTTTCCGGGATAGTTTTCTACGCCTACTACGCCTACCTGGGCTTCCCGATAAGCCATATCAGGCTTTACAGCGCCGGCGGACTCGGCGAGGTCTATGGATTCATAGTTGATCCCTTCTCGGCGGGCATGGCCCTGATAATATCGGTTGTCGCCGGGGCCATAATGCTCTACAGCACGAACTATATGTCGCCGCAGAACAACTACCACCCAGTAGTTACCGGTAAGCCAAGGTTTTATGCGTGGATGTACCTCTTCATTTTCTCGGTAATGCTCTTCATCTTCTCCTCTAACCTGATACAGCTCCTCATAAACTTCGAGCTGATGAGCCTTGCGTGCTGGGGCCTGATATCATACTCTGGCACGCCGGAGGCCGCCAGGTCGTCGTATAAGATGCTGGTGGTGACCCATCTGGGAGCGTACGGAGGCTTAGCGGCCGCTATAGGGTATCTCGCGCTGAACTATGGGAGCGTATCATTGAGTACGCTGAGCTCCCTGAGCCCGTCCGGCAAGCTGCTAGTACTGGGCCTGGTGATGTGGGCGGCCATCACTAAGTCGTCCCAGTTCCCAACGTATTCCTGGCTTCCCGACGCGATGGTCGCGCCGACTCCCACATCCGCTCTTCTCCACGGCGCAACCATGATCGAGATGGGGCCCTACCTGGTTGCGAGGATAATCTACTCTATGGGCGGCGTGCCCGTTAATGCACAATACATCATACTGGCCCCGATCATCTTCTCAGTAATCATCTCCACCCTCATGTACCCCGCGCTGAGGGATGGGAAGAGGCTGCTAGCCTACTCCACCATAGCCGAGGCGGCCATAATGTACTTCACGGTATCCCTCATGGTGTATTCCCTACGGCTCGGACTATCCCTGTTCCTGCTCTACTTTACCGCCCATGCCTTCCTCAAGAGCCTCGGCTTCCTATTAATGGGCAGTGCGGGCTACTCTGTCGGAACACATGATCTCGTGAGGGTAATGGAGTACTTCTCCTCCAGCAGGCTCCTCTACAACTTGTTGCTCTGTGTTCTGCTCGGACTGGCGGGTGTCCCGCTGTTCTCCGTCGCTAAGGCCTACATGGTGGTATTATCCGGCCCCGTCATAACTATTCCGATCTACCTGGCGGCGCTCCTAGCGATCTTCGCCGAATCAGCGGTGCTACTGGCTGTCAGCATGCACTGGGTAGGCGGGAGGAAGGCCCCGGCCGGGCCATTACCCGGTCTTCCCCCCTACATGTACGCTTCGTTCATAATACTGTTGGTGGGCCTGTATCTTTCCCAGATATGGGCTTTCACGGTAATGATACCGAGCATCTATAGGGTGATGTAGGACATGGCCCAGCCGCTCTACATGGCGTTGCTACTGTTGCTCGTTTACCCAGCGCTGGTCATCGCGTCGATCCTGGCCGACGCCTCGAAGAAAAGATTGTTAGGGCTCATATCCACGACAACCTATTCCCTGCTAAGCATTCTACTAGTCCCCGCCCTAGTTGCCGGGGGGCTCCCCGCTAGAATAAACCTGCCTCTAGGGATCGGCTTGTACGCGGATATTCTTTCCACGGTATACGTGCTGACATCATCCATCATAGTACTGGTGGCTGGCATCTACACGTATATAAGGTACAGCAGCATAAGCGATGGGAGATTCGCCAAGTACGGTGTCTTATCCCTCCTACTCTACGCGACATCGCTGCTCGTACTAACCGATAACTGGCTGGTCTTCGCGGTTCTCTGGGAGGCCATTAGCTTCATAGCATACTATATGATCCTATCAACGTCCCGGGACACCGGCCCCCACTACACCTACTATTTAACAATGCATATAACCGGTTTCATGATACTGGTCGGCGCCGCCCTCCTATACGCCGACAACGCCTACGACATGACGAGGAGCACTGGCGAGACCCTGGTCGTCCCGGCGCTACTGCTCGCCGCGGGGTTCGTGAGCAAGGCCGGTGTATTCCCGTTCCACTACTGGGTCCAACAAGTATATGACAATATAGAGCCGCTCTACTCGGCGCTGTTCTCGGGCATAGTCGACCCGCTCGGGGTGTATGGCCTGTACAGGCTGGCCTCGGCCATGAGGCTTCCCGAGAACTACGTGTGGCTGCTCGTATCCCTATCGCTCGTCTCCATGATCATCTCAATCATCTGGTACTGGGGCGCCAGGAGGCTTTCCTCCATGCTAGCGTGGTCTACGATATACAATATGTCGTGGATGGTGCTTGCCCTGACGCTGCCGGGTATGGGGGCGCTCGCGCTTCTCCTACCACTATACATTATGTGCCACGGCCTCTCCAAGGCATCGGCGTTCATGACTATGGGCGTTTACGGCGGGGACTACGGCCGCATCAGGAGGCTCTACCCGCACGCAGGATTCTTGCTCGCGGCATCCATACTCGCGGTCGAAGGGGCTCCTCCCTTCAACCTGTTCATCGCAAAGATAATGATACTCAAGAACACATTCGCCTCGATGGGCGTGGCCGCCGTAGTGCCTGTCCTCGCATGGTTTGTGAGCAGCCTGTTCTTCTTCAGGATACTGGCTTCAATACTGTTTCCCGGGGAAGGGGCCTCCGGGGAGGGAATGGGCTACTCTCCGGGCCTCCTCGACGCGCTGATCGCCATGATGATTGTGCTGAATGTTTTCGCCTACTGGATAGTATCCTGTATCGCCGGGGGAGGTGCGATCATTTGATCATGGATCTAGCAAGCACCCTATTCGGGGTTATGGCGTCAGCCTATGCCCTAGCAATAATCATCCCACTCGCTCTCAGAAGCAACTACACGTTATCGATCAGGGCTGGCCTCTCATTCGTATTCATCGCTTCGCTCTCCCAGCTCATACTGTCGTCCACGATCATGATCAGGGGGTCCAGCGCCTGTCTCTACGGCTACTTCTGCATAGATAGTTTCTCAGCACTATTCCTAGCAGTAATAGGGCTGGCCGGCCTATCCATAAGCCTGTACGGGATGGAGTACATGGAGATATACAAGGGGCTAGGCGGTGCCTGGGCCTACTCCCTAATGGTTTCACTGTTCCTCTCCTCGATGGCGATGCTGTGTATATCGGATAACCTGCTCCTATTCCTGTTCTTCTGGGAGGTAATGACCCTGACAAGCATCGTCCTGATAGGGTGGGAGTACGGGGAGAAACACGTTGTTAGGGCGACGAAGCAGTATCTCTACACGATGCTGTTGCTCAACAGTTTCCCCCTTATACTCGGTGTCTCCATGCTGTGGGCGGGCTACGGGACCCTACAGCTCAGCTCCCTCGAGAAGATCATTGATGACCGGAGCCCTGCCTGGCTACTCTCTATAATCATGTTCTACATCGCCTTCACGGCTAAAGCGGGCCTATACCCCCTCCACTTCTGGCTCCCCGACGCCCACCCGGCCGCGCCTAGCAACATATCATCGCTTCTCAGCGGCGTAATGATAAAGATGGGTGTCTACGGGTTATTCGGCGTGATGCTGAGGTACCTGCACCCCCCGGTCATTTTATACTACTTGTTGCTCGTCCAGGCACTGCTATCGATCTTCTGGGGCTCGATCAAGGCTGTGGGCGAGAACCACGCCAAGAGGCTGCTTGCCTACTCGAGCGTCTCACAGATAGGATACATACTGGTTCCCCTGAGCCTCTCGGCGATCACGCTGGGCTTCGACAGGGTTCTCTCAGCGCTCCTACTCGCGGCCGGGCTGGCCTACCTGTTCGCCCACAGTATTTTCAAGACACTATTGTTCCTGACGAGCGGCTGCTACATATATGTCTACGGATCCGCCGGCCTCGACGACGTGGCTAATATCGGCGCGGTGAGCAGGACAGCCATGATCAGCATCATAGTTGGTTCCCTGAGCCTTGCCGGGCTACCGCCCCTGCTGGGCTATATCGCTAAGCTGTCAATATACGCGTCGATCCTGAGGGGCGCGTCCCCGCTGTACAGCGTCATCGCTGCCATGGTTATAGCGTTGTCCCCGCTTACACTGCTGTACTCCGTCAAGTACATGGCCCCGGCGCTTAGGCTAGTCGAGAAAAAGGTGGTGAGGGGGAGGATAGGGTATCCGATGAGGGCTGGGATGCTTGTGCCCGTCGTATTGCTCGTAGTGTTCGGCCTGTACTCGATCTTCGGCTTGTTCACGAGTATATCCATGCGCTTCTACGGCGTCGCCGGCAACGCCTCCGTGGAGGCGGGGCTTATCCACATTATTTCGCCCTACGGCTACTACTTCCCACTAATAGTGTTCGCGTCGATCGGCCTCGGCCTGCTGCTGGGATATATCGATAGGGGCAAAGACGTTGTCACCAGCAGGGTCTGGACGACGGGATACATTATCCCGCCCGACAAGCACCTTATACGGCCCAGCCACCTATACATCGAATTCTCGAGGATTTTCGAGCCCCTCACGGGTTTTTCCCACGAGGTATACGAGTGCCTGGTGTGGAGGATCCCCTCGAAAATAGTTTACTCCGGCATAGCTTCTAGGATAACCAGGTTCTTCGGCGGCCTGAACACCTGGTTCGCCGCCAAGGCGCGGGGGCTCGCGGAAAAGTATTCTGGGATAAGGGAGTTCAAGCTCGACGAGCTCGCCGGATCATCGGTGGTTGCGGCGGTGAGGGTGTTCGGCAACATGGCCAGGCTGATCATAGTCTCCCCGATAGCCTTGTTCACCATAGCTTTACTGATACTCTCGGTGATAATCCTCGTAATACTCTTGTTCTGGTGGGTGTAGAGCCGTGGACGAGTGCATGCTCAGAACGGTCTGGGTGATCGTCCTGATACTGCTCGGGGCCTTCATGGCCCCGGTGCTCGATGGGTTGAGACGCAAGATCAGGGCCAAGGTCCAGAGGAGGATCGGGCCGCCGCTGCTGCAGACCATATATGATCTATCGAAGCTATTCAGCCTGCAGCCGGTTCTGCCCTTCAAGAACATGTTCATGATCGTTACACCATACATAGTGTTCGTATCCATGCTAGTACTATCGGCGGCGGTGCCCATACCCTACGTCCCAGGGTTCAGCACAGTGTTTGACGCCATCACGCTGTTGTACGCGCTGCTATTCGTTTCCGTGCTCGTCGTCCTGCTAGGACTAGCGCTGCCGAACCCGTACTCAAACGCCGGATCGGCTAGGGAGGCGCTGACCGTGACGGTGTTCGAGGTCTTCATCGCGTTCACGATCGTCGGCATAGCGTATAAGATGAAGACGCTGAACCTCTACGGCCTCGCGGTGCTGTACGGCTTCCCCGGGAACTACCTGAGGATAAGCACTCTCTTCCTGTCAGCATCCCTCTTCATACTAGCGTATATCGAGTCCGCCTACACCCCGTTCGATATGGGCGAGGCCGAGACGGAGGTGCTCGGTGGGCCCTACCTAGAGTTCAGCGGGAGGTACTACGGGCTGTTCCTCTACGCCCTGCTCCTCAAGAGATACATACTCTTATCGCTACCCGTGTCGCTGGTGCTTGTATCGCCTGTGGCGGCGGTGCTTCGATCCCTTGTCTCGGGGCCACTGCTATCAGTGCTTGTCCTAGGCGTTTTCACCCTGTTCCTCCTCATCACGATGAGCGTCTACTCCGTCATAGAGGCCCTATACCCCAGGTACAGGGTTGACCTGGCGTTTAAGCCTCTGATACTCGCATCCGTGATACCGCTTATCGGGCTCGTTATGGGGTGGCTTGGTTGGTAGATTTCTGGAGGAGAAACATCGAGGATCTGGGGAGAGAAGAGGTAGTGGGGATTATCGATAGGGAGCTCCACGGCCTCTACACCGAAAAGTACGGCCCTACAAAGGATCTAATCATATACCTCGCACCGAGGGAGAACATAAGGGAGATAATCAGGCGGCTGATGACGTTCTCCTACACGAGGCTGAGCGTGATCGTGGGGAACGACGAGAGGTACTTCAGACGAGACTTCTCGCTGACATACATAGTGGCGTTCGACAAGCAGAACCTCTACATAGGCGTCAGGGCGTATCTGCCCGAACACGACCCAGAAATCCAGAGCATAGCGGACATGGTTAAGGCGGCCTGGTGGAATGAGAGGGAGAATAGGGATCTCTACGGAATAGAGTTCGTCGGGCTGAAGGATAAGCGCAAGCTAGTGTTGCCCGAGTACTGGCCCGACGACGCCCACCCGTGGAGGAAGGACCACCCCTACAATAAGCCTGTGATGGACTGGAGGGAGGGGCTCCCCGACTACAAGCCCGTCGGGCGCCACGAGGATCTTGACGTGATAGGGATGGGGCCCTACCATATGATCAACGACGAGCCGATACACTGGAGGCTATACGTGAAGGGCGAAATAATAGTTGATGCGGAGCACAGGGGCTTCCATAACTGGAGGGGGATCGAGAAGATAGCTGAGGGGAGGCTAACATATAACCAGATACCATTCATAGCTGAGAGGATATGCGGGATATGCGGGTTCACCCACGCGACATCCTACGTGCAGGCTATCGAGTCCCTGGCCGGCATAGATATCCCTGACCGGGCAAGGTATATCAGGAGCCTCATGCTCGAGATCGAGAGGATCGAGAGCCACCTCCTATGGGTAGGGATCGCCTGCCACATACTGGGCTTCGACACGGGCTTCATGCTGTCGTGGAAGATCCGCGAGCACATCATGCACTTGGCCGAGATCCTGACAGGTAACAGGAAAACATATGGAATGGACATTGTCGGCGGCGTCCGGAGGGACGTGCTGGGAGACAGGCTGGCCAAGGCGAGGGACTCGGTGAAGAAGATCAGGTACGAGTACAGGGAGCTCTACAACATGCTGGTGAACAACTCGATACTCGTCAAGAGGACGCGTGGCGTGGGAGTGCTCCCGAGGGATACGGCTATAAGCTACGGCGTCGTAGGCCCTGTCGCGAGGGCCACCGGGCTCGACATAGATGTTAGGAGAGACCACCCCTATGCGGCCTACAAGGAGCTCAGCTTCGACGTCCCCGTGTACAGCGAGGGGGATGTCCTGGCAATAACGCTTGTCCGGCTCGACGAGGTATTCGAGTCCCTCGACCTAATCGAGCAGATCCTTGATGCCCTGCCGGGAGGCCCACTGGCAGCGGACGTGAAGGGTATCCCGGAGAACAAGGAGGCTGTAGGCGTTGTCGAGGCGCCCAGGGGCGAGGACATACACTATGTTAGGAGCGGCCTATACAATAAGATCCAGAGATGGAGGGTAAGGGCCCCCAGCTACGCCAACATACCGCCGGTCAAGGAGATGCTCATCGGGTACAGGCTCGCCGACGCACCGATAATATACGCCTCGGTCGACCCCTGCCTAGCATGTACGGAGAGGTACCTGGTTATAGACGTCGATACAGGCTCGAAGAAGATCATGACAGACGACGAGCTGAGGGCTAAGTCCAGAAAACTATCCTCAAGGATAGGGTGAGGGGCCGTGGCGAAGTACTTTGAGAAGACCGATAAATGGGTAGTCACGTTCAGGTACCCGCTAGAACCCCTCGAGCCCCCGAGGGAGCTGAGGGGTAAGCCGGAGATAAACCCCGACCTCTGCATCGGCTGCGGCGCATGCGCGGAGGCGTGCCCGCCAAACGCTATAACGAAGGAGATCGACTACCGGGAGGGATACGCGAGGATAAGGATCTTCTACGGTAGATGCATCTACTGCGGCAGGTGCTGGGAGGTATGCCCCGAGGGAGCCATAGTTCTCACCAACATATTCGAGATGGCCACGCCGTCGAAGGATGACCTGATCTACGAGGTCAACCTAGAGCTCCACACATGCTCCCGGTGCGGCAGGTACACGGAGTTCACCGAGAGACAGATCCACAGAGCATACACTTTGCTGACAAGAATACCCAGGGAGAGGAGAAAAGAGCTTCTAGACAGGATGTTCCTCTGCCGGGACTGTAGAAGACAGGTTTTCTCGCACGACGCACTACGTAGTAGGAGGACTGATAAGTATGGGAGGGCGTCCCAGACCCCGTTTTAGGAGCGTATGGGTATTCCACGTAGATGCCAGCGCCTGTAATGGATGCGATATCGAGGTACTCGACGTCCTGACGCCGTTCTACGATGTCGAGAGGTTCGGCGTGAAGCTCGTGCCCACGCCTAGGCAGGCGGATGCACTGCTTGTAAGCGGCTCGGTGAACAGGCAGGCCGTGATAGGGTTGAAGAGAGTATACGAGGCGATGCCGCCCAAACCAAGAATAGTCGCCGCTGTAGGGGCGTGCGCTATCGCCGGGGGGATCTTCTACGACAGCCTGGCTGTGTACGGCGGGGTCGACAAGATAATCCCCGTACACATATACATACCCGGCTGCCCGCCCAGGCCCGAAGCAATACTTTTCGGGCTCGGCCAGCTGCTCGGCCTAGTTAACAAGAAGATCGAGGCGAAGATACTCTATCCGAGAAGACACGTCCTAGACCGCAGATACGGCGTGCTCTTCAACGAGAGGCTCTACAAGGATCTGAGATACTATCTTACAAGGTATGTGGGCTACTATGACCGGGACTACATACTGGACGATCTGCTCGAGATAATAAATAGCTCGAGAACAGTAGAGGAGCTCAGAGAGAAGATCATGGATAAGGCCTCGAGGCTTAAAGACCCCCGGCTCAGAGAAGTATACAGCATAGCCGGTGGATACATAGTCGAGAAGATCAAGGGGGAGACGGGGACTGTACAGGGTAAGCATAGAGTACAGGTATAAGAGGCACAAGCTATCGGCAGAGACCAGGCACTACGAGGTATTGTTCGGCATAGTCGAGCCCCTAGGGGAGTACGATGACGGGCTGGTCTACGAAGCGATCAGTAGGTGCATCGGCCAGGAATACGGGGACAAGGTCATGGAGCGCATAAGGCTCGGAAAGAATATCAGAATATACATTAGCGGCGAGGATCTAGGGAAGATACTTGCCGCACTAGGCCGGGAGGACTGGAAGCCAGTGCCCGGGGAATACGACTACGTCCTCGTGCTGGAGCACCTAGATTGATAGCGGGAATATGCAGAGCGGCCTATTATCCCTCCCCCTGAGCTCCTCCATCGTATTTGTTACCACGGAGGAATACGCTTTAACCAGCTCGCTGTAAAGCTCCCTTATATTGTCAAACACGATCCTACCTATATGGGTGAACACTGTTTTCCCGTGCTCGCTGCCCCCCCTCTTAGTCTCGATAAGCTGTATCCCGAGTATCTTCTCTATTCTCTCCAGGTCCTTGATCGTCCTCCTGATACGAGAGTATGATATTCCGACCAGCTTACTCGTAGCCCGTATACTCTTGTACTCCATAATGTATTCTATAATATTTATGAAGGAGTCATCGATCAAGACATCGCCGATCCTTAGCACTGGCTTAGAGTTCTCGTAGATAAAGCTGATAATAGATGAAAGCGATAATTGCCCGTGGCCGTGGCAGAGAAACGCTATACAGTCCCTGAACGAGACCATTTCTATGTCGGGGTTATCGCTTGGAGCGAGAACGGTGAGGGTGTCAAGAGTCCCCCTGATAAAGAAGATCTTCACATCATAATTGAACCACTTAGTCGTGCAGTGCCGCGCATCCGCCAGGTTGAGGAGAAGCCTGACGTCATCGTACACCCTCTCATCCCTGATCAGCAGGACCGGGCGGTAGCCGTATATCCTCGACATCTCGATGAACAGGTCTATATCGTCCTTCTCCGTGCCCTTATCGATTCTTAAAACAATTATCCTCTTAAAGCCGGGACGTACATGCATTAGCTGCTTCAGGAAGGATCTGAAGGATATTATGTCCAGCAGGCTCTCACTGTAGAGCATGATATAGTCGAACGAGTCGAGACGATCATAAATATTATGGGCAAACTTCTCCATATCATCAACCAGCCCGACTGGCACGTCGTGGGGATAAACCTCCTTGATGAACTCGCCGCTCTCCACCATGTCGAAGGGTAGGTTAAACACTATGTTCTTACCATAGTTCTCCCAGGCGTAATCAATCACAGTCTTATCAATATTAGAATAATCAATATCTAGCTTTAAATCGCTGAAAAGCCTTGTAAGCATCCCAAGCCTCTTGAATATGAAGAGCTGATTCAACAAATCAACCCCGTTCAAACGATAAGCCGTAACGCTAAACAACTAGTATTAATTCTCCTACAATCCTCATAATCTACTACCGGTGATCAGCCTAAAATAGATTAATCAACCCGGCGAGCACAGCTCATCCGATCCCATACGGGGGCCCGGCCACACCGCACCGAGCCGGGCACGCGCTACAAGGACGGGGTATAACCCGCCACTGGCCCGGATGTTAATGGTCTGAGCCGCTATAGGGCTGCACGATACACAACAAATATTATCAAGGCACGCCAGTGTTTTACCGGGTAACAAGTAATGTGTTCTAGCACACGTTTATTGCTCGATAACCTGTATGATTTTCTGTCAAGCCGTTATCTATACACGTCAATGCTAAGCATCCCGCACGAGTACATGAGGCTTGTAGGCCGCGACCCCTTCGAGGTAGGAGCGGTAGCGTTTCTCTCGGCGCTATATGATTTCCAGATGCGGGTGAGCCTGATAAGGTCAAGGTTTCTGGAGATCATATATTATCTAAGCGGGAAAAGGATCGGGGTATTTGATCTCCTCGACGATAAATACTTCGAGGATATGCTCGGCAAACTATTGGAAAAGACATCGTTCTTCCACAGGTTTGATCGTAGTGCGGCTCTCTTCAAGATCCTTTTGAGAACATACTATGAAACAGACTGGGAATCCCTCATACCCAGTATAGAGGGAGACATAGATGTTGGGATAGCCGAGCACATATATCATAAAACAATGGATTCAGCGCCCTCCAAGGAACTAGCCGGGCTACTAAACAGGTTTCTTTCGAGGAAAAAGAGTTCCCCACACAAGAGGATCAACTTGTTCCTTAGATGGATGACTAGGGACGAGTACCCCGACCTCGGGCTATGGTCCAGCATCATTGATAAGAAACGCCTCCTAGTCCCCCTGGGCACAGAGATAGCGAGGACAGCCGCTAGGGTCTTCCTGGGAAGAACCAAGGAGTTGCCGAGGAGCAGGAAGAGCGTCTATCTCGTCACAAGCATTCTCCGCAGCATCAACCCTAAGGATCCCGTGAAGTATGATTTTGTCCTATCCAGGCCCATGATTCTCGGCCTATGTAATAAGGATATGGAGTATTCGTACTGTTGGGTATGCCCGCTAAAGAGCATATGTGAGGCCGCATCGAGGATCGATCCCGAGATCCAGAGACGAGTGTTCAAGGAAAAGCTCAGAATAATGGATGAGACGAAGAGGTATGATCGCATCCATAACATCGTCTTGAATAAGGGGGTCAAGTACATCTACGAGAAATACGTTGATCGCCTTGGCCTCATCTGCTCCTCGGATAGAAGCGTTGATCACGGGTTAAGACCCGATTTCTTCTGCGACCATAGCTCTCCCATAACCCTGGTTGCGGAGGCTAAGACGAGTACAAGGTCTAAGGAGGCTCCTGTACAGCTCAGGACGTATATTGATGAACTAAGGATAAGGGAAACTAGTAATAAAAAGTATTTTGCTTTCCTGATATTCGGAAAACATGATCCCGTAGAGCTTGGCCACATTATTGAAACACTATACCTGACTAATACCACGCGCGTAGCCGATCGTATCGAAATTATAATCGTGGAGAAGGAGCCGCCCATAATCATCAACATAAAATCCTAGCCGGCACATGGTTCTCGCTAAGACGCCGTAGAGCATATCTGCAGGTTAGCCTAGCGGGGAAAACATCAATCTTCGTTTAGACGATGGATACCCGCATTGTATCCTATCGTATTCGCTTGAAAGAAATTATCGAGATTTCCGAACATGATGGGGGAACAAGGTATTTCATGGGATAAGGAAATGAGTAGTTATTGTTCTGCATTGGTTAATTGAACAATAGGTAGGTTTAAATAACTGTATACAATATCCATGGAATCGGTGTAAACGGTTGAGCACGGTCCTAAGTATACGAATACCCCGCAGGCTCAAAGAGGAAATGGATAGGCTAAAGGGGGAAATAGATTGGAAAAAAGAAATAATAGATTTCATAGAGCAGCGGATCAAGTACTATAAGAAGCGTCTTGTCCTAGAGGAAATCCAGAGAGAACTCGAAAAACACCCCGTCCTGCCTAGGGGTTCTGGGTCGAGGAGCGTGAGGGAAGACCGTGATCGTTATTGATGCCTCGTCTGTTGCCAAATATGTTCTTAAAGAAGAGAACTGGCGTGAAATAAGAGAATACCTCCTGTACAGCGAGGTATTCAGCCTAGATTTGATGCTCAAAGAAGTATTAAATGCTATATGGAAGCACTACTCCATATTCCGGTCTATACCAATCGGAATAGCTTATGCAAAGAAGAACATCCTGTTCAAACTAACCGATCAAGAAATCATAAGGATCGAGCCCCAACACAAGTACCTAGAACCCGCATTCGATTTCGCCCTGAAAAATAAGGCAACAATATATGATTCCCTATATATAGTCCAAGCCCTCCAGAAACAAGCGCAGCTACTGACAAGCGATAAGAAACAAGCAGAAACCGCGGAAAAACATGGTGTAAGTACAATCTTTATACCATAGAATACTTTGCTTATTTCCAACCCGTCGTTCCCAATTATTCAGACACGGACATGGATTTCTTCTTGCTCTTTACTGTGTGATCACGAGCATATCCTGTTTAAGCCCAGCGATGACTGCTTCTTCACAATATGTGTCTTATAATGCACAATTAAGATCTAGATCCTTTTTGAAGCCATAGCATACTTATCCCTGTTAAGCCCGGATTGTTTGGATTAGAACTAATACAGAATATGTCTGTTTTTGGAGAAGCCAATCTTTGGATCTTATAATGAAAAACTATATAATAATTTGATAATTACATGGTTTTTGATCCCTTTTATGCGGTAGTATATTATTGATTATGCTTTTTCAAGTACAACTTATGAGAGTAGAAATTAAATATGGGAAATATTATACGAGATAGAGATGTTGTAAAGTTCATTAGATGAAAGATTAAGTTGACTATGTCGAAGCAGTATCTTAAGAAATATGATGAAAGTCTACATATGTATTAGATTGGTGGTGAAGGAGCAGTATGACCATGGTCGAAGCTATTGGACTGTATAAGAGCTTCGGATCTGTTGAGGCTGTCCGTGGTGTTTCCTTTAGTGTATCTCGCGGCGAGATTTTTGGTCTTTTGGGTCCTAACGGAGCGGGTAAAACTACGACTATAAGGATGATCACTGGTTTATTGAGGCCCGATAGAGGACGCGCGTTTATAATGGGTATTGATGTGCATAGAAACCCTATAGGGGCTCGGAGCCATATAGGCGTTGTTCCAGAGGTTTCGAATCCATATGTGGATCTGAGTGTCTGGGATAATCTTGTACTTATAGGCAAGCTCTATTGCATTCCTAAAGAAACCATTATTGAGAGGGGAAAATTCCTCCTGGAGGAGCTCGGTTTATATGATAGAAGAAGCTCCAAGGCAAAAACATTATCTAAGGGGATGAGGAGGAGGCTCTTACTGGCTATGGCTCTAATCAGTGATCCGGAAATATTGTTTCTCGACGAGCCAACATCAGGACTAGATGTTTTTAGTGCTCGGAAAATCAGGTCGATGATTATGGGGCTTCGCAGGAACGGTAAGACTATAGTATTAACCACCCACAATATTGATGAAGCAGGCATGCTTTGTGATCGTGTGGCGATCATTAATAAGGGAAAAATCATAGCAGAGGGCACCCCTGATGATCTAAGGATAAGATATGGAAAGTATATAGAGATAAAGGTTTTATTCGATAACAGTATTGATTCTAGCGTTCTCAACGAGCTCAGAGATCATTACAATGTAACATGCGATGAGAAATGGGTAACCATAATATGTGAGAAGAACGAATTAGATGAAGTATTGGATAAGATCATGAATATTAAACACAGGTTAGGTCTAAGGATAAAGGATCTACATATAGAATCCCAGTCATTCGAGGACATATTCGTCAGAATAGTTAGGGGCGAGTAATATGGTAGCATGTATAAGTGATTATTTGAAGAAGATATGGGCCTTGAGCATTAAGGATATGAGACTTTATTATTTCAAGGGACCAACGATCGTAATGGGCGTATTCATGCCTATGTTTTTATGGCTTGCATTTATGATCGGTTCATCTCCAAGTATAGGTAGTGCGGTCGCCATGTTATTATCCATATCCTCCTTTTTCGCAGCTTCTTCTATCACACCTGTAATATTACCGTGGGAGACTAGGCAAAAGACACTTGAAATGATACTAGCAAGACCAATAACTATTGAATTAGTATTGATGGGAACATGTCTTGCATCAATGCTCTACGGAGTCTTTATATCATTAGTTATAATTGCTATTGGGATATTTCTTGGTGTATGCCCAGCAAACATACCTGTTCTTATTGCGTCCATACTACTATCGTCGATATGTTATTCGTTTATGGGCCTTCTTTTCTCCGCTATACCCTCCGATGTACCAGCAGACGCGGTCCTATTATCAAGTGTTGTTAGGATGCCACTTATATTCATAAGCGGAGTATTTGTTCCAATAAATAGGCTACCAATACTTATGAGACCCTTATCGTATGTATCGCCGTTAACATATTATGCTGACATAATCAACGATTTATACATAGGGAGATCAGCGTTCAGCTTAGGTATAGATTTTTTGGTCCTACTATTGTTTACGATAATTCTAGGAATATTCACCATCGAAACGAACAGGCGTACTATTATAAAGAGACTATAATATTCTAAGATCAATAATGGTTGGCATCAAAGTCGGCCGATATAGATGGAAATAGTAAGTAGCATACCGAATTATCTATCGGCCCTAGAAGAATACATATGATTCTACATATCATAATGCTTGGGCGGTTATATGTCCAAACATACTACCGTAATCTTAGATGACGGTATTTATAAAAAACTAGTAAAGGAGAACATTAGGAGGTATGGTACGGTTAGGGGAATGCCTAGAGTATTGAATGAATTGCTGCGGGATAGCCTAAGTGGTAAACAAGAATTGATTAAGCTGATATATTCTGAGAAAATAGCTGAGGTCTCTGCGGAAGAGCTTAATGGTCTACGAAGAGAGCCCAATAAGAGGTTCATCGTGAGATGATTGTGTATATGATGTACCTTCTTCTATAGGGGAGTATACGGGTTAAAAACTTATCTTTTAAGGGCGTTTATAGAGGGCAAGACAAGAATAAGCTTGATCTTTTTGTTCGAACTACAAGCAAAAGCCTCTAGGCTATGTATCCGAGGCAACAAACACTATATTCTGGACATTCGACGGAGTTCCATGCTTTAGAGAATATATCATTGAGGCATCATACGGGCTACATAGGCTTGCCAGCTACTACATAGACTGAGTTATCGTGGCAATGGCAATATCTCATCGAGAACCGCTGGTAACAGAGGATGAGATAATCTTGATATGAAAAATACGATAAAGAGCGCTATGACATTGACATATTTACTCATAATGACATAGTGGGCTAGATTAGCCATGCCTTTTAGGCGTTTGCAATGCAGGACCCGTAATGTGCTCAGCTTTGTTTTGACCGTGTATTACTTGTTTAATGTATGTGGTCTAAGTTACTTGCGAAGAAATACAAGATGTAGGATACTGTCCTTGAACATGGTTGTGTGGAGTTCTCGCTTAGTTGTTTTTCTTTGTGCGTGTTTAGATGAGATATTATTTTGTTGAAAAAGCCTATGATGTTATTTCCCCTCTGCGGCGTTCTCCTTTTTCTGTCCGGGCTCTACGGTTACGTGGCCGAATCCCGTTGCTCTTCCTACTCCTACGCCTAGTGCTGCCATGTATGTTAGTATTTCTCCCAGGTATTTCTCCATGTCTATGTATCTCCCGTAGTACTGTAGGTAGTCCTGGTTGATGAAGAGGTTCATGTACCCGGTTATTGTCGGCTCCGGCCTGTGCTTGTAGACGACCCATTTTAGCTTGACGGTTTTAAGGGTGGTGTACGGCTCGTTGAAGATCTTGTGGAGTATCAGGAGCTGCCTCCTGTATTTCCTGAGGCTGTAGGAGCCCGTGTTGTGCAGCATGAGGTAGAGCGGTGTCGAGAATATGTTGAATACTGTGGGTATGAGTGACTTGTGTTTCGTCCGCTTGAAGGGATCCCTCAGCATTGTGGGGGAGGAGAACACTATCTTGAGCTTACCGCTCCCCAGTACCCTCCTCGCGGTATCGAGTATTGCCTCCCTCATATTGATGTACTCTAGCTCGCTAAGCACGGCGCACACCCTCTGATCCATGAAGACGAAGCAGTCGTCGAGACCCATCACCGCCTCCAGGAATTTCTCGTGGCTCAACAGCTTCTCGGAGAAACCAATATAGAACCAGTAATCCCCATTCAGAACCACTTGCGAGGGCCTACCACCGCACCTGGCCGTATCGCCCCTGCAGTCAATACTGCTGTAAACACACCTAATCCTCCCACCGACACGGGTGTAGAGCGGCGAAACATGGATAAGCTTCGGATAACCCGACCGAGAAGGCTGGAAGAACCCGCCGAGCTCAGGCAACACCCGGATAATAATGGTCTTAACAAGCTTACCAGTGAACAAAACACCCCTAAAACCCTCAATATACAAGCCTACACGGAAGAAATGAATATTGTTGCTCATCATATACAGCCCCATATAGACGAGGTATTATCTGCACTCGACCGGTATAATAGCATTAATCTCCTTTATTTCGCTCTTGGAGTAAAATTTTGAAGCATATCCTCTTAGTTTATTGCTTCTCTCTATTGATGCTGCCGTGTAATCAGCTAATGAGATTAATCCTGTCAATACGGCGTTGTATATGAAGGCTTCATTAACATTCTTGCTACGCAGGTAATCCTCTATTTTCTTGATTTTTTGCTCCAACGTTCTAGCTGTATAGAGGCTAAAAAGAGTGTCACGCATGTTTGGTAGAGCTTTTTCAATAATATTATCTAGTATGTTATTTAGTTGGCGGGGCACCATCTCAGAGTATCTCTCTAAGCATGTTTTTATGCCTAGAATATATTTTTCCAGATCACTTCTTTTCACAACATTATAAACGCCGTTCACGAATTTAAAGAGTCCTCTGTTCATAGCTTCAATTAACTCGTTTAATCCACGGTTCATTGAATAATGGTGTCTCTTAACGGATTCCACCAAGAGATACCTCAGCATTTGATAATCTACTCCCGCTACATCATCCTCGAGGATTTGCTCGCTGATCTTATACATTAGTATGCCGCCAACAATTTCGTGGAACGCGTATCCATAATTCCATTTGGCGGGTCTCTCTTGGTACATGATCATTATTTTCCCTATGTCATGTAGTAAAAACGGTAGGAGAAGGTAGGAGTGAATAACCTCTCTATGGTTATCTCCTTCTATTATCCTGCAAGTGACAGTATATAGTCTCTTGTTGATATTTGTCTTTAAAGCGACGAGAAGAGTGTCTATGGAGTGCCCTATTAAACTATAATTCCTGCCATCCTTATCGATGTATGCATGGAAATACATTGTTTCGACCCCCAGCGGCTAACAATCCTAGTCAACCAGCAATCCTTTCCAGGGCTTGTAGAGCCTAGGTTCGACTACTATGCCGGAAAAGAAGCCGTTGCCGCGGGATAAGTTCCTATGAACCCTGTATCCACATAGACTTCCACATATTATCTTCTTTAGTTCCGCAGGATCTCTTGGAGCTGTTTCAAAGCGAGGATAAGGCTCACCGTTATCGTCAAAAACAATATATAGTATGAATGATTTCCTTGAAAGAAGAGTGTTCGCCCTAATTATAAGCCAAGCTAAGCTTACTGGTACCGCTTCAACAAATAGTTCTTCAATAGTAATATCATTTACTAAGTGTTGATCTGTGATATCCACTGGAAAAACGGGTATCAAAACACTGTTCCTAATAATACCTGTGTTTTTCATACATGATTTATACATTAGCTCCCTCGTTTGACTCCAGCCTATTCTTGCTGAGAGAATTATTTCTTTGAGTGCATGGAGAAGCCCTGTATCGATTACTGGTGTTAATCCCTGATAGATTTTCTCGATCAAATCATAGTAGCCTATGATGTCGCTTGAATCTCTTCCCCTAGGTAGTCTCCAGTTTATATTATCCCCGTACTCCTTGATCAGTTTCAGCGTATTCACCACTATTTCAGGATCATATATATTTTTATAGCTGTCCTCACCATCGTTGATGATAAATACTTGGCCGGTTATGTTGTCTCTTAGTTCCCTGTTTATTCTCCCGATTCTTTGAATAAGGCTTGTGGGAGGAGCAGGATCAGTGTAGATAGTGTCGAAGCTTACGTCTATTCCGGCCTCTACTACCTGGGTAGCAACAACTACATTTGCCTCACGTATTCTTTTCTCCATAGATTCTCTTTCCGAGTACTTCAGTCTTCCATGAACCAGAACAGGATCCAGATCCATCGATGCTAAGTGCTCGTAAATATTCACAGCTCTGACGGGCTTATTGGTTATAACTAGTATTTTCCTCCCTGTCTCGGCTTTGTCATTTATTTCTTTTGCGAGCTTATTGAACCTTATTGATAGGATCTCTGTTTTCCATCGAGTGGACTCCACTCTTTGATCGAATTCTCTATCTACCGCTTCACCAATGACTTTCCCGTTTACTCTGATCTTATCCCCATACTTTATCCACAGCGCCACGCCGTTTTTCGACCTAGTATAAGCCAGTATTGTCCTATAGATGGCGTTTCCCAGGCTTATGGGGATTGTCGCGGAGATTATTGATATGGGCGTGTTTAGGTAGGGGAGGACACCGACTAGAGATGTGAAACTAGTATATAGTTTCTCTTCTGGCGCCCCTGGATCGCCTCCGTATAAGTGGGCTTCATCAAGTGTTATCATTGAGGTAAATATCATTGACCTGCTTGCTTCATAGTGCTTGTAGTAAGTGTTGGGCTCGCCGATAGATAGCTTTAACATGTTTAGCATGAAGCTATCGATCGTCGTTATATTATATAGTTTTGTGTAGAATGGGTCCTTTCCTGATAGAGTCATACCGCTTGCTTGATACCCCACATTGTTTTTCACGTCTTCAATCATGTTAAATGGATATTTATTTCCTTCCAAAAGATCTGTGTATAGGCTCCTGATTATGCTTCTCATGGGTAATACGTGTATGTACCCGTAGAATACTCCTGAACTGCGTATTTTATATGCTATAAATGGGAATACTGATGATTTACCATATCCGGTTGGCGCTTCATATATGGTTATAAGTGGCTTATTCACCCTACTATAGTGTTTCTCATATGTCTCAATGAGAAAATCGTTAAGTTTCCTCAAAACTGGTATATACCCCTCCATTCCTCCAGCTTAATTATATTCGATAGATCTCTTATGAGAATATTTAGCGCTCCCACCGGATGATCGACTTTGTCTTTCAGCATGAAGTATAGTCTTCTCCAAGGAGTATTCTTACCACCTTTCTCTAATGAGCTGATAATACTGTCCCTGACAAGGGCTATAGTCCTTATACAGTCATATAATGCCTCCCCAGATCCTCTTGACGCCCTATAAATATCCAACACTATGGTTATGAGTGGGGCTACAAATTCTGCAATTCTCTTGAATTTAGCTGTCTTTCTCTTTTTTGGAAGCTCGTCATAATATATTTTCAGCAGATCAAGTATTGCATCAATAATTTCTCTTGAAGTTTTGGATAGATTTGGTATAATTTTCTCTAATCCTTCACTAGCTAATGGCTCACTACGTACGAGAATTGGCCTGTTTCCCGACCTATCTATCGTTATTAAGAAACCAAGCGGTGATCCGCTGATTACTCCGAGCTCTGCTACATATTTTACTGCTATGTAGGCGAGAATACTGGGTGGGGAGTTATAGTATTCCGCTATTTTCCCCTTGATTTTCTTTATTAGTATTGGTTCGATGTAATATAGTGGAACAAAATAAACCATGAACTTTTTCCCGCTTTGAGTCACATAGGCTATACAGCCGCCTAAGATTGTTAGGGCAAGCGATAATACGTTCATGCGTTTGTATGGGTGCTCCTTGTGTTTATCGGAAATCCGGGCTATATAGCCTGGTTTTGAATGTTCGAAAAACTCTATCCTTGCCATGGCTGGTGCTGTTGTTTTCTTAGCTACATTGCTGTATCCGCCGTTTATGAGAGATTTTGTGACAAATCTTATGATTGTTGCCAGATCGTCTTTACTATAGAATGATCCTAGAACCTCAACAATTTTTTTGTTATCATTACCTGTAAGGTAGAAACATTTTTCTCTTTTAACATAGAACTGTTCAAGCAACCCCTCCATTTCTTGGGCGAACAAGACTGGATCATTTATACATATAGTATTGTCTCTTAGTTTGTAAAGGGATTTATCCATATAGTTGAGTGATAAGTCTATGAAGATCCTGCCGAGTGTGCCGGGCGGGTATAGTTCTATGCATAGATGACCACTCATATATCGTATCACCTTATACCTAGTTTTTCCTTGGGAAGTATGAGTGGAGAATATGGTGTTTCGACTACTACGGCGTTTTCTAGCGGCTTTACCTTCATAGATCCACCGTAGACTCTGCTAGTGAATTCTGGGACAACGTATTTGTCGAGATATTCTTCGTATTCCTTCGGCATGTACGAAGTATATGCTTCCCTCATAATTTTCCAGAAATAGATGATCCTGCAGTTTTCCCTAGGCTCTACTATGTTTAGGGGTGTTGGGAAAATTGTACTGACGGTCTTTTGTTCTTCGATTACTGCTGGTTGTTTTACCAGTTTTACTCTCCTTACTGATACCAGTCCTTCCTTGCTACCGATCCTCGTGATCCCCCATGCTGCCTTGGCTAGTTCTTCTCCGTATTCCTGCTCGACTATGTATGCGATTACAGCGTTTGATGGTGAGTATATTTTACCCGTGCCTATAGCGGCTGACCAGAATCTTTCATACTTTTTATATTTGGGTCTAAGATAAGCGTAGGAGTAGTATTTGTTAATATCAATTATCTCGGTTACGCATGGTTTAGGATAGCCCATAACGGCGTAGCTCACAATATCTAGTAACTTGGCGGCTGGACTGTACGCTTTCTTATCATGGTAAATGATCTCCACTGGCTCTCTCAGTCTTAGATACGGGGCTGCCAAGGCTCCTATCAGGGTTGTTGGGGGAGGGTAGGGTAGGGCCTGTCCTCCCCCGCTTTGATATGGTGGCCTAATCATGTGGCCCCATGAAAAAACTATATCTACTAATAAGATGCTCTTCAACCTTACTTCATCCCCAACAGTTCTTGTATGTACTCATAGGATTTGTTGAATGCTTCGTCGGGTGTCCTGGCCTCGTATATGCTTACACTGGACTCTCCGACTACTGGTTTTTCTTCCGCCGAATAGTATGCTAGGAGTGCTTTCTCCTCTATCTTTGATGCCCCCTTACCTAGCAGTTCTACGGCATGATTCACTGATTCTATTGTCTCCTCAATGTATTTGCTCGTATGTGCTGGCCGGACATTCAGGGGTAGCGGATGCGTAGTGAGTATTGCTAGGCTCATTATCTTCCAGTTAGGCATGAACCTTGTTCTTTTTGCTCCGAAGAGCATTTGCGTTACTAGTAGATGCATTGCTTTGAATGCTGCCTCAATCCTCTTAGATCTCTCCTCAGGGGATACTAGGGGTTTCGGCTTACTGTTTTCTAAAGCTATGCTTGAAACACCTATTCCGTCTATGTCTAGCCCGAGCGTTAATACGTATAATGCGCTTCCAGCTTCTATGTTATATATTGCTTGTGTCTGGATCGACAGGGGATCGTATCTGACATGGAATTGTGCCTCTGCAGCACTTGTCTTGATAGAGTCTAGTGCTGGGATCATGTATCCTGCGTAGAATCTGCTCGTCCTCTTTAAAGCGGCGTCAGTGTTTAGGAAGCCGCCTACGTCCTCGACTACGCAGTGCTTAACGATTGTCTCCTCGACGCTCTCCGGTTTCTTGAAGTCGGGTGCTGGGATACCTGTTCTTTTGAACACGTTTTTATCTGTGTGTTTGAGGAATACGCCCTGCCTACATAGACTACATACTGGTAGGCCTGTTTCCTCAGCTATCTTAGCGAGTATTTCCTGGTAAGCGTGAGCTATGCTCTCACCACTGATCACTGGAACGTATCTGAGAATATACCCATTACTCGTTGGAATGACTACTGGTGCTCTTCTATGCTTCACATAGTTGCCGGCGCTTTCAGTCATATTTAGCGCTTCAATATTTAATAGGATCCGGGCCGAGATGCTCGTATAAACCATTCTTTATTCACCCTCTCCCTTCACGTGGATTGAAAAAGCCTCTAATACAAGTCTTCTCGCGTAGGACGGATCTTCTCTCACTTTTGCAAGGAAACCCTTTACCTCGTCTTCTCTAGGGGGACGCGGGCACGGCATACACTGGATCTTACCTTTTAGTTCGCCTTGTCCCTCTAGTACCTCGACTACATCGCCATAAATACCGTATCCGAGCCTCTTATCCTCATCATATTCACAGCACCTCACTGTAAACTCTTTACCATCTTTTTCTGACCTCATCCTCACAACAATGCTCCTACCATATAAGCTACTTATAGTTCGGAGCATGTCATAAAGCGCTATTTCTACTGCTTCAGGACCCATGGCCATAGCCATTCTGTCTACAGGCCCGTATCGCTTCGTCTCAATGAAGTACTTGATGATTTTCACAATATTTTCATACCCATCGCCAGACATTTTCTACTCCCTCTATTTACTTTTTCTAGATATAAAGGTATATAAATCTTATGCGTTTCTTAGGTTTCAGAATTATTCCCAAATATAGGAACAGAAATAAGAAGTGTTCTCATAAAGAGAAACAATTAATAAACTAAACACCTAACAACAAGATATAGGGGTGACTTATAAAATGACCACTATCCTTCTGGCAACACTAGGATTTGACGAAAGACACGTTATACGCAGTCTATTAGCCATGGGGATGGGCGGCGTCTCAAAAATAGTATTACTGGTACCATCATGGGATATTGATGAGAGGACAAGGAAAGCCGTCCAGGAAATAAAAAATATAGCGGGACTCGCAGGGATCAAGGAGGAAAACATACTATTACACAGAGTAGACGTAGAAGACTTCTGGACCGCTGTTTCCCAGATCATGGACATCTTTAAAAAAGAAATACTGAGAGGAAACAGCAAGTTCAAGATAAGCCTCGGGGGAGGTTTGAGAGCATTAGTTATAGAGGCATATACTGCTGCATTACTCATCAAGCAGGAAAACATAGATATCGATATCAGAATAGACATCGAGGCAAGAGACAAATCAATAGAAATAGATCCAAAAAACATACCCATATGCGAAACACCGACAAAACTAGAGCTAGAAATACTTGAAAAACTCCAAGAAAACCCGGGCATAACCCTTACAAAGCTGTCGAAGATACTGGAAAAGCCAAAAACAACAATATGGAAAACCGTGAAGAAGCTCGAAGAAAAACACCTGGTTGAAAAAAAGGACAATAAATACATACTCACAACCAAGGCGAAAACATTACTAAAAATCTACCGAGCCTAGTGATACCATTCAAAACCTCTTGTTGATTTGTTCTTCAGGAATCCCAATGCTACTATTTTAACTGGCCGCTGACTACACCCAAATTTCCCGAGAACCAGTCAAATACACCTTGTATACATATCCTCGTTGACTCGAGAAAATAATTATTTCTCTCAAAAGATCTAGTCTATGCCGCAATAATATTAGAGACAGATAGGACACCACTACTAAGCTACTGTCTAATGGTATTGTACTTATATCGAGCTATCCTCGTGTAAGGGCGTTGTGGGTGTAAGCAAGCTATTATCTGGTATAACGGGGATAACGTATAGGATATATTAGCAAAGGCAAAAGGCGAACAACTAACTATGTTATTGTCGAATAAACATGTTTATTTGACGTCTCTTCGATCCTAGGTACGTGGCGGGCCTAGACAATACCGGGATACGCCGAAGATAATAAGTGAGAACCAATTGTAAGACAGCGGGAATGCTGTGCCCCCTTATAGCTATTATGTGGAGATAGTTATTAATCAAGTGAGCCGTTTCCGGGGAAAAACAGATATAGTAGATCCTAATAAGGGTCTTTCAGTTCTTCCTTATTATCTCCTCAGATGATACCATGAGGGTCGAGTTTGTTCCCAGCGAGTACTACGCCCACCTCATAAAATGCAAGCTATACGAAAGAATAAGGGCTTTCGGCTGTGGTAAAGAATACCTGTTCATATACATCCATAGCCGAAGAACACTAATAGTACCTATGGGAAACGACTGCAGAGCCTCGATAATCGACGCCCTAAGAAAAGTGTTTCACAAATACCTATATTGTTACCAAAACTAATACTACCCAAAAACAATTAACAATTTTTTTTCCAAAACTACATCAACATTAACAAAAAACACTTAAAAATCAAGTAAAAAATAAACCGATATTGTCAATTTCCCATAGATAAAATCCTTTTCAATTTTTGTCTATTGTTTCACTGCTAGTGATGGAGACATAATAGCGACCCTGCTAACAGCTATACTTTCAATTTTTGTTTATTGTTTCCGTTCTACTTGAACCGCGACGAGACCCTAACGATATACTACCTTTCAATTTTTGTTTATTGTTTCAGGAAGCCGATTCAGACCCTGTAGGTACAATACTAAGGCCTTTCAATTTTTGTTTATTGTTTCCTTATAGTTGTACCATAGTTGTATTACTAGCTCTTTTGGATTGCTTTCAATTTTTGTTTATTGTTTCGCTGGAGGGTGGTCGCTCTTCTGGAACACATAGCTAGGAACTTTCAATTTTTGTTTATTGTTTCATCCGTACATTGTAGTAAAACCTGTGAGTAAGTCTCTTGTTATTATCTTTCAATTTTTGTTTATTGTTTCTGATTACGACAGCTACTACGAACACACAACATATCAATGTGACTTTCAATTTTTGTTTATTGTTTCAAACCTAATAGAGAGAAGCATAAGGGAAAGGAGAACAATAGTAGCTTTCAATTTTTGTTTATTGTTTCTACGGGTTCATAGCCCTAGCCCTACTCTCTGGATTCATAGTCTTTCAATTTTTGTTTATTGTTTCTTATCGTTGTTCAGAATGCTGGAATGTCTATAATATTAATCCTTTCAATTTTTGTTTATTGTTTCGCACCATCGTTACATTGGCGGCTATGCCTCTGGGCGACAAGCCTTTCAATTTTTGTTTATTGTTTCGAAGTCGCTCTTAACGTTCTTGCCGAACGGACTGCTCGGCCTTTCAATTTTTGTTTATTGTTTCTGTTTTTGGTTGTTTCTTTGGTTGTTTATGTGTTTGTTATTGTTTTTAGGTTTGTCGGTTCGGGTTTCCGGATTCTCCATGAAGCTCATGGGGATCTCGGGTAGAAAAGCTTAAATAAGCGCCTAATGGTGCTCCCGGGCACAGCAGGGAAGACCACCCGGGAACAGTATAGATCACATTAACACTTCACCTTAAAGAAATACACCGTCTAACGATCTACAACCAGAAACAAACAGATAGAGAAGACACGGTTTCCCAGGAGAGATCGGGATTTTCCGTTGTTTATGTTTGTTTTTTCATTTTTGGTTGTGGGGTTCTCGTGCCGGGCTTGTGTTTTTATGGTTTGTTGGTTGTGGCTGTGTTTTTGGAGCTACTCGGTTCCGTTGTTGGTGCTTTCCCTATCTATGTGGGGCGGAATGCTCGTCTTTTGCTTGTGGGTAGGGATTAGCTCGTGGCCGTGGTGCTGGATAGGGATGTGTTGGGGGTTTTGTTGTCTTCGCTTCTCTTGTCGAGGTATGCGAGGGTGTGGGCGGTTGTGGAGCTTTCGAGGAGGAAGCTGGGCGAGCTCCTGGATGTGCTCGGGGGGCGGGGATGCGGGATAATCTGGTCTGTTGGAGGGGATATGGTAGAGTATGTGGTGTTTAGGAGCTGGTTGTTCGACCGCGGCGTCGCGTCGGCGGTGTTCCACGTGATCAACGGGTGGGACACGGGTTCAACCCTGTGTATGGATCGGGCAGAGGGAATAAGTGGGGCGAAGCACTAGGGGATGCTTTCAGCAGGCTGGAGTCAAGGCGGGGTCGAGTAGTTGGTGGAGCATAGGGCTTTAAGGATGGGTGTTTAAAAACGCGTTCTCGTATATGGTGTTTGCCCGGTTTTATGAGGTCTTTCTTCTACGGGCTGTGTATATGAGTATTGTTGCTATGATTGCAACCGCTACTGCTGTGCCCGCAACTATGTACTGGTTTGCCGGTGATTGCATGTTCTCCTGTGTCTCTAGGCTCACCTGCTGTAGGAGCGCCACCGGTATTTTGACGGCTACTGTTTGTCCGGGCGGGATTATCTCTGCCCATGCCAACCCTGTGTTCCTGTATATGACTATTATGTAGCCCACTGTGTCCCCGTTGTTCGTTGCCTTGATCGTGTATGATCCTTTGTCTCCCTCCACGGTTATGTGTGCCCCCGGTAATCCCCCGGCTATTATGTCGTAGTAGTGTGTTGTCGTGTATGCTGTCGGCACGTTCCTGGGCAGGTTCGCCTCAACAGCGTCTACGAGTACGCTGAGGTTTCCGAGGATATTGATGCTGGCGGAGGCGTAGAGGGGTATTGGTAGCCCGGCGTAGAGGTAGACATTGATCATGGAGGCGTTCGCTTTGCCGCCAAGGAATGGCGGGGATATCTTTGCCTGGAACTTGTAGACTGGTAGCCCCTTGTAATCGCCTGCTCCGAGGAACTTGTACCCGTGGATCATGATGTTTTTCCCCAGGGGTACTGTGGGCAGTAAGTTGTTTGTCCCCCCGGTTCCTCGTGGCAGGGCCATGAGCTCCGTCATGTTGACTACGCCGCAGGCGCTCCTGGCCGTGATCTGCTTCGGGATCAATGCTCCCTCGAGACTATAGCATATGGTCACGTTTTCTCCGTGGAACGTCATGTTTAGGGATAAGTAGTAGTCCCACCTTATACGGGTCGAGATGTTCAGCAGAGGGCTTACCTCGCCGTTGACTACCACGTGGTACCTTATACTGTAGGTTGTCTCCGCGTAGACTGCGGATGACATGGTTATCGCGGCGATGACTATGAGCACTATGAGGGACTTGATATACTGCATGGAACCACCTGCGGTTTATATATTGTGTTCTTCATAGATTTAACGCTTGCTATAAATGTGATCCCTAGCCCGTCACGCCTCATCACGCATATAATGGTCGGGGCCGTGGGGGATCACATTGTCCATCCAGCCATGATGGGCAGGACCACCTGTAGGGCGAGCCATGAGAGCAGGAGTGCTTCGACAAGGCCTATCCTAGGCCTCCTGTAGCGGGGCCTCCTCTTCCTGAAGCCCCTCAGCTCCACGGTTATTCCAGCCCATATGGCGCGCTGATACGCTATGCTGAGCAGTGGTAGGAGAAGCGTCTTGATGTCCCCCGGCAGATAAGCGATCCTCCGGTACCCTCTCTGGCGCCGGCAGAACATTATCTCGCTGTAATCCCTTCTTAGGAGTGGGATGAGGCGGAGAGCGTAGGCGAGGCTGAACGTTATTGTTTTCGGTAGTCGGAGCTCGGCCTCCAGATCCCTTATTATCTGCTCGGGCTCCGCGCCCCCTATGAAGATCAGCGCCGCCCCCGCTATTGCTAGGAGGCGGAGCCCTATCTGGGCCGTCGCCCTTACAGCTCCCTCACGTATCACCAGCGGCCCCAGAACAGCCACTACTTGGCCGTGATTAGCCAGGAAGTACGCGTTGAGGAACGTCCCCCATATGCTGAGGAGAAGCAACACCACTATGAGCTTAGCCCTCCTGTATCCCAGATAAATACCTGCCACAGCGTTAGGTATGCTTATGAGTAGGAGGCTGTATGGGTCCCTGTAGATGAAGGCTAGGAGCGTGATCGCCAGGCCGTAGATGAAGAGTATGCTCGTACTAGGCCTCCTCAAGGCTTAGACCCGCCTCCTCCTCGAGTAGTTCCACAGCCCTATAGCGATCTATTTCTCGGAGCCTGCCCCGATCCAGGATGTAGGCCCGGCTACACATCTCCCCGACAACGCGGGGGTCATGGGTCGATATGAGGAACGATACACCCTCCCCCCTGAGCTTGCCGACGAGGCCCGCGAGCCTCCTAAATAGTCTCAGGTCGAGGCCGCTGCTGGGCTCATCCAACAGTATTACGGGAGCCCCATAGCTGTACGCGATGATTATTGATAGCCATCTCCTCTGCCCGTGGCTCAGCCTATAGGGACTCGTCTTCCTGGCCTCCCCGTACCATGGTATGTAGCGCGTAATCCAATCCACGGGTTTCCCAGTCTTCCCCGCTATCTCCCTTACTTCTCCCTCAAGGCTCGGGGCGACGAAGAGGTAGTCCGGAGTCTGCGGCACGTAGAAGACCCGGCCGATCCTCTGTCTCGAGAAGGTTTTCTCCCCCAGCAATAATACTTCGCCGTCCAGAGGGTCTAGGCCGCCGGCCAGTGTTTTGAGGAGGGTTGTCTTACCAGCACCATTGCGCCCGATAATAGCCACGGCCTCCCCCCTATCAAGGTACAGGTCTATATCCCTTGCAACAATGTTTTCCCCGTATCCTATCACGAGGCCCCTGGCCTCTAGAACCCGGCTCGAGCCAGTGGGGGGCTTGACACGCCTTATTCTCGGGGGACCGGCGTCGACGCCTATCTCCTCGAGAAACCTGATCTCGCCCCGTGACAGCGGTGCCTCTAGCTCCCGTACCACTCTACCGCCGCGGTAGACCTGTATCCTCGCGCCATCCCAGAGGAAGTAGCGGAGCTTGTGCTCGACGACCAAGACGCCTTTCCCCCGCCGTCTCCAATCACTTATGAAGCCCCTGACCTCCCTGATCCCCCACGGATCCATGCTCGCCGAGGGCTCGTCGAGGAGCAGGAGCGGGGGATCATGGACGACCGCGGAGGCGAAGGTCAGCCTCCTCTTCTCTCCGCCGCTTAGATCCTCGACGTGGGCGTACATCTTGTCGCGGAGGCCCAGCCGCTCAAGCATCTCAACGGTCTTCTCACGGATAACATGCTCCGGATACCCTAGGTTCTCAAGGGTGAACGCCACCTCTGAATAAGGGGTTGGCATGGCCAGCTGCTTGTCCGGGTCTTGGAGCACGGCACCGATCCTCGTGGGGATCTCGTCGAAGCCTTCGGGGGACAGCGGGTTTATCCCGGCTATCCATGATTCTCCCTCGACCCATCCGTATAGGAGGTTGTTGAGAACACCGGTTATGGCTAGCAGTGTAGTGGTCTTGCCGCTGCCCGAGGGGCCCGCGAGCACGAGCAGCCCTCCCTCCCCAAGATCCGCTGCTACATCCTCTATTATGGCCGGGCCCTCCCCGTAGCCTGCGCCGCGTATGCTGTACTTGAGCAGCACTGCTTCGTTCACCCGGTTATTATTACTTGGATAACCTGGTTATTAAGTGGGCCGAACCATAGAGCGCCGAGTAACATACACAAAGTAAAAAAGAGCATCTAGCGGGGCATATCCCTTATGTGCACGTCTAGCTGCGGATACGGTATTTCTATGTCCGCCCTGGTGAACTCCTCATAGATCTTCTTGATGATCTCCGCCTTGACCAGCCCGTAGTCCTCCTTCTTCACCCATACCCTCAGCTGGAGGTTTATACTGGAGTCGCCGAGCTCCGTGACCACAACCTGCGGCTCCGGCTCGTCCAGGGTCTTGGGGTGGTTTTTGAGTATGCTTAGAGCTACCGCTACCGCGCGGTCTAGATCCGTGCCGTAGGCTACGCCGACATTGAGGGTTATCCTCCTGATCGGTAGCCTCGTATAGTTCACGATCGGCGCTCCCCAGATATTCTTGTTGGGTATAGTGATCACTACGTTATCCCATGTCCTGAGAACCGTGGACATGACGCCTATCCCCTCAACAACACCGCTGTACCCCGCAACCTCCACGTAGTCGCCCTTATCGAAGGGCCTTATCACGGCCAGCCATACCCCTGCCGCCATATTAGCCCACGTGTCCTGTAGGCCGAAGCCAAGTATCAGGCCAAGGATAGCGGATAAGCCGAGGCCGGCCACACCAGTGTTTACCCCTATCAGCGGTAGGGCTGATAGGATGACAACTATGTATCCGACAGCCTTGGCGATCCCTATGATTAGCCCCTCTACGATGCCGGGGACCCTGAGCCTGTGGAGAGTCTTGCCTAGCACGTAGACCATTATCTTTACCAGTATGTACCCCGCTATTATGGCTGCCGCGAAGACTATGATCTGGTACACGGTCACGCCGGTATATGGGATCGTCTGGCCCAGAGCATCCATAACGATGCACCGCGTCATATTATGTATGATCTCATCTTAGGGGGGAACCAGCCTATTAACCCTGTCCCAGCACCATCCCGGTGTATATGAGGAGGCAGGAGCAGAGAACATACATGCTCAGCGGGTCGTCGAGGAACTCGAGGTCATCGGCGAGCCTATCACCGATCATTATGACCTCCCTGCTGAGCCTCCCGTGGACGAGCCTGTTCCTCAGGTGGCGGAGACTAGGCCTGGACACGGAGACGAGTTCGTCCAGCACGTTAGGCTTCCGGAGCCTATCGAGCAGCTCGATAATCTTCTCCCTATCCGCTCCACTGGTCTTCGCCTTGTAGGATCGTATGAGGCTCTTGAGCTGTTTAATCTCCTTAGTGTATTTTTCGTCCCCCATGATCTTCATCCTGTACGCCCGGAGCACGATCGTCTCGAACGTCTTTGCGAGATACCCGCTGGGATCGATCTGGCGGAGCATATTAAGTATGTCTGGCCTTGCCTCCAGAACCCTTACGTTCTCGAGGTACGTGAGAAGATCTCTGGTCTTCCCGAAAACCCTCATTAGCCGTGCATATCTAGGTAGGCCCTCATAGCCCTTCCTGAGAGCCTCGACCACCTCCACGCTCATGATCTTTCTCCCGCGTGGACTGGCCTCGATGTGCTTGAACAGGTTGATGAGCGAGGAAACATATCTAAGCCTGACATACTCCTTGATGCTTGTGGATAGATAGCCGGTGATCTCCGGCCTCCTCCCCAGCGGGTAGGAGATGAGTGAGTGGCCGAGGAAAAGCGAGGCTATGAGTGATAGTGAGAGGCCGCCGTACAGGTAGGAGTAGAGTATGCTGAGGGCCAGGTAGGGTCTCTCGGAGGGCTTGAAATTGGGTATCAGGACAACGATGATCGTGAGGGTGAAGAGGAAGAAGCCCAGCACCTGGGAGTACAGGTATTTGTCCGTGTCGGGCCTCGAGCGCGATCCGCCGATCGCCCCGACGAGGAGATGGAACAATGCCTGGTCGTAGAGTATGAGGAGAGCATAGAGGATTATCGAGAGACCAATAATCAGTAGAGGGGCCATGCTCAGAGTAAGCATGCTCGGCACGACCAGCCTGAACAAGTAGATGCTGAGCACAATGGATGTGAAGCTACACAGTATTATCGAGCCTCTAGTCACGGCAGGGTTTATCCGGCCCGGCTCCAATAGCTCGGCCGCCGAGGAAGCAAAACACGGCGCCGGTGGAGAGGCACGCCAGGAGATAGTATATCCACGAACCCCCTATCAGCTCCCCGTGAATCCTCAGGAGCAGCACGTCCCCAGCAATTCCCGCGAAGAGGTATGAGAGGAAAACCCCGGGAACCACGTGGTCTAGTCCAAGCGTTAGCGATAGGA
Organism: Desulfurococcales archaeon; assembly: GCA_027022365.1. GTDB lineage: Archaea > Thermoproteota > Thermoprotei_A > Sulfolobales > Desulfurococcaceae > JAADCY01. The sequence continues at coordinate 450,022 of JALVYU010000031.1, read as the reverse complement.
CGACAATATATAGTACTGTGAAGAACATGCTCCAGCCAAGGATCTCCGGGCTTAAATGGTACTCGAAATAAGCAAGTAAACCTAGCGACGAAACATAGAGCAGGATCCGGAGACCTCGAAGCAGCCTCATCGATCTACTGTACCTCTCCACCTAAACACGTATACTATCTATAGAGTTTTATCAGAAAATAAAGTATGTAATGTGCAGGGCGATCCTAGGGCATTCACGTGTGTATAATACATATTATTATATTATTTAGGCGCATCTATTCACACAGTGAAGAACCGCCACGAAGCCCTCTGATCCTGAGATCCCGTGTACATCATTAGTTCTTCCTAGGAATAAGTGGTCAGGGGCTCTTGTCTGGAGCTCTGGCTTATTCTTTCCATTAACTGGCGAGCCGCTATGGCCGTCAATACCCATGCTATGAAGCCTATGAGGGGTAGGGGAATAGCGACTATGAACAGTATTCCCGTGGCTAGTAATAGCGCGTCATTGTATCTATTGTATAATTGTATTAGGAACAGCCCCGTCCCTAGGTAGCCGACGAGCCTGAACACGAACAATACCGTGGCGAGAACGCCCAGTAGTACCGTGTACTCGAGGATTTCATGCTGAAGCATTGATCCAAAAATTTGGCCCGTCCCGAGCGAGGCTATCGCGGCGCCAATAATGATCTCCGCTACACTCGTGAGGGACAAACCTACAGATAACAGCTTGTACTGCGGACTATACCTATGCCCGGACCCCGCGTTAACCATCCTATAACCCGGCACGACATAGCCGGTACTGAATATGAGGAATAGGGCGCCGCCAATAACTGCTATTATGCCCACGAGCACCAGAATACCTGTTATGAAGTCCTGAAATAACGGAGGTAGACGGAGAACCTGCGGGCCTGTGGCCGATACACTGACCCTGATCTTTAGTGAGAACGGCGCCGAGACAAATACAGGCGCAACTCCTATAACGGATAGTAATGAAGCTACGGCCATACCGATTGATCCTTCATGGATCTTCTCGAGACCCTTCCTGAAAAGCTCAACGTTGTTCAAGGCGGGTCATCCACTCTATGATCAGGGGGTAACCAATATAAGCTATCCGGCAACCATGTCCACGCAACAATGAAGCAACGCATAGCTATTCATGCCCTCACGACGGCGGATGAGCCCTGTTGTTCCGCGGTGGAAACGGGTGAATATGTGGGGATAGAGCTATAGGGGCCGGTATTGGGTCGAGTGGTCTTCGGTTCTGGCCAGAGTACTTGTACGGGTGTTCGTATGATAAACGAATTATTAATAGGGTTATCAATTCCTGGATAACAAGGTTATTACGCCGGTAGCCACAACTCTATATAATGGTGCGAGACTATGAGAGCCGTACCCGTAGCTATAACTATAGCCGGGTCAGACAGTGGTGGAGGGGCTGGTATCGAGGCAGACCTCAAGACGTTCATGGCCCTAGGGGTACATGGTGCAGTAGCCATAACGAGCGTGACGGCGCAGAACACCTACGAGGTCACAATGATACACGATCTGCCCCCGGAGATTGTGGCCGAGCAGATCAGGGTGGTCTACCGCGACACGGGGATAGACGCGGGGAAGACGGGGATGCTGAGCAACAAGGAGATAATACATGCGGTGGCGGAGACAGTTGAAGAACTCGGGTTCCCCCTGGTAGTAGACCCTGTAATGGTTGCTAAGAGTGGTGCTAGGCTCTTACGCGAAGACGCTATTGATGCTCTCATCAGGGAGTTGTTGCCGAGAGCAGTGCTGGTTACGCCAAATATCCCCGAGGCAGAGATCCTATCAGGCATGAGGATCAACGGCCTAGAGGACATGATGGAGGCCGCGAGAACAATAGTCGAGAAGCACGGGGCGGAAGCAGCGGTCGTGAAGGGCGGGCACCTTGGCGGCAGCGAATCCGTCGACGTACTCTATTACCGTGGAAGACACTACTACTTCAAAGCAGAAAGAATCGAGACAAAGAATACGCATGGAACGGGATGCAGTTTCTCCGCGGCGATAACGGCGCTACTAGCCAAGAACTACGGCCTAGTGGAAGCCGTGGGGAAAGCCAAGGAATTCATAACAACAGCGATAAAGTACAGCCTACCAATAGGCCGCGGCCACGGGCCAGTCAACCCCGCGGCATGGATATGGATCCCTGCGGAGAAATACAGGGTATTATCGCTCCTCGAGGAAGCGGTCAGGATGTTCCTCGGGATACCGGGAGCGAACAACCTGGTACCGGAGGTCGGCACAAACATAGTTTATAGTCTCCCAGCCCTCTACGCCCGCACAGTACGTGACGTCGCCGGGGTCGAGGGCAGAATAACAAGGGGAATAAACAGGCCAGTTGTTCACGGCATGATAAGGTTTGGTGCCTCAAGCCATATGGCGAGACTAGTGCTGGCTGCTCAGAGATATGATCCGAGGATACGTGCGGCCGCGAACATAAGGTATGATGAGAGGCTGGTGGAGAGAGCCAGGGAGAAGGGGTACAGCATCTGTTATGTGGATAGGCGCGTGGAGCCCATGGATGTGAAGAAAGTGGAGGGGTCATCGATACCATGGATCCTCGGCGAAGCCGTAAAGGAGACTGGGAGGGTCCCGGACATCATCTATGATCATGGAGACTATGCTAGAGAACCCATGATCAGAGTGCTGGGGGAGGATCCGGTGAAAGTAGTGGAAATAATAAGATCCCTCGCCGGCTAGGTATATTCGAAACATACAGGTTTTCCTATCCACTTTCATCCACAGTATACTGGGATCTTCTCCCCACACCTTGGGCACCGGTAATCACTGGTTGTTTTCACTTCTACGTATCCAGGCCTCCTTACAATGAGCTTCTTACCGCATCTCGGGCAGACCGTGTCCTGTAGCTCGTGGAGACTTGTGTTCCCGACGTAGACGTATTTTATGTTGTATTCCCTCATGGCCTTATCCCTGATCTCGAGGAGCTTCTCAACGGGTGTCGGGGGTTCCCGGTACATGTATGCGGGGTAGTATCTGTTTATGTGGAGAGGCGTCTCTTCTCCTAGGAGGTCGGCGTGCCTCGAGAGCACGTAGTCCACGCACTCGCCCCAATCATTAGCTCCCGGCACAACTAGGTAAACCATCTCGACGTGTCCTCCACGGCTGAGGATGTATTTGGCGTTCCTATAAACTATCTCTGGGTCCGCCCCAAGGAATCTCCTGTAGGTTTCTGGGCAGCCCTTGATATCTATGCTGTAGCCCGTGATGCCCGCCTCCAGCATGTCTTTGAGGCTCGCCAAGCTCATGTATCCGTTGGTCACTATGCAGGAGTAGAGGTTCTCCCTCACCGCTTCCCCCGTCACGTCTAAGACGTATTCTAGATGGATCGTCGGCTCATTGAAGCTGGCGCAGACGCCTCTACAGCCAGCCCTGACAGCTCTCTCCACCAGCTCTTCCGGTGAGACGTAGGTGTAGGGCATGGTAGAGGGGTCTGTTTTGCTAAGCCCCCAGTTCTGGCACCATGGACAGGGGAAATTGCATCCGTATCCAGAGTACGTCAACGTGTACGTGCCGGGATAGTAGTGATATAGAGGCTTAACCTCTATAGGCCGCGGCTCCAGCGCGCTCAGGCACCCGTAGAACATGTAGTAGAGCCTGCCACCCCTGTTCACCCGGTTCCGGCAATACCCCCTGCCATCGACCGGTATCTTGCAGCCGCGCTCGCACACCATGCACTCGGCGAGGACTCCCACCCGCTGGTAATGGCGTGCCGGCACAGCCGTCTCCATGGGCGCTTACCCTGTTTGGAGGAGTGGACCACAGGATCTCTTCTGCTCGGGTGTTCCTGGTGTTAGATAGTGTTTTTAAGGGTTTTCCTCCTCCCCCGCCCCTTTCTTGGTGGGAAAAACATATTATTGGCGCCGCATACTAGTTCTACCGGAGCACGCTGGAGGTGTTGTTCATACATATCCTCCTAAATATATTGGCCTTGACAGCCGTGCTTATCCTCGTAGCAGGACTAATCATCCCCTTAACAGGCACAACCACAGCATATGCCCAGGCAGGGCAGGGCCCCTATATAGTCGTCACGACGGAGAACGAGTACGTTGGGGCAATGCTCTACTATCTCACAGAAGACCATCGAGTTCCGAGCGTGAACCCAGGCGGGGCAGCGGGTAGTGCCCAGTCCGTGGAGCCGCTGCTCCACTGCTTCACGGGCTCCTACAGCTCTGATCTAAGCCTCCCCAATGGGACCGTCGTACACGAGGTAGCTTATCAGATAGAAGTGCTGGGAAGCACGAGGACGGATAACATAGTGGTCAAGGATGTGAGGACATAGTATGTCAGCAGCCCTGATCACGCGTTATTCGTGGACGTGAAGGTTCTCTATCCGATCAAACAATACGTTTCCGGCGGAGCACCGCTCGTACTGAGTCCCGCGGAAACGGTGTTTATCTACAAGTACGTCAACACGACCTACTTCGAGCTCGAGATGAGACTATACTACGCAGCATACGCCTACCTACAACAGCCGCTAACGACGTATAATATCACGGCAGAGTTCCTCATAAACATGCGTAACTGGCACGCCTACTACTGGTACAGGGGCGGGTGGCGCAGCCTAGGGTACTTCTCACTAGCGGACGAGAGCCTCGACCTAACAGGTATCCTTTACGGAACCTATAGGAACGTGACCATGAGGATTGACAGGATCATCCAGGACAAGAGCCTCCTCGACACGCTCGTCGAGCAAGCCAGGGAGGCAGTGAACTCAAGCAACCCCGAGGCAATCATAGGGCTGGCTGAGAAAACCCTCGGACTAGGAATATTTAACCACTTATAACGTAACCTATTTAGGCCTGCCCGTAAAAGTAGACCCGGTGCAGGCTAGCGCTATAGGCCCAGTTATAAATGTGTGGTTCCCGGGCCATCCATCGCTCCAGGTATGCCCCGAGGAAAAACTATACAATAACACGGAGAGCCAGCTAGAAGAAGCCCTGACAAGATACATCGAGACAAACGACTCGTTGCTCCTCCAGAAAATAATCGCAGAGAACAACGCGTTCATCCAGATACAGGCAGACCATACACTCGGATCCACAGTAATGCTGATGTGGGTCTACAAGGACTCGCCCCTACCCATTGCGGGCGGAGACCTCCAGGTAGCGCTCCCAGCCCACGCCCTAGGCAATGCACCGAAGCCGGATGGGGTGAGCTACGCCATACTAGATCTTTCCACGCCGCCGCAGCTCAACACCACGGACACGAATATCACGTACAGCAACGCCCCACCAGCACCATTACCGCCCGCCAAGCTAGGAAACAACAGCACGCTAGTCGTGGCGATCGATTATAGGCTAGCATACCTATGGATGCTCCAAAACCCCAAGGCCATGGATCCCGGCTACAGGGCGGACGCGCTTGACAACCTCTTCTCGGAGGTTACAAACAGTTTCATAAAGACACTATACAGCATCGGAGCAGGCAACGACCCGGTCAAAGCCCTCAAAAACTACAGGGAAAACATCGAGGCAATAATCGAGGCTACAGCCTACAGGATAGCCGGAGAGACTGGAGCAGAGGAAATAGCGACGCTGAACAATGGCGGGCAGATAACGCCTCCAAAACCAGCCGAGACAACGATCACAAAACACCCCGGCACAGGTACGGAGACCCAAGCAGCTAGCAAACAGACATCAACGACCAGCCAGGAAAGCACAACGTCCACCGCCGGCAAAACTATGTCTCAGCCGATAAGCGGGCCCACCACGAGTAGCCCCCCACAGAGTAGCTCTCCAGTAGCAGCGACGACACATATGTCGAGCCGGTTCCCCGCTCCACTCATCGTTATCGGCATAGCCGGATCGGCGACGCTGATCATAACATTACTGGTTGCTCGGCGGAGGCGATAGCATCTATCATTGGGGCTTCTCGCCCCTATGTATTTTTTGTTCAGCTATCTGTATCATTGATAAGGATCTAGCAACAAGTTATCGGAGCTCCGATAACGTTTATTGTGTAAAGAAACTGTTTAATAATACATAACAGATATAATGTGTATTACCAATAACTAGTTTCTCGGTGCATGCCGTGTCAGGACTAGTCTCTGCCGGGCCATTCCTCGACGATGAAGCAGTCAGCGAGATCAAGGGGGTCATGAAGAAGAAAGTATCCAAGACCGTGTACGAGGTAGTACGGGAGAAGATAGGGAGAAACGTGCCGGGAGATCTACTCCAGGACCTGGAGAAAGTCTTCAGGAAAACCACTGCGGAGACCGTGCTCCACTTCCACTGGCTCACCCCCTACGAGCTATCCCTCCTGACAGCGTTTCTGCGGATAACGATCGGGGACTACTATTTCGGCCACATATACGATACCGAGGTAAACGAGATAATAGACAAGATACTCTCCATGCATACAGATGACGTAGAGATCAGCGGGATGATCAAGCCTTTCGAAAGGCTGATAGTCACGGACATAGAGATAAAGGCTAGGGATGAGGAAACATATATCTTCGCACACGACGAGGTATACCCCATCCTCGACTTCTACGACGAAATATACTGCTCCGCCGAGAGAATCAATGATAGCTGCATAGTCTTTAGGTTCAACTACTCGCCCCCAATGGAACCCTGGGATTTCTGACAGCCAAAACCACGTAGCATGGCGTCCAACATAATATTTTTTATCTCCAACGATCATCCACGAGTAGGCCATAACACGTCAATTCTCCCATCCTACAAAGCCTCTTGGGCCACCACGTCATCATTATTAGTCGGGAGAAGGCCTCTCATAATACGTGATGATGTCTGTTGAGCAGGGACAAGAGACTCTTAGGTATAGCGGCGCTGCTAGGGACTGTCCTGCTGTGGGGCAGCAGTTTCCCCGGGATAAAGGTAGTGGTGGACACAGTTGATCCTATGACGTATGTATGGCTGAGAAGCCTCATAGCGGCCACCGTCCTCGCTCCCTACGTAGTTCTAGGGGTTCGCAGAAGCTGGGATCTAGGGGATAGTGTCCGGGGAGGCCTCGCCACAGGAATAGCTTTCGCTCTAGGCCTGTGGCTCCAGGGATGGGGGACAAGATACACTACAGCGAGCAACTCGGCCTTCATAACCGGCCTCAACGTTGTCTTCGTCCACATCTACGTGGCGGTGGCGGGGAGAAGGTATGGCTGGAGGCTCGCATCGAGCCTAGCCCTAAGCATTGCAGGCCTCTACCTCCTAACCAGTCCCGGGGGAGGCTTCGGGCTTGGCGACACCCTAGTCCTCCTGGGAGCCATTATGTGGGCGGCCCAGATAATATTGATCGACAAGTACAAGCCGAGGGACCCCATAGCATTCACGTACGCGGAGCTCGTGCCCAGCACGCTCTTCCTAGTCCCGGCTCTCCTCATATATGGTCCGCCAAGAATCACGCCCGATGTAATGCTTGTCATAGCCTACTTGGCGGTTGCATGTGCTGACGGGGCGTTCATCCTGCAGGCATATGGGCAAAGATACGTGGATCCCGCGGCAACGGCGATGATCTTCCTCCTAGAGCCTGTGTTCGCCACAGTATTCTCGGTAATACTGCTCCACGAACACGTCACGTTCCCCCAGATCATAGGCATGGCGATGATCCTATCTGCACTATATATCTCAGTGAGGGAAAACACTGGTACGGCATAGCATGTGGTTCAGCTGATAACACCGCTCCAGCCACCGTGTTTCCCGGGAGAAGTATGTTGGTGGAGGGAGGAAAAACAGCTTCTATGATCATATCCATCTTTTCCCTGCCGGCCCGGCTAGTCCAGTGTCGCTCTGCTGAACAGCTTGGCGGCCACTGCTACGGCTATCGTGGCCAGACCCGATAGTACTGCTAGGTCGAGGTACGGGTTGAAGCTCGATACTCCTGTCAGCCAGTACCTTATCCCGTCCACGGTGTAGGTTAGCGGGTTAACGTATGCCAGTATCTTCATCCAGTCCGGCATGTATTTGAGCGGGTAGAATGCCCCGCTGAGGAATACTAGTGGTAGCATGAGGAAGCTTATGATCATCTGGAAGGCCTCCATGCTCGTGATCCTTAGTGCGAGCGACACGCCTACCCCGGTAAAGGCCAGGCCTAGTATCAGCATGTAGAGTATCGAGGCCGGCACCCCCCACGGGTTCAGGCTGTGGGCCACCAGGAAGCTCAGGCCCAGTATTATGAGTCCCTGGAGCACGGCTATTAGGGAGTCACCTATTATCCTGCCGAGTATTGTTGCCCAGCGGGGCGCCGGCGCCACCAGTACCTCCTTGAGGAAGCCGAACTGCTTGTCCCAGATAACGGTTATCCCGCCTATGAAAGACGCCGTAAACACCGACATGGCAACGACTCCCGGCGTGAGGAACGACAGGTAGTCTAGGCCCCCAAATATCGTCCTGGCCATCGGGAAGTTGAAGACATTGCTCCATCCAAGCCCGAAGAAAACAATCCAGATGATCGGGTTGACGATGCTGGAGACTATCCTCGCCCTCCCACGCCTGAAGCGCTTCAGCTGGCGATAAGCCATGACTATGAGGGCGTCCAGTGCCTTGCTCAACGCCTCCACCTCCTACTCATGACCACTGCCTTGATCATGTCCATGGGGCCCTCCTCCCTGATCTCGCGACCCGTTAGCAATAGGAAGACATCGTTAAGTCTCGGCCTATGATAGCTGGCCTCCAGCACCTCCAAGCCCCTGTCCCGGGCCCTGAGGAGTATCCCGGGGAGGGACTTCACGGCGTCCCCAACCTTCAACGCGATCCTTCCCCCGGGGAGCTCCCTGCACTCCGTGGCCAGATCCTCGAAGAAACCGCATACCCCTGGCCTCGCCTCCCTGATCTTGAGGTAGACGATATCGTTCCCCGCCATCCGCTTCAGCTCCTCAGGCGATCCCTCGGCTATTATCCTGCCGTGATCGATTATCGCTATCCGGTCGCACAGGGCCTCGGCCTCCTCCATATAATGTGTAGTAAGGAAGACCGTGACGCCCATCTCGCGGCGCAGCCTCCTGATATAGTCCCAGATATGGGCTCTGGTCTGGGGGTCGAGGCCGAGGGTGGGCTCGTCGAGGAAGAGTATCCGGGGCCCGTGGAGGAGGGCGCGCGCTATCTCTAGGCGGCGCCTCATACCACCACTATAGTACTTGACAAGCCTGTCCCTGTGCTCCCAGAGCTCGACGAACCTAAGCATCTCCTTGATACGCTCCTCCAGCAAACCACCCCTCAAACCATAGATCCTGCCATGAAGATACAGGTTCTCATAACCGGTCAGCTCGCCGTCAAGACTCGGGTCCTGGAAGACGACGCCTATACTCCTACGGACACCCACCGGGTCACGGACAACGTCACGGCCAGCAACTAGTACACGGCCGCCGTCAGGGCGGAGGAGAGTGGCCAGCACGTGGATCGTAGTGGTCTTGCCCGCACCATTAGGCCCGAGGAAGCCGAATACCTCGCCGTACCCGACGCGGAAGCTAACACCATCGACGGCCACGATCCTGCCGTAACGCTTGACCAGGCCCTCAACAACTATCGCGAACCTGTCTTGATCAGCACCCATATCATGACACCTAGGCAGATATCTCCGACCAGAATATATCAATAGATATATGTCCAAAATAAAGATATCTATTTCACTACAAAGAAAACAAGGAACACACGTAGGCAATAGCAACACATCTACATAGAAACACCGAAATCATAGTAGAAACAACCCTCTCGAGAAAAACAGTGAAAGCCACTACAGTCTCAGGGCCCGCGCGTTTCTATTAGCCGTCGTTATACAGGCCTGTAACAGTATCTCATTGCGTATCTAGCCCTAGATCGCCAAGTCGGACGGCCGCCCCGATACAGCAGTGTATAGCCGCTCTCCATCGAAGCGCCTGATCAGCGAGCCCCTGGAACCGGTGCCCCGGTACAGCCAAGTATGCTTCAGCGCTTCTTGTCCAGGCCAGTACTCTGGAAAGATCGGGGCACGGCGCAGGAACCCGTATGGCCGTGGAACGAGAGATAAGAGTGCTCAGCATCAACAGCTCAAACACTACCGGAGGAGTAGGAAGAACGCATAGAACACCGTGTTATAGCGGTGAGCGTGGAAGAAGCAACTATGTCCACCTAGACCCTCCGTAGACCAGAAAATCTCCTCGCCGGAACTCGCAATAAGAGGAATATCCGTGACTTTCTATTATTGTTTAGTCCATAATTACCAGTTGCTCCACGGCTTTCAGCTGTTCATCGCCTAGCTTGTCCTCGAAGACCGGGGATATAACTCTCGCTGTTGGAAAGACCCTGCCCGTGCTTGTTCCTTCGCATAACCTGTCCGGCCTTATAATACATGTAGCGAATGCTCTACATAGTCCCTCATATATGCTGTACGTACTATGAAGATACAGCTCCAGCAATACGTGTGGGGGCAGGCTATTATCAAGTATACGCCTGTAGAAAAACTTGAAGAAATGTGCGAGACTAAACATATGGTTTGCTTGAATAACACGGCGTGAACGTATATAGTACCGTATATATCTAACAACTCTTCTAGCATCTATGAGCTTCCTTGGATCAGCCCATCTGAATAATTTCACGCGGCTTCTTCTCTCTAACCATCTCCTGAGGCTGCGGAGAACATAGAATCTGTTCCTCAGAGGAACAACGAATACTGCGCGGTCACCATATATTCTTATCAGCTCCCCTAAACGGGGCCAGGCATACACGTCCTTGATTATCAATAACATGTTGTTTTTCTCGGCATACTCCAATAGCTTGTCGAGGATCCTGCGCCAGCCTCGGCCCAAGTAGGGCTCCCCGTGCTTCATGAAGCCCTCCAGCCAGTCCGCATTGCTCCTTATTTCCCCGAGTATTTCCGGAGGCAGGAGATCATATGTATTGATGACCCCGCCGACACGGTCGTGCCTGTGCACACCTCTTTCGAGTATATCTTCCACGACCTCCGGGTTGAACGGCTCGTGAATGCATATAGGCGATCTATATCTCGCTACAGTCATTGAACCACGTGCACGAACACATATGTCCTGATACAGACCAGTTGTAGCGGTGCGTGGGAAACCTATTATGAATACAGCGTGCTTCTTCATCTTGTCGCCGCCCCGAGCATCCGCCTCATAAATCGATGTGCTAGAACAAACCACCATGGTCTCTTCAGCTTGAAGGGGTGGTGGCTGAGCACCAGGAGCCAGTCCCGGCTCTCCGGGTGGACGTAGCTCGCCATATCGGGTACTACGACGACATACTCTGCTTTGCTCGCTCTAGCTAGTTTCATAACTTCTTCGTAGTGGTAGTGGTTCACGACGTGTGTCGGGTCACCGACCATGTGGCCCGGCAGAATGCCAACAACGCCCTCGCCCCGCCTCATACACTCCCTCAAAATATTCTCCGCGGCCTCCTGATCCAGGTGCTCCAGGCAGTGCTGGAAAACATAGTACTTCGCCACCGCGTAGCCCGGCAACCCCTTATTCAGATCACATGTAAGGACAGCTCCGCCGTCGCCGCGGATATCACAGCCGCTGACACGCCTGTAGCCCTTGCCGCGGAGGAAGCGTATAAGGCCCCCCGCCCCAGCGCAGAGCTCGAACACGGGATCATCTCTTCCGGCGCCGATGCTCTTCAGCGCGTAGAGTATGTCAAGGTACTCTGTACGGTCTATTAGGCCCTCACGCCATGACAGGTAGTCGTTCTGCAAAACTATTCATCTCGTCTATTATGGTGATGAATAAGCTGTTCAAATATAGTTCTTGCTAGGAGGTTATAAGAGTGTTGAGAAGAACCTCGCCACACGGTCGTAGAAGCGCTCCACACTAAACATCTCTGCCGCTCTTCCGGCCTTCACGCTCAGCTCCTCCCATAGGCCTTTCTCCTCGATCCACTTTATCATGCGCGGCACTTCTGATACGTCCTTATAGCATAGGCGGCTATCGACACGGGAGACTATGTCGGTGCAGGAGCCGCTGTCATAGTAGACGAATGGAACCAGACCTGCCGCCATGGCCTCCACGACGGCTATGCCGAAGTGCTCCCTGAACGGGGGGTGTACATAGTATTTTGCCCTGCAGAGTATCCCCGCCACTTCCTCCCTGGGCAGATCTGTTAGGACCTCGAGCCCCGGGATCCCGACGAGCTCCTCGTATACGCGGCGGTCGTCGGGCCTCCCCATGACTATGTAGCGGTACCCCGGCAGCATGGATGCGACTACGGATACTGCCGGGATGTTCTTCTCCGGGGTCAGACGCGATAGTGTGACTATTATTTTCTCCCTAGGACCACCGCATCTCCCCTGGAAAGCGCTCGTGTCCACGGGCGGGTGCAGGACATGTGCCTCGACCCCATAGTATTTCTTTATGATTCTCGCCGTCCAAGATGAGTTGGTTGCTATTAATCTGCTCATAGGTTTGCCGAACCATAGACGGTAGAGTAGCTTGACAAGGACGCTGTAGGCGTCGTAGAGGGGGGTCTTCTTCGAGTACGTCTCCGCTATCACAGGGTAGTGTATGTAGGCGAGATCAACCGGTGACGCCGTATTGCTCTGCGTGTCCACGATCAAGTCATACATGTCCCTAAGGCGCTCACGGTTAAACATCTTGAAGAAGCCATGATAGGCTAGGAGACGCTTCAGCCGGACAAACCTGCCGCGCCCAAACCGGAACGGGTTCAGCTCCTCATGGACATGGACACGGCGGAACAGCTTCTCCGGATCCCTTATCCCGAATATCCGCTCAATATCCCGCCACGGAGGAGGCGTGACCGTGTACAGGTCCAAGTCATAGTTCACCCTACGCAGAGCAACAGCCATCTGCAACATAAGATACTCGCCGCCGCCGAGAATATCCATGAACGCATGGAGAAGAGCTATCCGGCCACCCATAACGACCCACTCACGCCACCAATCCTTAACCATCACACCAAGTGATATGGAGCACCCACCCTATTATTAGTATCACGAAGCCCGAAAACAGGAACACTTTCAGTTTTATCTGTTTGTATCCGTGTAGAGGGTCTCGTGCTCCGGGGTCTCCCATATGCTCATGCCGTAGACGCTTTCAGTTCTATCTGTTTGTTTCTATGAGGGACGAGCTGAAGGCGCTGCTGAAGAGCAAGAGCGATATAATGACTTTCAGTTCTATCTGTTTGTAACAGTAGAGATAGGAAAAATAGATAAGGAGATCAAGGGGATAACGGATAAACTTTCAGTTCTATCTGTTTGTAACCGTTTTTGTTTGTTTATTTGGTTGTTTTAATATTTTATGTTTTGCTCTGGGTACTCCCACCAACGATCCACTGGCCCAATGAGAGCATCCATAAACCGGTTGGTATAGATCAGCGATAAAGTGTTAAGCAATAATTAACAGAGAATAAGGTGGGGGTTGTCTTGTCTTGGTGTTGGTGCATGATTTGTCTGTTGGAGGTGTTTTTGTTAGTAAGAGCGGTAAGAGGTTTGGTTCTTTTTGGCTTAGGGGTTTTCAGGAGCGTGTTCTCAGCATTATAGGTGGTTTTGTCTCTGGTGGTGTTGGGCCTGGGGTTGTCCTTGTTTCTGCTCCTACTGGTGCGGGTAAGTCTTTGTGTCTTCTCCTCGGCTATGAGGTTTTCCGGGAGGCTGGCTTGAGGGGGTTTGGCTGCCTAGGTCTTTATCCTAGTAATGAGTTGCTGGATGACCAGTTCAGGAGTGTCGGGAATATTGTTGAGAGGGCTCTAGGATATGGTTTGAGCGTGTTCGGTGATTGGAGGGACAGGGTTTTCCGGCTGTATGTGGGGCCGGGCGGCGAGAAGCTCGTCTTGGCCCGTATCAGCGGGAGGATCCTGGGGGAGCTCGGCGAGACTGGTGGTTTTAGGGGTTTGGGGCACCTCGACATGCTCGTAAGGATCAGCGGTGAGCTGATGAGGATTGACCCGGACTACAGCGTCGTGCTCGCCACCCCTGATCTCTTTTACTACGTCCTGCTCGGCGTCTACGGCGACTACGAGAGGACGGCGCGCTATATATCCAGTATTCTCGAGGGGGTGGAGCCCCGAATCACGGGCTTGAAGGACAGGCTTGCCAGGCTGGGAACGGTTAATCTACGGCTCGGCAGCAAGCCGATCGTCTTCTTCGACGAGTACCATTCCTGGGGTCTCTTGGACTACCTTTCCAGCCTGGCACTGGTCAAGCTGTTCGCGGAGAGCGGCTCGCTGACAATACTCTCCACGGCGACGCCGATACCCGGCATCGAGAAGCACCTTGAGGCACTGGATGTGCCCGTAGTAGGCAAGGTTGAGGAGAGCGGGAGTGGCGGCGGAGACCTCGTCAAGCTCCCGGCCCGGATCACCTTCTACGGGTACGGTAGGGGGGACGCCGTGGAGGCCGGGAGGCCGGGCCTGATCAACATATACACCGTGCAGAAGCTCATGTCCACACACGTTAGGCTGCACAGCCGGGAAGCAGTAGAGTACGCCGAGAAAGCCGGGGCCCAAGCCCTCGTGGTGCTCGACAGGATAAGCTACACGCTGGAGACATCAGCGGTTCTCGAGGAGCTGCTGGGCGGCGGGTGGCAGTGCATAGTAAACGTCACAGGCGGATCCAAGGGCGTCGGGTACTGTGGGAGATGCCCGGCCTGCCTCATCTACGGGTTCGCCGTCCAGGGCGGAGACTATAATGTGAAGAGCAGGGTCGAGGGGGACGTCTACTACGCTGTTGTTAGGGAGGAAGACGCTACATTCACCTTCACGAGGAACGCGGTGGACGAGGCGCTCCACGTGACCGGGCAGGCGCTCCTCCAGGACCGCGCTGTGAAGCCCGGAGTACTGTTCGTCGGCAAGATCGCCCTGAAGAACCTGACGTGGAACGAGCTCCTACTAGTACTCTACAGCCTCGCCACCATCGATCGCCTCGGCGCCGTTCAGACGCACTTCGGCAGAGTAGCAGTTGAGATCGCTGGGCTGATAGCGGCTCCCTACGAGGTGGGGAGCGGCTATGAGGCGGCCCTTAAAATACTGTCCTCCGCCCCGAAGACCCCTGAGGAGGCACTGACGATCTATAAGGGCTACATCAGGGAGATCGGGAAGGCCACGCCGTACGCCAAATACTGTATAAGCAGCGGCATCGCAGAGACGGTGAGGAGAGAGGCCGACCTCAAAAATATTGCCAGGGAGGCGTGGAGTGACGCCAAGGCAAAGCATGACGAGCTCGCAAAGCTGGCTGGCAGGGAAGGAAAGAAGAAGGGGAAGAAGTAGGAGATGCGCACGGTAAGCATAGCCTACCTCGAAGTCCACGGACTACTAGTGTTTTCCAAGATGCAGGAGAGCATAAAGGAATCAACACTGTCCCCGGGCCCCATGATCCGTACGCACCCCTTCATACACAACTACCCGCTGATCTACGGGTTCCTAGGCTACAGCTCGGAGACCATCATGGGGAGAACCATTCCCCCGAGCTACAGGGTGGTTTCAGAGGCCATCAGGGAAGGCTTCTACGTTTACCCGGCGGAGCCGATCCACGTGTCCTATACAAGGATATTCCTGTCGCCGACGCCGGAGACACTGGCGATCCCAGAGAAGGCTAAGCCGAAGCTGGTACACCCCCTGCAGGTACACTACTACGCGGTGGGGCCCGGCTCCCTGTACAAGACCATAATCATACACGACCCCCAAAAGCCCCTGCCGAGATACATTAGGATCGGTAAGAAGCGGTGGGGGATAATCAGGGCAAGGATTATCCGTCCAGACAAGATCGTAGAGGCGGGCCCACTGTATAAGGGCCACTCAACCATACCGGTAAACATAGGCGACATGAAGGAGATGGGGGTAGACGTGAGAGACTACAGCGCCGTCCTAGTCACGAGAAACAATCCCTTCATAGGCGAGAAAAGCATCATAGGCTACGTCCGCGCAGCACCCATGTACAAGATAACGTACAGCTATAGGGGGAGGATCAGGGCCGAGTACGTGCCATTACCCAGGGGCCTCGTGGCCGGGTAGGCGGTGATGAGGCGGTTGTCACTCTAGCCTTATAGATACGTGGCCGAATCCGTTCGCCCTGCTCGAGCCTACGCCCATGATCCTTGCATGCACGATTATGTTTTCCAGGAACGCCTTGACCCAGGGCTTCTCCCTTATAATCCTCTTAACGATATAGTAGACCGCCCTGCCGCCGACCCCGTAGCCTATCCTGCCATCATAGTTATACGTGACGGTATATATGTTGTCCAGTATACGTCTATGCTCGTGCAGGACAGCATTGACAATATCGACAGCGGCCCAGAACCTCGACTCCCATCTATGCTCCCGCCTCCTCATACGGAGCAGATCACCTATATTGTACGAGAACAAGACCCCTGCAAGCGGCAGGAACCTCGGGTTGCTGGGCGAGGCCTTATAGGGATCGACGAGTATGGCGGGGCTCTTAAACTCCACGACAACCCTGTCATGCCCATCGATCCCGATGCCCAGGTCCTCCGAGGGGAGATCATACCTCTCAATATCCAGGGAGACGAGCTCCCAGCGGGCATTAAATAGCTCAGCACCACTCAGCCCCTCAACACCACTAAAAACCATCCCCGCAACATCTTCAGTACACCCAACATAGAAGACCGCCTCAGACCCGCACCGGACACGGAGAACCCCCCTCTCACCGCCCCGCTTCCACAACCACCTACCACCAACAAGCAGGGGCGAGACATGGATCGGCTTAGGGTTAAACACACCGCCAAAAACACTATCCAGCCCACCAAAACCACGGATAAGTAATGACTTCACAACCTTCCCCGTAAAAGGAGGCAGAACCACCCAGCCACCATCACAAACAACCCTAACAACAACACGCAGCAAAAAATACCCGGAAACACCCGACTCAAACAACCACCTACCACCAAACAAGTCCCCAAACAAAACCAAGACAACCCCCACCATATTCTGTGTTAGCCTATGCTTAACACTTTATCGCTGATCTATACCAACCGGTTTATGGTGGCTCTCACCGGGCCAATGGATCGTTGGGGAAAACACCAGAGCAAAACATAAAATATTAAAACAACCAAATAAACAAACAAGAACAGAAACAAACAAAAAGAACTGAAAGGATGATGATATACTTGTATTCGTTCCAGAAGCTAATTGAGAACCATCCAGAAACAAACACAAAAAACTGAAAGATTATCTCTTCGTATTCGGGATTATTCGCCCAGTAGTCGGGATTTGAAGGGAAACAAATACAAATAACTGAAAGCTATGAGTTCTGGGAATACGCCCGTAAGAAAGGTATTCAAAGCGTGATCGATACAAACAAAGAAAACTGAAAGTCATGGGTATGAAACAAACAAATAGAACTGAAAGAGGTTGAGCACCGGATTATTGATCAAGGGGTACGTGGTGGTGTTTATCCGAGAGACAAACAAGAATAAACTGGAGGTAATATGGTCTTTCAGGGCTCTCTTTCAATTTTTCTCCAGTATATTCTTCTGTAAATTTGATTAGAGGAAACAGATGAGGTGTTCGTAAAAATGTGAACGTGGGCGAATTTATTGTTTGTGAACTGTTGTTCGTGAACGCCCCCTATAATAGTTGTTTCTCGGGCTGTGGACGAGTATTTGAACGGCTCGGGGTGTGGGTGAAGAATTGTTTCGTGTCCGGTTGTTTATACAGCTCAGCTGTATCCAGCATTATTTTTCCTCAATGTTCTCCCGGCGTAAATGAACAGTTAAAATGAACTGGGGAAACGAACGTTTTGTGAACGATGGGGAGGGGTAACCAGTTTTTCTCTTGGGTTTTTATGGGGAGGCTGTGGAACGTTGTTGTCGTTCATGTTGGTGTTTATCTGTGGCTTGGTGTTCGTTTTTGCTGAATAGGTGTTCCTGACGAGTGTATGTGGCTGTGGCGCGATCATGGGAGATATTCTCTCTGGAAGGGTTTGAGGGCTCAGCTGTGATTTTATGATTTGTATTTCGTCTTTTTTGTTCTGGTTGTGTGTTTGGGGGCTATGGTGCCTGGTAACTCCCCGGTTTACATCCGCCAGAGATCCAATAATTGAAAAAGATCAAGATCCCTGGAGACGCCCTGGGGATCAGCGTCCACGTAGAGGGTATATGGGGCTGGGTGGGCCTGTGGGAGACGGACAATGTTTTATTCCTACTAGAACAATACTACTGGTTGGTGGTGATCTCTTGAGGTTTCTCCACTTGACAACGGTTGGGACCAGTATTATTAGGAATGCGGCTCGAGACGCTGTTGAATACGATATACTCGGGAAGCACGCGGAGAGGCTCAGGGAGTGGTCCCGCGCGGCGCCCGACTCGTTCTGGGACAAGGACGCGGGCGAGCACGCCCGTGTATCGTCCAGTGTTTTCAGGGATGTCCTGGCGTATGTGCAGTCTGATCCCCGTCGGGCCTCCGCCGAGCTGAACTCCTTCATGGGATACGTAGACCTGCTGATAAGCAGGGGTTACAGCGGCGTGATCCACGATATCGTCCTGTACCCGACCGATACGGGTACGAGCATGTTTGCGTCGAGGATAATCATGGAGTACCTGGGGAGGCATGGCCTCGGGGACGAGTACCTTGGGAAGGGCCACCGGGTCGGAGGCGTCGAGGCGGTCATGGTCGAGGGCTTCGGCAGGGATTTCTGGAGAGGGATCCTGAACCTCATCGAGAAGATCGCCTGGAGAGTGGCCAAGAGCAGAGACTACGACAGAGTCCTAGTAAACCTCACCGCGGGATTCAAGCCAGAGACAGGGTTCCTCCTCCTGGCCTCGAGCATCCTCGGAATAGATACAGCGTACTACATACACGAGTACATGAGAAGAATAATCGAAATACCAGTGATAGAGCTGGAGCTAACAGACAACATGAAGAAGATCCTCAGCCTGCTACTCACAGAGAAGAAGCTGCCCCAGGAGATATGGGCCGTAACCGATAGGCTGGGCCTAACAATAAACGGCAGACCACTACCAGAAGCCGTCAGGCTCGCAAAAACATTGCTAAGCATAGAGAAGCAGTGAGAAAAACATGTTTTTACAGAGCATCAATCAATGATGTTGAACAGCTTCCTCAAACTCACTGAGGCACCAATTGAAATACAGTATTAGAGATACTGTTTACCAATAAAGACACCCATCCCTAGATCGTCTACTAACATGTATACTGATTTCCTTCCAGCAGGGATCCCATTATCAAGATATACATTTCATCAGACTAGTTTTATCGCCGATTTGCTTGATTGTTTTCTTGAGATCAGTGTAGTTGTAAACTATTTCAACAATATCTTTTCCATCATCACTCGTCTTGATCTTCTCAAGCACATTATGGTTTAAAGCAGCATGAGCGGCGAAATTTCTGGGCGAAACGAGCTCGTGACTTGACTCCGCCGACGCTCCTTCCCTATCGTCCTTTATACCTTTCCTTTTCTTCCAGTACTTTCTGAGTAATTCTCTATCGATCTCGGTTGTCTTTTCATTCTCATATATTTCCTCAACAATATCTAATAGATCGAATGCCTCATGTACAATGATCTGCTTCTTCTCCCAGTATCCTTTACTGTCAAGCAGTATAGCAATTTGCTTCGTAAACTCTTTTAACGATTCAATCTCTGCGAGCCCTTCTAATTCCCCAATGATCTTTCTTAGAGCATCGAGTATTGGTATATATCTTATCGGGATATCCTTAATGCTTAGTTCGTATTCGACGTTCTTGTCTCTGACTATGGGCTTTGTCCATGGTTTATCCCTCTGTATTTTGGGTAGTTCTTTTAGTTTTTCAACAATACTTCTTATTGTGAATGATATGTTTTCTCCGTTGGAAAACTTACTGTTATTATATATTAGTCCAAGTAATCCAGTCCTTAATGCCTCAATCATGCAGATCATATTTGTGACAAGCTTATTTATGAGCGGATTTTCTATGCCTTCAATGACTCTGATCATTTTTGCTAAAGGCTTTTCATTAAGATACCTTAGAAAGTTTAGTGCCCTTAAATAATCTATAATCCATTGCAGAGTCGATATGTCATGTATGTTTAACTCGGGTGTATTATCAATAGGAACAGGTTTCTCTCCTTTGACGCAAGCCTTAGTTCTTGTGCCTGGTGGATAGGGCTCTGAGTTGAAAATATAGACTTTCTTATTATATATTATTGAAGCTGCTATTGTAGCGTAAAGCGTAGCTATTGTTAATATGTTTAGGCCGTGCGTGGTATCTAGTACTATGATACTTGGTTTCAGTTTTTCCATATAGTTGGTTATAGCACGGTATGCTTCGACGAATACTTCAATAATGTCTCCCTTGAAGTAATATCCATAATACTGGCCTATACTGGGTACGACTTCTACATATATGTCTTCAAGCCATTCACTCTTTTTACTAATTTCCTCACACTTGGTTGTATCGAATAATTGTTTCTTTATATCATTAAACCATTTTTCTACATTTTCTCTTATAGGCCAACGTTTTTCAGGACTTATAACTGAGTCAGATCCTATGACAAGTAGCCATGTGTCAGCAATCTTGCTACTCGACTTTAATGTGAAGTAGAGGCAGAGAGAACTACTACAACCCGTACAACGACCACTAAATGTTCTTCCGGCAATCCACACATTATTCAATTGATAATTACTAGTCCTCCATAGAGGGGGGTATCCCCAAGGGGCAATAAGTAGTATCTTCAGACCTGACATTAATGCTACACCAGCAGAGTAGAAGATCTAAACATATATATGGTTTTTAGAATTTTTAGTCCTTTCCACAAACAACTTGTTAGCCTCAATTACAAAAACAATATAAACAATTTATCCCTAGGAGAACAATACCCATACATGCTCTAATTAGGTGCTCTTAAGGTCTTCTAAATAAAATGGCTACTTCACAGCGAGGATACTATAGAGTATTTTAAATGCCACGGGCTAGGCAGAGAATATCTTAAGAAAACCTGGGACGAGTAAAAATACGGATTTTATGATAGAATATTCTGGTCAATCTAATAGCTTATTTTAATTCAAATAGATACCGCCTACTAATAATAAATGGATACATAAAGGATAAGTTAAAGATACCATTTGAAAAAGATTCTAGTATTCGATGATAAAGAAGTTCTCCCATAAGGTGAAGGAAATAATTAGTGGGGCTGAGCGTGGTGCTAGAAAGTAGGCATTACTGTTGGGTATAAAAAGTAGTGATGGTAATTTGATACATTGCTTTATGGGTTTTGTTTCGCTAGATGTTTTCCTTGATCCTCAGTAGGATTAAGGATAATGCCCTGTAAACGCTGGATGTTATAAGCAGTATCTCGTCTATCTTGTCCTTGACCATTAGATCGATCAGGTTTTTCGGCGTAGCATCACCTACCCCTAGCTTATTCGTTATGGTGTCGAGTACTTGTTTGAGCGATGAGCCACCCGTACTTGTTTTCTCGAACTTCTTATAGACATAAGTGTATGCAACGATCTTCTCTGCGAGTTCCCTGTATTGTTCCCTCCGTATAGGGGATCCGGACGCTATACTATTGAGGATGCCGTATGATGCGGCGCTGATATTTTCCATTAAAGACGCTATTTTGAACGCTAGTACCTTGTGTTCTTTGACGAAACTTGTTACAGTGGTATCCGTGGATAATGAGATGATATTCTTGAATTTATCCCATTCAAGGGTTTTCTTCGGCTGCTTTGAGGAGACGGTATCCTTTGCTGATGGTACGTGTAGATCGAGGATAGACGTGCTGATCCTATTTCTTCCCTCGTCCTTAGCCTTTTCTAATAGCCTTAAGGCCTCCTTATAAGCCAGGTATGACGGATAATCTGCCTCCGATACAAACATGCCTGCTGAGACGGTCAATGGTTCTTTACCGCTTATTTCGCCGAAGAACCTCTTGAACCAGTCATGGTAGTAGTACAAGTAATAGAGTCCCTCGACAAAGCGTGATATAATAAGAGTATCGTCTCCGCCGCTGAAGACCACAATAGATTTCCTCCATATTCCTTCCTCCCCGCCATCCAAGCGCTTTGATTTCTGCTTTAATAGCTCGTACCCCAGCATGTTAGTGAAGAAATTGACGAGCTCCGATAATGTAGTATAACGACTAATACTTCCAATAAGATATAATCCGTTCTCACCCATCCTGTCAATATCGATTTTTATCCATGATAGATAGGTCTCTTTTTCTTTATCAACTTCCGCGAGTTCACCTAGATCATTCATTCCTTTTGTGGTAAAGTTAGTGAACAATGTTGTGAAGCTATATACTACACGGATACCATGACCTAACATAGTCGGTAGTCTTGCCCCACAATATTCTTGCTTTGGAATAGAATTGAGCGGGTCATTAATCTTCATTACAGTTATACGGATAGTTTTTATTCCTGAAGAATATGTTTCATATCCGTATGTTTTGAGGACTTTATCAATAACAATGTTTATTAGGAAGTTATATAGTCTCCTCCATTCTTCATCAACGTTTTTACTACTATGTTTTTCCGCGTTCTTTTCCTGGAATGATATAAGTATATATGTACGGTCAAGCCCTACTAATGGTATTATACCTATCTTATAGTCCTCGATCCTGAACTTGGAGGGTAGTTCCCCGGACAGAAGGTCATTGAATATTTTCTCGGTTATTTTCTTGTCGCGGATCTCTATTATGAAGCTGAGATTCTCGGCAGCGTAGCCGGCTATATGGGAGAATAGACATGCTAGACAGGCTTTTTCTGCATCTAGGTAGTCAAGTCCACAGGCTTTACCATACTTTCTTATGTCGACGAGTTTATCCTTGTATAGCGTTGCTCTACATAGTTCGCACTCATCTACACTTTTTTGATCATTGTCATCGAGGCTTACGTGTTCGCTTAGCGAGCTGGTTATTCGTGAGAACTTCCTCATCTTGTCAAGGCTTAGTTTTTCGCCGAGTTCGATGAGTGCTTTGGAGAAGCCTTTCTCGCCGAAATCGGGTTTCCATGGCATGCTATATAGGGGGGTGAATGGCTCCGATACTGCTGCTGCAACATATATGTCGCCGTGGAAGATCCTATAGATGCTCTCCTCGATCTCTCTTGCGGCGTCGAGGAATAGTTTGCCGCTATCCTCGTCGTTGATCTTCTCGGGCAGAATGAATAACGCGTTATCTCCTCGTAGGAGGATGAGATGGACTGGAGGCAATCCTAGTCTATCAAGTATGTATTCAGCGGATGCACGCATTACGAGTTGTAGGAGTAGGGAACGGCCTCTTATCTGTCTCAGCACGCCGCTGGTCTTAGCGTACGAGGCAATATAGTTTTGGATACCGCTTAGATCTAAGAGTGCAACCCGTATCTTATCTGATCCCCCGATATAGTATGAAGAAGCGAGGGCCGAAGACAGTATTAAGTGTACCGCGAGACTTGTATCAGGAAACAATGTATTATAGACGTCATCGGGTACGAGTAGTAGCGAGTACCTTATATAGTTGATTAGGGAGGCTAGAACCGTGTCTTTATCCATGTAGTCGTGGATCACGAGTTCCCTCAGCCTGTCGAACTTGTCCTCGAGATCCCTAAGGATCAACCTATAATACTCATTAAGATACTGTTCATCAGTGCATTGACTGGCCTGGTAAGAGTTAATGATTGTTGAAACACCTGAACCGTACTTGCTAAGAACAGTCAATGGTACAGGATTATAGCAGATCCTGCTATTAGCTATAATGTTCTCCGCATAGTCTTCAATATTTATAGGCTTATCATTGTTCTTTGTCAGGTCGTAATAGTTTTTAACCCATAGAGGCGAGACCAGCTTCAACAGCTTCTTCGAGCCTTCTCCACCGCCGAGAGGATTCTCTCTGGTGATCCTGTCGGGGGCGGCTTTGTGATCCCCCTCGCGAAGCGTCCCTAGGAGGCTTTGCTCCTCATCACTAAGATTGCTACATATATGGAGCTCCTCTCTACCCCTACGATCTCTGCGGCTGATATGATGACATAACACCAGTTTTTCGATAACATCGAATCTAGTACCGATCTTTTTGAACATGTCGGCGTATAGGCTTAGAAATTCGACGCTGTGCTTTTCGTGGAACCCTCTCTTCTCAACCCTGTTCTTGATCTTACCGATATCGTGGAGGAGGGCGCTGTATATTAATTCATACAGGTAATTACTCAATACTGCTCACCGTTTCATGAAATGTTTTTAAATGAAAACCTTACCCAGCCGAAGGGGACGATTTCACTAGGATACCGTGAACCAACTAGTTTTAAGGTCAGTGTATCCCATACATGGATTTTTCCCCTGGTCCTCCGCCTTATTTTCCTAGACATAATATCTATGAGCTGGGCCTGTTCTTTCCTGTTAAGGCTAAGATAAATAGTTTTAGAATACATTCCGGCGCCGAACCCGATCTTGAAATAATAGGCTTTCCCGGCCTCGACTTCGCCTCTCCAGCTCTTAAGCCTCTCTACGAATTGGCGCGCACTGGGTAGCTTACTCAACTGCCTTATCTCATAATCTATTAGCTTCAATGAGAAATACCTTAATGCGTCGAAGAAGACGGTATATACCTTGTTGTACTTCTCCAATAACTTACCGATTTCAGTACTATATCCGGATGCATCTTCTCTAATAGGCCTGTACAGGTTTACCTCATAGATAAACCTCGATCCTTCTTCGAGCCCGATAATGGGCTGTATAGCGGTGGTTTTTCCGGGATCAGTGCGTTTAACAACGGCTATGGTGTCAACGGCGTATCTGCTCCTCATCTCTAAAGGGTCGGAAACATGTAGGTAATGAAGGATATCAACATAGTGTTGCTGTACCCGTCTACTATAGTTTTCATATGATAGGATCATCTTAAATATTTTCTCAACACCCCATCCAGCATTTTTTTCTTTAATTATCTTTTCATCGAGACCTTGCATGATTTCATCAATTGTTTTTCTCGGTATTTTCCCAGTACTGACGAAGAAGTTAAGTAATGCCGTTCTCAATACCCCTTTGATCTCCGATCCCGGGATATAGGGTTTGTTTTTCATTCGTATATGATCCTTCACATATCTATAGGTTTCCATTAATATCCTTCGATCCTTTACGGGGAGGGTATCCCGCGATATATCATCAACCCTAATGCCATATTTTTTCAAAAATCCCAGAAGACTTAATCCCCTGTCTAAAACGTTCTTCAGTTCACCAAGAATATTCCGGCTACTTGTTTCGAGCAATTTAGAGGCCATCAGATCATGGTCGATTAAGTAAGCCCTATCATTCACAAAGACTATATCGTAACCAACCAGTACATCATTACCGCTCCAGATGAAAACCTCGGACACCACGCTTGCTTCCAGTACGTATTTAGTGAATAGATTCGACTTCATGGAGTAACACCTAAGTATTATCGCTGGTCTTGAAAGGGGTCGTGATGGGATTAAATGATCTTATGATGGTTCCCAGGGGCTCGCGATCAATAACTGTTCTGCCGTTGCATTCCCCGTCACAATATATGATGCTACCCTCACGGAGCACGGGCACGGGTTTGCGGACAATGCCCGTATATCCGCTTCTAAAGCCATATATCATTAACTGGTATATTGAATTCCCTAGTATTTCACCGAGTTTTTCTGGCGGGGGAGAATAGAGTCCCTGCACTACGACG
Organism: Desulfurococcales archaeon; assembly: GCA_027022365.1. Classification (GTDB taxonomy): domain Archaea; phylum Thermoproteota; class Thermoprotei_A; order Sulfolobales; family Desulfurococcaceae; genus JAADCY01. The sequence goes on along the minus strand of JALVYU010000031.1, from coordinate 424,462 downwards.
TGCTTAGCTTGATCATCATTGTTTACCCTTATACCGTCTGTTTTCTCGAATGAGAACTTGCCGAAACCATATGTTCTCTCCCCGCCTATACCTGTATCGCCGAGAAACCTTAGTGCTGCCTCGATATCGTTTCGAGATAATATGCTTGAATTATTCTTGATTCCAAGCAATAATGGTTTATGAAACCTTATCAGTCCGAGATGGTATGGCTCGGCGGCACTTGTTATTCTATCAATTCTGTTCCTAGGCCTTATCTCGTGCTCCGCTATCCCCGCGATCTCTGTGTCGCCGATATCGTTAGTTAATATGATGTTCCCGAAGTACCCGCCAATACTTAATAGTCTATATTCATCGCCGCCGCACCTGATCATGATTTCCTCATCACGACTATTTGCCCCATGCATCTCGACGCGACACTCGAGTATATCGTGATCGAGGAACGAGCTTGTTACAAGGAATGTGCTCTTAAGCTTCTTAATGAGCTCATTGTATAATCGTACATCGTCTTTGAGATACTGTCTGAGCTTCTCTGCCCAGAGAATATGGAGGCCTCTCAGCCATAAGAGCTTCTCGGTCGAACCTTCTATATCGAGTATTGGTGCTGGTGTGTTAAGCCTTAGATCTATGTTTCTCACGTCCCGTGGATTGATTCTGTTCAGCAATAGTAGGGCGTTTATCAATGCACCATGAATAGTTGTTGAGTGTATGACGTTGCTTACTGATTCAACTCCTATTCCACGCTCACCGACGTGGACCGGTGAAGTAAAATGTAGTTTGTACCAGTATATCAATTCCTTTAGGCTCCCCCTTATCCAGACAACTGCTCTTCGTCGACATATTTTACAATATATTCATTGATCTTGCTTAGTACCTTATCCTTAGTCTTTAATAGCTCATCAATGCTACCGGCTTTTACAATTTCTATCTCGTCTTCTTTACCTAGGTAGTAGCCGGGTGTTCTAAGCCTTATCACTAAGTCCTTGAATCTTACCTTACCATATCCACGTGTCCCGCTGCCGCCGAGATACGTGTCTTCGATAAGCTTGAAGCCTGTCAATAGAAGATCCAGGTACTCCTTGATCTTATCATACTTGTAGTCGACATCGAAGAGTAATAGTGTCATTCTACCCGCGAACTCAACGTCAGGCTTAACCCGTAATATAAACCTAGGGTCAGCAGCGCTTGTTATTCTGTCGATTCTATTCTCGGATTTCTCCTCGAGGAAATCCTCTTTGCTGACAACACCGTATCGATTCAGCAACTCCAGCACGTATTTCTCCGATGGGAACACGTCTTCAACGATAAGCCTAGTAGGAGCGATCTTATCCTGAATATCTTTCAGTAGATCCTTTTTCTCCGCTACATTTTTAACCTGGATAGAGGGGGAGCCGAACAGATTATCCAGGGCATGATCTAGATCATTGCACCTATCCTGTCTATTGAGATCCCTAACATGGATGTGGATTTTACCATCAAAATAAAGGCGTGCACCCTCATATAGTTCTAGAAGACTCCTCATTCTACCCTTTATACTCGATCCGGGAATAAATGGGACCTCAACCTCAACGCCCTCGGTTTTCCCTCCGCCCTCCCCCGTAGGTTCCCTGAATACGTATTTCTTCTTAATAATCATTGGCTGTATATCGTGTCCACCGATAACGGCTTTTGCGGACGGAGATCTTATGAGTAATCCAGTGGTATTCACGAGCCTATAATCTATAGTTAATACACCTAGGATCCTCCTACGAATCCAACCTTTCTCCTGGGACAAGATACCTACCACCTCCTCCTTATTTCTTGAATTTTTCATAATGGAGTGCCAGTATACCGTCAATAATGATCTTTAATGCATCAACCTGTTTCTTTGCAAGCTCAATATACTTTGAATCCCTGCTCCTAAGGTAATTCTGGAGGGTAGACGTAATGGTGTTTAAAATACTGTGCAAACCTTCTGCCACTGTTCGATTAATCAATCCACGCCTCATCTGATACAGTACAAGGAGCGAGACTCTCACTAACTCCGAAACAATCATAGAAACCTTCTCGTTAGTAATACTTGATCCTTGTCCTGCTTGCTCAAACGATAATACCTTATCGACGACATCCGTAATTAGTGAATGGATCTTACGATAAGAAGTCATGGTTGTTCCATAAACTTGTATATTTCTAAGCTGATTCAATGCATTAACATAGTCCTTCTTATTGATAATGGTATAGAATATGTTTGTTAATGCATTCGATCTATACACGATACCACCATGTACTTTAGATTAAAATAACTTGTGGATATTTTCTATAAAAATTCATAAAAATAAACCTTTTTCGATAAAAATTCTGTGTAAAATGATAAAAAACTATATAAAGGATGACATTTAGTCTTGCTCCATACGATTCCACGTATCATTTTTTCCGACAAATAAGTCTAACAATACGTTGATATTGATATAAAAGTAACTATAAGATTTTGAGATTAATATAGAAAGTAATGTAAGAATAAAGTTTTGCCCATGCATGTGACACCTGAAGGGATTAATTTACTATTACTAAATGTAATGAGGGTTTTTCATTGATGTATATTGTAGGTTTCAAGATGGCAAGTAAGAATATGATTATTGATGATTTTTTAGAGAAGATTTTTAGGTGCTGGTTTAATGGCTGTTATGGGGGTTATTGTGAGTACGGTGTTTTTAGCAGTGAGTATGGTTTTCTCGATGTGGGTTTAACTTTCTTGTCTGTTGTCTCATTATATGACAGGGTTGATTATGTTACTGTCTACGATGTTTTGGATCTGAATAAGTATTTGGTTTTTTTCGACAAGTATTTTGTCAGGAGTGTTAAGCTTGGTGATCTGGTGCATGGTAAATATGATGGTCTCCTTCTTGGATATGAGATTGTGAGTAGTAACAGGATTAGGAGCCAGGGTTTTATTGATCTAAGGAATGTTGTGTCTAGTATAAGGGATATAATGGAGAAAACAGAGTTTGGTTCGAGGATAGACTTGTCTGAATTTGATGATGTTAGCTGTAATTTTGTTAAGCTTAGATTTAGGCGGTGCTCTGATTATTTTTGCTACTATTATTTATTCAGGTGCGGTTCTGACGAAGACTATGTTAGGCTATATAGGTTGATATGGCTTCTAAAGTATTTTGCGGGCCTTATCATTGGGAGGAATATTATCGTTAAACCTTTATGGAAGATAACTGGGGACTCTAAGTCTCCGAGAAATGGTGGGGGGCAAAGTGTTGTCGCCGCGAGGGAATAAAATATAACCGTAAGCAGTACTACCTTGATTCCAACGTTCTTATTTAGTGGTTAGGACAACTCTTTTATTCTGCATATTGATGTTTTGTTTCTTCGCCTTACGCTGTCCTTATACTACGGATGAGGCGTTCCTATATTGTGTGGGCTGTGGTGTTTGTTGTTTTTCTGTATTACATATTAATATAATTATATGGGGGTTGTCCCGGTTTTGACGTGTGATCTCGGCTTCTAGTTATGTGTTCTCGCTTCATCTGTTTCTGCGGGGAGGCTGTACTTCTGTAGTAGTGGCTCCCGTGTTATTGTGTTATGGCCTGATCCGTGGATGAGCTCTCTATGGCTTCTTTGGGTCTGGTATTGTCTGGTCTGGCGTTGTTTTTGTTGCTGGGATGAGGGTGGAGGGTGGTTTTTGGGAGGGGTGTTCTGTGCTTTATTGTTTTTCATCTGCTTGGGGGTTATTTGGCTTCTTTAATTGTGTGTCAGTGTATGTTTAGTAGGTATTTTTTCACTGTTTCTAGGTATTCTGTGTTTGTGTAGAGACACTGGCTTGCCGGCATGATTATTTTGCTTATTATGTATCCGCTGAGTATTCCTGTGATTATACAGGTTATTGATAGGGCGGTGAGCATGGCGGCGACGGGGATCCATTCCCTGCCGCTTCTATGGGTTGTGGGGGCGGCGGGGGTCTTTAGGCATACTTCGTAGAGTATCCTCAGGTAGACGATCGTGCTTATGATGTAGGATGCCATGAAGAAGCAGAGGAACACCCATTTCCCGGTGTGGATGAAGGATGCTGCCAGCAAGTACTCGCTCACGAACACGTTGAAGAGCGGTACGCCGGCTAGTGAGAGGAGGGATATGGCGAACGGGATCCCGGCATACCTCAGTGCCCGGCCGAGCCCCCGGAGCCTCTCGAGAACCCTTGATCCCGCTGACTTGATGAGGACGCCGCTTGAGAGGAACGCGAGGCTCTTGGCGAACGAGTGGTTCATTAGGTGGAGTGTTGAGGCGGCTATGCCTAGCGGTGAACCCGTCGAGTACCCCATCATCATGAACCCTATGTTCATGATCGTGCTGCTGGCTATTATCCTCTTAACATCCTTATAGCTGGCCATCAATACCGCCCCGACAAGGCTTGACAGGCACCCGAGCCCCCCTGTGATCATGAGGGATAAACTGTATAGTCCGGGGTCGGGGAGGCCATGGTATATTGTGTAGGCGAACCTAACGATCCCGTAGACACCTATATTGACGACGAGGCCGGAGAGGGCCGCCGATACAGGAGACGGCGCCTCCGGATGGGCGTCGGGGAGCCAGAAGTGGAGGGGGAAGACGGCCGCCTTGTAGAGGAACGCGGTGAAGCTGAGGATAGTGAATACGAGCCCGCACAGGAAGACCGGCCTAGCGTACCGGGACATGTAGGCGGCCATCCTCAAATGTATATCCCCTATCGTGAGGGATCCCACGCCCCCATAGATGAACAGCACCGCCAGGAAATATATTGTCGTGGCGAGGCCGCCGTAGATGGCGTACTTGTAGGACGCGTAGAGGGCCTCGCGCTTGTCACGGATATACGCTACCAGCGCGTACGCGGACAGGCTGGTCACCTCCAGCATGACGAAGAGATGGAAGACGTCGCCCGTGTAAATGCATCCAAGCATCCCCGCCTCGAGGAGGAGCATCAGGGAATAGTAGGTGTATTCTCTCCCGGAGCCCTCGAGATATCCCGTACTATATATCATTATGAGGAGCATAACCAGCGAGGTTACGACGCCGAGCAAGGCGCTGAGCCCGTCAGCAATATAGAGTATCCCGACCGGCGGCCTCCAGCCGCCGAGCAGGTAGACGACAGGCTCTCCAGCCACCCATACATGCTCCATGATCAGCGATGCCATCGCCAATGACGCGGCACAGTATATCAGCGGGTACGTCCTCACGGCGTATCTATTCCTTGACAGACGGCTTATCAGGGGGGTCGTGAATCCCCCGAGGGCAAGTACGAGCACGACCAGGCCTAGTAACGGGTCTACAGCCGGAACCATGTCTAACGCACCACCTACTCAAATATTTTCATAGCGTATTCCTCGAACACCCTCGAGATATACATCCTGCACGTAGAGGGATCTAGGGCCTTCACGTCGATCCAGTGAACATACATGAGCTTCTCACGATCATCTATGCCGACCACGACGGTTCCAGGAGTATTGGTTATAGAGTTCGCGATCAATGTCTTCGCGTAGTCGGAGCCGACATAGTAGGGAACCGCTACAATGCCAGGCCTGATCTCCCCCGTCAATACACGGCGCGCGACATCGATGTGTGCACGGATCTCATCGACGAGCATGTACCTGAAGAAATACTTTAGTAGGTAATATAAGCGGCGTAGCTCGAGCTTCTCCTCGTTCCTCACCAGCAGCTTAGCGGTGAGAGCCGAGGCTATGGCGGCAACTACGGCGGCGAAGAAGACGTCCGTGAAGTATGTTCCCCCTGAGAGCAACAAGTAGATTATGAAGTAGAATATGAACAAGACAATGTATCTCCTCATCTCTTACCACCTCTGACCAGCCTCTTAATCTCCTGGTAATCCGTCGTGCCGAACCTATCATAGAGCCTTATGGCGAGGAACGCGAGGAAGCATGTGACGGCTACACCTATTACTATGGCCGTTATTACGAGTGCTTGGGGGAGGGGATCAACCGATGACGATATGAATGCCGAGTAGATCTGCCTATTAGGATGGATCGTTGGCATGATCGGTGGGAGCGGGCGGGGTATTAAGCGGTATCCTATAAATATCGCTACCGTGTTTACGGCGTCGTTAAAGATCGTCAGGGCAATGATCTTCTTAACTATATTCCTCTTCGCGACAACTCCGTAAACCGCGATGCCGCCCGTCACGAAGAGTGTAAGGTAGACGTACAAGACCAGTATCCAGCTAAGCACTGCCGCCACACCCCCTGTCGAGCAGGAACATCGCTATGAATATTATGATGAACTCCATCGAGACGACGAGGAACTCGAAGACATTCATGTAGATAAGGGATCCGCCGAGGTAGAGCGGGCCCAGGAAAACAGGGTAGCCCGGGAACATCGAGCCGGGCTTTGCCTGGTTCTGGATAATGTAGCCCATGTAGAGCAGCGGTAGGGACGAAACAACAACTAGGCCCACCAGCCCAAGGGTTCTGAGACCGATGGCGCGGGACAACCTGTACCCCAGCCGTACAAGGTAGAAAACCGATAACCCGGCGATCAGAAGCAGCGGGGCTATAGCGTAGGATGAGCCGCCCGCGAAGCCTCCTCCGGGAGATATGTATCCCCTCAGGGCCAGGTTCAGCGCTAGGACGACCACTATACACGATATTATCTTCGAAGCCGTCTTAACAATCAGTGTCAACCCCTCGTCCTTTCCAGACCCTTGTATGCGGCCCCTGATGCCTCCGGGGACTAGGAGGAGGGCCGCCATAACCGCCGCGAAGAGCACGGTTGTCTCGAAAATGGTGTCGAAGCCCCTGTAATCCCATATAATGGACGTCACCGCCTCCGGGCTCCCTGCCCAGTATGTTCTGTTAAACACGTTGTACGTGTTGTTTACTATGAACTGGCCTATGCCCACTATTGATGCGGAGGGGTGGCCGCCTAGGCCTCCCATCGCCGCGAAGTAGACGAGTATCAGTGAGAGAGCTAGTGCGAGCGAGACTATCACTAGTGAAGACCTAGAGATGCCCCTCCTCATTCCTCATACCTCCTCGTCTTCTTTACTGTATAGATGAGTATGATCGGGTATATCCCGAGGCCGACCGCGAGGTACACGAGGAGTATATCGGGTGCTAGCAGCACCGCGTAGAGCAGGGCGAATGCTACTGACTGGACAGCCGACAACGCTATCGCCCTCAGCAAGTCCTTCTCTCGTATAGCCAGGTACGACGAGATCATCCCCGCCGTCGAGAAGAAGCATAGGAGTAGCAACGGATAGATCAACGCTTATCCTCCCCCATCTTATCAACTATAATGGGTTCCTTAGGCGATAGATCCAGCTTATGTGCAGCGTTGGCGAGTATGTGCGTCCCGACGGGGGCCGTGATCATTATCAGCAGTGCCGTGAAGAACGATATACCCGCAAACATGAACCTGTAGGGGCCGAGCTGGTCGGAGACGAGGCTGATGAGGGAGACGCCGATCAGGGGGACGACGGCCCCGCCTATAACCCCTATGGTCGCCGCATGCATTCTGACGTAGAAGCACGGGAACCTCACCAGGCCGAGCGCCGCCAATAGATCGAATACGGCGCCAATGGTTACTAGGCACACACCTATACCGAACACTATCTGCTGAATTATCTCGCCGAGCATTCTAATCACCCAGCTCCTTCTTCAAGTAGTACTTCGAGATGTATACGTCGAACATGAACGCCCATAGAGAGATCATGAGGGAGCCTATGATGAGGAAGGACGTATCGTAGTACAGCGATACCAGTGCTATAAAGACGGCTAGGTCGTAGCTCATACAGTCGATACCCAGCACCATGTCGGGTATCGTCGGGCCCCGGAGTATCCTGTACATGTACAGCGTTATCGCCGCTATGAAGACACAGGTGATAACCGGTATGTACAACGACAAGAACCAGCTAGTATTCAATAGCGTGTCACCCCCCACTCGACCCGGGCGGTCTTAGGCGGCAGGCGTCCCGGGAAGCACTTATGGAATAACCTGTGGAGATCCTCCTCGGCCTTCACCGCCGGGCCCTGCTCCTCGAAGTACTCGGATCTAGCCTGCCTCTGTCCCGCAAGCCCCCTGGCCAGCATTATGCCGTGAATTATCGCCTCGGGCTTAGGGGGGCATCCAGGCACATAGATCGTCTTCGGAGGCGCTACACCCATGCTCTTCAATACCCTGTAGAGCCCCTGTATCCCCCCTAGGACACAGTAGCTGTCGTGCCAGATACCTCCCCCACAGGCACACGCGCCCACGGCCAAGACGATCTTCGGCTCCGGCACCGCCTGAATGGCTCTGACAACACTGGGCAGGGCTTCCCTCGTGACCGGGCCGGTGAAAAGTATTGCGTCCGCGTGTCTCGGCGACCCGACAAGCTTTACGCCCAGCCTCTCAGCGTCCTGTCTAGGGGCTAGGGCGTTGAGTATCTCTATATCACACCCATTACAGCTCCCGCTGTTCAGGTGGAAGACCCATAGGCTCCTCCGATACAGTTTCACGGATACCTACCTCCGGGCATAGCTCCTGTAGTGGGCCGTAACTGATTCGCGGCATCTGGGACATAAGGTGGCCGCTGCCCTCTGCTCCTCGGGCAGGGCCTCCACGACCCTCTTGATCAGCCTCACAGTCGTGAAGGGCTCGCCGCACAATGGGCAGTGATACAGTCTCAGCCCTACCACTTGGTAGAGGTCCTCCCTATTCTCAGCGGCCAGCTCGAACTCCCTTGTAAGCCTTATAGCGCCGAACGGGCAGGCCTCCTCGCATTTCCCGCAGTAGATGCATCGACCAATGAATAACACTATGAACCTCATCGAGCTGTGCTTATCGTCACGCATTGTAAGCGCGTTTGGAGGACATGCATTAACGCATGCCCCGCAGCCAGCGCACTTATCAGGGTCTATTACTGGTTTGCCCCTCAGCCTCTCCGGGACTCTGATGGGCTTGAAGGGGTATTGCTCCGTCACGACTCCTCTTCTAAGATTTTCGAGGAGCACCTTGATCCTGTTCATTTATCACCGCCCCCCTACAACTCCTCTTGTTCTCAAGGGCCTCCTCCTACCGGATCTAAGGTCTACGACTACGACGTGGTCTGTGCAGGAGAAACACGGGTCTATGCTTGCAATTATTATTGGTGCGTCCGCGAGGTATTCCCCGCGGAGCATGGCTGGGACTGATAGGAGATTATTATATGTCGGGGCCCTAGGCCTCCACCTATAGAGCTTGTTGTCCCTCCCGGTTATGACGAAGTGCAGGTCCTCGCCCCGCGGGGCCTCGGTGCACCCGATCCCATGTCTTCTCTCAGGGATATAGCTGGTGTCGGCGTGGAGGGGGGTTTTAGGGATATTGTCTAGAAGCCTATGTATTAGATCGATTGATGCCAGGATCTCCTCGTGCCTGACAATCATTCTCGCGTATATGTCTCCGTCATCTAGTACTGGGATCTCGACGTTGACGTACTTGTAGGCGGCGTATGGCCTGTACTTGCGTACATCTGTTTTTATCCCGGACGCCCTTGCGTGTGGGCCGAGGACGCTGTACTTCCTTGCATCGCTCCTCGATAATACTCCTACTCCCCGTGTCCTCTTCTTGATCTCCTCCAGGGAAATGATCTTTGGGATGTACTTCAGGTATTCCTCCCTTATCTCGTCCAGCATTCTCTTGATCAAGGCCGCTTTATCGTCCCTGATATCCCATTTATCCCTGATCCCTCCGACGATGTTCGCTCCATACATCTTCCTGCTCCCCGTCAGTTCCTCGGCTAGATCCATGATGCTTTCGCGCAGCCTCCACATTATCATGAAGCCTGTATCGTAGCCTAGGAGGTGGAAGGCGACGCCCATCCATAGGAAGTGGCTATGGATCCTCTCGATCTCGAGGAGTATGCTCCTAATATACTCCGCTCTCTCAGGCACATCGATCCCCGCTGCTTCCTCCACGGCCTGGCAGTACGCAGTACTGTGCGTGAAGCCGCAGATACCGCAGATTCTCTCCGCTATGAAAGACACTTGGTTGTATGATAGCCTGGACTCGGCGATCTTCTCGATCCCCCTGTGAACCATGAAGCCCTTATACCTAGCATCAACAATCTTCTCGCCCTCAACGAATAGCTCGAAGTACTCGGGCTCGTGGAGGGCTGGGTGATAAGGGCCAACCGGTATAACGGTATGATCCCCAGGGGCTTCAGGTTCCCATGTAGCTGGCGAGGATTCGCGTACAAGCTTAGCTATTTTATCGCTTGTAGGGAGCTTGTCATCGTACGGGTAATCCTTTCTCAACGGGTAGACGTTTTCAGGCCAGTCATCAGGAAGTATGAGCCTATGGGGTTCGGGGTGCCCTCTGAACTTGACCCCTATAAAATCCATTATCTCCCTCTCAGCCCAATTAGCGGCGGGTACAACGGGAGTTATTGATTCGACGACGGGATGCCCGGGGTCGGCGATGAGATCAACCAGTACGTACACCCCGTATTCTTCAAGGACGAAGACGTGGTAGACGTGGAAGTAACCGTCAAGAGGCCTCTCATCAACGCCTATGGATGTCGAATAATATCCCCCTAGCCTCCAGTGGAGATAATCAACTAGATCCCTTAATCTACCGCTCTTTATCCTGGATAGAAACAAGTACTTACCCCTGAGACGGGGCTCGCCGAAGCGCCTCAGATCAATCATGAGCTCGTACTTGTTCCTGGGCCTCACTTGATTAATACCCGATGAGCGCAAGCAGGATCACACCCCACATGACATAGCTTAACCTCTTGACGTATTTGAGGGAGATATCTATCCTGAGCCTTCCCCAACCAGTCTCGATAGCTGTGAAAACAATCATTATCGAGAACAAGAGGACGGGGTAGATGACCAGGTGGTATAATACGTCGAGCGGGATAATCAGGTCTATCAGGAAAGTCGTCAGTAGTGTTCTCCTTATAGTGTTCGACCATAGGATGAATCCTAGGTCTCTGCCAGCATACTCTATGGTGTATCCCCCGGCGAGCTCGGGCTCGGCCTCACCGATTTCGAAGGGTAATCTAGAGTGCTCGATATAGACTATAATACCCAGTACTCCCAGCCCGATGAGAACCGATGGCCTCAAAACCGCTGTAACAGGGAAAACATTGCTCAGTAAAAGACTGCTCCTGGACAGAGCGATCAGCGCAATTATCTCGGCCAGCACCAGCTCCGACGCCATGCTCAGCGATACTTCCCTAGTAGAGCCTATCGAGGCGTAAGGGCTACCGGAGCTGTAGCTCCCTATTAGGACGAATACCTTGGAAGACGATAAAAGGTATATGAAGAGGATCAGGTCACCGAAGAAACCCATACCGCCGCAGAGTATCGAGGGGATGAAAAGCGAGACTATCAATAGGTTTACAAATCCTATGTAGACGGATAACCTGAAAAGCGTTGAGGGAACACCTGTTCTGGCAGCGGGTTTTCTAAGCAGCTTTACTAGGTCATACCATGTCTGCAGTATCGAGGGCCCCCTCCTGTTCTGGAGCCTTGCACGGATCTTCCTCTCAACGCCGTCTATGAGTGGGCCCACCAATAATATGAAGCAGGCATTAAGTACACCATAGAGAGTATTGAGCCACACCACGGCTAAACACCCATCACAAGCAGTGCGATCACGATGATGGCCAGCATCACCATGTACATGACCACGGGATCCTCAGCCAGACCTACAAAACGCTTGAAAGCAGAGTAAACCCTCCGCGGGATGATCCCTACGATCATCTTATAGAAATAATCGCCCACAGAATATATCTCCCCGAAAACTTCCTCGAAGTCCTTATAGTAGGATCTAGCCGGATACAATAACTTCCTCTTCTCGACAAGCGATCCACACGTCCACGGCTCATACCTGGCATCCGCCCCCTTGACCACCACGACATAGATGAGAGGCAGGAAAGCAGAGAGTATCACAGCGATCACTAGTGGATAGAAGTGTGCAGACGACCCGATACCTATATAGCCTATGTTGATAGAGACCGATCTGCCGATAACATCATAGATGTGTGGTGCTTCAACACCCAGCACCGGTAAAATAAGGCTGAGCGGTACCAGCGGGAATACCCCGAACACAATACATAGAATACCTAATACTAGTTGGGAAGAGCTCATAGAACGAGGGACTTCCCTGACCCCCGATGCATTGATCCTCGAGGCCTCCCTCGTAAACATTGTTGTAAAGAATTTTATGAAGCTCGCCGAGGTTACCGAGCTTATAAAGAGTGCGAGCACTCCATAAACCAATAACAATCCTCCAGCCAAGAACGTGGAACAATATACTAGCCACTTGCTCACGAACCCGTTGAACGGGGGTATGCCCGAGATAGATAATGAAGCTATAAGGGCTGCTAGAGCGGTGTAGGGCATATACCTGGCTAGCCCGCCCAGCCTGTTCAGGTCGCGGAGACCAGTAGCATACTCGACAGAGCCTGCTGTAAGGAATAATGCGGACTTGAACAACGCGTGGTTGACTAGATGGTAGAGGCAGGCGATCAGGGCTACGCCGGCCAATAGGTAGTCTTTTAGAGAAACCAGTAGGAGAGATGCGCCGAGCCCCAGCACAATGTACCCGATCTGCCCGACACTATGATACGCTAGAAGCCTCTTCGAGTCAGTCTGTTTTAAAGCATACATAGTCCCTACCGTAAGTGTAGCGGCCCCAATTGTAGAGACTATAATGCCCCAAACAAGCCCTGGAGCAGTGAATTCGTAGAATAATCTAATCATCATGTAAATAGGGATCTTGATCATGACCCCGCTGAGAAGTGCCGAGACATGGGATGGTGCTTCGGGATGGGCGTCCGGCAGCCATGTGTGAAAAGGCACTACTGCGGCCTTCACCGCGAGGCCTATGAACATTAGTAAAACCGTTATGAACCCCAGAGGCTCCGCGGCATTTATGGAGATGCTTCTAAAGGAGGTATTGAAGTTATTCAATACAAAGACCGCTATCAGTGACCCGATAATGATGAACTCCGACCCGATCTTGGTCACTGTAAAATACTTGTATCCCGCCCAAATAGCTCTCTTCTTCTCCTTCTCGAAAGATACTAGGAACTGTGACGATAGCGTCATTAATTCCCAGAACACTATAAACCAGAATAGATCCGATACGATGACGGCCATGTACATTGAAAGAATGAAGAGCGAGTAGTTAAGCGAGAAAAACCCCATGTGCTCGGTCGAGTACTTGTTTATGTATTTTAAACCGTAGATCGTGGCTATAGCTCCTATTAAGCCGATTATGAATATGAAGTAAGCCGATAACGCATCTATTCTGATCCTGAATACTGCAAAACCGTTCATAGTGCGGGAGGGAAACGGCCAGTAAATAAAATCATACCTGTACGTCTTAGAGTATAGAAAAACATTGATTGATAAAAACAACATAGAGAGGCATGCCGCGAGTGATAGTATTGAGGATATGATCGACGCCGTTCTTCCTCTTATGTAAAATGTTGAAACAGTTGATACGGACAGGAAAATTATTGGGAGGAGAAAAACATATTGGAGTAAAGTCATTGTTAGTTAAACCTCATTTTCCGTATCTTCTGAAGTAGATCTTGTGTTTCAGGAAGTCTATCCGTGCTATCACGTATTGATCCTTGGGCAGCTCGATCTTTTTGCCCTCGATATTATAGAGTATTATCGCGTCGTCTTTGTTCTCCAGCAGGGCAACGTCGTCGAGCAGTAGTTTTTCACCTGCTTCCGTTAATTCTATAGCCTTCGACTCACACATGCTCGTCACCCCCGGGGCTTTGTTACTTCCTCTTTAATTTGAGGATTTTCTCATATAGAGAATGGACGTCCTTAAAAAATATTGAGTTGGGACCCAATTTATCTAGGCCTTCTCCAAGCATTTCCAGCTTCATAACTTCAGGGTCGTACCGGACGATGTGATAATCAACTCTTTCATAATTGAATACCTTCTTGATAGAACGGGCGACCGTGAGTTCATCGGTGACCTTGTTTACAACCAAGATATTATTCCTGATACCAAGCTCGTCAGCCATTCTAATGAGTTTTCTAGCAATTACCAGTGATTTAATGGTGGGCTCGGAGACCGTGATGTTTAGGTCGAATTTCTCAGCGAGTCCTCTGCCGAACACCTCTGCTCCCGCTTCTGCGTCTACAATGATGACCTCACGGCTACGCGTCATTACGTGTATTAGAAATGCCTTGGCCAGGGCTATTGCAGGGCATAGGCATCCTTCTTTGCTCATATCTATGCTTCCAACGACCACCAGCTTCAATCTATCATTGATCTTAACTCCGTACTTGTCGGCTATATCGTCTACACTAGGCGTTAGTGAGAAGAGTATGCCCCAGCCCTCTCCCGGCCTGGCACCCGTCCTCTCCTCTGCGAGCTTATCGTTCTTCGCCAGCGGCACAATTTTCTCTGCTTCACCTATAGGTATACCTAGGCTCGACGCGAGATTGGGCACTGAGTCTGTGTCGAGGGCTAGTACGTTGTAGCCGTTACGGGAAAAAATCAGTGAGAGCATAGCTGATATTGAGGTTTTCCCGACGCCGCCCTTCCCCGATACAAGAATTTTCATTATTCATCACTTTTAGTAAGATGTGAATCCTACCGGTTTTTCAGCCGCTAGACCGGCCACCCTAGTCTTCTCCTCTTTTCCCTTATTACCTCGATTATAGTGTCCGCCGCTTTCTCGGGATCGGGCTCTACGTAGAACCTGCCTCCTACGACGTCTTCTATGTCCTCCGTCAGGAGCTTTGTCACCTTTTTACTGCCCATTACGGGCGGTATCGTCCCTAGGTGTACGAGTAGGCCTGACGCTACGAAGTATGTCCCTATACTTACTGCTTTCTCGCTCATCCACTCGGGGGCCGAGCCCGCGGCGGGGAGATCCGCTATGTCTACCCCGAGTGCCTCCGCGAGGGCTTTTAATGCTATGAGTATTCTTGAGCAGTCAACGCAGCTTCCCATGTGTAGGCACGGCGGTATCTTGAGGGCTTCACATATCTTTCTGAGGCCCGGACCCGCGATCTCGGCGGCGCTCGGAGATAATAGCCCATGTATACCCGCGGCTATGGACCAGCAGCCCGTTCCGACAACGAGTATGTCGTTAGCGATCAGCTTCTTGGCGAGCACTACGTGGCTGTAGTTGTGCTTGACCTTGGGGTTGACGCACCCGACTATGCCTACAATACCCTTGATCGTGCCGTTCCTCAGGGCGTCGACGAGAGGATCCAGGGTTCCTCCGAGGGCCTCGACTATTGCCTCGACGCTGAACCCGGCGACGACTTCTACCTTGTGCTTCGGGATACGTACGCGTTCCCTGCTCCTGTTCGGGTAGTTCTCGATAGCTATCTTGACGATTTTCTCTGCTATCTCGTCGGCGTGCTCCGGCTCGAACTCGACGTGTACTGCGCCCGGTATGTGCATCTTGGGCTCGGTGGTTATGATCTTTGTATGGTAGCACCCGGCCACGTCTACGATGGCCGGCATCACGCACTGGTAGTCGACGATTATGGCTTCGACGGCGCCGGTTATTATTGCTAGTTCCTGCATCAGCATGTTACCGGCGATCGGGACGCCCAGCCTCATGAGCACCTCGTTCCCTGTACAGCACATTCCCGCAACATTTACTCCTTTCGCACCGTATTTCCTGGCGTACTCCTGTATATCGTCCCTCATCGCGGTCTCAACGATCTTCATGGAGAGTATGGGGTTATGGCCATGAACAATTATATTGACCATATCCTCCTTGAGGACGCCGAGGTTCATGACCGACTTGACCGGCTTCGGCGTCCCGAACAATATGTCGCTGAGCAGTGTCGCCATCATCGATCCGCTCCAGCCATCGGCGAGGCTCGTCCTCGCTCCATGGAGGAGAAGACTCACGGGGTCAGCATCCACTCCCATGTGGGTCCTATGCATACACTCACAGACCTCACGGTCAATGTTCCTGGGAACAATGCCTGCCTTCATCCATACCTTCAGCCTCTTCTTGGGAGCGAGCGCCTTGACGAGGCTCAGGGGTTCATCGCCTTGTTTCCCGAATTCTTTCTCGAGGATATTGGCTACATCAACGGCTATGTCCTCGATCCTCCTATCCCCTACCTCCACCCCTAGGGCTGTGGCTAGCCAGACGAGCTTATCCGGGTCAGTGATCTTGTAGGTTTTAATCCTTCCCTCAGCCGTCAGCTTAAAGACCTTCAAGACGTCCCTGGCGTGGTCGCTATGGGCCGCTGCGCCGGCAGCGATCATTCTAACGATGTTCCTGGCCACGATCGTGTCTGCCGTCGCGCCGCAGACACCTCTCTGGGGGCCGTAGCCGAACGGGTCTATTCTGCACGGCCCCATGTTGCAGTTCCTACAGCATATTCCGAGGAGGCCGAACGAGCACTGGGGCTGCTGCTCCAAATACCTGTGCCACGCTGTCTTTACGCCCTCCTCCTCCGCCTTCTCGATCATCTCGGATACTCCGGGGGTTATGGAAACCTGTTTCGCGGGGACTTTCCTCTTAAGATAATCCCATCTACTACTCATGTAGAGGCTCACCTCCAGGACACGGGCTTATACATGGAGTTTACATCCATGGGCTTAGGCGTCTCTCCTGCCTCTATGACCGGCTTATAGACGACTATGCCCGGCATCGGCTTACCGCTAACCATCTCCCTTGCCTTAGCCGCCGCCAGCTCTTCGAGGAACTCCTCGAGCCTCCCATACCTTAGAGCCCCTGTTGGGCAGGCCTCGACACATGCCGGGACCTCCCCTCTCCTTATCCTCTCGATGCAGAAGTCGCATTTAACAACGGTCTTCGTGTCGGGGTCGTATCGGGGGTGGCCGAAGGGACATGCGAGCACGCACATGAGGCATCCTATGCACTTGTTAGGGTCAAGTACCACGAATCCCTCACGTGATCTGTGGATTGCCTTGGTCGGGCACACATTCATGCATGGAGCGTCCCTGCAGTGCTGGCACCTCATAGGCGCGTATAGGAGTCCGTCGACGGTTACAACCCTGATCCTCGGCACGGGGAGGGGCTTCTCGAGCACTGCGCCGAATATATTCTTAGATACTGAGTGCTCGACAGCACATGCTGTTTCGCAGGCCCTGCATCCCATGCAACGTGCAGGATCTATGAATATAACATAATCACTTGGGCTTAGCGACACCTAGCTACACCTTGAATACTCTATGTTAATAATGTTTTAAGGTGGAGTCGTGTTTGCAGGACAGGGTATCGGCCAAGAAGATATTGTTTAGATCATAGAAAACGGCTAGATCATAAAATTAACGTATCCCTCATCAAAGAGCTTCTTGGATATATGTTCTCTGAGCTCACGGTATCTCTTAATGATTTTCATGGCCTGGGGCGTCAGCTCCGTGTAGCCCCTCCTATTACCGCCCTTGTAGGAGTCGATCAACCTGTATCCCAGCTTCTTCTCCAGGGCTCTTATCTTGGATATATATGTTGAGGGATTATATCCTAGGAGCTCGCATGCCTGCCTAAAAGACCGCATGTTGGCGAGTATCTCCAGCAACACGATGATATCCTTGGGTATTAACACGTTGTTATCGCCTGTTAGGAACCCTATATCAATCACAGGTATGAGATCTATTAGGTTCCCCTTGATCGGGCACCGCGAGTACATGATCCTCCTAAGGGAGCGTATGTCTATATCGTCCAAGTACATGCTCATGCGGCCAACAAGGTATGGGCACTTCGAGACACGGCCGTAGAAGTCTATATAGATCTTCCTGCACTCAAGCGTTACTGGTTTCTCGAGAACAGTGACCGCGTAGCCGTCTATGAAGCATACAGACGCAGTATAGCCCAGCATGTAGCCATGCGGCAACCCTACCTCGTAGCCCTTCATTCTCAGATAATTCGTTATCTTAAGAGTGTTAAGGTCAATATATGGGAGCTCACCGATCCTCAGCCTAATATTATATTTCTCAAGGATCGCCCTAAAACTGGCGACATTATCTAGAAGATTCTCGATCCTCCTAACGCCCAAGTACACAGATATGTTCTCCATTCCCTGGCTAACAAGTGATTTCAAGTACTTCTCCGCCAGGGATGCCTCGGCTTTATCGGTCGCTAGGAGGAAGATCTCGTCGAGATTCTCGGCGGTACTCCTACGCAAAACCTGGATCGCCCTCAGAGGGATAACCATATATGTTCTCCGAGCTATCTCGCCTGCTTTCTCGATAAACTTCTCGACATGGGGGACTGTTAGTGGGTTAGGGCAGAGGAAAACAGCCTCATTGAATTCTAGTCTGTCCAGTACTTCTATGAAGTGCTCGAAGACCCTATATGGTAGTATCTGCTTCTCCTTCGAGCTCGAGGAGACAAATGGGCAGTTAATGCATCCCCCGTTGCAGTGAGACGAGATCCTTATGAGCATGCATCTCCAGGTCATACATTATCACTCGAAATATGATTCGAACCCGCAGAAATGATATCCTAGTCCCCAGCAGTACTTCTCTATAGTAGTGTTTTTACCGTATAGCCTCTCGAGAACGCCTTCGATAACGCCTGCCTCGAAATCACATAGTGACACACCAATATATCTTGTCCCGTAGCAGCTCATACACTCGTATAGGTTTATCCTCATAACATTTATTGATTCGTCAACTATGTCTAGTAACCCTATCCGTTGTCTAAAGAATATATCGACGAGGTCATCGATCGACCTAATATCCCCGTTATCGACAAGCCTGTACCCGAGGCTTTTGCCAGAAGCCTTCATAAGTATCTTCATAAGCGAAACGCTATAGTCAAGGATTCCCCGCACGATCATTCTGTATGTTCTAATATAGATGGGATCACTTTGATCAATCAAAGTAAATGTTGGCCTCATGATACTGATTGGATAACCAGCCGAGCCGAGGTGCTTCTTGTGATGTGGTGCCGTATTAGGGCTGATTCTTCTGTTTTCTTTCTCTCTATAGTATATCTTTCTCCAGAACATGATCTTCTTCTCCAAAACATCCTCCAGATCGATCGATGCCTTAAAGTCCTTACGTACCAATGTACTAGATAATACCAAGACAAAAGCCCCTTGCCAGTCGGAGTTATCCCGGGTATAATAGATTATTATTGTTTAGTAAAAATATATAAGTACCGATTGAATTGAGGAACACAGACCATAAACAATACTCGTGATAACGAGCATCAATATGGTCAATACCACTAATCACTTAATCGGTGATACAATTCCCACGAGCAGATGACTAGTTAACATTGACAACTATCATTAAGCAATAGTCTCTGCCGATGTTGGGAATACGGCGATCCTGGGCGAAACAATCATTTTTGTACGAGGAATTATTTGGCCCAACAATATTCCTCATGATTATCAATGAATATCTACGAGTTATTTCCATAGTACAAGCATAGAACAAGCCAAAAACCATTATCAGCATCATGGCTTGGCGGGGCTACTGGGTTGAGGGATCAATCACCCGGCCTTGTTTATTTGGATTTCCTAATTACGATAATTGGCGCCTTCGCCATATATTCGACAAACTTCCTTGCATACACTAATGCCGCCCCGGTTTTCGGAACCATTTATGGCATCGTCATAGTTACGCGGGGATTCGTACCATTACTACTTCATAGCGAACGACTTTTCAAGACGCTGCCATTTGTCCACCTATTCTTCCTCTTCTCAACGATAACGCTAGCTCTGCTTCTCAATAACGTCACGATCTACCTCATAGGAATATCGGTCTCTGCGCTACTTGGCATCTATACTGGAGGATACATATACAATCTAGAGGTAAGCTGGTCCAAGCACCTAAGGGATCCCTCGAAATTCTTCTCACTAATCTCTGGAGCTGAGGCCGCAGCATTCTTCATAGCCCCGATACTCACATATATAACGCCGAATAAGATAGTCTTCCTCGCAGTCTTATCGGTATCCACAGCTTTCGGGTTCATTCTACTCCTATATTTCGCCCGTCTTGGCGGTGCCGAGATAAAGCCCAAGTTCTTCTCTGGGGATCCAGCACTAATCAGGAAAGCCGCTCCTCTCGCAGCACTAGCAACTCTTAACTGGCTCCTACAGTACCTCTGGATGGGAATGGTATTTGAGCTCGGAGCAAGACAAGGCATACCTGGTTTCCTAGTCTTCTTAGCAGTTGAGCTCGAGACAGCCACATATATGTCTATCCAGTTCATGATCAGCAGGAAGGGTATTAAGAAGCTGGCAAGTATGAGAACAGTTTCTATGTTAATGGGGGTCTATACCTTAGTTGTACTATTGTTTACTTCATTCGTCTTCGTGAGGATTGGGCCGACTATATTCTTCCTAGTATTAATCGCTCTAGCTGTTTCATCCAGCCCGCTCGAACCACTCATCAATACACTGGTCTCGTATACTGGCCGTGCCCGAGAGATCTCAACTATCGTGCTGTGCTTCGACTACCTAGGCGGCGGAATAGGATACACTCTGTCATCGCTACTACTCAGATTTTAGCCCACGGCCGCCTGCTAACTACTATTCACTGGTATTAACGGCTTACAGGATATATAGCCTATAACCGAGGATCATCAGCGGTACCACGACGAACATATTGCTGGGAATACACAGGAGTTAAATCTATTTATTTAGTTCTCGTCGCTCTTAGCAATGATATAGCATACCACGCTAGGCCTATGCCGAGTAGGAGGTGGATGATCCCATACAGTGATTCTCTGAGTGCGTGGCTCCTCAGGAACAGCATGTTGTCCGCCATGGTGAGGCCTGCTGACGGGTTTTGTGAGTAGAAGTATATTATCCCCAGGCCCTTGTAGACCAGGAGTGCTACGGCACCGGTAGCCCCTACGAGATATATTATCAATGCCCTCCTCAGCGAGCGGTAGTCCGGGTGTCCAAGCCCTGTCCTCGCCACAAGGTGCGTGAGTACTAGGAGCACTACTGGTATAACCACGCACACGACTATTATGTGGCCATGCGATAAGCTGAGGTAGTAAGAGGCGAGAATAGTCTTCTCCAGAGGCAATCCCTGTAGCATCGTTTTACTATACTCCCTATAAACCACGCCAACGATCAAAGCAACGATAACCATTACCAGAACGTATTTCGTAACGAGTAATAAGACCCTCTTATAGCTATTATCAACATCATTATC
Organism: Desulfurococcales archaeon; assembly: GCA_027022365.1. Taxonomy (GTDB): domain Archaea; phylum Thermoproteota; class Thermoprotei_A; order Sulfolobales; family Desulfurococcaceae; genus JAADCY01. The sequence goes on along the minus strand of JALVYU010000031.1, from coordinate 403,375 downwards.
CAAAGAATTCACCTCTCAACAGTTCAATAATTATCTTCATAATAAAATATTATACCTGATCTAAAATTAGTTAAGAAAACAACATACAAAAATATATCACGTGCTTTATCCATAATTCGTTATTAAAAAATCAAGATCTCATATATTTATTAACTAATTACTAAGTTATTGCTGTACGTTATATTAGGTTCTTTAACCTGATATCTCAATAAATTTTATATTCATAAATGAAAGTCAAAACGAATATAAGTGGTCATTGTACGCACTTTTTCGATACGTTTTGATTAGTGTGGCTTTATTAATGTTTTGAATGCATAATACATGTCTAGATATAGTATTATATAATTATGTATATAATTGTCCAGAACATTATGTATTATTGATCGAAATCATATAAATTATCTATTTTATTGGGTAGGAATTCATAGATATATAGATCATGAGAAAAATATATTTGAAGATAAGACATATCTTAGTAAGATAGTTTGCGAATGACAGAATTATTAATTCAATGTGTTAGAAAATGAGGGATATACAATATGATATCAATGCTTACAGGCCGATTCTATAAATTGAAAGAGTACTATAGTACCTATGAACTCTTAAAGTATTATCTTTACATGATCGATTTCGTACATAGCGATAAGGATATCATTCTACGATTCTACCATAACCCGTATGATTACAACGTCTCAGCTCTAGGGTATTTATCGATTAGCTATAACGCCGTAATTGTTTTACTTAGAGAAAATACTCCGATTAAACCAGATAGCAAAGTTTTCTACAACATAATGAGGAGTCAGCAGGGCTTTATAGAAGTATTTAAATTAAGCAGGCATGAGTTCGAGATCGACCGAGAAATGTTACATAGCAATTTCCAAGTATTAGGAGGAACGCCCGAGGAATATATCCTAGAATTCAAGATTAATCGGCTTAGGGACGAAATAATAGAGATGCTTGGTTCATCCGATCAGAAAGTCGAGGAAACTAGTGGTGATAGACTCGTTTATAGCCATGAGGCTTCCATGCAGCTCGAAGACGTTACTTATAGGGCGAATATATTATTACGTAGGGATTATCGTTTAATCGAGACAGGGTCCGATGATTTGTTAAGAGTTATTGATAGGATCCTCTCCGAGAAAAACAATGTTGTATTAATTATAAGGCTAGGCTCCACATGTGTGTGGCTAATTAAGCGGAGCAATAAAGTAGGATTACGTGTATTCTCCGATTCCTCCGTAAATAATCTTAAAATAGGGTCATTTGAAGGAATAAAAGATATAATTAATAAAATCATATCGCAACACAAAGGAGTGATCAAAAGAGCTAGGATCTTCATATATGATTTAACATAATTAATCTTATTTAATTTACAGAGTTATTTATATGTTATAATCTATTATATAAAAATCCATTTGAATCACAGCTGATTATTAAAACGAAAATCTTAATAAGCGACCACCGCATTAAGAGACTACCAAAGTTAGTTTCTCTAACAGGTGAAGTAAATGGCTGGAGTTACACCGCTCAAACGAGTATTAACTGATCTATCCCGTATACCCCATGTACAGGGTGTATTTGTAATAAGCAAGGAGGGATTCATGATCGAGAGTATCATGGCGAGTGGATCATTCGATGAAGAAGCTTTGGCGGCGATGCTGACCGCGGCAATGGGTTCGATCGAGACGTTGGGCAAGGAGCTGGAACTTGGTAAGCCGGAAATAGCTACCCTTGAATTCACTGGCTCCATAGCTCTCGTGTCGGACATAGGGGAAAACATTGTAGCACTAATTGCTGAGCGTGGTGCAGTGCTCGGGAGACTTAGATATGAACTTAAGAAACAGCTTCCCAGGATAAAGGCGGCCCTCTAATAAGAGGGGCGTTAGGTCGATAATCATGGCGAGCGAGGGAAGATTTGATTTGTCGGATAAGAAGGAGATCCCAACCGGTACTATAAACGCCATTATAGCAATGTATCAATTAGCGCTCTCGAAGGTACTAGGCTCCGGCTCAGCAGCGCTCACGCAGCTGATACTTCGGGAAGTCACGAAAATAGCGGATGAGATGCTGAAGGATCTCGGAGTGGAGCTCGGCGATGTAGAGGATCTAGAGAAGGATATACCTAAAATCTTCAAGCTGACAGGGGTAAGTGAAAAAGTTGAGGTGGAAGTGTCAGGGGACAAGGCATCATCCGGTAGTGTCTATACTATAAAGGTGTATGACAGCGTATTTAAGCCGGTAGCACTCCTACTACAGAGGAAAGGTATAAAGTTCACACTATCACCTGAGTCCTTCATAGCCGCCTATGTCATCAGGAAGGTGCTCAGGAAGAAAAACGCAAAGGCTAATGTACGGATACAGGTAGAGCCTATGAAATCGCCGGAAGAGCCGCTAATTATAAAGGTTATTGTCAGGTGAAAAAACCTATAATATTTTTATTTTACTTTTTTCTCCTAAGTAGAACTAGCTTAACTAGTCTCAATAATCGTAGATCATAGTAGCTGATCGGTGGATAAATGGGTGAACGTGATGAGTCGTTTAGCCACTAACAGCACTGATCCCCTAAAAGCTATTAACGATTATATCTCCAGTATAGACGGTGTGGACGAATACGTCGTTGTTCTCGATGGATACCCGCTGTACTGGGGCAAGAACATTGATCAGGAAAAAGCTGAGGAGTTAGCCGCCCTGGCAACCGATATGATCAATAGTTATCACGGATATTCTGCTACTAGTGGCGAAGAATATGTTATAATTAGTACAGAAACACCCAGCAACTATACAGGGGCTGCCAGGCTTAAACCGAATCTGTTCTTACTAGTAAGGGGTAAGCCCAGCATTGTGAGAACAATCCTATTAAATGTTTATCGTCGCTTCAATAATCGTTTAACATGTCCGTGGTGCGGTGGCGACCTCTCCCTTCATGTAGTCAAGTGTGGGAACAACCATTCTCTCCCGGTAGGGCTTGATACATGCCCCATATGTGGTTCTAGGATAGAGTATTTCAAGTGCCCCCACTGCGGCAGACCCGTTGATCCCCGCGGCAACAAGGTGGTTCTCAGAACCCCTCGCGAAAACATCATTACTAGCCTGATAATAATGGCTGCGACAATAGCATTGATAGGAATAGCGGTCAAGACATACCACAAACTATCACTGCTCAGCATCATCACACTGGCCTCCTCCATCCTGTTCTTCGCGTTATCGTTCAGCCTACTCTACAGCGGGCTAAAGAAGAAACAGCCCGTAAAGCTCAGGAAGTAGTGTACGCAAGCCAGGCACATAGACCCAGACAGTTTTTCCAATTAATAATTCTTGGGAGAACCCTCAGCCCAGTATTCCCCTCCTCAAGGCGAACACGCTATGCATGGTAGAACATATAGCTCTGAAAGATTCGGTATATTCAGTATCTATTTCCGGGATGTGTACGAAAGCTAAGCATGCAATTTAGTTATTCTCGAGACTATGTATTTTTCCCGTTCATCCAAGCCGACAGCTGGAACGATAATTGGCCGTGAAGTATGCTTCTAAGCCGTGGTAACCAGTGAAAGCCGAGGCTTATGGGGGAACCGTAATTGCTAGGTCGGGATTTACAGGGGAACAATACTTTGGCTTCAACCGTCCTGGATACTAGGTTCTCCCAGCTCCATAACGGCCTTAAGATAATTACTCGTCAACCACATAGTGTTCTGTGAGGCGAGACATAGTGACTACTAGAGATGTCCATGACGAGGAGCCAGTGATAGTGATTAAGCCGCGGGCACCCTACACAATAACGCCGCACCTGAAGCAATTCACGCTGAAGAACAGGCCGACGCCGTGCATCTATGATGAGGAGTCGAGATCCTGCGCACGACTAGTTACGTGGGGTGTTGAGGAAGAGGTAGCGTATGAGGCAACGATTCTTAGCGAGGGGTGGGAGCCGCTAATAAAAATACACGTAATCTGTGGTCCGCCCGAAACCGCTGTAAAAATAGTCAAGCATGTCTTGAACACAGAATATGTATACCCCGATACATCCACGATTATAGAGATATGCCCCGGCCTAGGAAGGATGATCGAGGAGTACCCTGGCCTGAGGCCAGCCCTAAACCCGAGTATGTGGGAGTCGCTGGTAAAGGCCATCGTGAACCAACAGTTACCCATATACTTGGCCCTACGGATAACATCCAAGCTTGTCGAGCGTCTCGGCGAAAAAATAAGCATCAGCAAGAACAGGACACTCTACGGTTTCCCAACACCATTGAAAGTGCTTGACGCAGGCGCCGAAAAACTCAGAAACATAGGGCTCAGTAGGAGGAAGGCCGAGTACGTGATCGGGATAGCCGAAGCCATTGTCAGGCAGGGATACGATCTCGAAAAAATAGGGGGACTACCGCCTAGGAGGGCTATCGATGAGCTAATCGGGCTAAGAGGCGTTGGGCCCTGGACAGCCAAGCTAGCCTACATGGCCTACACAGGCAACCTAGACATATTCCTCCCCGAAGACCTAGCAGTAAGAAGAGGCCTTAGGCTCGCCGGTTGCCGCAAAGAACTAATTAGCAAGACCACTAGCTACGCAGGCCTCATATCATACTTAGCCGCAGCACTCTATGAGCTTAGCAAGAAGACATAGTCCTCGATCCAGGACCGGAAGACAACCCATATCCATAACCCAAACCTACAGCCACAAGGACTTTACAGCTCTCAGGACAATACCCATGTCCCGCCCCATCAACTATAAGCCACTCCTAGAACAACTCCAAACTCCAAGGCTTTATTGACAAGATACTCATGGCTTTTGTTTTCCCGCCATCGGCAAATGATCCTTGAGCCGTAACCCCCAGTAGGCCCGCTACTTAAGTATTCTCCCCACCTCTCTTCAAAAGCAACTATACCATTAACACCTTCTAATCATAGATCACCGAGTTTTCCAGCCTGCCCGCCATTTATTACCGTTATTTTCTCGGCGTAGATTCCACATGGAGACTATACATGCCACGGCTTGTTTGCAATGATATTTATAAAATAGGGACTGGATGCCGAGGAGCGGGTATTATAAAGTTATTAGGGCATGCTATTAAGAATGTAGGGAAATCGGAAGCTAAAAAATACCAGGCTAATTGATAATGAAAACCCGTCATTCTAGGATGAGGTATTCAGTTTGTAATTATAAACAAGAATTAAAATTGTAAAACACCATGGACTCTCTATATGTTTGTGATAATATTGATTTAGTCTATCCCCTCTGTGGGATAATCTTAAGTCATGAAACCCTCTTGAAGTCCTCATCGAAAGTTAAGATGATGTTGATGCCATAGTGCCGACAAGTTAATGCTATCTAGGCATCATTAGGAAGGAGTTTAAAATCTTGTATTATTTGGAAATATTCGTTATAGTCGAAATAGTCACTTACCATTTCGACGTTTAGATCTTTTAGGAAGGAGACTACTGTATCTATTACCTTATTTAGGATACCCTTGCTTCGCAATTAACTTTCTTAAACCGTATCTCCCCCTAATCATTCCTTTCTGCTTGTAGTACTCATAAGTTGCGACATAGAGGGTTTCATTAACTGCAATTCCTGAAATCATGAATTGTAGGTCGCTGTGTGCTTCTAAGATTTGCTCGGCCAGACCGCTCTTCTCGGTTTCCAGGAGGATGCTAAGTATGAAGCTAGTATCAATGTAAGCTAGCCTCATTGAATATGAGCCTCTTCCTCGATTTCTAGGAGTTCTCTAATTGATGTTCTTCCTAGAATCCCTCGATATTTCTTGAGCACTCTCCTTATATCACGCTTAATGGTAACCAAGACTACTTCTCCTTCCTCTAGATCTACTGGCTCTAAAGGCTTCAATATACCATTCTCGTACTTAACCCTAATAACTTTAGACACGCAGTTACACCCGACTATATTTATAGTTGCGAAGGATTAAAGCATGTTGTGATGGAATAAGTTTGCAGCCACAAATTTACTAAATCATTTTCCTGGCATTGTTGCAGATCCCGCTTTACTCTATGCAATAAAACTAAGTATTTATCCATCAGCCTCTGGAAATAGTGGATCTGGTTTCAAATCCCTGTAGGCTCGCTATTCATAAATTCCCTGCATTGGTCTTGTTTATTCTATAGGGGAGTCATAGTTTTTGAATCTGAGTAGGGAATTATAGTCCTTTTACTTCACCGTTGATAATCCTGATCGATAATATTCTCATGGAACTAGGGAATCACTTTGAGCCATGGTACTTTTTTGAAGTCTTCGTCGAAAGTTACTATGCTGTTTATATCGTAGTGCCTACATGTTGCTGCTATTAGTGCGTTATTGGGCAGTAGTCTATATTTTGTAGCTATTTCAGCAGCGTCGCTTACTACTTGCATGGTTATGGAGATAAACACCAATCTGTCCTTACTATATAGTTCATCCAGGAAAGACCAAGCTATTTCATAACCTTTTAAAAACATCGTAATCTCGCGCCAATAGGCTTGATTTCATATTATAGAAGCGGTATTCTCCGAATTTTTCTTCATATAGTAGTTTCAAGAGATTAAACGATATCTTACTAAAGACTACCGAATTAATTGCAAACCTCGAAGAACCCTCTATAATGTCCCTAGCGATAGAACCTCCAAGAATAACGAAAATACTATCTAGAAATATGACATCTTTCCGAGAGATGTCCATAATAGTCTTCCTCTCTTCCCGGTTTAGAGTCCTTGGTCTTTATTATTCCAAAGAACCTCCTTACCCCTCTCTTTTTACCAAGCATCTCTTTTACCTCTACGATAAGTTCCTCCCCCTCCATTAATCCTAAAGGCTTAAGAGGCTTAAGGACCCCCCTTCATATCTTACCCTTATGACTCTAGACAATTTCATCACCATTTAAATATCTATGAATCATTTAAGAACAATTAATCTTTCCACCCATAGGATCTTATAATGCCTTCAGCATAGACTATGTACTTGAAATAATACAAATAACCCGATGTAGAGTGATGGTGTATCGTAGTAGGTGTTGGATATGGGCTCTAGACCATAGAACGGCGTTTCTCATAATTACTGTAATAACAAAATAGAGTTAAGGACTGTTTTGATAATTCTTGTTCTTTGTGAGTTGGTTGATTGTGCACCATAGTTTTTCATTGCAGTTTACTGGGACTATCGTCTCCTTATTCTCCGAGGCATATTTCGCTACCATAGAGTCGACGCTTTTGAGTCCGTGAACTATTCCGTGTATATGATCTTCTATATGACTGCAGTGTTTCTCTATGATATTGATCACCTGCTCGTAGGCGGGGTGCCTAGATTTGAGGGATTTGATTGTCTCGATTACTTGGTCTACGTCTTTTAGTTTGGGTTTCTTCGCTTCCTCTATGACAAAGATCTGTTCATTGTAGACGAATATTTTATCGGCATACTTTTTGTTTTCACCGAGTTTTTTCTTGTCAATTACTTTGTCTAGGTCTATTATTATCGGCTTTGATGACTTGGTCTTCCTACCTTGCAATCGTGTCAATGTATTCTCTCCTCACTGCAAGCTCTGTTATGATGTCTGAGAAGTGTTTTTCATCAATACCTTCCTCGCCTATTACAAGGTTATCGGCGACAACATTATCGTTTTCACGGCGCAGAAGATATGCTGAAACAGTGTCGGGGTCTATGCCTACTCTCGGATCTATGTTTATCTTGCTCAGTTCTTCTTGAAGATGTTTCCTCCCAATTACTCGGTGTACTTGTATAAGTATGTTTATACAGTAGACGAGGTAGTCACTATGCGTTGTCATATATATGTTTGTCTTCCTCTGAGAGACAGCGTATCCTATGATCTTGGATAAAGCCCATATCGCTCCTGGATGAAGATGGGCCTCAGGCTCTTCGACATAGATGTTTTTCAGCCTAGTGCTGATTAAACTAATGACCAGAGGCAGTATTTCTCTAATTCCTGCTGGGGATTCTTCGAGAGACTGATAGATGCCTGTCCATAGCTTCACGTAGATTTTTCTAATACCTGCCTCGTATCTAGGAACAATGTCTAATATACCAAATTCCCTGTAAATGTCTTTAAGCAGGTCCGTCTCTACATCGTATTCTCCGACGAAATAGTCTTCGAACAAGCTTCTAGTTTTCCTCAAAAACTCTCTATCTACCATGCTGAGAAAGGCAAGCTGCTGCTCTGTAAGGATGCTGTAAAGCCTGTTCAGAGCCCTCATAATACCTGCTCTACCATCTACGAGTATAACTTTATCCTCGTGGAAATGAGAGAAGCCTATTATATGCTCAATCACTGCTGGAACCACTTTTTCAGCCACGAATAATCTAACATCTTCATAGTTCTGCATACTCATGGCTAACGGCTTATTATCTCCAATGTTTATCTTTAGGGTCTTCTTGTCTTTATCATATTCAACCATGTTATCCGCGATATCCGCCAATGCTTCTTCAATGGCAACATCTATCCATGATGCTTCAGCCTTCCCGTTCCTAATAGTGATTTCTAACTCGCCATAAGGACCTCTAAGACTTATTGTCGCCTCCCTCTATCCCCTCTTCACGAGATCGTCAAGCGAATTAACACAATAGGTTTTAGCGAGAACCTCGCCAAAATTCATTGTAACAAGTCTATCGAAAGACTTAACAGCTTCAAACATGAACTCCATTAATAGATCCTGGACGCCTTTCTCGCTAAGGCCCCCATCAATAATATACCTGCTGATCCTATTGATTTTCTCTATGTAAGCCTCCTCCCCGTATATTTTCCTTAGATCGATTTCTCCGTGATAGATGTTTCCAAGACCTCATAGAAGATATAATAACATAGATTTTCCAAGGCTATTTCTTCCAATTATTATTGTCAAAGGCTTTACAACGAGATCGAGGCTTGAGAAAGGACCATAGTTTTTCAGTTTTAACACGAAATGCGGCATAATAATGCACCGACTTAGTATTTTTCATGACTAGTTGTTGACAATTATTATCTTATATTATCTTACATAATATACTACCATATATTAGGTTTTGAGCCGGGGCTTATGATTGGAAAAGGGATAATTAATGCTGATAGAGAATCTTCCTCCAAGCATAGTTGCCGAAATATCATATAGGTCTATCCTAGCAGAGAAAGGTAGACGTAGTAATCCATACAATGTGTTTAAGTGGTGGGGTAGAAGATTCTTTCTTCTCAGCAGAGCATTACTGGCGTCGTTATCGACGAGAAGAGTTTCCGAGATGATGGCATGTCTCAAGGACCCCTATCGATGCTGGGGTTCAACGAGGGGCAAGAGGATCCTGGACCCCTTCATGGGTGGAGGGACAATAGTATTCGAAGCACTAAGACTAGGCTATAACATAGTAGGCATAGACATCGACCGAGCAGCGGAACTAATAGTTAAGTCAACCCTAAAATTAGCTAGGAAGACGAGTTGCCTCGACATATACTCCTGTCTCCTAAAAGGATATGTGGAGGCATATAGAGAGACGAGGTATCTTTGGAGAATACCAGGGATTGGAGAGATAATACATGTATTCCTTTCTCGTTGTCCACCTTGCCGCGCACCATTATGGGTCTCATCTAAGAGGAGAAATAACGGGATAGATAAATATCTTGTACTGAGGGAAAATGGTAGGCTTGAATGGATCGATAAAGAAGAGATCAAGAAATACGGTGAAATAAAACCGAGAGAGCCAAAGATAAATCTACCAGCAGATAAACTCCCCAAAGTACATGATAACTATAGAGCATATGCTGTTGAAATACTAACAACTAGTGGTGAGAGAAAATTCTATAGCCTACTAGACGATAGTGACAAGACATCGGAGATTATTAGAAGGCATCTTGCTATGCAAGAAGAAAGCATTAAGAATAAATATGTTGAACTAGCTTCAAAGTATGATCAGAAAATACCTCTGCTGAAGGAGACAAAGAGATTAATTAATAAAGGCATATATGAGTACTCAAAACTATTCACTTGGAGACAATATATCTCCTTAATAAAATTCATAGAGAAAACACCACCAAACTGTAGGGATATAGCTGGTTTAATAGTGGGAGATACTGCTAGAACATGTTCTCTTTTAGCGATATATTACCAACCATACGCAAAGGTTAATCCAGGACTAATAATAAAGAGCTACTGGTTACCCGAAAACCCCGTAGAGCTGAACCCCTTTGCACATAGATTAAGGAATGGAAAAATATACAGTATAGGAAGGGGAACACTGGCATCGAAACTCGCAATTATCCAGAAAATATGCTTTGGTAAGGAAATAGATTTTAGCGGTGACTACATGGTTCTAAGGCAAGACAGCACGAAATACATTTATGACGGAGAAGTATACGCGATAGTAACTGATCCCCCTTATCCAGGGTATCAGTCATACATTGATATGTCCCTCCTATACAATTACTTCTTAGATCTAGTTGATGAGCCGTCAGGAGATACAAGGAGCCAAGAAACCTACAACCTATCTGATCCAGAGGCATATATTGAGTTCTATGAGCAATTCGTTAAAGTACTTTCAAGGTGGAAACATACACCCAGCTACTATGTATTGCTCATAAGTATTTCCAGCACAAAATACGCCAAGATATTACCACGAATCATAAACGCGACAATAATATACACGAAGCTCAAACCAGTAAACATTTATTGGTTCATAGGAGAAGCCCCCGGAAAACTTGGAAGATCTAGGACCAGGGGAGTATACGCTATGGTCTTCAATAGGGCTAAGTATGAGCCAACCACAATAGATCAAATAATAGATAATATTATCAAAGACTTCAGAGAGACTAAGTATTTAATTACAAAGAAAAAACATGTGGACAAAGGAATAGACTGGGATAGAGAAGAAAAACAAGTAGAAAGAATAGTACATTTGTTAAGGAAACAATGCATACTCGATCTATAAGTGGCTGTATAGTGATGTCTTCCAGTAATAAGTGCTATATAGACTGGTTCAAACTAGCAGAACGTCTGAAGGATACAGAGACAACACTCTGTAAACTATCAGAGATACTGGGAAGAAAAACCATTATTAAAAATCTATATCAACGATACCCAGAGCACCCATCATTCACTCGACTAAAGTATAATCTTATATTATTAGAGGATATTATCAACAATGTAACTATCGGCATATCTTATACCGGCAGAATAGATCTTAGAAAGCATTCCTACTATAGGACAAAATACCCTAAAGATCTTCCGAGACTCGTGAGAAGGAAATGGCTTCTAACGTATGGTTCCCTCAAACCTTTTAATACAGGAAAATTAACAAGTATGCAGAGAAAATATATCGAGAATTATTTTTACTCGAAAACAATACTCCATAGATTTCCAATCTACAAAGAATATAGTAATAACCTAATTCTATCAAATAGAATATTATCATTCATAAAGGATCCCGAGAATCCAGAACTTGATATATCATTGGGGCTTGTAACAGGGAGAATCACTATACACAAATGTTTCGGAAATGTAAAAGAAACACACTTTATGGGTCTTTACCCCGCTTGTAGTGGGGTCCTCGAAGTCTACTATGTTAAAAGAAGAGGCGACAGCTTAACTCGATTAATCGATATTCGCAGAGGTAGTATAGAGATAAATTGTCTAACGGATGATCTTGTAGACAATGGTGTCTATCTACTTGCAAACGTCTATGATGGAGTGAAGACAAGAAATGTTATAATTGATAGACTTAACCTCTCTGATGACACGTTTAAATTATTTCTTGCTGGAAACCTCTTGCTACTATCATATTACATATTATATATAAATAAGAAAACTTGTGGAGGTATCTTTGTTAATTTAAACGATTTAGTCAGCATGTGTAGTATCATTTTTATGAAAGTCTTTAATAGTTTTAGCCTGAAAGAATTAATCGAAGAAAAGGATGCACGAGATATAGTATTGGAGACAATTAATAGATTAATGGGAAGTATTTTCATGGAACATAGAAGAGGTAATACTATTAAAATAGGACTTGTTCCTCCAAAGCCGCTTCTAAAATATGGTAAATCACATATATGGCCCTCCAGGGGAAAATGGAGCCCTTTACAAGGAGTTAAAATGAAAAATTTAAACAAGTTATCAACCGGAATAATTGGCTGGGGAGAATATTATTTCATCGACCTTTTACGTAAGGGCTGTAGTATTGTTGTTTAGAAAGCATTGGGCGCTATAAAATCTAAACCAAGAGATTTTTAATGATCATTCCCTGCTCAATATTTGATGCAGTGGAGTAATTCCATGATGTCTCTATTCTTAGGGTGTCATCTACAACATATGTCTTATAATGCATAAGCCTTTCCGACTCTTTGTACGTGAATCTATCACCATACATGTTTTTGAGTTTTCTAAGTCTATCCTCTACCTCCTTGATAATTCTCTTATCGATCGTGATATGTACTCTCACTCCTTTTTCGAGGAGATTAGTTAGGGCGTCAATTGCCTGGTCATTTGTATGCGAAGTCTCTATGGACAAGCTTTTCCTGGCTGTCGTAATGAGTCTGTAGATAGTTATTCCTTTCACAGGAGAATTAATGACATCTTCGCTTATTCCTATTAAGCGAGCGAATGCTTCAAATAGCCTCCTACTTGTTTCAAGATTCTCCGTCATAGCTTTTGTACAATCCTTCTCTAAATGTATGTCTAGGCTACAACCATCGAGACAGTAATCGGGACCGTAGCATAGTAGCAGTGATTCGAGTTTTCTCTCAATAATGTCTTCGACTATTCCTTGTAGCTCATATTTGTCCTTTATCTCTCCTTTTAACTTATACATGATCCAGTTGATGATGTGGCCGTATACCTCTGTGTTATGAGTATTTAGCAAAGACACTATGATATGTTTAAATATGGAAAAATCAGGATAGACGTTATTAGATTCTAGATATCTCCTCGTAGCCACTATAATGTCTATAATGAATTCGAGCACTTTTTTCTCAAGATCGTTTAGATCGCTTGATAATAAAGAACATTCGTTTTCCTTTATATAGGCTCTGTATTCGCGTTCATATTTCTTCACAATAGAAGCGACATAGTTATTTATATCTTTCAGTAATCTGTAAAAGCCTCTCTCATAATCGCCTTCCCCAAGCTCTTGGAGGAGCTCTCTAATCGCTCTATTGAACATTATTGTTCCATACTTGTCTTTCTCAACAATGGCTGCAAAGTATACTTTGTCTCCATTTCCAAGAATATGTGCACCATAGACGTATGAGATCTTATTCGGATCTATTCCGAGTCTTCTGCTGAGCTCCATTAATAATAAATGTGATATAGTATGCATTAAAACAGATCCCACATAGTCTACGAAGCTCTCTGAGAAGATATTTTGCGTCTTCAATATATCGTTTACAAGGTCTATGATGGGTTCTTCACCGGCATAAAATTCAATGCGTTTTTGATCGTGATCGAGGATTCCTCTTCCCGTATCAGATTTCGATGAGCCGAGCCTGAACATACTGGTTTTAAGTACAATGTACTTGGTTGCAAGAATCCTTAATAATTCCTTGTCCACATCCAGTAAGTAAGATATAATTGCTTTCACGAAGTCTTTTCCGATGTAGACTATGAGGCCTCTTGTTCTGACAAGGTCTGTGTAGGGTTTAATACCAGGCTCTAGTTCGAGAATATTGTTTCCTGGAAGATATAGGGTTAACCTGGATACCTGTGAAATAATCCTTATTTTGTCGGCAATATCTATTGTGAGCGGGGATTTTCTCTGGTTAAAAGAGTATATTATCTCCGGCTCTATGTTTACGTATACTTTAGGGAATATTTTGCGGCTGTAGTGAAACCTGCCTAGACCAGGAAAATCTTTACATATGAAAAGCCTCGAAAATCTCTGATTCCGACAAGGCGGACACCTAATGTGTTTTCCGCCCATATATTGTATAATAGGGTCTGTTGTTATGTATCTTCCATTATAACAATAGGTTATATAGTTCAGTATGTTAATATCGTATCTGGGCGTATATCTTTGCATTATAGCTTTTTCAATGTCTTTCCATTTCTTAGATATTATGTCTACAAATCTCTCATCAACGCATCCTATTTCTTTACAAATATCTCTCTTAATTACATTGATCGTTTCAGGTGAGAACCCGTACTGTATAATGTAGTATTTGTTATCTTTGATGAATCTGAGGGTAAGTGTTCCATCAAGATCACCAATTATCCTGAAGACAATGATATGGGTTAATTTCACTCGGTCTCCACGTACAATTCCCTCAATACTGTAATCACATCTAGACGGAATACACATACTCCTCTTAAGACTTCTACATATCTTTTTTAGTCTACCATGATTAATCATCTCTACTACATCGAGAACCCATAGTCTATCGCCTGTAAACTTTGCATTACCATAACTGGTATCCGGATAAGCTATGGGCTCAAAGGGTGGAAGCCTATAGAAGAGATCGTAGAAGGTGATCTCATCTTCCTCCCTGCTATCAGTATAGAGTAATTTGATCGTATCAATGTACGGTTCTGATCCAAACTTGTCCCAGCCAGTAGCCTTATTTATGAAATTTAATAGTTTTATTCCCTCTCTGACGGCATCATGCGGATTTATAGGAAAAACCATAATACTACACCCTACCAAGTGTTTTCTCGATATCTTTCTTTAGCTCTACGAGTTTTTTCAAAATAGGCATGAATGATACATGGTATTTGGGTCTCGTTATATCGCTGAGGATTTTCTCTATGAGTATTCTCGTGTCGTTCCATAATTTCTGAGAATCATACATCATAATAGTGTTTAATAGAGTCCTCAACTTAGCTACTACTGTTTCCCTTTCTACGTGGTTTCTCTCGTCCAGATTGATTATTTCATCTACTCTTCTGATAGCATTATTTACGAACTCGTATATCTCAGATAGCTCTATGAACCGGCTATAATAGATTATATCATCGGCTTGCGCGGGGACAATTTTCTCTAATACATTAATATATTCCAGTAATATATTCAAGTAATCTTTCACAGTATTAATGGTTGACTCAGCAACTCTACTTATTTTCCGGAGGCCAGGATCTTCTACGCGCATGTGCTTCTGTATTTTTTCCTCGATATTGTTTTTGAGCTCGCTGAGGATACTATGTAGCCCGTAGAGGTTCTGGATCATGTTTTCTATTGATACGTATTCTACGCTTAGCTCTTCCATGAGTCTGGCAATGTTTGGTTGCTCTACTATCTCTAATAATTTTATTAGTCCATTCTTGACTTCTTCGTATTCATTTTCATCAACTATTCTTGCTTCCCTTATTGCGAATTCCCTGAATCCTGTGTCTTTAAGTATATTGATCATTTCATTTATTGTCTGTTTTAAGACCTCATGTTTATTGAGTGTTCTTCCACCGTAGAGTATGGGTGATTTCCTATGTATAATACTATAGGCTAGAATGCTTTTCAGTAACATGTTTGTCTTAACTGGGAAGAGATCCTTTGATATATAGATTTTTCTTTCACTACTTACATCTTCTCTTATTATTTTTTCACGGGTTATTGTGTCGGAGAACAACCTGTAGTCTAGGGGATTATTCCTGGCAAGTATTATGGTGAGCATCGTCCATAGACTTTCAGAACTTCTGCCTCCGCGCCCTATTCTCTGTATCATGCTTTCTATCTTATCGAACCCAGCATTCACTATTATTGATACGTAGGGATAATCTACTCCAAGTTCAAGCGAAGTAGTTGCATATACGACTCCTAGTTCTCTGCTCCTAAGCTTGTTGTAGATTTCTTCTCGTTCACTCAAAGGTATTTTACTGAATACTACATCCAAGCCCTCAATAAGAAGATCTAGGATGTTTGCTCTCTTTCTATCTTCTTGTATCCTCTCATTGATTTCCTTCTTGATATTGTCAGGCGTCAGGTATTCGTAGTAGTGTCTACAATGATCTCTTTTCATACGTGAATCTTCTACAGAGCACTCTACTTTCCTGACACATAGAATATCGAGGGGTGAACCAAGGGATAGTGCTTGCCTGGTTATTGTTTTGAGCCTATTTATTTCTCTAATGTTGTTCACGAAGAAAATTGATTGGGGGACATAGGGTCGATTAGCTACACTGTAGATTTTGTGGAGGTAAAGTATGAGTGCTGAAAGCTCTGATAAGTAAGTTTCCCAGCTTACCCATGGCATTGTCTGTATGAATAGGTATATCTTTACTCTGTGTCCACTGAATTTAATGTCTTTGTATTTTCTGCGCATAAAATCGTATCTAAGATCTATTATTTCTTTTTCATCTACACCTATCAGTGTTGAAGCAAATTTTATAGGATTAGGTATTGTTGCTGAGGATAGAATAGGAACAACGATTTTTTCACCGAATAGTTTTTCTTGGAGAGCAGAGAATATTTTCAGCCAATAATGAATCTGTGCAAGCCTGACAGAGTCGTATTCATGTATTTCATCAAATACTATGAGCCTTGTCTTAATTATGTCGTTTACATCAATGTCGTGTCCCCGCTTGGTGAAGCTCGCGAAGAATAGTGTATCGAGATTAGTGACAATTATATCAGCGTTCTTAGTCATCGTACTAGGATCAGAGAAGGGTATTATGAAATCATATTCTTCCTCTCTATCTCCCGATTTACAGACAACTCTCGGTCCAGTAGATGTTTTCACAATAAATAATTCTCCGTTATCGCTGCATTTTATACCTCGAAACCTTATATGGTCTCCCAGTCTTGCATCATTGTATTTGTCCTTCAGGTCGTTTGTATCGCCGTCTCTGATATAGATCCTTATTTTTCTACCAGAAAGTCTCTGGTTAAGTATTCTTATAAGCTCTACAAGCCTGCTCATCTGGTCTATTTCAAGCATTTTCCTCGGATACACAAATATGTATTTCCACCCAGAACTAAAGTTTCTTAGTAGATCAATTAATACAATTACCGTAAATATCTCGGTTTTACCATAACCCGTCGGTGCAACAATTAGAATACCCCTCGATGTATCAAGCTTATTCAACGCCTCATAAATAGAGTATGCTTGATAAGCATCAAATCCCCTTGAACCTCTATTACAAAAATATTTACTGATTGTCTCAATAAACACGTCAACTATGTCATTAGGTAATAGTTTAGCTATGGTATCATAAAGTTTCCTGGAAATCACGTGATATTTTTCACCGTCACGTATCTCTTTGCGGGGAAGTATAACACGGTCACTATATGAGGGTGCCTCACGGCTCTGAACACTGTATGACGAAGACAATACCATCTTTCTATCATTAGGTCTAACCCTAAGATCACTAGCCCTGAGAAGTAAATCAAAAAATATAGAACGAAAGCAATCGTCGCTAATTCTAATAATTAGTCCGTCACCAATAAGCTTTCGAGCAATAATAGAGGGGTCTTCACTAGTATGCTTTTTGATAATACCTAACAGCTCATTCCACGAAATACAGTAATCGGGATGAGAAATCTCGCAAACACTGCTGCCAATACTGCAATTATTACCAATCTTCCTACACTCCTCAGCCAAAATATCTTTAAAAACCCTACCCAAAACCATGTGATAATCCACGTAAATTCACCAATAGATAATTATACATAATCCAAGTAAAAAATGTCTGTATAGAAATCCAGAATAAGATATCAAAATGAATAATAAGAGTACATTTAGAATGGGGTACTGGCTATACACCGGTACTCAATGGTTTTGCCGAGCTTGCCTTCGCAATGGGTGCTCTCATATCATTTGGTTCAGCAGATATTCCGAGAATCATATATGAAGAAGGGCTAGAACCGTATTCAGTATACTCGGTTTCAAGACTAGCCATTATTCTAGGTAAGCATTCCAAAACCAACAGATGGATTAGCAAGCATGTTTTGGAGCATAGTGTTTATTGGGCGGCAAAACTAATATAAAATGACAACTTAACCAGAGGACTCGTAAAATACCTTGTAAGACCTTTCGGATACTTATCGCCACTATATAGTAGATACATAGCTGTATACGATTGCGACCCTGTTTCGGTGGAAGATATATATACCAATAACGTTTTCCAAAAGATCAATGCAGATATGCTTAAGTAGCTCATAGCCATATACGTAGAGCAATAATAAAATGTCAATAACTTGGCCCTGCTTATCCAGGCGGGAAAGTATTCTTACTAGTATATCTTGTGGGTGTTTCTTAGGAGTTCTATGACGTGTTTTCTGGTCTTTTGCGGGGCCTTGCCCAGCACATTATCTAGGATCTCGACATTCACGCCTTTGGTATTGAGGGCTTCGAGGATCTTGGCTACGCGTTTCTCCTTCCCCGGGATCAGGGTATTAGCTACTAATTGCCACTCTAAAGGCGCTACCCTAAGACCTGTATCCTCTATCCTGAGGCTCTTAGAGTAGCGGTAAAGCTCATCGAACTCTACCTCTAGGCAGCCGGGTTCTCCACATATTTTGAGGCTTGCCATAACCTCCACCTTGACGCCTTGGATCTCGAAGACCCCGTAGTGGCTCGAGTATACCTCGCTAGAGCTATACTTCATCCTCCTTAAGACCCGGAAGCGAGAGGCAAAAACGCTGTCGACCTCGTAGGCCTTGCCAGACTCAACGATAACGTCTATGTCCTCGGGCTGGACCTCGACACCATTTAAACAGCTCGCCGTGCTCCCGACTAATACCCACCTAGCACCAATTCCGGAGAGAATCTCAGAGAGTATTCTCAGTGCTTTTTCGAGTCTTGGGGGAAGTGAGCACATGGGCTAGGACCTCGAACCAGTATATTGTCTCGTGGCCGTGAATTACTGTGTGGTCTAGTATCTTATCAGCAGGTATATTGTTGCTATTGCTACTGTTATTGTCATGACAGTCATACCGTACTTTAGGAATTCCCGGAAGCTTATGTCGTGCCCTAGCTTGCTCGCCAGGCTTACTACCACGATGTTCGCTGATGCTCCGACCATTGTACCGTTTCCTCCCAGGCATCCTCCAAGGCTCAGGCTCCAGTACAGTGGCAGGGGGTTTATTCCTAGTGTTGTGGTTATCGATTTTATTACTGGGATCATGCTCATCACGAACGGTATGTTGTCTATGAATGCCGAGAGGAACGCGCTCACCCAAGTAATAACTAGTATAAGGCCTGTCTTCGCGGTTGTGAGGCCCATTATGTTCATGGCTATCCAGTCAAGCAACCCCATCCCCTGTACTCCCTGGATTATTATGAACATGGCCATGAAGAACACCAGTGTTGTCCAGTCGATGAAGTTCATAATGTCTTCTATCAAGAGCTTCTTCCTCACAAAGACCATGAGGAGCCCGGCCCCTATCATGGCGGGAACGGCTGGCGGGTACTTGAACACGTCTTCGAGGAAGAAGAGAGCTATGACTATGGCGAGTATAGCGATGGTTCGCCGGAGAAGCTTCTCGTCAAGCCCCTCCTGTATCAGTTTGAGCTTCTTATACAGTACTTCATCGTCGATTCTCCCGAGTTTTTCACAATATTCCCTATACCATCCCCTGAACAGGTAGGGGAGTATCGCTGTGAGGACTAGGAGGTCGACAAATACTATTGGTGTTAGATTATATATGAACTGCATGAACCCTATGTCCGCCATGCTCCCTATCAGTATGTTGGGCGGATCACCTATCAGGGTCGCAGTTCCACCAATATTGCTCGCGAAAACTATCCCCAAGAGGGCCGGGACAGGGGTGACGCCTATCTCTTCGAACACATCGATGATTACAGGGGCTATGAGGAGCACTGTTGTCACGTTATCTATGAAAGCACTCACGACACCGGTGAGTATGAGGAGGATCAGGAGGAGCCTGTAAGGCTTGTCCTTGAAGCTCATGACCAGCTGGAGCGATAAGTACTCGAACAACCCTGTCTTACCAAGGATGCCGACTATGATCATCATGTTCATAAGCAGGAGAATAGTATCTATGTCGATACCGCCCAATATATCGGTATACTCCATGAAGTGGAAAACAAGATTAAGCACAAGAATAATGCCGGCAACAAATATCGCTGCAGCCGTGCGATGCATTACCTCAAATGTCAGCAGACCATACAGGAGAACCAGCACCAGTATCCCGAGAACTATTAGTATCACGTCCTCAGCAGCTCCTCATCCGCTATAGTGGCTAATAACGCACCATTGTTAGAGCAAATATTATCTCATTGTATCATTAAAAATAAATTCGTTGTGGATCTGCTTTTCACTCATACAATAAGATGTATGGAATACAATATGACTAAGCCGGTGAAAGAAGAATACCAGATATATCATTGTAGATCCCGCTTCCAAAAGCGATTTACCAATATAGTAAAACCTCCACATATTATCAAAGACTCGACTATAAAGAGAGTTGTACTTATATTTTCTTTTTTAGTATTAACCTATTAGAGTTCCCTTCCTTGACGATCTCTAAAAAACCGAGCTGGGCGAGCTTCTTAACCCTTCTCCATAGCGTGGCTTTGGGGAAGCCGAGGATCTTCTGGAGCTCGCCCTGCATTATAGTCCCTCCAGCTCTTCTTATCTCTTCGAGGATCATCTTGTCAGCCCTATCTAGTATGTCGGGGATATTCGCCGCCCTTGTCTTTTTGAAATAATATACCGCTACACCAATCACGGCCGCAGCGATAATCGCTGCCACGATATAGGTGGTTGTCGTGGGAACGATGGGCTGTCCGGGCGACGCGCCGGTGTTCTGCCCCCCGGACTGACTCTTTGATACGGGAGTAGACGTTGTCTGCTGTGGCGGTGCCGCCGAAGCAGTCCCGGTCGGCACGGGCGTGGCTGTCTGCACGGTCTTCGTGATCGTGTACTTTATCGTGGCCGGTGGGAGTATAACCATTACTAGTTTCCCATCGATGTTTCTAACGCTTATGATGTTGCTTGGTATGCTGAGGAGGACTATGTTGGGGGATAAGACTATCTTTACGGGTGCTCCTATATTGTTTATGTTGAATTCGAGATAGTTGTTGTTGCTCGTGATGTTTCCTATGTATTGTATCTGTATTGTGCCGTTAGCTGTGGTTGCTATATATATTGTCTTGTTAACGTATATTGACGCGACTTCCTTCCCGTTAAGCATGGCGGTCATCGTAGATATGATCGGGTCGACGGGGGCAGGGTACTTGTTAAGCCCGGAGACGGCGGTACCGTTAATTACTACTTTTACCACGCCATTAGAATCAATTATTATCTCTGCACTGTAGCTCTGTTGCGCCGTGACTTGAGGTAGCGCGGCTACAAGGAGCCCGATAACGAGCGCTGCGTAAATTACTAATATCGAATTTCTAATCAACATGTTTTGAACATACCTCCAGATACACTGTATTTCTTAACGTGAATAATAAGTATCGGTATTTATAGCATTACCTGGTTTCACGGGTTTCACGGCGGGTTTCACGGGGATTCTTATATGGTTTTGAACAGAGAGAAAGGGGGTGAGGTGAGAGGCGTGAAGGCCGTGTATAAGCTACTAGGATCAATTATGGTCCTAACACTAATAATGTTATCTCTGCTCCCGGCAACCACTCTGACGTGGGCGGCCGGGATCCAGGCATACGGGCAGACACAGCCCGGTCCACTCGTAAACGCGACTGTGCTGAGGAGCCAAGCAATACTCCTGAAGATAATGATCGAGAAGGCGTATAGGTCGCTCAACGCTTCAAGTATTCCAGAAGACCTCAGGAGTAAGGTTAAGGAGCTGATCAGCATCTCTACAATGAAGATAAACAGCATGACAGTAGATCAGCTCGAGAAACTGGTTTCGGAGGAGAACACCGTATACCATGAACTAGCTATCATCCTGGAAAAGACCACTCCATCAAACGTCACCATGACTGTGATCAAGACCATCGTCGACCAGGTGATCGCGAGCCTCAACAAGACTCTTTCAACGCAGTACAAGGAGCTCTTACACGAGCTATATGTTAATATAACTAAGGTAATAGAGACCGGGAACACAGCGAAGATCATAAGTGTCGTGAAAGAAGTAGACAATATAGCGAAGATCATGCATGTCCGGGAATTCGCTGACACCGTGGAGGTTATGTCGCTGCAAGCAGTGAACACGACGATGAAGACCAAGAGTCTAGAGGAAGCCTATAAGCTCATGATAAAGGCCATGCACGAGCTAAACAAGACGGTAGACATACTGAGAATAATCAAGAAGAGCCTCCCCATCAGCAATATGACTAAGGAGATAAGCGTATCAATAGACCTGGCGCTAACCCATGTGAGCCAAGCACTGAAGCTCATCGAACAGGCAATACCGATAATTAAAGTATATGTAGAGACAAATATGACGGCCAACGCAACTGCCGTGAAGGAAGCCGTGAAGAAAACAGCTAACATGACGCTACAAGAGATAATGGATAGGCTCAGGAGCCTCAACCAGGCCCTGGCGAGACTACGCGAAGAAGCGATCAAGACTAATAACACGAGGTTATATGAGCTGGTAAACAAGACCATTGAGCAATACAAGATAATGGTCAGACTAGCCATGAGAGCGGAGGAGATGATCGAGAACGGCAACCTCACCGGTGCACTGAAAATAATGGCTGAGATAAAGACAATGCTACACGAAGCATGGGGCATGATAGAGAAGAACGCGGCTAAATACATTGTAAAGGACGTAGCTGAGAAGCTGAAGGAGCTAAAGACTAGGATCGAGGAAGCCGAAAAACATCTAAAGAAGATAGCTGAAGAAGCTGAGAAGTGCGGCTGCAGCGATGCATTAAACATGATCAAGCAGGCAATGAAAATGCTGGAAGAGGCCAAGAAGCTCTATGCCGAGCTGGAGAAGATGGTTAAGAACGGAGAAGTGAATGAGACCGTTGCGCTACAATTAATCAACAAGATAGACTCGATCATCGTACAGGTAAACATTACGATGAGTACTGCTGAAGGAGTAATTGAGACTGTAAAGAAGGTCAAGATAGACATCGAGAACCAGATCAATAAGACCATAACAATACTAAGAGAATACAATAAGACCCTAGCAAAGCTCATGCAGGTGGCGGAGAAGATCAATGCCACCCAGGCAGAAAAGGTGATCGCGGAGCTCAACGAGACTCTACAGCAAGCACTGAAAATGGTTGAAGAAGCCAATAAGACGCTCCAGCAAGGCAACGTGACCGATGCAGCCAAGATACTCAACATGGTCAAGGACCTGATCAAGAAGATTGAGAAGAAGATGGAGGAAGTAAAGAAGATGATCAGGGACGTTGAGGAGAAAGTTAAGCAGGAGCTGGAAAAGATTATCAAGAGTATGAAGGAGGACATCAACAAGACAATGACACGGATAGACAAGCTTTACAGTGAAGCGGAGAAGCTCAACGTGACGGACGCGATGAAACTACTGAACAAGTCCAGAGAACTACTAGTAAATGCATCGAAGCTGCTCGACGATGCGGAGAAGATGCTCAGGGAGAACAAGACCGCTGACGCTATAATATGTGTAGGCGAGGCAAAGCTCAAGATCATAGAGGCCAAGATGCTTGTCGACGAAGCGGAGAAACTTATAAAGGCGGCCGAGGAAAAGGCTAAGGTACAGCTCGAGATCGAGATAAAGGCCCTGAAGGCCAAGATTTACCAGGATAACAAGACACTATCACTGCTCAAGATAAAAGCCGAGCGTGAGAAGAACGAGACAGCGCTGAAGATGATAGAAGAAGCATACAAGCTACTCGGCAACGCGACACAGCTTCTGAACAAGGCCGAGGAGAAGCTGAAGCAGGACGATGTAACGGCTGCTCAGCAGATGGTTGGGCAGGCCAAGCAGTTAGTGGAGCAGGCCGAGAAAATCATTAAGGAACTGTCGAGTAGCCTGTAATTTTTCATATTACCTTAATATTATTGTTTTTCCTTCTACTCGTCCCGGTCTTTCTATCGCTGATATACTTGGTGGTATTAGATAGTGCCAGCTCCTGAGCTCCTCAATCATCTTCTCGGCTGATTTGATTATCTTATCGTTTTTCATAATGGTTTCTATGGATATCTTGTCGTTCAACATTCTTTCCTCATAGATATGATCATGAATACTCATTTCATCTGAAAGGGCCCAGGCCATTATCGCGGAATACATTGGTAAAATCCTATCTAATTCTCAGAACCAATGATCTCGTTGCCGCTATACTTGTATATCTGGAGCCAGGTCTTCATCTGGACATATTGTCTAACTCTAATACTGTCATCTCTGTTTTAATGCCATTATAGCTTGTTCTACATCGCCGGATACTTCATGGGGCTGTTCAGAATAGATTATGCGGGCTCCCTGTGTTCTTTGATCCCTGAGTGAATGAATAGTTAAGAAGAAATATTATATTGAGATAATTATATAGAGGCTTACTTCCACTTGGTCAGGTCTAGTTCTCCCTCCGTCTTTGCAACTATTGATGTACCTACAAGGTCTCCTGTTACATTGACCATTGTCCTGCCCATGTCTAGTATGACGTCGATGCCTGCGATCATCGAGTAGGCCAGCGCGACGTTAGGGTCTGTCAAGGGTAGGCCGACGCTCTGCAGTACCATCGCCAGCATTATAAGGCCTGCACCCGGTACGCCAGCGGTACCTATCGAGGCCAGTACGGCTGTCATTACTATCATTAGCTGCTGGGCGAGGGTTAGATGTATTCCTAGGGCGTTGGCGATGAAGAAGGTCGCTATTGCCTGGTACATAGCTGTGCCGTCCATGTTGATCGTTGCTCCAAGTGGTAGGGTGAACGAGTAAACCGTCTTCTTAACGCCGAGGTTCTCATCCGCAACCCTCATGGTCACTGGGAGTGTTCCTGATGACGACCTGGTCACGAAGGCTGTCAGCATTGCCTCCTTGGCGCCCTTCAAGAACTTGATGATGTTTAGTTTGAAGGCTGCGAGTATACCTCCATAGGTCAGGAATATGTGTATGAAGAGGCCGACATAGAGCGCTACAACAGCTATGGCTAGAGGACCTAGTATTTTCGGCCCATACTTGGCAACCACATAGCCGATCAGCGCGAATACTCCTATGGGCATGTATTCTAGGATGCCCCTGACTATCTTGTACATCGCCTCGGCCAGGCCGTCGAAGACACGGTAGGTCGTCTCGCCCGCCTTCCTTAGCCTCTCATTCTTACTGTTCATTAGGTAGGTGAGCGCTATGCCGAGAACGATGGCGAAGAATATGATCTGGAGGACCTTGCCCTCTGTAAGCGCGGCGAATGGGTTGGTGGGGACTATGTTGAGGAGGACATCGACAATGCTGGGCGGCTGTCTGACCTTGATCTGTGTTCCCCCGGTCTTGACGAGATTCACGCCGGCACCGACGTTGAACAGTCTCGCCATGAATATACCTATCACTACTGCAACAGCCGATGTGGCTAGATAATAGATTATTATCTTTGTACCTATTTTTCCCAGCTTCTTAGGAGCTATACTGGCGGCACCAACGACTAGTGAGAACAGCACAATGGGTGCAACGATCATCTTTAGTAGTCGGATCAATAGCGTGCCCAGCGGATAGATCACGGCAATACCGGGACCGACTATAATCCCCGCAATGATGCCTAGGATGAACCCGATAAGGATCTTATAGATCACCGGGAATCTCTTGTAGGATTCCCATAGACCCATAAATGTACACCCTGGACAGAACAATATAAGGCCGTAATAATATATTAACATTATCTCAAAATATCTAGGATAAAGAACCACGCATAAAATCCATTACAATCAATCAAGGGATGATCTAGGGAAAAAATTATTTTCTCTTAAGACTTAACAGGGCTAGGGCTACAGACACTATGACAGCCCCAGCAACAAGAGCCCATAACCCCGTATTTACCGGAATGCCATAACCGTTCGCCTGAGACTCGGGCTGAGAGGGCATTGGCTGTCCCGCATCAGGTGTCGCTGTGCCGCTGTGAGCCGGAGCAACGGGTTTTCCTAGTATTCCGAGTGTTTCCACGCTACTTACGAGGGTTTCGGTGTTAACTTTTATCTCGTAATAGATTGTGGAACTGTTTGTTTTAACAACTCCAAGTATTATCGACGTGTTTGTCGGGATTACGGTTAGGCTATACGTGGTGGCCTTTAAATGATATACCCAGCTGTACGGCTTGATCGACACTATCTTGCCGTCTATACCGTTCTTCTCGAGATACGCCTCGAGCGCTGTTCTGGCTTTCTCGAACATCTTCTTCACGAGATCGTGACGGGGCTCGGAGAACCTGGAGACCCTTATGTTCAGGCACTGCGGAGGCACGCTGAACGAGCTTATTATCCATGAGCCGTTCTCCTTGATTATGGATATATGCATGACCGTGAAGTTGGCCTTAACACCCATTGGGAGACGAGCACTGTAAAATATGTAGACGTCCGCGCCCTGCGGTTCAAGCGGGGTGGGGGACAGCAAGTGTACTTCTAGCCAGTAATCGCCCTCCAGCCGCATATATCTCTTGTAATCCACATCCGAGGTATTCCATACCCTGATCCATGGGCCCAGCAATCTCTTCTGGAGCGTGTGGCGTATGACCATGTATAGGCGGCTCCCATGATCACCGTAGATCAGCGGGATCACCTCGGCGGCCCTGCGGAGAGACTCCTTGACGAACCCAGTGCTCACCAATACATGGTTCCCGATACTCTTCATAGTTATGTTCGGTAAAGGCCTAATAGCACTAAGTGGAGGTAGCGAGAACTGATACTTTACACTCCCGAGCACATGGTTAACCAAAACAACATCGAGAGAGACCGTGTAGTTCTCCCCGTTCTTCAACAATACATCGTAGTTAGAGGAGAAGATGTTCTTCAGATTATCCGGGTAGACATCACCCATAAACCTGATCTGCGCGACACTGAACCCGGTCGTGTTGAAGCCCAACACCTTGTTAAGGACTATGAACACTGGCTTCAAGAACTGGTTCTCGTCCTCACTAGCACCAGAGATCGTCGCTCCGTATGAGAGCAGCGAGAAGACTATCATAGCGGCCAGAACGTATACGAAGATATATGAGGATCTACCAGCCATCATAGCTCCCATCCCCATACACAACCATTTTTGTCTGTATCCCACCTAGAACAAAGCCATTATAGAGCGGTGATTCGCCAAACAATATTCCAGGTCCAAACACTTTTTGGGAAGCATAATCCAGCGCTTTGTTAACGCTTGGTGCCGCTACTGTGTAGTATCCGAATAGGCTGTCGTAGAAGTTCCCTATGAACCTGTAGAGCGTATCATCGGTGCCCAGTATATCGGAGGACAAGAATGGTGCCACGTTCCTCCACCCTATGAAGACGTAGCCGCTGTAGTCTGGGGATCCGTAGCCGTTGGAGGATAGGAAGGATGTATGTAGCCAGGCCTGTGGCATGCCGTAGTGGTAGTAGGAGTCGCCTATCTTGAATACTCCTCCTATGACGTGGCCCTGATAGCAGGAATGCAGGAATACCAGGTGGAATCTGCCTACAGCCGTCTGCTCATATATGTCTTCATCGTATACTTGCTGTTCATTGTTGTCGACTATATAGTACATTGTGTACGTGCCGGTAGCCACGGTTATCGTTTCATAGTAGCCGTGCCCGACGAAGAAGAGTAGCGCCGGGCCGGACGCGGATGACGCTGCGGACAATATCTGGGCTGACGTCACCCCGGTATCGACGACTGTGCTCGAGACTCCGTGGGTACCGTATTTTGCGGCGTTGTTTATCCAATTTAGTAGGTTGTCTATGTATGTGCTTTCCGTTGGTGATGTTAGGCTCGGGTTATCGGTTCCGAATATGTACATGCTGGCGGCGTGGACGCTGACCGCTACTAGTACTGGTAGGGTCAGCAGGAGTGCTAGTATGAGCGCTATGTGTGGGGCTCTCTTCCTAGAATGGGGGGCCACTATATCACCTTTTTTTTATCTGTTGATAACTATATATAAATGTTCTTGTATTTGATGCTTTTTTGTATTGGTAGGCTCCTTTTTATATTCGTGGCGGCTATGTCGTGGATGGAGGACTAGGATCAGTGCCCTGCCGCATGTTTGCCAGTCCAGTATATTATTGGTTTAGTACTGTTTTCGGTTCCATCTGTGACGAAAACCTTTAATCTCTATCACGCAGGGATATAGGCCGGTATTATATAAGCCTCTGTGAGTGTTTTTATATTGTTTTTCAATTCGTATATACATAATTGAATAAATAACTAGGTATACAAATGATCCTCCCACCTGTTTGGGAAAGTTTATATTTGTGTCCTATCCTCTATACGTGTATAAACAACGTCTTCATGAAGGGTGAGTGGACTTGAAGCTCAAAGCCTTATCTAAGCAGGTAGCGATAGCGGTAATCATCGCTATAATCATTGTGGGCGTGGCGGCCGGCTACTTCGCGTTCCAGGCCGGCAAGTCCCCCGCATCACCTACGAGTACTTCGTCCTCGTTACCGTCTAGCCCCTCTGCGACAACAAGTGAGTCATCAACCCCTTCGTCATCCCCAACTAGCTCGGCTAGTTCGACGGAGGCGAAGCTCGCAAGCGAGATTGTGATCGGTGTGACCGACAAGGTTACGGACCTCGACCCGGCCAACGCTTATGACTTCTTCACCTGGGAGGTCCTCTACAACGTTATGGAGGGCCTCGTCAAGTACAAGCCGGGAACAACCGAGATCGTGCCTGGCCTGGCCGAGAACTGGACGGTTAGCAGTGACGGCAAGGTATGGACTTTCGTGCTCAGACCAAACCTCAAGTTCAGCGATGGAACCCTCCTGACCGCAAAGGATGTTGTTAGGAGTATTGAGCGTGTAATGAAGATCAAGGGAGACCCCTCATGGCTCGTGACGAGCTTTGTCGAGAAGGTTGTGGCCAAGGATGATAGAACCGTGGTGTTCTACCTGAAGCAGCCGACCAGCTTCTTCCTAGCACTAGTCGCGACACCACCATACTTCCCGGTTAACCCCAAGTACCCGGAGGACAAGATCGCGAGCGACGCCACCTGGGGAGGAGCAGGGCCGTACAGGATAGTGAAGTTCGTCCGTGACGTGGAGCTCGTGCTCGAGGCCAACCCGTACTACTACGGCCCGAAGCCCAAGACGGAGAAGATAATCATTAAGTTCTACCGCGACGCATCAGCTCTAAGACTGGCGCTTGAGAGCGGCGAGATCGATATTGCCTGGAGGACTCTGAGGCCAACCGATATACAGTACTTCAAGCAGCAGAGCGGGTTCAAGGTCATCGAGGTGCCCGGTAGCTTCATTAGGTATATATGCTTCAACACCAAGGTATCCCCGACGAACAACCTGCTGGTCAGGAAGGCGTTGGCCGCTGCGATCGATAGGCAACAGATCATCGACACCGTACTGCTGGGGGCTGGCGAGCCCCTCTACAGCCTCGTGCCCAAGGGGCTGTGGAGCCACATAGACGCCTTCAAGATATATGGTGACGGCAACATAGAGCTGGCCAAGAAGCTACTCGAGCAGGCAGGCTACAGCAAGGACAAGCCCCTAGAGATAACGCTGTGGTACACCCCGACGCACTACGGTGACACCGAGGCGGATATCGCGCAGCTCATAGCCCAGCAGTGGGAGAAGACCGGGCTGGTAAAGGTCACGATCAAGAGCGCCGAGTGGAGCACCTACGTATCATACATTAGGAAGGGACAGCTACAGGCATACCTGCTGGGATGGTATCCCGACTACCTCGACCCCGACGACTACCTGACCCCGTTCCTCGACAGCAACGCTAACGGGTGGAGCGGAACAGGGTTCGCCAACGAGACGGTGAACAAGCTGCTCGAGAAGGCGCAGACAATAGTCGATCAGCAGGAGCGCGCCAAGATCTACGAGGAGGTACAGAAGATACTTGCCGAGCAGGTACCATATGTCCCGCTGTTCCAGGGCAAGCTATTCATAGTGACAAGGAGCGATATCGGTGGCATCATACCCAGCCCCACCATGATACTGATGTACAACACGATATACAAGGTGCAGGGCTAGGGATAAACGTATTCACTCGGTTTTTAAGCCGGTGATCTTAGGTTAATCCTCTTTTTCCTCTCCCATCCCCTAGACAGCCGTGCTTACGGTGTCATCATGGAGCAGGGTATTAGGGTGTAATAGATGGCGAAGAAGGGCCTCGGATACTACATAGTGGTAAGGGCGCTCATGATAATCCCGACAATCCTAATCCTCTACACGATAGTGTTCATACTCCTAAGGATCCTCCCCGGCAACCCCATACTAGCGGTTGTGGGTACCAGGAATATTCCGCCCGAACAGCTCAAGCACCTAGAGCATCTGGCCGGGCTGGACAAGCCCTTGATCATTCAGTACTTCGACTATCTCTGGAACGTGCTCCACGGAAACTTCGGGGTAACGCTTGCCTCCCCCATGGGTGTACCAGTGATAAACTATATCGCTACAAGGTTCCCTGCAACCCTCGAGCTGACCATCTGGGGGTTCACGTTCAGCGTGATCATAGGCTTGGTGACCGGGATGATAGCGGCTCTGAAGAGGGGGAGCAAGATCGACACGGGGATGAGGATCTACAGCATAGTGGCGTACACGCTCTTCATACCGTGGTTCGGCATGATTCTACAGTATGTTTTCGGCGTCATACTAGGGGTTCTACCGACTGGTGGAAGGATTGATCCGAGGATAAGCCTCCAGACAATAACAGGGCTATACGTGCTGGACAGCATCTTGACGGGGAACATACCAGCCCTAATAAGCAGTATCAAGCACCTGATACTCCCGGGCCTAACCCTGGGAATAGTGCTCAGCGGTGCCTACACCAGGCTCGTCAGGAACAACATGGTGGATGTCCTCAGCATGGACTTCATAAGGAGCTACAAGGCAAGGGGTATACCCCGCTACAAGATAACATGGTATGCTCTCAAAAACGCATTTATACCCGTGATAACCCTTATGGGGCTCCAGTTCGCCATCCTGCTTGGAGGAGCAATACTTACCGAGACAACTTTCAGCTGGCCCGGCATGGGCACATTCATAGTGGACAGGATAGAGTACCGCGACTACAACTCCATACAGGGAGCGATAATATTCTTCGCATTCTTCGTCGCCGTCATAAGCCTGATAGTGGACGTGATCTACGCCCTACTAGACCCGAGGATCAAGTACTAGGAGGTGAACACTTATGGAGACGAGGATCAAGCCCAAGAGCCTCCTATCCCCGCTGGCAAAGCAGCTCACCAGCCGCCTCCCCGGGAGGGGCCTACTACTCGCAGGGCTAGCCATAGTCCTCCTATTCATAGGGATGGCGGTCTTCGCGCCGTGGATAAGCCCCTACGACCCAACCAAGATGGTGGACAAGCCCTTCCTGCCCCCAAGCCTCAAGCACCTCATGGGGACCAACAGGATAGGCCAGGACGTGTTCTCAAGGATAGTTTGGGGTAGCAGGATAGTCCTCTACGTAGTGTTCAGCGCGACACTACTAAGCATGGCGATAGGGATACCGCTCGGACTACTGAGCGGCTACAGGGGAGGGAAGATCGACCGTGTGCTGAGCATGTTCATGGACAGCATGTACAGTTTCCCCGCACTAATACTGGCAATAGCCATAGCCGCGGTGCTCGGGCCGAGCCCTATGAACACCGCTATAGCAATAGCCTTCGTCTATATACCGACATACTTCAGAATGATACGTGGCCAGACACTGAGCATCAAGAACCAGTTGTTCATCGATGCAGCGCACGCCCTAGGAATACCGGATAAGAGGATAATGCTGAGACACATACTCCCCAACCTAGCACACACGATACTGGTTGTATTCAGCCTCAGCGTCGCCGACGCCATATTGACGGAGGCCGGCCTCAGCTTCCTAGGGCTCTCGGTAACTCCCCCAACACCTGATTGGGGATACGACCTGAGAGTCGGGCAGCCGTTCTTCCTGAACGGGCAGTGGTGGCTGGTATTCTTCCCGGGACTATCGGTCATGCTCCTCGCAATGGGGTTCGCCCTGATAGGCGAGGCTCTAAGCGAGAGACTCAGCCTGGCA
The DNA here is from genome assembly GCA_027022365.1 of Desulfurococcales archaeon. Taxonomy (GTDB): domain Archaea; phylum Thermoproteota; class Thermoprotei_A; order Sulfolobales; family Desulfurococcaceae; genus JAADCY01. The sequence continues at coordinate 371,460 of JALVYU010000031.1, read as the reverse complement.
CAGTCGATCTAGGGTGAGCACGGATGCCTGGATATCTCCTCGAAATAAGGGACCTGGTGGTCAAGTACTATACATTAACGGGAGTGGTCAGGGCGGTAGACCATGTATCCCTCAAGCTAAAGCCGGGCGAGTGGCTCAGCATAGTAGGCGAGAGCGGTTGTGGGAAGAGCACAATGGCGTACAGCATAGTTAGGCTCATAAGCCCACCTGGAAAAATCGTCGGCGGCAAGATAATATTTGATGGCAGAGACCTGCTCGGCATGAGTGCGAGAGATTTCAGACGGATCCTCGGCAGAGAGATCGGGGTAGTATTCCAAGACCCGATGACAAGCCTTGACCCGCTCAGGAGGATAGGTGATCAGATAGCGGAGGTCTACATGACGCATCTAGGCATGAAGAAGAAGGAAGCCCTAGAGAAAGCTGGAGAGGTGCTTGAGAGAGTGGGGATCCCACGCGACAAGATCAGCGCCTACCCTCACCAGATGAGTGGTGGCCAGAGACAGCGTGTCGCGATCGCTATAGCGGTGGCCCTCAAGCCCAAACTACTCATAGCTGATGAACCCACCACTGCGCTTGACGTCATAGTCCAGGACACGATAATGGATCTGCTGCAGAGCTTCAAGAAGGAGGGGACAAGCATATTGTTCATCACACACGACCTAGCACTAGCTGCGGAGCGGAGCGACAGGATAGCGGTCATGTATGCCGGTAAACTCGTCGAGGAGGGCCCGGTTGAAGAGATAGTGGATAACCCCCAGCACCCATACACCCGGGGACTCCTCAAAAGCGTTCCAGACCTATGGGGCCCCAAGAAGATCGAGAGCATACCAGGCTACCCGCCGGACCTACGGAGCCCGCCGCCGGGATGCAGGTTTCATCCGCGCTGCCGCTATGCCGACGATAGGTGTAGGAGGGAAGAACCCGTCCTAAGGTGTTTGGGAGAACACTGCGTAGCCTGTCATAAGGCTGGATCAAGCGGGGTCGAGGGGTGAGCAGGTATGGTGGAGCCCGTCCTAGTTGTCAAGGACCTGAGGAAATACTTCCCGGTGACCAGGACGCTGCTCGACATGATCAGGGGGCACGGCCAAGAATACGTTAGAGCAGTGGATGGGATAAGCTTCACTATCAAGAGGGGCGAGACGCTATCCCTCATAGGAGAGAGCGGGTGCGGCAAAACCACGACAGGCAGGCTGGTGCTAAGGCTTGAGGAGCCCAGCGGCGGACAGATAATATTCAAGGGCAGAGACATCACGAAGCTCAATAGGAAAGAGCTCAGACCCCTCCGCAGACACATGCAGATGATATACCAGGACCCATACGCCAGCCTCAACCCGAGGATCAAGATAGGGGATCAGATAGCAGAGCCACTCATAATACACGGATTGGCGACAAAGAATGAGGCACGCGAACAAGTACTAGCAATGCTCAAACGCGTAGGCCTAACACCACCAGAGGAGTTCTACGAGAGACTACCACACCACCTCAGCGGAGGCCAGAGGCAGAGAGTAGTCATCGCTAGAGCCATGATACTGAAGCCAGAGTTCATCGTTGCCGACGAGGCAGTATCAATGATAGACGTGTCGATGAGAGCATCAATACTAGACCTGCTCGAAAGCTTCCGCAGAGAATACCGGCTATCAACACTCTTCATAACACACGACATAGGCGTCGGAAGAATAGTCAGTGACCGCATAGCAGTCATGTACCTAGGGAAAATAGTGGAGATAGGCCCCACAGAAGAAGTCATAAACAACCCCGCACACCCCTACACAAAAGCACTCATAGACGCCGTGCCAAGCATAAGGAAGAGAGAAAGAGAAAGACTAAAGATCAAGGGAGACATACCAGACCCCAAGAACCCGCCACCAGGATGCAGATTTCACACAAGATGCCCCTTCGCAACCAAGCAATGCAGCACCATAGAGCCTGAGCTACGCGAGGTAAGCCCCAATCACTATGTCGCTTGCCATAACTCTCTTGTAAAGTAGTATCCTTTACAAACATAATTACGGATATAAAATATTTTTCATTTTATACTGTAGTATTTCGATATTATAGCTATTATGACGAGAATTATCGATAGTCCAGCTGTCATTATAACAAGTATGTCTGGTTGTACTGGTATTGATAAGCCACTAGGATTACGAGCTCCACCGTTATGTTCCGGGATAGAAGTTTCCGTGATGCTTTGCATAGGATATTGTGTAGGGGTTTGAAGAGTTGCTGATCCTATGTTTCCGCGTGTTGTAGTGGTTATTTCAGAGGTGCTCGTTGTCTCTGGTATCGGCTTTATGCAGTATAGGTGGAAGTCCCTGCTTGTTAATAGGATCTCGAGCATACCGTCATTGTCTATGTCCGCGATACTTGGGGGCCTCATGAGCGGCCCCTTTGTCTCTAGGAAGTACTCGGGGCCTTTCTTATAGTTGATAATTACTAGTCGCCCGTCATAGCCTGGAACTATTATCTCTGATATTCCATCGCCATCAACATCCGCATATAGGGGGGTTGCATATCCCTTCGTGTATGGGAAACTATATATTTGTGTACCGTTAATGCTGTAGACGAATAATCCCTGGCTGCTCGCTACAGCAATGTCTGGTACATTGTCGCCGTTGAAGTCACCGATTGCTGGGCTCATTGATATGTATCCTGGTACATTTATCTGTCTAATTATTTTGAGACTTGGTAGTTTGAATATGACTACCTGGTGCAATGTGGTCGCTACAGCTATCGTAACTCCTTCGTAATTCGTCACGGGTATTCCTCCATGGATCTGGTTGCCTATCTCATTATAGGCAATTATTTTACCTATATTCGGATCGATCAATGCTATATAGCCTCTTGTTTCCCCTATCTCCTGCTCGGAGAGAGCCGTCCCAATCAGTATGTATGGTTTTTCATTTATTGTCACGATTGTTGGAGAGTAAATTATGCAGTTCCCTATTCTGATCTTCTTAATTACCGGATGGTTGTTCATTATTGTTATTATATAGAGGCTTCCATCCCAGCTCCCTATCACTATATCGTCGTGCCTAGAATATATTGGATAGAGTGTCGGTGAGGTTATGCTGAAGTCGCCATGTATCCTGTACTCTAGCTTCCCAGTTGTTGCATCGAGGATCCAGAGATCTCCCGGCCCGCTCCCCACGACCACATCGATTTTTCCATCACCGTTAACATCCCCTAGGGCTGGTGTATCCATTCCACCGCCTGTATCATATGACCAAACCAGCTTGCCTTTGTTATTAACCACGTATAAATGCCCGTCACAGCTCGAGAAATAAATGAGAGTCACACCATTGATCTCTGCTACAGCTGGCTGGCTAGCAATACAAAGTTTCGCCTCAAATCTCCACATTACCTTGAAACCTGTTGCATGACTAGCGGAGCGTCCAGGAAAAGTGCCATTGTGCTGTGGAGAATACATGTACATGGGCCAAAGGATCCTAGTATTACGTGGATGCGCCATAGAATAAGCAACGCTAGGCTGGGTATAAGACAATATCAGCATAATAGACAATGTCATAAATACAACAAATTTCATTATATGCAATAATATACACCTTTATGCTTAATTACAAGCCTCAGAGAATACTATTAATGATTATCCAGATTAAACATTTATCTATATCGAAGGCGTCATCATATGAGCCCAGCCATATTAGTTGTGGATAATATCTATAAATCCTATGGAAAAACAGTCGCAGTACGAGATCTTTCCTTTACTTTAGGTAAGGGAGAGATCCTAGCACTCCTTGGACCAAATGGAGCAGGAAAGACCACGACAATAAGGATTATCGGAGGCGTCCTACGCCCAGATAAAGGTAGAATTATTATCAATGGAAAAGATATGACCGATAAGGCCTCGTTGAGGAAGAGGATTATGGGTATCATGACTGAGGAACCATCACTATTCCCTGATCTCCCCGTTAAGGACTCACTAAACATCCTGTGTAGACTGTATAGTATTGATAAAAACATATGTAATGATCAAATAAAAGAGTTATCAAATTATTTTAATGTTGCATCATTTCTTCCACGGAAATACGCGAAATTATCAATGGGTTTGAAGAGAATATTTGACTATATATCATCCATAATCCATGACCCAGAAATCATATTGTTAGATGAACCCTTCAATGCAATCGATGTTGAGAGAAAGAATTTGATCAAAAAGAACATCATCGAGCTCTCAAGAGAAGGCAAGGCTATAATCATAACTTCACACAATATTCCTGAGACAATGGATCTCTCTAACAAGGTTATAATCCTGAAAAATGGAGAAAAGGTCTTAGAGACAACTCCTTCAGAGCTAATGACGAAGTATCCTATCGAAGAGCAGATTATCATAACAACAAAGAAGCCTATAGACCCCCGTACTAGGACTGCACTAGAGAGAGAAGGTTTCAAGGTTGTTAGCAGACACGGAGTAGTTGCTTATTACAGGAGATCCCGCGATCTACCAGAACTGCTTAGCCGTGCTGAGGATATTCTATCGAGCAACGGAAATGGAATCGACTCTATCAGAATGGCGGGGACACCCTGGGACAAGATCTTTATCCGGATCTATAGGAAACCGGTGAAATGAAAATGGGCTTCTTAAGAGACACCATAATTATTCTACAAAAAGACCTTAGGCAATACTATTTGAAGCCCCCTACTCTGAGCTGGGGCTTCATAACACCCATAGCAATTGTTGCAATGCTGGTGTTAGCTGCTTCTTATAATTGGAGAATAATATCCGGAGTTATCGCATTAGCCATGATGTGGTCCTCAACGACAATGAGTCAGGTCGCAATGGGTATTGAGCGAAAAGCTAGAAGTATAGAGAAGCTCCTCTATACCCCTATAAACCTGGCAAGTCTGGTTACTGCGAAAGTATTATCGGGCCTCATATTTGGATTTATAGGGGCTGGAATAGCCAGCGTGATAGCATCTGTTTTGACGCCTATACATGTCATCCATGTATTACCGCTGATTATCGCGATAATTCTGGGCTCGATTGTTTTCTCCCTGATCGGCTCAATAATAGCTCTACTCGCAAGCATAGAGAATAGCATGGTTGTAATGAACATATTGAGATTCACAATGATGTTCTTGTCAGGGATATTCATACCAGTGTTCATGCTTCCATGGTTTCTCCAGCCAGTATCCTATGTGTTGCCCCTGACTTACGTGGTTGAGCTTATGCGGTATAGTTTCTATGGCATATATGATGTGGTTAACCCGGTTACATCAATAGTAGCGCTCATAATTATCCTGATCTTCTACACGGTATACCTGTGGCTCCTCTTAAGCGGCAGGACCATGGAGAAGATAATTTTTGGATAAACATTTCTTCAAGGATCGTTAGGATTTAGGCTGGTGGAGCACTATGAATACAGGAAAATATATATGTAGATATCTATATACAAATAATCAAGCTTACAGATAAAGAATTGGAAAAGGTGTCCAGGTATAGTAGATCAGATCCGTGAAGCTAAAATTATGTCTTGGTTATTAATAATGGTAGTTTTCTCCGCGTTTTTGAGCAGTGTTGCCGCTGGTCTAGGCAATATGTATGTTAGAGTGGAGGGCTTCAAGTACACATACAAGATCAGCGGTATTCGTGGAGTAAATTATTTCATATACTCTGGCGATGGCTTTATTGGATACTACCATGTCAGCGATATATGTGGCTGTAAGCACTGCAGGTTCACACCCATAGTATCCGTTGCCTCATTTAAGAGCTATAGCAAGATCAGTTGTCTCGAGGACAGGGTCATTGATTTACTCCGTGAGAAATGTGGACTGGAGATCCCATATAGGGGGTCAATATACCTTGTTAACAAGAGTGTTAGGGTCATAGTACTGCCAGTAATACAGCCAAGCAATAAGGATCGGCTTGAAGAGGCGGTGCGCGCCATAGAGCCTATTGCGCGTAACGAGGGAGTCGTCATTGTGGTTAAGCTCATACCGCGGGGCATCGTATATGATCCGGGCGCTGTGGATGAAGCGGCCGCGAAGCTGGTACCCATACTGGACACTATATACAATGTTAGCAGTAGGCATTCCCAGTTCAGCAAGCTATCTATAGAGCTCGAGAAAGCCTTAAGAAGTGTTAACGGCGGCAAGCTACCCGGGCTATCCTTCTCGGGCAGGTACAAGGCTTTCGGGTGCCTCGGCATAGTACTCGATGGAGTCAGGGCCAAGCCCTCTAGGGAGAGCGTGGAGAATCTCTTCAGGGCCTTAAGGGATATTATAGGCTACAGTGTACCAATAGTGATCGAGGCAGACCGAGGATCGCCTGTTCCTCTCGGAAATACCAGCACGTCAGCAGAGAGTAATGCCCGTCCCTATAGCACTGCTAGTTCTTATATTCTCCCCCTACTCCTGGGGGCCAGTGCCGCAGTTATAGTATTGTATTATATGGCTGGTAGAAAGAAGCGGTAATAGGTCATTATTCAGCTCAGAACATCATTTTCCAGCTGTTCTCTTGCTTGTACCGACCTAAAAGATCGTATGTATATCTAGTCATATTCTCTCTTTAATATAATTATTTTAATCGGCTTTGTAGACTCGCCTTTGGATGCTAGGGTATTCTTATATAACTTGATTAATAATATGTACACTATGAGTCTGTAGAGACAATTGTTATGGGGGGTTTAACGGTGAAGAAATCGTATAGGGCTTTATTCATAGATGTTTCCACGAGGAAGACGTGGGTGAAGGAGTATCCGATCGAGGAGGTTATGGGGCCTATAGAGCTGGGGCTTAAGGTTCATCTCGAGGAGCTGGAGACTTGGAAGAAACCAGTATACAGTCCCGAGAACGCCCTGGTTCTCGGTGCGGGATTGTTTGCTGGGAGCAAACTATATGGTAGCCACCGCCTCGTGGCAGCGTTCAAGAGCCCATTGACGAGGGGCTTCCACGTAGCAGCGATGGGCGGCGCCGCATACCAGTTCAGACTGGGAGTTGATGCAGTCGTTGTTGTGGGGAAGAGCGAGAAGCCATTGATACTTAAGCTCGAGGACCCCGGCACTGGGGAGGTTAGGGTAGAGTTTATCGAGATCGAGGAGGACAAGCTCGAGGAGATATGGAGGGGCTACAAGGGGCTCGAGGGAGTGTATGCTCTCCAGGAGTACCTCAGCGACACCTACAGGGAGTTCTACGAGAAATACGACGGTAGGAGCGTCCTGGTCGGCCCAGCCGCTAAGTACACGAGCCTCGGAGCGCTTGCTAGCATAACTCTCCATAAGGGAAGAATTGATTGGGGCAGCGAAGACTACGCTGCAAGGGGCGGGCCCGGAAGCGTGCTATATCGTGCCCATCATGTTGCCGCGATAATCTATGGCGGAGCTTATGATAGAAGCAAGGATCTCCCCGAGCAGCTGAGGGACTTGAAGACGATCAACCAGTTATTCCTAGACATTGCGAAGAAGCCGTACGTCACAATGGTGATAGAGGCCGGGACGAAGTACAGGTTTAACCCCAAGCTCAACACGGGCGGTACCCTCGGAGGAAACTACCCACACCTAAAAACCCTCACCCCGATGTTCAACTGGAACATGATCTATCTGCCGCAGGAGCTCAGGCAGAGACTACACGAACTAATCATGAAGTTCATCTGGGAGCCTTTCAACCGCGAAGCAATAGAGACCAAGACCTGGAAGACCTGTGGAGAACCATGCCCAATAGCATGTAAGAAGGTGAGGCTCGGCAGGTACAAGACCGACTACGAGCCATACGAGGGCTTCGGTCCATTCATAGGGGTCTTCGAGATACACGAGGCCCAGAAAGCCGTGGAGAAAGCAGATGCACTCGGCTTCGACGCGATCGAGACCGGCCAGGTGATAGGCTTCCTCTACGACGCTATGGAGAAGGGCCTCCTAAGGCCCGAGGAGCTGGGCCTGCCCCGAAAGCCGTTCTTCAACCCGGAGAAATACAGTATCGAGTACAGCAAGACGAACGCGGAGCTAGCTGTCAGCATACTCGAGAAACTTGCATGGGGTGGGAACCCGCTCCTAAAACTAGTTGGTGAACGCGGTCTCAGGTCGGCCGCCAAGATACTGGACATACTCTATGAGGACAGGGTGAAGCAGGCTGGGTGGAGGTTCAGCGACCTAATAGTGTATGCGAGCTTCGGCGAGGAAGGACACATAACGCCGAACTATTACTGGACGCCTGGGATGGTGGCGCCACTCGCGGTTCTCGGCAGGTACTGGACCCTATACAAGAGCGTCTTCACTGAGCCCGAGGAGTACGCGGAGAAAGCATTCACGAGGGCGATCAAGGAGATGTGGAGCGATAACGGTGGATTCTGCCGCTTCCACCGCGGATGGCTCGAGAAAACACTGGACAAGATACTAGACCAGTTGTTCGGGCTCAAAGACCTCGACGCCAGATACAAGAAGCTGTACAAGAAGATCCTCGAGTACCAGGACAAAGCAGGAGCAGCACCGAGCTTCTGGGACAGCCGCAAAGTCATAGACTACCTAGCCCTAGGAGCAAAGGAATTCGGCAACGAGAAATGGGCAACGCTCTTCCAGCTCAACAAGGAGAAAGCGGCGCGGGAGTGGTGGAAGAAATTCTATGCAAAGCTCGAAGAGCTCTTGAACCAGTAGAATCTAAATTCTTTCCCGGTAATAATCAATTAATGATGAAGACGGATCCGAACGAGCAGTTATTCCGAAAGGAGCCGGAGTAAAACGGTATGTTTAGCTACTCTCTACGGAGCCGGATAACAGGCATATTTAGATAAACCTTCAAGCATTGTTGCATTGTCATAGGGATAAAAATAAGGATAAGATTATTCATCCATTATTCTTTTGAAGCCAGCTATAGCTGCGTGGTTAGCGGCTACTTTTCAAAAACATTATATATCAAATGAATTAATTGTTCCTTGATAAGATATCATGGTCAAGATACTTAATGGTGGTATTCTTGAAGAGTATGCAATCGTTGCTCGCAACGGTAATAATTGTTGCGATAGTTATTGCAATAAGCGTTGCCTATGCACTATGGGTATCGTCTATGGCTGCGAACATGATTAATAGAGGCACCATAAAGCTCGAATTCTATGACGCCGAAATGGCGATTAAAACAATACTGCTTTATATCAAGAATACTGGCTCTGCCGAAACAACGATAACACATGTACTGATCAATGGGCGGGAAGCCAAAATAATGTGGGCGTGGGATGAAACAAGTAACAAGTATATTGGCTACGGAGAGGTGCCGATCAAGCCGGGCCACCTCGTAGAAATCGCTGTTAGAACCCAGGAGTTCCAGCTCGTCCCCGGCGTCATGGTCGAGTTCAAGATCCTGACTTCGTCGGGGGCAACCTTCTATAAAACAATAAAGCTTACTGCACACCCCGTGCTAAGCTATATTAAGAAAGGATACTTCAACGCGTGGGATTATGACCCAGAGCATTTTTCGGCGATATACCACCAGTTTTGGAGATACTACGGCATAGATCTGTATATAGGAAGTAATATTGAGAAGCTACGTATAGGTTATAATATATGGTATGGTCTATTCCAGCTAGGCGAAGACTATACCATAATACATGAGATACGCCTCTACCAAAACGGTAACAATTTCTTCTTCGATATCAAAGCATACAAGAATGGAACCATAGTCTTCTACGATACTGTGAGCCGAGAAGAAGTATTCACCAACTTCAGGGTGTATACCCCTCACCACATCGACTTAGAGTTCTCCGCCTATCCAAACAATATTATCGAATTCAAACTAGCCATAGACGGAAAAACAATTGTGCTGAGAAAATATACAGGTTTATACGGAGCAGATATTGTTGATGAGTGCTTCGGTGTTTGGGATGTAGCCGGCCTTTACGACATGTATATTGACAACATCGTAGAAGAGATCAAGTGGTATAATGGAACCGACAGCGTTGTTGCGGAGGACTTTAACGACTTATCAACAAATTATTTCACGCTATACGTGTATGGCGTCTCCTCAAACTATTCGAGCAAAGATATTGGAGGCTACCCGGTACTGTTATATAATGGGAAGATAGGTTATACGATCGATAAAATATGAGGATGCATACCCTGGTTTTTATTCACGCGATCAGCTTCGCCGACTCCACCATGACAAGGCCAGGCAGGATTATCCAGCCGTTTCCATGAATACCCCCTACTGTGGTTAGCGAGTTAAATCCTAGTGATCTCGAGCCGCCGTCTGGCCTCGCCTGGGATTTATTGGGCGCTCCCTGTAGCCAACAACTACAGAAAACCCCTTTTATACTTCCATAACTACATTGCTGTCAGCCAAGCTATCATGAGAGGATGTCCGTGTTTTTTCTATGGGATACTTATTTGTTTATTATCATCTTGATGTATCTGGCCAGCCTCTTGTCCTCGTCTCCCATGTATTTTAGGTACGAGTCAAACGTTGTTAGTAGTTCGTAGATCATATCCATGTACTGTTCTTTCGCGGCCAGCGTCATGATCTGCTCTAGTGCTTCCCTGTAGAGTTTATGATACTTTATGTGTTCATAGATGTTGGGGTAGTTGTATCGCTTCATAAGATTCTCTTCGAAGGGAAAATGCTTGTCTACTGTATGTCTGTATAGATTCTTCAACGCTTTTCTTGCCTCTCCAAGTCTACCAAGGATTGTTTCTATTATGATGCTATTGGCTAGCGATATCATTTCCTCATGTATCCTATCCATGGGCTCGTAGCCTGACATGAGGGATTTAATCGCCTTTGCTGTCGGTGGGTGTACGCGATAAACGTAGATCAGTGCTGGGCCCTGCTCTTTAAATAGTTTCTCAAACGCCCTAAGACCGCTAACTTCCTCCCCTCCATGGAATAATGATATATTTGCTATTCTGGCTCCGCTTAGGAGTAGCTTATAGGTTTTCTCACCGATTTTGATCACCACGAAATGAAGGCCATGACCAGCCCTCTCCAGCACCAAAGGTAGATCCTCGGGTAACTGTGCGGTAAACTCATCAAGTGGTTCAACCTCTATTACTTCCTCGACGAAACTCATAGGGATCTTTTTGCTTATCTTATCGAACTCGTCTCTCGGGTGAAGAAGATATGAGGTTAAATCCAATTATTGCACCTCTTCAATACTGTTGTTCCTTATAAAGAATAATATTATTTATCCGCTTGATCAAGAATATAGTGACTCATATTATCCTTCGTGGTGAGTCATGCCTAGGTCACGTGCGTTGATCGTTGTTTATGGTGAGTGGGAATCTATAGAGAACATGCTTCGCGACATTGATGTGCTTCTCCCCGGCCATGACGTTTACATGGTTGGTGTTATACCTTGCCTCAGAGGCAGGGCGGTGCTCAATAAATTATATGTGGATGTAGTCATGAGAAAGCTCGAGAAAGAATTCGCTAGGGCCGAGGAAATCCTGGGGGCCAAGGGTATCGAGGTTGCGGGAAGGGACATTATTAGGGGGAAGCCAGGCGAGGCTCTTAGGAGGTATCTTGAGGAGTACACGTATGAGACCGTATTTATACCGTTGCAGTTGCCGCCGAGCAAGAGATTATTGGTTGCAGTTGCCAAGCCCGTACTTGAGGGGAGGACTAGCCTGATCCTTTATACCCCGCAGACAAGGATCGGTAAGAGCCGCGACATACTTATTCTCGCCAAGGATAAGCCGCCCTATAGGTTCCACACGGGGTATACTAGCTTAGTGGACATCGATACCGTGGAGCTGGCCTTCACCCATAAGCCGAGCCCAGAGGAGATCGAGAAATACCTGAGGGGAAGGAAGGATCTACGCTACAAACACCTAGTCCTATCAAGAATACAGAGCGGGAAAATAGAGGAGAAGATAGAGGACGGGCTCAGGGACTACAGGTTCTGCATAGTACACCCGGACATATTCTACAAGAAAGTATTTAGGGGCTACATGCTGACACCATTAGCCCGCGCGGTCATCCTATCGTCTCTAAGACCAATAATAATATCAAGCTAGAAACCCAGGGAGTATTTTTCATAACTTTTATCCACCAGCAGCCGGCGGGAAGAAGGCAACCTCATCCCCTTCATGGAGTTCAGCGTCGAGCCCTCCAAGGAACTCGGCGTGTCTCCCATTAATCATTATTATCATGTTGTAGCCCCTGACTCTATATCGGTTGATCTCCTCCTTAATCGCGGGTAGGAGATCCAGCAGGTCCTTAAGCTTGGCATTCTCCGGTAGCTCCACCAGTTTTTCCTTCCAGCCGAGCCTCTCTCTCAGCGTGAAGAAGACCTTAACACGTATTTTCACAGCAGCAATAGCACCTCCCTACGAGATTCACTACGGATAGGATAATACATAATAATATATAATAAGCAGTAATACCATCCGTATCAATACAAGCTAAAACCATAATAGAACAAACGATATAGACCTCTCCTTCTAGAATACCTGTTCCCCAGAAAATAGTCTTAAAGGGGCAGGAAACAAAGGAGAACCATAATCGGTCTAGCGTTGAAATATATTTCTAGATTGCTAGATTGCACCGCCTAGTACCGGATTGCACTACTCTTCTCCTTGAATATAATTGTCTTGAAGTAATGCCCTACTAGGTGAGATAATAGCCTCTAGACATGACACTGCGAACCCATACATAATCGATAATGAGTGCACAGAAAGAAATGTAGCTCAATATATCGTTAGAGGAATAGCTAAAAGACCAGGATAGTCTTGTTGGATCAGTGTCTAACTATACTATCTAGGATGTACTTGCTAGGTATGGTTTAACTATATTCGTTCGTTTTTTACCATGTTTTAATTAAGGTTTTAATTAAGAATGTATATGAGAGTTGTTTTGAATGTCCGTAAGAAGGATGTGATAGTTTTGCCAAAAAATCTTAGGGAAGCAACGGGCATTGATGGGGAGGATGAGGTTATGATAGATGTTGCTAGTGATAAGATTCTCCTTAGGGCTTTAAAGCCTAGAGTCGTTGATGTTGACTCGAGGATTGTCTTCGAACTTCTCCGCAAGGAGGATAGTCTCGAAACAAAGAGATATAGAGAAATGATTTATAGTGAGAATGTTGGTTCTTGACACGAGTGTAATTATAGAATATACAATCATGAGGGAGCCCCTTATAGGTCTGTAGTTACCAGATTATTCGAGAAAAACCAAGGCCAGACAGTTGGATCTGTATGTAAATACTGTTACTCTAAGTGAAACACTTTATACTTTATATTGCCTCAAGAATATACGAGGCTTCAGGAGTAAATAAACCCAATAAAGAGGCACTTGATTTTACAGAATGAATTAGAAGTAAAACATATGTGATTAGCGTAGATGAAGATATAGCATTAAGAGCTGGGGAATTAAAGAAACATACGTTATAGCAACTGCAAAAGCAGTGAATGTCACGCCTCTCTTTAAAAAGCAAGAAGATGAGATGAAGCCAGTAATAAACGATTTGAGAAGGCTAGGGTATTGCTTAGTTGTGATTGTAGTTTTATCTTTATTTTATATCATATGAGGATAGTCTATTTTATATTATACATACTATGTAGTTATCTAAGTGGCGGTGAGCCATGAAGGTATTGATCCCGGTAGAAGAATGCACAACAAAAAGGCTCTCTCCACATTTTGGTAGGGCAGGCGGCTTCATAGTCGTGGATATACGCAATAACGATACTATTATGGTGAAATGTATGGAGAATCCTCGTGGGCACGGCATCCCGGCAGGCCAGTACTTTGCGGGCCTTGTCGACGCTGTCCTTCTGCCGGAGCAGGGCGGTATAGGTTTTAAGGCCTTGGATTTTCTCCGTAGAAATAATGTTAAGATATTTATCGTTGGGGCTCTTAATGCTGATGAGGCTATAAGAAAGTTCTTGAATGGAGAAGCAACTGAGTACATTGGTCAGGGGTGCCGAGGAAGTGGTGCTGAGGACTGCCATCATTACAGGGTCAACTAGAGCTAGGAGCAATACAGAGCTATTAGCCGTGAATGCTGCTGGGCACCTTCAGCGTAAAGGCATTCATGTCTACCTTATAAGGCTTAGAGAATATCGTTTCGGCGAGCGCATGGGATGTAGGAGATGTGTTGAAATAAAGAAGTGCTGTATTATGGATGATATGACCGAGAAGATAATACCAATAATAATGAAGGCTCATATAATTATAGTGTCCTTTCCAGTATACTTTGACAACGCCACGGCACTAGTGAAAAAAAATCATGGATAGAACATGGTGTATCAGAGGATTTCTCAAAACCAAGATTCTCGGAGCTATTGTCGTCGGAAGGGGATATGGCTTGGATACAGCAATACAGCCCATATATTCGTGGGGGTTGAAACACGAGACGATTCTCTGCCAGAGGTGCAAGGATTAGAGGATACAAGTACGGTGATGCGCTGAAGGATGAGAGAGGCCTACGTGACTTGGAGCGTTTATGTAATCGATTATACGTGGTAGCCAGTATCATGTTCTCTAGCTTCTAGCCATTCTATTATAATATAACTCATATGAAGTTCGAAATATTTTTAAATTACTTTATCGATTCTCTAATTGACTGACCAGTCAGTCAATGGTGAACAAAATGGCTAAAATAACAACAATAGAAGCAATAATGAAGAAATACCTTCTTGTACTAACAATAGTAGCCCTAATAGCGGGCACTATAACCGGATACTATATAGCACCGGCGGTAAAGCAGCACAAGGAGCTACTAAAGTACATCATAATAATCTTAGCGATATCGACACTCTACCCATCGATGATAAAGCTACGATTAGAAAAGATAGGTGGAGCGCTGAGAGATACCAAGTCACTTCTAACAGCAATCCTCCTAACACTTATCATAGCACCAGCTCTATCAATGCTGATAGCGAATTATCTCCCAGACCCAACTATAAGGCTGGGATACGTTGCGGCAAATATTGTTCCTGCCAGCAGTGCGTCAGTGGGCTACGTATTGTTAGCCGAGGGGAGCATTGAGCTGGCTACATCTCTAGTCTTCATAACGATCCTCGGCTCGCTCTTCGTTGGGCCACTTTATCTGGAATATTACGGAAGCCTTGAAATGGTGAGAATACCTGTATCTAAAATAGCAGTGTCTATGCTGATAGCTCTCATCACGCCTCTAGTACTGGGCCAGATAACCCGATACTACCTTATACATAAGAAACAGGTGGATGAGAGAAGGATCGGGCCCTACCTATCATTCATAACGATGACTTGTATGCTATCACTGATATTCTTGCTGATAATGAGTAAGGCTCCGATAATCGTGAATAAGCCATACATAGCAGCCACAATAATTTTCGGCCAAGCATCAATCATACTCGTCGTTCTCGGTATATTGTGGATCATCACTAGAATACTCGGAATAAGATATGGTGAACACACAGCAATAGCGTATGTCAGTATATCTAAGAACGAGAGCGCTGCGACAATAATCTCAGCGGTCGCACTGGGCGGAGCTGCCACGGTAGCCCCGGCAATAATCCCTGCAATCCAGCCTGTACTCTGTATCCTGTATCTCCACGTATTAGCAAGGATAAAAAACACGCAAACTTATTAGGACGGGGTTTTTATCTGATAAAACACTATTTTTCTACTTTATATATATTGTAATTATGCTATGTTACAAGATGTTCATAGGGAAGAAGTGTTGAGTAACACACGAGATAAGATCGTTGATGCGGCCATTGACGTGTTCTCGGAGAAGGGGTACAGTGGGGCAAGCATAGACGAGATCGCGGTCAGAGCAGGTGTTTCCAAGGGCCTTATATTCTGGTATTTCAAGTCAAAGAAGAACCTAATAAGAGAAGTCGCTCTCAGAGTTCTACCACGCACACTTCTCGAGGAATGCGCAGATAAATATGAGGGAAAAGAGCTTATTGACTGCATAGTCTACGGTTTTCTAGAGAAATACTATGACAAACGCATGAGGAGACTACTGCTGTTCACGTTTTCCTACCAAGCCCTCGACGAAGAGATAGACCGGGAGATCTCCAGGCTATGTAGCTCAACGATAACTATTCTTGCCAGGAAAGTTTATGGAAACGATGGTGTAGAAGAACGTGTAAGGATTAGGAGCCTCATAGGTTCATTGATATGTTATGTTCTAACTCCACATGAGTGTATACCGCCCGAGAAGTATGGTGATATAGTCAAGAAGATGTTTTATCCCCGGG
Source organism: Desulfurococcales archaeon (assembly GCA_027022365.1). Lineage (GTDB taxonomy): Archaea > Thermoproteota > Thermoprotei_A > Sulfolobales > Desulfurococcaceae > JAADCY01. The sequence goes on along the minus strand of JALVYU010000031.1, from coordinate 355,336 downwards.
AGAAAACCTTTTTTAAATAATATGCTGTGTAAGTGTATTATTTCATCTTGGTCTTCACTATGCTGACCGCTTTATGGATCGTTATAACCGCTTCAGCACCATGAACAAGAACTGCTATCGATGCCGCTTCCAATAGTTCATTGAGATCTATTCCTTCTCTAAGCCCCTCGATAATACATCCCGCGAGACAATCAACGCATCCTATAGACGCATACGCAGCAGTCAACGCTAGCCGCTTGGTCTTTTTATCCAGTCTGCCGGGCTTCTGTGCAACTTCTCTAAGCTTCTTGAAAGCCTCTAGTAGCTCGGCTGATACTTCACCAAGTGTTTTCATAGGTGTCGGTAACTCCTTGCTCATCCCTTGTTCTCACCCATTTTCTTCTTGATCTCCTCGAGCTTCTTCCTCGCCTTTGTTATTACCTGGTACTTGTCCCGCCATGCTCTTAGTTCTCCTAGGTGTGGGAATATGATCGCGTCGCGCGGGCACATTTTTGCGCATGTGTCGCATCCGACCATGCAGTTGTATGGCCTGGCGATAATAGGCCTCATTTTCTCGAAGTCCCAGTCGTAGACTGTTCTGCCCGCACATGTTATGAAGCATATTCCACATCCTATACACCGCTCATAATTTATCCGGGGATACCAGGGTATCTGTTTCCTTGGTACGCCCCACCACGGGATGCTTGAGAAGTCTTTTATTGGTCTTCCAAGAGCGTCTTTACCTATGATCTTGGGACCTTGACTCATATTCTTCGCCTCCTTTTTATTTGATGAACTTTTATTCATTATTTTCCGATGTTTCATCGAGTTTATTACTGTTTCTGTTTTTATATGAAAAATATACTTATCTATATGATTCAATGTGTTCAACCTTTTTTCATTGACATGTTTTAGTGGGAAAACCGTGGAATCAAACAAAATATACAGAAAGACGAACAGTTTATCAACAGATAATAATCTGTATGTTACTAACGAAAAGTTTTAGAAAAACGTTTACAAAACCATAAACTGGGGATGGAATTCTTGCTAGGAGGCTACATGGGCAGACTAGCTCGTATTAACCTCTGGAACGAGAAGATAAGAATTGAGCCCCTTCCGCCCGAGAATGTTCTCAAGATGTGGATCGGCGGTAGAGGCCTAGGAGTCTATCTAGCGCTCAAAGAGATCCCGCCACGATGTGACCCGCTCAGTCCCAGCAACAAGTTGTTCGTCCTAACAGGCCCGGTAACAGGGGTAGCTGGTGTCCCCGAGAGCGGTAGATGGTGCAGTGTAACCAAGAGCCCATTGACAGATACGATCCACGATAGCCAGAGCGGCGGGAAATTCGGGCCCATGCTGAAGTTCGCGGGGTTCGACGGGATCATACTCGAGGAGACCACGGAGAAGCCCGTCTACATATGGATACATGACGGGAAAGCCGAGATCAGGGACGCCCACCATCTCTGGGGGCTAGACGTCCACCACACGACAGACAAGATCATAGAGGAGCTCTCAGCCGAAATAGGTAGAGACGAGGCCAAGAACATAAAGGTCGCGGCAATAGGCCCTGCCGGCGAGAACCTCGTCAGGTTCGCCGCCATAATGAACGATAAGAACAGGGCCGCGGGCAGAGGCGGGCACGGAGCAGTAATGGGCAGTAAGAAAGTCAAAGCAATAGCTGTCCTGGGACACGAGAAGCCCAAGATAGCGAACGAGGCGTTATTCAGAGAAGTAGCCAAGGAGGCAGCCCGCAAACACCGCGAGAACCCCGTGACGAGCGAGGGATTACCCAAGCTCGGAACAGCAGTCCTCGTCAACATAATCAACAACGCAGGAATATTCCCCACCAAGAACTTCAGGGAAAGCGTGTTCCCCCACGCCGACAAGATAAGCGGAGAAACAATGGCCGAGAAATACCTCGACAAGAAGAAGAGCCTAGAGGAGGCGTGCTGGGGATGCATGATCACATGTGCCCGCTACACAAAGGCCAAGAGCCCGTTCAGCGGAGAAGGCGGTGGCCCCGAATACGAGACAATCTGGGCGTTCGGAGCAGACACCGGAATATTCGACATGCACGCGATCATGAAGGCAAACTACCTAGCCAATGAGCTGGGACTAGACACGATAAGCACCGGAGCAACCATAGCGGCCTTCCTAGAACTGGTAGAGCTAGGCAAGATACCTGAGGAGAAACTACGAGGCCTCCACGCGAAGTGGGGCACCCCAGAAGTAATAGTCGAGCTGACATGGAGGATAGCATACAGGAGCGGCATCGGCGACGACCTAGCAGAGGGTAGCTACAGGCTCTGCCAGAAATACGGGGCGCCAGAGGTCAGCATGTCGGTCCGCAAACAAGAACTACCAGCATATGACCCGCGCGGCGCACAAGGCCACGGACTAGGATACGCGACCAGCAACCGTGGAGGATGCCACCTGAGAGCCTACATGATAAGCCCGGAGGTACTGGGTGTACCAACACTAGTCGACAGGTTCGAGACCAAGGGCAAACCAGCTCTAGTCAAAGAGTTCCAGGACGTATTCGCAGTAGTGGACTCGATGATCGTCTGTAAGTTCAGCACCTTCGCAGTATGGGCCGAAGACTACGCCAAAATAATATCAGCAGTAGTTGGCTGGAACTACACCAAGGAAGACGTCATGAAGACGGGCGAGAGAATATATAATGCTGAGAGAGCATTCAACGTCCTAAGCTTCGGCGACGGCGAAGAATACGATACCCTGCCGAAGCGCCTACTCGAAGAACCAATCAAAGAGGGACCTAGCAAAGGACACGTGGTCAGACTACACGAGATGCTACCCGAATACTACAAGCTACGCGGATGGATCAAAGGCAGGCCAACACGCGCCAAACTAGAAGAGCTAGGACTCAAGTGGCTGGCGGACAGGCTCGAGGAAGAAGGCCTACTGCCGGGCTAACACGTTTTATTATAGTGGAATCCTTTAAGAACGAACCCTTTTTTATAACATTATATTCGGGTTTCAGACGAGTATTTTCCTTAATGATACATGGATATGGAACAGGATGATCGTGCGGGGAGCCGGATCCTTGCAAATACGGTTAAAAACGGTCGGGATCACGGGCATAATCATAGAGATCGTGGGCATAATATTGTTATGGCTAGACCCCATATTATCTCCAGCCATATATGCTATAGGATTAATCATCATCTTATTCTACGCACATAGTTTTAAGCTTGTAGAGCCGAGGCTCACAATATACTACAAGTACATCATCTATTCATTCCTCCTGATGATCATATCATTGATAGCTTACTCTATCTTATCAGCTCTTTATCCCGACGCATATGAGACCCTATACATGTTGCTTATATTCACAGGAGTGTTCGCCCCATCAATAACTTATGGCCTGGCATATATAGGTGCCTACATGCACGTGGATCTTCCCCTTAGAACATTCTTACTGGGAATCACATACTGCATCGTCGGCGCAACCAACCTACTCATATCATTAAGAGCCGCTCCGACAGCTTATCTACTATTCCTAATAATTATCGCTATCTTGATCAAAGCGTTTGAAGGATGGGTTATCGCCGGATATCCGGACACAGTGATTACAAGGCCTAAGATTAGGAGTATTACAGCTACTATCCTCCTCTACCCAGTCATTATACTGGTTATCCTGTCTTTACTAGCCACAACAAGCAGTATGATCTATGCCCTAGATAAGGAGAATGGTTACGTCCACACCGATTCTTTTGACCCCTCCGATACAACTACCTATATGCTGTATATTGGGGGCAAGAGTTATCGTCTCTTGGTAAACAGGGGATTCACCTATAGATCGGTGGTTCTATCACCGCCCGCAACACTGATCAGGCTGGACGGCTTCTACCAACCAGTATTTAGAGGATATACATCATACTATGGCGTGATAGCGCCCGAGATCATATATTACCATCTGCATGTAAACCTAGATTATTATCCAAGGGATACGCCGGGGATCGATTACACAGTCTTAACGACCTCATCATCGGCCAAGAAAGGGACATCATATAGCATCATGATGGGTAAGATAATGGAGCCTCTCACAATACATCTAGGAATCCCCGGTGGAAACTACGTGGTCAGCGCCATACTTGCCGTAAAAGGAGACATGATTGGAAAGATAGAGCTAGTAACACGTAATGGAACCATAGAGATATCCCCGGGCAAACACTACCTTGTAAGGACAAGCAGTTTATATGTAGTATTAAGTCCAGCCAGTATGGATGAATTAGGATATATAGAACGCTCCATGAAGGCCGACCTCTACATCACCCTCTACAGGATGAACCCCGAACCAGTTCCAGGCATACTCGTACTTCACTATAGCCGCCCAACAAATTACATGGTACCACTTGGTGTAGCGTTGATAGTAGACGCAATAATATAGTTCAAACAATATTTGCCAGTATCTTCACGGGCGATGACATGTTTTTATATCCAGGAAATGCTACGAGCTACCAATCCTACCGGGGGTTAAGATTGTATTTTTCGGTAGTTAAGAATTTAGTAGCCGTATAGTGTCATTATAAGTAATAATGAGCCGGATAAGTGGAGCTGATCGTGTGATGATCGGCCCTTATAGTGGTTGGACAGAGCAGTTCCTGGCGGAGCTTCCAGGCGGTGTTAAGCTTGGGGGAATACCGGGCGAGAAGCCGTTGCTCATGATCGGTAGTCTGTTCTACATGGGTGACAAGTGCCTAGGCGAGAACAGTGTTGATAAAACCTGTGTAGAAGACGTGTACAATAAGGCGAGAACTGCTGCCGACACTTATGGCCTCGGGCTAGGTGTTGACCTGATTATCCCGGATAAGCCGCTGGTCGAGAAGATCCTAGACACTATCGACCTCTTGGAGCCGCCCGTGTTCCTGGACATACCGGACGAGGCCGCAAGGCCCCAGGCTTACCGGCTTGTCGGGGAGAAGGGGCTAGGAGAACTAATAGTCGCCAACGGCGTAGACCCATATACCAGTAAGGAGGAGCTGGGCCTAATAAGAGAGGCAGGAGTCGACTCAGCCATACTACTATTGTTCGACCCCAGGAACCCTACGGGGAGTCTCAGGCCCCGTGACCGCTTAAGGCTTCTCACCGAGAAGCTCAAGCCGATGGCCGAGGAGGCGGGGTTCAAGAACCTCTTGGCGGACGCTATTGTCTTGGATCCCGCGAGCATAGCTCTCAGCGGCGAAACCATATACTTAGTGAAAAAACACGTAGGGATACCCAGCGGCTGCGCCCCGGCTAACAGTATAGGTATTATATCGAGGAAGAAGCACGGCGCCCAGACATACTACAGCGTCAACGCAGCCGCAATAGCCTACCTAAGAACCATGGGCGCCGACTACATAATGTACGGTCCGATCAAGAGGCTCGAGACGCTCGGTGAAGCGGCTGCAACGATAGACTCCCTGCTAGCATATAATCTTCTCCAGGAAGGAATACGTGTTCCAAGAAACCATCCATTAAGGAAATACTGGAGACGAATACAGCGTCTCTTTGTCTCACAGTCGAGATAATCATCCATATCATTCGCTACGCGAACACGCTATGACGCCGCGGACACCACGCAATCAGCGCTAAAAATATGATGCCATAATATATCAAGTTGCCCGAGAAATAATTGTTTTTGGGCGGTGATAATGGGTTCGTGGCTCTACTACGCCTTAGCGGCGGCATTATGCGCTGCTCTCGCAACTATTTTCGCCAAGGTGGGGCTGAGGGACATCGATTCCCTGACAGCTACGGGCATACGCAGTATCGTCATGACATCATTGATCCTTGTTTTCCTAATGATGCTCATGTGGAGCGGTTACTGGAGACCGTCAGGGCTCCGGGGCAGTGCCTGGCTCTATATATTGTTAAGCGGATTAGCCGGGGCGGCTTCATGGATACTGTATTTCAAGGCGCTGAAACTCGGCGATGCATCCAAGGTAGCTTTCATCGATAGGAGCAGTGTATTGTTCGTCCTAGTCCTGAGCATAGTGTTGCTGGGAGAAAAACCGGCTCCCCTCAAAATAATCGGTGGGCTAATGGTGTTCGCGGGCCTAGTACTGATAAGCCTGTCCTAGTTATCCAGGAACACGTGCGGCTAGACGAAGCCCTGGGCCGAAAAGTCGTTGGCTCCGACAAACCGTTGATATGAGTTATCATTATCTTTTTAGGGCTTGATCCAGGAGCTGTAGGAACTCCCTGAATTTATGAATAGGTATTCTAGCCCCCGCGGCCTGGGGGTGGCCGCCCCCTGTCCCACCGACACGTACGGCGATAGAGCGTATGATCTTGTTTAGATCAACTCCTTTCGCCGCCCTAATACTAATGTTGTAGAGCCCACGGTGTCTCTGAGCCGCTAACCCGACTGGCCTATCACTATATGTTCTGGCATAAAGAGCCGCTTTTCCCAGACTACCCGGCGGATTCATGACGTATCCGAGATTCTCTAGCACATTGATATTACGTGATACCCAAAGCCTTAGTTCTTCGTCGTTAACACTCTCTATGAGTGCCCGGACAAGTAGCTCGCTGAGACCGCTAGGGAGCTTATTCATTGACAGGTGCTCCACGACATGTCTTTTGAAGTCATACATCCGCCTACTACCCTCAAGGCCCTGGCAGAGAACCCCGGCTTCGAAATAAATCGTCCTCTTATCCCAGTTTCTCAGAACATCGAGAACCCACGGGGTCGTATCGAGGTAATCACCTATAGCACCATAGAGTGCGACCCTACTGTATTCCCATCCCAGGATCTCCTCGAAATACCTGTAAGTGAGCTCGCTTGCCGAGGCTCTCGTATCATGAATTATGATCCCCTCGAGATCGCCGGGCTTCAGCCCCAGGGGCTCCGGGTGGTGATCAACATAGATCAGTGTTCCGCGCCTACTGTATTCTTTGAACAACGCCTCTATCTCATCCAGATGAGCTTCGCTTAAAGCTATATCCGCAATAAACACGGTATCGCCTGGACGCGCGAACTCAGCAAGATCACTTGCTAAACCCGCCGGGTGCGTGAACACTATACGGATATCAGTGGAGCCTTTAAGCCTGAATGCTTGAAGAGCTAATGAGCCGGAAACCACACCATCACTATCCCCATGTACAAATAGGATAGTCCTTCCCATATTAAGGACCCAAGGGATTATTTTGAGTACTCAGTGATATAAGCATGGCTGGTTATTTTCCGAACAGCACGGTAAAAAGTTAACAATAATAAACATTCTCATTTAAGGATCTAGGGTGTTATTTTCCATATTGTTACAACTGCACCCGATGGCGCCCTGTACTGTGTAATAGTACCAGTTATCGGATCATATCCTATTTCCCAGTGCACCTGCTCTGTTGGTGTAATTTTACCATCGCCATTGAGATCATCTAGTGCCGTCCATGGCTGTGAAGTATTTGTGCCATATTCATCATAGTGTGGTTTAAAGTATGCTAGTTTACCAGCAATTATTACTGCATGCAACCAGTCTCCGCTAGCCCTGTACACACCAATAAGGATGCTTCCATTCTCGAGCCAAGTTATTCTCAGCGCTTCATCAACCCAGCTATGCTGATCCGTATCATCAGTCCATGTGGGGGACTTCCACATATCTTCCCATAACACTATAATATCTAGGCCTGGAACAGCTTCAGGTTCCTTGATCAAGATGAACCTATCAATATACGATGTATTTAGGCTTGTCCAAGTAAAGTTCCTTTCAGTACTAGAATAGGGGTTAACATAAAGTATTATTGGAGAAGTTGGAGGACTATTGTATCTTGAGGCCTCAGCACTAATGGTTCCCAGCAAGAGATAGGGGTTGCCTGAGTATATGGGTTTGACAATACCATTAAATACGTCGGACAGGCTGCCTTCAACGCCTCCTGCACCAATAACTATGTACTGACTTGTGCGCCTCGGATCACCTGTTGGGTTATATAGCTTATAGTACTTGAACTTCCAGTCTACGACGTCAAATAACACGAGATACCCATTGTAACCTGTGTAATTTGCATTATAGTATTCTTCATTGTCGAGAGCTACGGGCATATTGTTTGATCCTAGATCCATGTGAATCCTGATAAGAATACGAGAAGCTGTTAATCCTGTTGAGGAGTCAATCGTATTGTAAACAAGGCCTGCAGAAGTATCAACTGTATAGCCCATGGGAAGATATCCCGTACTCCAAGAACTATCATCAAAGTCTGGCAAATACCATCCGTTCGGTACTTGTTGCCCTTGAGATAATATCTTGTATTTAATTAATATTCTGTTAGGCCATATATAGGACACAACATTACCATTTGCCAGCTTTAGCCTGAACTGTATCTCAACGTCAAAATAGTAGTCTCCAATATCATTATATACAGCTATGGCCAGAACAGCTTTACCGCCTACAGCTAAACTATATTTAGTAGTATCACTTATGGTATATACGTAGTTCCAATAATTGTATCCATGATAGCTTGTATCACTATATACCTTAACACCGTTAAGATAAACTGTAGAATTATCGTCTGACGCAACCCTAATAGTAGCATTGACTATACTTGTCACGGGCACACCATCTATTTTTGACGGGACAGGAATTACTGCACGGTAGTACTCTGTATAGCCGTTTGGAACGTACGAGTAAGTCGCGTAGTAGCCTGTAGTGCCTGCAGGAGCTTGAATAGTCTTCCACGAAGTATCATTATATTGTGGTGAATACCATTGATTACCTCTTGAATCCGGAGATGGAGGGTTCGTAGAATTGAATGTTTTCCAGATCCCATTATTTCTAAACAAGTTCGTCCACGACTTCACACCATTTATGAGGAACCTTTGAACATATAGTGATAGATCTATATATGTCGTAGTCGAAGAATTATATTCGACAGCTAGTATATTCAAACCCGGTTTTAGAATTCTTGTTGATACGTAGTCATTGGGGTAGAGCGTCGTAGGCCCACTCGTCAATGAACTATATGTTTGTTTGCCATTAATATAGATCGCAACAGAGCCGCTCCAGTTGAGCCATAATCTTATAGGAGGATCATATTTTGGTGCTGGATCCACGAAACATGCTAGACCCACTTCATGAATATTCTCAGAAACTGCTCTAGAAACCCTAAGGGGCATCATAAATGATTCTCCATTTGATAAAGTAATCTTTACGTTATAAAGGACGCCGGGCTCCAACGGCTTATTTGTTACAACCCAGAGATCAACTGTGTCTCCAGGCTTGATCGTAAATGGTTCATCACCGATGGTCCTATTAATATATATCCTGTACTCGGATTTGTCTTTGGCATTATATGCAACCCTGACCCTAACAGGCTTTTCATCAATATAGACACCGTTTATGGAAGCCGTAGTACTTCCAGAATTCCATACAATGATCTTTGTTAATCTACCATAAGATTCTAGATCAAGTATGGTGAGCTTAGTTACTCCTGTCCCATAACTGTTCGAAGTAATTACTCCTGATAACCAAAGCGCAACTGCTACAGTGATAGCCATTGTTATACCGACAATAATGACGACAGCAACAATAGTGGATACACTACGCAAGTATATCACCAGTATAATCAGTTTTCCGTAATAGGATATCAATATTCGACAATAACGTTTCGTACTCTTGAAAAGTAGTTAATAATGTTTAAAAATATATGAAAAATTATATATCCCCAACAATAACCAAATTTATCTCCTATTTATTGTAGATATTCTCCCCTCTCATGGAGATTTCAGGTTTCCTTCTCTCCTCCAATAAACTCTGAGCTATTTTCCTTAGTTCTTCAGGAATGTTCTCTGATAAACAGTATCGCTGTAAAGGACCCTCCAAATCTAGTTCTCGTTTCGTACTGGAGTACTTTATTACGAATAATACAATAACGTATAATGCTAAGCCTAATATTACGCCGACTAGCCCAAAACCGTTGATCAGAGGATTAGCAATTAGCATAATCAGTAATGCGAATAAGAGTATTACACTGAATAATATAGCATTTAATGACCCAATAACAGTAGAGATTTTCCTCTGCCTATCTATGTGAAGAATTATTTCAAGGCATCTCTCCTCTTCGGACAAACTATTATTCACCCTTATGGTACTATAATAATTCCATACATAGTAGATAATCAAAGTATTATATATCCATATCAAGTTCATAATATATTATGATGTTCGCTTAAATGCCGATATATATGCAATCACTCAATTACGATCGACTATGAAAAACATTAGGCATAAACGGGCAAGATATGATGAAGTACAAAAGGTACAACATAAATAATTTTTATAAGGTATTTCATCATATCTTGCCTCGTTCAATCCATTTTATCATATGAACATCTATGTGATAAAACCCTATGGATCTTTAACCAATAATTCTATGAGCATTGTACGTATATGAGATAACCGAGTATACTAAAAATTATGCTTTGTTATGCTTCTAAAGCATGTAGCCTATAGGGATATGCTGTTATATTTTCAATATTGGCACGAGAACGTTTTCCTTAATGAAGTATTGTATTCTATAGACGGCTATTTCAAGATTTTAACACAGACTGATGATCCTCGGAGTTCTTCATTCATGATGATAGCTGTGGTTGTTTATATTGTATTGAGGGAGGAAAGCGATTAAGCTACGCAAACAAGCTATATTTCTCCTTATAATGGGCATCTGGTCATGTTCCTGCTGTAGGGGCAGTGAGCACATGTGGGTGTGTTGCCCCAGCAGTCCGCCTTGTTGTCTCTTGTTAGGATACAGTAGTCTCTGACCGGGCAGTCGAGGCAGCTAGGCATGTGGCTGAACTCCGTCATGAATCTTAGCCGTAGGTACTTGGGTGATCTCCATATGTCGATGAGTCTATCCTTCTTCAGGTCTCCGAGTATTACTGGGTATATCTCCCTCTCTATCCCCATGAAGTAGTTTCTCCAGTGATGAGCATAGTATATGCAGGGTGCTACCTTGCCATCCCATCTTATATATAGGGCCTTATCCGCCGCGAACGGACAACGCCTCTCGGTTCTCAGCCTTATGTCCGGAAGACTTATCACGACATTGTGTGTTAGACTCAGTGTTGCAAGCATTGTTTTGAGCTTCTCTATTGTTTCGGCACAGTCCTCGTTGCTGTAGCAGGTGATCTCTTCCATTTCTTTTGATAGCGGTATCATGTTTGATACGACCAGCATTCTGGCCCCGAGTTTCTCGGCTAGCTTTATCATCGGAACTATGTTTTTGTAGTTGTATTTTGTCAGGGTGAAGTTTATCCATAGATCCGGTGAACGCCTCGTATCCCTTACCCTGTATTTTTTGAGCCTGAGAAGAGCATCAACGATTCTTCCGAGATCCCCTCCACGTCTCAACAGCCTGTATACATCGTCTTCATCACTGTCCATGCTGACGACGAGCTCATCTACTCCAAGACGATATATGTCGTCGAGGTACTTGTCCAAGTAGTATCCATTGGTGTTCAGAAGAACCCTGAGACCCTTCTCCTTCGCTGTCCTGATAAACTCTATGATATGCGGGTTGACCAGGGGTTCGCCCCATCCTGAGAAGCTTATCTTCTCTACACCGGCCTCCAGCGCGTTCTCGACTACTTTCATGAATGTCTCAGGAGTCATCATGTGGGTTAGTTTTTCTCCTATGATATTGTTTCTGAAACAATAAATGCACTGGTAATTACAAGAAGTTGTAACCTCAACCATTAGTTCTTTCGGGCGGCTCTCCCTAGCTATGCCTAAGATCCAGTCACCTATTCTCAGAGCCGATCCTGCATGGTTTTCCCTCATCTCATCAGCCTCAACCATGTATATAGAAGAACGTATTGTCTCGGTTTCCACAAGGTATTATATGTGTTAGGAGTATTAATGTCAATGGTTACTATTCTTTGTAACCCGTAGGTAACGGGCTATTTGTTCTGCTATTCAGAAAACCGATAATTGTTTTTAAATAATATCATATAATATGGTTTTGACAAAACATCTAATCATGCTGTGAGGCGTCGAAGATGGATTATGCGGTCATCGCTGAAGACATTGTGAAAACATATAATAGCGTCAGGGCTCTCGACGACGTAAGTCTTAGGGTTCCTGTGGGATGCGTATACGGTTTACTCGGACCTAACGGGGCTGGCAAGTCGACACTCATATCAATAATAGTTGGGGTCTCGAAGCCGGATAAGGGCAAAGTGATGGTCTTGGGCGGATCACCGTTGAGCCCGGGGATCAGGGCAAGGATAGGCTTCCAGCCCCAAGAACACGGATTACATCCAAACCTGACCGGGTGGGAGAATCTCTTCTTCTACGCCGGAATATATGGTGTGAGCCCCCGTGATGCCAGGGATAGGATCAGGGAGCTCGCGGAGAAGCTAGGGATCACTGGTTACTTAGACAAGCCTGTCAGGACATATAGTGGTGGGTTGAGGCAGAGGCTAAGCATTGTAGCGGCTCTCATCCATGATCCGGAGCTGATAGTTCTCGATGAGCCGACAACAGGCCTAGACCCGGGTATCAGGAAGAGCGTCTGGGGGCTCATAATGGATCTGAGGAGAAGCGGTAAAACAGTTATTCTGGCGACCCATTACATGGAGGAGGCCGATAAGCTCAGCGACGAAGTAGCCATCATGGATAAGGGCCGCATAATAGTTTCCGGGTCGCCGGAGGAGCTGAAATCAAGGTATGGGCCGCCGGCCGTTATAGAAGTGGTTCTTAGAGAACAAAGCATGGCTGAGAAGCTCGAGTCGTACCTGGCGGGAAACCTCGGGCTACAAGTTAATAAGACTGGTGCGGAGACCCTGAGGATACATTGTAGGGATCCAGACCAGCTCGTACCAGAGATCACGAGCACCGCCTACGAGTTGGGTCTCAGCATAAGTGTTCTAAGGGTGCTCAAGCCCGATCTCGAGGACGTGTTCCTCAAACTAACGGGTAGGAGGCTGGAGGGATGAATTGGCGTGCTGTTAAAGCCTTTATTGTACGCGATGTAAAAACCATGTTTAGAGATAAGGCGGCGCTGTTCTGGGTGGTGGCATGGCCGATTATATGGATCTTGATGACGGCCTACGTGTTCGTGCCGCCTGGAGCCGGACATGTAATTACTCTAAGCGTTGGTGTGGTGAACAATGATCATAGCGTGGCGCCTTTTAACGGTACTTATCTCGTAGACCTCATGAACAACACGATGATCAATGGTAAGCACTTGTTCAACGTCGAGATGATAAATGACTCGGTGCGTCTCAAAGAACTCCTCCTCAAGGGGAGGCTCGACGCAGGCATCATTATACCCGACGGGTTCGGCGTGAACGCGACATACGGCACCGGCAGGCTGATCGTGCTTATAAGAGCTGATAATCCATCCACGAAGCAGATCTATGAGGGAATAATCACGGGATTCCTCCAGGGAGTTTCCCGTAGGCTTTCAAGCGTTAAGATCAATGTTAGCCTAGCCTATATCTCGAAATATATGCCAACAGCCAATGCTACGATGTCTTTGGACAGGATAAAGCAGTATCTGATCGGTATCGCCTTCCCCATTAATGCCTCGGTGGAGGAAGTAGTACCCGAATCGGTGGGGTCTAGGCCAGCTATTATAGGATGGTATACCCTTGGAGCTATAGGTATGATGTTCCTGTACACGGGCCTATTGATCGGCTCTGCGATGATTGTGAGGGAGAAAGAGCTTGGAACACTAAAGAGGCTGCTGGCAAGCCCCTCGAGCGGCCCGGAGCTCCTAATAGGCAAGACGCTGGGCGGTATAATTGTCCTAGTGGTATCAGCGCTTATAGCGTTGTTCGTGGGAATAGGAGTTGCCGGTGCCCGGATCTACTGGAGCCCATTAAACCCTGTCGACTGGCTCGTACCAGTATTCATGCTGGCAGCCGCCATTATGTCGATAGGTATGGGTCTAGTCCTATCACTCGCCTCGAGAACCAGTAAGGGGGCTTCGAGCCTATCGACCGCCCTGGGACTGCTATTCACCTTCACGGCAGGGATATGGTTCCCGAAAGAATGGCTCCCGGGGTGGATGAGGATCTTTGCGGAGAACTTCCCGTTCACCTGGGCAATAGACGGTATAAGGGATATCGTTGTATACCAGTACGGATTACCCGACATACTGCCCTTGTTCGTTAAGTCCGTGGTGGCGGCGATCGCAATATTCGTAGCCGGAGCAACGATCTATAGGATCCAGATAAGAAGGTACGCTGAAAAATAGTTTTCCTCCCCCACAATGAGCTGAAAACAGTGTTTTTCCTAATCCACACCTACGTCGAGATCCGGTAAACACCGGCCACGTCGGAGAAACACTCGCGGCGAGTTCCATCTAGAACACACAACGTATAATGCTGTTCCAAAGCATTTCTCCTCTCCAGAGGTGCGAGGTGTCATGGTTCATACACCCATACCTAGAGACCGGATATATCGTCTCCGATAGTCAATCCTATACCATTATAGGCCTCGCTCCAGGCTACAACAGTCCTAACACTAAGAATAACGCGTTTCTCGGGGTGTAGAGGTGTGTCCGTTCACGAGAAAATACAATATAAGGCTAGAGCGGATAGCCCGTCTACGCCGTGAAGACGCAGAGAAGATCCTGAGCCGCTGGCGCCTAGGAGAGGAACAGGTAAAGAGAGCAGAAGTATTATTCAGGGATGTTTGCCGCCGCGGAGACGAAGCCATAAGGGATTTCTACCAGGAATTCTACGGTATCCCAAGAGATACTCCTATCGAGATCCTCGACTATGAGGTCAGGGACGCCTTTAAGAAGGTGCCCAGCGAGCTAAGGGGCTCTCTCGAAAGGATCGCTGATAGGATAAGGCGCTTCAACCAGAAGATCCTGGAAGGGCTCAGGGATACGTGGATCTACCGCGTCGAGCCCGGAGTATATGTCGGCCAGATCGTGAGGCCTGTCGAGAAGGTCGGAGCATATATACCGGGCGGACTCTACCCGTATCCATCAACAGCCCTGATGACCATAGTGCCCGGAAGAGTCGCGGGCTGCAGAAACATATTCGCCGCCTCCCCGCCCAGGGGCAGAGGCGACCCCGGAATCGATCCATCAATAATAGTTGCATCAGTTATCGCCGGTGCGGACAAGATCTATAGGTTAGGCGGAGTGCAAGCGGCAGCCGCAATGGCGTGTGGCACGGAGACCGTGGAGCGCGTAGACAAGATCGTGGGGCCCGGAGGACCCTGGTTCACGGCGGGCAAATTCCTGGCCTCCACTAGGACAGGCATAGACATGCTGGCGGGGCCCTCGGAGATAATGGTTCTGAGCGACGGGTCCGGTGATCCGGGCCTTATAGCCCTCGACCTACTGGCCCAGGCCGAGCACGGAGTGCTCTCGTCCTCAATACTCGTGACGGCTTCAGAGGAACAAGCCTACCGTGTTAGGGACGAGATCATATCATGGCTGGACAAGGCGCCTGATAAAGCACGTGAGACAGCTGCAGAGAGCATGTCATTGTATGGAGGGATACTCGTAGCGGATGGTCTCGACGAAGCAATACGGTTTGCAAATCAGTATGCTCCCGAGCACCTGGAAGTCATTACGAGACCCGAGAACACAAGCATTGTATTGGAGAAGATAAGCTCCGCAGGAACAGTGTTTATCGGCGAATACTCGGGGGCAGCACTGGGAGATTATAGCCTCGGGTCAAACCATGTGCTCCCAACCGGTGGCGCCGCAAGGTCTAGGAGCGGCCTCAGCGTCCTCGACTACATCAAGATAATAGATATCCAGTACGTCGAGCCCCGCGGCCTAGAGATAACAGGCCGTGACGCGTCGGTACTAGCCGGTATCGAAGGGTTTTTCTTCCACAAGAAAAGCATCGATGCACGCCTCGAACGCTTGACCGGGAGGTGAACGTGATGGATAAGGTCGGACTAGCATTCATAGGTATAGGTCTCTACATGGTCTTCACCCTAATCATAGGCTACTGGGCATCAAGGAGAGTGAAGGGATTAGCCGACTACATCGTTGCCGGGAGGAGGCTCGGCTACCTCTTAACATATGGAACTATACTAGCAACATGGTTTGGCACAGGACTCGCCCTCGGCGGTGCCAGCATGGCTTACAGCTACGGGTACCGCGGCGTGATAATGGATCCCATCGGGGCCGGGCTCTGCATCATATTGTTCGGCCTATTCTTCGCCGGGATACTGAGGCGTAAAGGATACATGACTGTGAGCGACTTCTTCAGGGACAGGTATGGCGGCGGGATGGAGCTGGCCTCCGCGGTAGTGCAGACAATAGCCTACATGGGATGGATGGCGAGCCTACTGCTGAGCTTCGGGACGATATTCAAGGTGTTCCTAGGCCTACCCTACACGTACGGTTTACTGCTCGGAACAATAGTCACGGTAGCATATACAACGCTGGGCGGCATGTGGAGTGTTGCCGTAACAGATTTCTTCCAGTCAATGCTACTTATCACGGGGATAATCATACTCCTCCCCTTCGTTATCAGCGCTGCCGGCGGGCTAGGAGTCGTCGGGTCAAAGATACCGTTAAGCGACTTCTCAATACTTCCCGAAAACAACTGGGGATACCTGGGATACGTTGGCCTGCTGGGCGCGAGCTTCTACATCTCTTCATGGCTTGTCCAGGGAATAGGAAGCCTCAGCTGCCAGGACCTGGTCCAGAGGGCATTATCGGCCAAGAACGAGAAGGTCAGCAAATACTCAAGCATCGCCGCCGGGATAACCTATGTGTTGCTGGGACTAGTGCCCGCTACTATCGGTATCTTCGGCCGCCTAATAGTGCCCAACCTATCCAATCCCGACGAGATCCTGCCAACCCTCGGCCTAAAGCTTCTGCCGACAATACCCTTCGTGATCTTCAGCATAGGCCTTCTCGCAGCCCTCATGAGCAGCGCTGACTCCGCGATGCTCATCCCCTCTACCATGATAGTCAACAATATACTGCCGAAGATAAGGCCTGGAACCAGTGAGAAGACCAAGTTGTTGCTGGGCAGGATACTTGTCCCGATCATAACTGTGATCAGCCTCCTGATAGCCTTCTACGGCAAGACGATATACTTCCTAATGAATCTTAGCTGGGAGCTGATATTGATGGTACAGGGAATACCCTTCATACTAGGGCTCTACTGGAGACGCGCGACGAAACAAGGGGCGTATGCGAGCATAGCCGTGAACCTCACGGTATGGATTGCCCTAATACTGCTGACACTGCCGGCCACGATCGCTGTAGAGGGCGAGCTGGACTGGGCTATATGGGACAGCATCTACATCGCGGCAGTCCCAGCCCTGGCAGCGGGGACAATAGCGTTCATAATTGTCAGTTTGCCGACGAGTAGAAAATACGAGTAACGGGGAAAAGATAGGTTTTTCCCCGAAACAAACAGTTTTTTTCTTATTTTTCTCCCTGTAATCAGTCCTTCTTGAACACGAGATAGCCGAGTATGAATGGCACTACTATCCAGGCGAGGATCGCCCCAGCCACGATGCCGGGGTTAATCCACTGTATGGGCGTGACCAAGCCGTAATGCAGCCTAACATAATATATTATCAGGTCGCTGACCTTAATCGGGTTCAGCATGCTGAGCTTGTAGCTGAGGCTCTCCCAGGCCTCACCCGTGAAACCGGCCCCTATCTGCAGAGCGACCAAGAACGTTATGAGGCCCCAGAACATGGCGAACAACAAATAGAATACTATAGAGAGCGCTAAGTAGCCTGAGGAGCTCTTCAGCCCGGACGACAATAGGTAGCAGAAACTATACCATGCAACCAGGCCCAGGAATATCGCTAGGAAGAGCAGAAAAGACGTGTAAGCCCCGAAAGCTATGCCCCATAAAGCCGCAAAGCCGATGTCGAGGGCTACTACGAAGATAGCGGATGAAACCAGGGCGGTTAGGACTCCTGACACATAACGCGTGACATATAGATCCCATTTAGTAACCGGCCTCGCTAGAATGAATTCGAGCGCGCCGCTGGCCTTAGGCTTAGATATCAGCTTATATGCTAGGTAGAGGAAGACTATGGGGAAGAAGTTGAGGAATAACTGGAGGCCGCTCGAGCTAAGCATTGATTCTATCATGAACCCTTTCGCAGGCCGTAGCCTATCGTATCTTATTATCAAGGTCTCATTTGATCCATTAACCCTTACCACTATGGCGTTATAGCTGGGATCTAGTTTAACCCTATATCTAACATAAGGGTCGCTAATATTGATAACCTTATAAGGGACTATATGTGGCAGTTTGCTTGCGTTGATGTAAGTGGTATCCGGGCCGTTGCTGCTCAGCTTCATGTAGCCGATGATTAGTTCGTAGTTCGGCTTAAGCCGATGATCAGCGGTGTTGAACGACAATACCTGGAGTAGAGCCTCGCCGGAGCTCTTATCCAGCATTATGAGGGAAACAACAGCATATGTCCTCGGGTTATCTGGGGGCATCCATAGTACTCCATCGCTCTCGGTTAGAGAGAAAGGATTTGCATAGTATAGGATATAGTATGTCTTATTGACGTAGTTTAGGGGTAGGACGTCCTCGTCTGCTCTCTTACCATTATATATTATCCTGACCCTAGCTATTCTATCATTAATAGGTGCTTTGAAGCTTAGATGATACAGTCCATCGACCCGGGATTCATATATTGTTCTCCCCATTTTGTCTAGGAACAATATTTTCGCACCGCTCAACTGTCTTCCGACCAGGTCATAGGCTACGCCATAGACTGTTGTATTGCCGTTATCCATGGCTATTATCCCGAGTGTTCTGACGGGGCCGGCAAGGTTCGAGACTATGCTGTAGCTTAGATACGATAATCCTATCCCGGCCACTATGAATAATACGAGCAATACAAGTGTTGAAGCCCTGAGGAATGAGCGTTTGAAATCATATATTACCGGGACAAGGCTCCTCTTCACCGCTCCTCCCCCGCCTCGCCTATTAGTTTGAAGAATACTTTCTCGAGACTGGTCCTGGCTGGCCTGATCTCCTCGACGCTATAGCCGTTCTCAACGAGCTCCTTGACTATCTGGTTTTTGTCCGGCTTCTCCTTGAACACTAAGATGTATTTCCCGTCCCTGGCTCTGACCTCCCCGTACTTCTCTAGGATCTTTGGTAGCTTGTCGTCAGGATTAGATACCTTCACGACCAGGGCGGGTTTAACCATGCTCTTGATCTCATCCATGGTCTTGACGGCGATGATCCTGCCCTTGTGGATGAATACAACCTTGTCGGCTATGTTCTCAACCTCGCTCAGTATATGGCTTGAAAACAGCACTGCCCTGCCTTCACGCTTAAACCGCTTCACCAGATCCCTGAAGAAAGCTATTCCCTTAGGGTCGAGGCCGTTCAAGACCTCGTCGAAGAAGAAGTTGCGTGGATCATTAATCATCGACACCGCCAGGGCAAAACGCTTCTTCATGCCTAGGCTGTAGTGTTTGAGTCTGCGCTCCATGAACCTAGACAGCCCTACTTGCTCGAAAAGCTCCTTCCCAAGCCTGCGCGCCTCGCTCCTGGACAAGCCGTAGTATCCGGCCAGGTAGACAAAGTAGTCGATAGCCTTCTCGTCGAGCTCGAAAATAGGTAGCTCGGGCACCCAGCCTATGTGGAAGCTGGCCTCGCGTTTCTGCCTAGTGATCGAGTAGCCATCAACGACTACATCGCCGCTGGAAGGGCGGAGAACGCCGACGCAAATCCTAATAGTGGTTGTTTTACCAGCGCCATTCAAGCCGACGTATCCGACAATCTCTCCGTTATCAACCTTAAAACTAACATTGTCTAGCGCCTTAAACCTGCCAAAATATCGTGTTATATTCTCTACCGTAAACATGACATACACCATTGAATCGCGAGGAAGTACCTATGTCAGAGAAAAACTAATTTTAATCAACGAATATATAAACATGATGTTCATATCTCGAAAACACATATCATAAGAATGAAACAAAGGCTATTCACTGTAGGTCCTTGAAGGAATGCTGGAGAGACACATTGAACGTGCCTGTATTTCTTCATCTTCAGAAGGCTTGTAATACTATGTTTTAGGGATTCTTGGACAAATCATCAGTTATAAGATCTGCTACTTTCTTGCCTGAGACAAGCATTCCCCCGATTATCGGGCCCATTCTCGGCGTGTTGTACAGCTCCGCTACCGCCATTCCTGCTACGTATAGGCCGGGGATTACCCGTCCTGTTTTCTCAACTACTTCTTCTTCGCCGCGCCAGACGTCCTGGCTCTGCATCCCAGGTACTAGGAGGCTGAGCTCCGGATGCCTCTCTGCCAGGATCTTCACTATGTAGGCGTCGTGGCCTGTCGCGTCTACCACTGCTTTGCTCCATATATAGAGTGGATCCACGTGCCACCCTGACTCGTAGACTACCGTCCAGTTTATCAGTACTCCTGTTACCCGCAAGGCACTGTCTTCTCCCCTCGTTATCAGGTCTTCCACGTGTACGCCGGGCCATATTACTGCGCCGTGGTCTATTGCTCTGACAGCTATTCTTAGCATTAGCTCCGTGGGATCTACAGCGTAGACTCCTTCTCCGAGTCCCCTTGTATGGGCCCCTACTTCCTCGACTATCTTAAGGGCCTCGCCCTCCTCGACGAGTGCTACTGGCAGGAGCATCGAGCCGCCTCTTATCCCGCCGCCGACGCCCAGCATCCTCTCGAGAACAAGTACTCTGACGCCCTTCTTTGCGAGGTAGTAGGCCGCCGTAAGGCCTGCTGGGCCGGCGCCCACGACCACTACGTCCGTCTCAGCGATATCCCATAGCCTGTCATGCGCTGCATCTATTATTCTCCTAGCTAGGTCGGCCTCGTCCAGGCTCTTGAGTGTTTCGGGGAAGAAGCTCATGTTCTCTCCCGGGGTCTCAGTATATTTACTGGGTTATTAAAACATTTATTACCTGGTTATCTAGGGATAGATAACATGGTGATAAAAATGGTGGGCAGAACGAGATACACAACGGTTGATTACGCTATACTCGGCGTAGTAGCAGTCGTATCGGGAATAGTGTTCTACTCAGCATGGTACGTCTACTACTTCGGCAAAGCACTCGGCGGACCAGTGCTGGCCAGAGCAATAAGCTACGGGTTATGGTATATTGGGGCACCCCTCGCAGCCACTCTTATTAGGAAGCCGGGATCAGCGTTCCTGGGAGAAACCCTCGGAGCATTGATCGAGACAATAATACCTACAGCGGGAGGATTCACAAACCTCGAATACGGTATAGCCCAGGGACTTGCAAGCGAGCTGGCCTATCTCCTCCTAGGGTATAAGAACTGGGGAGTACTAGCAGGTGCACTAGCAGGAGTATTCGCAGCATTCCCATGCGTAGCACTCGACGCGATACTCTTTGGAGAAATAGCTACACCACCAGTAATGCTGTTCTGGCTAGTAGCAGCAATGTTCAGCGGAGCAGTATATGGAGCAGTAGCCGCCGCCGTAGGGAAAGCTATCAGGAGATGATAGCATGGCAGAGGAGCCCCTACACAACCTACTCTACAGGGATTCCAAGAGGATCTGGGAAGCAATAAAGAACCATTCATTCGTCCAGGAACTATTCCGGGGAACACTCCCCCTGGAAAAGTACAGGTATTATGTCGCCCAAGACTATTACTTCTTAGTGGGTATGACAAGGAGTTTCGCACTATTAGCGGCCAAGACAAGGGACTACGAGCTCACCAGGAAAGCATTATGGATGGCCTACAGCGATGCGACCATAGAGCTCGAGAACTACGAGAAACACCTAGGCGAGATCGGGCTGACGCTCGAGCAGGTCAGAGCCGTCGAGCCCGCGCCAACAACTCTCGCCTACGTGAACCACGTCCTAAGCATATGTAGTCTGGGAGAGCCGGTCGAGTGCCTTGTCTCAACACTACCCTGCTTCTGGACATACATGTGGCTTCCCGAGCAACTAGAGGATCTCATAGAGGAGAACAAGAACAAGATATACCGTGAATGGATAGAGACGTACAGGTCAAAGGAGTACAGGGAGCTGACAAAGGACTTGATAAAAACAGTCGACAAGATAGGCATCGGGTACAGTGATATCGAGAGGCTGAAATGGATTTTCAGAACCAGTAGCAGGTACGAGTACATGTTCTGGGACATGGCCTACAGGATGGAGAAGTGGCCCGTCTAGCACCACAAGCCCGGATCATAATGTCTTTTCCTTCCTCTCATCGGAGATAATGTTGCTTATTAGGTAGTTGTTTAATCAAGGCTATAACATGGTAATATCCTTAGAGGAGCGAGACTATAAATGACAACGATAGTGCTAGGCGTACTGGCAGGACTACTGGCGGGCACGATCTGGGGCCTCGCACCAGGGATAATAAGCAGGTATGGGCGCGACAAACCATTCTATATCATCAACTATGCACGCAGCATGTACGCCGTCATCTTACTGGCGTTAATGGTTATAGCGTCATCACTACCACCAAGTATTCCCCCCCGCAGGCCTCCTCGTAATAGCGATCAGCGCTGTTTTCGGGCCACTGCTCGGCGACCTATCCTACATATACAGCATACAGAGAATAGGGGGAGGAAACGCAGTCTCAATAGGATATACATATATATTCATAGCACAAGTACTATCTGCCATACTCTACCACGAACAGCTTAGTCCAAGACTAGTCATAGGCACAGTCCTCGCCCTGACAGGAATATATTTGATCTACAGTGGCGAGAAACAAAGGCTGAACAAGGCCGGTGTAGCCGCAGCCCTAGCAGCAGCTCTCTCATGGGGAATGGGCGCCACCCTGAGCAGACTCGCCGTCAGCTACGGAGCACCACTAGTAGTAGCCCTCTACAGGAACCTAACAGTTCTCCTAATCCTAGCAACAGTATCATACAGGGAGACACCCTATGTCTTCACGAAGAACGGCTTCATACTAGGATTCATAGCCGGGGGACTGGGCTTCGGAATAGGCATGACCCTATTCCTGTACGCGGTGAAAACAGTTGGCGTAGCGGTAACAGCGCTGGCAACCAGCATAAGCCCCGTCCTAGGCAGGATGTTCTCTAGGGTAATAGCTGGAGAAAAGCCGTCTCCCAGAGCAGTCTATGGCACACTGGTTTCAGCGCTAGGGATCTTCATCGGTGTATATTAGAGAGTTAGAGTATAATTGTAGTGCAATAATATTATCATACATGGTGTTCTAGAAATACTTGTTATTTAATGATGTGGCTGAAAAAGAGATGATGGGTGTGGCTAGAAGGATCTGGATAGTTACGGGAGAGTATGCTTATCCCATGGTTAGGGAATATGTTAATAGGTATGTAGCTCCTCTCTCAAGGGATATGGAAGTAAAGGTTGTGAAAATACCTGTGAAGGTCATAGGTCTCGCTACGAGCAACGTGGTCCTGTATCATCTTAAGAGATTGGTAGGGGAGGATAAACCGGATATCATACTGGTTCCTGGCCTGGTGAGAGGAGACTTAAGGGAGATAATGGAGGAGCTGGGAGTAAGGATTGTACGTGGGCCTAATAAGCTTGAACAGCTCCTCCTGGCCTTTATGATAGGTATCGATAACTTAGAGCCTGATCGCCCCGCTGAGGAGATCATCGGCGAAAAACTAGGAGAGATCATAGAGAAGGCCCGGAGTGAACGGCTGAAGGAGTCGATCATGATAAACAATCTACGGATGCCATTGAATCCGCCTCCCTTCATCACCGCTCTCATCCTAGATCACGGTCTCGGCGCTGATTGGCTGAAAAACTATGTTCTAACCTATAGGCCCGACATAATCGCTCTTCCGCCGAGAGAGCCCGACGAAGAAATACTTGGCCTGGTGAAGGATCTGAGGATGTACGATGGAAGGATAGCGGCGCCGTACCAGTACCTTGACACTATAGTCGGGGAGGGTGTAACGGTTTCACTGGTTTATGGTGTCATGCCGGAACAGGTTGATAGTATTGAGGACAAGTACGGGGTCGTTGTGGAGTCATATAGTGATCTAGCCTCTGCGGTCAGGAGAGCTGAGGATGAGCCGCACAGGATTATTCTCGACATATCCCTGCCTCCCAATCCGTTCAGCCTGTTTGATCGTCTCAAGCAGCTAGAGGTGGTTGATGGTATTGCTAAATCGGCTTGGCCCACCAACCATGCGTGGGGGGTCGACGTTGACAGTCATGGGCTCTACGGGCTGCTCCTTCCACTACTGGCTAGGACGGGCGTGGGCCTACTGTTTATCTGGGAGCTCGAAGAGAAGCTCTACTGGAGCCTCCAGGAGATCAAGGCTTTGAACAACTTGTTTCTCCTCTCAGCATATCTCGGGCAAAATCCCCGTGACCTAGGCATTGATATGCTTTTGGTAAAGCCTAGAATTCTCCACTGGGTGGGCTTTGAAAAGCCGTATAGGGTGGTCGAGGCTGTACCAAGTGATAGGATCGTTATGGATCCTATGGGTATATTCAAGATAAGGGTTAATCATCGTGAAGGAGTCATAGAGGCTCTCTACATGGGTAAGAAGGGCAGATTATTGATCAGAGGAAGGACGGCGAGAGAGATCAGGGACACCATTATCCGGGAAGGACTCTTGTCGAGACTCGATCACGCCTCCTACATAGGCGGCGAACTAGCAAAGGCGGAGGAAGCCCTTAGATTAGGGCTTGACTACGTCCAGGACGATGCTCTTCTGCCTTCCAGGAAAGATAAATTGGAAATCATACGGGGCATCATCGATAGCGGCTCTTAAGCCTGTTTAAACCGGTTTTAATATCAAATATATTTAGGAAAAATCAACCATACTATATCTCTGGGGTGCCCGGGGTTATTGAGCAATCCTATAAGGTACATACCCATCCCCGAGAACAGTACGGCCCACCCAGTCATAATTAATTCCACGTTTCCCAGGGGCAACTTAACACTAAATTCTACAGTAGCATTAATGAACAAGCAGCCCCAGGCCGGGGCTCTACATTTTTCTTTTCTTGTATACTACTTGTTCTCCGCCATAGTGATCGCCGTGATATTGATCCTGGCCCATTATTATGGTGGCGGATTCCATGCCCCTACACGTGTAATAGTTCAGCTCGGCGCCAGAGAACGCCGTTCTTTTATTGGAGCGATCTACGAGTATGCTGGGATAAAGAAGATTCTGAGAAGCTATTATCTTCGGCTAAGAGAGATTTTCGGCTGTCTCTCATGCACGCCGAGAGAACTGGCATTGATGAGCAGGGATAGGAGGATCTATAGGTTCGCGGAGGTCTACGAGGACGTAGTTTACGGATCCAAGGAAAGAAGCGATGTCGATGAGGTAGTAAGGGAGATCGATAAGATCAGGGGTGGTGTCGGAGACTGATAGGCTCAAAAGCTATCGGCGTAAGTATAGCCGTTGTTCTGATCTTATTGATTGTCTACTCAAACTTAATGATAGCCCGCGAGGTGATAGGTGATTCCCCATCAATATATAATAATGGCCCGGGAGGTGTATCCTATTTCTTCATGGTAATGATGTATAGGAATAGCCCGATAGTCATCACGGACTTCGATGATCTCCATCAATACACGCCATGGATTCACGTATTGTTCATTATAAGCCCGGATAAGCCCATAAGCATAGATGATGCCCGCAAGGTGCTCGAATGGGTTAGGAATGGCGGAGAAGTAATAGTTATGGATGAAACAAATAATACAGATGCGATCCTAAAGCTACTGGGAGTTAACACGGGTGTTTTTGCCGGGCGTGTTGTTATGGGTATATGTAGAGTGGATGATCGTGCCGTGCCCGTCCTATTCGATGTCTTCAAGACTTTCCCAGAGCCTAGGAATGCCAGGCCTATCTGCTGGGCCGGGAACGGCGTTGTGGCTTTCGAGAAGAAGATCGGTAAGGGAGAAGTGATAGTGATCGGTGATTCGAGCCTCGTAATAAACTACATAGTGACAGACACGCGTTACGGCGTACACGATACATACTTCATAAAACGCTTGGTCGGGAACAAGGAGATCCTGGTCTATGAGGGTAATAGAGCATATAGGATGATGTATTCATTAAAAGGAGTAATGACTATTAACACCATCATGGCTATGGTCTCCGGCTTTCCCGGATTATTCTTCGGGCACCGGGGCCTGCTAAAGATAATCTCCCTAATGATTCTATGGATGATCACCACAGGGTTTGTATCAATGTACTTGTTCAGCTTTCCCCGGGCACCCTACCCCAAGCTCAAGAAACCTGCGAGACACGAGGCATTGATTACCCGTAAAGAGATTCAGAGGGGGCTAAAAGATTGGGGAGCCGAGACCTCGAAGAAAAAGTAAAGAAGTATAGTAGACTATTATCCCGCGTCATAGACAATGTCTCGAAGAAAGTGATCGGTAAGAAGAAGGAGCTAGAACTGGTCTTGGCGACACTGTTTTCCGAGGGCCATGTCCTCCTCGAGGGAGTCCCCGGTGTCGCAAAGACCCTAATGGCAAAAACTATAGCCAGGTCTCTGGGCCTGGACTTCAAACGTGTACAGGGAACACCAGATATGCTGCCATCAGATATTATCGGGGTACAAATCTTCGACCCTTCCAGGCAAGGCTTCGTCTTCAAGCAGGGTCCAGTGTTCACCAATATCCTGTTTGTGGACGAGATAAACCGTATGCCTCCGAAGACCCAGGCGGCACTGCTTGAGGCTATGCAGGAGAGACAAGTAACCATCGAGGGCAGAACATACAGGTTGCCGAGCCCCTTCCTCGTTATTGCGACAATGAACCCCATTGAGATCGAGGGGACATTCCCCCTGAGCGAAGCACAAGTTGACAGGTTCTTGTCCAAGATCATTATAGGGTATCCCAGTGTGGATGAGACTGTTGAGATCCTTATGCGCTACTACGATATAGTCCGCGAAGAAGATGTGGAGCCTGTCCTCACGCCGAAAGAGATCTTGGAGATAATCAGTACGGTTAAGAAGATCAGGGCTGATAAGAACGTGTTGAAATACATAGCATTGATCGTGGAGGCTACCCGTAGCCATAAAATGGTGAGGCTGGGTGCATCACCCCGTGGAGCAATAGCACTCCTACTGCTCTCAAGAGGAATAGCTCTTATGAGGGGGAGAGACTATATAACACCCGATGATGTGAAGTACGTTGCCCATGCTGCTTTGAGGCATAGGATAATGTTATCCGGTGAAGCCTTGATAACAGGGCTGACGCCTGACAAGATCATCGACTTCATTCTCGAAAGGGTAGAGGTTCCTTGAAGATAACTTTTAGCGGATACACACATCTAGTCGTTGCTTTATTGCTTCTCCTATACAGCCTGTACTCTAGATCCCTGATCGGATTATCCATAGCTCTCGCACTCATACTTGTTTTCTACTACGAATACCACGTGTTCTTCCAGACAAAAAACTATGTACGGGACATCACTGTCGAGCGTGGCGTAGACAAGAAGGTATGCGGTGAGCTAGACCAGGTGAAAATGATTCTGAGGTTCAAGAACCATGGAGATAAGCCTATCCCGCGGCTAATGGCGATCGACACGCTCCCCGAGTTCACGAGCACCAGGAAGAAACCCGTATTCACAATAGCATTACCTCCGAGATGCGAGGCCGTAGCAGAATATCTCTTTAGGGTAGAGGCTCCCGGAACCCATTGCTTCGGAAAGCTCTATATGTCGATAACCGATCCACTGGGCTACTTCTTCGAGCAATACTCCTATACAGCTAACGCGTACACTGTGGCTCTGCCGAGAACCGCTAGGACAAGGGTTTCCGTTAAGAGTCTCCAGAAGATCATCGGGGCATATATTGCTGGGAAATCATTGTCAGGACTATACGATCTAGCCGGTTATAGAGAGTACCAGCCAGGCGATGACCCTAGAAAGATCCTGTGGAAAGAATATGCAAAGACGAGGAAACTGGTTGTAAGACTAGATTACGGCGAGTCAAGGGCTAAGACCCTCGTACTAGTCGATACAAGGAACTATTTATGGTACGTTGGAAGACCACCCAATACTCTCGCCCACGCACAGTTAAGGCTTGCACGGGGAATACTAGAATATCTAGCCAAGACAGGCTCCCATATCGATATGGCCGTATGTTGTGACATATCCCCTAAGCTTAGGATAGGGGTTGAAAAAGACATTCTTGGAGCAATATATGATATGTCATCACTAATAAAGCCGGGCGAGGGGTGCCAGTCACCATTATCAGTATACGCTGAGCAAGCACGGTATCTCGGCATAGACCCCATGCGGTACGATCTAGTAGTCCTCGTCACTAATCCGCTGACACTATTACTGGAAGGACCCGATCCGCTGGATAAGCTGCTCCACGTATACGCGGGGAAGCTCTTCCTCCTCTTCCCCGACTATGACTACGAGAGCCTCACAGGCAGAGACGAGTACAAGGCTCTCCTCTCAAGGATAGCGGCCCGAATAGCAGGGCTTGGGCTAGGATTTGAGATTCCAGAGATAGGTGTTAGGATCAATGTTGGAGGGCGACGATAATGGATGATCTAGTGATATTCATTATTGTGTTGGCAGTGATAAGCATAGGTATCATTCTGGAGAAATATATTTGTGCGACAGAGATAGCGGCAGCTATAATTCTAGGGTCGGTGCTTGCGGGCATATATCTCGGGCTTAACCCGGTCTACATAGCACTGATAGCCGCATTGATCCCCGGCTATAAGTACGTGCTTCTCATGACGGATAAACCGTATAGAGCCAGCGGCGGCCTAAAGATCCTATGGGGGTCATTATCGAGGTACTCGGTCTACATGATGCTGGCCATTGGACTATCCCTCGTCCTTGCCGGGAAGAAGCTGGAATACATTGGCGCGTGGGAGTCCGAGATGCTATACATACTTGTAGTATTCACGGCCCTCACGGCAACTCTTGATCCGAGACCAGGGCTCTTCACGTGGATCGGTGATAAGCTGAAAAGAGAACTGTCGAGCATCGAGAACGCCCTTATAAAGCTGGCTTATGTGCTCGGCATAGTGCTTCTACTCACAGCTATATGGCCTTCATATAGCTCAGCGGGCCTTCTAGGTCTCATGCCCTATACTGTCTCTCTAGCTCTGAGGCGCAAAGGTCATAGAGTATTATCTAATATTGCTTTAGCCGTATCCATGGTTCTTACGATATTTTTTCTTACCATAAACACATACTAGGGTCTTAGATAAAGGTGTGTAAAGATGGGGAGCCAACTACGCAGGTTCGGCCTAATATATAGTTTGATATCGCTACTGGCCTCAATAGGTTTCTTCTCATTCGCCGTATATGTTCTCGTGTACAATAAGGTTCTTGAAAGCCTGTTATCGTTTGTAACCGGCATAATACTGTTGAGCACAAGCCTGTCAATATATCGCGACGCCGCCAAAAAGACTGACCAATGACTTGACTATCTATGCAGATTGATTAGTTTTTCTAACAAAATACTTTGTAGAGGTAATCCTTAATAAAGAGAAAAGACAGAACTAGATAAATGGTGATTAATAAATGCCCAGATTCTCCGAACTCATATACTCCCCGGAAACAGCCCAAGGCCAGGCAATAACTAAGGCAGAGACGCATACCCCAAAAATAGAGGTTCCGGAGCAGATCAAGCCCGGCGAGCCATTCACAGTAAAAGTAGAGGTGGGCCCCCATCCAAACACGGCCCAGCACAGCATAAGGAGGATCGAGCTATATTATTACGAGGAAGGCCGCCCCTTCAACCCCGTGAGGCTGGCGACCATCGACTTGGAGCCAGGATACGCTGAGCCAAAACTGGAGATCACACTGAAGCTCGAGAAGCCGGGAACACTCTATGCCATCGCATACTGCAACCTGCACGGATTATGGGAGGCCAGAAAAGAGATCAGGTTCTAGAGCCTTTTTTACTTAGCCAGATAACCCTTCGGCAAACAGAACTTTTCCCCAAATCCTCATAACCACTACTGGTGATCACGGAATGAGAGATGCTGTACATAAAGTTAAAGTGCCAGCAAAGATCACTGAGGCGATCGATGAATACAACAGGTACCGGTCACCCGAAGCAATAGCGGAAATTATTGATTATAAAGACAAAGAGCTGATTGTCAGGTTCACTGGCTCTTTTTGCTTCACGTGTGGAATCAATGACTGGATCGAGGATCTAAAGTACGTGCTGGAAGACCACGGGGTTGAAGCCGAGATAACCGAGATCATAGAAGAGAGTGAAACCAGCAGAGTCGCGAAATTCAGGGTCAAGAAAATAGCTTGAGAGAAACGATAGTATTTTATCAGATTTGTCTGATCGATATCTTGTATGTTTCCCCCTCGATCTCCCATTCCTTGGTATAGGCGTCGCCGGGGTGCTCGCTCGTTATCATTATTTTCTCTGCACGCGTCTCGCCAGCGATGTAGCTGAGCTTCTTCTCGATCAGCTTTACATGCGGCTCCGGCACTGTCATCCAGACGATTATCTTGGCGTCGAGCGGTAGGTTTAGCTCCTTCCTCATGACCTGTATGCGTCTTATAACGTCTCTTGCTAGGCCCTCCGCCAGCTCCTCCTCTGTTAGCCTTGTATCTATTACTACGGCTCCCCACTCCGTGTCCTCCACGCTGTAGCCCTCAATATATACTGGTGTTATCTTGACATAGTCCTTGGTTATCTCGGCTTCGCCGCCGTCTTCCAGCTTGATCAGGGCCTTGCCCTCTGCAAGTATTGTTCTGGCTACTTCGTCCTGGTGTTCTAGGAGATACTTTATCACCTGCCTAGCCTGTTTGCGGAATCTCGGCCCTATCTCCTTGTAAATCGGCTCTATCTTGTACCTGACTAGTTTTCCTAGTTCACTTACGGGTCTTACCTCCACGTTCTTAGCGTTGGCTATACGCTTTACTAGATCGGCGTACTTCTTCACCGTCTCAGCGATTCTTTCATCGTCACTATATATTATTATGCTTTTGACCGGCTGTCTCAGCTTTATCCCGGCCTTCATACGCGCTGCCGCCGAGGCCTCATAGATCTGCCTGACCAGCTCCATTTCCTCCTCAAGCCCTGGATCAATGTATTCTTCGTCAATGCTCGGCCACTCCATTAGATGGATTGATTCTGGCGCACCGGGCTCCGCGGGCCTTATGAACTCCCGGTATATTTTCTCAGCCATGAAGGGTATCATCGGGCTTGCCAGGAGCAGCCATTTCTTCAACACATAATAGAGTGTAGCGTAGGCTGCGAGCTTGTCGGGAACGTTCTCTTCGATCCATACACGAGGCCTTATCAGCCTTATGTACCAGTGGCTCACATCCTCTACGATGAATTTCCTGATGAGTCTCGCGGCTTCGTGGACATAGTATTTCTCAAGGTACTCCGTAACCTTCTTGGTGAGGGTGTTTATTCTTGACAGGATCCACTTGTCCTCTATCCTTAGGTGTTCCCTGAGCCTTTCCAGTCCCTGCTCTATTGGGTCGTAGCAGTCGAGCTCCATATATGTTGATGCGAAGACATATGTGTTCCACGCTATACTTAGATCCTTCCTAGTCTCCTCTATGCCCTTCCAGCTAAACCTTAAGTCCTCCCACGCGGTTGCTTGTAGAACCCATAGCCTAAGGGGGTCCCTACCCATCTTCTCTATGGCCTCATCAGTGCCCACATAGTTTCCAAGGCTCTTATGCATCTCTCTCCCATGCTCGTCCAGGACAAAGCCGTGGACCAGCACGTTCTTGTAGGGGGCTTTGCCGAAGCCCAAGACACCGGATCTTAGGAGGCTGAAGAACCAGCCCCTAATCTGGTCATGTCCCTCCGTTATGAAGTCTAGGACGACCTCGTCCCTAGGGAGCCTCTCGGGATGAGCTCTCGCCGCATAGAATGCTATTCCGCTGTCAAACCAAACATCCGCTACGTCCGGCACTCTCTTCATGGGTTTCCCGCAGACAGGGCATTTCAACACCACCTCGTCTATCCACGGCCTGTGCAGTTCTACTGGTCTTCTACCACCGTGTTCTTCGAGCTCCTTGATACTGCCTATGACGAGCCTATGGCCTTCTGGGCATATCCATATTGGTAGTGGTGTTCCCCAGTACCTCTGCCTGCTTATCACCCAGTCCTGCAGATTCTCCAGCATGTTCATTAGTCTTTCAAGCGCCCATCCGGGCATCCAGTTAACTCTTGAAGCCTCTCTCTTCAGTTCCTCCTTGAGCTTCGTCACCCTTATTATCCACTGCCTCGTAGCCCTCTGGAGTACAGGGGTCTTACATCTCCAGCATATAGGGTACTTGTGCTGGAGAGAGCCGCTCCATAGGAGGGCTCCCCTGTCTCTAAGGTCTTGTATTATAACCGGGTTGGCGTCCCTGGCGTATAGGCCCTTATACTTGCCCGCCTCCTCGGTGAATCTTCCCTCATCGTCTACAGGGCTAGCGATAATGTCTACGCCGTATTTCTTCGCTATGCTGAAATCCTCCATACCGTGTCCGGGCGCTCCGTGTACTAGTCCTGTACCCTCATACATCGTGACTACTTCGGGGGCCATGAAGACCTTATGGTGTTTTGATAGTTTCTCCTGTAGGGGGACAATGTCTCTCAGCGGATGATCATACTCGAGCCCCTCTAGCTCCTTACCCATGAACTCCTCGATTACCTCGTACTCTCTTATCCCGGTCTCCCTTACGACATGTTCTAGCCTCGCCTTGGCGAGAATGTATTTCTCGTCACCAACCCTTATCCTAACATAGGTCTCGTCTGGGTGAGCCATTACGAAGGTGTTGGCCGGGAGCGTCCAGGGCGTCGTGGTCCAGATCAGGATGTATTCTTTTTCCCTTCCTCTTACGGGGAACTTTACGTATATGCTCGGATCCTCTAATACCTTATACTCTATCTCGTACTCGGCAAGTGTCGTGGAGCACCTTGGGCACCAGTACACTACCCTCAGCTCGCTGTCCAGGAGGCCCTTCTCGTACACCTTCTTGAAAAGCCACCATCCAGCCTCAATGTACTCGTCTCTCAGTGTTAGGTAGGGGTTTTCCCAGTCCATGAACACTCCTAGTTCTCGGAACCACTTTGTCATGCTTGAGAGGTTGCTGAGGGCTAGGTTCTTACACTCTTGAATGAACTTGTCTACGCCTATCTTCTCCTCTATCTCACGCTTTACTTTGATCCCTAGTTTTTGCTCGACCTTCACCTCAATCGGGAGGCCGTGGCAGTCGTACCCGGGGCGATCATATACGTTGTAGCCCCTCATTCTCTTGTATCTGAGGATCACGTCTTTGATGGTCTTATTCCAAGCAGTACCTATGTGTGGTATATCTCCGCTGGGGTAAGGGGGCCCGTCTATGAATAAGAATTTTCTAGGCTGAGACATGCTTTTCTTCTTGACCTTATCGTAGATCTTGTTCTCCTCCCAGAAGCGTTTAATCTCTTCCTCCACAGTCCAAGGATTATAGTGACCGTTGATCCTGCCTATTCGGCCCAAAACCATACACCTTACAAGCTCCTTGAGAGGCCAATACTACCTACATATCATTATTAACATATAATAAAACCTAATCGGCGAGCAAGGCAGACGGGACTTCCGATCCCCCTTTGGCCACGTTCCGGCTACTCTTGATATGTAATTCTTTTTTATTAGCGCAGGAATCATATGTTTCCGGGTGGACAGTCCTAGACCATAAGATGTGGAGCGTGCTAGACAAGGTCCTATATTCCACTATGGAGACCCCTCCACATACGCATTATAAAGAACAATGAATCAAACAGGATGTGAGGGGTTTCGCTGTGCCAAGGTCCCCCAGCGTTGAGGCAATAGGTCTCATCAAAAGATACAAGACTAAGGAGAGGAAAGGATTATTCAAGGGCCGAACCATTGTTATAGAGGCTTTGAAGGGCGTTAGTTTTAAGATTTATCCGGGCGAAGTAGTGGGGTTACTCGGTCCTAATGGTGCTGGAAAGACAACTACGATCAAGATCATATCCACCCTCCTAATTCCGGATGAAGGAGAAGCATATGTTAAAGGCTATGATGTGGTTACGGAGGCGGACATGGTTAGAAAGAATATCGGGGTAATGTTGACGGTTGAGAAGGGCTTCTACAATAAGCTGACTGGAAGAGAGAACCTAGAGTACTTCGCAGCGCTCTATGGTCTCTCCTCCAACACTATTAAGAAGCGTGTGCAAGAGGTCCTCGAGGTAGTAGGTCTTGAAGAACTAGGTGCTAGTGATAGATTATTCGAGGAATACAGTCTCGGCATGAAGGCAAGACTCAATCTTGCCCGAGCACTCCTGCGCGATCCCGACGTCGTATTATTGGACGAGCCTACCCTAGGCCTAGATCCTCCTAGCGCCCGCAAGATCAGGGATCTCGTCAAGGGGTTGGCCCACCGGGAAGGCAAGACCGTCCTGTACACCACCCACAACATGTTTGAGGCCGAGATAGTCTGCGATAGGATCATATTGATCAATAAGGGAATAATAGTTGCCGAGGGCACGCCGGACGAGCTGAAAGACAAGATCATGGCTTTCAGGACCGTAAAGATCATGGTCAAGGGCGGGCCCCGTAGATATGATAAATTGAAGGAAGTGATCGGTGTCGACCCTGAAATACGTAGAGAGAATGGGCTCACAACTATTATGTTCAAGGCTAGAAAGCCGGAGGAGTTAATCGGTGATGTCATCCGTGTGCTGGTCTCTAATGGTGCCGATATAGTGAAGCTAACCGTGGAAGAGCCGACCCTCGAGGATGTCTTTGTCTACTACAGCAGTAAGGGGTGACGGGTTCATTGGGTCTCAGAGAGATCTTATGGGCTGAATGGATGGCTTTCTACAAGGATTTAACTAGGCGGAAGAGCCTGATCGTATCGTTTATTGTTTACCCGTACATATTGACCCTGTTATTCGTTATCATGGGCTTAGCTGTGGGTGGTCTGACGAGTTTTAGCCAGCGGTTCCATGTTTCCGCCATAACTTTCTTCCTTACGATGAGCTACCTGATGTTGACAGTCCTCATAGGTGCCGATATGATCATGCAGAGGCCCTCATCAGATATGTGGGCTGGAACTCTGCCCTACATCCTCGCTTCTCCGGCTCCACGTATATTGAGATACCTGGCTGTTGCTCTCCCAATGCTTGCCCCGTTCATTGTTCAGGGGATCATTTGTCTCACGCCCGTCTATGTCTACTACTATGGCGTGGAGGGCGCTGTCCTAGCATTGCTCGTGGTATTCTTATCTGTTCTCGCCGGATTGTTCATGGTCCCCATAGCAATGGTTACCATGGGGCTAGCATACATGGTGTCGGAGGAGGGCTGGAGAATAATCAATATCGCTAGACCGCTACTACTGATACTCGTAGGCGTATAT
Organism: Desulfurococcales archaeon; assembly: GCA_027022365.1. GTDB lineage: Archaea > Thermoproteota > Thermoprotei_A > Sulfolobales > Desulfurococcaceae > JAADCY01. The sequence goes on along the minus strand of JALVYU010000031.1, from coordinate 320,146 downwards.
TATCCACGCTACCTTCTCCCCCTGGTCTTCAGAGTAGCCACTATGGTCATCCCTAGTAGTAGTATCGTTGAAATAATACAGTACATGCTGACCAATAATCTCACCATGAGCCTTGCCAGCGTACTGCTAGGCGTCGCAACTGCATCTTTCATTCTACTCCTCCCCATAGGCGGTAAGACCGTGACAAGATGGGAGGAGAGGCTGAGGTTTAAGGGGGTGAAAGAGTATTGATCCGCTCCTTGCTGGCCATACTTAAGGCTTATCTCACCGCTTCGCTGCTTAGGAATAAAGCGATCATAGTTGGAGTTTTGCAGATGGCTTTATGGATGACGCTATTGATTTCTCCGATGATCCTGTTCAGCAGGCCCTCGACTCCCCGCGAAGTCGCTGCTGCCTATGCCTTCATCGCTGTGCTGGTCTTCATGTCGTACAATATGGCTGGCTGGGACTGGGCGTGGAGCCTCCGCCAAATGATGATCAGGGGTATTCTCGAGCATTACATTATAAGCGGAAGACCAGTGATCATGGTCTACGTCGGCCTCATGCCCGTCGGGCTATTATGGGTTGCTCTGAGTCTTGCAATGGTATATGTTATCATGGCAATACTTTACGCGCCTCCTGCAATATGGGTTCACGACCCCCTAGCGTTGATCGCTGGTTTCGCCTGCCTGTTAATAGTCCTGTCCGGGTATAGCTTGATCCTAGGCTCGAGCATGCTGTTGAGCGGTACAAGCGGCCCAGTCGTCGAGATACTTTCATGGATACTCCCTATAGCGACGGGAGGCTTTACACCGCTTATAATGTATCCGGAGATACTCAGGATTATCGCCCTCACAACGCCGTTCAGCTACCCAGCCGAGCTCATCAGATATGGGTTGATAGGGACAATGCCTGTCCTACCGACCAGCACACTAATCATGATTGGTCTGCCGTACTCACTGGGCTTCCTAGTCATGGCATTACTGCTCCTGCACTACAGCATCCATAAGATCAGGCGTGAAGGCGTTAAAGCCATTGGGATCATGTAGTTTTTCCTACACAATTAAAAATACCTATGTAAAATTCATGGCCTCTTCTTTGAATGCTTTAAACATTTCAGTTAAAAATTAATTAGCATGAGGCGACAATAGATTATCAGAGAATCCATTACATGGTTAAGGGTTGTTCCTCCATGAAGTACAAGAACAGGCTTAAACCCCTTATGGAGGATGAGCCTAAGGGCAAGGGACTCAAGATCGCCTTTATAGGCGCGGGAAGCGCTGTATGGAGCTCGAGGATCATCATAGACCTCATACTTGCCAAGAGCCTCCATGGAGCCAGGGTTTACCTCATGGATATAAACAGGGAGAGGCTCAACCTAATAACAAGCTTCGCCAAACGATACGCCTCAGAGCTACATGCCGACCTAGAATTCGTACTAACAACGGATCGCATCGAGGCGATAAAGGACGCCGACTTCGTCGTGAACTCCGCCATGTATGGCGGCCACATGTACTATGAGCGTATGAGAGAGATATGTGAACGCCACGGCTACTACCGTGGTATAAATAGTGTTGAGTGGAACATGGTAAGCGACTACCACACGATCTGGGGTTACTACCAGTTCAAACTAGCCCTAAGCATAGCGAAGGATGTCGAGGAATACGCTCCCGATGCCTGGCTAATCAATGTCGCTAACCCCGTCTTCGAGCTCACAACCCTGATCCAGAGACACGTCAAGATAAAGATGATCGGTCTATGCCATGGATACCACGGCATCTACAATGTCATGAAGGAGCTCGGCCTACCACGCGAGGAAACCGAGTTCGAAGTCCTAGGGTTCAACCATGTGATCTGGCTGACGAAATTCAAGTACAAGAGCGAAGACGCTTATCCATTACTGGATAAGTGGATCGAGGAAAAAGCCGAGAAGTACTGGGAACGCTGGAGAGAGACGCAGGTAAACCCGTTCGATATAGATCTATCGCCAGCAGCCATAGACATGTATAAAAGGTACGGCCTCCTACCCGTAGGGGACACTGTACGTGGAGGCACGTGGATGTACCACTGGGACCTCAAGACGAAACAGAAATGGTACGGCTCGACAGGAGGGCCTGACTCAGAGATAGGGTGGATGATGTATATCGCCTATCTAAACATGCAGCTACAAAGACTATACGAAGCCCTCAGGGATCAGAAGCACCCGCTCGCCGTACATATACCGCCGGAGTGGAGCGGCGAATCAATCGTGCCAATCATAGACAGCATAGCCAATAATAGGAGGGATGAATACATTGTCAACACATTAAACCTGGGCAGCATACCGGGAATACCCGATAATGTAGCGGTAGAGATGCCCGTGCAGATCGATGGGAAGGGCCTGCACCGCTATATATTCGAGCCCCTACCCAAGAAGATCAGGGATCTAGTCCTACTGCCTAGAATGACCAGGATGGAGATGGCCCTCACAGCTTTCCTGGAGGGCGGGAGGGAGATACTCGAGGACTGGCTACACATGGATCCACGTACAAAGTCTACAAGACAGGTACAAGAGACCATAGACGATCTCCTTAATATGCCGGGTAACGAGGAAATGAAGAAGCATTTCGGCTAGGACGAGGACAAGGTTTTTTCGTAATCATGTGCTATTGGAATTGAACGTGTTTGTTACAGGATCTTGTGAACACTCTTTCATAATTTTAAATAACCCCTATCCTAATACGTGGTTTTCGTACTAATTCTTATAGGGAAAGACAGTGGAAGACGATAACGATATAACAAATGATATATTTAAAGACTTGATTCCAATTATTCTCGCAGGTGGTTCATCCAGGAGATTCGACGGAGACAAATTATTTTATAGAATAGCTGAAAAACCATTGATAAAATATACATGCGAGAACGTTGAGAAGATATTTGGTAGAGAACCAGTCATTATCGCTTCTAAGACGAATGCTGAGAAGCTATCACGGGCCAAGATTTCCTCGAAAATACACGTTGATAACCTGCTCGGAGGCCCTATCACGGGTATTCTGAAGGCACTGGAGCTTTACGACCAGATAATGGTTTTCGGCGGGGATATGCCGTGTGTACGCATGGAACTAGTATCTGAGATCCTCAATACCGCTCTGCAAGGGTTCTCCATAGTTTTGCCTGGATGGAGGAATGGTTTCCTCGAGCCACTGCATGGATACTATTCTAGGGGGGCCGAAAGCTATCTCCGTAAACTATACCTACGCGGGATCAGGAGTCTTTCCCAGGCCGTTCGCTTGGTTCCCGGCGCTAAGATCTTATTGATCGATGATTATCCAGACCTCGTAAAACTGAGTCTCTATAATATCAACAACAGGGATGACGTTAGATGCTTCGAGGACGGCGTACTGGCGGGAGAACCTGATCCTTGCCTGAGGTGCGTTCAATGGATAAAAACATGTTACAGATGATAAAAACTGTTTTTAACGCTACTGTCACGCCTGCCTATATCAGGTTAATTCTTGCCGGTATCCCCTTATACTCCGGTATCCCCGACACAGGATCTATTATATCGCCGACGAACGTGTTTACCGGCGGGTCTATGAAGTGGTTCGGCACGAATAGCACGCCTTTTGGTACTTCCGTCGTTATCTTGACTGTTATCCTCTCTCTGCCGTAGGGCGTCTCGAGCTCTACTATGTCTCCGTCTAATATTCCTAGGCTCCTCGCGTCGTCAGGGCTTATATATAGAAGGCTTGAATCATCCTTTAGTAGGAGCTCCATTATGCGTCTCGTCATTGTCCCTGTGTTATAGTGTGTTATGAGCCTGCCGTTGATGAGTATGAACGGGTATTCATCAGTGGTCTTAACGGTTACCTCGGGCCTAACAGGCGTGATCCTCGCCTTGCCGTCGGGTGTCGGGAACCTCTCGGTATGGAGGATCGGTGTCCCCGGATGATTCTCGTTGGGACACGGCCACTGTATGCCATAGCGCTTCTTTCTCAGCCTCTCGTATGTTATCCCGCGGTAAGTAGGTATTGTTCGTCGGATGTCCTCGAATACTTGTTCCGGCCCGTCGTATCTGAATGGTGCCCCCAGCTCTTTGAGTAGTGCCAATAGGATGTCTAGGTCGGGCCTAGCCTCTCCGGGCGGGTCAACTATTTTCTCGAATAGCTGTACTCTTCTCTCCGTGTTTGTCATTGTGCCTGTTTTCTCAGCCCACAGCCCTGCTGGCAATACTATGTCTGCATGCCTGGCTGTCTCGGTGAGGAATATATCCTGCACCACGACCAGATCTATTCTTTTGAGCGCCCTCATTATACGGTAGTATCCCGGCTCGGAGATCAGCGGGTTTTCACCCATTATGTACAGGAGGTCTATGCCTCCCGTCAAGGCTACATTCCACATCTCGGTGCTAAACATTCCCTCATCAACCGGTACTGGTAGGCCCCATATGTGGCTGAGTTCACGGGCGTTCTCCGGCGCTATCTTCCTGTACCCTGGGTAGAAGTCAGGTAGTGCGGCCATATCACATGCTCCCTGCACGTTGGCTTGTCCCCTTGCAGGACATATTCCTGCCCCTGGCCTGCCTATGTTTCCTGTTATTAGTGCCATGTTTACGAGGGCTTGGACGAGGGCTGTGCCGTTCCTGTGCTGGGTTATCCCCATTCCGTAGTATATCGTGGAGGGCTTGTTCACCGCATATGTTATTGCTGCTTCCTCTATGAGTTTCCGTGGCACCCCCGTAATCCTCGAGGCCTCATCTAGGTCGAAGTCTTTGAGGCTCTCAACTAGTCTCTCGTAGCCAGTTGTTCTCTTCTCTACGAATTCTTTGTCCACGAGGCCGTGATCTATGATTGTTTTTATCATTGCGTTTATCAATACAGCATCTGTTCCCGGCTTTTGCTGGAGATGAATATCGGCTTGTACGGCCGTCATCGTCTTCCTTGGATCGGCCACTATCATTTTGAACTCTGTCTCTCCTAGTCCTAGGCCGAACCTCGCGATTGCGATCTTCCGTGCGGGTACCGATGCGTATTTCCTGCGTGCGTCCTCTACGAACCTGAATATGGCGGGATGGGTCTCTGCAGGGTTATAGCCTATGATGAACAGTGTCTTGGCGTTCGCTACATCGTTTATAGGATTAGTCATAGCCGCTGATCCAAGGCTGCGCGCCAGGGCGGCGACGGTCGGGCTGTGGCATAGCCTTGCACAGTGATCTATGTTGTTGGTCCCTATGATCGTCCTCGCTATTTTCTGTAGGAGGAAGTTCTCCTCGTTCGTGCACTTAGCGCTCGCCAGGAAGTATGCTCTGTCCGGATCGTCTTTGGCTATCCTCCTCATAGCCTCTGCTATTTCTCTGATTGCTTCTCTCCATGTTATTGGCCTGAAGCCCCTCTCGGTCCGCTTCAGCGGTGTTGTGAGCCTGTCGGGGTGATTTATGATCTTCCACGCATATGCTCCCTTGGGACATAGTACTCCGGCGGAGACAGGGTGATCATATATTCTCTCAGCACCGATTACTCTCCCATCCCGTACAACGAGATGGAATCCACAGCCGGCTCCGCAGAAGGGGCACACAGTATATCCAAGCCTTATCTCTCCCGCCATGGCTAGACACCCAGCTCTCTTCTTAGGTCGCGTAGACGCTCTATGATGAGTGCAAACGGTATCTTGACGGGGCAGGCGTCCTCACAGGCCCCGCACCCGACACATTTGTCGTACATGTACGTGATCACGCTGATCTGCCACAATACAGGGTCGAGCTTCTTCTTCCACGCATAGATTTCTTTCTCGCTCCTGATCGGGCAGGCGTGCCAGCACTCCATACACATTAGGCATTTCTGGAGAAACATCGCTATGCCAGCCCTATCCAATACCTCGTATTGTTTCTCCCTCGCGATCATGCTGGCCTTCCTAATAGTCTCTATGATCCTCTTCCTAGCTTCCACGGCGCTCGGCGGAGCTGGAACCGCTTCGATATAGCCATTGTAGAGCATCTCCTCCAATGCTCTCCTTCCACGCTCGGTCAAGGGTATGGTATACGTGTACTTGGCGGTCCTGATCGGTACGCCCCAGTATCCAAGAGCTACGTCTGATAATGAGGGAGTATGGTCTAAGCATCTCTTACAAGCGTCTCTCTGCCCTAGCTTCTCATATCCTTTCACATAGTCTATCCTGAAGGACTTATCGTTATCAATAACTATCTCTATCGCGTCGTCATGATACCTGATATCGGTTATCTTGTCGGGGTCTACGCTTAGCTCCTCCATGGTCTTCTCAAGGCTTAGCGGGTCAAATAACCCGCCGCAATTCAATCCTATAAGGAAGAGGTTCTCCCTCCTAACACGTCCTGTTCTGACCAAGTAGTCGATCGCTTTCTCTTCGCACGGCTTAACCGTTATTGCGACCTTCTCGTCTCTTGAGACGTAGTCCCGTATAGCCTTGGCCATGTTTATAGGGGATAAGCAAATACTACCAGCAGACTCGACTACTTCCTCGGGGTCGCGCGCAAAGAATAACCTGCCACCAGTGATTCCATCAGATCTGATAAGGAGCGCCATGTCCACAATTCTTTTCTCGAGCAAATATTTCGTGAGCGCAGTTGCTACGCCGCCGCTAAGCGCCCGTTCAAGGATAACAGGATCCGTTGAACGAACCAGATATTCTCCACCGATTCTAAACATGAGGCTCACCTGATCCTCTATGAATGCCTTATCTTAGAAGGATTGAATAAATGTTGCCGGGCAGGTGTTCCCACTCATATATTGTCGTGCAGGCCCAGCGTATAATTAGGAATCTATTATCGCTTCGATTATAGCTGTTGTTAACCCACATAAAAAGGTACAGATATTCTAGACCATGATAAAACTTCGTTATCAAGTGGGACTATTTGTTGATATGGTAAAGCGATATTGTAAGGCCTGCGTTGTCGGGCATGAGTGTAAGCGATAGATAGTTTTTCCCATAGATCTTCTCGATGAATTCTCTTAGCTCTATGGGATGGGATAACGTGTTGTGGGAGATTATGACCGTGTTGTTCATGAGGGGCTCAAGTATTTGGATATATTTTATATACTCTGTTTTCTCGCCATCTATGAACGCTAAGTAGTAGTCTTTTTCCTTAATACCTCTAGCTGCATCGCCGCATAGTAGTTCTATGTTTTTCTGAAGACTAGAAGATACGATATGTGCCCGAGCCAGCCCCGCGAGATCAGGATCCCTCTCATAGGATACCAGCTTGGCACCAGCGTGCTGTGCTGCCAGGCCTAGCCATAGTGTTGAGAAGCCTGTTCCAGCGCCTATCTCAAGTATCGACGTCTTCCTCCTTGTCCCCATAAACCTCGCGATCATGTAGAGAAACCTGCCTGTATTATATGATACCGGGTGAGCCCCCCTTAGCATTGCTTCGCGGTAGGCTCTCCCAAGCGCTTCGAGGAACTCGCGGGGGATACGGGTCTTCATCATTAGGAGCAGGCCGTTATCAACCGATAGGATCGATGAAACATAATAGTTTGTCCTGGCTGTATGCATTATTTTTGGAAGCCTTACCATCTGATCGAATATGTTGGGTATAGCCACTATTGTATCAGAACCAGTCCTTGGGAGGACGTTTACGAGCAGGTCATGATATAGTATCTGGGCATCCATTACGATTATATCCGAATCAACGATGCCATCTGCTGGGCTGAAAACACTGGCTGTGAAAGGGTTTTTCGCGCTAGACATGTAGGTTACACGGCATGGCTGGGGAAGAGCTCTACAAATAATCTCGAATAACCTTGCTGTTTTCTCCAAGAACCATGCACCGCTACAAATATTTTTAACATATTGTACCATTTAGGCAAAAAGGAAAAATTAATTGTTTGTTCCGATCAAAAGGATGGTAGCTCATTGTTCGTTCTAAATCCTTCCCTCTAAGTAGTCGATGTATCCCTGTAGATCGAGTAGCCCGTGCCCACTCATATTGAATAATATTACCTCTCTTCTACCTCTTTCCTTGGCTCTCAGAGCCTCCTCAATCACTGCTTTAACTGCATGGGCGCTCTCCGGAGCAGGAACTATTCCTTCGAGCTTGGCGAACAATGTTCCGGCCTCAAACACCTCCCTCTGACCATAGGCTACAGGCTCCACTACACCGTGATTTATGAGTACGCTGAGCGTGGGTGCTACGCCGTGGTACCGTAGCCCTCCCGCGTGGATCGGTGGCGGCGTGAACTCGTGGCCAAGAGTATGCATCTTGATCATAGGGGTCATGCCCGCCGTATCTCCGTAGTCATACCTGTATTCTCCGCGGGTCATGCTTGGAACAGCCTTTGGCTCGGCTGCTATAAACCTTGTATCGCTTGATCCCTTCAGCCTATCATATATGAAAGGGTAGCTGAGCCCCGCGTAGTTGCTTCCCCCGCCGACACATCCTATGACGACGTCGGGGTAGAGTCCTAGTTCCTCCACTTGCTTCTTGGCTTCGAGCCCTATTACTGTTTGGTGGAGGAGGACGTGGTTCAACACGCTACCTAGACAGTATTTTGCCTTACCGCCGCTCATCACTACGTCTTCTATGGCTTCACTAATTGCTATGCCTAGGCTACCCGGGTGTTCAGGGTTTTGCTCCAAGAGCTTGCGTCCGAAGCTCGTCCTGTTGCTCGGGCTAGGATATACCTCGGCACCATATATTCTCATGAGTACTCCGCGGTAAGGCTTCTGATAGTAGCTCACTCTAACCATGTACACCCTGACATGTATTCCGGTCAGTGCCCCAGCGAGGCTAAGCGCTGAACCCCACTGCCCAGCCCCTGTCTCTGTCACTATTGTCTCTGTCCCCTCGAGCTTATTATAATAGGCCTGGGCTAGAGCTGTGTTTATCTTGTGGCTACCAGTTGGCGTTACTCCTTCATACTTATAGAGTATTATCGCTGGTGTCCCAAGGTATTCTTCTAGGTTCTTGGCGCGCAGAAGAGGTGTAGGTCTTCCGAGCTCAAGATATTTGCTGCGTAGCTCGGCAGGTATCTGTATGTATCTCTCGCGGCTATATTCCTGCTCGACAAGTGTTTTAGCGAATAGTTTTTCCAGCATGAGCTTCTCGACTATTTGGCCGTTGGGCAGCTTCATAGGGGGCAGTTCTCCGGGCAGGTCTGCGAGGATATTATACCATGAGGAAGGGAGATAATCCGGGACTTGACTAGCTCTTAACGCCATTGGCGCTGCAAAATACCACCTCAAACCCACCATTTTGTCCCATAACAGTATTTAAGCCTTACGTCATGTTTCAATTTTTTCTTGAACTGTTAAGAATAATTGAATAGTGTTACAACGTTATAGAAAACAATCAGCATATCTAACCGACAAAAACTATTACAGAGAGACAACATTACGGAGAATTCTATCCCTGCTCTTAGAATCGACGATATAATAATGCTCAACACCAGCATGATCGATTAGGGCGAGGACGGGCTTAGATCTACAAGCTGATACGAGAGTGAAAGCCGCGAATATCGCTGAGACGATGATGAGGAGAGTGAAGAGCCGGAAGAACCCAGATGGGCTTGACCCGAATAATAGTCCGAAGCCTGTGTTCACGGAGCTGAGCACGATCAATGCGATAATTACGAACATTATTGCGGTGAAAATCATAGTGATCTTCGTGATCCTCGGATCCGGAATTCTAAGGTACTTGACAGAAATACCTGTATATCTATATCTCAGAGCACCATGATTGGTATGAAGAACAGCCACATCTCCGGAGAAGTTAAGATCATAAACAATCCCCTCAATAGGATAATAGTAGAACCAAGACACCCTACCGAGAACTACTGGTGATGAGGGAGGCGAAGTTGTCGCCAAGTCTACATACACCGCAGTATACAGAGTAATGTTTTGTGAACCATCGTATTAATATTGATTTGTTCTAGAAGCCACTCTAATAGAAAACTACTATCTATAATGTACAAATCCCTTTTAAGCCGTGCTATTATACGAAAGCAATTATTCCTCTAGCAATTACTATTAACCATGTGATAATATGACCATCAAGATCATCAAGGGGTTAAACGACCACGAGATAGTCACTACGGCAAACAAGCTCCTTCCCCACGACTTTATTGACTATGAACACGTAGAAACATGTATCCATAAAGACCCATTCACAAAACCCGACTACATTATAGCCTGCATAGAAAACGGTGATACTAAGGGGTTGCTCGTCTATGCAGAGCCCGCAGCACTGCCCGGCCTAAAACCACCTAGACAAGCACTCGAATACTTATGGGTCAAGCTGCTAGCCGTCGATAAAGACTCCGAAGAATGCTTCGAAAAACTACTATCCTATATCGAGGAGCTCGCGGAGAAAAAGGGTAAAAGAGGCGTCAGAATATACGGGTATGCTCCCTGGTACTTCCTCACCGGGGTAAACTCTAGGAACTACAGGCTACGAGAACGGCTTAAAGACCGAGGCTACAAGATAGTATCAAGAGCAGTTGATTACACAGTAGATCTAGAGCGATACTGGATCGAGAGACAAGACATAAGGATTAGAACAGATGACGTAGAGATCAGAGAATCGACGAGCAGAAATGATCCCGTATTCAAGTGGATCGAGAAGAACTTCTCGCTGCAATGGAGTATAGAGGCCCAGCTAGCCCTAGAGAAAAAATACGGCAGAATATACGTGGCTGAAACAAACAACGGGATAGCTGGATTCGCCGTACACAGTGCAAGCCACAGGTACAGGTTCGGCCCAATAGGCGTCGACGAGAAATACCGGGGCCGAGGCTTAGGAAAGATCCTCCTACTACATACACTGGACTCTATGAGACTCCTAGGAATACGGTACGCGATCATCCCATGGACAACACACCTGTTCTTCTATGCATGGATACCGGGAGTCACGGATATAAGGGAATACTTGATCTATAGCAAGGTTTTATGAAAACAAAAGTAGTTAGATCCACAACTATACCAAGGAACAGAGAATAGATCATATCGTAAAACAGCTCGAGGAGGTAAAGAAGATAAACATCTGATATCTTATACTGATTTAATGGGAAAAATTATACCATGTTAGGATCATTTATCCTTACATATTACTTATACCCCGGTATGAGTTGAACTAGGTATTTTCCTGCCAGCAATATCCTTGGGTGGGGTTCCGCTTTTCCTTCGAGGCTTTGAACTAGTTGTTGTACTCCTTGTAGTAAATAGGCTAGTTCATGTAGCATCTTCTTGTTTGTTAATTTTGTCTGTAGCTCCATCACTGCTTTTAATAATGTGTCCGCTTCTTCGGGTCTAGGCTTGTGGTCTGCCTGGGGATCCATTGGCGTTGATTGTTGTAGCATAACTATGATTCTGAAGGCTCTTCTTGCCTCGGGGTTTATGTTGTGTGTTATTGCTTCCTCTAAAGCCTGCAGGGGGTTGTAGTGCTGTGGGTCTTGTAGAAATATTCCCGCTGTGTGGATCGGGATTTTCGATAGTTCTGCCTGGTTCATCGGGTTCAATAGGATCCCCTCGGCCATGTCTAGTATTTTGGGGTCTCTGCCCTTGTATGGTCCTAGGTGTAGGCGATAGTAGCCTTTTACTAAGAAGTAGTCGTTTACCGGATAGTTATCCCAGATCAGTGGCTTTCTACCCGTGATCTCGATGAATTTCTTGACGCCTTCTACCGTTATTTTACGGGATACTATTCCGGGCCCTGTCCAAAATATCTTTACCTCGGGGTCTAGTTTCTCGCCGAGCTCCCTTAGGTAGTCTTCATGGTATCCCCAATAGTGTGTTGGACATAACATCATTATCTTCGGCTTTAGCTCCTTGTAGACTTTGTTCGCCAAGCTTGCCTGGGCCTCTGCTAGTGTTTTATAGCCTTTACCCCTCAGTACTGGGGGGATATCATCTAGGAGCAGCGCTATCGAGTCGTAGCCAGCATTCATTACCTGCTGGTATTTCCTCAGTAGTGCTCCTAGGTCTTCTCTGCTCGAATAATCTATGTCTAGTCCCGGGGATAACGCGTATACTGGTTCTACTCTTCTCCTCCTGGCATGGTCAGAGAGTATTTCCAGTTCGAGGAGGATGTTTTCGGGGTAGGGGCTCCTCCACCTCTCCCTATGGTAGGGATCCCATTTCGGCGCATACACGTATGTGTTCATCTCGAGATAAGACAGTAGGTCTATTATTGAGAGCCTGTCGAGCAGGTCCCATGTAGGCCCGTAGAACCCCTCTACTACTCCCTTGATCATTTCCTGTGCCCTCTTAGATTATCTCTGCGAGGGGTATGGCGTGCACGAGTATTCTTGGCAGGATCTTTAGTGGTTCTGCGTATTTGACGCCTATTTTCTTCCCAGCTTGCTCTGCATAGACGACTAGGAGTTTGAGAAGTGGTTCTAGGCCTTCTAGCTGGCTTTCATGCTTCTTTAAGGCTTCAAGCTTCTTTTCCAGATAACCCGTTATGTCAACGTAGACGTTCGGCCTGCCAGTGTAGTAGTAGGCGATATACCGGGGGCTCCAGGGATCACCGGTCTCGGGACCGTAGAGGGGGAAGCCAGAGTAGAGGAAGGCCTCTGAAACCAGTAGTCCTGCTCTCCGATGATCTGGGTGGGCCTCATACATCATCCATGGATCGGGGGCCAATACGAGATCGGGTTTAACCCGCCGTATTATGGTGGCTATCCTTAATCGAGCCTCATCAGTATATGGGAGGAAGCCATCCCTGTAGCCTAGCCAGTAAACCTTCTTAACCCCTAAGACTTTCGCAGCCTCCTCCTGCTCTCTACGTCTTCTCAGCGCTAGTTCATCCCTACTTATGCCCGGCCTGCTAGTGCCCATTGACCCATCTGTGAGGACGAGGATGTAGGTTTCTGTCCCGTGATCCGATGCCTTAGCCAGCAGGCCTCCGGCTCCAACTTCACAATCGTCAGGGTGAGGAGCAATACAGAGTATTCGATTAGCAGTGTATGGGGCTTCGTCTATATCGTAGCCATATTGTTTTAAATAAGAGCGTATCAAATCCGCCAATCTACTAATTTCTTCATAGGACAAGACGCGGGCACCTGACGCTATTGTAATCACTATATAAGTATTGTATGTATTTATTATATAACCATGTAATGAACGTAGCGAGAACAACAAATACTAGATTAACACTATAGACAACAGTGATCCTGTTTCCCGGGTCTCAGTAGAAATGATGGTCTAGTCCAAAATTCGTTGGGGATGACTGTATCTCGTACGATGTCAGCTCTCTAGGAGAATCCTTGGTATATGTTTTGAACATTATAGATACATTATGTGGTTCTCATGGCCTCTCTATTTTTTCTTTGCCAGAAATGATAGATACACTGGTATAGTCACGAGTAACAGTGTCAAGCACGCGATGTATGGTGCACGGGGATTCAATGTTGAAAGTAGGGATGCTAGGCCGGGAGAGAACAATGATATTGTCCGCCTTATGCTCGAGATCAATGCGGATGCTATGGATGCTTCTCCTCTACTCATTATGCTGTATAGCCATAACCGCTTGTAGACAAACACGATACTATCCCCCAGCCTAACTATGAAGAAGGCAAGCAGTATGATTGGAAATATACTGGTTGCTACGGCCATCCCTAAACCTGCTACTGTTATGAGTGTTCCCGCTGCCAAGTATCGCCCGGGCTTGTCTCTTGCTAGCCTATCAACTATGAAGGTACCGATAATTGTAGCTGTAGATATACTGGCCTCAATCAATGCTACATGGAATATGTTTCCATGCAGCCATTTGAGGACATAATACACGAGAGCTAGATTGGGTGCGAGTAGCCAAGCCAGAATAAACAGTACATCGGCTATGATGTAAGCCAAGTACTTTCTGGGTAGACGGCCTAAGGAAGGCTTAGAGGTGTTAGGGCTGTCTTCCTCTTCGCGGGATATCTTTACGGGTCTAAAGAACCATAATATATAGGGTACTAGTGCAAACTGGTATGCGGCGAACATGAGAAAAGAGTACCTTATTGAGGCTGGGGAAGACCATACGTAGCCGAGCATGAACCCTATGACGGGATATGTGAGAATTATTGTTAGCTCTGGTATCCTCAAATGAATAGACAGTGCTTCCTTCATCCTGTCCTCGGGATATATTATCCTCTCGTAGGCCGGGTATAGAAAATATAAGGTGCCGCTAGCTTTCTCGGTAAGCCCGCCAAGAACGATCATTAAGGGCGCTATGGGACCGTAGGCAAAGCCGTATGCTACATTCGACATGGATTCAAGCACGTCGATAGTCGCTAATCCCTTCCTAATATCAATGCTTTGGAACTTCTTGCCGAGCCAAAGAGTTAGAGGAACACTTAGAACATTTACCGCCGTAAATATAGCGCCTACCTCTAGGACACTATACCCGGTCAACAACAGATAATATGGTAACAAATACCAGGTAATAAGAACCGGTGAGACAAGAGCGTGATACAATATGTATCTACGGGCACTGACGGGGAGCTCTTGAAAACGCATTTCCATAGCACCACTGGCGGATCACTAGATAGTTTTTCAATGACACTTCCGTGACGCTGTATTGTCGGAACACATTTGTTGATGAACACTAATTATTTTCCTTATGGTCAATATGAACTGTCTTTACACCGAGTCCTTTAGCGGTTTCTCGCTTGCTTCTCCTCCGGAGCAAAATAAGGGTAGGTCTTTTCCTCAGCAGGCGCTATGTATAATGCATTATTACTTTATTCTAAAGCCCGGCTCTCCTGGTAGTTGTCCTATAGATTATGTTTTATCTCGCCTCTCCCTTAGTCTCCCTTTTACCCCTGGACGAGTGCTAATTGTTTTTAAAAACTTGTGTGGCTATACCAGCGATTTCGATGAGACGTTATTTTTCGATAGGATACTTTCTGAATATTAGTGCGGCTATTATTAGTACTAGTGCTGCTAGTATGAATGATGCTCTTATTCCGAGGTCGTTGCCTGGACTGTATCCTAGTTTCCACATTAGTGTCCCTGTTAGTACCCCGGCTAGCCCCGCCATTGTTTTTGTGATCAGTCCCTGTGATCCGAAGTAAATTGCTTCTCTCCTGTATCCCGTCATCTGCTCATCTATATCAGTTATGTCCGCTATGATCGCGTTGGGGAAAATGTAGAGCGGCGCTACGAATACTCCTGCCAGCGCTCCGAGGCCTATGATCATTATGCGCGGGCTAACGGGTATTATTCCTATGAATGCTGTGAGGAAGGCTGGTATCATGAAGCATGTCATGGCCATCAGGTATAGTTTTTTCTTACCATATTTCGAGGCGAGCTTCTTGTAGAAAGGAAGTGATATGATCGCTGTGATTATTAGTGGTAGGTAGAAGAGCGAGACATCCTTCTTGTTGAGCCCGGCCAATACATTGACTGCGTAGGGTATCTCCATCTGGATCATCGTGGCGCTCAGGAATAGTATGGCTGTAGGGATCAAGTAGAGGAGGAATGTCCTGTTCTTGAACGTTAGTAGGAGAGCACGGTAGATTCCCATACCCGTAGCTATCTTCTTATCTTCCGGCGGCTTCTCCTTAATCACTATGAGGAGGGGTAGCATCACGGCGAATCCTATAGCCCCCAGAACAACTGCTGTGCTAATGAATCCTATAGCCGCAAGTAATAGGGGTACTATCACACCGCCTATCACGAGGCTTATCTGGCTGAAGAAGGCTTGGAATGTGGTGAGTTTAACTCTATCATTAGGGTTTCTAGCGATCTCTGGTATAAGGGCTAGGTATGGATTTATAGCGGCAGTATATCCGAACCAGAATATACCATCCATAACCGCTGCGTATAGAACATTGATTAATGATACCTGGTGCACAAGGGGGATCCAGATCAATATCTGGCTGAACAACATCGCCAAGAAACCGAAGAATATGAAGGGCCTTCTCCGTCCCCAACGGGTTACCGTTCGGTCGCTCCACCACCCGATAATAGGGTCGCTTATAGCGTCTATGAATCTTCCAAACAATATAACTACTCCCATCGCGAAAACGGGTGCTAGCGCGATAAGCCCAGCCTCTGGCGGGGGGCAGTAGTAGTACATTAGCCATGATACGATCATACTGCTGCCAACGCCCATGAGGGTGCCAGCGCCGTAGACAAGAGCTTTGAGAGAAGATATACCGCGGGGTTCCTCACCCATCTTACCACCAGGATGTATCCGTGGTAATCCTGTGGGATTAATTATTACACTGTAAATTATGTGGCTACGGAAAATAAGGGCAACGGGTACAGATTATCGCCAGCAAGGTTTAAACGATCATCCCGGTTAAAAGGACAGTTTATCTTGGAAGCATGTATGTAGAGAATGTAGAATCTATGTATTGAACTAGTCCCTTAAGCGTTGTTGAAGGCTCTATTATTGACTGTAGGGTGTTTATCCCTCCTGTAAGGCAATAGATGCCTATGATTATTATGATAGCCGCTAATACGCAGAGTATTGTCGTGGCAGGTATGCTCTCCCTCGCCTTCCCAATTAGTTCCGGAGGCCTCGGAGGCAGGATCAAGTTAACTATTATCCTCATATATCCCAGCATGCTTATCGCCGTTGATAGGATGAGTATTAGCGCGAAGACTACTTGCCCAGCCCCTATCAGGGCATTATATATTAGGAGCTTGCTGAAGAATCCTCCGAAGGGAGGAACTCCTAGTAAGTGTAGCAGCCCGATTATCATGACCAGGCTCGTCACCGGCAATAGCCTGCCAATACCCCTCATTCTCGTTATGTCTCTCGTACCGCTGTTCTTGATGTATATTCCGCTCGCCATGAAGAGCATTGTTTTGCCGAAGCTATGGTTTATCATGTGGAGTACCACTCCCGTCAGGGCTATGGCTACCACTGCTTGACTCACACTATGCATGGCTACGCCTATTCCCATGAATATTATTCCAAGATGATCTATTGTCGAGTAAGCTAGGATTCTCTTGATATCGTTCTGGATGATCATTACCAGGCTCCCTATCATTGCCGATACAGCGCCCAGTAACAATATGATGAAGAGTATTACATCGCGGAGGCTCCAGCCGCCAGCAGCTGATGCATCTATCAGTGACCCGACACCGAAGATCGTGTAAAGAAGCCTTATAGTAGCATACGCACCCATCTTCACCACTAGCCCCGAGAGAGCCGCGGACACCGGGGTAGGGGCCTCGGGGTGGGCGTCCGGGAGCCAGAAATAGTTGGGGAACACTGCTGCTTTAAACGTGAAGGCCCATAGTGCTAGCGCTATTGCTATAGCTGTTGCCACTATCGGGTTCCCGTAGCCTGTTCCGCTGAGATGAGCAAAATATGCGGCCGCCTGCGGTATATACCGTGTTATCCACGGTAGCCTCGCCTTAAGCGCTAGATCCGCCATGTTGACGGTGCCGTAAGTCCCATAGATATAGACTATTGATAGGAAGAACATAGTTGTCGCTGTGGCTCCTATTAATGCATACTTTATCGCCGCCTCTATGGCTTCCTTCTTGTGCCTATAAAACCCCACAAGGCCGTAGGCGCTTATTGCTAGGAGCTCGATCATTACGAAGAGGTTGAATATGTCGCCCGTATACACGATCCCTATCATGGCCGACTCGAGCAGGAGTAGGAGGGTATAATACCATTCTATGCCCTCCTCTCCCCTCATGTACCATATGCTGTACAGTACTATTAGCACCATGTCAATGCCTACTAGGAGGCCGAGAACAGCGCCAAGGCCGTCGACCGTATATACTATGCCTAGAGGCGCAATCCATCCACCGAACAAATAGGATACTGGCTGCTTGACACCGTATACTACTAGCCAGAAGTTCTCGGCAGTATAGCAGAGGGCTATGATGCTGAAGACCAGGGCGTACAGGTGATAGAACCACTCCTTCTTAATAATTAGTGTTAGTAAGGGTATGGCGAAAGCCGCGAACGTGAGCATTAGGGGGACTATTCCGAGCGGTGTATAGATCATCATTTTCTAACACCTCACGGTCTAATCGAATATCTTCCTTGCATGCTCTTCGAAATCGAGGCTGATCATCTTCCGGGCTTCCCCCGGATCGCTTGTCTTAGCGTCTATCCAGTGTACGTAGAATATTTTGCGGCCATAGTCTATGTCCACGACGACGGTGCCCGGGGTATTGGTTATGCTGTTCGCGATTGTTGTCATTGCGTAGTCCGTCTCAACATAATATGGGACGCGTACGATCGCGGGGTTGAGCGGGATTCTCGGGCTTAGAGCCCTCTTAATCACGTCGACGTGGGCCTTCACCTCCGCTACTAGGAAGTACCATATCGTGTACTTGATCAGCCAGTAGAGCCTCTTAGGGTCAAAGGCCTTCCCAGGATCCTTAATAACGATCTCTCCTGTAAGGAGCCCGATTATTACTGCTACTATTGCCCCTGTTAATAGGTCATAGGGGTCGATGCTTCCCGTGTAGACTATGTATACTATGAACGACAATATCATGGCGGGTATCGCCGACTTCAGGTTCACCACGATCACCTCCGGGCTTTACGGACATCCACTGTTCCGTGAAGCCTATAGTACTGGATTATGATGAAGGCTATGAACATAGTGACAGCCAAGCCTATCACAATAGCGGTAAGCACAAGGGCTTGCGGGAGAGGATCCACGGCGTGGCTGACATAGTAGTGGAGTGTCTGGTTATTGAACGTCGTGTTAGTATATACGGGCGGTTTAGGCGTCCCCGATGCAGGCCACCGATAGCCGACCAGTACGGCGAAAGCGTTGGCGGTGTCGCTGAGGATCGTTATGGCCAGTAGCTTCTTGACCAGGCTCGGCCTGGCGAATACGCCATAGAGAGCTATGCCTAGGTTCACGTAGAGGCTTATAACGACCACATAGGCAGTCATTAGCGACAGGTTCACTTCTCCACCACACCCCTCACTTCTTCTTCTCCAAGGCTAAGCAGTAGGAGTACAAGCGTGAAGCCAGCGGTTACTGCTATGAACTCGAAGAGGTTGAAGAGGAGCAGGCTTCCACCGAGTATCATGCCGTCGTATAGCTTGGGGAATCCGAGCGGCGCGAATGGTTTTGGCTGGTTCTGGAATATATAGGCGTTTAGACCTAGGATGATGCCTGCCAGTAGTATCGCTACTGCGGTGAAACCTATTCCCAGGAGGCCGAGGCTCCTGAACAGCAGTATTCGGGCCTTCGTCATCCCCTTCCGGATCAGGGCTTTCCTTCCGAAGACCATAATGATAAGCACCACGACTACTGTCGCGACGCTACCTGCTTGGAAGCCTCCGCCCGGGGTAAGGTGTCCGTGAAGCGCTATGCTGGCCGCAACCGTTGGTATCAGTATTATGCTGAGCCTCGTGATCGTCCTTGCTATCGGGCTCATACCGGTTGTTCTCCCCTTACCGGTTATCTTGACTCCCCTATAGATCGCTATGGCGGCTATGATCGCGCCGTAGAACACAGCTGTTTCGAAGAAAGTGTCTAGGCCGCGGAAATCCCATACAATAGCCGTTACGCTCTCGTAGCCGCTGCTACTCATGAATGGTTTGAGCGGATTCCATGTGAGCTCAAGGTAGCGTTGAGCAAGCAATCTAACATTTACTGGGGGTAGCTGGCCCAGGCCCCCAAGGCTTGTGATGTAGGCCAGGCTGAATATGAACACTATTATCGATACCAGCACGAATAATTCGCTGGCCTTCATAGCTAATCACCATCATATCTCTCGGTCTTCTTCGTTACAAAGAGCAGTACAGCCGGGGTTATCCCTACAGAGACGGGTATGTAGACCAGCACTATGTCGGGCGCCATAAGGACATAGAAGATCAGGGCATACATGGCGCTCTGTATTGCGGAGTACACGATGGCTTTAACCATGTCCCGTTCACGTATCGCTAGATAAGCGGCTACAACGCTCGCCACGCTTACCAGCATCAGGAAGGCTAGAGTGAATACCTCGATCACTCCTTCTCACCCCTCCTACGATCCTCCTCGAGGTGATCGAAAGCAATAGGTTCATGGGAAGCCAGCCCAGCCTTATGGGCGGCCTGTGCAAGTACGTGGGAGCCCACGGGGGCTAGGAGGAGGATCAATATCCCTGCGACAATACTAGCACCCGCCAAGAAGAACCTGTAGTTGCCGAGCCAGTCTGCGCCTAGAGCCATGAGCGCTACGCCGATCAGCGGGACAACCGCTCCGCCTATCGTGCCTACCGTGGCCGCGTGGAGCCTGGTATAGAAGTTCGGGAATCTTATCATGCCTATGCTGGCGGCTAGGTCGCAGAATACCCCTATCGCTACTAGGGCCTCACCGATAAATATGAGCAGGGCGTTGAGTAACATGTCTAATCACCCATCTCCTCGGCTGTGAAGTACTTGGATACATAGATGTCGAGGGCGTAGACCCAGAGAGCCAAGACTATCGTGCAGGCGATCAGGATTGGAGACTGGTATATTATTGCTAGTAGTGCTAGGAATGCCGCTATATCAAAGCTCAGCGCATCTATCGCGAGGACAGTATCAGGTATAGTGGGTCCCCGGACAGCTCTTATGATGTAGAGCGTGAAGGCAAGTAGGTATAACGGAAACACAATCATGATGAACAGGGTTACCTCGTCGTGAAGGGATATCACGATCCTTTCAGCCCTCCGCGAGCCTGATCTTCAGATATTCAAGGTCCTCATGTGGCCGACCCAGTATTTTCTCGAAGTATTTGTTTTCGTAGAGGTTTACCTCGCCGCGGAGCCTAAGCTTCTCTAATGTTTTCTCATCGAGGCCTAGCTCCGCGAGCTCTGCATCGGCAACGTGGTAGCAGTGCCCTATCGACGATATGAAATGTCTTGCCGAAAGCTCTGGTTTCTCGTCATGGTAAGTGCAGAGGTATATCTTGACTTTACTCAGCGATCTTCACCTCCCCGTGAACTTTCTGCTCGACGAGGCCGAGGAGTACTGCCACACCATATATTATCGCCTCAGGCCTGGCAGGGCATCCGGGTACATAGACTATCCTATCTATCTCGATCCCGTTCTCCTCGAGTATCTTCTTCAGCTCCTCAACACCGCCTATCACGCTGTAGGTATCATACCATATTCCCCCGCCTACGGCACACGCCCCTATGGCTAAGACATAGCGTGGACGGGGAACAGCGCGCAGAGCATTGATCACTTTAGGGAGAGTCTTCCTAGTTATCGGCCCAGTAAGGAGTACTAGGTCCGCGTGCCGTGGGGAGGCGACGAGCTTTATCCCGAACCTCTCAACGTCAAAATATGGTGTTAGTGCATCGAGTATTTCTATGTCGCAGGCGTTACAGCTACCAGTGTTCAGGTGGAAAACCCATATGCTCTTCTTGAGCGGGTCAACCCTCATAGTCTTCAGTCCTCGCACCCATCTTCATTGCCAGGGATTGTATGAGCTTCTTCTTCCTGCAGTCGGGACATAGGTGTACGTAGTTCTCGGAGGCCGGGCTATGCAGGATCACGTATTGTAGCATCCTGCTCGTAGCCCCTAGTCCTCCGCCGCAACCACTGCACCTCTCAATACGGTGAACGAGGCTCTCGTTCAGATCCCTAGTACTTGTTGATGCCAGCTCGAATTCGTGTGTAACCGTTATTGCTCCGACGGGACATACCTCTGCACAGCGTCCGCAGAAAATACATCTTCCTATGAAATAGTTTAGTATGATTGTGTCATCTCTTCGTGATAGAGTTAGTGCGTTCGGTGGACAGGCATTTACGCATGCGCCACAGCCCATACACTTTGTGGCGTCGATGCTTATCTTCCCACGGAACTCGGTGGTTATCAATGACTTCTGGTAGGGATAGAGTACGGTGACCACTCCGCTCCTGCGCGCAATGCTGATCAGCTTGAAGGGTTTGAGGAGCTTCTTGAGACTCATATCTCACACCCGCATCCACCAGGTATTGATACTGTTTGTAGCTTCTCCTTCTTGCCCGTCTTTAGATCGATCACTACTATTCTATCAGTGCACGAGAAACAAGGATCTATGCTGGCGATCGTCAGAGGCGCATCCGCTAGGGGCGTGTCCCGTAGCATGACCTTAAGGGCCGGGATGTTCTGATATGTTGGTGCGCGGACCCTCCAACGATATGGTCTGCCCCGCCCGGTTATTACGACATGTATGTCTTCTCCACGAGGCGCCTCCACGTTGCCAATGCCTATGAGTCCCTCCGGCACCTCTATCTTCTCAGCCATTATCGATCCACCCGGCAGCTTGTCTAGTAGCTGATCTATTATGTCCATGGACTCAAAGATTTCTTCAACCCTGACCATTAATCTCGCGAGGTTATCGCCCTCAGTATAGACCGGCACCCTGAATGACACGTCCTTGTAAGCGCAGTACGGGTAGTCACGCCTGACATCCCTGTCCAGCCCGGAAGCCCTTGCAACAGGCCCGACTACGCTCAGCTTCCTCGCCTCATCTCTGGGCAGTACTCCTGTACCCCTAGCCCTCCTAACTATCTGGGGGACGCTCGTCACCAGGTCTGCTAGCTTAGCGAACTCGCTGCGGAGCCATGCGAGCGTGTTCCTTATTGCAGTTATCTTGTCCATGTTGATATCCTTCCTCACGCCGCCCACAAGGTTTATGCCATAGGTCTTCCTGCTGCCTGTGAGGAGCTCGGCTAGTACCATTACTTTCTCACGGATCCTCCAAGAATGCATGAAGCCCGCGTCGTAGCCTAAGAGGTGGCAGGCTACTCCAAGCCAGAGCAGGTGGCTGTGAAGCCTCTCCACCTCGAGGACGATACTGCGGATATACTGCGCCCGCTCCGGAACCTCTATTTTTGCAGCGTTTTCAACGCTCAGCGTATAGGCTACGCTGTGGACGAAGCCGCATATACCACATATACGCTCAGCTAGGAACGGGACCTTCTGGTATGTGAACCTCGGGCTCTCAGCCAGCTTCTCGATGCCGCGGTGTACGTGGAAGCCGTTGTACTCCACATCTACTACTCTTTCCCCCTCAACGAATAGCTCGAAGTACTCGGGCTCGTGGAGCGCTGGGTGATACGGGCCAACCGGTAGCCTCGGGCCCTGGAGGGGTGGCTTATAGGTTATCCTCGGGCTTGGACGCGCAGTGTAGTCGACATCCTTCCTCAGAGGATATAGGCCTTCGGGCCAGTCGTCCGGTAGAACGAATCTATAGAGCTTCCTGTCCTTGAACCTTATACCGAGGAGATCCCATGCTTCTAGCTCATACCAGTCTGCGGCGGGCACAATGTCCGCTATGCTTGGGAGCACAGGCGTGTATGGATCTGCATGTGTCTCTATGATGATGTTTATGCCTTTATCGTCTAGGCCATACACATAGTATGCGGCAAAAGTATTGTTTATCGGGCGCTCATCAACAGCCATCATCGTCCTGAAGTAGGCATCCAATACATCATGTACTATATGTGAGGCCTCGCGCAAATTGACTGGCTTCACGCGCACTATTATTCCTGCTGACTCCACGTACCTTATGTCCTCGGCTATGCCTCCGAGCTTCTCTCTAATTATATCCAGTATTTCTTCGACGCTCATAATGATCACACTCCTGCTAGCCATGCGATTAGCATGGCGATCGTTAATGGAATATAGATCTTAAGCATGGATCTGGGGGCTATATCGACACGTGTCCTGCCAAGCATAACGCTTATCACGGCGAACACTATCCATATTGCGAGAACCATGACTGGATAAATTAATGCGGACACCGCTACCCCGATGATCCTTGTTAGAGGCAATAATATCATGTCAGCCAATAACCCGTAGAGTATAGCCCGCTTCAGGTAATGGCTATACAAGGTTATACCTAGGAGGGGGCCAGAGAACTCTATGAGAACGCCGCTAGCGAGCTCCGGCTCAGCCTCAGCGATGTCATACGGTATTCTGCCTGACCCGATAAAGGCTGATACAGCTAAGAGGATAAAGATAAGCAAGTATGTTAAACTAGGCCTCGCCCATATCATCCCATCAAAGCTTGGCGAACCGGTATAGAACATCAAGGCCACGAGGCCCATCACAAGGAAGAACTCATTGATCATACCGATCAAGGCTTCCCTGAAAACACCTATAGTAGCATATGGATTACCGGGCGTTAGGGTCAGACTGACCCATAGGAGCTGACACCCGATCAAGAGTACTGTGAATAGGACAAGGCTGGATCCACTGCTGGTTATAGGCGTGCTGAAGCCTAGCGGGAGAGTGGATGCTGTGATTATAACTGTCGCTATTAGGAGGCCTGATAAGAGCACCGAGGCCAAACCAGTATCGGTTATCACTAGTTCTTTCTTGAACAGTTTAAGTATATCGTACCAAGTCTGGAGCAGGGTTGGAGGACCTATACGGCTGTGTAGCTTAGCACGTATCTTCCTCTCAATACCGTCATAGAGCGGCGGTATGAGCAGGAAGACCAGCAGGAACACTATGTAGAGGCTAATGGCCAGCCACATACATGATCACCGTTGCAAGCACTATTGCTGTTGTCATGAGGAAGCCTATATAGAGGCTCGCCATTGTTAGGCTTTCCTCGAGGCTTCTCTGGGCCTCGTTGATCTTCCGGGCCAGCTTATTAGAGAATGATATGATCGCGTTCTCCGTTTTCTGTCCAAGGATGACGGGTGCAACGACGATGGTCGCCGCTATCCTGCCGATAGGGCCCTTTAGCTTAGCGACTCCCTTCTTAATCTTCTCCAACAACTTATCGATACCATAAACTATTGAAGCCCGGGTATAGCTCACGGGTATGCACCTCCCAGCCAGGGCTCGTCTTCACGGTACTGTATCCCCTTCTTCCTCACAATGTAGAGCATTACACCGAGGATCGCCAGCATGGCAAGGTTAGCCACTATAATGTATGGTGTTAGACCTAGCAGATACAAGTATATTGAGCTCGCTGCACCGAACACTATTATCGATGCAACGCCAAGCGCTTCACCTAGGTCTAGAAGGTAGTATTTCTCTACACCACTTATAAGGGGTTTATAGCCTCCATAATAGCAGCCGAGATACTTTAGAGTGTAGACTATGCCTGTCGATGATAAATAGATGAATGCCACTATTGCTGGAAGAACTATTGATCCCACGCTGAAATACGTGGTGATCAAAGCTATTATAGCGTAGAGCTTCCCGACAAATCCTATCGTCGAGGGGACTCCCAGTAGGCTTATCCCGCCAATAACGATCGAGAAAGCGCCGTTGCGGTCTATCCTAGCAAGGTATCCTAGTCTATATATCTCGCGGGTGTTAGCTAGTATCTCCATGGTCCCAGCATTGAGGAATAAGAGGCTCTTAGATAAGCCATGAGCAAACATTAGGAATATTATGGCTAGGTACATTGTGAAGCTCATGCCGGATGCAAGGTATAGTGCTAGGAGCGTCATGAGGCAACCGCTGTAAGCCATCGTACTATAGCTTAACAGCTTCTTAGCGTCGGTCTGCAGCATAGCTTGTGTTGCCGCGTAAAATATCGTTATGGTTCCAAGCCCTAAGAATAAGCCAATAGTGACCCGTGGGTCGAGCCCGACCAATCTAGTCACTAAGAGTACTCCAAAAATACTCATCTTCTCCATGATCCCACTGAAACTCGCCGAGGCAGGACTAGGGGCAAGCGTGTACGCTTCTGGGAGCCAGAAATGCAGGGGGACAAGCGCTGATTTTGCTATGAATCCAAGCAGTATCAATATAGTCAAGAACGGCCCGACATGTATGCCTTGAAACATGACCGCTTGGAGGGTCATTGAAAAGAGAGCAGTCAAGCCGACCTTCTCCGCCACCACCGCTAGTAGGGTGAAGAGGCTGAAATCGGCTGTCAATGCACCTATCACGAGATAGGTAATCGCTGCTCTCCAGGACTCCCTTGTCCCATCAAATATGATTATGATGAAGCCTATGAGCTCCGTTAGTATCCAGTACATTACAAATTCTATGAGGAGTGTCGAGGTGAATAGGAGGAGAAGTGAGACCGAGAGTATCTCCACGATGATCTGTAGGGGGCGGGCCATGCCTAGTAGTACTCTTGAGTATCCTTCCGTGTAAAGCGTGATGGCTAAGCCCACAGCGCCGAGTAGTACGAGGAACGGGTATGATAGCGGTAGAAGTATGTGTAGCCACAGATAATCTGCTATGGCGAGGAATATCATGAAGGAATAAGCGAACAACCTGAGCCCACGGCCCAGTCTCCTCATCCCGTCCACTAGTAGGCTACCAGCTATTAGCGGGGCAATAGCCACTAACAACAACACGTACTTAATGCCAAGTATGGCTGTGAGGCCCTGAAACGGGTCAGGCGCCGGCATATACGCTCAGCTCCCTTGATAGTCTCGGCTTTATGTTGTAGTAGAAGACAGCTACAAGCCCGAGGACTAGGAGGAGGCTAAAGGAGTTTATTATTACTAGGACTTGTAGGGCTCCAAGGTTGAAGAACATGAGTAGGACTATTCCATAAATAATACTAAGCGTGGAAAGTATGAGCTCTATTATTTGAGGATACATTGGTATGCTGCGCGGCTTGAAACCTATTGTGCCGGCTCTCCAATGAATACCCATGATATTGAAGCCGTAGACTATGCTAACCAATATGGCGTAGGCTGTGACCACTAGGCCCAGTATTTCCAGCGATTTCGACTGGATCGTTATTAAGGCAATTATCGCTAATAGCTTGCCCGTAAAGCCGATTGTTGGTGGAACCCCTATCACGCTCAATACAGTCAGTAAGACTCCGAGACTACTGGTGGGCGTGAAGGCTGCAAGGGCCGACAACCTCGTCATGTCGCGGGTGTGGGCGAGGACAAGTATTGTGCCGGTATTCAAGAACAGGCTCGCCTTGTAGAGTCCATGGGCATAGATGTTCGCTATTAGTGCGTAGAATACGAGATTATTGTTTGTCAGCGCATATATGGCTAGCAACACCATCATGAATCCTGTATTGCCCATAGTGCTGTAGGCGAGGAGTCTCTTGATATCCCTCTGACCCAAGAGGACTGTGAAGCCGTAGAAGGCCGTCACGGCACTGAGCCCCAGTATGATGTACCATAGACTCGACGGATAGTTAAAGAATCCCGCAAATCTAATGATGGCGTAGAACCCCATCTTCACCGTTAATCCGCTGAGCACGGCTGAGCCGCTGCTCGGGGCTGTGCTGTGTGCGTGTGGCAGCCAGAAATGGAAGGGTGCTATGGCCGCGGTGGTCGTGAACCCGATAATCGTTAGTGTCGAGTAGATAAGCCCGATATTGATCGGCTGTAGCTTGTCGAACGGAAGTAGCAGGGCATTAACTATTCCTATGTGATAAGCAAGTATTATCACGGCTGTGAGAGCGCTCAGCTCGAATGTCATGCTCTTGAGAAAGAAGAACCTGTAGCCAGCGCGGAATGCTTCGTCGCCGCCCTCAAAGCTTACCAGTAGGAAACCCACTATCTCGGACAGCGTCCAGAGGGATATGAAGGCTATCATGTTGGGTGCCGCGAAAGTATATATGATCGATAAGTTGAAGACATCTATCAAGCCCTGCAGGTTCTTGCCCCTGTACTTCGCCTCTCCATACCAGAGATTGTAGAGGCTTGTGAGAAGACTTACAGGGATCGCTAAACCTAAGAAAATAAGTGATAGGAAATCGAGAAAACCGAAAGGTATTGCGGCCAGTATTAATAGATATGAGGTTATGCGTAGAACGATCTGTAGAGCCTTGTTCTTAATAGGTATAAATATGAGTATATAAGAAATGATCGTAAATAACACGAAGTACTCAAGGCTTAACATCGTTGATCCCGGTTGGCCTCATAGGCTGAAAACAATAAGTATTATGCACTGGGAAAATAGTCCAGCATCTTGGCACGGACGAGCTGCTCAGCTTTCCTCCTTTTAATCTTGTCTGCTACCTCTTTCGTCTCGCCGTAGATTATTGCCTCGGCTGGGCACATCGCGTAGCAAGCGGGGTCTAGGCCCTGCTTCCTCAACGGCCTACAGAGATCACATTTTGTCGCAACTCTCAGCTCAGGGTCTAGCTCCGGTATCCCAAAAGGACAGGCATATAGGCAAGCCATACAGCCAATGCATTTCATTGTATCAACATAGACCGCGCCGCTCTCATCCCGCGTCATGGCCCCTGTCGGGCATACCTCTACACATGGAGCACGGCTACAGTGCATACAAGAGATAGGTGTTTTCAGCCCGATGCTCGTCTCGTAGACGATTATATAGGGTTTCCCATCATGTATGAAGTCACAAACGGCCTGGCAGGTGTAGCATCCCATGCACTTATCGAGATCAATATACCTTAGGAAAGTGTTCCTCCCCTTAACCCCTTCTTCCGCCATCACGGTTCTCCTCCATCCCAGGTTTTGAACTTTGTTTATTACGTATTATATACTTATTTTGTAACATACAGATTCTAATGTATTGTAAACCTGGTCAAAAACAAGTACTAATACAGTAATTTCTTCCCACTTAAGTGGATATGCATGGCCTTCGCAGCATATAAGGCGGTCTTCACAGCATTGCCGATGAAGCTAGGCCCCGTGACAACATCTCCAGCTGCCCATACCTTCGGGTTCGTGGTCCTATAGTACTGATCGACTTGTATCCTCCCTTTCCTATCAACAGTTATGCCGAGATTCTCCTTCTCAAACGGTGGTGTCGCGAGCTCGCCCACCGCTAGGATCACGGTATCTGCCTCAAGGGTGAACTCGCTCCCCGGTATTGGTATTGGCCTTGGCCTTCCACTTGCATCCGGTTCTCCGAGCCTCATCCTCTGGAGCTTTATTGCTTTCACCACGCCATTCTCACGTATTATCTCAAGGGGGCTTGCCAGCTCGATCCATTTTATGCCCTTCCTGATCAGCTGGTTTATCTCGTAGACTCCTGCCGGGGCCTGCTTGATCGTTCTCCTATAGGCGATGATTACTTCTTGTGCACCCCTGTCCCACGCCTCCATTGCAGCGTCCACGGCGCTGAGGCCAGCTCCTATTACTACTACACGTCTACCTATTCTGGGCTTGTGGCTTGTCAATCCTTTCTCGTAGAGTCTTATCGCGTATAGGAAATCGAGAGCGCTCAGCACTCCGGGCCCGTCTTCGCCGGGTAGACCTAGTCTTCTACTCCTCCACGTACCCGTTGTTATCATTACGGCGTCGCTTTTCTCAATTATCTCCTTGAGGGGCAAGTTCTCCTTGACTAGTTCTTCTCCTTCATCCTTCCTGGGCGTCGGATCCGCGAATACTTTCGTGGCGAGCTTAAACTCTATGCCAAACTTGTCGCGGAGCTCGTCGACACCAACAAATACTGTCTCATCCCTTATCCTTATCTTGGGTATTGCGAAGACCATTAGGCCTCCCGCTAGAGGCTGCTTATCATACATGGTTATACTGTAGCCCTTACAGGCGAGAAAGCCTGCAGCAGCTAGTCCGGCCGGGCCTGCGCCAATGATGGATATCTTTGTCTTAGAACGGCCCGGCACGTTCTCGGGCTCTTTACACATCCAGGTAAACCTCAAATTATTCACCATGAACGAGTTATTATTGATTATAAAGTGTTAATTACTTCGTGATAACGTAGTGTCATGAGGAACTATAAAATATTATGGTAGAAATAGTGGGATACAATCTACATTTACATCTATATAATAACCGACGACAAATATATGATCGTAAATATCTACGCATATAGGGTAAAACATAGATATGTATAAGAATAACCAGGTAAAAACCATGAAGTACAGAAAACAAGGTATAGAACAAAAAATAACCTATGAATCGAAGAGATTAGCGAGAAGGCATCTCTTCATTCTGAAAAACTATGTTCGTAAATCACTGAGAGCCTATCCAAGCAACTATATCGGCAATAGCCTCATGGTGACTTGCCTCGGTAAAACATGCATCATTCATGAAGGGAGAAATACTTATCCAGCTACAACACTCTATAGCGGGCGCTGGGTAGGACTTATCATAGATGATTATCCCTACCTATCACCAGTGCTTTACGAGGAAATATATATGGAGCACGGGTTCAGAGCGGCCGTGATAGCCCGGGATAAAGGCGTCAAGGCTTTCCTTTACGGTAATGATCTACTCCCTGTGAGCGTACAGAAAGTCTATGGGCCAAAGAAGCATCCATTGGCTGTTATCGATAGTAGTGATTATAGAGTAATCGGGGTCGTACGATGGGATCCACGGAAGAGGATTTATAGGAACATCTACGATCTAGGCTTGTTCCTCAGAGCTCTAGGCTAGGTCTTCCTTAGCAGGCAGACTGTGAATCCTATCATTCCGTGTCTGTGTGGCCATATCCTCACACATTTCATGTAGTCGTCCGGGTAATCCATGTCCTTATAACTGGTAAGCCATGTAGACCATTCAAATAATTTGTTGCGCGGTTCAACTATTTCAAAGTCATCCCTTATCATCATCAGCCTGTAGATCACATACTCGTTTTCCTCCGGAGCTATACTACATGTGGAGTAGGCAAGGATGCCGCCGGGCTCAAGCATATCTAGGGCTGCATTGAGGAGCTCTATTTCACGCTTAACGATCACAGCTAAATCGTTAATCGTCGTCCTGGTCTTCCTGCCGGGGTCAAACATTATCGTTCCTTCCCCACTACATGGTGCATCGAGGAGTATTCTCTTGAATCTTCTTTTCATTATACTGGGGAGTTTACGGGCGTCTGCCCATGTCACATCGACATTGTCTAGCCTCATCCTCATGACGTGGCCTATAAGCGACTTTATCCTGTAGAGCACAAGATCGTTAGCGATAACCCTTCCCCGCCCATATAGTAGCTGGGCTAAATGTGTAGCCTTCCCGCCGGGTGCCGCACACATATCGAGAGCATCGCCTTCGTAGCGGTCGTCGATCAAGAGAACCGGGGGAAGTAGTGCGGCTGCATCCCTATGGACATAATACAGCCCCTTCAAATACTCGTGTGTACTACCGATACTAGGTGATCTTGGCGCCCTCACGACTCTGAATGCGTAGGGGAGCCAGGCTATAGGTTCTAGATTGAAGCCAAGGCTTTCCAGTTTTTTCGTCAGCTTCTCCGGCTCAATAAGGACTGTGTTTGTCCTTATTACGGGCGCGAGGGGTTTCTCGAAAGCCTCCAGGAGCTTAGTGGTCTCTCTGAGGCCTATAATACGTATGTATCGTTCAACCATGTAGGGGAGGTACCCGTACTTTCTTGCTAGCCTGATGGCTGGTTTGCTCGGCGACACATATATGTCTCTTATTATCTCGTCAACGCTGATTGTTTTCCTCATATCGGTGGATGGCCTCAAGATAATGTTTTTCAGAGTAATAAATTATGGCGTATTGTTATTATATTATTGTATTATGGTAAAGGCAAGACTGTCCTGTTCGAGTGCATGGATAGTGATCAA
Organism: Desulfurococcales archaeon; assembly: GCA_027022365.1. Taxonomy (GTDB): domain Archaea; phylum Thermoproteota; class Thermoprotei_A; order Sulfolobales; family Desulfurococcaceae; genus JAADCY01. The sequence continues at coordinate 288,880 of JALVYU010000031.1, read as the reverse complement.
TAATTGTGAAGGGGGTGAGACTATTTGATCGTGTTGACGGATACTAGTAGGCCGTGGAGGATCGATTTATTGGCAGAGATATACCGTGAGGCTACATCGTATGATATACCGTGGATAGCTGAGGATATGAGTGGCGACGAGATGATAAGACAATGGTTTGACGCCTCGTGGTTCGAGCCGGATAAATTCATAACGCTATATGTTATGGGTAGGCCCGCCGGATTCGCATTTATATGGTGGAGAAACGGAAGGATTAGAATAAACCCATATATTGATCCCCGTCTCCCCAGGGGTTTATTCATCGATGTACTCGAAATAATGCTCTCATGGACTAGGCTAAAAGGTTTAGAGAAAGACTCATATATTGTCCAGGTATTCGCCGGGCCAGAATACGGTATTCTCCACCGCGCTGTCCAGGAAATACTCGGTGTTGGGCGCAGTATTTACTCTACATATATTATGTTAGCCCCGAGAAGAATTAGGATCGGTGGAGAACCCGTTGTTGAGATAATAGATTATAGGCCTGGCTTAGAGGAGGCTGTGGCCAGTATTTATAATGATGCTTTCTCGCTGTATCCATGGTTCACACCGATCAGTCCGGCTGACGTAGCGAAGATGTATAGGTCAGGGAGGATCAGGGCCCTCATAGCCATGCTGGACGGCGAGCCCGTAGGATACGTAGATTTTATGACTAGAGGAATAGGCGTCAAGGCGGGCTATATTTATACTTTAGCTGTTAAGAAGAAGTACCATGGCATGGGGATAGGCCGGAAATTACTCGCCGAAGCACTAAGGAAGCTTAGGGAGGCGGGACTAGAAATAGTTTATCTCGACGCTTACCCTGAGGTTGTCGACTACTATATGAGGTGCGGGTTCAAGATATTGCGGAGATATATCAATATAGAATATAGTATTGAGCAATTACCAAAAACGCTAAACTATATGATAGTGAGCTTGGGCGGAAACTAGCAGGTCAAGTGGAATAATCCGATCACCTTCTTACCCTTCTTGACAAGCTCATTGTATTTCTCAACGGCTTTCCTCGTCTCAGCCACGTATACCTCCATGCCCTTCTCCTTGAAGTACTCGATCACTTCCTTGTCGACACGCATTAGTCCATAGTATCCAGTCCCTATAACGGCCGCATCGGCTATGATCTCCCCTATATCCTTTAGATCGTCGAGTTGGAGATAATGGCCTTCTTTCCTCCACCAATTATCAATTATTCTATCAGGAAGTATGATTATATCATGTGTATATACCTCACCGTCTATGATGATTTTTCCGAAACTATAGGATTTAATCAGTGGTTGCACGTTATTCACCCATACATAAATTAAGACTGAGAACCGAGTTATTGGTAGTTGCCGGGTACGGCTTGTCCTTTATCTATTAAGCATGTAGATGGCCTCCGGGAGAAAGCCTATGTTCGGTATGATCGCTATACCTAGTTCCTTAATTACCGTGGTTCTTCCGGTTTCTGGTCTTATTATAGCTGCTTTCATCCCGGAAGATAGTGCTCCGCCTAGATCCTCTATTATCCCGTCACCAACATGTATTGCCTCGGACGGCTCTATCCCAAGTTGTTTTAAAACATTCAAGAATAGCCTTCTGTCAGGCTTCATGGCTCCCGCCTCGTCCGCGAATACAATCAGGTCCATGTACTCAGCTATACCGAGCCTCTCAAGTATGACTCTAGTATAGCTTCCGGGCCATAGGAGTACATTGCCTATTACCGCTAGTTTCTCCATATCATCCCTTAGAGACCTAATAACGCCCAGCGTATCCGAGAACAAGAGGGGCTCGGGATCCTCAAGGACTCTAAGCAGCCCCCTAGCAACCCCGTTCTTAATATCATTAATTCTACACTCTAGTCTTTCGGCAAGCAGTTCCCAAGAGGCTTCAAGAGGATCTGTTACCTCGAGCCTCTGCCTTTTAGCCTTTATATCGCGTACTAGTTCCTCGACGACGAGCCTCATCTCAAGGGGATCTCGACCAACGACCTCGGCTATTCCCTCGGCCATCCGTTCTCTCATGACATCTAGTCTTAGGAGAGTATTCCATACATCAAATGTTACAGCCTTAATCAAGATCTCCACCCATGTATAGATTATCTATACTAGATTATACAGTCTGAATGTATCGAATTAATATTACTGCACGTTCAACAAAGAAATATGTAGTCTGTTAGCGTTTGATGAATACTTCTCTCAGCCCATTATACATGCCTTCATAGAAAAACAGTATTTCCCAGCCAGCATCCTTTAATCCCCCGGGTTCCAGCCCTGTCGTTAAAACGAGTGTGTCTACTGTACGGGGAAGAACTCTCTTGAAGAAGAATCCTTTCTTTACTGGTTTTCTGAACTTAGTACATACGCTTTTAGCGTCCTTGAGCAGCTCTTCCTCGTACTCGTCTCCCCAGTAGCCGTCAGTAAATATTATGGCTGCTTCGAAAGTCATAGATTTTACAAGTCTCATAGGCTCCGTCATCAGAGTTTCTCCGGATCTTCGGCATTTCTCATTTATCTCCTTATACCTGGGCGTTAGGCCGATGTATGATGTACATAGCGTATCTGCTACACACATGGTTCTAACAATATCGAGATTATAGCCTGCTTCACCGACCGCGACCTTTATGGTACCCGTGAATATCTCTGCTTCTTCATCGGTAACGCCCGGAAGATCAATAACTAGTATCAAGCTTGCCTTCTCGCCTGAAAGACTCGATACTATATCTCTGATCCTTTCGACCCATGTCTTCTTAGGCCTTCTCATTGATGGAAGGTTCTCGACGAGAAACAAGGATTGCGTATCGGCGTTCCTTCTTAGATCAGACACCATACGCCTCGACATGTTCACAGCGACAATATATGGTTTTTCCGGCGGATTCTTCGTTTTGCCGTCAAGGCCTTTCCCCGATATACTTCCGGGCGGGACAACGTGTCGTTCCAAATCGAAAATAGTGTTCGGATCAACCTTGTTCCTAAGACAAAGCGATTTAAGTACACCATAGAGTATGCCCGGGTCTTCAAGGTATGGGTCAAACTCGTCGGTATAGACTAGCAGACCCGTTTCTTTTCTGATCTTTTTGACAAAGTAATCGACAAGCTCCTCCACTTCTCCGTATCTGAGATAGGGATCTATCACTGCCTCGGCCAGCCCGCTATATATTCCACGTCCATAGATAATCGGGGGATCACCATCCAGCATGTGTAGACCGACATGATAAAGTAGGCGGGCCCTCACATCTATGTTCAAAGACGATAGCTTTATCGGGTCAACACCTATATAGATGCCATCAGTAATGAGTGGTGCCCCCCCTGTTACTGTTTCGACAAATACTTGTTCTCTCAGACCCCACAATAGTCCAGCAATACCTGCCATAGCGCCTCCTGAAGATATCATTTGCATCAACGTGTCTTCTATGATCTTCCTGAGAGAGTGTGTTGACAAGAGTTGCACCACCGGTTACGGTCAGGCGATGACCTATATTATTCTTCTATGTATTCTAGATATTAATGTGATTATGGTAACATAAAGTGTTAATGTCAATAGTATACTGTAGCAGACATAGTATAGGCGATCAAACACCATCAAGCTGAAGAAGTCTAGAAGCCTCCAGATTAACATATTGGGGCTCCTTATATGTACGTGTGCCCACCAGCTCGTCGGGAACATTATGGGCCAGAATCCGATGAGGAATATGGATGCCGCTACAGCTATTCTTGCCCTACCAGTTATTAGGGGGTGAAAAAACGCTACAGCCAGGAGCCCTATAGCAGGCAATAAGTACTGTGCATTAATCCTCCAATAGGTAGCGATGTAGACCAGATATCCTATGACAATAGATAACAGCGGATCACCTCCTTTTCTCGCGAGCACGAAAACATAAACTATCGTCAGTAATAGTGCTGGAACGAACCAGTATTTTATAACCCATAATGTGTTTGAACCGCTTATGCTGTTAAGGTAGGTGGCTAGGCTCGAAAATCCGTTAAAGCTATATGATATAGGATAAGTATATGACGGGTTACTGACCATCTTTAGATCCTCTAGAAAAACATCCATCGATCTAGGGCAAAGCATGAAAGGAACCATGAAAACTATTCCGGGAAGGACTATTAGTACAGCATCCCTAATGGATCTCTTTATACCGTCGCTCCGGAGAGTATACAACAAATAATAGATTGTCGGAAATAACATTGTTTGCTTAATTACCAGCGATAACCCCATTGAAAGAGCGCCCAGAATTCTCTTGTTGTTGATTATGAAGTATAGTGATGCTAGCAGGAAGAAGAATGCTATTGGGTCGAACATCCCATATATGGATGATACATAGATTGTCATTGGGTTGAAGTAGTATACAGTCATGCCGAGCAGCGCCTTACTGGCACGACCCGTAATCCTCTTTATTATCAGATATACCATGATCGCCGACAGGGTATCGAATAGTATGAATAATGCCTTGCAAGCTACGATCCAATTCACTGGTACGTAGACGTAATAATGGCCTAATGTGTCATAGTAGTGGATCACTTTATCATGAACGAATAATCGGAGCAATCCAAGAAACAATATGAGTGGCGGACCATATACGTAGGGCCAATCGTATGGCCAGTTTTCGGCGATGAAGGAGGCAGAGCCGCTATACTTGTAGAAGCAAATGCCGTGTCTCAGGAAGGTATCCGCGAAGCCGGCGAACTGGGCTATATCGCTCCCGGTAGTATATGGGGCTAGAATAGACCTTATTACTAGACCAGCCATAATGAGTGATACGAGCACTATCCTGTGTCTAGTGTTTTTCTCCAAGATTGTTTACCATTTATAGATAGGGGCATATAATGTGCTATAAAAACATTATTTGACTTCGCGTCTGAGGACATTGTTTACCCAGTCCTTATTTAGCCTCTTAATGAACCCGTTGATCAATCGAACCGCATTGAAGCTGTCTTCAAGGCTCAGTAGCTCTACGGGGCTGTGCAGATATCTCGTCGGTATGCTCACCGTGCCGGCAGGAATACCGGATTTAGTCAGCTGTATTGCCGCAGCATCGGTTGTTCCGCCAGGCAGTACTTCGAGCTGGTACGGTATATTATCCTCCTTGGCGGTCCTAATCAGTAGGTCCCTTATTGGTTTAGGCACTATCTGCCCTGTCCCCGCTCTACCATCCATTATCTTGATTGCTGGGCCCTTCCCAACTCTCGTCACGTAGTCCTCCTCCGGTACACCTGGTATGTCCGAGGCTACTGTAACATCGAGGGCTATTGCTAGGTCGGGGGAAATGCTGTAGGCGGCCGTCCTTGCTCCCTTTAGCCCCACTTCTTCCTGTACTGTGGCCACGGCGTAAACATCTACTGCTGGGTTCTCGAGCTCTTTGAATGATTCAATCATTACAGCTACTCCGATTTTATCGTCCAGTGCTCTACCAGTAACTATGTCGCCATTCCCTATCCTCACGGTCTCTCTATCCATTACAATGACACTGCCTATGGTTACTCCGAGCTTCTCGGCTTCCTCTCTACTCGTTACGCCGATGTCTATGAATAGCTCGTGTATTGGGATGACCTTGTTCTGCTCCTCGGGCTTCATGATGTGCGGAGGCTTGCTACCGATCACCCCTCTGATCGTCTTACCGTCTAGAGTCACTATTACGACTCTCTGGCCTGGGAGTATTCTGGGAGACCAGCCTCCTATGGGTACGAATCTTATGAACCCGTTCTTATCGATGGCTTTCACCATGAGCGCGATCTCGTCCATGTGTGCGGCAAGCATCAGTTTTCCTTCCCCGGATCCCTTCTTTAGGGCGATTACATTTCCCATGCTGTCTACCCATATCTTGTCGGCGTAGGGCTTCAGCTCCTCGATCACTACTTCTCGTATTTTGTCCTCGAACCCGGATGGCGATGGCACGTCTGTCAGCTTCTTTAGGGTTTGGAAGAGCTTGTCCTTATCTGTTCTATAGCTCATGAAGGGTATCACCCCGTAATAGGTCTAGGTACACTTCTTGCTATGTTTTGAACAATTTATCAAATTTATCATGGGTACTCATCAGTTATAGAGATACTATTATTAGGACTCATGAACCGTATTTTTCGACCAGGTCAACTATGCTCTATATAACACCGTATTATTGGTGCCGCAGATGGATGCTAGGACAAGGATTTTCAGACAAAGAATACTGGAGGCACCAATACTACGTACAGTCCTGTGGCTAGCCTGGCCTGTCTTCCTAGCAAACCTAGTTAACATATCCTATAATCTGGTGGACGCACTATGGCTTGGACGCCTTGGCCGGTACGCGTTCGGAGCACCCACTGTCTCCTGGCCGCTAATAATGCTTGTCTACTCGGTCGGGCTAGGCTATATGAATGCCGCGATAAGCTTGATAAGCCAGTATCATGGTGCAGGAGACGAGGTAATGGTTAAAAAATCCGCGAGCATGTTTGTCGGGTTCGCGCTTATTTTAGCCGTGACATTCAGTCTAGTAGGATATGTTGGCAGCCCATATTTCCTCTCATGGATGCATGTCCCCAAGAATATCTATCCATTAGCCGTACAATACACAAGGACTATTTTCATCGGGATCCCCCTTGTTTTCCTTGGCTTCGCGTACATGATTATAGCAAATAGCATGGGGGACACCAGGACACCGACAATGCTAAGCATAATTTCTAGTATAGCCAACATGATCCTCGATCCCGTACTGATATTTGGGTTACTAGATGCCCCCCAACTAGGTGTTGTAGGTGCAGCTGTCGCGACAATACTTTCAAGATCTCTTCTTAGCATTATCGGCGGATACTTTCTCGCAAAAGGGATCAGGGGAGTGAAGATAGAGCTGAAATACATGCGTATCGAGAAGTGGTGGCTCAAGAAAATATTTCGTATAGGTACACCGCTCGCAATACAGCAGAGCAGCAATGCGCTGGGCTTCACGGTCATGATGAGCCTCGTAAGCATGTTTGGCAGTGTTGTTGTAGCGGCTTATGGCGTGGCGATCAGGATCATAGACATCCTGACGGCGTTTGTTGGATCAATCAGTAGAGCCGTGTCGATCATGATTGGGCAGAACATCGGTGCAGAGAAATACGATAGAGCTAGGAAGATATCAGAGACCGGATTGCTACTCGTATTTTCAAGCCTAGTTCTAGGCGGGATCCTAATCTATTTCTTCCGTGAGGGCCTTGTATCCATATTCATTAATGACCCGATGGTCATAGCTGAGGGTTCGCGGCTCATAAGCATATTCGTGTGGAGCATACCGTTCTTCGGCTTATTCTTCGTAGCGGGAGCAATAGCCAATGGATCTGGTCACACCAGGGCATTCGCTGTAATATCTATTGTGAGGCTATGGATTCTGAGAATAGGTCTGAGCTACCTACTAGCCCTACTGCTAGGATTCGGCAGCACCGGCATTTACATGGGAATGTCAATAAGCAATATAGTTGCCGGAATAATATCATTGACTTGGATAAGGAGTGGTAGGTGGCTGAAAAAAGTTATAGAGACTGAAAAAACGCCTTAGCTCTTTTCATAAACTATTTCTCCACCAATCATTGTCCTAACAACATTGAGTGAATCATCAAGAAACACAAGGTCTGCCTTGAACCCGGGCGCCAACAACCCTACTTTATCCCTGCAGAGAGCGTTAATAGATGCCGCCGGGGTATAGCTGGCCATAACTAGTGTTTCTCCTAGATCGAAGCCCAGGCTATGAACGTTCCTTACAGCACGGTCCAGAGTCAATGTACTACCAGCAAGGGCACCGGTTTCGGCAAGCCTTGGGACGCCATTCTTAACGATTACCTTTAACCCGCCTAACTCGTATGCACCGTCAGGGAGACCCGTTGCACATATTGAGTCCGATATGAGGACCATCCTGTATGGCCCAACATGTCTTATCACGAACTTGACTACGGGAGGACTTATGTGGATGAAGTCGGTGATTAGCTCGATATAGACACTATTATCTTCGAGAACGACGATAACCGGGCCTGGTTCGCGATGATGTATTCCCCTCATACCGTTAAATGTATGTGTTGACTTCCTTGCTCCTCTCTCGATGGCTAGTCTTGTCTGCTCGTAGGTAGCGTTTGTATGACCTATGGATACTGTTATGCCTTGAGATACAGCATATGTTATCAGGTCTAGTGCGCCGGGATTTTCTGGTGCAACGGTTATTTGTCTTATTAGTCCTCCGCTAGCCTCAATGTATTGTTTCAGCTCCTTGATTGAAGCAGGCCTTATATATTCCTTGTTCTGAGCACCTGCCTTCTCCACACTTAGATACGGTCCTTCAAGGTGGAGGCCCAGTACTCTCGCCCCTATTTCAGGCTTCCACTGCTCCCTCGCTTCTTTGATCGACTTAGCAATTTCGACTAGGGCTTCATGAGGCATAGTGACAGAGGATGGGACGAAGCTTGTCACACCATGCTTGACCAAGCCCTTCGATATCGTATATATTGCTTCTACGTCTGCTTCATCAGTATCCCTTCCGCCATAACCGTGAATATGTGTATCGATGAATCCCGGTGCAATTATTAGTCCTTCCGCGTGTAATTGGTCGGATATTGTTCCCGAATAGGGCTCTCTGCCGATTTCTGCTATAGCGTCTTCTTCGACAACGATATACCCTTCTCTAATGACTGTTAATGGAGTATAGATTCTAGCATGTCTAATAACAAGTTCTCTCGCCACGTTCCCTCACCGCGTTGGTCATAGCAATTTTAATGAATCATTTTACCTCCAAATCTTAAGACTCCACTAGGGAATTGAAGACTTAAATCCATAATTTAAAACCGCTTATAACAGCCTGATCCTTCCTCTATATTTTTCGAGTAACTCCAAGTTGTGCTCCATAGCACCTGGCAGATGAGCGCTTAGCCATACAGGTGGTTCAACACCTTTTTCTAGCAAGATCTGAGTTGTCTGTGCAACGATAGAGTTGACAATAAATGTATTAGCTATTGTTGACAGGGGCGAGGTTTTCATTGGGAAGCCCTCGTATTCCACAGATGCATCGCCGGGTGGAACGTGGTTGTCTATCACAATATCTACGACCTCGAAGAGCCTTTTACCATAAGTGTTCTTCGGCTCGAGCGTCTCCGAGTACTTAACGCTCGTTATGCCTATTGTTTTTGCACCAAGGTTTTTGGCCTCAACAGCCATTTCTACGGGGAACTGGTTCTTCCCGCTCGTCGATACTATTAATACTACATCGTCTCTCCCGACGTTATGATGGTTCAGCAATACCTTAGCATAGCCTACGACAGACTCCATCATTGTCGACTTGATGGCTCCTGAACTTATTGTTATATCATTCCCTATCATAGGATCCACGGGGACAAGGCCTCCAGCCCTATAGAATAGTTCTTCTCCAGCCATAGCCGAGTGCCCTGCTCCAGCCACGTGGATGATATGATCAGAGATCAACGCATCTGCAAACATTTCAGCTGATTTTAAGATGTTATGTTTTTCGGCGCTGTAGATCTTTTTGATAATTTCTTGTACTTTCACGTAGTATTCATAGATCTTGTCCGAGGCCATAGGGTCGACCCACAACTGAGGAGCTATTAACTCTGCACAATAGAGATAGTAGGCCCGAAGATTATTCTGTGTTTTCTAAGTAATTTGTTTACGTGTACTTATGCCTGTTTTCACCCACCGTTTTTACTAGTTATTTAGACAAAATTACACTCCTTTGTTTCACGTTATGTATTTCAAAAACCTTTGATCATTGTATTTATGCAGTACAAGGAATTCTCAAGGCCCTTCATAGTGGGGGCTTGATAACTTGTTATTAATCCTCTCAGCGAATAATTTGCTATGAGTAATACATGGTTCCCATAAATAGTCGGGATAACAAGGCTCATCCTAATATGTAGAGGGAAATACTCGCTATTACCGGGACAGTTATCTCGTCATTAACAGATATTCTCGTCATCGATTCCGCGATCGTGGAGATACCCGACGCTAGGAGGCCTGAATATAGCTGTACCCCAGCCACTATACAGCTGGCTACCGACACTAGAAACATAGCGATCGATCCCGCCAAGGTCTTTCTCTTATTATACGGTATGCGGGGACCACCGATAGCCTTACCTATGATCGCTGCTGCGGCGTCCCCGAAACTCGATATCATGATAGCGGCTGCCGCTTGGGCCGGGGGTAGAAAAGCGATGATCAGTATCGTTAGTCCCCAGAAGTAAACAGTGCCGATAAAAGTTCTCTTTTCAAGCTCTTCTTTTCTGGCCATGATCTTGAAGGTATGGCCCGCTATAGGTACACTCCACTTCTTACCCTTTCTCAATGCATATTCGTTTAGAGCATATAATGTGAAGAAAAAGATGCTGACAGCTAATGCGTATGGTTTGCCCAGCCATTCAATAAAGGGTATAGCGAAGAACCCGGGGATCACATGTATTGATTTCCGCTTTATTTCCTTCAACACATCTTCTTTCGTGGTCAAAGCGTTTTCACCAGACACTTTTAATTATAGGGGCGGAAACACTTAGACTGTAGCTTTCTGTGTTATAGTGTTTCTTTTATGCCTTTCAAGAATATCAGGTATGCTGATACTGTATGTAATGTTACGCCCGTATATCCTCATTAATTCATCACGCTCCTTTGACGGGTTGTTCCTTTTGGGCCTACGTATTTCAATACGGGTAGCATAAAGCCTGCTTTTAGTTATCATTACCCAATATTGGCAGTGTTTTATGAAGCTATGTATTATGTGAACTGTAGATAGCTGTGATTTAAAGGTAGTGAGCCGAGAAAGAAGGCGAGAAGACCCATGAACAAGGGGATCTTAAGGATACGGGTTGATGTCCAAGCATGTTTGACAGGGTTCTTAATGATCTTTATAAAAGCGATTATAATAGGTAGATCCACGCCTATGAAAGCTGATAGTAGATATGCTATGTTCATCCCCATGTAGAAATAAGGGAAGGGACTGATGGCTACAACTGTGAACAATAGTATTGTCCCCATGATCACAGCCGGTTTCACGCCGAGGCTTGCCGCTATGGTCTTAACCCCATGGCGCCGATCGCCCTCAACGTCCTCTACACCCTTGTATATTTCTCTACCGAGTATTATGAAGAAGGCATATAGGCCGGGAACTAGTGATCTGCCCGGATCGGGGCCTGCGAGGCCGCCGTATACGACGACCATGAATGATAGAAATGCTATAACTAGGTTCCCTGGAAACCCTGTCTTCTTGACCCTCCATGAGTAGGCGTAGAGGAGAACCGATGCAATGACTGCTATGACCGGGCAGACAGGTGGTAGGAGCAGTGATAAAGCTATACCTGCTATGAGAAGTATGGCTGCACCGGTTTTCGCCGAGGAGAGACTTATCCGTCCGGATGGAAGCGGCCTCCACGGCTTATTGATCCTATCTATCTCTACATCGAGTACATCATTTATAACGTTCCCATAACATCCGATCAGTGTTGCTGACAGCGCTAGGAGTAGAGCCTCCCAGAGATGGTGCCCGCCGCTTACCACGTACCCGGTTATGGCTGCAAATCCTATTACTACAGCGTTGCCTATCCTCAGCATTCCCAGCCAGTCCGTTAGAAGCCTAGGCCTCAACCCTGGCACCGTTTATCGTGTTGTTACGTTTGCTTTTCTAGAACCATAATTAGTACTGAGCGAGAATAAATAGCGTAAGCCACCGTCTAATTACTATTACATCATGCCGACTCCTTTTACGCCATGCCTCCTAATATAATCAATACTATACTTTATAACGACAATTGTGGTAAGGAGCATTATCGCCATATATATCCCGCCGATAGATAGTGTACCCGTGAGGCCGAAATAAGGCTCTATACCAGCTATTCCGGCTCTTGCAATTTCTGCCGCGTAGGTGTATGGTATGAAGAACGCTATATTCCTGATGATAGGCGCCATCCATGCTAGGGGGACTCCGAGGCCTCCTATCACGAACATAGCGATGTTCGTGATATCCAGCATTGCACCAGGTATTCTTAGCCTTAGAGACAAGCATACAAGCATCATGCTATAGAGGGCTGCATAGATAATCAGGAGTACTATGCCTAGTGCCATGAGCCCTATATTCTTTACGAAAATTATCGGCGCCCCGGTTAGGAAGTAGAAGGCTATAGCGATCACGGGTACGGCCGTCGCTGTAACTATTGTTGATGTAATTATTCTCCCGCTTATCAGTAATATGGGGTTTGTATTGTGGAGAATGTGATCCTCAAATATACGCCACGCGAGAACAAATCTTACCCAGCCCACAATAAGCCATATGGTGTTGTTCATGATGCTCCACATCACTATTCCCCAGAAGATAATGACTGCTGTCACGCTATGAGATCCGGCCGGGGAAAACGCTAGGGCTCCTAGGGCCAACAGGATATACCATATCATGTCGGTAAGTATCATATTCATGAATCCCAGCTTGTACCTGTGCAGCCTCACAAGATGAAGCCACACGATCGCCAGGGCTTTACGTAGATATGCCGTGCTTCCTGACATTCTTCTCCACACTCCTGAGGCCGGGGTACGCTATTAGATTGTATGATATGCTCATTGCGACGAGTACCCCTATTATCCAGAAGAGCTTGTCAAACGGGGGTACACCGTAGACCGACAATATCTTCGCGGCCTCCACAACATACGTCACGGGCACTATGTAGGAGAAAACCTGGAGTATCTTGGGGAGAAATGTTATGGGGTAGTAAACACCGCTAACAAGCAGCATTAGTGGGCTCAGAAAAGACACGAAGCTCTCCTCCTTGAATATCAGCGAGAGGCTCCCCGCGATCACCGCTATCCCGATTAGAGGTATCGTGGCGAGATAAACAAGGCCGAGAACCACGACGACCTTGACGAGTCCTAGTGGTCCCTCAGTGAACACAGCGACGGGCGCAACGGCCGTCAGGCTTATCGCGCTACTTATCATTGCCGGTATAATCAAGCCGTACATCGTTACACGCCTAAGGCCTGGAGGCGAAGCCATGATATATGGAAGCACTCCCAGCCACTTCAGGTCGATGAGTGTCCACGCAGAATAATCTACCACGTTGATGCTCGAGACAAGTACCCCGCTCGCCAATACAATGTAGAATATCGGGTCTCCTACACCCACCTTGGAAGCAAAAACAGAGAGACTCCCCAGAGCAGTGCCGAGCCCGAGTATAAAGGCTGCCATGAGATATGGCCAAGCGAGAGTCATAAATGCGAATAGCTTGTTGTTCTTCAGCCAGCACATATACGCGTAGAACTCTGCCTTCACTATCATCTTGGCGTATCTTAGCTCGCTCAAGACCTAGCACCACTGGTCAGCTTGATAAATACATCCTCTAAGCTAGGCTCCATGATCCTTGCCTCGAGGATCCTGAGCCCCTTGGCTCTAAGAATTTCGAGCGCCTTGTTCACAACACTGTCCTCCATGCCGTTCTCAACCAATATTCTGATCCTTACTTTCCCCTGCTTATCCATCTTAACAGCTACACGTTCGATGCCGAGAGTCTCTCTTACGATCTTCTCGAGAATGTCCTCCGAGACAAGTTTTCCTGCATAGCTCGTTATTTCAATAGGTATTTCTCTGCTGACCATTCTCTTTAGCTCAGGCACTGTGCCCATCGCTATTATTCTTCCCTTATTGATTATCGCAACATAGTCGCATATGACCTCTACCTCCCACATATTGTGGCTTGTGATGAGGACTGTCTTCCCCTCCTCATGCGTCAGTCGGACGATAAGGTTCCTTATATGCCTCGAGCTCGCAGGGTCGAGGCCTAGGGTTGGTTCATCCAATATTAGTACGGGAGGGTCATGTATGAGGGCCCGTGCAAGACTCAGCCTCGCCTTCATGCCCAAGCTGAAGTCTTCATAGAACTTAGTGTCTGCTCCAAGCTCTAGTAGGCCTAGAAGATCCATGAGCTCCCTTATCCTCTTGTCCAGCTCACGGCCGCTAAGGCCCCGCAGCATCCCGAAGTATTTTAGGTTTTCATAGCCTGTGAGCTTCCAGAAGAATCCACGCTCAACACTCAGGGAAACACCTATTATTTCTCTTACATTCTCTGGTTCTTCTAGGGCATCATAACCCATTATCCAGGCTCTTCCCTTGTCAGGTATAAGTAGGGTGCTCAGTATTTTGACGGTCGTTGTCTTCCCCGCACCATTCGGTCCAAGTAGACCGAATACAGTGCCTTTTTCCACCTTGAAACTTATGCCCTTAAGCGCCTCTACCCTTCTCACTTTTCTATGGATTAGGCCTCGCTTCTCGATATAGGTCTTGTGGAGATCACTAGCCTCGATGACTGCTGGCAACGCATATCATCCACACTATTGTACGTCTAAGAAGGTTTTGATAATAGTTGTTTATATATTATTTACCTTAAAGAATTGTATAGAATATTGGTAAGGGGTTCAAGGGGCTAGGCAAAGAACTATATTAGAAAAATGTTTAAGACGTTTAGGGCGAAATAGGGGTTCCCGGGTGCTCGAGTATATTTGGGGTTAAGCCTCAAGCGCTACTTCCTCGTCCTTGAATATATCCATAATGCTCAGTATTGATTGTGCGATCTTCTCCTCCTCAGGGTTGAACTCCTTGATCGGTATTCCGAGCTCCTCAGCTATAACCTTCTTCAAAGCCCTAATACCAGCCAGCTCGACCTTATCCTCCGGGGAAAGGCTCTGCTTTGAAACCAGCCTGGCTTCTCTAGCCATTATTTCTTCTAGTTCGTGCACATATTTTAATAAGATAAAATTGCTTATCTCACGGGCACGGTCATAAACTCTTGCTTGAACATTCATACTCTAAAGCACACCTCTCATCTTCATCTTCTATCTAGCGAATGGCTTATCCCGGGTTTATAATAGGGAGGCTACCGTGTTAACCCTGTAATAAGACCCTATATCTCCCGGTAACAACGCGGTAACAATACCTTCCCCGCTCTTTTATCCCTATAACATGTCATCGGATCAGTGGTGGTCGCGGAATGCCAAAAGCGGTTGTAAACATCACAATAACTTACGGCTCAAGTATTGACGCGATAGTACTAAACGCTGTCATGGTTGCCGCATCAGAGCTAGGAAAAGACGGCATAGAGCCTAGGATCCTCCAGGTCTACCAGCCTGGCGCTAAGCTGGAGGTTAGTGTTAATGGATTAGAAGTTGATATCGATGAAAACCTGTACGAGAAGATCATCGAGACAGCCTATGCCTCTCTCATCGAGGAAGACTATTCCAACAATAAAGACTTCCTAATAGACGCTGTAGCAGCCGCTACGGCATGGAGCGGCGATGCCTAGAGGGATACGAGTATACCTGCTATGAGCGCCATTATTATTCCCGCGAGCTGTGTCGGCTTCAGCTTTTCTCCTAGGAACAACACTGCGAGGACAGCAGTTATAGCTGGATATAGTGCTGTTAAAGGAATTATTATCGAGGCTTTCCCCTTGCTAATAGCTATCATGAAGGCCAGGTATCCGAGTCCTCCCATAAGGCCGGCGATCGCTGCGTATAATGCGTAGATGTTTAGGCTAATACTAAATCCCTTAGAGTACAGATAGAATATTAATGCCAAAGTAAAGCTGGCCAAGCTACTGATAAAGTATACTTCTCTCCAATCAAGCCTAGTTCCAGCAAATTTCAACATATAGCCCCATAAACCCCAAAGCACTAGTGTTAGTATAGCTGGTACTAGCCATTCATGTATAGACCCCATGATCTAACATCTCCTAACCGTTCATCATCCACGTTATCCATCTTAGAAACAGATACTAGTTATTAACGTATTTCATATACTATATTTCCACGGCCAAGGAGGTGATTCGACTTAATACTTAGAAGAATTATAGCGATCATACTTTTATCGTCGTTAATCTTTGCAACTGGATGCAATGTTCTACTACATGGTATGCTCTATAATGAGACAAGAAGGCTAAGCACTATCGGGAATAATACATTATTGACCGTGGCATTCACTGTCAAAGATATAGGTGATTACGGCTACGCGTCGATCTACCTGACTTATAATGGTGTTTACGCTTATGGTTTAATAATTCTCAAAGCACCGGATAAAAACCCTGAAATCTACATTATGGCAGGCGATCAAAATCACTGGCTAGGCCCTATAAGGGATGCCCGTATCGGCGAAGATATTACTGCATATATTCTCATTCTCGAAAACAATACTTTATTATATAATATTGGTGGAAAAACAGGGAAGCATGATTTGGTATACTTACCCCCGCTAACAACTTTACATCTTGTAGTCGGTAATGTCACGGGCAGAACATCTACGGCACCCAAGATTGTCTTCAATAAGATCGTTGTCTATGTAACAAATTCAAGTCTATCAGGAAGAGAGATAAGCGCAATGCTCTCACAAGGGATTCCTCCCAAATCAATGATCGTAGCAGTTAACATATCGTTCACACCCGTGACGATAACTACATCTACCGCAACACCGACACCAACAATAACTCCTCCACCTATACTGAACACATCCACAACACAATCAATAACAACAACGTCTTCCTCGTCTCAACCAGAATTGCTTGGACAACAATCTCTTGCAGTTGTAATCACGGTTATTGTACTGATAACAATAACCATGATTTTGCTGAGGAAAAAGATCAGTGCTGAGAGGAATGAGTAGAACTTGTCCTTTTAAGGCTTCCCCTATGAGGTAATACATACCTGTACATGAGGAGTAGGACTATTGCTAGAATGAGGCTCGAGATAGAGGCGTAGAGTATATCGATCTTACTACCCCTCACGACAGAGGCTATAACCTCTCTAATACTGATTACAAAACCTACTTCCGCTATAGCGACAAGATACATCTCGGGCTGACGGCGACCAACTATGATGCTCCTAATAATCTCGGCGAAAACTATGAGCAAAAACACATCGTTAACCGTTATCTGTAGCTCTCCTATGCTGACCGCTTCATAATTCCATACACCCATAATATCCCTTACAATAATCACGGTTGTTAAGCATACGAGTATAGTCATAACTGTTATGATAACTATATCGACAGCCAGGATAAGCATTCTACCATATTCAACCATGTAGTGGATCAGCTTCTTAATGCTCAAGACTGATCATCATTATATCTATAGATCTTCTATTGATTATCTGGTATGTCGAGAATTTAATCATTTCCCCGAATCACGACTCAGCTGATGATATGAAAGTAATGAAAAAATGATGTGTTTATCGTATAGAGGTTCATAGATACATTAATCCGCTACTGTGGATAAGCTACTTCACCGAGCTCTATTTCATCCAGCCCTGACTCCATTTCGGACTCCGGAACCTTGACCCTAGTAAACCTCGATATTATCCACAGTATGAACAACGTAACCACGAAGCTATACGCAGATACGAATGTCACCGCGGCCCATTCCTTGAGGAAGAACACAGGGTTGCCGTAGAAGAGGCCGTTCTCTCCGAGCACCTGGCTTGTACCGAATAGCCCCAGCATTAATATACCCGTGTAGCCTCCTATGCCGTGGACTCCCCAGACATCCAGTACGTCGTCCCATCCCTTCTTGTTCTTATACATTACTGCTGCATAACAGACTAGGGCGGCGACAATACCTACTATCATCGCGGCCTGAGGCATGATAAAGCCCGCTGTCGGCGTCACAGTCGCTAGACCAGCGATGGCCCCTGTGCAGAATCCTGAAGCCGATATCTTGCCTCCACGTGCGACGTCTAGGAATACCCATGTTACGGCGGCGAATGCCGCGGCGATCTGCGTGTTCGTGAAGGCTATTGCTGCATCACCACCCGCGCGTAGAGCACTCCCAGCGTTGAAGCCGAACCATCCAAACCACAGAAGAGCTGTTCCTAGGGCCACCCACATGAGGTTGTGAGGCCTGTTCTTAACCCTACTTACACCGAACCACAGCGCGGCCGCTAATGCTGAGAAGCCAGCTGTAGCGTGTACGACGATACCTCCTGCGAAGTCCTCGACGCCCCATTTCTGCAGGAATCCTCCTCCCCAGACCCAGTGGGCGACCGGGAAGTATACTAGGAACGACCATAGTGTCAGGAAGGCTATCCATGCCGTGAACTTCATCTTGTTGGCGAAAGCACCTGTTATCAGCGCAGGCGTTATTACGGCGAACATTAGCTGGAACATAACATAAGCGTATAATGGTCCCTGGAATGCGGCCATCCTCGTCGTCTCGAAGATATTGTTCATAAAGAAATACTTTGCGCCACCAATAACTCCCGCTATGTCGGGCCCGAAAGACAGCGAGTAGCCGAACAATACCCATAGTATCGTAACCCATCCAAGCGAGAAGAAGGATTCCATCAGTATTGTCAGGGCATTCTTTCGGCCTACAAGTCCGCCGTAGAAGAATCCTAGCCCGGGCGTCATTATCATTACTAGTGCGGCAGATAAGAGAACGAAAGCAGTATTTCCAGTATTAATGGGGTCCATCAAGATAGGTCACTTCGCACATTTTCCTTAAAGTTATCATTTAATATAGAAAATCCGTGCGAATGCAATAAAAAACTTTCTTATAAAAATTTAACTTTAGGAAATACTATGTAGATCAATTATAACTGAGTGATTAGACTAACCTAATATGTCATATATATCAAATATATTTGCTAGTATACTTTATATAACGGATAAATACATATATATGTGGACATATGTGTTTATACAAATAGATATTGTAAAAGACCAAGAATAGAATGTGTAAAAAATATTACGATATTTTTTAACAAGCTCATAAATATTAGTATATCATCTGTACGATAATCGGGGTGTACCTGATGGGCGGCATTTTCGGTTTTGTTTCCAAAGACAAGTTACCAGGCAAAATATTGTTTGAGGGCCTTAGAAGACTCATATATCGCGGATATGATGGAGCCGGTTACGCTTACCTCGACGATGAGGGTAAACTCGTAGTTAGAAAGAAAGCAGGACATATAGAAAAAATATGGAAGGATATCGGAATAACGGAGATCTCCTCCAAGATAGCGATCGCTCATACAAGATACGCCAGCAGGGGATGGCCCAAAGACAATAATACACATCCCCTACAGGATTGTAGGGAAAGCCTAGCTATCGTGGTGGACGGCATCATTAAGGACTATGAAGTACTCCGAGACGATCTTATCAGGGAAGGACATAGATTCTCATCCACGACAGACGCAGAGGTACTCGCGCATCTTCTCGAGTCAGTCTCAGAGAAAGAAAATAAGATAGAAGATATTATCGGTATAGGGAGAACCATTGACGGCGTATATGCTTTCGCTGTTCTATTCCAAGGAGATAACAGGTTATATGTACTAACACATGGTCAGCCCCTCGTAATAGGTATCGGGCAAAGGGGATTCTTCATATCCAGCGATATCCCAAGCCTCCACGGATTCGCCACAGAAGCTGCCGTGCTGGGAGATAATATGGCCGGGGTAATTAGTCATGATGAATTCAAAGTCTACGATGTCCTTACAGGCGGCGAAGTCAAACAATTGATAAGAAAGAGGGTCAAATACCCTGCAGGACTATGGGATAAGGCGGGCTATCCCCATTACATGTTGAAGGAAATATACGAGATACCACACGCATTAAGACAGACGATCAATGGCCTAATGGACAAGTATCTCAGACTAGCCGCAATGATCATCCAGGGCGCCAAGAACGTATATGTAATCGCGAACGGTACAAGCCTTCACGCCGGCCTGGTCTCGCTCTACTATTTCGCCGACCTGGCAAAGATCGATCTAGAAGTTGTCAGTGCGGCGGAGTTCCCGTACTATGGCCTTGAACACGTTGGTACAGGAACAGTCATAATTGCCGTGAGCCAGAGCGGCGAGACAAGCGATGTCATAAGAAGCATCAAGCTAGCAAAACAGAGAGGAGCCGTGGTCGTCGGGGTAACAAATATGGTTGGCTCAAGGCTCACACTTGAAAGCAACGTCTACCTACCGATAAGCGCGGGGCCCGAAATAGCTGTGCCTGCAACAAAGACATTCACATCAACCGTTGCAACTCTCTTGATCCTAGCTGCGTATACAGGAGTGCATACAGGCCAGATAGGCCAAGGCGATGTCAGAATGATCTATGGGGAAATAGAGGAGCTCTCCAAGAGGCTACAACACGAATTATCCAGAATTGATAGAGATGTCACAAGGATCGTTGATGTTCATAATAATTGGGATAACATCTACGTGAGTAGTAGCGGTATAAACTACCCGGTAGCACTGGAGGCAGCGCTCAAGCTGAAGGAAGCCGCTATACTCCATAGTGAGGGAGTACAACTGGGCGAGCTAAGGCATGGCCCAATGGTGCTCGTCAGGCCAGGATTCCCTGTTATATTGATAAAGCCATACGAGGAGCAGGCCCTCGAGCTATATGATAAGGTTGTCAGAGAAATAAAGAGTAAGGATGCAAACCTTCTCGTCGTATCTATGGATGATGAAGGAGAGAATATAGTCCGTACAGTGCCTACAATCAAATACTTGGCCCCAATAGCGAACATTATCCCACTACAGCTCCTCGCATACAGGATAGGCGTAAAGCTAGGTAGGCCGATAGATACGCCTCCAGGGCTGGCAAAGGCTGTTACAACATAGCATTATTTCTTTACAATTCCAATAATGTTCTGTTTTTACATTGATCCCGGAATTCATAACATTAACCTGTCAACGATTCCTCCCTGATATTATCTCCGGATACTCGGCGTACTGCATAGGCTCTATTCCTCTCGGCTTCCATGCTACTAGAAGACCAGAATATGGATGCCTGTATTTAATGAAGTCCACATGCCTGAAGAAGCACCAGAGAATAGAGGCTGTTCCAGCGATATCCCACAACCTAAACTCGCTCATTACACGATTCCCCGTTATCAAGTCTATTATTAATCTCCGGTTTACGCCCTTTAGTGGTTCTCTACCCGCTTCTATCGATAATATCACTCTGTCTTCATCGACATAGTCCGGGATAACGTCCTTATAGCCGGTCCTTTGACAAATACTATATACCCTATCAGCTTCTTCCACCAAGAAGGCTCCTTCTGGGCCGAGAATACTCGCCATACTTGCGGCGAGCTTAACCATATCATATGGGTTGAAATGAGGAGTTGAGAAGCCGTAAAGCAACCCTATGTCAGCAGAAACTCCCAGCTCCCATAGCCTGGTCGCATCATAGACGAATGTCTTGATCTTTATCCCCAGCTCCTTCTCAGCGTACTCCTCTGCTTTTTCAAGGGCTGACTGCCTGAGGTCAACTGCTATTATCTCAATTTTTACATCATGTTTCTGGAGAATAGCTTTTGCCAGTGCTATGAAGCCTATTCCTTTACCACTACATACATCGATTATAGTGATCTTGTCCTTCCTGGCAAGTAGATCCTTTATGCTGGGATGATCTATTGCTTTACCAATATTACCTATTGATTCTTGAAGCCTCTTCCGGCCCTCGGGCGTGTCTATATCTTCGACCCACTTGAAAACCCTGTATAGTCTCTCCAGCCCACTCATTGTCCACTCACCATTTCCTGGGCGAAGACATATGTTTTCGAGGCGAGATCTTCTAGGTATCTTATATCTAGTTTAGCGGCTATGTAGAGCCTGTGCAGTTTGGGCACCACGGCGGCATGCTGTATGAGTAGCGGGTTCTTGAGGTTCTGGATCATTGACAATAGTTTCTCCGCTACTCTCCTGTTGTTGTACACCATGTAGTATTCTTTACCGCCTATTCTCGTCTTCTCCACATGCATCTTCTCTATGCCGTGTATCGCCCTCTTTATCCCGAGCCTATAGTATCCTTTCCTGACAAGGTGGGCTTCGCCCGGGAAATGCGTCTCTTTGTCATAGTGATAGATTATGAAGATCTTGTCGAACCTCGATGTCAGCTTAGCTACAGGGAGATACATGAGGCTTTGGCGAGGCAGGAGAAGAGTGACTACCTCTATTGTTTTCAAGGCTTTCTTCAAAACCTTGTACAGTGCGGAATAGCCTACATAGATCCCTATCACGGTGTATTTCTTATCGTAGGGCTGGTAGACTTTCTCGAGGATCCTAATTGATTTCTCAAGGATCATGAGGTTTACTTTTCTCTTCCTATAGAACCATACCACGGAGACTCCTGCGAGCAATATGACTACTACAAAGATCGCTATAAGTGGATCCAATGAATGTACACCCAGACAAAAATATTCTCACGGTATAGGTGATAAGTACTCCGCCACTCTTTTCAGCATCTGGAGGCCTCTCGGCTCTCTCTCCAGATAGGGTATCTTTATCATTTCTAGTCCCGGAAGCTTCTCCCTGGCAAGGGCTAGTGCTATCTCCTGCTCTTCTATCCGCGGCCGTAATCGTTCGGGTACTGTATCTAGCTCTAATACCTTGTTCACGATCAGGTGGGTTACGGGTACGTTTATTTTTTTGAGGAAGTTTACCGCTCTGTATGCCTCGAGAACAGGCAGTGTTTCAGGATTTATCACCATGATCGCAGCTGTCGTGTTAGGGTCGGTTAGGCGCTTGTTTATCCAATTGTACTCGTCTTTAAGTTTCATGAGCTCCTTAAATATGGGATCCTCCTTAACACTTATTGGTACCTTGAACTTCCTCCCAGCGATCTCTATTTCGAACCGCTCACCCGTTATGCTGGATATAGTTTTTCTTCTCTCGAGTATAGCTAGTCTTAGTTTGATGAGTCTTTCGATCCATATAAGACTTATAGTTGGTAGGGCCATTATTCGGAGCGTTAACCCGGTTGGCGGTGTATCGAATACTATTATATCGAATGCCTTGTCGCCTACTCCATACTTTCTGACTATCTCTATTATCTTCTCAAGGCTAGCCTGCTCCTCGACTCCCGGGCTGTGCTTGAGGACGTCGACATACTTGTCTAGATTAAATATTTTCAGGTAGCCATAGATGTCCTTGATCTTCTCGGTAAGCTCCTTTAGGTGCTTCTTGATCATCTTATCATAGTCTACTTCGATCGCCACGAGGTTATCCATTAGTTTAACCGGGTCATCACCAAGCTCAGTATCAAACACATCTCCAAGGTTATGCGCAGGATCTAGGCTTACAACGAGTACACGTTTACCCTGTAAAGCCTTGTTTACACTATAGGCGGCCGCAGAAGTAGTCTTTCCAACACCACCCTTTCCTAGAAAGAACCTTATCAGTGTCATACCATACCACCTACGTCTAGGCTATATCGAACAACCCGGCCATTTCTCCCAACATATCGTCTAGCCTCTCACTTATCCTGCTCATCACGAGAAGCTCTCTCCCCATGTAGGGGAGGAGCCTCAAGCTTATCGTGGACGGAGGGCTGGGTAATCCTATGAATGAGCCGAGGACTATGAGTGCGAAAACGTTCTCGAGCTCCCTAAGCTCTGCCTCAATATACTCAACACTACGGCCCTTGAAAATAGATACTATTGCATCGAAGAAATCAGATAGCTTCTTGAGAACCAAGCAGCTACCGCCTCGTGAGCACTTGTGTATAACAGACAGTATGTTATAGGTGCTTAAAAAACAAAATTAGTCTTACATTGTTCTTTCTAGCGTAGTCTAATTCACTCCCTCTTTCTCATTCTCAGCACCCAGAGAATGAACAGGTACAGGTTCAGTATAACACCGATAGCTGTCACTATGGCTACCACAATAGCGGTTACAGCCTTGGTACCGCCAGCGGCTAGCATGGGGGGAACAACTACCGCCTCGTACCACAGCAACGCAATGGTTACGGTGAACCACATGAAGACGGCTGGCGCTATCACTAGGAACTTTCCTAGCCCGCTCGCCTTCTGTACCTTGGCAACCCACACCGCGACCGTCATTAGTGCGAGGCTGCTCAGCAACTGGTTCATGCCGGCGAATGCTGGCCAGATTATTAAGAACTCCTTGCTCCAGGCCAGAGCTATTCCTACAATTGCAAGTATGGCCGCTGCAACCCACTTATTAGCCAGTACCTTATACGCGCCCGTAGCCTTTTCCTTCAAGGGCACCATTAGCTCCTGCCATGCATATCTGCCGAGCCTAGTAGCGGTATCAAGCGAAGTCAATGCGAACCCTGTGATCCATAGAGTGGCGAAGATCGTCATGACTGTTATATCCCATCCGAATGCGTAGTTGACAGCATAGGCGTAGCTCCGCGGGATCACGCTCCATTTTACGGCACCAGCCAGCTTAGCATACCATGTACCGAAGGCAGACGGGTTGTTTACGAGGGCATTCATGAATGCTTGAACCGAGCTCGGCGTGTTAGTCACGCTGCCTATTCCTAGGGTCTTGGCAATACTATCAACTAAGCCGCTTACCTTGCTCCAGTTCTTGATTATTCCATCGACAAACGCATATACGCCGTACCCTGCCATTGAGCCTACTACCATTGTTGATAGGAAGCCCTCGGTCTCCATACCACTATATGCTACGAATAATCCGTGCAACTCATTGGCCAACTGCTTGCTGGTCGTACCGCTTCCCACTAGGCTGTGGAATCCAGACAGTGCTCCACAGGCGATTATTAGCGGGACTGTTGGGTAGAAGGGCGAGGGCTGCCCGCCTACAATGTTGGCGTCGAACTTAGTGAAGGACGGGAACACCAGTGCTCCCTGGCCCTGTATCGCCAGCCATATGAGCGCGCCGCCTCCGATCGCCAGGCTGGCCCATAGTATGTAGGCGTTCATATAGTCACGCGGCTGTAGCAGTACCCATACGGGCAGTGATGCCGCGATAATAATGTAGATCAATAGTATGATCAGCCACTCGTCGAAGGTTAGGTTGAGCCAGTGGTTGAGCTGGCACTGCACGCCGAGATATATCGCTATTATTATGAATATCCAAGCAATGATTGTTCCTCCCTTGAACCCTACAGGGGACTTATACATTAGGAAGCCAACTATAACTGCGAAGAACAAGAGGAGTAGTGCCGTTAGACCAGCTCCCTCGGTGGCGGTGAATAATACTGATATTACGAAGCCGAACGCCGCCACCACTAGGACTAGTGCGAACCATATATAGCTATTGAATACAAACATAGCTCTTCTTCCCAGCATCTCGCCGGCTACCCATCCGATGCTGCGTCCATCATATCTTACACTGCTCATTAGGGCGAGGTAGTCGTGGACTACTCCAATGAAGACGTTGCCGAACCAGATCCAGATGATCGATGGGAGCCATCCCCAGCCAAGCGCGATGGCCGGGCCAACTATTGGGCCGGCGCCCGCAATCGAGGCGAAGTGATGACCGTATAGGACATACTTGTTTGCCGGGACATAGTCTACTCCATCGTATAGCTTCTGTGCGGGTGTTGGTCTGTTGGGGTCCGCCTTGACGACCTTGTTCTGTAGATACCTGCCGTGGGTGAAGTAGAAGATCGCATAGATTATGAGGGCTATTATTATTAATACGCCGCCACTTATCAACGTATACACCCAGTTAAAATTCTTCGTATATACATATACTTTTTAGAAATAAAAGATAAGCTTTATTATCGACTATAAAACCGTTATAATTTCTTTGACCAAGCTTAAATCAATGAATTCTAATCTCATCAATAATCACAGAATTAGTTTGCCGAGAACTAAGAGTCAATAGTTGAACTAAATGATCATATGTCAAGCTATGAACAGGCATTAGAATGATGTTGAAACAATTTGTTTATAATATTGAGATCGCTTAGTAATACGTTATGATAAAAACTAATACAACGTAATAGGTGCACGATCTTGGTATTCCAGAACCCCGTGATAAAAGAACTGACCAATAAGCTACGCGTCCTATGGGCCTTGGATCACGCCACAGCTCTAATGGGATGGGATGCAGAGACCTACATGCCTAGAGAGGGAATACAGGAGCGAGCAATCGCTCAATCGGAACTAGCTGTTCTGAAGCAGAAGATCATACTTAGCCCCGAGATAAGAGAACTTGTCGAGAAAGCCGAGAAACAGGAAGACCTTAACGATTATGAGAAAGGCGTTATCAGGGTTGTTAAGAGGAACATAGAGAAGGCGCTGAAAGTACCTCCAGAAGTAATAGCTGAGTACGCTAGGATAAGCCAGGAAGCCACGCAGTATTGGAGGGTTGCCAAGGAGAAGAACGACTTCAGTATATTCAAGCCATACCTAGAGAAGATCGTTCAGCTGGCCCGGAAAATAGCTGATTATCTAGGCTGGGAAGAACATCCCTACGACGCACTGCTCGATCTTTTCGAGGAAGGCTTGAGGACGAGGGACGTTGATAGAGTATTCGGGTACCTCGAGCCAAGGATCAGGAGGATACTCGAGAAGATCATGAGCTCCGGCAAGTACCCGGCGGAGCATGAGCTCGAGAAGATCAAGTATGATCCCGATAAACTGAGGATCGTCAATAAGAGGATATTGGAGATCCTAGGCTTTCCTTTAGGCAGTAGAGCAAGACTTGACGAGTCAGCCCATCCCTTCACCCAGTCAATGGGGATAAAGGACGTAAGGATCACCACTAGGTATGAGGGCTTCGACTTTAAGCGGAGCATACTTAGTGTGGTTCACGAGTTCGGCCACGCACTCTATCAGCTACAGATCGATGAGCGGTTAATGGCAACCCCTATAGGTAATGGTGTAAGCCTAGGCATACACGAGGGACAATCAAGGTTCTGGGAGAACATTATAGGGAGGAGCAAGGAGTTCGTAGAAGTGCTGACCCCTCTGCTTAAACAGTATCTCGATTTCCTCAAAGACTATGATGCTGAGGACATCTACTACTACTTCAATACAGTCAGGCCGAGCCTAATAAGAACAGAGGCGGACGAAGTAACCTACAACCTCCACATACTATTGAGGACAAAGCTCGAGAAACAATTACTGACCGGTGAAATAAAGGTTGACGAACTACCAGAGATATGGAACCAGTACATGGAGGAACTCATAGGCGTAAGGCCTAGAAACTATTCTGAGGGCATCCTACAAGACATACACTGGAGCATAGGAAGCATAGGCTACTTCCCAACATATACCCTCGGAAACCTTGTTGCGGCGCAGATGAGACACCATCTTCTCAAAGACATGCCAGACCTCTACGAGAAAATAAGGAACAAGGAGTACAAGCCGATCCAAGACTGGCAGAGAGAAAAAATACATAAGTGGGGCTCCACCTACGCGCCCAAAGAACTGCTAAGGAAAGCATTCGGCGAGGAGTACGAGGCCAAATACTTCATAGAGTACCTAGAATGGAAATATCTACAATAAGTTTCTCAGAGGTGAATAATCTCGATGAAAAAGAACTATTTTTTAATTAAATCTCCTGAGGAAAGGCTGAAAATACATATTGATCTCAAAAACAAGGGGTATGGACGCCTTATAATAGAGACTGGTATAGGCATTGATCTAATGCACGCCGAAACAATGGTTGCCGTAGCGAGAGCAATCAATGATATAATACACAGGGTTTGCATACCAGCCCCTGACGAGCTCGGTACTTATGGGCTTAAGAATTCAGTTATAGTAATAGATCTGGGAGTTCCCGAACCAGAGGATATCGATCCGGGTAAGATCTGGGAATTACTACCAGTAAAGCCTATGAAATTATATGTCTATCCCGTCAAAGGAGGGTTAGAAACCATCGGTTACAAGGAATGCAGAATACTTGTTGCGGTTGTGTCAATACACATATATCTACCGAAAAATAGGGGTTATTAATGAAGTGACAAAAAACTTCCGGTTCGTATCTGAGCCTAGCATTAACGCTTAGGCTTTCGTGCCGTCTTAGATAAAGTCTGTTGACTCTGGCGATGTGCTTGGTTGAGATCCTATTTTTTCCTTAATTCTAGCTATAGCAGAATCCGCTGCAATGTAGATCAGTATCCACCCTATAAATGATAGGAAGGGCACGAATAGTCCTATTATAAATAATATGCCTGCAACTAAGAACATTGATTCTCCTGTTTCACTATTTATCTGGAACATGCCTATGATTATACCTATTTTACCGAGTAGTAAGAGGATTATACCTATTAACAACAATACTGCGCCGATTAATATGATCAACGTAACAATACCTACTATCAACAGTATTGCCCCCCAAACATAACCTATTCGTACAAGAGTCGCCGCAGTACTGTATTCGCTGGGCTTGTAATCCCTTAATAGCTCAAATGAGGGAACCACGTGCATGTATAGCGCGATCAATATGATGATGAGGCCCACAATTGCTGCCGCACCGGAGATCAGCCCAATGCCTAAGCCATGATACCCTGTAACGAGTGCGGGGAGTATTGAAACAGTACCGATCGACGCCAAGATATTGCCAATAATCATCAGTAGTGCTGCCTCTTTTAATTTCCCCATGGCTTCTACAAATAGTTCGTATCTCACATGACCGGTTGAAGGGCTGATCATAATTACACCTAAGCTATAATAATCCCCAATATTTTATTATCTTTTCGAGAATATGGATGAAAGCATTGACAGGTTATCGAAAATATGCTGAGAACCTGATGAGGAAACTACTGAGGGGCTATAGAATATATTTCAGCAGAGATGTATTGAACAGTGATGGTAGAAGATTACTCGAAGACATAATAAAGTCAATGATATACTCTAAAGAATACCACCCAGGACTTATTAGGAGTGTTCGACGGAACCCTTCAATGGAAAATGTTTTGAAGCTTGCAAGAATACTTCTGGCTGAAGAGGAGATAGAGGATCTTTTGAAGACCGGTATTGAGGGCCCTATACATAATTCTGCATGGCATTACCTAGAACAAGAATAGACGTCTACGCCTCCTATGCTTCTCCCTGACCTCCTCTCTTGAATAGATATTAGTGGATATACGTTCTCCTTTCAGAAATATTATAGCGTCCAGCCATGCCCGTGCCTCATCGTATGTTAGGGCTTCTTCGACCCTGTAATCCTGCTTCCTTATATATTCTGTATATTCTGAGAGATTATGTAGTATCTTCTTAAGTTTCTTGAGCTGTATCTCTTTGAGCTTGGCTCTGAGTACCCCGTCTAGATGACTTAAAAGCATTTCATAGTGTCTGCGGCACAGTATCGAGCGGCTCCTACTATACTCGTCGAGCATAGTTGGATCTATCTCGATGCATGAAGCCATCTCTTCAATATAAATTCTCTCGAACTCTCTTGTTTTAGCACATAGGAAGCACTCACCACTAGTGTCTTTCCTTTCTTCAAGATATGTTCTGAGCATATCCTCGTATATTATCGATGGACCGAGGAGATCAATTTCTGGATTCCCCCTTACGATGTCTGCTAGAAGTCATGCGTGATAAGGGCATAGACCGAGGCTTTGCCTCAGCTTTCTGCGGACAGCTGGATCGTTTACCTGGCTGTACAGCATGTACTTGATCGTGTCCTCTTCTAGATTTCTCAGGATACTGCAGATAGGGCATCCAGTACGCTTCATGGCGTCCTGGATCTCAAAGCATATTGCATGTTTCTCCTTCTTTACGTGTCGTACCAATACCTTGCGCCCTGTTGATAGGTTATAGTCATGTAGCGCTAATACGGTTATCCATGATCCTATGGATAACAATAATACCTATCTGCGACAACCATAGAGGAATAGAGAAACGCTCGGGTGTTCATGAAGTGTATGTCCAGTATCTGAAATGTAGTCGTTGTGGAACCATATATAGGCTGGAAGATAAACCGGTCATGTGCCGTAAGAAGGATCTGGGGAGACTCGACATAATATATGACTATGAGGCTATAAAGGAGGCGGTAAGCCTCGACGAAATCAAGAAGAGAGACAAGAATATGTGGAGATACAAGGAGTTCCTACCAGTACCCGACGAGAAATACATTATCAGCTTGGGCGAAGGCTACACGCCGCTTATAAAAGCTAAGAGGCTTGCCGAGCATCTAGGCCTCAAAAACCTATACCTGAAGGACGAGACCCGTAACCCTACGGGTAGCTTCAAGGATAGATGCATGAGTGTATCGGTGAGCATGGCAAAATACTTTGGCTTCAAAAGAGCGGTGGTCGCCAGCAGCGGTAACGCAGCGGCCGCTCTAGCCGCCTATGGTGCTCGGGCCGGGATAGAAGTATATGCCTTCGTCCCCGACTTCGCCGGGTACGGCAAGATCGCACAGCTACTATTCTACGGGGCCAAGGTGTTCAGGGTAAGATGGACGGAGGCCGAAGACCCGACCGTTAAGATGATGCGCCTGCTCGCGGAAAACTATGGGTTCTATCCATCCCCTAGCTTCGGGCCGTTCAACCCATACCAGATCGAGGGACCCAAGACTATTGCCATGGAGATAGTTGAGCAGCTAGGGCTACGGGTGCCGGACCAGGTCTTCATACCTACAGGCGCCGCCAGCCTATTAACTGGAGTCTATAACGGGTTTAGGGACTGGAACAATGTTGGCTGGATAGACAAGTATCCCAAGATGGTGGCAGTACAGCCTGAGGGTAACCACCCATTCGTCAGGGCCTGGATGGAGCGTGCCGACCCGGATAAGATAAGGCCTTGGGAGAAGCCGCCGGAGACCATCGCAACGGGCCTAGAGGACACATTCCCATGGGATGGCGACGCGGGCCTGAGAGCACTCTATAGAACCAATGGTTACGGCGTAGTGGTGAGTGATCCAGAGATAATTGAGGCTATGAAGCTTCTGGCGAGCATGGAGGGTATATTTGCCGAGCCCAGCGGCGCCGCAGGCCTTGCAGGCCTGATCAAGGCCCTCAAGGAAGGCAAGGTCGACAGGGACGAGACAATAGTTGTGCTAGTAACAGGTCACGGCTTAAAGGACCCCGATATAGTCAAGAAGACGGCTGGGGATGCGCCGACAATAACGGCTTCTCCGGAAGAATTCTTTAGGGCCGCGAAGGAATTCTACGGCGTCAACATCACTGGTTGATAAAGATACGTTATTCATCTTTTTTCTTCTTTCTATTTCTCAACATAGATACGGTGTTGTCCCTCATACCTGCGTGACTCCTCGACGAGATGATCTATTATTTCTAGGAGTAAGCTCAGAGCTAATTTGACCGCCGCTGTGGAGCCGGGGGTTACAGCGACCGGGGTGCCGTTGGCCAGTATGAATAGCTCTGCCCTAGAGATTGCTCCTCGCATCCCTATTTCCTCATAGGATCTTAGCCTGAATATCTCGCCGAATCCCGGTATTTTCCTCCATGCAATACTTTCTACGACGTCTACCGTTATGTCTCTGGGGCTTGGACCAGTGCCTCCTATGGCTATTATGAAGTCTGTTTTCCCCGACAGTTCGTTGATCGCACGCAGTATTTCCCTGTATCTATTGGGGACAACTATTTTGTCGACTACACGGTAGCCTCTGGATGAGAGGATCTCACGGGCTACTTCTCCGCTAACGTCTTGTTTGCTCCCCTCATAAACCGTGTCGCTTACAACTATTATGCCTGCTCTCAGAGTATTCTCCATAGTCATCTCCTCGATAAGACTGGTGGTTTCCTCGCCCTTATAGACAGGTATGCATCCATTATCCTTAGCTTGTTCGCCCTAGCGCCTTGGAGACCAGCCAAGCTGAGCGTATATGGTGTTACTAGTCTCGATACCGCCCGTATTCTTTGTACATGCTCTCTTATAGCCTTGTATATCTCTCCAATATCATTCACTATGCACTCCCCGCTGAGACTGCATATGGGGATAAAGCCCTTGTCGAGGGGAGGATTGATCTCGGCCCAGTCATACATATATATTAGCGCGATACCAAGCCTTCTTGCCCTGAAGAGGTTTTTCAACGATTTTATATAGTCGGGCCGGTGCGAGTAATCCGTGATCAATACTCCCCCTCTTATCATCCTAGTCTTTCTAACCATATCAGCAAATAGCACTGCAGAATCGATTTCTCCACCACTAGGTTTTTCCCTACACACAGTATTGGCCAGATAGTAGATCGCGTCTCTCGGCCTATGCGGAACGAAGACCCTGTAACGATCATCCCGGATGATCCCGACATAAACTCTGTCTTCTAGGATGCCCGCAAGGCTAGTCATCAGTGATGCCGTGTACAAGGACCCGGCTATTTTTTCTTTAAAGTTCAGCTGAGACGACATATCCACAGCTATAAGTGTATTGACCATTTTTTCGCTCATAAACTCCTTGACAACTAAATCAATTGTCTTCCCAGGCCCCGTCCTCCTAGCACTCATTCTCCAATCCACATACCTAATATCATCGCCCGGCGCATAGGGTCTAAAGTCTACATACTCCATTCCCTCCCCCTTGATCCTAGACCTACTGCTGCCCTGTAGCAAGGCATATACGTCGGCTACACCCATCCTAATGGCTTGTCTCGATACACCGCATATATCGATCATGATTCAGCGCACCAACTATAACAATGATCAAATATAGAATCATATTTTTATATGAAGTTCCTCCTAGATAAATGGATAACTAGGCGGTGGCGAATATTGAGGTTCTACAGTATTAATGAGCTTATGAATGCCAATGTGTACGACTCCGAGGCATTGTTTTTCGGAAAGGTTTGCGGCCTAGCAGTCAAGAACGGCAGGGTTACGTTGAAGATTTGTGTTGAGATCGAGACGGATAATGTGTATCCCGACTATGAGAAGCTCGCAAACATATTAGGAATCAAAGAAAAAGAGAGCGAGGCCAGCCTCGAAGAGCTGGTCGCTCTTGCAAGGGAGAAAGGCCTCGATATACCGTATAGGAGAGCCAAACAGAATATTTCCTTACTAAAATCATTTATTGAGCCAAACGAGATCAAACTAATATCCATGTCTCAGACACCATCGGGAAAGCTCGTTGCAATTGTTCTGGCTACGCCGAGGGAAGCCAGGTACAGGGGGAGAGGCAGAGGCTCAGAACCAGTTCTGGATCCAGACGTGATCATGGATAAGCTGGTAATTAGTCTCGAAAAAGGGATACTGGGGTATGCGAAAGAAATAGTGGTTGGCCCAGGCGAGCCCGGATTAAGATGTGAAAGCCTAGAGAGACGGGGCGAGATCAAGTGGCTTGCTTTCCTGCGCCGATTGAAGGAAAAAGGATATTCAAAGCTCTACGAGGCTTTAACGGAGTGGCGGGACCCACTAATCAATAGGAAGTTACCGCTCGCCTTACTAGATGATGTGAAAAGAATTATCATGAAACATAAACATGGTGATGCCCTGAATATTCTCGAAGAATATGTTGAGGAATCTCCTCTCGCATTCCATGATGTCCCCTGGTCATCAGTTCTCAAAATCGGCGATACCATATTGACAAAGTAGCAGGGTGTTACGGGAACCATGAAATCTCATGATATAGACTATGTGGTTAGAGGCGCAAAAGAAATTCTTGAAAATATGAGGAAAACAGTCATAGGATATGATGAAGAGATCAAGTATATCCTCATATCCCTGCTAGCTAATGGACATGTATTGTTGGAGGGAGTCCCAGGAGTAGCCAAGACGACCATGGCTCGATCCCTCACAAGACTGCTGGGGCTTGACGAGACGGAAATCGTTGAGATAAATGGTGTTCCCTATAAGGGTTTCTCTAGAATACAGTTTACTCCGGATCTCATGCCATCCGACATAATAGGTAGTCTCATATACAATCCCAAAACGCTAAACTTCGAGCCGAGGCTCGGTCCGATCTTTGCCTATATAGTCTTGGCTGATGAGATAAACCGCGCAACTCCTAGAACTCAGTCCGCCATGCTACAGGCGATGCAGGAACGAGAGGTAACCATAGGGGGCAAGACCTACCCACTCGAAGACAGAGCAAGAAACAAGTTCTTCTTTGTTCTCGCAACCCAGAACCCTATTGAGCAGGAGGGAACATATCCCCTTCCCGAAGCCCAGCTCGACAGGTTTCTCACGAGAATAATAATTGGTTATCCAGAGAGCCTCGAGGAAGAGAAGGAAATCCTCAGACTTCACTCCAGGAGGCTTGGAGAACCCCTTGAAGAGCTCGAACCAGTCGTCGAGCCCGAGTGGGTTGTTAAATCCCAGGAAATAGTCGCAGAGAAGATAGTTGTCCCTGAAGACATGCTCGACTACACTGCTAGGCTTGTCCGAGCAACAAGACCAGAGATCATGGAGCCTGTATCCAAGTATTTCGAGCTAGGGCTGAGCCCACGTGCAGGCATAGCACTTATGAAAGCTGCTAAGGCACACGCTGCAGTGAGGGGAGCGGATATCGTGGAGCCCGTAGATGTCAATGCTGTGTTCTACCCTGTGGCTAACCATAGGGTCATCCCGAACATGGAGACAATAATAGAGTACGGTGGCTCCGCGTCGGCACGAATGCGCGTCATAAAAGAGGGGCTCGAGTTCGTTCTGAAGAACACTCCGGGGTGAAGACCCATTGATCGTGTTCGATAATGTCACAAAAATATATCGTTCAAGAGCAGGGAGCATCTACGCATTGAGAAACGCTAGTTTCAAAATCCCGGGCGGCGTAGCCGCTGGCCTTCTCGGACCAAATGGCTCCGGCAAGACGACGAGCTTCAAACTTATATTAGGGTTCATAAAACCAACCCGTGGAAAAGTATACGTATTCGGACAAGACCCTGTTAAGGAAGAGCTCAAGGTGCGCTCAAAAATAGGGTATCTGCAGGAGAAACCCATTTATCCCCAGGTTAAAGTGTGGACTCTTCTCAGACACATCGCCAGGCTTAGGAACGTTGCTTCACAGGATGTGTTTAGGATAGCTAGGCTGACGGGTATTACGAGGTATCTTGATTTCAACATAAAATCTCTGTCTAGAGGATATATCCAAAGACTTGGCCTAGCAATAGCTCTCCTAGGCGATCCCGAGATACTGCTTCTCGACGAGCCTACCGCTAATCTCGACCCTATTTCTAGGAAGGAAATCATAAGTTTAATCAGAGATCTCATGAGCGAGCTCGGCGTCACAGTTATTATTGCTACTCATATCTTGCCTGAGCTCCAGCAGGTAGCTAACTATATAGTGTTTATCAGAAAGGGCCAAGTAGTAGAGTACGGCGACATTAACACAATTGTTGCAAGATATAGGGTTACAGCCATATTCAGAATACGTGTTTCCGATCCAAGAAGGCTTGCTTCGAAGCTAATTCTATTTGATAAGATAAAAGCCGTTGAGATAGCCGGCGATACCCTGCTCGTAAAAGCCACTGGAGAAGACGTGGATGAGATCCAGTATTTCCTCAGAGAGATCGTCGGGGACGAGACCAGATTAGAACTTGTATCCAGTGAGCTGGGTGAACTATATGAAAAGCTTGCAGGACTCAATTAGAAGAATAATAAACCACATAGATTACATTGTTGGGCTACAGATAAGAATATTTTATGTATTTACACTCATATTCTCCGCTATAATATCATATGCTTTCTATTCCTCACCATCAATGAGCTTATCCCTTCTCCCATTCTTTTTCTTCATATATGTGGCGTTGATCAGTGCTCTAGCCACTGAGCCGGTTGACGAACTGTCTAAGGGGACTATACAAGTTTATCTGGCAACCGGACTGACACGTAAAGAGTATTATAGCGCCTGGTTATTTGGTGGTGTAGTGTTCCAAACCATAGTCTTTCTACTCATATACTCCATACCAGCACTAATAATTGATCCATCAATGCTAGTTATTCCTGTTAGACAGTATGGATTAAACATATCTCTAGGACAACTTCTCATAATTTGTGCTCTACAGACGATATATTATGGCACCATAGGGATGACTATTGGAGCTTTCACTAAACGGAGATCCTTAGCTGTTTTCGCAGTATTTCTGCTTATGGTAATAATTCCTTTTTCAGTAGGACTACTAGCATCAATATTCACACCAAGCCTTGGAGAGGGGATCTTTAAGAGTATAACCCTCATATGTAATCAGCTACTCTATGTGGCAATATCTTCATATAGTATGGTAGGCGTGTTCGGAATGAATCCCTTCTTAGAATCGGCTGTTGTTCTTGTATTTCTTGACATTATATTCATATTACTTAGCTATATGTCTTGGAGAGAGGTCGAGGTATGATGCTTCGCTACCTAGGCATATTAATAATATTGCTATCACTAGTAGGCATTATAGCAATGGCTGTGGCCACTCTTCAAAAGCCTGAACTAACAATGTACAGTATAAGCGGCCCATCAACCATAGCTTCTATAGCATCCAATATAGGGAATAAAACCTACTTCGCAATTGTAAGCACCGACTTCAAGAGTATTCTCAGAAACTACGGAAACCCGAACCTACCCTACGTGTTTTCCCTAGAGATATCTGGTTCTCCTGTAATCCTTAATACTCCTCTTGAAAATAAGCTCCTGATCATTGGAACCTACATGCCTGTTCCACATATAACGGGTGCTGTTAAACCGCAGATTATGAATAGATTTCTCGCAGTCGCTTACAGTAATATCATATATGAAGTAAATATATTACCCGGCATGAGCATCGATCTAAGGATCAGCGAGAACAAGTTAACAAGCTATCGATACGTTTATATGGTGATAATCTATGTTGTAGATAGGAATACGCTTGTAAGAGATCTTAATGTTATGCCGTCGCAAAACCTGTACCGTATAGGACAGGTGGTAGACTCAGCCCTCAACGGTAGCTGGGCCGCCAATGGAATATTGAACTCGGTTGTGAAGAACATTGATATCTACTATATCAATCCTTTAACGTTCCGGTTCATAGGCTATATTGAGGTAGGCAGGGATGCTGTTCTCAGAACTGCAGCAGTGGCTTTCGTGGGCTTGGCGCTGATATTTATTGATTATAAAAGGGATCCCGAGGCAGTCAAGGAGACTTTTAGGTGGTTGGTGAGAAGAAGGAGATCTAATAGGTGATTCTCCTAGTCTTATAAGATATGATTATGGCTAGAATGTAAGCCGTTAATCCGCCTACGTAAAAATACCATGACAGGTATAGTTTTTTCTGAAGTCTTATTTTATCTGTGACGGTGACGTTTACAGATCGTAAAATACTTGTTTTAACATCTTTTGCCGCCTCAATATATTTCTCCATTATCTCGGCGGCATTCTTTGCCCGGAAGCACTTTCCATGGGTTTCCCTAGCTATTTCCTCTAGGGTCTTATATCCTATGTTCGACTTACCTATGAATATCGTGTATATTGGTATCCCCAGCGATGCGAACTGCTTAACTATATCCTCTGCCATTGGAAGATCTGCGGGTAGTCCATCGGATGCAAATACGACATATGCGGATACGTTGAAGTACCTATAGGTTTTCAGCCAGTTGAGCGCTGTTGTTAGGGGGTACTGGTACATTGTTCCTCCTACTGCTTTGAGCCTGTTGATCGCATTGATGATCAAGCCTGTATCTCCTGTGGGCGGTATCGCTGTTTTCACGGTTGAAGCAAACGATATAAGGCCGATATCGGCTTTGCCATCTATTATCTCGACAAACTTTGTTAGTGCTTGTTTAGCTTCCTCGATCTTTTCCCCATACATGCTGCCTGAAGTATCTATTATCAATACTATGGCTGGCTTAACCTTGATCCTAAGGTTTGCCTGCGCCACAATGTTGACTGTCTTGTACTCCGTGATAACTAGGTAGGGATTAGCAAGAGCCGATATTACTAAGAAGATCGATAGGGCGACCAGGGCTTGTTCGAAGAAGGTCTTGGTTGTCCGGCTACCAGTCTTGTATTCTACATACTTTATCAACGGATTGTAGAATCTATTGTATTTAATGTAGAGTTTCTCGGACTTCCTCAACGATACGACGAAATATGTCGCTGCAGAGACTATAGCGATTATGAACACTACTGGGTGCTCGAAAACAATCATTTTCTCACCACGTCATCCTCGATAAGATGATGGCTACCACTGCCACTGCGCCTAATATCATTGTTGGAAGATTAGTGATCCTGTTCACTACTATGTAGTTCTTACCAGTCTCTACTAATGCAGTGTATTTCATCCGCTGTATCGCATGCTCTATGACCGGCTCAAGGGATTTTAGGTTAAAACTTGATGCTGAAACAATATATGCGTCATGCCTTGCTAGCTCCGCGAACAGCTGGTTAGCCCTGGGGTCGCTGTCTATTCTTATGAAGAGTATGGGTAGATGTGTCTTGTTGGCGTAAATATAGGTCTGTACTGGATCGGGGCCGTAGTTGTTGGCTCCATCAGTTATTATCACTGCAATGCTTGGGAGGCGTGATGCGTGGGCGCATGATACCGCGTATCCTATGGCGTCCCCTATGGCTGTGTATTTTATATCATAATTCCTGATCATGTACAGTATCCTTGATATGTTGGAGGGTGCCCCGACATATAATTGTTCTACACGGCCACCGAAAACACTCAGCATAATTGTTCCATTATCTTTTATATCGTCCACGATCATTCTGACAACTTTCAGCGCGGTATCAAGGCGTGGAGGGTTTCCAGTATGCATGCTTGGGGACACGTCTACTAGTATAATGTACTGGGCTGGAAGCTTTTCATTGTACTTAATCATATCCTCTATTGAGTTAACAGGTATTTTTTCTCGGTAAGAGACAACTGGCTGGGACAATGCAATGATCAGCATCGAGGCCGCCATAGCTGCTGATAATAGCTTCCATGCACTAGGCCCTACCTTTCCCTGGAGAGCACTGGCAAGACGAGCTTTTCTCCCAGTGGATCGTTTATGGATGAATACAATTATCGCAACTATAACTGGTAGAAGGGGGAGGATCCAGGGCCTCGTGAAAGCCATCATTACTAGTCCGTCTCCGTGTAGTTATATGAGCCTGCGCCTCCGCCCTCTCCATTACCACTTGCATTACCACTTGATTGTCCTTGACCACCATTACTGTTCTGAGACAATATGTTGCTTATGAGGGCCACGAGTGCGTCCTTCTCGGGATCGAGGCCGCCGAGCTGCGAGTTACTCATCTGGTTGACTAGTTCCTGTGCCTGTTCGATCAGTTGTTTGTCGATACCCGGATGTTTCCCTGATGTTATCATACATGCTTTTTGCAGTATGATCGGGTTTTTCTGGATCTCATCCATTATCGTGATGTATTTGTTAAGTATTTCGTCTAGATGTCTGAGCAGTGCTATAGTCCTATTGATTACTTGTACATGTTTTGGCGACAAGATATAGGATGTATTGATGCTCGTGAGGTTAAGTAGCGTATTACTGATGTTTTCATCGAGGCGGACTACCTTGTCTCTGATTCCTTGATAGATCCTCATGGCCTCAGTATAGTTGCAGTTCACCAGAGATCTTAGTGTCTTTTTCATTTTCGGCATTATCTCCGAAACACTATTATTTATGGTTATTATATCCCTGGCTATGAACGCTATCTCTCTGTATGTTTCATAGGTTCCAACGAGATATCGATCAATGCCTGTGACGGGAACCAGGGGGAGATACTTCTCGTCTTGTTTATAGCGGGAAAGCAGCTGGTCTATATTATCCATAGTTATGTTGGTTGATAAAGGTAAATCATAGATTGTATGGTATAGTGATGAGCTCGCCCTATCTAGGTATAGGCTGGATAAAACATAGAGTTTGAGAAGTTCTCTAGGAACATATTGGACACTATTGCTGGTTCCCTGAGGTTTATTGGATATTGATACATAAATAATTGCTGAAAGGAGGGCTATCCCCACTAGGGCCGCCGCCAGCAACTTAATGTATTTGTTGGTCATTTGGCATCACTTACATAAATTACGGGCTTCAACCATATAGTCATATCATATCTATTATTAATTGTTTCCAGGCTAAACCTATTCAGGAGCGGAAAGGGCAAGCCATGAGAGGACATGGTGTGACAGATATGCCCAGGTTCCTAGGGAAACTAATCGGTGTGGATGAAGCGATCAATAGATTAGCCAAGGTACTACCCAAGAATCTTCCTATCAGGAGTGTTGAGCTAATTAATTCGCTGGGGTGCTACTCCGCCGAGGACATAGTGGCGAGGATCGATATGCCGGAGTTCGACCGTAGTGCTGTCGACGGCTATGCTGTTAGATCGATAGATGTCCAAGGAGCCAGTGTAAACAACCCGGCCGTGCTCAGAATAGTGGGCTCGATGAAGCCGGGGGATAAGCCCGACAAACACGTGGTTGGCCCTGGAGAAGCCGTCGAGATACATACTGGTGCGCCTCTGCCTAGGGGGGCGGACGCGGTGGTAATGTATGAGGACACAATGAAGATGGGCGACGAGGTAGAGGTATACTCTCCTGTCAGCCCGTATGCTAACGTCTCGAGGAAAGGCGAGGACTTCTCCAAAGGCTCAGTTATCGTTCCGAGAGGCGAGAGGATCAGGGCCCAGCACATAGGGATAATCGCTAGTAACGGGATTGATAGGGTCAGAGTATATGGGAGACTATCGGCCGCGATCATCAGTACTGGTAATGAGCTACTAGAACCGGGGAAACCGTACATTGAGGGGAAAATATATGCCTCCACAGGATATCTCGTCAAAGCGTATCTTGAGGAGACAGGGCTTTTCAAGGCCGATTACCTCGGGATCTATCCGGACGACTACGATGCGATACGGGAGGCTATCGAGTACGCTACATGGCGCTACGACATAGTATTGACCACTGGAGGCACGAGCGTAAGCGAGGGCGATATCGTAAGGGATGTTGTCGAGGATCTGGGAGAATGGGTTTTCCGAGGAGTGGCGATGAGGCCGGGGAGGCCCACCAGCTTGGCGCTCGTGAACGATAAGCCCGTGCTAATGCTCAGCGGATACCCTGTCGCCGCGTGGACGGGCCTGGAGCTTATCCTGAGACAAGCCATGATAAACAAGTATGGATTAAGGGGGCTGGAGAGACCTGTAGCTGTAGCGGTTCTCCGTAGGAGCCTGCCTAACCGTGTCGGGTATACTAGCCTCATAAGGGTTAGGCTGACATATGGGGACGATATAATCTATGCGGAGCCCTACATGCTGAAGGGAAGCGGTATACTGTCCAGTCTATCGAGAAGCGATGGCTACGTGATCATACCTGGGCATATCGAAGGATACGCCGAGGGAGAAAAAGTGCTTGTTAAATTAATAAAATAACGTATAGATGAACAATGCTTACTTGGTAGGCTCATATAAAGCTGTATACAAAACGTTACACAAAGGGGTAGATAACGATATTCCTATAATAGAGGGCATTAACCATATAAGATCCTCGAACACTCGTTGAGCGGATGGTGCTTATCGTTTTGCCGGGAGACAATATTATCGGGACTATTAAACATGTCTTCGAGAGAAACCCGAGGGCAAATAAAATAGTTGATGAGATCCATCTTCTCGCGAGGGAATACGGTGATGTTCTGAAAATAATGAATTTCTGTGGAACCCACGAGTGGACAATATCGCATTACGGTCTCAGGACATTAATGCCGGATAACGTAGAGCTTATCGCTGGGCCTGGATGCCCTGTATGTATCACTCCGGGGTACTATGTCGATCTGCTCATCGACCTGAGTTTTGAGGAATACGTTATACATACATATGGCGACGCATACAAGCTGCCGGGAACAAGGATCAGAGGCGTTAGGAGCCTGTATGAGGCGCATGCTTCTGGCGGTAAGGTTAGGGTTGTCTATAGTTTCCTCGACTCACTAAAACACGCGTTAAGAGAGAAGGATGAGAAGCACGTGTTCTTCGCAGTAGGCTTCGAGACCACGATGCCTACAACCGCTTTCCCCCTCATGGCCCACAGCGTCCCGGAAAATCTCCTGATCCTCCACGCCTACAGGCTCACACCGCCTGTGATGAAGCACCTACTGGAAAACAGGCCAGACATACGTTTAGACGGAGTAATAGCCCCTGGACATGTATCATCCATTATTGGCGCCAATGCATGGGTTTTCCTCCCAGAAGAATACAACATACCAGTCGTCGTCTCGGGTTTTGAGCCCGTGGACGTGCTCCTCGCAGTAAAGTATATCCTCGAGATGAAGCTCGAGGACAAGCCGCGCCTAGTAAACGAGTACACGAGGGTTGTCAGGCCCGAGGGAAACATCTCGGCGAAAAAAGCCATTCAGAAAGTATACGAGGCTAGAACCGCCTATTGGAGAGCCATAGGCTACATCCCCGATAGCGGTGCCTATCCAAAGAAAGAATACAGGAATAGAGACCTCGCCGCAGTCCTAGGCATCGAGGAGAAACCCGGTCCACGCGAGCACCTCCCGGGATGCCGTTGCCCAGACGTAGTCTTGGGAGCAGCCAAGCCAACGGACTGCCCATTATTCATGAAGAGATGCACGCCCGAGAACCCTTACGGGCCCTGTATGGTTAGCAGTGAGGGAACGTGCAGGATATGGGCGGAGAACATGCCGTTGATCATCTAGGCTGACACATGCCTCCTCTCATAATGCGATAGGAGAAAGACCAGGAGTAAGAAGAACAAGCCGAAGAACGCTTGGAGGACGAGGGGGAGCTCGTCGAATGCTCCATAAATATACAATGTGAGTGGAAGCGAGAAGACTACCCCGAATATTATTCCGCCCAAAACGTCTTGGAGATGATGAACCACTATCAAGTACCTAGACATCGCAACAATGAACGCCATAGAGTATACAATAGGTATTGCTACCATCATTCGAGGCGTCAGTAAACGGCATCCCTCATAGATATATAGGGCCACAACAAATG
The DNA here is from genome assembly GCA_027022365.1 of Desulfurococcales archaeon. Taxonomy (GTDB): domain Archaea; phylum Thermoproteota; class Thermoprotei_A; order Sulfolobales; family Desulfurococcaceae; genus JAADCY01. Next base: position 246,359 of record JALVYU010000031.1, on the reverse strand, counting down.
TAGTGGCCATCGCGAAGGCGAACTGAGCATGGAGGCTGGGAAATGATCCTCTGAAAATCCTCGAACCATCTCCGTGAACCCTATAGTATGCAGGTGGTCTGCTCGCCCTTAACAAGTTCTTCATTAAGAGATTTGTCGCCAGCACAATCAAGAAGTTACAAAACATAAGGGCCAGTACAGAGACCACGAAATGAAGGCCGACTCCTAGGAATAATTGAATTATAATATTCACCGCAGCAATCATGTAGAAAGCGAAATCAGGGTATCTATCGATCCATAAATATACTTTGTGAATGTCAACCATAATGTTATCTCCCTAGCTAATTACTCGCCAGTTATAGGATGATCATATATCCTATTTAAGACACTACATGATATTTATTTTATCCCACAACATCATATTCCGTGATTGGTGGACCCCCTATGGTTCATGAATGGGCTCTCGCCGATGCCCTAGCAAGATATATCATGCATAGGATCGGTGGCGAGAAAAAGATTATCAAGAGGATTATCGTGAAATTAGGGGTTCTTCAAAGCATCGATAAGGAGATACTCGGCTTCGCATTGAAAGAAATACTAGAGAGCATGGGTTATACAGTTGAGAAGATAGATTTCGAGGACGAAGAACCTGTCCTACGGTGCAGGAAATGCGGGCACGAGTGGAAGCCTGACATGAGTGTTTTCGACGACACAGTCAGAGAAGCCATACATTTTGTCCCCGAGACTATTTTCTCATACTACAAATGCCCGGTGTGTGGTAGTCGTGACTTTGACATAGTGAAGGGGAGAGGAGTAGATGTGACCCTGATCGAGGTGGAGTAGCCGTGATAAGGATAGATCCGAGGCTTCTGGCTGCAAGAGAGAAGCTCTCTGAGATAAAGGTTATTGTACCCGTCATGAGCAGTAAGGGCGGGGTAGGCAAAACAGTTATTGCGGGATCACTAGCGGTTCTGCTGGCACGTAGCGGTGTCGAGACAGGGCTATTGGATCTTGACTTTACTAATCCCGGTCTACACGTATTACTAGGCGCCGATATTAGCTCGTGGCCTGAGGAGGAGAAGGGGGTCGTGCCTCCAAGGGTTGCTGGTGTGAGATTCATGACGACCGCATACTATAGCGGTGACGAGCCAATGCCTCTCAGAGGGAAGTATGTAGATGAAGTATTCAAAGAAATACTATGTATCACGAATTGGCCGGGAGTAAAAGTCCTCATTATCGATACACCGCCCGGAATCCGGGACGAAGCCCTCGACATATTAACATATATACCTTCACCGAGACCCTTAATAGTCGGCACCCCCAGCCCCCTAGCAATAAAAAGCGTTGAGAAACTCGTCAAGGTTCTCATTGATCTCGGCCACGAGATAATCGGTTTGATCGAGAACATGGCGTCTGAGCCGGGCCCCTTAAAACAATTGGCTGAGAAATACGGCTTGGAGTACCTCGGCAATATACCTTATATCAGCAACATGGACCTGCTTATCGGTAAACCATATGAACTCGTAGATGAGATCGAACCCTACCTCAAAGTAGCGTTGGATAGGATAAGGTCACTTATACATTGACCGGGTGAAGTATACCGTGATCAGGTACAATATACTTACCAGTCTCCCTCACTTCGATATAACCGTTTTCTAAGAAGTACCTGCCGATCTGCGCCTCTGCATACAGTATTCTCCGGGTCTCAAGGACAATATTTTCTCCATCGGATAGCTTGGCAAGGAATCTCGCAGGAGTAGTATATGGGCTGAGGGGCTTTACAATATCCAGATAACCAGAGTATCTTTTCCGTAAAAAGACGGGATCTATACATGATGAGAAGCCGTGATAATAGGGGACTATTCTCAAGCTAACAGGATAGCCTAGTATCTTAGTGTGTAGCAGGCTATTCATCTTTAAACTAAGATATTCTTGGAAAGACAGAGTAGATTTATGCTTCAACAACCACTCCCTATACAGATCGCCTGTCCCTGCTTCTTCGATTAGAACACCTAGGTTCTCCTTTATCTTCTCTACTGCCAATGCAGGCTTGATTGTGTAAATGACTAGGTCTACATCGTTGCCTCTCATAATTATTGATGATCCCGAGACAATTACCTCGCCCAGATCACCTATGATCTGCTCCATAATAGTTTTTGTCAAATCGGCTTGCCACGATGATCCCCTATAGTATTGTACCGTATTATGAAGAGGTATAACGGGTACACGTAGGTCAAGGCAGTCCCAATAGAAGAGATGTTCTCGGATAAGTATATTCTTCTCATGACTTGATAGCTTGTCTCTTCTTACTAGATCATAGCGGGGATAAGCCACCAAGTATCCGGGAGGGTGTTGCTCTCCCTTGACAATCCATATTGCGCCCTTATACTGTACTGGTTCCCCCTCAAGGAGTCTTAGTTCAGACTTTCTCCTTGTGTTCTGCATAGCCGATCAGTTCCCTGTATGTTGCTAGATTATATGTTGCTTCCACAATATCTCTGCTGTAAGCGATTATCCTGTTGATGCTCTCTAGTACTGGATATATTGCGTTAAGACCGTCGGTCGGGGGTAGAGTTTCCCTGAAGTTATCGAGGCGTTTTTCTGCTTCGCTTATCTTGTTAAGTGCTTTAAGAGCTAGTTTTGTATCATGTAGTCTGAATCCTCTTATTGATAACATGTATGCTTGTTTGGCCAGGTCGAGTAGCTCGTAGACGTCCCGATATACATCCATTGCACGGTCTATCTTGGTTATATACTTGGACAACAGTACGGCATGATCAGCTATTCTCTCGATACTCTTAGCCACAATCACTAGATATGTTATCTCGGGATAAGTCTTCAGCCCGGTCTTATCCAGGCCTATTCTACCTGAAAGCACCTGGTTCAGTTGCCTCATAATAAGCAAAAATAGCTTGTCGACCGTGTCATCCTTCCTGACAATACTCTGCAAAAGAACTTCTTTTCCCTCCTTTAAGAACTTGAGAGCATTATCTATCATGAGAACAGCTATGCTCATCATCTTCTCTAATGACTCGTGGATGCTTAGACTAGTGTTGTCAACTATCATATAGAGTTTCAGCCGGCCAGGCTCTTCCTCGAGGACCTCGAGCCCAACAGTCTTCGCCTGTACCTTCTCGATCTGTTCGAGGATCTTGTGTTCTAGCTCGACTGGGTACTCAAGAATTATCTGATCGTAGCCTGCGAGGTAGGCGGAGATCATCTCTATTACTAATGCGTCTCCACAGATGTCTTTGACTTGGATCAACTTTATACGTGGAGGTTCTTTTCCCTTCTCCCTAGATATCAGGGGCGTGATTTTGAGCGAGTTGTCCGGCATGATATTGATCAGTACTTCGCATCCCTGCTTTATACCTAGTCTTCTGATCCAGTCTTTTGGTAGGCTGACGATATAGGTTGAGCTCCCCGTCAGCTGTACTTTCCGCTTGTACTTGTTGTCCAATACGGGTCCCTTCATATCCGCTATAGGTGTTCTAACCTCTATTCTACCTATATACATCTATATAAACTAACCATGCCCTACATACACCAGTGATCCTCCATGGATGCCCGTTAAAAACTCTATAAGCTGACAGAGAGTTAACAGGGCAAAGGATGATCACTATATGGATGCATAGAAGGAGAATATTATTTCTAACAATACTCTTCATCCTCGCCCTCATATTAAGCCTCACGACCCCGGGCCTAATAGCTGGAAACAAGGAGACCATCCATATCCGGGGGTCCGGTTCAACGTTCCTGCAACTACAGCTCATGGCATGGATGACACTCTTCCATAAAGTCCACCCGTCTATAACTATAGAATACAATGGAGTAGGTAGTGGCGCAGGTCAGCAACAGTTCTTTGAACACCTAACAGATTTCTGCGGTAGTGATCCACCGCTAAGCCACAAGACATGGCTAGAGTACAAGGGACGAATACTACAATTACCCATTGTTCTGGGCGCAGTAGCCGTGATCTACAATATTCCGGGACTAGGAGGCCATAGGTTAAGACTCGACGGCGAGGTATTATCTATGATTTATCTCGGAAAGATAAAATACTGGGATAATAGTTACATCAAGAAATCTAATCCAGGCATATCGAATCTGCTACCTCATGCTAAAATAATAGTTGTTCATAGAAGTGACTCTAGCGGGACAACGGAAATATTTACGTATTACCTCTATAGATCAAGCAATGGTCTATGGCCAGAGAGACTTGTCGGCAAGGATATCGAATGGCCCGTCGATAGGACAGGTAGGGGGCTTGGCGGGAAGGGCAATGCAGGAATAGTCTCGATCGTAAAGAACACGCCGTATAGTATAGGTTATGTCGAACTATCCTACGCCATTAGATATGGGCTGGATATAGCTCTCCTTAGGAATAGAGCCGGGTACTATGTGGAGCCGAACACTACGACGATAATAACTGCTGGTGAAAACGCTGCCAGAACAGGCCTCCTCCCAGGTAGTCCTACCGGGGATTTCAGCAGGGAGCTGGAAGCAATAGTGTATTCACCTGGAAAGCTATCCTATCCGATTACTTGTTTCACACACATAATTATATGGGCAAAATACCCGCTTCACAAGGCGGAGGCTATCGGGGATTTTCTCTCCTGGATAGTCAGTTCGGGCGATAAGCACATAATACCCGGCTATGCACCTCTACCTGGCCCGGTCAAGGAGATTATTGTCAGAGCTGTCAAACTCATAAAAGCGGGGGATGAACCCCCTATGAAGGGAGACAGGTTATTCTTCCTAGCGTTATTACCATTTGGAGCAATCGTCGTGGCAATATTTATTGTATTCATATCAACACTACTATATAACTCACTCCCAATTTTTCTACACGAGGGATTAATGGTTTATACTTCGAGCACGTGGAGGCCTGTGGAGAATAACCCAGGTGCTGAGGCTTATGGTCTTCTCGCCCCTATGATCGGTACTCTAGAGGTTTCATTTCTAGCAATAATTATATCATTCCCTCCAGGATTATCGTTAGCCATAATGATCGAGGAGTATCTCCCCACCGGGTTGAAAAGCGTCATGGAGACCATTATAGAGGTTATGGCCGGTTTACCAACAGTCCTTTATGGTATGTGGGCGTCCCTCTTCCTCGCAAACTATCTAAAATCCGATTTGATGATCCCATCACATAAAGCACTTTGGTTCATCCCAATATTCGGGTGTATGCCTGAATCACCTTACACAGTCTTTACTGCCGGAATAATTCTCGGAATCATGATCATGCCATACATGGTTGGCCTCATACTTGATGGAATAAGACAGATCCCAGGAAAGATCAGAGAGGCTTGCTATAGCCTAGGCATGACCAAGTATGAAACAATAAGAATCCTATTAAGGCTTATGAGGCCTGTGATAATAGCGTCACTACTATTAAGTCTAGGAAGAGCTGCGGGGGAAACGATAGCGGTTTCTCTAACGATAGGCAATACCTACAATATACCCGAGTGCCTCTTCACACCAGGGTACACCATCTCATCACTTATTGCGGACCAGTTCGGCAACTCGGGTTTCTACGTCTACATGACGAGCGCCCTGTATGCGGGCGGTCTATTCCTCCTGCTCTTAGGGGTGATCACGAGTAGCACAGGACTCTATCTCATGAGGAGGTGGAAGACCAGTGTCTAGGCACAGGTATTTCAAGGACAAATTGTTCAAGATAACGGTATTCTTATTCGCTATGGCCGGGATTACTCCATTATTCGTCATAATGTCAGCCATAGTAGTGAACGGCGGGAAAACCATATTGTCGGTCGGGCCCGTCTTCTTCTACGGCTTACCTTCAAGCCCTTTATCCAGCAGTCCCGGCGGAATAGGACCTGCCCTTGTAGGCTCGCTTATCCTGATGTTTCTCTCCATAATTATTGGCTACCCACTCGCGTTCATGACAGCGGTTCTGGCTGTCGAGTTCCCGGAATCCCTGCTTGGTAGGTTCATAGATGTTCTTGTCAAGAGCTTATTGGAGATACCGACTATCCTCATAGGCGTCCTGGTTTACAGTTTACTAGTTGTGCCGACAGGGAATTTCTCCGCATGGGCGGGAGCAGTAGCCCTTGCAATAGTGGTTCTTCCCTATATCTATACACATGTCGAGAACGCTTTGAGAAGCATACCCGTGGATGTAAGGCTTGCGAGCTACAGCCTCGGCTTATCTAGAGCTAAATCTATATTTTACGTCTTCACCTGCGAGGCTAAAAGAGGATTATTGACAGCGATGCTAATAGGGCTTGCTAGGGCGTCCGGTGAGACAGCACCATTATTGTTCACTATTGGAGGCAACTGGTTCACGTATTTCCAGGGACTCAGCAAGCCTATAGGGGCTGTCCCGCTTCTCATCTACACTTACACGCTTACGCCCTATACGAATTACCATGAGGCAGCTTGGGGTGCTAGTCTTGTATTGCTTATGATATATCTCAGCTTATTTGCAGTATTCCGGAGGCTTTCAAAACCATGAATCCAGCAGTAAATATCGCGGATCTAAATCTCTGGATAAAGAATAGGCAGATACTGCATAACATAAGTCTCCGCGTACCAGCTTATAAGATCACAGTCGTAATAGGTCCGAGCGGTAGCGGGAAATCAACACTCCTAAGAACGATCAATAGACTGATAGAGCTCACGGAAAGCGTAAGATACACTGGGGTGATCAGAGTACTTGGCAGGGATATAATGGACTGGGATGTGTATGAGCTACGTAGAACAGCGGTTTATGTGGCGCAGACCCCTAACCCGTTCCCCCATATGACCATCTATGAGAATGTCGCTATTGGCCCCATTCTCCATGACATGGTCAAGGATAAGGCTGATTTAGACAGAATAGTCCGGTGGGCTCTGGAGGAGGCTATGCTATGGGACGAAGTCAAGGATAGATTGGATGAAAAACCGGGAGTGCTCAGTGGGGGTCAGCAGCAGAGGCTATGTATTGCGAGAGCACTTGCCCTCAAGCCTCAGATATTATTACTTGATGAGCCCACTGCGAACATTGACCCTGAGAACACGCACAGAATAGAAGAGGTACTGAAGAGGCTGAAAGATGAGATGACGATAGTTCTCGTAACACATAATCATGATCAGGCAAAGAGGCTTGCGGAACACTTGGTAGTCATACGTGATGGACGCATAGAGTCAAGCGGTATGTCCGGAGATTGAACAGAACCAATAATTTACCCCAACGACGATTGTACTAGTAGTAACACGTTCTCATTTGGGGCTTCAGGATATGGCACAGTCTTATGTTAAGAAAACAAGGTTCGCCGGAACTCTACGCTCACTCGCAGTTCCCCGCGAGGGAGTGGTTGATGTTGAGCTAAGCAATGGCAGGATATACAGGATTAAGGCTTACCAGGTAAGTCTTGGCCTTATGAGGGTTCCCAGTAGTACATACTTCTTGGTGAGGAAGATTTCCCTCGCTGTTTTCGTGGCACTCATAGTTATTTTCATCATAGCAAACTATACTCTTGGCCCTACTGTAGCCCAGTACATTCTTTACGTATACATGGTTACAATAGCGTTCTTCATAGTAGCAAGCGTGTTTTCATTAAGGAGAACTAGGCCTGTAGATGTGGTTGTAATATATGGGTTCGATGGGATACGCTATGTTTTCAGAGTCGAAGAGGGAAGACTAGATGAAATAAGGGAAGTGATTGAAAAAGCGGCCAAGGCCAAGCAGTTCTCCGTGAGCGGGAAATAATAATGGTATTTATCCTATTACACAACCATAATATACTGTCATCACGAGTTAAAGATTATTGATCGATGGTCTCCGGTGAACTATCTTGACGAGCATCCTGAGGAGAATACTGGTCTATCTATTATTTATGGGAGCTATTGTGGAGTTGATAGGAGTCTATCTCGGCGATGTCGGCGTCGCAAAGATCGCAAGCACTATCGGTAAAAGTGGTTTCTACATGGTTCTAGGAATACTGATATATACGTTATATCGTGGGGACAAAGGAGTATTCCTGATTGGCGGGCTGGGCCTAACTGCTTCAACCGATGTAATGCTTAAAACAATCCTCAAGATGCCGCGTCCGCCCGCGTCAGAATGGCTGGTAAAAGCTGAGGGTCCAGGCTTTCCCAGCGGTCATGCCGCCATGAGCTTTTCCTTCGCATTACTTATAGGATATCTGTCAGGGGATCCTTTGCTCGGGATGGCGCTCTTTATTCACGCCCTCGCAGTTAGCGGCTCAAGACTAGTCCTTCACGTGCATTATCCTGTCGATGTCGTGGGTGGTGCTGTCATAGGTGTAGTTATAGCTATTATTTCGATCATGATCTACAGGCGTGCCGAGGATGTCGCGAAATATTTGCTGATCGTAAGTATCCCGGGCCTGGCCCTATCAGTTATAGCATCGTTAGAGATGCCAAGCTATACTGACTCCCCTCTACTGACAGGCATATGTCTGGGAAGCCTTGTATCAGCAATTATACTGCTAAGGATCCCTAACGAATCATTAACCGATAATAACTGGAGAATAAGGATAGCTAGTTTAATAATATCGTTCATCGGATTAGTAGTAGCCTTAAAGCTTGAGGCTTCAGGCGAATACCCCCTGATTCTGATCGGTGGCCTGGTATTCGCACTACTAGCATTGTTGTCGAAACCCATCACTTCGGGCATGCTCCGGGGCAGTGTAGGTCAAAATACTCGTTGATCCACGGTAGAGTGTTTATGTGAGACCATAGTTTTTCGAACATAATTCTCCTTTCTAGACTGGTCAAAGCCGGGCAGATGTAGCATCCGAGCCTATAGAATCCTGCCTCATAGAGGGGATTAAGTGGTAACTCGTACATCTTAATGTATAATTGTACCATGAGCGTGCTCCACTGTTTAATAGGGGCGGCCTCAAGATACCATTTCCTACGCCTCACGGGCGGCTTCCTAGACCTTGTTTCTGACTCCGTATCTCTATCACCAACTATTACGAGTATTTTCTCGTCACGCCTCGTGATCTCTCTGAGCTTCTCCTTGAAAGCACGGGTTTTTAGAAGAGTACACCATCGGTTATTTTTGCTCGGTAACCCCCTGGTGCTCAGTTGCTCTTTCACCGGGGCATAGGCTGAATAAACTGTCACGCCTAGCTCCTCCTCCATTTGCTTGACATAGTCTCTGGTGGATGGAAAGTCTACTCCTGTATCGACATATATCGCCTCTACGTGTTCGGCCCCATAATGCTTAACTGCTAGATCTAGAGCAACGAGACTGTCTTTACCGCCACTAAAGCTAACTATTACTCTATCCGGCTTTCCAAGGCTATCTAGGAATCTCCTCGCTACATTTATGTGTTGCAGCATCGAATTCCTGTTAAGACGCTCGGGCTTCTCGCCACTATACTCCATGCACCGCTGGTGATCGATATTTGTCGAGACCTCGCACCCATCATCTGGTATGAATAGTTCTCCCGCCTTAACACCACTGCAGAAGACCCTGTATTTGCCACCGAATAGTTTTTCGACCAAGACAGCGTGAGGCGGAATATGTATTTTCATCAACTGGTTCAATCCGAGCCACGCCATGAATACATCATAGGCTGGATGAATCTCTAGTCCATCCAAGTGGTTACGAACACCTATCACATATCCTTTCCGCCATCCAACGGATAGCCTGATTAGGCTACGGGCGTGTTCTATGGCTTTAGCTATTTCAATATCCATCATATCCTCTGTGATCTTGAGCTCAGCGGTCAAAGGATCGACAAGGCTATGGTCCTTGACCTTATCTTCAAGTACGACAATGTTATATGCTCCTCGATTCTTTCTACTGCTTATATGCATCCATTTACCAAAGAATCTCCGAACCACCCGTTCGATACGAGGCTTTAAACCCTCGCTCACTATAATGTTGAACATATAGAATTTTTCCAATCCTTTGTTCCTCCCATAGAACAGGCTTAGTTATCATAGATAATTAGGATTTTTAAGGATGGTGCCAGTATTTGTTAAGAGGGGGTTAAGGTCGGGGAAAAAACAGTGTTATCTCTTAAGTAAGACCCGGCTCCCTTACTTCTTCTTTTTCTTCCCCTCTTCCTTAACGGGGCCGATAATCCTTGCAACCCTGATGCCCGTATAGGGGCTGATAGCGAAGGCTATTTTGACTTTACCACCTTTCTTCTTCTCGACGATCTTTACCTCATACTTGTCGGTATAGAACGGCTTCTTCGCCTTTATGTCGAAGAACTTCAGCTTTTCGGGCATGGCTATCACTATCTATAATCTTGATCCGAAGAAAGATTTAAACATACCTATCGAGGTAACACCGTTGTATTGGAGATAAATTTGAGGCTGACGCATACATTTTATAGGGAACTACTTGTTGACAAGCGATTGTTGCTGAGATGTATAAGCGATTTGAACAACTGGATCGGCTCCGAGAAGTACATAGAGAACTTGTCCTTCATAGAGGAAGACAAGTATAGCTTGAAACTCTACTGGAATAAACTCTCCTCTAAAATAAGAGTGAAGACTACGGAAACCTCTTTCACCATGGAGCCATATGATGGCGACTACTTCCACCTTGTGATCTGGTTTAGAGAAAAAGATGATGGGGCTACCGAGATACATGTAACAGGGGAGGCAGAGACGGGGTTATTCAAAGGATTAGTGGGCAAAAAGAAATTTGTCTCATTTATTGAGTCATTAATCGATGATATACTTTCCAAGTGCCTCAAGAAAATTCAACTGGTATATCCTGGTGAAAAGAACATCTGGATAAATTGTAACAAATGCTTATTCTTTGAAAGAATAACGCATAAGTGCTATCTTCTAGGAAAAATAGTTGAACCCGGGCAAATACCGGAGTGTAATGGAAATAAATAACTACATTATCATATAAATAATATTCCATACAACGTTCAATAGATAATAAAACCATATTAAATAATTATTCATCTATGGACGAGAATGTAAGGGTGTTTATGACAATGAATAAAGTATTGTTCTTCCTAGCTTGTGTATTCTTGGGAATGGGTATAGGTACGTTATTCGGTCGTATTGATGTAGGCACTGTCATGGGTATAGGCACTGGTCTATTACTCATAGCACTTGCTCCTAGCACTTCTTATTCGAGAAAAATACATCCAGGTTCAAGAAGAATAATTAGTTCCACTAGGCTTTTCATAGGCGTTATCGGTATAGGCTTTATACTCTGGGGCCTCGACATGCTCGGGATAGTAAACATGCCTGGAACATTCTGGCAACATTTAGGAGCGTTCATCTTGATACTCATAGGCATAGGCTTCCTCTATGCATCGCTATCCTAAGATCAGGTCAACTAATCAGAATTACTTGATCTCCTTCTAGCTTGGCAAGGGATTTGGAGACAAGATTTTGAACAGCTAGTATAACCCAATACTTATGGATCTTAGTGCTTCTCGATATATCCGCTATCTTCTTCGGACCCTTGCTTCTATGTAGTTCTTCAAGTATGATCTGCTCGACTGCATGGATGAAGCGATCAGGGTATGTGTTGATAAAATCAACGATACTTATAGCTGTTGCTGTGTCAACCCCTATCGTTCTAGCAACATCCTTCACAGTTATATTCATGGGAAGGCCGCCGCTGCTTATCTTTGTCTTTAGGTATTCTATTGCCATAACCTCTAGCTCATATAGCTCAGCTTCTTCCTTTTTTTCCAGGAGACTTACATATAATGGCAGGTTTACCTCGACCACAATGTTCTTGGCTAGAAGAACATACTTCTTATGTCTCCCCTCGTACTTCACCCTAACGATCCCTGTCTTTATAAGATCCGATAGGTGCTCCATTGCTGTTGGTAATTTTACTCCGAGAAGCCTAGCGATCTCTTTTGCGGTTAATCCTTCCGGATAGTTTATGAGGGCTCTTAAAATAGATATTTTTGGCCCGCTGTTCAGTGCTTGTATTAACCTGTATCCAGCTAGAGGCCTATCTCTCGCTATCTTTATTGAATCCATTATAGCCTCATCTCTCGAAGTCTATTTTCGCATAACCGTTCAGCACCGTTATTCCGCAATCTAGTCTTGAAGAACTAACATTGTATCCTGGGTCCTCGTAGATTGTTATGTTTTTACCATTGAGGCTTACGTGGACGACGCCATTTAGTATATTAGGAGTTACTTTTAGCATGGTGTTATTGGGCACTCTGATACTGGCCTTAAATATCCCGTCGTTGATCTGGATCTTTATCTCCGACAGATCAATGTGGCTGTATTGTAGAGAGAGTTTTACGACGCCATTACTCATTTTTATCAAGGTATTATTTGAAACGATATTCTTGAGCTCGGACTCAAGTATTCCGTTATCAATGACAAATGATATCGGGCCTTTTATCTCCGCCATGTTTATCTTGGCTATTCCGTTGCTCATGTCAAGGTTTACTCCTTTAACAATCATTTCGCTCGGTATCTGTACGACTAGTTTGATTGTGGGGCTTTTAACCATTATATGCAAGTCTCCGCTTTGAACATTAAATGATGCTTCATATCCATCCGCTGTATACGATGTGGAATATACTTCAATAACTATGGTGTTCACAGAACCCCTGCCGACTTCTATGTATCCGTCCAGCAAGTTTATGTCGAGTCTTAATGCATGGGCACCGTTGACACCGATCTCTTTCTCCTCGATAAAATTATAGCTTATATGATGGGCCAGGCCGTTTAGTCTGGTCAGCATACCAGTCAGATCAACTAGAGAGGTGTTATTGCCGGACATATTGTTTGCAATAAGGTAGATTGGAGTTGTTATGCCTATTATTAGGCCTGCTATGACAAGTGCGCCTATAACCCTAAGGATCACATCATCCGCCATTAATGCACACCTCCTACCATAGACACCGGCAACGCCGTAATCACGATAATAATGTAGGCTATTAGCACTGAGGCGAATGATTGTCCGAGTGAGAACTTGTTTACTTCAGCATTTGTGATAAGAGTATATACATATCCCCAGACAAGTGCTATTAGTAGCAGTAATACGTATACCACTATACTCGTGAGAGTATCTAGGTAATAGAATATCGGGGAGAACAACCCTGTGATGAGTACTGGTAGCCATTGGTAGCTATAGGCTAGCAATACTGTTTCCAGAGATGCTTTTCCCCCAAGTATTTTATCAAACGCATATATGAGGACTCCGAGAACTAGCCAGAGGACGATATTGAGTATTATGTATCCACCCACTATGCCAACAGATGATAGACTTACCAGGAAAGGTAGTTTTAAGCCAACGAATCCAAGACCCTTAATAGATACTATGTATGCTAGGTTTAAGCCGCCGACAAGTGATGCCAAGATAACTATTGCCAGTCCCAGAAGTATTGATCTTTTCTCGGCCACTAGTATCTGTATGCTCTTCCTCGGCGATACTACCATCATGCCTATATAGTCTAACACTCTTTAATCACCTAAGTTAGGTTTTACATTATTGTATCTCCTAACAAACTATAAAAATTTTTGTTAGGAAAAAACATAGCATTATTATGAGAAGACATGAGGAGATCATATCTCGTAGCCCTATTCCTGCTGATCATTCTTCTCAGCGTGGCTACTTATATCATGGAAGAAGTTTCTATGGTTCGAACCAATATTTCCAAGACGACAACATACAGCGGCTCCAGTGGAACGAACACTATTCAAGAGACAAGTACTTCAATAATTATTTGGAAATTTAAGCCGACCACTACCACGCTTACTAGTGGAGGCAATGTAACCTTGATAGTAGTTGTGGATAATGATCCCGATCCAAATGGTCTGCTCGAGTCAGCCTGGGGTTTATCCATACTTGTTGAAACGAGTAGCGGCTATGTATTATTTGATACAGGGCCTAGTCCTTCAATACTGAAGCATAATCTTATGGAGCTAGGAATAAATCCCAAGCAGATCGTGGCTGTTGTTATCAGTCATCTGCACGGTGACCATACCGGCGGTCTACCGTACATCCTTAAGGTACACCCCGGTATACCAGTTTACGTTCCGGGCAAAGATTCAGGTTATCTAGCCCCTGAGATAAGAAGGTATGGTGGTAGATCTGTCCCGGTATACAATACAACAAGGATAATGAAGGGCGTCTACGTACTGGGAGAACTATATGGACCGCCCTGGGAGGAATCACTGCTCATAATAAGCGATAAGGGGCCGATCCTGCTGGTGGGCTGTAGTCATCCCGGAATAGTTAGGATAGTCCAGGAAGAAATAAATTTCACAGGCGAACCGCCTCGCCTCGTGATAGGCGGCTTCCACCTGCTAGGATATAGTTATTCCGAGTGTGTGAGGATTGCTGAGAAACTCGTTGATCTAGGCGTAGGAAAGATCGCACCCATACATTGTAGTGGTGCTACGATCAAGGAGGTTCTAGATAAGCTTTATCCCGAACACTATTTGGAGGCCCACACCGGTAGCATCATTAGGATCTAGTGCTTATCCACCCTATACCTAGTCAGAATGGCGGCGGCAACTACGAGCAATACAGACGATATTATGTAGACCAGCCTAACGCCTAGGTCATGGCCGGGATTATAGCCGTATTTACTCATAACAAATCCGGAGAGGAGGGCGGCAACGCCCGCAGCGCTCTTCCATATGAGGCCCTGTACGCCGAAATATATTGCTTCCCTCCTATACCCGGTTATCGATTCATCCAGATCGGATATCTCCGCTATGAATGCATTGGGCATCATGAACTGCGGGATAATAAAAACACCCACGAATCCCCCGATGACTATTATCATTATGAGCGGATTAACCGGAATTATGCCTATGAAGGAGGCAACAATAGATGCCACTGATAGACCGATCATGCTCATCATGAATACTTTCTTCTTCCCCCACTTAACCGATATCGACCTATATATTGGTAGAGTGATGAGCGACACAATGAGCAACGGGATGTAGAAGTAGCCGACATAGTACTTCTGCAGCCCTCCCAGCACAGTCACACCATACGGGAGGACGAGGTTCATCATGTTAATTGCTAGCTGCAGGAAAAATATCATGATCAGATACGTTACGAAAACCCTGTTTTTCAGTGTGAGCTTAATCGCCTCTAAGAACCCGAGCTTCTTCGCCACCTTGTCGGGCGTAATCCTCTCCTTGATCGTCAGTACAAGAGGCGTCATCGCGAAAAACATAATAGCTGTCAGCACGACGGACGTCAGGAAGAACCCCAAGTATCGGAGCAGGAACAACGGGACAATGAGCCCGGTAATCACCACGCTTACCTGGAGAAACAAGGCTTGATAAGTCGTCAGCCTGATCCTCTCAGCATCATCCTCCGCGATTTCCGGTAGAAGCGCTAGGTAAGGCGCTATCGCGGCCGTGTACCCGAACCAGAATATTCCGAGCATAATAGCGGCATAAACAGCATTTATCAACGATACAGTATGGACTGGTGATAGCCATATCAGTGTCTGGCTCAAAGCCATCAGAATACAGCCTGCGACAATGAATGGTTTCCTCCTACCCCATCTCGTGTATGTCCGATCGCTCCACCATCCGATCAATGGATCAGATACTGCGTCTATTGCTCGGCCGAACAGGAAGACTATACCCATGACAACTATTGGGGCCAGAGGAGTAAGGCCAGCGTTCTTAGGAGGTGAATAATAGTACATTAGCCACTGCACTATAAGTCCTGAGCCAACACCCATAAGATTTCCTAGACCGTAATAGATCGCCTTGGCCCTCGAGAGCTTCAAGGCCGAGCTACCACGGTGCAGATAATGTATTATAGATTAAATCTAGTAAATTGTCGGGATAAAACTATTTACGGATAAAGGAGTCCCTATGTTAAAATATAAGGAGTACAACCCAGGATCACGTAATAGTCCGTCGTAAGTAGGTGTTCCGTAATTGGAGCTCCCCCTAGAGATACTTGTTCTCAAGGCGAAGCGGGCCGCCTACGACTTAATCGCCTCAAGCATCCTCGAGATAAAACCTGTCACGGACTGGATATACGAGGATAAACACTACGAGCTCCCAGTAGTTATAAAAGGAGCAACGATGGCTACGCTCAGAACTAGGATAGAAGTTCCTATGAACGAGAGTATGAACGAGAGCATGCAGTCATGGGTTTTGAAGATCATAACAAATGGGAATGCCCTCCTACGGATAGACGGAAACGACTATGCTGGGATAGATGATTATCACACGTACTATCCGGTCGAGCCGGGAGAGCACAAGGTGGAGCTCCTCCTCGATAACACGAGGCTCTTCGGGGATCACGAGCCCTACCTTATCCTCTACAATTCATACCTAGCCAGGATAGATAATAACTTGTTTAAAGCAGGAATAAAGGCGCTGGGAATACTGGATCTGGCGGAAAAACTAGGCGAACAAGAGAAACGATCAATCATAGACAGGCTATATAAGATCATCGAAGCAGGTCAAACCCCAAACCATATCCAGATGGCTGCCGCCCTAATAACCCTGTGGATCGGATCGCCGTACGTGTTCAATAAACGCGTTGATATACCGGAGCCCGTTCTTGATCATTTCCTCGCCGCAGGCCTTTATGGCTCAGAGATCCTTGCTGGAGAACACCATGTCTTTGAGCCAGACCCTGCTGTGAGAGAGCGGGCAAATCAGATCAATGAAGAACTAGACAAGCTACTCTCCAGCATCCTTGCAGATAAATTAGAACACACAATACACGTTGCCGGCCATAGCCACCTCGACGCAGCATGGCTATGGGATTATCTCGAGACGAGACGCAAAATAAGGAGAACATTCAGCACTGCAGCTATGTTTGCCGAGAAGAACGACATGAGGTTTATCCAGTCGAGCAGCCTCTACCTTGACTGGCTTGAGCAAGAATCACCTGAGCTGTACCAGAGGGTGAAAGAGCTGGTAAGGAAGGGGAGCTGGATACCAGTTGGGGGGATGCTGGTAGAGCCCGACCTGTGGATGGTTGATGGAGAGTCTCTCGCTAGGCTGTTGGTGCTGGGCCAGAGGGAGTTCATTGAGCGTCTAGGGAGACCTTCTAGGATCGGCTGGCTACCCGATAGTTTTGGCTACCCGTCGAGTCTGCCGCAACTACTTGTTAAAGCAGGCATAGAGCTCCTCGTAATCCATAAGAACACTTGGAATATCATAAACAAGCCTGTCCACCATGCATTTATATGGAGAGGCGTTGATGGTACGGAGATACCCGTATACACTATACCGACAAACTATGCAGAGGCCCTCACACCATCACATATCTTAGAGTATGATAGAAAAGCAAAGGCCCCCCGGGAAATCCCCATCATCATGTCTTACGGATACAGCGATGGAGGAGGCGGCCCCTCATGGGAAATGATGATCTATAGGGAACAATTGCTCGGCGCGACGAATAAAGTGAAGGATATCGATGAAGAGGAGCTTGTCGAGGCTTATAGGAAAGCCAAAGACAAACTACCGGTTATCACTGGCGATCTTCTCCTAGAGATCCATAAGGGGACTCTTACCACAAATCATCGGATCAAAGACTGTTTCGCCAGAGCTGAAATGACGGTTAGAAGTGCCGAGATATCCGAAGCACTAACAGCGGGCAGGGCTCTCGATGAGATGTGGAGGAAGCTCTTACTCCACGCGTTCCACGATGTTCTACCGGGTACTAGTGTTCCTAGAACCTATGAGTATGCCTTAAGGGAGATCGAGGGGTTACTGGATACTGCTTCCGGGATTATTAGGAGGAATGTTGTATCGGGTAGTGAGGGATACACGATCTATAATGATCTTCCATGGCACCGTTCAGGAATAGTACTGCTTAGAGATCACTGTATAGGCGGGGATAAGATCGAGTACTGCGTACCAATAGGATGGGGAGAATACGCTGTAAAGATCAAGAAAGTGCCCGGTATAGGAGCATCATGGAGCAAGCCCGGAGAAGTAAACGAGACAGGAAACACATACGTGGATCTCGGAGAAATCATTAGGCTTGGTAATGAGTCGCTTGAACTCACAGTGTCTGATACCGGCGAAATACTCAGGCTCAGAGACAAGAGCGGGATCAACTATCTCAATGAGCCAAGCAACCTCTTGCTAGTACATCTTGACAGGCCCCCGGTTTTTGATGCATGGGAGCTTGACCCATCAGGGCTTATGAACGGCCAGCCATTAGAGCCTAACGGCAAGCCACAAATACTAGCGGGCGGAGGCGGGGCCGCCTGTATCGAATTCTCGAAGAAGACCGGCAGATCAAAGGTTAGGATGAGGGTTTGCCTGTTCAGCGGAGTGGACACGGTCAGGGTAGATCTAGACCTGGATTGGAGGGACAGGCTCAGGTACTTGAAGGCATGGTTCGAACCAGATATATGGGCTGATAAGGCGTGGTTCGAGATACCGTTCGGTGCGGTCGCTAGGCCAACAATGCCGGAGGATCCCAGAAAATATGCTCTGCTCTACGAGGTCCCTGCACTTAGATGGATGGATATAAATGATGGAGAGAAAGGCTTAGCGGTAATATCTATGCATAAGCACGGCTACAGCGTGCTCGGCGGCAAGATTGGCTTGACAATACACAAGGCGCCGACAATCCCTGACCCCTATAGCGGTATAGGTAGGTTCAGGGTCACATACTACTTGTATCCTCACAAGGGAGACACGTGGAGGGCGATGGTACCAGCTATAACTTATGAGCTCTGGAGTCCCCTGAAGATATTGCGGGGACAGCCGTTAATAGGAGAGAGGATCATATCTATTGAGCCCGAGAAGTCGGCTATTATCACTGGGTTAAGGGGGTCAGGCAACATAGTTTACGCTAACATCTACAACCCATACCCTATAGAAAGAGAGGTTGAGATAACTGGTAAATACAGAGTCGTAGGAGAAACAGACCTGATCGGTAAGAACCGCGGGACGACAGAAAACCCCGTCAGGCTGAGGGGATTCGAGGTAAAGACCATAATGCTAGAGAGGATCTAATCGGTACATATTTTATCCCATTTAACCCCCAGCATTGAGACCCATTTTTTATCATTATGTCTGGCGAGCCTCTTAAGCAATACTCTGCCCTTAACGTTTCCACATAGTTTTGTCAGTTCTTTCCTTCCAATACCTTTGATTATCTCTACGAGTTTCTCAAGAATATACGTTAGACCTCTGACGTGATCCTCTGGGGTGAGGCTGGCCTCGAGTATCAAGTTTAGAGCTAACCTTAGTTCCTCCGGTTCCCTCAACAACTTTAATCCTTCACTTACAATACCAGCTAGTGCTTCCGCGGTCACTGGCTCGGGATGGATTGTCAGGGTTTCAAGGCTCGTCAACATTAGGTTCCTACTAGTTTTCACGAGCCTGCCGAGTACATCCCTATATTTCACTAATCCTGTGGTCTCAAGCTTCATTTTGTCTAAGTACTCCTCAGCTCTAATGGCGGCTCTTAGGACTTGTATGGTCGAAATAAGTGTTTTTATATATGATCTTAGTGTTCTAACAAGGAGTTCCATCAGATCTTTATCGTTGATCTCTCCCGCTGTCTCGAGGATTTCCTCAGGGATAGATACTGGTTCATAATATTTCCTAAACAGCTCCATGGATAGTATTGGTGATAATGCAACTAGGAGGTCTCTGTATAGAACGGTATATCTTAGATCCGGGTTGGCCAGATCTATTAATAGGCTTTTATCGATGAAGCCAATGAAATACTTCTTGGCGGCTGTAGGGTTTTTCCAGAGAACATAGAGTATGGCCAACGGGTTCATGTATGTCATGTATCCGTGTAATCTTCGGAGAGAGTCGAGGAATGCGGCGGATGATATTGGTTTCCTTATTCTATTTGCCAAGAATGAGATCAGCGTTGATTTGAATATATGTGGGCATAGATTAAGAGGTAGCCTATTGAGATATTCTTCGCCGATCTCGGCCAGTTCTCCTCTTATTCCAAGCCTATATATATCCGGAGCAGCTCCTTGGCGATCGATAATCACAGATAATCCTGCTAGGGCCTCCAACTGTTGGGCGGGATTTAGCCTCTCTATCGTTTTCAGCAGCTCCTTTATCTTCTCTCTGGTATATGGAGGCTTAGCTAGTTCGATGGACATTCTCATTTTTCTCACCAATCAGGCTCATTACTAGCCTATAGAAGTCCTCGTTATAGAGTAGTCTGAGTGCTCGTCTGGTCATTGTGTATGGACAGAGATAAATTATCTCTATGATCTTGTGGGTGCCTACCTTCCTTACCTTTATGGATTCTATCTTGTCGTAGGGGACAACCCATATTAGATCCCTTGATATCAGGTCAACAAGGATTTCTCGTGGAAGGCCTCTCAGGCAATACTCTATTGAGGATGAAGGCCTTGCAGAGTTATATTCTTCGATGAATCCTCTCAGCCTCTTGTCTGTCTCATCAGAGGATGGGCCGTAGAGGTCTTTGGCCCTTGTCTTATCGTCTCCCGTGATGTTTAATAGATGCTTAAAGACCGTGTTGTTGAATGATTTGTCATCCATACTTCTCAGTATTATTGATGGGAGCTCCCTGTAGATCTGGCCTGCTGTGACCGAGGCGTATATGAAGTCGTCATGTACAAACACTATCTTGTTTGCAATTCCTAGTAGTTGCAAATCTGTCCCCACGGATAGTGTTATAAACGTCATTTATTTAATGAATCCCTGTAGTTCTAGCGTGGTGGCGGTTTTGAAGATACGGGCGCTTACAGTTTTCACTCCTTTCCCTGAGGAGTGGAGCAGGGATTCCATTGCTGGCCTCTTCGAGGAAGCCGTGACTAGGCTCGGGGAGATAAAGGATATTCTGCATGAGAACGGCTACGATGTATGGACGTTCAGGATCACATTACCTAAGCCTCCTGTCGAGACATACAGAGCCCTAGTATCGATTCTCCCCGATCCCCCGCAGCACACCCTAGTCTCTATCGGTGGTCTAGAGATAACAAGTGTCTCTCCAAAACTCGTGACTGAGCTAATCGAGAAAGGATACTATGTTCCCCTACACGGTATAACGAGGAGCCCGGCCGAGGGGGCCCGAGCAGCTAGCTGGATAATCCATGAGGCAGCCTCACACGATCCCGTCCTGGCTACCCGGATAGCTGTGGCCATACATAATGAGCCCATCAGGACACCATATTTTCCCGATAGCACTAGCTACGCTCTGGGCTGGACTTACGGCCTGGCATATCTCTACAATGATCTGATGGAGAAACATGTTAAGGGAGAGCTAAGGTTCGAGGACTTCCTAGACATGCTTGAGAAACCATTATCGATTATTAGATCTAGGGGTGTCACAGCGTTCGCGGATCTAAGCCTTTCACCATGGATGAGCGATAGCACGGCGAGACTGATAATGAATTTATCCAGGACAGGAGTATTCGAGCCAGGGTTCCTCAGTGCTGTACGGTCCTTGAACAAGATAATATCGGAGCTTGCAGCCCGCATCGCATGGGTGACAGGGTTCAACGAGGTAATGCTTCCTTACGCCGAGGACAAAGTATTGGTAGACGCGGGATGCCGCGGTAGGATCAAGGCGCAGGACTTCCTTCTGGCATCAATAGCCTGTGTCGCGGGCCCGGACATGTTGGTAGTGCCAGCTAATAGAGAGATGTTAGCAAACTATATTCTTGATACATACACGGTTTGGCTCACAAAGAAGAAGCCAGTCGCCCTCAGAGCTATACCGGTCAACGGAAGCATTGGATCGAGAGTAAGGCTAGGCAAGTTCGGTAGCCCGTGCATAATACCATACAGGTGATCCGCGGATATGGATAATGTGTTTAAATGCCTTATTATATGCGGTAAAGAGTGCTGCACCTTCAATAATATTGAGGATGCCCCTCTAGTTTTTCCGTGGGAGAAGAGGTTATTGGAGCGGCTCGCCGCAGAGAAAGGGGTTGGGAGCCTCGAGTTCAGGCCATATGCTGGGTATGTTTCTGGCGGTAAAGCATATGTTCTACTCTACAAATGGGTCATCAGGGGAAAATGCCCGTTCCTAGATGGATATAAGTGTTTAATTCATGAGGAGAAGCCGCTGGCATGCAAGATGTACCCATTGATCATAGGCTGGGGAGACAATACATTACGTGTAAGCGGTAGCTGTCCGTGGGTGAGAGAAAACATCGAGTTTATAAGAACAAATGATCCACGCAGGGTGTTCCCTGAAGAACTACCACACGCACTTAAAGCATTTGCGATCCTGACTAGCATGGATGTTGCTGCTAAGAATAAAGGCTGGATGAAGAGAGTAGGGGGCGAACTAGCAGATTATAAAGAACTGATCGATATTGATGAAGCGATTGAAATTAAATAGCATCGGAAAGAAAATAGTTTTATGAAGAGGCCTGATCCACCGAAGCATTAATGTGGACCGAGGCCTCATCCGGAGGCCCCGGGCCGATGAAGCACATATTGTAACCATTATAAGGCTTTGTTTCTCAAGTCTAGAGTAGGGTTGGGTGAAAGATCTATGTCGCAGCGATCAATTGAGGTCGATAAGACTCTAAAGTACGTTAAAGTCCGTAAACGAAGGTATCCGGCTGAGATCGTTGACGAGAACCACATACACGTCTTCATCCCACTAAGAACCGTTATGAAGATGAAGTTTCTGGATCTGCCATTCAAGACTATTAATGGTGAGCCAGTGGTGATGGAGGTAATGCCCCTCGCCGTCCTAGAGGAGGAAAGCTATACCTATAGGGTTGAGGGCCTAGAATTCTACGATAACCTGACACTGTGGCGTGACGAGGGGAAAGGCCATATATATCTCGAGAAGACGGTAATAGGTTATGAGTACGCGTATAGGGCCTGGATGCCCCTTGGCCTCTACTCATTGATAGCGTCAAAGATAGCTGAGAAGCACGGCTATACCGTCGAGGTTCTCCCCGAGGAAAAAATATTGATCATAGAGGCGGAGAAAACCTTCCCGCTAGAATCACGCGTTAGAGAAGCAGTCCGGGAAGCCCTTCATATCGATAAGGAGACAAGAAAGATCGTATCTAGGCTTGAGAACATGCTGTCGAGGCAGGCTCTCAGGAAAGTCTCAGAGAAGCTCGGAATAGAGATCAGCGAAATCGAGGGCATACTTAGAAAGCCCGAGCAAGCCTCAACAACCCCGTGAAGCGAGGATTCATGGAGGTATACGTAGGGACAAGCGGCTGGGCCTACGACTGGAATGAGTGGGGCAACCTAGACTGGTACGTCAAGTACTCAGGCCTCAACGCCGTAGAGCTCAATGCCAGTTTTTACAGGTTCCCCTTCCCGAACCAGGTTAGATCTTGGGCCCGGAAATCCCGGGGCCTACGATGGGCGGTCAAGGTCAACCGTATAATAACGCATTACAAGCGGCTCAGTGAAACATCTTATCCGACATTCGAGAAGTTTCTGAGGCTTTTCCAGCCGCTTGATGATAAGATCGACTTCTATCTCTTACAGCTCCCTCCAACATTCAAGCGTAGTCCGGCAAATATTGAGCGTCTCATAAAGTTCTCGGAGAGGTTCGGGCTGGGCCCAAGGCTTGCAGTCGAGTTCCGTGATCCGAGCTGGTTCGATGAGGAAACAATATCTCTTTGTAGAAGGATCGGCGTAACCCTCGTCAGCATAGATAGCCCTATCGGAGTATGGATTCGGAGCAGTAACGACATAGTCTATCTCCGCATGCATGGGAGGAGTAGCTGGTACGCCCACGAATACACCGAGGAAGAACTCCGCGAGGTGGCCGAGAAAATACGTGTTCTTAATCCCGCGAAAACATATGTTTTCTTCAATAATGACCACTGGATGCTGGAGAACGCTCGAACCATGATGAAAATACTCAAGGAGTAAGGAATCCCTAGTTTCTTCTCCCTTAAATCTCTGAGCATGCAATATTATTCTCATGGGATAAGCCGTGGACATTGCTAAGTACTATAACGATCCCTTAAAGCTAAGAGAGATAACCGAGTATCTGAAAGGTAGATGGATAGGCCTCGAGGGCGAGAACAGGAAATGGGTACGATGGGAAGACGATAAGCCCCTGATCATCAGCAAGCCGGAAGATATACCGCGGCTCTTCAAGAAATACCATTTCATCAAGCCACGGAGTATCTACGGCACAATAGAGGTGTTCAAAACCCTCGAGAAGAAAGCTGACGTTATGGAGAAATACGCGGAAAACGTTGTCAGGGTCACGCCATTCATAGACATAGACTTAATAGATGAGAGGGAACTCGAGAAAAGATACGTGTACATAGTCAGGACAACAAAGATCATAGCGGAGTACGTGATAGAGAATAACTTTGAGAAATGCGTCTATCTAGCCTGGAGCGGAGCGGGTATACATGTAAGGTTCAACGAGAAATGCATAGATGAGCCGCTAAAAGAATATCATCCCCTGGACGTGGCTTTCTGCCTCGTCGAGTATGTCCTCGAAGTATTAAAGCCCAGGCTTATAGATGCTATCAGGGAATCCGGGGGAATAGTGAAGATCGAGAACCTGGTCTCCATGAAGAGGGTCTTCACCGCACCATTAAGCCTTCATAGAAGACTGGATAGGGCCGTTGTATTCTTCAGGCCCAGAGATCTTGAAGACTTCAAGCTAGAATGGAGTGATCCATCGAATCCACGGCATGACCCTGACTCATGGAGGATCTACGAGAAAAGCGGGCTCGACGAGCTAGCATACAAGGCTATCAAGCACATAGGCATTGTGCGGAAGCACAGCCTATTGGAGGCCCGTGCGACAAGGATTGGTGTTGAAACAAGGGAACCCCCGACTGTGGGGAAGCCTGTAAGTAGGAACGTTTCTGAGCCAGGCAGATTTCCCGTCATGGCGTTACTACAGGCTGCAAGATACTATATCCTGACCGGTGATCTTGAAAAAGCCAAGAGCTTCGGGCTGAACCGCGCAATATTCTATGCATGGGCGAAATACTATGGCCCGGCGAAGAGGGGGGTTGCGGCCTATAGGCCTCGAGGGAGGATATACGGCGTTAGGGTAACCGGGGAGTTGAAACGCGTCGAGGAGGTTGGAGAAAAACTACAGATCTCCCCCAGAGGCTATTTCGTTATGGGAGGAATAGAGCAGAGGCCGGAGGACTTCGATAGATATGTTCTGAGAAAGTTCGAGGAGGCTGGAATAAAGGCTGAGGAGGCCTGGAGAGCGGCCCTAGAATATGTCAGGAGATTCCCCAAGACCGTGCTTCGTGATCCGCAGCTGTTCTACAAGGAGGTATACGAGCCTGTGAGAGATAGATTTGTGGAGAAGGTTTTGAAACGTAAACAGGGGAGTGGCGAAGGTATAATGAAGTGGCTTGGCAAGACAAAATAAGTCTTTTATGCCACTAGTGGCATAAACGTAACACCGGCGCACAGTAATGACAGTATATGCCATCATCAGGTTGAAGAAAGGAATGGACAAACGGTCAAGGAGCAAAGTAGCCAAGACCCTCCTCGGGACAACCGTGGTTGTCAAAGGTAGAAAATACAGGTCACATGGCATGCTGAAACACGTCGAGGGGATCCGCCTGTGCCCGGGAACATATCTCGTTCCTGTAAGTAAATTATATGATTTCCTGAGGCTGGCCGAGGAGAAGGGGATAAGGGATTACTTGGTTCTCGATCTTGAGTGTACATGTCGTTGTATGCAAGTAGGATAAACCATATAGTTATAGAGGTGAGACCCCATATGGTTGAAAATGATCTGGACAGAATACTTGAGGAGCTCGCCAAAAAACTAGTAGGTAAAGGGGATGAGAAATCCATGAAGCAGGAGAGGGTCGAGCTCGATATAGTAGACGTGAACTCCCCCCACGGCATCTACATCTACGATAAGGAAAAGGACAAGTGGGTGCTAGTGAGAACAGAGGGAGAGGCGTTCAAGCCCGAAGAAGACGGCGTCTACGTTATCTATTTCGATAACACTAGGTGCCCAGCATGCAGAATATATGATCTTTCCTGGTATCCCTACATCAAGCTAGTGGGAAGAAATCTCGAGAACGTGAAGTTCGTAATAATACTGTGCAGTTGGTTCGCAAGAAACTGTGAATCTGAGGCCGCGAAGAACAGCTTCAAAGAATATGATGTACACGCATCGCCGACAACGTATCTATTATACGTCAAAAACGGTGAAGTAGTGCTGAAAGATAAGCTTGAGGGGAGCAAGTCCCTCGATGTACTGACAAAGAAAATAGACGAGTTCCTAGAGAAGGTTAAAGAGCTAGAGGAAAAGAAATGAGCGAATCCCTAGACATACGTATAGACCATATCGTCGTCCCAACCAGCGGCTATACAGCTGTGAATCTACAAGAACAAGTAGATGAGATCATCAGGAGACACGGACTCCTCAAGGGCATCATAACCCTCTATCCTAATGATCAGTGTTGCTTTGTAGTCCTGACAGAATACGAGCCGGGTCTCATGCATGACCTTGAACAGCTCTTAGACAGAATAGAGGCCGAGGTAAGATGTTGTGTTGCTGAAGCACTATACGGTAAAGACGCTTCACTACCCGTAGATAATGGCGAGACGTGTCAGGGCATATTCAAGCACCCTGTCCTTATAGACGTTAGCGGTATTGAGGGAGAGAAGAAGGTGGTAGTTGTTCTTGAGGGTGTTTTCAATAGAGATTGAGATCATAACTAGAGGGCCTATGAAATACTTTGATCTAACCAGCGTTCTACACGACATAGTATCAGAATCCGGTGTTAAGCAGGGAATTGTGGACATACATGCGGTAGGCGCTACCCCGGCACTAGTACTCATTGAGAGCGAAGTACTCGATCATCTTGATAGATTCGTTAAAGAATACATACCCGTTACGGGATGGAAGCATGGTAACGCGTATGCTCACCTAAGATCAGCCCTCCTAGGCACACATAAAAGAATACCGATAATTAATGGCGAGCCTCTCCTAGGGGGAAACAGACTGTATTTCCTTGAGACAAGGCCTGTGCATAATCATAGGAGAAAGATCATCTTCCTCGTGCGTGGAAAGGAGTCATTAACCGACGAAAACAACTAGATAAGTTGGGCGAGAGGATGAAGCTCGTCAAGACCAGAATTCCGGAAGGCAGAGACATCCACCAATTCCTTGTAGAAGAGATTAAGAGGCTAGGCTTGAGAAATGGAGCAATAGCAGGCATAGGTGGCCTCAGTGAAGCTATTATAGGCGTTTATGACGGCGAGAAATACCATGAGATCCAGATCAGGCCTCGTGAGCCTTTCATCATAGAGATCGGATCGCTACTGGGGAATTACAGGAATAATGACGAAGGACTCCGCATACACCTACACGTCGTCCTCGCAACATATACCGAGAAGGGTTACAAAGTATACGCTGGACATTTGATCAAGTCCAGGGTTAAGCCATTCGTTGAAGTAGAGCTTTACGAGCAGTAAGTACAAGTCTTCACGCAACCATTCACGTAATAACCTGGTTTTATATAGAACTATACATGGGTTGGTCTTAAGAGGTGTTGGCTATGGTTAGTAGAATAAGGTGTCCATTCTGCGGATACGAGGGTGATCCGAAAGATTTCGACTACATGTATGAATCCGTACTATACATGGCCGACCACGAGGTTTTCCACGAGGAACGTGAGAGACCTATCCTCGTTATATGTCCCAGGTGTAGGAAAGGATTCTTCCTCGAGGACCCATATAGTAGGATAAAAGAAAAGAATCAAGCATAATTTCAGCATAATTCCGGTTCTTCATCCCGGACTCGCCGGTCATTCGAGGGTACTTTCATCACGACCATAAGATATCCCATGGATCGACGCGCAAACTCATCTTAGGGAAAAATTAGTGTTGAAGAGTTCTTATGTACTCTATGTTATCAGTGATTATTGCGTCTACATAGTCTTTAACGAGCCTATATTCTTCCTCCGTATTAATGACCCATACAGCCGTATACAGACCCAGGCTCTTGATCGTTTTAAGGTATTCGATGAACTTCTCTTTACCGAGGTATTTTGCTCCGAGAACTGGAGGCGCGATGGCTTGTAAGCGAAGCCTCTCGGCAAGCCTGGGCGCTTTCTCTGCGGCCTCAATGCTTCCTATTATAAAGCCTAATCTAGCATCTTCGCTAGCTTTCCTTATTTTTTCGAGGGCTTCTGGATGGAAGCTTATGAACATTGTTTTGTCGAGTCTATCGTACTTCTTTACGAGTTCGTAAGCTGGGACTGCTGCTTCGACATCTTTTATCTCTACAAATAAGGGGACGGTACTAGGTATCGCTTCCAGTACCTCTTCGAGTAAAGGTATTCTCTGAGCGAGTCCGAGGTCTAGGCTTCTAAGTTCTGATGTGCTTGTTTCTTTGACGTAAAGCTTTTCTCCGGCTACCCGCTGTGTGTCTGGATCATGTATTACGACTAAGTCCCTGTCTCGGTCGAGCCATACATCGAGCTCTATCCCATCAGCGCCATAGTAGAGGGCTGCAAGGAATGAAGCAATAGTATTTTCAGGGTATTTCGCGGGAAAACCCCTATGTCCGATCAGAATAGGCTTCATGTCTCGCACCTATACTGGATATGGTTATACAAAGAGAATTTATTTCTTGGTGGTAGATTTTAATAACGGTGCAATATCCTTGCAGAGCCTCTTCATCGTTGTCGGTGTAGTTGCCAGTATTATTATCGCTATTATACTTTTCCTAGTGGGACTAGCTAGGCTAGCTTCATATAAGATGCTGAGCCCGCCACGTCTAAAGAAGAACTGGACACCAAAGGATCTCGGCCACGATTATGAGAATGTAGAGGTTACGACGAGCGACGGTTATAGGCTTAGAGGATGGTTTATCGATAAAGGATCAGATACCACGATAGTAGCGATACATGGATATACGGCTTCAAAGTATGAAGAGGACTATATGAAGCCTGTTATAGACATGCTAGCCAGGAACGGCTATAATGTTGTAGCCTTCGATTTCAGAGCGCATGGAGACAGCGACGGCGAGATAACAACGCTTGGTTTGAAGGAAGTTGAAGACTATATGAGGATTATTGATTGGCTTAAATCCGAGAAGCCCGATAGGGCCGGGAAGATCGGGGTTATAGGTTACTCTATGGGCGGCGCAGTCACGATCATGTTGTCGGCTAAAGACAAGAGAATCAACGCCGCAGTAGCCGACAGCCCCTATATAGACATTAGGGAGTCGGGCCGGAGATGGATAATGAGGCTTAAGGGGATAATGAGGTCATTGCTCCTCCTTGTATACCCGTTAATAGTAAGGTTTACAGCTTCCAGAGCAGGTATCAATATAGATGATCTAATCATGTACAAATACGCTGATAACATAAAGATCCCCTTCATGATAATAGCCGGAAGGAATGATGACCTAGTCGCACTAAGCGAGATCAAGAAATTCTACGATAAGCTGAGAAGAAATAACCCGAAAGCTATTCTTTGGGTAACCGACAGTGGCCATGTCCACACCATAAAGGATCATCCTCGTGAGTACGAAGAAAAGGTAATCGGTTTCTTCAAAGAATACCTGGGGTGACAGAATGGCTGAAGTCAAAACTAACCTTATACTCCTGTTCCTCGCCCTCATGGTACTCTTCTACTTCTCCGGCAACTACATGCTGGCCCCAATACTGGACACTCTCCACAAAGAAGGAATCATACCCGGTAACGAGGAGACGTGGAGGCTCTACGCCGGCTTCTTGAAAACCGTGCCGGGATTTATTGGATTAGCACTGACGTTCCTGTGGGGCGTTCTAGGAGATAAGCTTGGGCGCAGAAGGCTATTGCTCGCCCTCGGCCTCGCCATGGGTATATCGTTAATACTCGTATCGAGCGTGACGAGCTATTTCGAGATAATGGCTTATCTCATAATATTCGGTGTCGCCCTCCTCGGTATAAGCCCTGTCATATATGCGTTCATCGCTGATGTCGTGCCGAGCGAGAAGAGGGGTAAGGGATACGCTACATACTACGCTTCCAGCGTGTTCGGCATGGTGCTCGGCCTGCTCATGGCTGGTATACTGCTGAACTGGAGGACAGCATACCTTATCGCCGGCGTGTTCGTGCTTGTATTCGTCGTCGGTCTATACTTGTCCAGTAAAGGTGTCACCGTAGGCTATAGTGATTCGCCGGAGACCACCAAGAAGTATAGTTTACGTGAAGCCGTGAGAGGCGCTCTCACCAGGAGCGTCCTGATAGTCATGGTGCAGATCATTGCATGGACTATTCCGTGGGGTATGTTGGCTTATTTCTCGGTGGATTACATCATGACGAGATGGGGAATACCGAAAACATATGCAAGCCTAGTACTGATAGTTGCGACGATAAGCATAGCTTTCGGGCACATCATCGGCGGAACCCTCAGTGATAGGCTCGCGAAAAAGAAGGGGCCCATAGGGAGAGTGCAGGTAAGCATTGCAGGTATCATAATAGGCTACCTGGCAATGATCGCCATGCTCGCCTACCCGTATCCTTACGGAGAAGTATCGTTCACTGCTCTCCTACCACCAGCCTTATTGGCGGTGGCCGGCATGATGTTCACGACATTCGCATATCCCAATATAAGCACAGTTATAAGTGATTGCGTAAAGCCAGAGTATAGGGGCACTATATTCTCGATATACAATATACTGAACAGCGCGGGATGGGCTATAGGGCCGACAATATATGGAGCACTAGTGTACTTCTTCCTCTCGAGCGGCCTCACGAAATCATTGTCACTACTCTATGCGGCAGTAAGCCTTGTGAGCCTCTGGCTACTATGTATTGTTGCATGGATACTGCTAGCAAAATATTATCCGACAGACTACAAGAGGCTGAGGACGAGCGGATAAGCATAAACTAAGGATAGAACGTTTTTCCTTACTTTTTCCTAGTTATGTTGATGGCTAGCAAATCGTTTTCTAAAAAACCATGTACCATATAATATATTTCTGATAAGGGATGATAGATGATGACGCGGCTGAAAAGATGATGAACAGGGAGTTTTGACCGCAAGCCTAGACTTCTTCCTCTGTATTTAGCCATTTTAGTGCTCTCTCAACCGCTCTCAACCACCATTTGTACTTTTCTTCCCTTTTCTCCCGCGTCATCTTAGGCTCGAATATCTTGTCGGGTCTCCATATCTTTTTGAGTTCGTCGATGCTCTTCCAAACCCTCGAGGCAAGACCCGCTGCGAATGCTGCTCCTAGGCTTGTGGTTTCTATGTTTACTGGTCTAACAACGCGTTTGCCCAATATATCGGCTTGAAGCTGTAACAGGCAGTCGTTCCTCGATACTCCACCATCCGCTTTTATGACCAGAGGCTCTATACCGGAGTCAATCGCCATAGCATCTACGACGTCCCTAACTCTAAAAGCTATGGATTCTAGAACCGCGAAAACTATGTGGTGTTTCTTAGTGTATCTCGTAATACCTATTATCAGTCCTCTCGCCTTAGTGTCCCAGTAGGGCGCGAACAAACCACTAAAGGCTGGAACAAAGTATACTCCGGCAGAGCCTTCCTCGTATGTCTTCATGCATATTTCCTCGGTTTCCCCGGGATCTTTTATCAAGCCCAAGCCTTCTCTCAGCCACTCGATGGCTGCGCCAGAATAGGCTATACTCCCCTCTAACGCGTAACGAGGTGGATGGCCCGAGAACTGGTAGGCAACAGTAGTTAGTAGGCCCTGGCTACTTAGTTTGGGTGTGCCACCTATATTCATCAGGATGAAACTACCAGTGCCATAGGTACACTTGACTTCTCCCGACTCGAAAGCTGCTTGGCCGACGAGCGCTGCTTGCTGGTCGCCGAGATCTCCTAGGACGGGTATTTCCACGCCTAGAATATCTTTCCTTAGTAGACCGTAGGATTCAGGGTAGCTACTAGGCTTTATTACGGGGAGCATGTTCTCGGGTATACCGAATACCTCAAGTAGCTCTGGACTCCACCTTAGCTTCTCTATATCCATAAGCATTGTCCTAGAGGCATTGCTTGGGTCTGTAACGTGTGCACCTCCACGTTCTGGAGTTATGTTTTCCGAGCCTCTGGTCATGTTCCATATAAGCCATGAATCTATGGTTCCGAACAATAGTTCTCCTTTCTTGGCCCTCTCGACACCGTCGCGTGTGTGTTTGAGTATCCATTCCAGCTTTGTTGCCGAGAAATATGTATGGGCGTAGAGGCCCGTGAGAGGCCTTATTATCTCGTCTTCTATCCCCTCGTATTTAAGGCTGTCACATCTATTAATAGTTCTGGAGTCTTGCCAGACTATTGCATTGTATACTGGTCTACCCGTATCTTTCTCCCATACGACCGTTGTTTCTCTCTGGTTGGTGACACCTATGCCAACGATCTCTCTTGGACTAATGCCTGCTCTCTTTACAGCATCTCTCATTACCTGAACTGTATTATGCCATATCTCGAGAGGATCGTGTTCAACCCATCCCGGCTTAGGCAGTATTTGATGATGCTTAACATAGGACCAAGCAATAATTTCTCCTTTCTCATCATATATAGCGGCCCTAGTACCAGTCGTGCCCTGGTCGACAGATAATAGATATTTCATGGAGGACACCATTCCTCCAATACTATGTAATCATTAAACACACATATTAAATCAAATTCTACATGGTAAAGTGCGTTCATGACAACAATGATTATTATGGACTATAAAACACAGAAGGTGCGAAAATACCGCGAAAAATGCTAGTAATAAGCTCTCACGCCGTCATATCATTTGTACAACAATCTATGCTGTCCCCAAATACTTATTCTATAAATTTGTTAGCAGACTTCAAAATGAGAGTGTCTACGAGGAGTAAGAAGTCGTAGACATCACTATAGCGGTATTGTCCAGAGACTTAATTTGATCAATACAGCCATGAGATAGTTGGGTGGAATACTGATCATAATTAGGAAAGAACCGAATAAATTAACCCATAGAATTACGAACGGTTATTTCTCTGGAACACTAGCATTAGAATAGTTCAAATAACCTTCTTATAAGTGATCCCTCTTCTATGTGTTCTTTGGGAAGTAATCTTTCAAGCTTGGACAAGTATTTTTCGACAAGCTCTATTGCTTTGTCTGAAGTGATATTGTTTTTAACTGCTTCATCCAAGATCTGGAGGATATTATAGTATATATTGTCTATAACGAGTACTAGGCTGTCGCACTCAGAGTCTATACAGTATTCATTATGTATTTTATCAACGATTCTACTTGCTTTCTTGAGAAACTTATCGACGAGGCTGGGATCATTCAGTGATTCAACCGCTTTTCTAAGGTTCTCGTCTAGTTTCCTAATGTATTTCATCGCTTTTTTGTCGATTAGTATTTCCAACATTATCGCCTTAGCTATTCAACAGTTTATTGCATGCATTATCCCCAACTGTATATATCACTATCTTGTCGAGTAGCTTTAAAACAGTTAAGATAACTATAAAAGCGATAAAGTGATCATCTTGATAGTATCAACTATATTTGCATGAAAACTAGGCGGTATTCCATCAACGCCTACGAAGCCTCTGCCACGGACTCCGTCAATGGCGCCTTTTCGTATGCTTTCCTCGATAAGCATTTTCTCTTCGTTCCCGCTATGGATGTATTCGGGCTTGTCGTTAATCGCTAGGAGCAGGGCTTCGAGCGCATATGCTCCCCAGTTACTGACTGTCGATACTATCACAGTGTCTGTGAGGGTCGATGAAGCTATACCTGATCTACATGGACATGCACACATGTTCCCATATGGTACGTATTTCCTTACATCTTCCTCTATTATTCCTAGCCCGACTTCATTGCCGCCATCACCTATACCTATTGTTTTGACACCCATTTCCTTGAAAACACACAGCAATATTCTTGGGTCTAGATGGTGTTGCGTCACGTCAATGCCGCGCATATTATGTATTACTCCCTCCCTATTAGGTGATGGTTTCTCGATGAATATTCCGAGCCCGATATCCCTAGAAGAGATCTCCTCGGCGAGAATCTCTCTGAATAAGTACTCGTTATCAATACGGGTCAAGAACACTATTTTTTCCGAGACGGCATTCACATTCAAAAGTATCTTTATAAGATGTTCCATAATCATTCTCTGTTCCTTATCATCAAGAACTATCACAACCTCATTAGAACCTATATCGAGAAATGCTCTTGCAAGCACAGCCGCACCTATTATCCCATCGGTCTCAGGACGATAATCCGGAGGTACATTAAACCCTGTTACTATCACTAATGAAGAAGTATCCGCCAGCAATCCGAGAGCATTACCGAGTGGATCCTCTATTTTCCTCTTTAGGGCTTCGGCTAAAAGGTAAATTACCCCGCGATGGCTCGGATCGTTTGCTGTGATCAATTCGCTAATAGATCTAGTCAAACGATGTAATTCCCGCAAAACAGCTTTACACCCATAAGGGAAAAAACGGTTTTACGGATAAATAACCTAATGTTTCCTGACCACTGCATATAGCCCGGCTATGAGGGCTACAATAGATATTATCAGCGTTAATACTACAAGTCCAAGGATCAACTGGTTGTTTATGCTGTTCTTTATCTTTGACAGCTCTTCTTGTAGCGATGACGTGTCCTTAGATAAGCTATCGATATTTTTCTTCATATTTGCCAGTTCTTGCTCTATGCTGGTAATCTCTGCCTTATTCGTGGCTATCGACTTCTCAATGCTGCTCAGAGTACTCGATAGTTTCTCGGCTACTTTCCCTAGCTCGGCTATTTTGTTCTCTTCGCTACTGATCATGCTGGAGAGCTTGAATGCCAGTGTCTTCGTATAACCTGTTAAGTCTGTTATTTTCGATGATAGGTTATAGGCTGTTGCTACTATGATGTATGCTGGAACAGTCTTCTCGATCAGCTCCATGTAGAGCGGTGTTAGCTCTGATAACTTCCTCGTCGACATAATCTCTGAGACCATATCCCTGGCTTCGCCGAGGATATGGTCATAGTAGCTGGCCAGCGATGGTGCTATTGCCTTTGCTACTGTTTCCTGTTCTTCGAGTTTCTTGAGCAGCCCTTGTGCTGATGCCTTTACAAGCATCATTGTTTTACTTATAATTTCGCCCGCTATTGTCGGCAGGTATGGTTTGTAGTAGGATGTACCAATCGATCTTATCGTGGCTACCATATCGTTTATTTGTTTTTCAAGACTTGTATCGTTAAGAACCTCTGCCTGGAGCATTAGTGGTCCTACCAATAAGTTTTTAGCCTCATCAATCTCTGGCATGTATTGTTTCGAGAGGTAGCTCCACGCTATGTCACGGTAGTCGTTCCATACGAAGTATACCCATCCCTGCGCTCCGGATTCGATGGCGTATGATATCTCGTTCTGAACATCATTATACGTCACACCACCATATGCCTGTATTCCTGAAAGTACTTTGTCTTCCGGGTTAATGTTCGAGACAACGCTTAGTGCGTAGCGGGCCACCGTTTCTATCCAGCTTGGAGGCTGTCCCCAGTCGAGATAGTATGTCATAGGGATCAGCCAGTATCCTTCGCGGGCAAAGTCAGAGTAGTGCTGTCCATAGTGGACCCACTGCCATGCCTTGCCCGGTATTTCGGCAGTATATTTCTTCCCAGTCGCAGGATCGGTTACTGTCTGTATTACGTAGGGTGTGCCCT
This sequence comes from Desulfurococcales archaeon, assembly GCA_027022365.1. GTDB lineage: Archaea > Thermoproteota > Thermoprotei_A > Sulfolobales > Desulfurococcaceae > JAADCY01. The sequence continues at coordinate 210,895 of JALVYU010000031.1, read as the reverse complement.
CTTCAGGCATTAGCGCGGCCGATAATATTAGGTGCTTTCCAGTGGAGAGGACAGCATCTCTTACTTTGACTGTGATGTTTACAACAGCTTGTCTTCTGAGTTCAAACCATTTAACGACATCGAGGTCTTTCTCTACGTAGTATTTCTCGAAGATCAGGCTTGGGTTCGGGGGAATCGACATGTTAGGCATACCGTAGTAGGTCAGCATAACATACCATTGTACTTTGGTCAGGTTAATGCCGTGTTCTTCTGCTAGTTTGAAGTCTCTTGGCCCGAAACTATAGACAACGTGTGGCCACCTTATGTAGTCTAGCTGAATTCCGTCCACGTCACAGTTTAGTACTAGGTCGCGGGCTAGTTCCGCGATGTATTCCTGGTATGTTGTGTTGAATAATCGTACACGGCTTGTTACGGGGTAAGGCGGCCTATACTTTGTGGCTGAGTACCATTTAGCACAATGATACATGGGGTCGCGCTTACCCCATGTCATATCATACCATACTATAATCCATGCATGGAGCCTTATCCCGTATTTATGCAGTGTATCAGCGAATAGCTTGACTACGTTTGTCAGGTTCCATGGCTCTTCACCGTCTTTTCCGCATAGTGTAGGAACACGGTATTTCTCGGCGAGACTACTGGGCCAGATAAGTGTTCCTGACAAGAGTTTTACTTCGAGGAATACGTCGGTTATGTTGTAGGATTTAAGCTCCAATGCTATATAGTTAAGGGCCTCCTTTAGGACGGCTAGTTTCTCCTCGGCTGTAGCGCCGGACGGGTATTTCTCCTTAAGCAATGCTTGGTATGCATGTGTTATTAGTGATGGCCACATCCATGTACCGATTATTCTCTGTCCAAGGTTCACCCTCTTACCAGCAACATAGTAGATCGCGTTCCAGAGCATTCTCCAGTTATAGTCGTCCTGGAGCCTAGCCTTTGGAGTCTCTGAGACTAGGCCCTCCATGAGCTCTGGGTGTACAGAGAATAGTACTATTCTGCCACTACCATAAGTGGACACGGTAATGGCGTAGCCGTCCTTCATGACGTTGGCCACATAGGTGAGATTGAGACCACTGCCTGGCTTAAAGGATTCTGTTCCTAGGGGTCCTATGTAATAGGCAAGCGGTGTAGGCGGCTCGACTGCTAGTCCTAGTGTAGTATCGGAGCCTAAGTTATAGGGTACTAGGACAGGGCCGTTCCAGTAAATGAATTCCGCGGGGCCCTTGAAGCCATAGGTTACCGGAGTATCGCCAGTAATGTTTATCTCTACGACTCCTACGCCGAGATACCATATTGGCCAGTTCTTAAGGGTTGCAGCGACAAGCTGGAGCCATGATGTCGGTTCATTATATCCTTTTATCACAGCATATGCTCCGGCACATATGCCTATGAGGCCACCTCCTGTTGCGACAAATTTGGCCAGTATTTTAGATCCTCCAATACCTAGAGCTCGTGCCGTTGCAGTTCCGCTTCCGGGCGGTAGTATGACAAGATCGTATTTATGTCGGAGTAAATCGGTTATAGAAGAATTCTCAAGAACACTGTACTTGAACCCCATTTTCGTCAACACGTCTGGGAGACTTATTTCTCCAATAGCTCCATTGTCGAACACGGCGATCCTTATAGGCAATAACTGTATAGCTGGCACCGCTGGTAGCTTACTGATCTTAACTAGCTTAACGTAACCACCAGTCTTTGCTACTGCTTCGGCTATTACCTGGTATTCCTGTAGAGTCACGTACCCTACGATAGTGCCCTTAGGCATTGCTATGGGTAGAGAGGCCGGAGCCGTGATCATGTATAGTTCGGGCTGTGATGAATAGATCAGTTTATTGATTGTTATTAGTACGTCGACTGTGGCATTAGCATAGGCCGGGTTGCCGGGCCGGTGATCCGGGAAGATCAGTGCGATTCCCACTTTTTCGGTAGAGCTTGACATCGTTAGAGTAGCAATGGGTGCTAGAAGACTAATTATTATCAGAAGACCGAGCAGGACAGGTTTAGGCGATAATCTCACATTCCCACCAATCCTTCTATGAGGAGTCATATGCGATTATTGTAACGTTAGTAATTATTGAAAAGACTGGGAAACATTATAACATACATGAATGCGGGGCTACAGTACTCTGCCTGGCCGGAATCCTTATGGGCTGTCGTGAGAAACAATATATTATTTTACTTACCTTTAAAGAAAATTCATTACCACTTGTCTATGAGAGGGATATAGTGCGGTCTGAATATCAAGTCCGCACTGAACCCCTCTAACAATATCTTATAGTCACCCCTCACTCTTATCTTTCCATTAAAGTATTCTTCGAAGGGATCCGAGACGCCCAGGATTATCCTTAGCAGACTATCAGGTGTAAACTCTATCGCCCCGGACGGGTATTCCATGACTATGTTTGCTCGGCTGTCCACATTTATTGTTGCTTCCTTAAAATGGTTCTGGAGGAGCTTGACCAAGCATTCCGCACAACATGGCTTCACCATGAGGGTTTCATCGGGTACTATGAGCCGGGTTTTCTCCACCATGTATTCCTTGTCGGGAGGAGGCCTATAGTATATGGTTTTAGCGCCAGAATCGACCAGTTTCTCCAGAGTATCCGCTAGAACGAGCGGGTAATGACGCGGCTCTGCAACAATCTCTAGTATGTATGCGGCATAACGATCCCTGCATCCACTCAGCGGAGAATTCTTGATCATGTAGACCAAAGAGTATGCCTTGCCACTTTCCAGTTCATAGTACCATCCCTCAGCGTGGTCGCCGAGAAACCATGTAGCATACTGGTTAGTCTCCAGGATCCCCCTCCATCTTCTCAGGGAGCGTTTGAAGACGCCATAATATCTGGCTGCTATCCATGAATTATAGAGCTTATAAAGTTGTTCTGCTCCTGCCTCCGTTATCGGGAGTACTGATCCATCCAGTTTTTCTCCATAGGTTCTTATTCTTAGCTGTGATACCAGCTTAGGTATATCGTCTAGCACGAATATTCTCTCCCTGTAATAGGCGATGTCATAAAATCCTCTGCGACGATACAGCCTATGGGCCGGCTCACCATAGCCTGCCAGAAGGCCTATCAGCGGGTATTGCTTCTCTTCATAGTGCTTCTCTATGAATGCGAGAAGCTTCGAGGCAAGACCTCTACCTCTATACTTAGGGTGCGTGGCAACATTGGCGATTCCCGCGAAGGGTAACCATCCTATAGCAGTCCTTATCTCTCGCTCAACAACCATTGTTACCGAGACTATTCTGCCGTCCTCCTCTACTACGAATACGGCATTGGATGTAACACTATCGTCTACTCTGAAGAGCTTTTCTAAGTACTCCTTGTCTATCCCTATGCAGCGGTATACGTTGAATGATTCCCTGAGAACACTAGTTATTCCTTCCAGATCCTCTGGGTCGGCTATCCTTATTTGCAATGTACTAATTACCTCTACCTATTACGATATTTTCTCAGTAGCTCTTTTGCGAGCTCTCCTCCCGCCTCCATTATCGATACTGGCTGGTTTTCCTTTGCAGACTGTTTGGCCGCTTCCACGATCAGCTGTATTAGTATCGCTTCTCTCAAGCCCGTCTTAGGCCGAGTACCCTTCTTTATCGAGTTGATATAATCCATTAGTTCTTCCCGATACATCTCGTCAACTATTACCGGGTATTCTCTGGTCTCCTTCGTGCCATCTATGACACATGTTATTTTTCCTCCCAAATAGCCCTCTACATGTATTGACCCTTTTTCACCCAAGACCTCATAATATCTGACTATCTGGCCAGCAGTCCATGAACGTAGCAAGGAGGCAGTTGAGCCTTTAATACTTGTCACTAGAACTAGGTTATCATCCATGTCCTTGCCTGTCTTACTGTATAGTTTTGCATAGACTTTTTCCGGCTCGCCCAGGTACCATAGGAACAAGTATATGATATGTACTGCGTTCTCGTTGAGCATTCCACCACTAATCCTCGTGTCTAGGAGCCACTCGTTTGATGGAAGGCCTCCAAGGGCTGTGTGGTGGAATATGAATATTCTTCCTAGCCCTTGGATCTGTCTATATAGGTCAACATACATTCTGTGATAACGTAAACTGAAACCGCTCATAACGACAATGTTGTCGGGAATCTCGAGATCGAGGAGCTTCTCTAGATGGGAGAATGATGGAGCAAGTGGTTTCTCTACTAGAACATGTTTTCCTTCCACCACAGACTTTATTAGGTAATCTACATGGGTGTCAGGAGGTGTCGCTATTATTACTGCCTCTACATCCTTGTCTCTTATGAGTTTTTCAGCGTCATCATAGATCTTTGCCCTGGGAAGTTCCTTGGCGGCTCTCCTTCTCGCCTCAGGACTTAGATCGGCTACCGCTACTATTTCTACTTCATCAATTGTTTTCAATACTCTAGCATGTGTTGAACCCATAAAACCATACCCGATTATCCCGATCTTTACCATTATACCACCAATAATTCTTGGTTCCGATACCTAGTCTGTTTGGCGAACCGATGATTTAGAATATAATATGCAAAATTACTTTCAGATTACTTACTCTGATTGTTTCCTGAGATATCTGAACACGGTTACTTCGGCTATGTCTGTGCTCAGAGTCGATATTAGCTCGAACTCGTTGACTACTCCGCTGAACTCTGGTTTTTTCAGCACGATGTTTCTAAGTAATTGTTTAAGTTCTCTTCTCCGTAGTCTTAGATTGCTGAGTATTTTAAGGTTGGGATATCTTATCCCTGCAATTGTGTCGAAGACTATCTTCCTTGATTTCAGTACTGACTCTCTAAGCTCGTCCTGAATATCTCCCCATTCTTTCTCGAGGAGTATCCTTACGCCTCTGTCTAGACAATCACCGATATGCTCCAGGTTTGTGATTATCATTAGGTAGTCGAGTAGATCGAGATAGTTTCTCGAGGACATTATTTTTGCACGCATCTTTTTCCTGATCAGCCTCTGACCCAGATGGTAGAGTCTGTCTAGCTCATCGTCTAGTTTAAGTATTGTTTCACCTTCATCCTTCTTTCCTGTATTGATATAGCTCTCCATATAGTCGAACATGTTCTCGAGGATATGCGACATCCTTGTAACTACTTCATCTAAGTCTATGATGTCCTCGGTTATTGCTATCTTTAGTACTATGTCCTCGGGACCAGGCTCAAGGATAATTACTCCGGGTAGCTTCACTATTATATCGTTTAGCACGGGGGGCTTGAACTCGTCCCGCTTAAGGTTTTTGATTATTATACTATCAAGCCCCTCTATGTAACATCCACGCAGACATTCTTCCAGCTCATTGAGAGATAGTTTTGAGGCGTCGAGGACTATTGCGAAGCCTTCTTCTTTCTTCGGCTTCTTGTTTATCATGTATACATGTATTACTCCGTTCTTATCCATGGTGAGATTTACCGAGTCCCCAGGCTTTATTCCTAGGATTTTAGCCCATTTCTTGGGGAGTGTGATCGCATAGGATTTCTCTCCTATTTTTATTATTTTACGGGGCTCCATCCAGGACATAATGTCCACCAAATGTTCTAAAGGGTTACTAATGTTATGTACCAATTATATATGGATAGCAGGGTGATAGGAGATTATGTTTTTGTAAATAATTTACTTACCTTATAAAGAAATTATATCCATTATAATCGTTATGGGAAAAAGACTTGTTTGATGATAACTAGCTATATCTGTTTTTTATTTCTTCTTAGCATAGATCGCTATGATCGCTACGATAATGATTATAGCAATGATTATGCCCGCTATAAGTGCTGGGCTCATACCTTGTGAAGGAGTTGTTGTCGGCGTTTGTGTCGGGGTTGTCGTCGTTGTCGTTGGTGAAGCTGGAGGCGTAGTTGTTGTGGTCTGCGACGGTGTTGTGGTCGTGGTAGTTGTGGTTGTAGTTGTAGTCGTCGCTTTTGGTAGTACGCCCCACGAAATTAGATGATTCGATATCCAGTCATGAAGAGCCTTCATTTCATCAGTTGTCGGCATATGCACCTTAGATAATAGGTACTGACCTGACAGCTCGTGGAACTTGGCAGGTCCTTTGAGCCCGAACTTTGATGCACCCACATAGCTGTAGTAGTTTAGCATTAAATTAATTCCGAAGACCCAGTCCTTGTACTTGTCGATCCTAGCAGCTGTAACGACGTATGGATGGTATAGTGATACAGCGGGTATCTGTTCAACTAGTATCATCTGCATTTCCCATGCGAGCTTGTAGGCTTTGTTCCAGTCTTTGTTCTCAACAGCTGTCTTGAACTCCTGGTAGAGCTTGTCGTAGGTTGCGTTGCTGAACTTTGGTACGTTGGCGTCACTACCTGCGGTGAACTCACCGAAGGTTACTACTGGTGGTTTGCCATATCTTTCTTTTAGGTCTGGCAGGAACCAGCCTACTATCACCATGTCCCATTGTCTAGCATTGTATACGCTGCCGAACTGGCTTGCAGGCACAATATATGCTTTTGCATCGATACCGATTGATCTTAGGTCGGCGGCAATGTCTTTGGCGATGAGGTCTCTACAGAATACGTCGTTCTGCTTAGCAAGTATCTTGACATGTATTGGTTTGCCGTCAGGACCCAATAGTAGGCCGTTCGGCCCCGGCTTGAGGCCGAGGGCCTTTGTCAGTATCTCTTTAGCCAATGTCTTGTTGCATGGATAGATCTTCTCCTTCGGTATGTATAGTGTCCAGTTATATCCCTTCGGGTTCAGAAGTGCTTGGTTGCCCGGCAGGGCTAGGTTTCCATAGTATTTCTCGATGATCCTCGTAACGTTTATGGCGTAGGCGACAGCCATTCTGAATGCTAGGAAGTTCATTGGTGGTTTCTCCATATTGAATATCAGCATATGTGTTGAGCTACCGAGGGTCTTGTAGAGAACTACTTTGCCCTGGGCAGCTAGCTCGGCGAGCTGCTTGACGTCGCTGGCCTTGTATGTTGTGAAGTAGCCAGCATCTATCTCTCCAGCCACTAGCTTAGCGACGAACTGGCTTACCTTAACGAATTGTAGCTCCTTGGGCTCCGGGGCGCCTCTGAAGTGCTTATCGTAGGCAATCAGGGTTATTGATGTTGGGCTACTGGACTTGTACATGAATGGCCCGCAGCCTATAAGTTTGCTCCATGGGAGTGGAGCTGTCGGGTCTGATAGGGTTTCCCATATGTGTTTAGGCACTATGTATACTCCGCTGAATACTACGAAGGCGTTGACTGGAGCAGAGCTAAAGTCGAATTCGACAGTATAATCATCGATCTTCTTGACATCGACTAGTTTTTTAACGAAGTCCTCACGTCCTCCCTGTAGTGCCTGGTACTTCTTTATCAGCTGGTACGTATAAACCACATCATCGGCCGTCACTGGTTTGCCATCATGCCATGTCGCGTTGTGTATTAGGTGGAATATCCATACTTTGCCATCATCCTTGGTCTCCCAGCTGACTGCGAGGTTAGGTATGTATCCGTTGCCGTCCCACCTAATTCTTACAAGGGGCTCGAACATAGCATCAGCTATTACTTGTGTATATACCATCTTGAAGTTCAGAGGGTTGAATCTGTTCGCAGGAAGATCCGGAAGCCCTATTACCAGTGTGGGTCTCGTCTCAGCGCTTGCGATCGGTAAGTAGTAGAGCGTGGATGCTAGGCTCAAAGCCATCATTACTAGTAGAATAATAGATGCTAAAGGCTTGCTTATTCGTTTCATTACCTATCCCTCACGGACATTCATGTATAGGATTCCCTTATCAGACATTATTTTATCGAGATCACATATTATTCAAGGACGTTAGTACATGTGGTATAAGTTACAAAAGATACTAACACTTACTATGAATACTTACCAAGAAATAACCACAATACTGGATAAACCAGATACTGGTCGACCTCCAGCCGATCTGGAGAGTGATTGTTTTGGCTCGTTTAGGACACTTTATAGCGAAGAGCATTCTTCATAAAATTATTACATTTATCATTATAATTATTGTTATCTGGGCTCTCCTCGATCTATCAATAAGTGTTACCGGCTCAACACCATACGATTACCTCTTATCAGCCGCTCAAACACAGCCAGCAGTTTATTTCGAATACCTCGATAGGATCTATAAGCTCGGCTTGATGCAGGAGCAAGTCATAGCGATCAATGGTACCTACAAGATATATGTAGAGAGCAACTATCATGACTGGTATAGCTTGTTACTCCAATTATGCCGAGAGCACGGGTTAAACCCATCCATAGTGTTATCTCTCGCCTATGATATTAACCGTACTATAGGTTACGATAGGATACCAGTTGTAGCTCACGAGATCATTCGCTGGGGGAAAGAGAAACAAGAGACCATGACAATAGTCCTTGGAGCACCACGTGCAGTAAATAATGTTATTGTTATAGAGTCGCCCAGCGGGAAGAAGGTGATCGAGACCATCAAGTATAGGCAGGGAACTGTGATAATTATCGATACAAACTCAAGCATAACTACAACGAGGAAGATCAAGTTTATGGAGCCATGGTACGAGAGGCTTGCATCAACATTTGTCAGTATCGCGACGTTCGATTTCGGTGAATCAGCCTTATATCATAAACCGGTAATAGACGTTATAATGACGTATCTTCCTTTCACAATAGGTCTTGTCGGCATGGCTTTCTTCATAGGCTCTATGACGGGGTTCATACTGGGATTCTATCTATCAAGGAAGAGAGGTACACTGATAGATGCTGTTGTGACAAATATGATTTTAGCGATCAGGTCAATGCCTGTTTTCTGGCTCGGCATGATAGCTGTTTATTTCCTCGCCTACATGTATGGCTGGTTCCCGTCAGGAATAATAATTGGTTTTGAGCATCCAACCAATCTAGCCACCTATATATTCTCGTGGTTCTGGCTCACAATACTACCCGCACTAGTTTTATCGAAAATATACGTAGTACAGTACATGCTGTCGATCAGAGGCCTAGTAATGGAGGAGTGGTACCAGGACTACGTGATCACGTTCAGAGGCGCTGGATTCGATGACAACTACATAGCGGATAAATTCATAGCGAGAACAATAGCGCCGCCAGTAATCACGTTGATGGCGATCGACCTTGGATTTGTTTTCGGCGGAGCAGTGGTTACCGAGACCGTGTTTAACTATCCAGGAATCGGCAGATTGACCTACCTCGCCATAGTAAACAGGGACGCTCCACTGATAATAGGCATTTTCACGATTGTAACGTTAGCCGTACTGATATCGATAACGATCGCGGAGATCCTCTATTCAGTTCTAGACCCGAGGATCAGGAGGTGAACAGTGTGAGCAAGGAGAAAGTAGTGTGTATACCCCTCTACAAGAAGATATATGAAGCGATATACCCGCCTATCAAGGCAGTCCTGAGTGACCCCAGAGGCCTAGTAGGGGTAGCGATAATTGCTTTCTTTGCCTTCATGGCTTTGTTCCCACAGGTGTTTACGCCTTACAAGCCTGTACCGATAGACCAGCAGGCGCCACAGGAGTTCCAGAAAATCATGGAGTGGATAAGGAGTCATGGAATAACTGGTAAACCGGTCCCTCTACCGCCTATGCCAGGACATCCGCTCGGCATCGATCAGGCATGGCGAGATATTTGGTCAAGAGTAGTCTATGGAGCCAGAGTATCTTTGACAACAGGTCTTCTCTGCGCAGTCATAGCTACACTAATTGGCTTGGTCATCGGCAGCTTGGCTGGCTACTACGGCAGTAAATTCGATGCCTTCTTGATGCTGGTAAGCGACTCCATAATGATGTTGCCAGGCCTTCTCCTACTCATTCTGATCACCTCCCTGTTCAGAGATGTATGGAATATTTGGCTCACAATACTGCTTATATCGGCTATATCATGGCCTTCCACCGCAAGAGCAATCAGAGCCAAAGTTCTTCAGATAAAGAGCGAAGGATACGTGGAGGCATCCCGTTGTCTAGGTGCAAGCAACACCTTTATACTGGTGAGACATGTATGGCCACAAGTCCTTCCATTTGCCCTCGCGAGAGCAACTATCCTCGTGGCTGGTGCAATAGTGACCGTCACATCGCTCGCCTTTTTAATACCTGCTGCCACACAAGGTGCTGACTGGGGAAGTGTTATCAGTGATTCATATGCGAACTGGAACGATGTGATCAGCAAGGGAATGTGGTCGTGGTTCCTTGTGCCCGGGCTCTTCATCGCACTCGTGGTAATAGGGTTTATCAGTATTGGCGAGGTTCTCATCGAGTTCTATAATCCAAGGCTAAGGAGGAGATAATCTATGAGTAGGGAACAACTCCTACCAATAATTATATTGTGTATGTTTATCGCTTACATAGCATATAGCATTTATATGGCTGCACAAGTGATCTCGATCGGCATACCTAACGTGTCGATTGGAGGAACGCCACTCACAATAAATAACATAGAATCCTCGGAGCTAATACGAGAGAAATACTATGGTCTAGTCTTCACGTCTATGGTATTCATAATGCTACAGATACTAGCCATCAGATCAATGATCAGACACAAGTTGTTCAGCTATACATTATTTGCCGCGCCGGGAATACTCGGCTATTTGACAAGCCTTGTTTATACTCCATCAACCATGGACAAAATAATAGCTATTCTTATACTAATTATGTATGCATTAGGATTCGTATATACAGTGAAAAGAGAATGGAAAATAAGAGGCTCATTTAGAGGAATTGTTTCTTAATACGTATACCTGGATAAAGCAGATCGATCGTATGACGCCCGTACCCATTCTCCTCAAGAACCCTATTGTACTTACAGGATTTATCAAACAAGATATCTGCAACTACCTCCCCCCTACCAACAGGATATACGACTAGATTACCTCCTCTTATTTCATGCCTGATCCCATGTATGCTTAAGAGCTCAGAGATCTCGTAGCATACATCACTGCATTCAATATAATACAAATAACCTGGTGTTTTGTTGTCTAACTCGTGAATACGTGAGCGTAGCTCAGATATTTTCTCACGGTAGCTCTCCAAGTATTCTATGACAGAATAAATTGCTACGAGGTGAGTTACCACTCTTTCCCTCCATAGAAAACCGTGGAGGCCCACACCCCACGTCTCGACAAGTAGTTTAGGATAATATTCGAGAGGCAGGTGAGCACCCAGGATACTTGGCGGGGGGTAAGGCTTGTCGCTTCCGGTAAAGTGTCTTTCACGTATTTTTCTGCCCATTAGCCTCTTCAAAGTTTTTGAGACATAATCCATTACCTCGCGGGATGTTTCCGAGACGATCTCATCAACCATAGCATATGGTGCATCGGTCAATGTTGTATCGAATCCTTCTGTTTCCGTGCTCCACTTTGGTGGAGATCCTCCTGATGCATAAAACTCATGGAGATCAAGGACGATGTCTGGTTTAATCCTTGTAATGTATTCATGTAGTATCTTTGTTTCATCTTGGATTAAGAACATCCAGTCCCTGTTGATATCCGCTGATCTAGAATTATACCTGGCTTCGGAGCAGGTATTATGCCATATTGGTGTAGGGTCGTGTTCGATACATTCAAGATAGCTTATAAGACCATCAGGATTAGCTACCGGTACTAGGTATATATTAATGGAATTACTTTTTGATCTCCAGAACCGATGAGGAAGTACCCACTTATAATTATCCGATAGGAGTAATAGGGCGAAGGCAGCGGCTATACTAGCAGGTTCATTGCCGTGTTGGCCAGCCAATACTACTAATTTAGGGTTTTCCGGGTTCACTTGTTTCTCGAAAGCCACTATTGGCTCTCCATTGCTGCTTTTTCCGAGTAAAACCTTCCTCCAGCCACAAAATGTTTGTTCACGTTTATCAGAAATGATCGAATCATATGCATGACGCAGATATATTGGGTGTCTTAGTATGTGTTTTAACAACTTATTGGAACACATAATGTAGTAGTCACCCATTATTAGGGCTTGTATAACTTTACTTGATTTAAGAATATGTTATTAATTTTTGTAAACATTACTTTCGTTTTTACTATAGCTCTTTTTTCTAAATTAATCTAAAACAATCAATTGTACATATCGTTTTCAAATATTTATTGTAAATCATGGTGACATTTTAATGTCATTCAATATTTCGGCGTCGAAAATAGATATAACACCACGTGAACCTCTTCCTATGGCTGGATATATAATGCGTAGTGAGTACTCCAAAGGAGTACTACATAATATCTATGCTAGAGGAGCATTTATAGAAGGAGAAGGCGAGATTCTTCTCCTAAGCCTAGAGCTAATCAGAATAGATGATGAGCTATACAGTGACATAGTGGAGCTTATTTCACGCAAGTATGGTTTAAGACCAGATATCATACATGTAATTGCAACTCACACTCATTCAGGGCCCGAGATCTCATTGGATACATGGAGCACGCTACATTTAAATGATAATATTGTCGGTAAGATCCGAAAATACAGGATATACTTACTAGAGAGAATTAATCAATTAGTGTCAAGCATACTTAGTGTTCCTAGCAAAGCCTCATTGTATATGGGTAAGTCGATCATAGAAAGCGTGGCATCTAATAGGATCGATCCAAGGGGGCCCGTGGACAATGAAGCCGTCATAATGTTATCTCAGAACGAGCTCCAAAGAAAATTCATAGCTGTAAATTATGCTTGTCATCCTACAGTGTTGCCAGCGTCTAATACATATATTAGCGGTGATCTGGCAGGCGTGACTTCAATAATCCTAGAAGAAAAACTAGGATGCCCAGCACTTTACTTGAACGGTGCAGCTGGCAATATTAGTACTCGGCACACGCGGAAAGGACAGAACATTGATGCATTAATGGAGCTGGCGAACAGGATTGCCCGTAGTGTATCAGAAACGGTAGAGCACGGAAGACTTGAAAACATACCTGATCCTTGGATTGTAAACCGGTATATTGACATAACTGTGAGGCTTAAAAACGTTGAAAAGATCCTAGAGAGGCTTCTCTCGATAAAAGAAGATATTGCCAGAAAGCTTGAGAACCTCAAGATAAGTGGGGGTAGTCATGGAGAGATCAGGAGACTTGAGTCTGTGCTCGAAGGTATTAAGAGTCTTCTTCACAAATATAAAGCATTTAAATCAAGGGCATTAAGCTTTAGGATCAGGTACTGTGTGATCGGTGGTAAAGTGCTCGTTATCTTCTTCCCCGGCGAAGCTTTTATTGAGTACCAGCTGGAGGCTAAGAAACATAGTGTATATGATTATCTAGCATTTATTGGATATGCCGATGGATATATAGGCTATATACCCTATAGTATTGAAACCCATCAAGGCGTGAACAATATCTATTATGAGGAAATAGTAAGCCTCGTAGAGCCTGAGGATCGGGAAAAGATTATGGAAAAAATTATAGATATAGCCTCGAGTCTGCCCTAGCCGAAGATCTTCTTCAAGCTGGTATATGTGTCCTCGACAGCCTTGTATGGATCCCCTCTGTAAGGAGGCACCTCCGCTAATACATAGCCCTGATAACCTATCTCCTCGAGGGCTCTTCTTACCTGCTTCCAATTAATATCTCCAAATAACGGTATACCGAATCTAAGCTCTGCCATGCTAAAGCCTTTGACGTGAACCTGGAATATCCTTTTGCCAAGCACTCTTATCCAGTGCTCGGGCAGGCTATGAGGCAACGTATTGCCGGCGTCGAAGTAAGCGCCGAAAACGTCAGGGTCTAACTTATCAAGCAACATTCTGAACTCGAGAGGGCCTGCAAGGAATCTATTCCATACATTCTCGAGCCCTACTCTGACGCCGTAATTCCTAACGATCTTCTCCGCCTTCCCTAGAGACGACGCAACCCTCTCAATCATTTCCTCGTATCCTAACTCCGGCACACCTGTTCCTGGAACAACTAGAATAAGGTCCGCCCCGACAGTATTGGCGGCATGTGCTTCTGCTTCAAGCACTTTTAAAGCCTTATCAGGCTCAATCGCCCAATTGTATCTCCAGTAGAGACCGGTAGCAACACTGGGTATCTTGATCCCGTGGGTCTCCGCTGCTTCTCTTATAGCCTTCCACTTCTTTCTGAGCTCTCCCTTACTATGTAATTCTAGATCCTCCTGGGTCAGCGGGGGCTCGAATGCCTCGAACCCCGTCTTAGCGGCATGAGCGATCTGTTTTTCGAGAGAAAGAGTTTTGGGGTAACTCCAAGTATTTATTCCGAGCTTGAACATGGGGGACCTCACCTCCGGGCCTTAACCGTAAAGGTCTCGAGGTTCTTGAACGGGGCCCAGCCGAAACAATAACCGTAAAAACCATCTACGTAGGGACGTGACAGCTCTACATCGCGCTCTATGGTCTGCGGTGTTGAGGGCGGCCACAGTGATATTCCAGCAACTAATTGTACTCCGCAACCCAGTTTCTTGGCTAGATATAGATCTAAGGGTATTTTCTCCGGGTACCTGCGGAAGGGCTCCGTATAAACCATTACCTTTACCCGGTCTAGGTTTGGTGAGAACAGTTCGTAGTCCTGTCCAACGATCCAGCTGAAACTCGGGGGAGTCATATCGGCTGAGAGCTCGACTCCGTAACTCTTCGTTTTCTCCTTTATCTCAGCCACGAGTTCAGCTATAATCTCAGCTCTGGCTTTAAGCCATTTATATACTTCCGGCGTCCTAACACCCAACAGATACCATCCCATAGAGGCTACTGTCTCCCAACATTCTGGCACGTTTTTCCCGCAAACGCTTCCTGTCTTGTCTTCAGCCTCAACAGCAAGCTCAACGAGCTCTTTGAGCTTTTCCTCGAGGAGCTCAAGATCAATTCCTTTCTCATAATATTTCTTCCTACAATATCCGCAGTGACACGGCATCTGGGCCAACATATGAAGAGGAGAAACAGAATATGTAACTGGCTCGGGATACCTGATATAGTCCAGTTCTATTTCCTCGGCCTCATACCGTGTACATAGCTCTTCTATAACACCTAGCACTAGTTTCCTAACAATGGGGTTCGAGGGACACAGGAATTGGGCCTTGTAGCCTGCTACATGATCGTAAAGGTCCTTAACGGCGAGTTCTGGGTAATCTCCCGCTAGCTTATCCCATCGTAAGACGGGTAGCCAATAAACGGGCTTTACACTATAACTGGTAGCTGTTTCTCTGAACTGTTTCACTATATCTTTGTCAGATGTTAAATGGGGCCTGTACTTCTCTGGAATATCTTCATAATATTTAGGTTCAGGTCTCCAATAGACTCCGCCACGTATGCTCAGATATGTCCTGTTCTTGTTGTTTCTGTAAATTATTGAGGTTCCCGGGTATGCTTGTCTTTCCTCAATGTATCTCACTGGTAGGCTTAGATGATTTATTCCTAGGGATTCAGCGAGAGCAAATGTTTCTTCGATGCCATACTCTATAAGGTCCCAAGGATGAATCCATAATCCTAGGATCAACTGTATCCCTCAAACACATATTTAGTATACGCACACTTCATTTGTTTTGAATATAGTGTTTTATTGCGTAGTAAAACAGTGAGGTTAATAATATTATTACATCCTTATTACACAAACAATATTTACAGTAAGATTGAAGACAAGTTTATTGCTGAATCCTCGAAGGGTGCACATTGTGGAGATGAATAATATATTTTATGCATTAGGAATAGATGCTGGAGGAACACTTACAAGGGCTGTCCTGATAAAATTTATGGATGAACATCAATTAGTCATAGGTATCTCGGAGAAAGGATCTGGCAATCCAGCGAGTATTGGATGGGATAATGCGTTAAGAAACATATTGGATGCTGCACTAGAGATTATTCATCAAGCCAATATTTCTCCACTGGATGTCTCGGTTATAGGGGTAAGCGCGGCCTATACTGGGTGGGGGAAATACGTCCAAAGATATGTTGAACTATTTAGGAAGCACTTTGTCAATGCCCGTATTGATGTTTATCACGATATTTATGCATCTCTGCTATCATGTTTCCCGAAGGGTGAAGGGATAGTACTGATAATGGGTACTGGGAGCAGTTGTTTAGGTGTCCACGAAGGGAGAACGGTTCTTGTGGGTGGTTGGGGACATTTATTCAACGATAAAGCGGGAGCGTACCGTGTTGGCAGAGATGGGATTACAGCAGCTCTCGAGTATTATGACGGTAGGGGAGGCGAAACTATTCTATTATCCCTCCTTATGGAGTACATGGGTACGAATAATATATATGACATAATTGATCATATTTATTCATCAAATGATCCAAAAAGCATTATCGCCGGATTCGCACCCTATGTAGTCAAGGCTTGCAGGGAAAATGACAAGATTGCATGTAGCATCATTCACTCTGTCGCCGAGGATGCCGTAAATCATATCTGGGCAGCTGCCAGGAGACTCGGTCTCAGTGGGGCTATTGAAGCCGGTATCGTCGGCGGATTTTACAATGGCTCAAAAGATCTAGTAGAACATTTATTCAAGGATATAGCGTCGAGAAAATGTCTTAATATTATAGTAAAGCCTCAGCTTGTTAAACCGGTTTGTGCAGTAGTATATCCTGGAATTGCCCGTTTAACAGGATTAGATCCAATCGATTTAGCTCTAAGTGCACCCAATGAATGCAAACAAATAATTAAATAGTGAACACTATTATCCTCTCTGTTCATGACAAGGCCTTGTGGCGATGACATCGACGCCGAGCCCTAATAGGTTCTCAAAGATCTTATCACCTATTTCCACGGGGGCCTTTACTGCTATGTCAGCAAGTGCTTTTGACGCCTCTATCATTCTAGAGAGGGGTATAGGTTTGGCTGTTTTAACGCTTACTACTGGGAGGTCTCCTCCAACACATTCAACTATGCTCATAAGTATTCTCTCGGGGTTCACTACTTCTTTCTCCGCGTACTGCTTGCCTAGGGGGCATGAGTAGCCCTTTATACTCTTTATTTTCCCGTCTTCAAGCTCGACGGTTATCTCGCATCCTCTTGGACACACAATGCATATTATTTTCTTGACCTGCCTAGTCACGTGGTATCACCTCCACTGTTAACGTATCGGTCTCGAGCATCCTGAGCTTGTCTAGCCTTATCTTTTGGCGTATCATTATGCTCGGCAAGACTTTGAGCTGTGGAATCTTGAAACCTATTTCCTTGAAGCTCAGCCAAACATTGTCCTCAGGCCTTGCAACCCGTCCATAGAATAGGGCATCGCTCGTCAGCGTTAGCATCTGGGGTACGATTAGCCTCATGTTTCTACCTAGAACAATCTTGACAGGCTTCTTTATCCTGATACCTTTCTCGTCCACGTACTTGGTGGCTGCTAGTGCAGCTAGTTCTCCCTGTTCGACGGCATAGTCTACATAGTCGTTTATTATCAGCGCATTCCCAGCGGCAAAAACGCCTGGGATAGTTGTCTCGAAGTATTCGTTAACTACGGGTCCTTTTGTCCTGGGGTCTATCTGTGCTCCTAGGCTTTCCAGTAATTTTGTCCGTGGCTTCAGCCCGGCCGCTATTACTATCGTATCGCATTCTATCTCATTTTCAGTCCCTTGTATAGGCTTGAAGTTCTCGTCCACCTTGACTACTACTGCGGATGATACTCTCCCATTACGTTGTTTAACCGAGATAACCATGTGGCTTAGCAGGAGCGGTATTCCATAGTCTTTGAGGCATTGTTGGACGTTCCTAATTAGCCCGCTTGGATAAGGCAGTATCTCGACTACTCCGACGACTTCGGCTCCTTCGAGAACGAATCTTCTTGCCATTATGAGCCCTACATCGCCGCTTCCCACGATCAATATTTTCTTCCCCGGCATGACCCCGTACATATCCATGAGCGTCTGTGCTTCCCCGGCGGTCATGATCCCCGCTGGGTTTGGCCCGGTTATCCCTATCTCGTACCTGGTTCTCTCCCTCGCTCCAGCCGCGTAGATTATTGTCTTTGTTCTAACTATCTCTGTACCGTAGGGTGTTATGATCTCTAGCTTTTTCTCCATGGGGGACACGTATTCGGCCATGTTAACGTAGGATTTGACCGTGTAGTCTATATCCGTTGATAATAGTTTATCTATGAACCTGTAGACGAACTCAGGCCCCGTCATGTCCTCCTTAAAATAATGTATACCAAAACCCGGGTGTATGCACTGTAGTGGTATGCCTCCGAGCCTATCTCTGGTTTCAACCACTAGTGTTTCTAGGCCTTTCTCCCGTGCCTTGAGTGCCGCTGCTAGTCCTGCCGGGCCTCCACCGATCACTACTGTATCGTAATCCTTCTTGGTTATCCTGTCAGGCACCACGATCACCCCGTAGGAGGGCTTTGACTTCGGTGAAAGCATATTTTGAACCGTCACCCTTAGTGGTGATCCTCCAGGGCTGTATTCCTAGGCGTTTCCAGAGAAGGTATGCTATGTGTGGACGGCACTGGCTGCCCTGGCAATCCCCGTACATGCTGTGCGTCCTAAACTTTATACCGTCGAGGGTTATCTCGGGCACACCTATCTTTTTCATCCTCTTGACCGCCTCCATGATCTCTCCAAGGCTTACTTTTCTGCAGACACATATTATCCAGCCATAGTCCGGGTTCTCACGTATCAGTTTATCCCTCTCACGGGGAGCCATGTACGCTGGGCGTGGTATGGCTTGTCTCTTGCTTCTCCAGTCCTTTCTAGGCTCGATATTCTCCAGTCTCTCGATTATGAGTTTTGAAACATGTTTTCCTATTGCTGGTGCGGCTGTGAGGCCGGGGCTCCTGATCCCGGCTGCTTCTACGAAGCCCCACGGCTTTTCATGGAATCTTATAATAAATGTCCCGGTGCTGGGCTCTGGTCTTAGACCAGCAAATGTTTTAACAACCTTGTTTCTAGGCGGTAGTTTCCTCAGTATCCTCGACGCCATCTCATAGATGAAGTCTAAGCCTTGATGCGTTGTCGTATTCTCTTCTCTTGCTTCTTCTGGAAGGTCCTCGGCTGTCGGCCCTATGAGTAGATTGCCATCAACAGTTGTTATTGCGTATACTCCTTTCGTCTTTGGAGTTGGGGCTGTGTGGAGTATCTTGTTAGGTTTGACGTCTACTCTGTCGCTAAACAATAGGTACTGTCCCCGCCTAGGATGTATGCTGTAATCGTCTATACCGGCCATCCTGCTTATCTTGTCAGCATATAGCCCTGCAGCATTAACAACGATATCGGCTTCGATCCCGCCCTTACTGGTCTCTACGGCAACTACTTTACCGTCTCTTACAACAATGTCTTCAACCCTAGTACCTAGGAGAAGCTTGCCTCCATTGTCAACTATGTTCTCAGCAATAGCTATTGCGGCCATCATAGGATTTATGGTCCCGGCCGTGGGGGCATATAGACCTCCGATTGCATCGGGATTAATCCATGGTTCGAGCCTCAGCATTTCCCCTCGATCAATTAGCCTTACTCCGGGAACACCTATCCTGTAAGCGTAGTCTATATATTTGTGTAGGCCTTTGAGCTCCTCGTCGTTTGTCGCCACTATTATCTCGCCGGGCCATTTGGCCGGTATCTCGAGTTCTTTAACCCATTTATACCATAGATTATGGCCTTCAAGACATAGTTTTGAGCGGAGAGGGTGTTTGTCCGGGTGTTCCTCGTGGCAGGGATGTATGATGGATGTATTGGCTTTTGTCACACCCCATCCAACATCGGGTTCTTTATCGATAACAATGACTTGTAGGCCCCTGTATCTTGTCAGCCATCGTGCTATCGATAACCCGGTTATGCCTGCACCGATGATTATTGTTCGGTACAATATTATTACACCGTAGTGTCGTTGTTGTTAATAGAATAGCTTCTTTTCGGAAAAATCGTTTTTCCCTATGGAGATCTTCTAGGGATCACACCTATTCTTTCAAGGAGCGGTGACAGGATCATCAATGTTGGAGGCCCGATAAAGAGCATTGGTATAGTGTTGCCTAGAAACCATGTTCGTGCGAATAAGTATGGGTTGGCGAATAGTTGTAGTCCGGAAACCATAATCATGGACGTGGCTAATATTGCGCCTAGAGCATTGTTAACGAAAACCCCGCTCCATAGAAAGTGGACCAGGCTCCTCAGACTCCTTAGCGCTGGATCCAAACCTAATTTCTTAAACACAAGATAGGGTATAAGGCCCTGAACTATGTTTGAAGGCAGATAAAGGAAGGATACGATGAGCGGGGCCCCGGCATAAGTATTGCTTATAAACGGGAAAAGGGCACCCACAACTACTCCTAATGCACCAAGCCATATTCCGCCAGCGACCTGGACGATTACTGCAGGCCAGAAACCCGTTACACCGAGGCCTATGGGCAATGATACACTGCCTATAGTTCCGAGAGCAGCCCCTATACTAAACAGAATTATTGCTAATAGAATTTGTGATTTATTGTACAAACACAACCACCGAATCAGCGTTGGTCATAGTATTTTATGAGCTATAGCCATCGGTGGCGCGGGTAGATAATTCTTATTATAACCAAATCTAAAAAACGTATTCAAAACCGATAATCACTGATTTAATGCCTTGTTCTCATGGGTTTTTCGATTACCTCAACATGATCAGGGTACCCGACAATAACTTTGTCCGCCAAACCTATGAAAAAACCCGTTCCAACAACTCCTGGTATTTCATGCAGAGCTCTGTCAAGCTTAACTACATCAAATGGCTTGTCGAGATGAACGTCTATTATTATGCCTCTCGTGTCGCTGACAACTACGCCGTATTTGCCTCCTCTGCTCTTTCTTATGCCTGCTCGGAGCCCGAGTTCCTTGATCCTTCGATAAACAAGGAGTAGCGCCTCAGGTAGAACTTCCACTGGTACTGGGTGTTTCTCGCCGAGACGACTTACGAGTTTTGTGTAGTCTACAATGAAGATTCTTGTTCCAGCATTATAGGCTAGTATTTTCTCGAGTACATGAGCTGCTCCACCACCCTTGATCATGTTCATTTCGGGATCTACTTCGTCCGCCCCATCAATATATATGTCGATCTTATCGATAGTCGCTGCACTAACCACTCTGAAACCATGTTCTCTGAGTTTTAGGGCAGTGTCTATACTTGATGCTATAAAGACTTTGTCATGGAATAGCTCCCGTTTTTCTCCTAAGATCTGAATGAATTTTTCGACGGTGGAGCCGGTTCCCATACCTATGACTCTGTGGCTTGGATGTATTAGTTTGAAAGCATGTTTCGCAGCCATAAGCTTGGCTTTCTCGACTTCATCCAACCCGTTCACCATTAGATCTTAATGCTTCTTCATATTTTAAAGAACATCCTTTTTCCAAATAGAAGAGGCCTTTATAGGGCCAACATATATCATTCCGTCTTTCTTTTTAGAGAGCCAAACATGCTCTCTACACATTATGCGATAGTTTTCGACACATATCCTTATCGTGGACAGGCCCGATATAACTAGTATTATACAGTTATCATCGAACCTACACGGAATCCTTATCCCCCTTATCCTTGATAGGTCGACAAGGATCTCGGGAGCCTTATCGGCAGGTATGTCTAGGTGAGTATATTTTGCCTTCATATATCCCTGGGGATGAAGAATAGCTTCAGTATAATGGGTCTTATCCTCATAGTTTATCCTAAGCATGACTCTCTGCTTCTTTGCCTCCAATGCTTAATACCCGGTATAAATTAGTATTATGAGTAGATAAAAACACGGGATTTTATACCCGTTGGTGAATAGGGGTTGTTCGGGACTAAGAAGCGTGTCTTGATACCATGCTATAAAGCCAAGATAGCGGAAAACTATTATCTTCTTGATGCCTACTTCATGGATAAAACATTATTGCCTGCTCGGAGAATGCTCATGATATATCCTGTCGGCGGCGAATCCGTGGAGAACGAGGCTGTTGAGCCCGCATACACTGGCGATGAGGCTCTGAAGCTGTTGCTTGACGCGTACAAGTGGTGTCTTGATAAGAAGAAAGAGATAGCCGTTAGGGCAGTTAAGAGGATAGGGGTACAGTTGTTCTGGCCTGCTGGGAGGCTTAGGGACACTGTTTACTATGATATTGATGAGAAAGAGATCAATGGGGCGCTCTACATTATTCTGAATACTTTTGGTGATAATCCATTGAAGGCATCAACCGAAATTATCGAGCAGGTCTATGTGCCCGTCACTGCCAAGATAAGATCAGGTGAAATTAAGGGCTTTTCAAGCAAGAACATGTTGATACATAAGAACTACATGTATCTCTACAGGATCGACGAGGTTTTCAGAAAAAACGCTCAAAGATTATTTCTTGGCGAGGATTTTGCTGAGCAGGAGGGAGAATGATGCTTCATTTGACTGCTTCGTATCGTTTCTAATACTCGTGATAAGCTCACGAAGTATTACTCTGTATTTCTCTATTGTTTCCCGATAGTTTTCCCGGAACCAATAATTATCCTCAGGTAGTAGCCTATATAGTGTCCTCCTCCATGACTCCAGCATTAGGGGTTTTTCTCCCATGTACTCTGCCGCGGTCATAATACAGCAATATTCTCTACTAACACCGTTTATCCATTGATATCCTTCATCACATCTATTGATATGATGATCTACTATTACTTTGTCAGCATAACCGATCATTCGCTCTAGGTTCTGTCTTGCCTTTACCAGTAGATCATTAGCCATTCCTTTGTCGTGCATGTAACGATATATGGGTGGACCATCGGTCACGACTATGTCCGGCCTAAGATCCCTTACTAGACTTATGACGTCTTCAACAAGCAGTCCTGTATCACTGAGATGAAGTACTGATAGATCACTATCAACGTACACGGCATATACTCCGGAACGGCTGAGACCATGAGGATAAGGACCATAAACTTTGACCGGGCCTATCTCAGCCGCCCTCCAGTCGACCGTTATTAGTTTCTCATGATATATTTCGCGTATTTTCTCGAGCCTAATTTTCTCCTTCGTGCTGAGTATATGAGGTGAAGGCGCTATGATCTTTTTCCCGCCATGCTGGTCTAGCATGTATAGGTCTAGCTGGAAGGGGTTCGCGTTATAGAGAGGTATATGATCACCATGCATATGTGTGAAGACCACATAGTCAGCATCTCTCCAAAACCTTGCTATTTTTGAGCGGACAATATATCCTACGACTGCCTGTAGTGGATGAGGATGTAGCCCCCACCGAGTGTATCCTAGGGCCACACCCGGATCGATCAATATTTTATGGTCACCGTTCTCCACGTAGCAGGATAAACCTCTGACACCTAGACTCTCGGCTCCCAGTATATGTATCTTCGCCATGCCCTGTCGCCGATTGTTCCAAAATATTAGTGGTTCTAATCGACTATTATAATAGTGGGTTGATTGAAATGAAGTGTAGCCCTGATGACTTGATAGAATTCCTCAAGACTAGGAGGAGTATTAGACGTTTTAAGAAAGAAAAGGTGCCTATGGAGATCATAGAGAAGATACTTGATGTAGCACGTTATGCTCCCAGCGCACATAATAGTCAGCCATGGAGATTCATAGTGATAGATGATAGAGATATCCTCGACAAGCTATCACGGATACATGGTGGTGGAAAGCCCCTTAAGAATGCGCCACAAGCAATAGTTGTCGCGTGTGATGAGAGGGCTAGTCCCGACTCTTACCTACTAGATTGTGCTAACGCAACGATCTATATCCAGCTGGCGGCACATGCCCTAGGCCTTGGAACGGTCTGGATACAGACCATGAGGAATATCGGTGATATAAGAAAAATCCTCGGTATGCCGGAGCATATCGTCCCAGCGTCAATACTTGCGATCGGGTATCCTGACGAAGAACCTAAGCCTAGGCCCAGGATACCACTGGAAAAGATCATGTGCATGAACAAGTATTGTCTCGATTGAGAAGCCCCGGCCCATCATGTTATGGTGCCAGAGATAAAAATGGTTTTCGAGGCACTGTTTTAATATAGCCAGCACGCTACGAAGTGGTTATGCTCTACTTCCTTAAGCTTGGGCTCTTTCTGGCGGCATAGATCCTTTGCATATGGGCATCTCGGCGCGAACCTGCATCCTGGCGGCGGGTTTATCGGGCTCGGTGGCTCGCCCGTTATCTGTATTTTTGGCTTTGCTCTAGCTGCCTCGGGGTCTGGTACGGGTATTGATGCTAGTAGTGCCTTTGTGTAAGGGTGCAGTGGGTTCTCGAACAGTGTCTTTGCGGGCGCTATCTCTACTATCTTGCCTAAGTACATGACGGCTATGCGGTTGCTCATGTATCTGACAACGCCTAGGTTGTGGCTTATGAACAGGTATGTTAAACCATATTTTTTCTGGAGCTCTTTCAGCATGTTGAGTATTTGTGCTTGAACAGATACGTCGAGCGCTGAGGTCGGCTCGTCCAGGACTATGAATTTCGGCCTGAGGGCCAGGATCCTAGCTATTGCAATGCGTTGTCTCTGTCCCCCGCTGAACTCGTGGGGGTATCTGTACAGGTGGGTCTCGTTGAGCCCTACCTCGTAGAGTAGCTTAGTCACGAATCCCTCCGGATCATCTACCTGTATCCCGTGCGTCTTTAGAGGCTCCATTATTATGTTAAAGACCGTCTGCCTTGGATCGAGGCTCGTGTACGGGTCTTGGAACACAATGTTTGCCTCTCTACGGAAGGCCTTCAGTTCTTTACCCCTCAGCCTTGTCACATCTTTGCCGGCGAACAATACTTTGCCCGCAGTGGGCTTGATAAGCCTAAGTATTAGACGCCCAGTAGTTGTTTTTCCACAGCCAGATTCTCCGACTAGGCCTAGAGTTTCACCCTCAAGTATATCGAACGATATACCATCAACTGCTTTAACCCATACTTTCTTGAGGAATCCCCCTGCAGGGAAGTATTTCTTGAGCCCCTCGACATGGACTAGGGGTTCAACCATGGTTCACACCTCCTTACTCCGCGTGGAGCCAGCACCTCACATAGTGTCCTGGGCCAACCTCTACTAGTGGAGGCTTCTCCCGCTTACACACATCCCTAGCAAATGGGCAGCGTGGATGGAACCTGCATCCCGGCGGTGGATATATCAGGTTTGGTATGGTTCCCGGTATTGGTTCTAGCTTCTCTATATCTGCCTGCGGGTTAGGGACCGCGCGTAGCAATCCCATCGTGTATGGGTGTTTTGGATTCTTGAATATCTCGTCGACTGGAGCTAGTTCTACGATGTTTCCTGCATATAGTACTGCTACGCGGTCGCACATCTCTGCTACGACACCCATGTCGTGCGTGATCAGGAAGAGGGTTAGGCCGTGTTCTCTAACAAGCCTCCTGAGAAGTTCCAGTAACTGTGCCTGTACGGTCACGTCTAGGCTACTGGTTGGCTCGTCTGCTATGAGTAGGCGCGGCATGTTGCTCAGCCCTATACTTATCACCGCGCGCTGCCTCTGTCCTCCGCTGAGCTCGTGGGGGTAGTTCTTGATCCTCTGCTCCGGGTCGGGCATTAGTACTTCTCTGAGTAGTTCTACTGCTCTCTTGTAGCCCTCCTTCCAGTCCTTGACCGTGTAGTGGTCTATCATTGTCTCGACGATCTGATAACCTATCGTGTAGAGGGGATCCAAGGCGCTGGAGGGGTCTTGGACTATATAGGCTATCTCCTTCCCACGTATCTCTCTGAGTTGCTCCTCGCTGAGTTCTAGTATGTTGATGGGCTTGCCGTCCCTATAATAGATCACTTTACCCTTGACTATTCTGCCGGGGCTGGGAACTATGTTTGCTAGTGCCCTGCTGGTCACTGATTTCCCGCAGCCGGTTTCACCCACCATGCAGAATTTCTCGCCCTTATAGATCGTGAACGTCATATCTTCGATGGCTTTTACTACGCCGGCATATGTGTAGAAGTAAACATATAGATCCTTGACCTCTATGAGGGGTTCACGGAACTGAGGGCTACTCATTGCTCTTCACCCTCCTCCATCTTCTTTTTCTTCTTGATCTTGAACTCGATGCTTCTACGGGTTCTCGGGTCCAGGATGTCTCTTAGGCTATCGCCGAAAAGGTTCCATCCCAGCACCGAGATCAGTATCGCTAGTCCTGGGAAAATCACCAGCCACCACTTGCCTTGGACAAGATATTGTGATCCGGCCTGTACTATTGCTCCCCAGTCCGGTATCTTCACCATTGCTCCCATCAAGAAGCTTAGACCCGCCTCTGTGAGGATCACTCCTCCTATGTCAAGAGTCATCATAACTATGATTGGGCCTAGGATATTGGGTAGTATGTGGCGGAACATGATCGCCGGCGAGCTGAGGCCTAGGGCCTTGGATGCCTCCACATATACATTGTTCTTCTCCTGCAGGGTTAGTCCTCTCGTCATTCTAGCGTAGCCGGGCCACCAGACAATCCATAACGCCACTATGATCGAGAGGACAGGTGCCACGTTGAGAGCGTCTACCGGTTTTACGCCGAATAATGATGATATGAGGCTGGTCAAGAACTGACTATGAGCTATTGCGAGCGCTATTCTCTGGGTTAATGCGCTGCTGAAAGCCAGGGCAAGAATTAGTCCTGGGAATGCTAGGAATACGTCGGTGAGCCTCATCAGTATCTCGTCCACTGCACCGCCATAGTATCCTGCTACGAGCCCTATTATTATACCTATGGTTATGCCTATCGGGAGCACGAGCACTGTGGCCATCAACGATACTCTTGCACCGTATAGTAGTAGGCTGAGAAGATCTCTCCCGAGGTCGTCGGTTCCGAGGAGTGCTCCACCTGTGCCGGGCGGTGCGAGATAGTATTCTTTGAACTTACCAGTCGCCATGATGTATGAGAAGTCATAGCTATGCGGGGCTATCCAGGGCCCTATGATGCCTATGATTACAAAGCCTAGGCCGAGTACGAGGCCCGCTATCCCTATAGGGCTCCTGTTGAGAGCGTATAGCATGAGCCTCCATTCATCGATTCTGCTCTTGTTCTTCTTTGCCCAGTCCTTCTTAAACAGCGTTATTATCTTCACTATGAACGCTATGAGGGCATCACTGAACCTGTCAAGGATCTTTTTCTCATATACCTCTTCCGCGGACATCAGAATCTCACCCTCGGATCAATCACTGCGTATAAGATGTCCACGATCAGGTTAGTTATAACATAGATTATGGCCACAAGGAAAGTACCCGCTATGAGCAGTGGGAAGTCCATCGAGAAGATAGCGTCAACCATTGCGCGGCCCATACCAGGTATACTGAAGACTGTTTCTGTGATCGGTGCCCCACCCAGGAGTCCTCCAAACTGTAGCCCGAGCACGGTTACAACTGGTACCAGGGCGTTTCTGAGTGCGTGTGTCATTATCCTCCTATACTTCAGTCCACGCATCCTGGCGAAATATATGTAGTCGCTGTTTATCGCCTCTAAGAAGCTGTTCCTGACAAGCCTAGCGATCACCCCGATGCCGGCGAACCCGAGGGTGAAGCCCGGCAGTATAAATCTCTTTATGTTCTCCCAAACTATGTTCCACTCACCACTCAGCATAGCGTCAATTATCGGCACGCCGGTAATGTGGACTTTGGGGTATGGTATGCCCGCTATATTGATCCATCCTAGCTGGTAGAAGAATACATATATGAATATGTATCCCAGCCAGAATATCGGTACAGATACTCCTACGAGTGCCCAAGTCCTAACAAGGGCGTCGATCCACGAATCCTTCTTCAACGCCGATACTATCCCCAGGGGAATGCCGAGCACTATGAGGAAGAACAACGCAAATAATGTTAATTGGAACGTAATCGGAAATCTCGACAACATATACGTCATTACAGGGTATCCCCAGCGGGGATCTATAATTGAGTTCGTGAGTATTCCCTTCATGAAATAGTAGTACTGAACGTACCAAGGATCGTTTAGATGGTACTCTTTGATAATACGTGCGACAACTTCTGGATTAGCCTTAATACCGCCAGCCCACGCCTGCGCCGGGTTGGCGGGAATTGCGAAAGCGATTATGTATGCAAGGAAAGTTACTCCTATTAATGTCGGTATGAAGGTCAGTGCTCTACGGGCCAGGAACCGCTTGATATCCGCCATTCAATTCACCCATCAAGTACTCCCACGTACGGGTATCCCATACTTGTTCCACGGGTAATACAATTTCGATTTATAACGAGTATTATCCCTAAATAAAACTAATTCTCGGTACATCACCGGGCTCTTGTGCTGTAGAGTTTCAATTAACATGTTCGCTAATAACAATGTTATAAAAAGCCTGTCCAGAAACCGAACATAAGAAAAAATATCAAGAGCCTAGTGCACCTATTACCATTGGTATAGTTAGAGTTGACGGACGAAAACAGACTAGATAAGAATCAATTGAAAATTTATGTATATCTGATCGAGAGAAACAAGCCTGCAAGCGTCAGAGAGATAGCAACAGCAACCGGTCTCGCACCAAGCAGTGTACACTATCATCTCAAGAAAATGATTGAATCAGGACTAGTTAAGAGGACTCCCGAGGGCTATACACCAGCAAGAATTATTGGCATCGAAGGATATCTCGTCATAGGCAGGAAGATACTGCCACGAATAATGATCTACGGGTTCTTCTTCCTCGGAATATTTATAGGCGAAACACTTGTTTCAATCATAGAGGGTTTCAACATTGATAGGCTGACAGCTATTATGATCTCTTGGGCGTCCTCAGCTATCTTCTTTCTCGAGGGGCTAAGGATCAAGAAAGAGCTATTCAGCCCCAAATAAGTGTCCAGTATTCGAACACGTCTGTCCAAGGCTTCATAATATATCTAATGAAACCAAGAATCATCCTCAGGTGGGACTTATGGATAAGCGTCTGATATTATCTGCCGCCATAGCACTCATGGCAGGAATCCTCATACCCATTATGGGGCTCTATCTGGCGCCAAGCCAAATCGGAACTAGGGTAACAACACCAGTCATAACCCCATCTCCACCCCAAAGTACTAGTCCAGCTAGTATGATCCCCCAGCCAATAAATGCTACACAGCTACAGAAATTCAAATCCTATACCGATCTAATATCATACTTAAAAACTATTGAAAACGTGGAGAGAACATCCAGTGCTGGCACATCAACTACTATAAGACCACTAATCACTACACTACCTCTGTTATATCAGATCGAAGGCACTATTAAGATGGGATATAGCGAGACCGCGCAAGGATATTCCTCGACAAATGTGCAAGTGAAAGGTATTGATGAACCAGATATTGTCAAGACTAATGGAAAGATAATAGTCGTTGTCAATAATGATAAAGCGTATGTCGTCGATGCGAAACATGAGAAGGTGTTATCAGTAATCAGGTTTAACCATACCATTAGAGGTATCTTCCTAGATCAGGATATCCTAGCGGTAATAATGAGTAATCGCGGCGTTATTAGGCCCCTAACAAGACTAATATCCGTTGGAAGATTCAATAGTGAGCAAACTATTATTAAATTAATAAACATAACAGAGCCCGAGCACCCATATCTCCTACAGACATATAATATCACGGGCCGCCTGATCAGTGCTCGTCTCTACCGGAGAATCCTATACGTAGTTACTAGTCAACCCGTTGAACCTGTGGAGATACCAATTATTAATGGAATTCCATTCCCGATAGACAGGATACTGCTAGTTTATAATCCTCCAGAATACTATACCAATATCTTCGCTGCGAACCTGACAAGCCTAAAATACAATGTATTATCGATAATGACGGGGGCAGCTTCAAAGATATATATGTCCTATAAACATCTCGTTGTATTCTCGCCGGCTTCAAACATCTATTTAATATCTATCAAACATGTTCTCGAAGCAACCCTACATATGTTACCAGCAAGCCTGGCCGAAAAAATATCAGAGCTACTCAAAAACAATACGTATTACACGGTAATGACTGCCTATAATCTCTTCAGGCAGTACGTTAAATCATTACCTCAGAGTGAGGCCGGTAATCTTGCCCTGACAATTAATAAACTAGTTAAACAAGAATCTTTCACCGCAAAATCAAGATTCTATGTTTTCGCTATAAACGGTTTGTCAATCAAGTATAGAGGGAGCTTCGAGGTAAAGGGATATCTGCAGAACCAGTTCTGCATGGAAGAGTACAGGGGCAAATACTTTATAGTTGCAACCAACTACGTGGAATATACACCAGTTATAAACATTTACACATATAAGATCGGAAATGTAGAGAAGGACATTGGAATTACGATAACTCTACCTAACGGTGAAAAACAGACTTACACACATGAGATCAACTCCACCAATTATCCTAGCATAATTAGAGACGTGTGGATATGGACAAAGACCAAGAAGGGATCTAATGCCCTAACAATTGTAGACTTAGAAAATCTAAAAATGGTTTCAAGACTTGACGATATAGCTGTTGGAGAAACAATTAAGACGGGGAGACTGATCAACGACATCTATATTCTCGTAACCTATCGTAGAGTAGACCCATTATTCGCTATTAACGTTTCAGACCCATATCACCCGGAGATAATAGGTTATCTCAAGATACCGGGATATAACGTCTACCTGCATCCCCTTGGACACGACATATTGCTTGGAATCGGTGTTGACAGCGGTAATCTAACTATATCACTATACAATATCAGCGATCCAAAACATGTATCCCAGCTTTCAAGGGCCAGTATCGGAAAACTAGTAACATCGCCTGTACTCTATGACTACCACGCCTTTACCTTGGTTCCCGAGAAGAAAGTATTCATAATTCCGTTGAGCCACGGCTGGGCTTGGTCTTCGGGATCGACAACAAACACTGGCGTATGGGGATACAGATGCTTCGGCTTCTTGATAATGAGTTATGCTAACGACGAGCTAGGACTAGTTAAGATAGTTGAGCTAAACAATGGTGGACGCTCGCTCTATATTGGTGACAAGCTGTACCTTGTGTCGCCGAGTGAAATACTTGTTCTTAGCCTTGAGAACTATGAAGAAATAGGGAATATTAGGCTTGGGTAGGGATTGTGGATACTAAAAAATATTGTTTTTAATCAAACCATTTCTTTTCTTTAGGGCTTATAGCCGTACAGCTGGTACCAGAGTGTTGCGTTCCAGTAGTACGGGTTGAGCTTTAGTATGATGTATGAGTCCTGCTTGAAGCTGGCCACGTAGTATGGCCCGGTTCCAATCGGGTGTGTGTGTAGGAACTGGTGGGTTGGCTCCTTGTCGCCTGTACCTATGTACTTGATCCAGGCCTCTGGGTTCTTACCCCACTGTGCTGCCTTCATTGCCTCCTCGTACTTGCCCTTTAATTCCGGTACATTATCGAAGAGGTACTTGGCGGGTATTATCATTGTGAACGGGTCGGCCAGGATGTTGAGTATGGCTGAGTATGGCTTGTATAGCTTGAGCATCACTACTCCTGCGGTCTTGCCACTATATCCGAAGAGCTGTAGTAGCTGTGATAGGCTCTTTACCTCCTCGGTCTTGCCATTATAGGTAGCGTAGATACCTCCCTTAGCGAGTATTTGATCAAATTCGTTCTCGGTGTATACTCTGCTAGCATTGACGTCTATGAATGTGGTTATCATCCATGATGGGTCTAGACCCAGTCTCGCGATCCTCCATATAGTGAACAATACGTCAGTCGCGTTGACCGGGTATACCTTGCCGCTGTTGGGGTCATACGCCTTTAGCCCGTCTCTTATTACGAAGAACCACTCAGTACCGTTCTTGCTGTATGCCCATGCAACTGCAGCGTCCGGGACTATGTGTGTGGTATCGGCCTTCCAGTAGGTTACTAGGGTGTCGCCTATCTCGTGGAAGATCTCCCATCCGAAGGTCTCGTAGCTCTTGGCTGGGTCGAAGCTCTGCGGCCATCCAATGGTGGCTATCACCAGGGTGTGGGCGTCATTGACGTAGTTCCCTATACCGATGCTAGGCGGGTTAGGTATGGGCTTCTCCCATATCAGATCCCATCTCTCGGCTAGGATCGGGTTGTAGTATCTGCCCTGAATCCAGTCCCAGTAGTCACGTACAACCATGTACTGGCCAAGCCATATGCATGGTAGTTGCTCGTTCGATATCCTCTCGACCGCCTGATAGATCGCTTCTCTGACCTTGTACTCGACGGCGTACCTGCCTGCCTGGATTAGAGCATCTAGTGTTACGTTCCTATAGAATGATGGGTCAATACTACTGAAGGCAGTGCAGTTCGGTATAGGTATCTGCTTCGCTGACAACTTGTACTGGACGACAACGATTGGTTTGCCACTGATGCTTACGCTTGCGCCAGTGCCCGCAGGGCCTACTACTACGTAGGCGTCCTTTGTGTCGATAACAGTCGCCTTGCTCAGGTACTTGGATACATCAGCCGCCGAGTTGACCTGATATACTTCTACTGAGTCGAACTTTGTTCCACCGCCTACTAGTGGTCCAGCATAGTCGTCGGGGTCTAGGTAGTCGGGCGCCCATCCGATAATGTAGACATCGAACTCGGGCTTAGAGGTCTTCTCGAGTAGCTGTGGCCATGATAGTGATTGTACCATGACCTTGAATCCTAACTGTCCCCAGTACTGCGATAGCAGGCTAGCGATCTTTGCTCTCTGGGTGTTGCCCTGGTTGTAATAGATGGTTATGACGTAGTTTGATGGGTTGATGCCGCTCTTCTGTATCAGCTCCTTGGCCTTAGCTAGATCGAACTTGTACTGTATGACCTTATAATCGGTCCATCCCAGCATGCCCTTAGGTATTACTCCTACTAGGTTGGTCACGGTGCCGGCGTATACGGTCTCCCAGATCATCTTGTACGGGGTAGCGTAGGCTAGTGCTTGTCTTACCAGCAGGTTGTTGAATGGCGGCTTGTAAGTGTTGAGCACAATATAGACTATGGTGAGGCTTAGCCCCATCTCCTGCTTTATGATCTTGAAGTTCGTCCCGTCATAAGTGGTGCCAGCTAATGCGTCCAGCTGGTCGGCTGGCACCACACCAAGATCCGCCACTCCCTTCTTGATCGTTAGTACTCTCGTTGTAGCATCGTTCTGTATAAGATATATGACTGTGTTGTGAATAGGCGGCTTCTGACTGGGCGGCGAGGTAGTGGTCTGGGTACCAGTGGAGGTAGTGGTCGGGCTAGCCGTCTGGGTGGGCGACTGAGTGGTAGTACTGGGCGGGGAAGTGGTAGTGGTTGCAGAGGGCTTCTGGCTCTGCATATAGTAATATGCTCCAGCTATAATACCTATAATTATAATTATAGCTATAGCCGCGGCAGCCCCCTTTGACAGGGCACGTGTGTATTTAGATCTCATGAGTACTCTCCCCATTTACGTTTTTCATTTACTTGAAGAAAAAAGGCAATCGGATTATAAAAATCTAACCCCACGTTTTTCCCAGAAATAACATGTCTGCCGCCGTGCTCTACTAATAATAAGGGAATTGTAGAAAAATCCTAAAAGGAGAGAGGATTAGCCTTGCCTAAAACCCTTATCATTATACCAGCATACAAGATCAAAGCGGGGAATAAGGAGTACTTGTTAGACGCTTTCTTTATAGACAATAGGCTGGATTTCCCGTGCCGCAGAGCCCTTCTCATATTTAGGCTTGAAGAAGCAAGACCGCATCTACCAGCCGTAGATAAAAAAATAGTGATTAAAAGCAGGGCAGAGCCCGAGAAAGCCGTAGAGCTACTTCGAGAAGCCCTCGAATGGACCGAAAAAATGAGACTCGAACTAGCCCGGAAGACTTTCAGAAGGTTCAGAATAGCACTCCTTATACCAGTTCTCCGAATACCGAAAAGACTTGAAGAAAACATAAGGGGGGAGAAAATACCTGAGGAATGGGAGCTTAACGGAGCACTACATATTCTTAAAAACATTATTTTCACTCATGGCTCGGATACATTGCCAACAGTCCTAGGTTTGGATCGGATCGCTATAGTCATAAATTACTCTAGGGAAGAACCAGAAATAGTTTGGGCACCCACGGAGATGATTAAGAAAAACTATTCTTGGCTAATGAAAAACGATGATATGTTTCGGAGAACGATTAAGAAGATTCTAAGAGGGCGAAAAGAACCGGCGGCTTCTTCTAAGATATAGTTCTTTGAACATCTCCTTACATGCATATTCTAAAGAGTCCTTGACGCCAAGTAGTTCTTTGAACATTTTCAAGTCCTCTTCATTATCTATAGTTACTGTGCTAGACGTATAAGCTATAGGTAATCTGTCCAGGTAGAGCACATATGTTTTGTCCGGATGGAGATCGTAGAGATCGGAAATATCTTTCTTCGCTTCAATTAGTTGCTCAATATCTTTGATGAGCAGCTTAGAATATATTGCTTGGCCGTATACGACACTATTGTCTTGCCAACAAGGAGCTACAATAAGATATCCTCCAGGCCTCCATATCCGTATAAGCACTTCAACGAATCTACGGTTTATACACGGCATATTCGGTGAGAAAACAAATACATCGCCCAGCTTGCGGATGGCTATGGCAAGATTAGATAAGAAATACGGCTCTTCATACTCGTCTCTAATACCTTCTACTCCGAGAAATTCTGTCACCTCATCGTACAGTTCGCCTCCACCAACAATATTTGCTTCATCAAAAACGTTCTCCACATTTTCATAAACCTTTTCGATCACCGAGACCCCGTCTATGTCACTAAATATAATTTTCCTGTAACTATAATCGGATGAAATATTGAGCAAAATCGCGGCCCGCAATTCTGAATTGCACCTGATATATTCTCAGACCACTTCTAGTGTGAACAGGCATTCTTTTTATTAGTTTGTTCCATGAATTTTCTCATTTCATTATAATCTTCATACGTTAAACCATAATAATTCCAAGAGAAGGAATAAAGTATTTCGTACCAAAATTTTATTGAAACCCATCAGCGATGACTTAGATCGAACAATAATTGTCAACCGGGCTATATTAGATCCTGATCACCTTTCCACCCGAATGGTAAGCTATCAATTTTATATAGTCAATGCCGGGATCTACTGTTCTCCCTCTCGGATCAATAATATAGAGTCTTATTCTCCTCCTCCTAATCTCCCTGGCTAGGCCCACTAGTTCACTCTTAATATTCTTACCAGTAATTGAGACGTTGGCTTTGCCGTCGGTGATGAGGAAGACCTCTGCCTCAGAATTCCTGTATTTTTTACGAAAGATAGATACTTCCTCAAGCACTCGATATAGGCACGCGGATAATGGTGTTTTTCTACCTGATGGGATCTTCTCGATCAAATCCATTATTTTTCTGTAGTTCCTAGTAGGCGGAATATACTCCTTAACGCCTTCACCTCTAAAGGCAAGGAGCGACAACCATGTTTTTAGCGTATAGCTTCTCCTAGTGATCATATATGCGATCGCCTTCGCGATCATTATTCTTTTCCGGTAATTCATGCTCCCGCTAGCATCCAGACAGATCATAGTCAGGACAGGTACGGGGCAACGCCTTATTTTCTCGGCGAGACACTTACCACGATCTCCCATGATCGTTGATGCGATGAGAGTGCCTACGAGGTCTATGTCTCTTGGTCTCGGGGCAGGGTAGATATAACCTATAGGAGCTCCGACGAAACCCCCTATTCTAGTCCTAAACGTTTTCCTGCTTCTCCTTCCATAATCCATCCATTTTCTGCTACTAGCCCTCCTTATAGGAATGATATGTAGCGAGGTACTAGGTCTTAGCGAGCCTAGCCTCAGCTCTTTCCCGCTACCTGGACTATTTCCCCCTCCTCCTTGTTGAGCCAGATTATAGTCCTTGGAGTAATGATGGTTATGACTATGTGGTTTAGTCTGCCCGGAAGATTTTTGCTCGAAAGGGCGTTCTCTTTTTCCCGCTTCTTCGAAGGGGTTCAGCTTTATCCTATGGGGTAGGGCTAGTTTCATGGCTTTCTCTATATCGTCCTCGCTAACTTTTCTCCGGCCATCCAGCGCTGCTAGTGCCTTAGCCGTCCTAACAACAGTTATCTCCGCCCTGCAGGTCCTTATCTTCATCTCTGCTATTTTCTCAGCGACTGCTCTGAGTAGTTCATCGTCTATGGTTACTTCGCGCAGTATTTTCCGTGCTCGTGCTATTTTTTCACGGAGTTCGTTTTCGAGCGGCTCATATTTTTTGTAGAACGCTATGGGGTCGATACTGTATTCCTCGACACGCCTAACTATCTCTGCTCTCAATTCTGGATCCATTGGAGCATTGACATCTACCACTAGGCCGAACCTGTCCAGTAGCTGGGGCCTGAGCTCGCCTTCCTCGGGGTTCATACTCCCAACTAGTATGAATCTTGAGGGGTGTTTGAAGGAAACATGTTCTCTTTCAATGATGTTCCAGCCGTATGCCGCGGCATCTAGTATTAGATCAGCTATGTAGTCGTCGAGAAGGTTTACTTCATCTATGTAGAGTATATTTCTGTTTGCCTCGGCCAATAGTCCAGGGCTGACTGCTTTTACTCCTTCTCTGAGGAACTTCTCTACATCTATCGTCCCTATCAATCTGTCCGGAGTAACACTTAAGGGGAGATCGACTACGCGCATCTTTCGTGTGGTTACGGGTAGTTTTTCTCCCCGTCTCCACCGCCTGTAACAATTATCGCACATCATGCTGGGGTTTTCCGGGTCACAGTTGAACGGGCAGTCCGCGACTACCTTGATCTCCGGGAGTAGGTTCGCTAATGATCTTACCAGTGTCGTCTTACCTGTTCCCTTGTCTCCCCTGAGAAGTACGCCTCCTATGAGGGGGTTCACGGCAACGGCGAGTAGTGCTGTCTTAGCATCATCTAGCCCCACTATCGCCGTAAACGGGAAGACAGTTATTCTGGTCGAATAACCCATTATCTGCACCTATTATCATTAGACTGTGTACCAATCAAGCTATATCTCTTCCAGTATTTTATCGATTCTCTCCATCTTCTCCCTCCATTCCTCTACTTCATCATAGCCCACCACGTCTATGGCGCCTCCCTGTACTTCTCCAGCACCGAGTTCCTCTTCGAGATAACCCTCTATCTCGGAATATACCTGTCTTAATTTATCTAGGAGCTCGGAAGGTGCTTTCCAGACCCCTCTAAGTCCCGCCTCGATTAGCCTCCTAGTGATCTCCTCTAGAGCCCACTTGTTGTGCTCTAGGAACCATTCCCTCATTTCCTCATCCAGAACATATTTCTCGGCGATTTTCTCGAACATCCAGTCTTCGGCTAGCCCCGACACCGAGGCCCATCCATAGAAATGGAGTATTTTACGCTGAAACTCGCTTGCACCACGGTAGCCGTGCTTCTTCATCTCAGCTATCCATTGATCATTTAGTAGTTTGGCCCGGACCACACGCTCTATTTCCTCATCCATCCCCCTGATCCTTAAACTGTACACGTTACGGGTGTCTATAGTCACAGCTTCTACCTCACGGCCCGACAGCGTCTTAGCAGCATTGTAGAATCCTCCATGGTATGAGAAGTAACAGCAACAGCCCAGTATGTCGTGTTCGTCGCTTACATGGTTCCTGTTAACCATGTCCACGCGCCTGAGGCTGAGGACGAGGTGCTCGTGGGACTCGACACCGTATTTGCTTCGGGTATAGGCGTACCCGCTCCACTGCACCCATATCTTGGCAAGATCACCGCTGTCCTTCCACGCGGATGCCTCTACGGCCAGATTTACCCCTGCTCCATAACTACCTGGGGGTGAACCGTAAACACGGTGCCTCGCGATCTCTTCGGCCTCTCCCCTACTGTAGCCGAGGCTAACTAGCTTCTCTACGTCTTCGAGATAGTGTTTCCTCGGAAAGTTCATTTCGGGGGGCTCATCCAGACTGATCACGATGGAGACAGCCCTATCGATCAGCTCTATATAGTTTGGTAGGAGATCTCTAACTATACCACTTATTCTCACCAGGACATCTATTCTCGGCCTGCCCAGCTCCTCCAGCGGTATTGGCTTCAGATCCACGACATTTCCTCCGTCATCCCATACAGGCTCGACGCCTAGCAGGTATAGTATCTGGGCCAGCTGCTCCCCATCAGCCTTAAAGGCGTCAATACTCCATAGTACTTGTCCTATGGTCTCAGGCATTCTCCCATGCTTCTCAACATAGTACTTAATGAGAAGATCAGCTGACTTTGTGCCTATCATCCAGGCTGCTCTTGTTGGGAGTGTCCGTGGGTCTAGGAGGTAGAAGTTCCTCCCAGTTGGGAGTACGTTGATCTTACCCCTGTATAGGTTGCCGGAAGGGCCTGGTTCAATGTATCCTCCTGCTACTCCGTCTAGAAGGGAGGCCATCTCTTTGTCCGTATCCGTTAGCAGCTCAGCTATTCGTAGAGCGTTTTTAAGGGCATATATACAGTCATTTAAGGATCTAATCCTTGCTCCTGGAAAATACTCCATAATAATTTCCTCGAGTATCCGTAGATGATCTGCTTGTTCCTTCGACTCAAGGGTTTTCTCCAGTATTTTTTCGGCGGCCTTCCTGATCTTCTTTTTCAGTTCTCTATACGGTATCCCTAGTTTTTCATGGATTTTCATGGGGTTATCGTCGAGTTCCCCGTACTTTACTCCTATGATGCGAGAAATATTTTTCACGAGCGATTGTTCTGGGGGGAGTCTTGTATCTATTGTTACCACGTATTTAGCCAGTTTCGATACAGGGGTCGGCGGCCTGCCTAGGACGTGTAGTCCGAGATTTATGTCTGTTTCTCCTATTATGTGGAGCTTCTTGTGCACAGCCTCTATGATCTCGTCCGCACCCATACCTTTTCGTAGCTTTATATCGTGCTTCACCGCCAGCTCCTTTATCATCTCCAGTAGCTCTTTCCTGCGCGTCTCGTCCCCCATATTCTTGGCTTTAAGATACTGGTTGACAAGGTCGTCGAGCTCACTCATTGTGTCGGCAGCAGCCATGGGCGGATAGAGATGATCTACTAGTGCCGCCATCCCGCGGCGCTTAGCGATCGAGCCCTCCATAGGGTTTGATACCACGTAGACGTATAGGTGGGGCGTGTCATCGATGCTTATCAGTGGCCAACAAGAACTCGATAGACAAGCGTTCTTTCCGGGCAGGAACTCGAGGTAACCGTGCGTCCCGAAGTGAATCATAATATCCGCGTCAAATACCCTAGTTATCCACCAGTAGACGGCAAGCCATTGATGGGGCGGCGGGACATTTGGATCGTGAAGTATCTTACATACTGTTCCATCACACCTAGGGCCAGCACACCCTCTTTTAGGCTGCGGTATAATGACCACATTGCCGAACCTGAGGCCGGGGATCACGAAGCCGCCGTCATGGATCATGCCCGCCAGCCCCGGCGGCTTCTCCCTAACCACTCTAACGGGGTCGCCCCACGAGGATTCTATCTCCCTCCTGGCCTTCTCAGGCAGTTCTCGATAGTATTCGAGGTACTTGATGAGGGGGAGGATGTCCAGCGCTCCGCCATTCGTGACTATGTCCTCGACAGATGTCCATCGGAACTCGCTTAACGCCTTTTTCTCCATGATCATCTTTATCAGTTCCTCTCCCGTTTCCGGGATTTCATAACCGACATCGTAGCCTGCCTCCTTCAGCTTCTTGAGGAACTTGACAACGCTCTCGGGGACATCCAGGCCGAAGCCCACCGCAACATTCGCTTCCAGGCCCTTGCACGGCGGATTTATCAGTATGATCGCTATCCTTCTCTCACTCGGTGGTTTATGTCTTAGTCTAACCCATTTCTTGATCCTTCTAGCAACAATCCTTATTTGGTCTCGCAGAGGCACTATGTCTTTGCCCCCGTACTCATTCAGCCTGGTTGCGGCAACCGGTATTGGTTCTATCGCTCCATCGACTTCGGACATGCTTATCCTATATACTAGTGTCATGTACCCGCATCCCTTTGGATCATCCCTCCACTGCTCGGGGCTCCTATCATACATGGTCAGGTATTCGAGCACTGGTGCGTTTATTTTCTTTAGTAGACGCAGTCCACTGGCAAGTTCATAGCCTTTAACGCTCCACTCCCTGCTCCTGCCATGGTCTAGTATGAAGAAACTCGTGAGATTGATTAGTACGTCTATTATCGATTTGTTGTCCTGTATGAAATACTCCCTTATAGTGTCCTCGGATGATGGTGTTCCCAGGTATTTGTCTTTGAAACCGTACGTGAAAACAGGGAGAACGCCGAGGCCCTCGGCCTCTATTGCTTTGACGAGCTCGTCTACGAGACGGGTTCTTCCATAGAGCCAGTCATTCCTATAGAATAGTATACCTACTAGGGGCCTATCAGAGAACTTATAGGCTTGAAGATACTCTTGGGTTGTCCTATACACGCCTAGGGCTGGGTGATATACTCCATGCCATGGAACGGGCTTGGGCTGAGGAGCATCTACATTGTAGCCTAATAATTTGAGTATGTAATAGACCAGCGACTCTAGGTTTTCACGTCCACCTATCTTTAGGTATTTGACGAGGCGAGTATAGTGCTCAGCTCCGATATTAGTAAGATAAGAATGTGTATCCTCTAGCCCTGCAATCATCTTTTCGTCCTTGATCTCCTCCAGAATATCCTCATACTCGTCTGGAAGCCTCGAGGAATAAATGAGTATGAAATCCGATCCTTTTATGAATTCCTTATCTCCTCTCCCCAGACCATAGGGTGTTATTATCTTGTATTCGAAGCCGAATCTCCTAGATAGCTTTTGTACTATTTCCGCGAGCATTGCCGCCATTGATGCGCTATAGCCTATTATGAAGGATATCCTCGTCAATTTAGTGCACCATTTATCGAGATGTACTGCACCAATTTTATATCCCCGAGCCAGGGTATTTATTTCTAAAAGAGATGTACCCCCTCAGTATGCGAGGTGCACTACCTTGAAATACAAGGGGATCACCAAGGCCGCTGCAGCGCTTATAATACTAATAATAATAGTCGGTATAGGAAGCAGTATAACACTATACTACACGTATATAAACAAGCCCGCAAAAACAGCTCCCCAAACATCAATAAATACTGTGAGACAGACAAGCACATCAACAACGACCACAACAGCCCCACACACCATCACTACAACCACCAAAACATCAAAAATAAAACCGATAATAGTCACGGATTTCAGGGGCAAAAAGATCGTTTTCAACAAGCCCGTCGAAAGAATAGTAGTCCTAGAATCATACTGGGCTGAAACACTCCTCGCAATAGGAGCTGGGAACCTTATTGTCGGGATAGGAAAGTACGTCAAGTACGACCAATACCTTCCAGAGAATATTAGGAGTAAACCATCCATAGGAAGTGTTTTCACCGGGGTCAACATAGAAGAGATCGCTGCTCTAAAGCCCGACGTTGTAATCATGGACGTAGGCTACGGTAAAGCCGGGGAAATAGCTTCTAAGATAGAGCAGATGGGGATAAAAGTTGTTGGCTTATTCATGCATGGCTTCGACGACGAGCTAAAAGCGATCAAGATACTCGGCGAAATAACTGGACATACTAGCCAGGCAAACGAGCTATCAGAATACCTGTCATCCCACTATCACAAAATCAAGAGCCTCGCCAGTAGCGTTAAGGACAAGGTATCGGCGGTATTGCTCGACGGATACTCATTAATAAAAGGAAGTATACTCCTCTACTCCAACACAAGTTGGGGCCACGCAGTGGAAGAGGCCGGTGCTGTGAACCTGGCGCTCAAGAATTTCCCGAACGAGAAATGGCCTAAGATAGACTTCGAGACGCTGGCATCGTGGAACCCCGACGTCATACTTGTCACATCATCTGTATCCTCGATAAATAGTGTGATCGAGAAGATAAGGAGTGATCCTAAATGGCAGGCCCTTAGCGCCTATAAAAGCGGCCGTATCTACATTGTTCCATGCTGGTCTGAAATAGGGGGAGTTCTCGACTGGGGGCCGAGAAGTATAATTGGTATAGAGTACATCGCCTCCCTACTATATCCCGACGTATTTAAAGATATTAGCTGGAGAGACGATGCAGAATACCTGTTCACCCATTTCTACCATGAATTCATACCCGCGCAGGCATTCGCCTCCTACAGCATTAAATGGATGAAAATAGTGGACATGACAGGGGAAACTGTGGAGCTCCCGCCAAAGATCACCAGGGCCGTCGACTTTATATCGTATACCCTAGTTCTCGCCCTGCACGCAATGGACAAAGTAGTCGGTATCTCCAAATACGCTAAATATAATCCCCTAATGCTGAAGGCATACCCGAACATAACCAAGACACCATCACCTGGAAGCAGCTTCTCGGTCAATGTAGAGGACTTACTGGCCCTCAAGCCACAAGTGGTAATAACGTGGCCATACAACGAAAAAGTTGTGAAAGAAATAGAGGCCCAGGGTATACCGGTTATCAAGGTCCAGTGCTATAGTTTCAACGATATTAAGAGGCTTATATGGCTCTTCGGAGTAGTATTCAATGAGAGGAGCAGGGCTTATCAATTAGTAAACGATATGGACAAGATCATCGCATTGGTGGAGTCGAGAGTTTCAGATATACCTAGTGATAAGAGGGTTAGAGTGCTTTATCTGTGGAGCAAAGAAACAATGGTGCAGGGAGGCCGCGGAACAGTTAATGATTTCATAGTCCTGGCTGGCGGGATAAACGTTGCCGCTAAGGACTACCCTAATAAAGACTATGTATCGGTAGATCTAGAGAAGATCATTGGCTGGAATCCCCAGGTCATAATAATATGGTATTACGCCAGATACGACCCCAAAGACATCCTAGACAATCCGGCGTTGAAGAGTATTGACGCGGTAAAGAATGGCAGAGTATACAAGGAGCCGTACTATGAGCACTGGGGTGTCAGCGCATCAATATTTATACTGTGGCTCTCAATCAAGCTCTATCCGAGCCTTTGGTCGAATACTAACTTTACAGAGATAGCGAACAGTTATTATCAGGAATGGTACGGTGTCCCTTACACTAGCGTAACCGCTACGACGGGATGACGCAATGGAAAACATCTATAAGATTCTGATCGTTTTTTCCCTACCCGCAGCCATAGTATTATCGCTCTTCATAGGCCCGTATCCAATCCCCCCAGCCAAGGTTCTCCAAATACTATTCAATGCTCTTACCCTCAACCCACAACTAGGCTCTGCGGCCGCCAGGATAGTCCTCTACTATAGATTACCGCGGGTGCTAGCGGCGGCGCTTATAGGTATAGCCTTAAGCATTTCTGGCGCGAGCCTTCAATGCATGATGCGGAATCCGCTCGTTAGCCCCTATATTCTAGGTATAACCAGTGGTGCGGCGCTTGGAGCAGCCATCGCCCTAGCTTTTCTGCCCTTATTCATCCCTGTAGAGCTAGTCGCGATGATTACTGCTATAGTAGCATATCTGATCGTGGTGGCGATCGCGTGGGGGTGGGGCAGAGGATCAATAATATCGCTCGTCCTCTCGGGAGTAGTTGTGAACGCACTATTCTCTGCAGGGCTCTCCCTGGCGGAGTACTTCGCGCCAACCCCGGATAAAGTGGCAGCCATCGTGTTCTGGCTCATGGGTGATGTGGGTCAGGCGGGCCAATGGCCGGATATAATCAGGATGACGCTTATCATTATCCCGTGTAGCATCGTCCTCGTAATGGCTAGGTGGAGGCTAAACATATTATCGCTCGGCGACGATGAGGCGAGATCACTTGGTGCTAACCCGGTACTCGAAAGATTATTCTTTGCTAGTGTAGCTGCATTAATCACCGCCTCAGCCGTCTCCTATGCAGGGATCATTGGTTGGGTCGGCCTATTGGTACCACATATTGTACGGCTCATGGTAGGAAGTGATTCAAGGCAGGTCATCACTTATAGCTTCTTCCTGGGAGGGACATACCTCGTCCTAGCAGATGATCTCTCGAGAGCTATGACGAGCCAGATTATCCCTTTAGGTATATTGACGACGATCATGGGTGCCCCCATACTTATAATACTGCTAAGGAGGGCTGGGAAAGCATGGAGGTAAATCCCATTATCGAGGTAGAGGGCCTAAGCTTCTCATATAATGGTGGCGAGAAAGTCCTCGATAATGTATCCTTCGAGCTACACAAGGGGGAGATACTCGGCGTCCTCGGCCCTAATGGGGCTGGCAAGACAACCCTGCTAAAGATACTTCTAGGAATACTTAGAGGTACAGGCACGGTCAAGGTACTGGGAACGGATATATCATCTATTCCCCCGAAGAGGCTCGCAAAGATCATCGGCTACGTTCCCCAGGAACACCACATCGTGTTCCCCTATAAGGTAATAGATTACGTCCTCATGGGCAGAGCCCCGCACCACGGGATGTTCTCCTTGCCTTCGAGAAAAGACTATGACAAAGCATATCGTGTACTCGACGATTTAGGCCTAGGCAGTCTCGCCGATAAAGCCATAACCGAGATCAGTGGGGGCCAGTTCCAGCTCGTACTGATCGCT
Organism: Desulfurococcales archaeon; assembly: GCA_027022365.1. GTDB lineage: Archaea > Thermoproteota > Thermoprotei_A > Sulfolobales > Desulfurococcaceae > JAADCY01. The sequence goes on along the minus strand of JALVYU010000031.1, from coordinate 166,648 downwards.
AGAACCCTCGTCCAGGAGGCAAGGATATTATTAATGGATGAACCGGTATCTCATCTAGATATATCTAATGCAGTGAAAACAATGAGCCTTATTAGAAAATTAGTAGAGGAAGAAAGAATACTTGGTGCGATGGTCACCCTCCATGATCCACTAATGGCTTCCCTTTACTGCGACAAGATATTATTACTGAATAAGGGCAGAGTCGAAACATATGGTAGTCCCCGCGAAGCCCTCAACCCAGAAAGGTTGAGCCAGGTCTACGGAGTAGATTTCGATATCATTAAATATAATAACAGATATATCCTGGTGCCCATTATTTAGAATCAAGCTACTCAGACAAGTCAGACCTAGCTATGGAATTCTATCTTCAATCCAGCCCTAAGTACCCGGCAGTTCTCACCATAGATTTTCTCGAGAATATACTCTGCCTCAAGGCCAGTGCAATGTCCGGGGTAAACCCTTTCTACGCCGTGGCTCATGAGCTTCTCGGCGATCTCTCTAACCCTACTTTCTTCCAGGCCCACCATATGGAGGCCTCCAAGCACATACTTGATCCTTTTACCTATGATCGTTGAAGCCTTCTCGACTATTCTATCGATTCCAGGGTGAGCACAACCTGTTACTACAAGCCCATGTCTACCTAGATCAATCGCTAAGGCTATTTCATCGCAAAGTGTGTCAGGTACCAGTCTCCCATTATCCACGAAGAATACCTCGTTGTTATCGCTACACTGATCAAAGACCGTTTGCCCCTACCGCTTCATTTTGTTTATGATTGTAGCGTTCTGTATCAGCGGTAGGGGCTTCCGCCTCGCCCATAACCCTTTTGGCAGGGTTGTGGGGTCATGGGTGGCATTCGAGGCTAACGGAACTAGCCTCACATCTACGGGGATAAGCCCTACGGGGCTTGGGGCACTGCTCCCATCACCCCGCAGGGCTTTAAGGAGGAGGTTCCAACAAGCAACTACGTCGCGATGCCATAGTTCTTCACCAATACTACATCTCCCAATTCTAGAACCATTATTATAGATTATTAGTGCATTGTGTACTGGGCATAGTTTTGAGGTGTTCTTCGGGTTCACATAGATTACTGGTACACCATACTCTCTAGCTTTCCCTTCTATCGCCCTCTGAATTCCTTTGAAGGATGCTTGGAATATTCTGTGACGTAGCTGTTTATTCTTAATCCTAGCAATCATGTTATTTGCTACTCTCTTACCCAGTTTCTCAAGAACAATAGCATACCGCTTATCATAGGCAACTCTAACTATGATGCTAGCGAGCTTCCACCTAATATCCATCTTCTTCCTCCTCTCCTTAAGCCTTCTCATAATCTTCTTTTTAATCCTTGACTTCCTACCATAGGGTCTATCATATTTTTCCTGTACTCTCTTCCTACGATAGTAGTAGCCTAGGACAAGCCTCCCAATATTGGTCTCGAATAAGTAAGCCACACCGTCGACTAGTATAGTAACGTTATTTTCATTAACATCAACTGATAGGTATCCCCTAGAGCTGTACTCTTCAACCTCTTTAACGAAGGTTAAGTAAATTATGAGTTGTCTATTCCTCTTATCAAGCTTGATTTTGGTCTCAGAAGCTAGTTCCCAACCTCTATTGATGTATCTCCAATACTGTTTATGAGGCTCGAGCTCTATTGTTACCCATCCCTTGTGAGTAGCTATTCTAACGAATGTATACCCAACAGGCTTCCATAGGTGGTCGTCAAGCCATATACTAACCTTCTTAACCTCTGGGTACTCCCTCTTAGCTATGCCCAGTTTCTTTAGCCTTAGAAAGCTTTTAGCCCTAGTACTAGCGTCCTGACATGCAGTATAAATGTAATGTGAAGGTAGTTGTGGATAGAGGTTTCTTATCTCATGGTACTTCAATGCCTTGAGCCTAATAAAACTCTTAACACTATTCCTGATAGCATACATTACTAGTTGCTCGACTATGTTGCGGTACATACCCTCAAGCTCAACGAGGAGTCTGAACACTTTCCTAGGAAGCTTAGTACTCCCCACTATGACAGTCCTAGTTACTCTAGCCATTCTTCTCTACCTCTTCTAGGAGACTCTTGAAACCCTGAACCAAGCGTTTCTTCTTATGACTCCTCATGCCATAAAGTTTACCAGCAAACGATGTTACTATCGCTAATAGGTCTTCAACCAACTCTTGGTAAGCGTCCCTCGGCTCTTCACCATAAACAGCTTCTATCTTTACACCAAACTGTTTGAAGAAGTACTCAAGATATTCGAAGCCGAAGCGAGTTAATCTATCCTTGTAGGTGATAACTACAACATCTACTCGTCTATTAACCACATAATTGAAGAGCTTCATTAAGCCTCTACGGTTGGTTTTTAATCCACTAGCTATGTCGCTTAGAACATCCACAACCCTATATCCTTTGGCAAAGCAGTACTGTGTGAGGTACTGTATCTGTCTTTCAAGGTCGCCCCTCTGGTCGCTAGAACTCACACGAGCATAGATAACTGCTCTAACCTCTTCCACTTCGACTTTTCCACTAATAATCCTCTCTATCTCGCTCTCTGGTATCATCCACCTGCCGGTAGGTGTCCTGACCGCCCTAATCTTGCCAGAGTAAATCCACCTCTTCAAAGTAATGAAGCTTATTCCAAACCTTTTGCATGCTTCCCTAGGTGGCAGTAGCCTCTCCGTCAACTGCCATTCTCCGATATACTATGATACACTTTGATATATTTAAGCGTTTCTGCCCCATGTTGTGCTATAAATGGATTATTGAGGCCAGCTAAATCATCGGCTAAAACATAAACTGTGGCTCTAGAGGGGACATTCAAGTCACTACACCCATCTTTTAGATTATCGTATTCTACAGATAATATTGTCTCAATGTATAATTATATTCTGTATGGGCCTCAACACTGCTATTGGGGTTAAAGGGTGATTACGGCAGGGGTTTCGGGATACTACTTCACGTAACAAGTCTTCCCGGGAAATACTCTGTTGGAGATCTTGGAGAGACGGCTTACAGGTTCATTGATCTCCTAGCAGAGATCGGTGCATCTTATTGGCAGGTACTCCCACTGAACCCTACTAGCCTTGAAACAGCTAATTCGCCCTACAGTAGTGTATCGGCTTTCGCCGGAAATCCTCTCTTGATAAGCCCTGACATGCTTGCAGAAGAGAGACTCCTTAAAGATATCCCAGTTACTTCTAAGGCCGATAAGTGTAAGAGAAAAGTGTGTTATAAGGAGGCGTACCGAGAGAAAGAATACTTCCTGAATATGGCGTATAGAGAAGCTGTGAAAGAAGGCCTTTCTAAGCTGCCAGGCTACGAAGACTTCGTCGAAGAGAATAAATACTGGCTCGACGACTACGCCTTGTTCATGTCATTGAAGAAAATTCTGGGAAAACCATGGTATGAATGGCCAGACAGGCTCCGGAGACGCGATACGGAGGCTCTATCCGAGGCGATAGAAAGACATAGAACGCTGATCGAATACTATTATTTCGAACAATATGTCTTTGAGCGGCAGTGGAAGCATCTGAAAGACTACGCAAACAAGAAAGGTATTAATATACTGGGCGATATCCCGATCTATGTCAGCTTAGACAGCGCCGATGTATGGAGCAACCAAGAAATATTTAAGCTCAGAAGCGATGGGAGGCCAGCGTACGTAAGTGGTGTCCCGCCAGACTATTTTAGCCCTACCGGCCAGTTATGGGGAACACCGGTTTATGATTGGGAAAAACTAAGAAGTACCGGGTCCAAGTGGTGGATCGAAAGGCTTAGGAGAATGAATAACCTATATGATCTGATAAGGATTGATCACTTTAGAGGGCTTATAGCATATTGGGAAGTACCAGGTGACGCAAAAACAGCCGTCAATGGCAAATGGGTAGAAGTACCCTACGAAGACTTCTTCAAAACCCTTACGAAGTTCTTCCCAACACTTCCCTTCGTCGCAGAAGATCTCGGTGTCATAACACCAGATGTTAGAGAAGTAATGAGGAATTATGGATTGCCCGGCATGAAGGTGCTGGTGTTTGCCTGGAGCGATCCAGGGAATCCCTACCTCCCCATAATCATGAGGAAAACTACATCGTATACACATCAACACACGATACAAACACGGTTAAGGGATGGTATATCGAGGAAGCTAGCGAGAAACAGAAGGAATGCCTAGCATCATATACTGGTCTCGAGATAAACTCCCAGAATGTATCACAGATATTTGTTAGGCTTGCATTGATGAGTGTCTCGAGGCTCGCAATAATACCTGCCCAAGACGTTCTAGGTCTAGGTTCGGAGGCTCGTATGAACAAGCCAGGAACAATCAAGGGGAACTGGGAGTGGAGAATATTGTTACCCGAGCTCGAAAGCCCTAAGTTTCATGAGCTTGGTGAACTAGCAGAACTGTATGGGAGGAGATAATGGTTGCTATTTAAGAAAAACCCGGTAAAGAAGATGTCGAAAATCACTGATAGACTCGATATAGCAATTGGGAAGTTATTGATAGCAAGAAATGTTCTCGAGAAATTAAAGAGAGAAAAACAAGACAACGTCCTACTCATGACCGCCTTTGCCGGCATGCCCATAAGCTCTAGGGGGATGGCGATAATGTACATTGAATCCGCACTAAAAGATCTGGAGAAGATCAGGAAGGATATCGAGGGCATAGGTAATTGGATGTCGAAGAATAAGGTATCAATCTACTATTCGAGAGGAAAACAACTGCTTGACCGGATAAATAAAGAGATAGCAAATGTATTAGAAAATCCGGATGATGACGTCCATGTTCTTATTAGAAAGTTTTCCTCGATAAAAACCGATATTCAGGCATTTCTTGATCTACTAAACCCGCGTAACTGATACTCGTATATTAGTGATGAGAGAAGTCTTATTATTTCACAAAGTGTAAGAACACCTATTACCTTGCTTCCCTTGGTCACTACGAGATAATCTATTCGTTCTCTGCTCATTAATTCTAGAGCATCAATAATGCATGCTTGGTAATCTATACGTGGCATATCTTGCTTGATCGCCTGTCTCCTCAGATCTATCACTCCATAGAATTCATCGCCCACAATTATAGGAATAATTGTCTCACCATATTTGCGGATAATTTCTTCCCTAATCTTTCCTAGATCGGCGTTCTTATCCAGCACTATCTTATCCCTAATTGTTAGTTCCCATACTTTTATGTTGCTGAGCACGTTCTTATCGATCAGGCTTAGCAGTTCTTTTGGCGTGACTAGTATTGTTGGGGGTCTCCTTACGGGTTGTGACCTATACAGTGTATCGTATCTTATGATCTCGTTTGATATAAGGGATGATATGAGGGCAGGTAGTAAGACATAGTAATCCCTGCTCATCTCGGCGACCATGAATGATGTCGCGAACGGAGTATTTGTTGCTGCCCCGAAGAACGATGCTATCCCAATGTATGCGAAGAAGTATGGTGGTATCCCTGTGGTTGGTGATCCCATTATTATACCGTAGAAAAGACCTAGTGTTCCACCGATGAATACTGCGGGTGCGAATAAGCCGCCGCTTCCACCGCTTCCCATGCTGAGGCTTGTTGCTAGTATTTTGAGAAGTACGAGGAGGAGCAGGCTAGCCGCTGTTCCTAGGCCCAACATGTTTATGTCTAGATTGTTGTTACGCGTCATTACCAGTATTTGAGACAACATCCCGGTTCCGCTCCCAAGGATGTACGGTACATAGTAGCCTATAATGGCTACGGGTATGACCATGGCTGCCGGAATGGCTGCTCTTTTTATACCAGATATCCCTGCTTTAGAGACGAGTTTTTTCACGGTATGGAAGGACTGGATATATAACCATGCGAAAACGGCTGACAAGAACGCCAGAGCGATGTAATTCATGATCATGGCTGGGGCGAAAAGCTCAACCAAATTATATACTAGGCGGGGCAATAACCACGTATAGCCCATAATATGCGTTGATACGGCATAAGCAGTTATAGATGATATTAGTGATGAAACTATTCCTTCTACCTCGATATCCCTCCTGTATAGTACCTCGACAGCGAATAGTGCCGCTCCTATAGGGCTATGAAATACTGCTGAGAGCGTTCCAGCCATGCCCGCGACCATTAGTATCCTCTTGTACCGTAGTCCCAATTTCAGGATCGTTGCAATGGAATGGCCTATCCCGCCCCCTATCTGGAGACCAGGGCCTTGAAGACCGCCGCTCCCACCTGAACCTATCATTATCGAGGATGCTACGGCCTTGACTACTGGTAAGTGTAGGTGTAGTTTTCTCATATGATGATATGCCTCTATGGTAGGATCCACTCCTGGGCCCTCGGCCTCGGGCGCGAATCTATAGACTATTAGTCCGCTGATGAGGGCGGCAACAGGTAATACGATCAGTATTATGACCCTGTTACTGGCATTGAGGGCGTATATGGAGAGATCAGGTGTCCAGCCCTCATAGCTAGACACCATGGCATAGCCGACAATACGTGCCACTAGGGACACCATATAGTAAAATCCGACGCCCGCGAGACCAGATAGTATCCCTATTAGGATGCCGAAGACGATCTTTTTCTCAATATACGGGCCCAGCACTCCCCCAGCCTCTCCCGGCAAGTATCAATATACTTACTACGAATCGATACGTGCTAGGCACTTGCCAATAATATTATTATGTATTATACTACAGAATAAAACACATACCAAGGATTATTTGAAGGAATGATGAGCGTTTTTAGCAGAAAAGCTTCCTATCTCCTTTCCTCGAGAAGTAATCATCGAAATATTCTATGTACTTGAATATGTCATCCGGGAATATGAGGACATAGTCTCCCGGCCCATATTTCTCTTTGATCTTCCCATACGCGCTCAGCACTGCACCTGAGCTAAGGCCTACGAGTAATCCCTCTTTCCTGGCCACTAGGATCGAGGCCTCTATAGCCTCATCTTTACTCACCTCGACTATTTCATCTATATCCGCATCAGCAAGCCATTTTGGTCCTGCTTCGACCCTCTTTATCCCGGGTATTGATGATCCCTTAGCAGGTATAACGCCGATTACTTTGACCCTATCACCGTACTTCTTCTTGAAATACATTGATAATGCGCTAATGTGTCCAGATGTCCCTATGCCGGCTATTATGGCGTGGGGTGGGCTCCGCCCTATACTTGAGAGCTGCTCGTCGAGCTCTGGTGCAGTATATTTCAGATGAGCCTCTAGATTATCATCGTTCTCGAACTGGTTGAGGTTCATAGCACCGTCTTTCTCAGCCTCTTTCTTCACCATATTAACCATTTCGGGAGATATTGTGTCGTAATCTGTTCGTATAATCTCTGCTCCCAGTATCTTGAGCAGCACCTCTGTTATTCTGGGGGTCGGTCTCGGGATATATGCTCTAAACTTTATTCCGAGGATATTGGATATAGATGCCAGTGCTATGCCTACGTTGCCGTATGTCGCCTCGTAGAGTTTTCCGCACTCAATACATTTCCTGTGTGCCCTGACAACCATGTTCCAGACAGGTCTATCCTTTATGCTGTGACTAAAGGGGTTGAAGAATTCGAGCTTAGCCCATAGATTATATTCTCCCGTTGAGAGCGAGGATAATCTGACTAAAGGTGTAGGCCATATATTTGGTATGAGCTCTATGACGCTCGTGAAAACACGGTGTCTCGGGTTTGGCTTCATAGTTTTATCCCTTCTTATTTATGTAAGAAATATATGTAAGAAATAATTGTATTATTTCTGAGCTATAACTGGTTATTAACAGTGACTTAGTGATATGTTTAATTGTTATCTAGGTAGCTGGTTCCCTGAAGCTCCTGTATCTATGTTCCTGATAATATTGCCTTTTTCGTCCATGATTCCCAGTTCTAGCCTGTATGTACATGCCCTGCATAGATCGTGGGATGCTGGTTCCCCGCATATTCGGCAGCTCCTGATCTCGCCCTCTATGATCTTGTTTGTCTTGTCCTCTAGGAGCTGTATTATCCGGAGGAGACTCCGTAACATAGAGTATTTGGTCCCAGGATACATTTCCTCGAGGTTATTAATGTATTTTCGTAGATACCAGCGCATACTCTGCTGGGCATATGGGCACTCCACGAATTTCGGGTAGAGATTGTTCAGGACGGCGTAGAGAGCGCTCTCTTTTTCGAGTATCTCGTAGAAGGGCTTTACTTTCCTCACAAATCTAGGATGACCAGTTATACCGCTCACCGGGCCTAGCCTGACTATTTTCTCCCAGCTATTCTTGATTATGTTCATCAGGTAAGTCTGGATCACGTCGTCAAGATTATGGGCTGTAGCGATAACTGTTCCGCCCATCTCTCTCGCGGCCTTGTTGAGCAGGTATCTCCTGAATACTCCGCAGTAGCTGCATGGGTGGTAGGGCAGTTTTTTCCGTCTACCTATCTCTATTATTTCGTCAAGCGTGTATCCCAGCTCGTCCTTGAACCTCACGATCCTGTACTCTACGCCGAGTTCATCCACTACCCGTAGGAAGTCCTTTATCGTTATCTCGCGGTAGCCCCTGATCCCCTCATCCACGAGTAATGCCTTAATAGTCCAGCCAGGGACGCGTTTTGATAGCCTTACTAAGTAGTGGAGGAGAGCGAGAGAGTCTTTTCCACCGGAAACGGCTACAATTATTGTTTCTTTCTCGCTGAACATCCTGTGCTTCCTGATCGTGCGTCTGACCTTCTTGTCGAAGTATTCTAGGAAGTGTTTCTTACAGTATGCTCTCCCCAAGGCCTTGGAGACATAAACCGCTTTTCGCCCACAGAAACTACAGCTAACCACCTGAGACCACCGGGTAAAGTATTATGAGGTCGCCCTCACCTACTTCCTCGTCCTCAGCCACTACCTCGCCGTTCCTAGATACAATATATTCCTCTGGATTGAGATCCAGTTTCTCGAGCACATCCCTAATCCTGGCTCCGTTCTCTGCTTCGACGAGCCACTCTTGATCAGTATCTATGATCTTTACCCTGACTCTGACCAATGCTCATCCCATTTATGTTGAATATATTGTCTGTAATTAATGAACCGGCCGCGATTCCGGTTTTAAGGGCGTCCTAGAGCCTGATTGATACTAGCATTAATTTTCTTCTCTAGAGGTACGTAAATAATTCAATTATGTTCCCTCATACTGCTAATTAAGTTTCATTGACACCTAGTAGGTTTAGTATTTTTGTTATCTCATTGAGAAGACACAGTATTTCATCAGCTCCTTTATTTGTTAGAACTACTAGTCTTCTCGGACGGCCTGATAAAACATACTTGATCTCTACGTATCCCTCCTCTTGAAGCTTGATCAAGTGGCTCCATAGATTTCCAGGAGTGATATTAAGATCGCTCACCATATCCATGAAGAACACTTTTTTCTTAGCCAGGAGATAGATCATAATACCCAATCTGATAGAAGAGCTAAATCCTCTTTTCCTGAGTAGTTCAATGATTTTCTTTGTAGAGTCTCTCATACGCATCATCGCTGTAAAACAGGTCACCTTATAGATAATAGGAGACAATATAGTGCAAACGATAAATATGAAACCACTAATACACTCACGGCATAGCTCCAAATGAAAATGACGGCTCCACTTATAGCGAAAAGCAGTAGGGCTGCAATATACATTCCTAAGACAATTATAACTGGTATTTTGATACACATGCCACTATATTTCTTGAGAGAATAAAATATTCCTAGATTACCTGTTGCTAGCAATACTATTAATCCCGAGGCCGACGAAGTATTTATGTATGATTTATTAATCAATGGTATTATAACGATCATAACGATATATACTATAACTCCAGCTATCCAGAATATAGAGCTGAGCCTACGGATCCTCCTAGCGAGGATCTGTAACTCCATGGGTCTCCCTGATAATGAGACAGTGCCTCTAATAACTTCAGGAATTTTCTTGAAATTCAATACAAGCATAACGAGCCAGGACGGTATCATGATAGAGTAATAAACATAGTAAGGGACGCCGGTGAAAGCCACAATCAACATAACTAAAAGCATCAAGGATACCCATATAGCCCAACATATGTAGACTATTCCGAGCGTGACATAATAATATCTTAAAAGGGTCTTTGAAACCCTGTACAAGACCTTCTCTAGCTCTTGAGTATACTCATTATCATACAATAAGGCTCTCACCACGTTTTACTTCATTAGATCTATTATTAGCTCGGGTTTAATTACAAGAGAACCATCTTTGTATCACAAATCATCATATCACTATTTTAATAACTCCGAATAGCTTATCCAGATTAAGATGCTCCGTAGATAGTAGTGGTTCGAGATAAAAAATCATCGATAACATAGTAATATTAAACCCTTATAATTAAACCGTAAATAATATAATGTGGTGTTGTTTTGAAGCCCAAAATAGTATATCTAACCATTAATGGGGTAAGACTCAAGATCTTACTAAGAAGAGGGAGCAATCCTAACATTATATTATTGCATGGAATGCCTGGCCAGATGAATAACTGGAAGCATGTGCTAGGGTTTCTAGAGACGAAGAACTATACGGTTGTTGTTCCAGATATGAGGGGTTATGGTAGCTCTGAGAAGCCCAAGGTTGTAAGTATTGATGATTATGTGGAGGATCTTAGGGGTATTATGGAGTCGCTGGATCTTGATCCGGCTATGACTCTTGTCGCGGGGCACAGCTTCGGATGCGTAGTTGCCATGGAGTATATTGCTAAGTACAATGATATACCAGCAACGCTTCTTGTCGGGCCTCCCTACGAGTTGAAAATGGATTTTATTGATAAGATAATAGTTCATATGCCGCCACTGTTTTGGAAGCCATTATTCTTCAGTAACAACCCGTTGACGAGAAGGTTTTACCGGAAAATATTTTTCAGCCCTAGAACCCCGAACAAGATCTTCAAGGATTTCATGTGGGATAACACCAAGTATATTGAGAGTTTGCCGCCACATGTGTTCAGGTACTCTAGATTTTTTGATGGTTGGAGGGCTCCTGAAAAACTAAGAGAGACTCGTGTCAAGGCCGAAATTATTGTTGGAAGAGACGATGTAGTTACATCTCCCGAGGTCGCTGAGAAGATAAATGAGCTTATACCCAGCTCCAAACTGATTATCCTCGAAGACGCTGGGCACATGATCCTCTATGAGAAGCCCGATGTTGTTGCATCATCTATTATTAGACTTGCTAATTCTATATAGGATAATTTTTCTTTGTAATAATAATTGTATAATATTATTTTATCAAAATCAATTGTATCATATCATGATAAACTATATAAATAGTACAACGAAATATGGAATTGCTAGGTGAAGCACATGGTATACATCACCCAGAAGATGCTTCGAGTGCTTGAGAATAAGATGGATAAAGGATGGTTTACGCTTGAGGATGTTAAGGAGATAGTTGGGGGTACAAAGAAGGAACATTTCCAGATACTCATTGATATGTATGTGCAGGGACTAGTGGATTTAATGGATACTGATAAGTTCAGGACAACTGATCAAGCGAGAAGAATACTTGAGATCTGGGATTCTCTTGGAAAGCCAAGCACTGATCCTTGGATCGACTCGAGAATATATACTATACTAAAAGCCAGCGTCGAGGCAGGCGGCTACGTGCCCGAGGAGCTCCAGAAACTCGTAGAGGAAAGAGGATTCTTATTCCAGAAGGGTTCAGCCCTCGGAGCCTATGAAGTTATTGAAGCACTTGATTCGATGGAGAAGAGATTAGTGATTACGAAGGTGATGGCGGCTGAGATCCTTTCTGTACCGGAGGGGCCTGCAAAGAAGAGCTTCTATAGTATGGCTAGCTTCCTGGACTCTCTGGAAGCGATGGGGCTTATCACGAAGAGCGTGCCGTACGGGCACTACTTATCGCTAACCAAGCCAGCTAGGCTCCTACGAATTGCTTTTAGGGAGCTAAATATTGATGCCCCGGTACCTGTTCTTCTGAACAAGACTATATACGAAGCTTTGCTCAGGCTCGAGAAAGGCGAGGATATACCTGGCGAGATCAGAAGTATAATAGGCAAAATAGGCTATGTCTCAGGAACGGGATCCTTGACAAGGGCTGCAAAACAAGTTATCAGGGCCTGGAAGCTACTAAGCCGACCTGAAGAGACCCCGCCGTACAGTATATCCTCCAAGGAGCTCCTTCTACTGAAGAAGATTGTTGAGCAGTGGAAGAAAACCGAATACAATCCCGAAGAAGCGCCAACCCTTAAAAAGCTCAAAGAGATTCTGGAGAACAAGTGGTGCGGCGAATACTATAGCATAACGCTAACCCTCTACCACTTAGAATCCATGGGTCTCGTAGAACGCATAGAATTCAATAAGAAGGAAACATTCAAGACCACTAAATACGCAGACGAAATAATTCGTGCTGGTCAATCTAAGCCCGTATCAGTACTGGCCTCAAGGAGCCTTATAGAGGCTGACGCATGTAGAGGACCTCTAGAGAAATGGATCAGTATAGCCAAGGATCAAGGAATTCTCGGATCGGGGGGCCCGACAAAGTACGGCTTAGCTCTCCAGAGAGCATCGAGGAGTGCTGAGAAGAACTTGTTCCTCACAGGCCTCGAAGCATTGATTATAAGAAGGCTCCCTGTAGGCAAAAGCCTACCGAGAGAACTAATCATAGATTCCTTCAAGAGATATGGTGAGGACATAAACATAGTACTGGATAAGCTCGAGACAAGAGGCTATGTCAAGACAACCCCGATAGGCTACATAATACTTACAGATATCGGCGAAATGCTGAAACAGGTATTGATGGGTGTCGAGAAAGGTATTGCCACACCCATATATCCGCCGCTAATCAAGGTACTGATGAAGATACAGGAAATAGGAACGGACGATATAGCAAGACTTGTGAACGAGACCAAGCTGGACATAGATACTGTTAAAACAGCGCTCATCATAGCGAGAAAGGCAAAGTTCCTAGGAAAAAGCTATAGCCTCACTGATGCGGGGAAGACCTTGCTCCGAATAGTTGAGCTCATGGAGGAAAGCCGTGAAAAATAATGTTTTAAATATGATCCATTGTTGTACTACTACCTCACATTAAGCCTTAGATTAATATCGACCACGCCCGAAGAATTAGTGGCGGGAACTATTACTTTTAACTCGACAATATATTTTCCCGGCGCAAAGACATGATTAATTGCATGAGGGCCGGGGCCTATCGCTATGGAGAAATTATACGTGGTGCCCGGCTTAATGGTCTCTAAACGAGTAATAGTCGGAGCCACAAAAGAATAAACTATACTGCCGTTCTCGGCGTTCCTAACAGTGATCTCGTGCGCTATCGGGAAAACCACGTACGCCCTATAAGTCTTGGTACCAAGATACTTTATCGTTGTACCGATCACAAAGTTCTGATTAGGGAATATGTTCTCAGGCTCCAGCCAAGAGATTACCTCCCAATCATCATATTTCTTTACAACAACATACTTCTTGTAGGGGTTTATCACAACATTTCTATTAATTTCGAGAACTATGAGCGAGCCCGTGATAACGAAGAGCAAAAAGATCGTGAGCAGAACTAATCTGATATTCAAGCCTGCCATCAAATTATAAATTATTCATAACGTGGTAATAATATTTTTCATCACAACCAGATGAACTACTCATACAGAGGATCTCTATCCCATAAGGGACTAACCTCATGGTACAGAGATAGCGTCCGGTGACCCTTAGAGATATTGAGCTGTTAAGCCCATGAACTCTAAGAGCTCCGTAAGCCGTTGTTACACGACTTATTTCTGGCCGCCAATACTTTACCTGTTGTAAACTAACTATTAAACATGAGGTACGATTTCTCCATATTAGAGACCATTGTATTCTGCATTTGTGGGGAATGTTTCACTATAGCTTCTACAAGGAAATGAAAGAGTAAAATTAAAAACAAGTTGAAGCCAGTCGTTTTTTAGAACAATCAAATAAACCTTTATTCAAAATAATTTTATATAATATGTTCAGTACTCAAGACCTTCTTCATCGATTAGCCTCTGTTTTCCCGAGCTCATCATCCTTGTTACTTCTTTTAGGTTTATTGTGTATTTGTCTATTCTTTCTTCATAGTATTTTACTAGTTCCTCCTGTAGAGATGGAGGCAGGTTTTTGATTTTTTCTTTGAATCTCCGCTTATAGATCATCTTCTTAATCCAGAGGGTCGCTTTGAGCTCTAATAGTAGTGTGGCGAGCTGCCATATTAGTCTGAGAAGTATTCCTGCCGCTGATATCACCGTTTTTCCAGGCATTTTCTTAGAATGTAGTGCCTTCTTTTCTCCCCGGTTTGTACTACTATTTGTTTTTCTTCGAGCCTCTTCAGGCGTTCCCTGATTATCCTTCGGGACGCCTTTCCTCTCAGTTCTCGTACTCTCCTGGTTATCTCGGATATGGTTAGGGGCTCGCATGTCGACATGACCTCAACGATTGCTCTACTGATGGGATCCGGTAGCCTGATCTTTTTCATAATATCCATGACTATAGAGGCTGCTTCAAGAGATTTTGTGGCCGGCAGGGAAAAAGCAGATACTAGTTCTGCTGCTATCATTAATTCCGGGTCTCCAGTTGATCTTAACATAGACTCTATTTGTTCTAACTTATAAAGTATTGTTTCTACGAGTTTTTCAAGCCGTTCAAGCCTGTCTTCTCTATTGGTCAATGCCACCCACGTTCCCTGCCAACCAGCATTAAAAAGAGCTTTAATCGCTAGTCTTCTTTCCTATGTTCCTCCTCTTCTCTTTCCTCCTTTCTCTCCTTACCAATTTTAAGAACAATATCGGGCTTTAATCCGCCCTGCATTGGTGTCCCTCCCTTCTTACCGCTGAATACTTTGAGGCTTGATAATAGCTTTCCAAGATCGGGTACTGCTTCAAGCCTTTTATGGAAGAACTCCATAGTCATTTTCTCTGCTAGCTCTTTTGGTACACCTTTCTCTACGAGAGAGTTATAGAACTTGGCTACTTCTTCCCCGAGCTTCTCTCCGTTGAGCGCCTCGAAGCTCACCATGAATAGTTCTTTGAGCTCAGTCTTGATCTGTTTTATGAAGCCTGCTATCGCGTCGAAGATCTCTCTTAGTTCTTTGGCTTCTGAGCCCTTGTTTCCGGGCTCAACACGTTTTTCTTCCGGGCACATGTTTTATCACCATTACTTTACGTATGTTGTTCATGGATAACTATTTTTTTAATCGGGTCTGGCCAGTCTGTGGCCAGAAAAACATGTTTGGTGGCATAGTAATATACTGGCATGTGGGATGAGGAGCTCTGCCCTGGCCCGAGCCCCCTACGAGCGGCTATGAGGGGGGAGGTCGCGCCCTGACCGCCTGTTCCCTACCTAGTACTCAACGTACTCGTGCACTACGACCTCTCTGTTCCCGTGAAGTCTTTCGAGGTGTTCCGCTAAGTCTTTGCCGCGGGGTATCCATGCACCTGTCCTCGTGGCGTGATCCAATAGTTTCTCGAGAACCTTTATCCTAGCACCCCTTCCTATGCATTGGGGGTGCATTGTTATTGATACATAGCCAGTAACGTTCTCGGCGTACCTGATTTCTTCAAGCCATTGCTCCAGCAATTGTCGTGGAGTTAGGCTCCTATAGTACTCGAGGTACGGCCAATCGTCAAGCCTCCAATCCACTGGGTACTCGTATAGAGAGCCTTCTCCATGCCTTAAGAGGTAGGGTATCTCGTCGTCCATCAAACTGCTGTCGTACCTATATCTGTGTCTCAAGAGGACTTCTATAGTGTTCCTGCTCCACCTCCAGTACGGGCTTCTGAACCCTTGCGGTCTCTCGCCAACGACGTCTCTGAATATCTCATCAGTTCTCCTAAAGATCTCTTCCTCATCCTCGAGGCTCAGCTGGTCAAGCCTCTCATGCAGGTAGCCATGAGCAGCGATCTCATGTTCCCCCGATAAAATGGCCTCGATCACCGCGGGATATCTCTCAACAACCCATGATGGAGCGAAAAAGGTTACGTGGACGCCATACTTTTTGAGGAGATCTAGGATCTTGTATACTCCACGGTAGACAGAGAATCTTCCACGGCTGAGAGTGTTTGGATCGGCTCCCCTATATATTTCTGCAGACTCAGCATCTAGATCGAAGCTAATAAACAAGATATACCTGTATCCTTCAGGGGGTCTTATCAGAGACAAGGCCGACACCGTTCAGCCATCATAGAATCACAGCCTACTTAATCTAATAACAATATATGTGTAGAAGGCTTGATAAAATCTTGTCTAAATAAAGCCTTGTTGCTAGCGGGAACAGTACCTGTTATTATTAGTATTACTCCTGAAATAGGGCTGGATTAACTCTACACTTATTATGGTAATTCAGATGTTGTTAGAGCATGGAGAAACTGATGAAGTATGGTCTCAATAGGTCTATCAAGTTTTTGAAAAATCATTTTCTCCGGGTTATCTTATTCTGTTAGTGAGAAGTATTTTTCGAGCAGATCCGTGATCTTCTTGGGTTTCAGATGTAGATATGCTAGTGGCGGGTTCTTCTTGATCGGATCCAGTAGATCCTCCATCGTAGGTTTCTCTACTCTGTAGAATATTCCTATGGGTATCTTGTCTCCCCACTCGTATGCTTTGCTCATTGCTGCGTGCCAGTTACTGGGATCATGGCCTGTTTCTTCCAGCTTGTATATTCTCTCACGGTACCATGTATATGTGTGTATTCTATCGAATGTTACACAGGGCTGTAGGACGTCTATGAAGCTGAAGCCCTTGTGTTTGATCGCTTCTTTTATCAGCCATGTCAAGTGGTCAACGTCTCCCGCGAATCCTCTCGCCACGAAGCTGGCTCCCTGGCTGAGCACGAACGCTATGGGGTTGAACCGTTCTTCCCACTGACCCCAGGGCGTGGTCCTCGTTATCTGTCCTTTCTCCGAGGTTGGGCTTGCCTGTCCCGTCGTTAAGCCGAATACGCTATTGTTATGCACTATCAGTGTTACGTCTGGGTTTCTCCTGATAATATGGGGTAGGTGGCCGACACCTATTGCGTATTGGTCACCGTCTCCTGCTAGGCCTATAACTGTTAATTCTTTGTTGGCGGCCTTGATCGCGGTTATCATCGGTGCTACTCGGCCGTGTATTGTATGGATCGTGTTGACATTAACGTAGTTGTGGAATTTGCCGTGACACCCTATACCTGTGACCACCACTACTTTCCAGGGCGGGATCCCTAGATCGTTTATTGCCTTCTTGAAGGCTCTAAGTATACCGAAGTTGCCGCAGCCTGGACACCAAGTGATAACTGCTCCTGTATCGGATACGGGTTGCCTGAAGACAGACATGCGGGATCACCTCTTGAGACGGGAGATTATTTCTTGTGCGAGCTGCTTCCCCCTGAATGGTCTACCATCTATTTTTCCGATATGATCTGTTACTGTGAAGCCCGTCACCATTTTCGCTAAGAGGCCGAGCTGTCCTCTGAGGTTATACTCCACCGTGAACACTGGTTTGCCGGAAGCCCTCCCCATTATTTCGTTGAACTTGTTCTTCGGGAATGGCCAGAGATAGATAACCTGTACTATGCCTAGCTTCAAGCCCTCCTTGTCGAGATGCTTCTTTGCCTCTAAGGATGCCCAAGTAGCTGATCCCCACGTCAATACGACTATGTCTGCTTCTTCTACTGGGTACCCGTATGTCCTGATGACCTCGTAGTTCTTTTCGAGGTCTTCGAGAATGTATTTCTCTTTCCTCATCCTTTTCTTGTACATCATATTAGCTATGTGGGGTCTTTCACTCACTATACCTCGTTCATCGTGCTCGCTACTATCGCTCTTGTTCAGTGCACCCTCAGTCCCCGTCGGAACCCATGGCGACACTCCATTCTCTGTTACCTGGTAGGGGAGATATTTCCAGCCATTCCTGATCTTCTCTTCTGCCTCCTCCTTATAGAGGAGAGCACCCTTCTCTAGAACAAGGTCTTCTCGGAATGCTGGAACAGTCCTAATGCTTTCGGCCAAGTGCTTATCCTCAAGAATTATTCCTGGGACACGCCATTTCCATGCTAAGTTGAGGAGCTCTACAGCCCTATAGTATGCATCCTCCTGGTCGGCTGGAGCGACAACTATCCTTGGGAACTCTCCGTGGCCAGCGAATATACTGTAGAGCAGGTCTTCCTGAGCACTATGGGTCGCCATGCCTGTGCTCGGCCCGGGCCTCATCGCAACAACAATGATTAGGGGGGCTTCGAACATCCCGGCCTCGCTAAGGGTCTCGTTCATGAGCGCGAATCCTCCTCCACTCGTGCCCGTAGCAGCCCTGATCCCTGTCCAGCAGGCGGCTAAGGCCATCTGGGCGGCGGCTATTTCGCTCTCAGCCTGTATAGTCACGATGTCTTTCTCCTTGATCATCCTAACCATGAAGTGTAGCAGGGGGGATGCGGGGGTCATCGGGTAGGCAACATACATCCTCAGGTCTCCCTTAACAAAGCCCACGGCGATGGCCTCATTGCCCGTGATCATTATTCTCTTGCCCCATGGCCTCGGCTCATCCAGCCTCGGAGGCTCGATGCTTAGGGGCTGCGAGGACATATACTCGTAGCCTATCATACAGCTCTTCTTGTTCTCCTCGATAACGCGCTCCCTGCCCCGGAACTGGTACTCAACGCTCTTCAACACTGTATCCAGTGGTAGGCCGAGGAGAGCTGAGACGGCGCCGACAGCCATCATGTTCATCGTTATTGGTTTCAAGCCGTTCTCTCTTAAGAGCTTCCTGAAAGGTATCGGTGTTTTCTTAATGTTTTCCGGCACGTTCTTGACTACTTGGGGGTCGTATACGGCGATGCTGTCCTCATGGATCTCCCATCCATGTCGCTGAAACGTCGCTTCATCAAATGCCACCACTATGTCTGTATGGTCTTCGAGCTCGTAGATCTTCTCCGTGCCGGCCCTGACCCAGTATGCGGTATGTCCTCCCCTTATTAGGCTAGGGTACTCGGATACACCGACCGCGTAGTAGCCCATGTACATGAATGCTCGAGCTAAAACAATTCCGCTCGTAATATTACCGCTTCCGGCGGGGCCTCCGACTAGGATTTGAACAGAGGATCGATTATTCGTCACGATACCACCCGGGGAAGCAAGAGGCTAATCCTTCTTACAAAGAGGAGAGAAACGCTCATTAACATAATGTACCCAGGACTCGAGATCTATTGGTTTAATACTCGCGTGCTCATCGTGATATGATACGGTCACCTCTTCGATAACAACATATTCTCCCTCAACCCTCCCCTTCAACGTGAACTGAACGCCGCCGGGAACCTCCTCTATTGCGATCGGCAACACTATCTCCAGCTTACCGGCCTCCTCGTGTATCTGGCCGCCCATCTCATCAATGTATTTCTCGAGAGCACATTTGAGGAGCTTATGTTCTGAGGCCAAGAGGCTTTTTCACCCATATCGTCTCTAGTTAAGATACTAATTGAATACTTTACACGGGCATTAGATATTAATAATTTGTCAAAAATTTTTCAGACATCATTCATAAACCTCTATGTAATGATAAAGACCAACTAGGGATGAGATGTGTCGCTAAAAACAATAGACCTACACGTTAGTGTCGGAGATAAAGAGATCCTGCACGGAATAAATATTGAGGCCCATCCAGGCGAACTAAGAGTGATTATGGGGCCCAATGGCAGTGGAAAAACAAGCCTAGCACTAGCACTCATGGGTCATCCCTCCTACAGGATTACGAGGGGGAAAATAATACTCGACGGCGAAGATATAACCCACTTACCGCCTAATGAACGGGCTCTACGAGGCCTCTTCCTCGTCTTCCAGAACCCGGTCGAGATACCCGGTGTCAAACTAGAAGAAGTACTGAAGCTAAGCATTAAGAAGAGACTGGGCGGGAGAGAATGCCCCGACATAAAGGAGCGCATAGCGTCGGAGGCGAGACTGATCGGTCTTTCCGAAGAACATCTGGAACGAGGGGTTAACGTCGGGTTCAGCGGCGGCGAGAAGAAGCGAAGCGAGATCCTACAGGCAAAGATTCTCAGGCCAAAATACGTTATCATGGACGAGCCCGACAGCGGTCTCGATGTTGACGGGATAAGAATAGTGGCCGATGTCATTAAGGAGCTAATCTCGACCGGGCGATCAGTGTTGTTGATAACACATTACCCGAGGGTCCTCGAATACGTTGAGCCGAACCACGTCTACGTACTGTATAGGGGTAGGATAGTGGCTGATGGGGGAATGGATATCGTGGAACGGATCAATAGGGAGGGATTCAAATGGATTGAGGAGAAAGAAGAGGAAAAAAGGGATTAAAGCGGCGGGTTCACCTCTGATTTTACTGTTCGGAAAGCAATACTTGTCCTAGTCTGTCTGATATATGGGTGTTTCAGGAGGGTCTTTACAAATCTGTCTAGCTCGTCCATACTGTGAAATACAGCTATAACTGCTACATCAAACTCCCCGGTTATATCGAGAACCGTTAGGACGTTCTCATACCTGGAAAGATCGTTTTCTACCTCTTCTATGTGCCGGCCAACTACATTGATGAGTATTAAAGCCTTGATCTGGTAGCCGAGGGCCTTCTCATCAAGGACAACGGTATATCCCTTGATAACTCCCTTTTTCTCGAGCCTCTTGATCCTATCATGCACGGTTGAGACAGGCTTGTTTAGTGCTTTGGCTATTGATCTTGTGCTCCTCCTGGAATCCTGCAATAGTAGTTCTAGTATACGTTTGTCTAACTCATCAATAGCTTCTCCGTACATATAACGTTATCACCCAGTCATATCCTGTTTTTTGTTCAGTATTATTATGGTAAATATTTATAAAACCTCCGCACAGGGTTTAGTCTCTCTAAGTGGGAAACATGATCGTAAAGTACCTTTTCACCGATCTTGCCGGGATAATAAGAGGTGTCGAGAAAACAGTAAGGGATCCATTTAGAGATAAGGCTTTCTTCGACGCCAGCAGCGTGAAAGGTTTTGAGAAGATCGAGAACAGCGATCTCATGCTGAGATGCATAGATAACCTATACTCTTTCCCTTTTAGATCAGGTGTTAAGTACTGTATTGCCAGTATTTTTACACCTCAAGACGATAGGTATGTAAAAGATCCTAGGGCTGTTGCCGAGAAGCTCAGGGAAATGCTAAGCAGAGATGGGATGAAAGCACGTATAGGTGTCGAAATAGAGTTCTTCCTGGTCAAGGAGGTCAGGGCTTCGATAGGTCTATCAGAGCAGACTGTGAAAATAGGAGTTGTCGAGACGCCAGAGACAGGTGGAGCGATACCTGTTAAGAAGGGGTACTTCCTCGTAGAGCCTCTCGACAGCGTAGGAGGAATAAGGCTCGACTTCATCCACTACATGGAACTACTGGGCTATAGACCTGTAAAGTCCCATCACGAGGTCGCGACTACCGGGCAGGTTGAGGTAACTAGTCCGGCACTAGATCCTGTTCTGCTCGGGGACTACACTGTATTATTCAAAATAATCGCTCGCACTGTAGCAGAGCTCAGTGGCTTCAAGGCATTGTTTCTACCTAAACCCTTCTATGGAGATAATGGCTCGGGCATGCACGTACATGTTAGTCTATGGAGGGGTGGTGAGAACATATTCTATGATCCTAGCGAGGAGTACGGGCTGGGCAAAACCGCGAGATATTTTATTGGGGGCTTATTAGAGCATGGGAGAAGCTTATCTGCGATTGTTTCGCCGACTGTGAACAGTTATCGCAGATTAGTGCCGGGATACGAGGCACCAACTCTTCTCGCCTGGGGTCCAGGCAACAGGAGCACGGCCATACGTGTTCCTATGACAAGGAATAGCGGCTCGTTCAGGATAGAGTACAGGCCTCCAGATCCCCTGGTAAACCCGTACCTTGCCTACGCGGCTATTGTTCTTGCGGGTCTTGACGGGGTAAAGAAGAAGATCGAGCCTCCTCCGCCCCTGCTGAAGAATGCTTACAAGTTGTCTGAGAGCGAGGTAAGAGAGCTCGGCCTTCAGCGGCTACCGAGGAGCCTTTGGGAGGCCATCGACGAGCTTGAATCGGACTACGGGTACCTTCGCCCGGTGTTTCCAAGAGAACTAATAGAGTCCTATATTGATGTTAAACGCGAAGAGTGCCTGCGGCTTCAGTCTGTTCCTAGCCCGGCGGAGTTCGTAGAGTATATGATGTACTAGTTCATGAGTGCTGTTGAAACATAGTTTTCCAAGGAAGAAATACATGCTTAGCGGTCATAGTTACTGCCTAGTAGTGTGAAGACATGTGCTACTAGGTTGTTTGCCGATGGACAAGAGTAGAGGCATTTTCTACATCCACTACATCTGCTTGGCTCGAAGAAGTCCGGGCCGATAGTGTCTCTGGGGCACGCTATGCTGCACATACCGCAACCGACACAGTAGAGCTTCATGTATACTAGCATGAGTAGCTCTCTAGTATGCTTATCGTTTATCCACGATAATCTTGTTCTGAGATAATTGTCTTTTATCTCGGCTACTTCGCGCCCCTTTCTATGTATCCTTAAGTCGCCGTTGTTTTTTATGGTGGCATTTAACCCTATGATTTTGATCATCGAGTATATTCTTTGAAGAGGTATTTGTCTCTTGAAATGTATCTCTACAAGGTCTTCATCTCTATCCACAACGATCTTCTCGACATAATCCTCAGAAATGCCTCTGTTCATAGCATCAATGTCGATTCCCTGCCTTTTCGATAGCATCTTAATCTCTCCGGGTAGCCGGAACCTCCATCTCCACAGCCCTAGGTCTATCCATTGTCTCGGCAGCCCATGTTCCTCGGCATAGTTTTCTAGGTATCTCATCCATTTAATCATGTGTTCGGGATGGGTTTCCTTTATTAGTTCTAGTTCGGCCATTCTTGATGTTGGGCAGAGATAGCATCCTATTCTGTCGTATCCCTTCATATATAGAGGGTTGAGAGGTATCTTCTCGAGTATACTGTATAGGAAGACTTCTAGGCTTATCCACTCATGTATGGGTGCTGCTACGTATCCCTCACCCACCGTCCCGCTGGGAGATAGTCTATCTGCGAGTGCTCTCTGGGGGCTCTCGTATCTACGCTGACCCACAATAGCTAGTACTCTCCCATACTTCTCCCTGTAGTGTTTGCCAAGCAATGAGAGCTTGACTACTTTACAGCACCATCTATAGTCCCTTGCGGGTGGTCCATATATTCTGAGGGCTCTCCAGAACCTATCGTGTGCCCTCAATATTGTTAATTGGAGGCCGGCTTTCTCAGCGGTTTTAATGGCTGTTTCTATTGTTTCCGGCAATTCTAGTCCCGTATCCACAAATACGGCTTCTGTGACCCCAGCTTTTCCCGCTAGATAGGCTGTTACACCACTATCTTTCCCGCCGCTCAAGCTTACTATAGGATAACCTAGTCCTAGCCCGATTGTTTCCTCTAGGAACACCGTAGCTTCGCATGCTTTTTCCTCTAGGTATTCTCTGTTATGCCTAGCGGCGTCTTGAAGTGTTGCTTTCTTCGGATTGAACCCTAGTTTTCCACTTATTCTCCATTGTTTAACAACCAGTATTCTCCGCCCGGCCTTCTTGCCCAGACCGTACACCCATTTGTTTTTCCCTTTAATAGGTACCCATCTCGAGTTAACCGGAGGCCTCCCTCGATAGTCTCCGGGATAGAGGTACTCGTTGGGCTTGATTGTTTTCTGGGCCTTTATATAAGGGCCCAGTTCTTCTTCGATATACAGCCTCACTCCATAGTACATTGGTTTGAAGAGCCATTTTCTCCCGACTATGTCGTATTCTCTTATCCCGATACTATAGCCTGATACGACTACTTCGTCGGCCATATCAATGGCTTGAACACGGTTTAAGAGAACGAGAGGGTTTTTGGAGAAGAGTCTCTCAGCATATGGTTTCGAGTACTGCTCTTTTATCATGATGTAGAGATTTTCTACGTCTCTCGTAAAAGCAGGCCTTACGTCTCCAGGTGGGACGAGCTTAATCTTTTTGAGCCTACCATACTTCTTTGTGTCTTTCACAAAGACTGGCGTTCCCAGGTCTACGGACCAGTATATGAGGGGAAGGAGCTCTGCAAATAATTTCTTCGTATGTGTAGGGCTTATTCGTCTCAAGACTTGGACGCACTCTCTCTACAAATACTTCTTATCTCTTTGAACCTGCCTCTGAATGTTACAATGTATTTGAACCAGCCAAGGATATCAGTTATTCCTAGCTTGCTCTTGCCTTTAACCCTATTGATGAAAGTTGTTGGGACCTCCACTATCTTGGCGCCACAAGCTATTGATACAAGGAGGGCCTCTATTACCCATTCATAGCTTTTTGACCTAGTGTACTCGACTATTTTCTCGGCCAGCCATCTCCTATATATTCTATAATTTGTGGTATGTTCGCGGAGCCCTGTCCTATATAATAGCCTGACAAGCGTGTTTGCCCCCCAGCTTATCAGCTTCCTATGGGGGCCCCAGCCAATGATTTTTCCTCCCTCAATGTATCTACTAGCCTGTACCAGGTCAGCCTCCCGGCTATGCCTGATCATTTCTGCCAGATCTTCCGGCCTATGGCTCAGGTCCGCGTCCATCGTCGCTATATACTCTGCATCTGTATTCTCAAGAACATGCTTTATTCCATGTTTTATTGCCGCACCTATTCCCTCCTTCTTCTCCCGTATGATCAGCTCTACGTGATTATTGTTTTCCATAATCTCCTGAACCTTCTTCCATGTACCATCGGGACTATTATCGTCTACAACGAGGATCTTGTACTTTATATTCAGCGGATCCAATGTTCTTGTGAGTCTGGCTATGAGCTCCTCTATATTCTCTATCTCATTATATGTCGGTATGACGATGTAATATAAAATCCTACAGCACCCCTCCTAGGTGGTTGACCATTATGTTCTACCTAATGAATTAACTTTATCCACGCTCTATTATGATAAACAGTCGTGTCTTATCCATTGTGTGGGAATACTAAATATAGTGTCATAACGATTTATGAGTAATACAACAATAGTGGATAATAGTTGTACGTCGGAGTCATTCGGTGATGCTTCTTGGAGAGAATACTTGTTACGGGTGGAGCCGGTTTTATTGGGAGCCACCTTGTGGATAGGCTCGTCATGGAAGGCTACAATGTCAGGGTAATCGATAATCTGAGCAGCGGTGATCTATCATATATCTCTCATCACATCGGCAAGCCGAACTTCGAGTTCGTAAGGGGCGATCTTAAGAGCCCCGAGGATGTATCTAGGGCCATAAAGGATATCGATACGGTGTTCCACTTCGCGGCTAACCCGGAGGTAAGGCTCAGCGTTACCGAGCCAGAGATACATTTCAGGGAGAACATATACGCTACCTTTAACCTCCTCGAGGCAATGAGGCGGGAAGGAGGCGTGGAGCTCTTTGTCTTCGCGAGTTCGAGCACAGTGTACGGTGATGCAAAGATCATACCTACCCCCGAGACGCATGAGATAAGACCTATCAGCGTTTATGGGGCAAGCAAAGCAGGCTGCGAGGCACTAATCTGCTCATACGCTCACCTCTACGGCTTCAAAGCAGTATCACTGAGATACGCGAATATCGTGGGGCCAAGGCTAAGGCATGGCGTGATCTACGACTTCATAGTAAAGCTTAGGAAAAACCCGAAGAAACTAGAGATACTCGGAGACGGAACACAGAGGAAGAGCTACCTATACATAACGGATACGCTCGACGCAACACTGTTCGCTGCACAACATATTGAGGGATGGTACGACGTATACAACATAGGGAACGATGACTGGATAACCGTGAAGGAGATCGCAGACATCGTAGCCCGGGCAATGGGTGTTAGACCCGAATACGTATTCACTGGCGGGACAAGGGATGGGCGTGGATGGCCCGGAGATGTGAAGTTCATGAGGCTGAGCATAGATAAGATCAAGAAGAAGGGATGGAGACCAAAATACTCTAGCCGCGAAGCAGTACGATTAACAGCGGAAAGCCTCGTCAGGGAACTATTCACTCATTGATTTTTCTTCAGAGTCATGCTCCTGTTTTCCTTAAGCATGAATGGTTCTTCCCGTCGATAATAGCACTATTCTTCATTTAATAACTAATGAGGATCGATTAGATATTACGATTACGAATAAAACATTAAAAACAGCATCTATTACCGGGTAGCCCTTGTTAATCTCTATCTACAGGATCCGCGGTTCTCTAACTCATTTTAAGCTCTCGATATACTATTAGCCGAGAATAATGTTTCATTGTCTTCAACAAATTCTCTCGCGGCATGTAGTTGTTCCGGTAGAGCCAACAAGAAATACACTGGCGTTCTAAACAAATACTCTGTAAACCACATAGCTAGAGCAATGATTGTTAATGTTTGGAGCATAGTTATATCTCCTTATTGAGTATATCAATAAGAGCCGCTCTGAAAACTATGTATTTTTAATGAAAACACGATTTTAGACGTAGATATGCTATTCTATGTCAGCGCAAAACCCGTTTCCGCGTCGAACACCGCTACTTTGCTCCAATCTATCTTCAGGTAGATCGTCTCACCGGCGCTGTATTTCTTAGTCAGTTTCGGAAGCTTCGCCTTGATTATAGTTTCTTCTCCTTCTGGGTTAATGTTTATGTTTAGTATGGTCTCCGAGCCGAGAGGCTCTACTACTAATATCTTACCTTTTATAGTCCCCGGCTCTGGCTTGTCTGTTACCTCGATAAACTCGGGCCTTATACCGAGAACAACTTCTTTTGTCCTCGGCAGTTTCTTGGGTGTTATTCCTGGCGGGAACTCCCTCTCGAATCCTGGGCAGGACAATATGAGTCTTCCGTCATGGTCTTCTATTTTGCATTTTACCACGTTCATTGGCGGCGCTCCTATGAATGTGCCTACAAAAACATGTTTAGGCTTCAAGTAGACCTCGTCAGGTGTACCCACCTGTATTACGCGTCCTTTATTCATAACCGCTATCCTGTCTGCCATCGAGAGGGCTTCTGCCTGGTCGTGGGTGACATAGATCGTTGTTATCCCTAGTTCTTTCTGTAGTCTCTTGAGCTCCGCTCTCATCACTAGTCTCAGTAAGGCGTCTAGGTTGCTCAGTGGCTCGTCCATTAGCCATACTTTTGGCCTGCGTATGAGGGCTCTTGCAAGCGCGACTCTCTGTTGTTGTCCACCGCTGAGCTGCCCTGGTTTTCTATGCAGTAGTTCCTCTATTCTTAGTAGTCTCGCAACTTCGAGTACCCTCTTCTTAATATCATCTTTAGTTAGACCTAGCTTCTTCCTCCTCAATAGTAATGGGAAAGCTATGTTCTGGAATACCGTCATGTGTGGGTAGAGGGCGTAGTTCTGGAAAACCATTGCTATATCTCTATCTTTAGGTTCTAGGAAGGTAACATCCCTGTCATCAATATAGATCCTCCCGCTATCAGGATATTCTAGGCCAGCTATTAGCCTTAACGTGGTTGTCTTACCGCATCCGGAGGGGCCTAGGAGTATGAAGAACTCTTTATCTCTTATTTCAAGGCTCACATTATTGACTGCGACTACCTTTCCGAACCTCTTGACGACTGATTCGAGCCTAACACTAGCCATGGGATACACCCCGAATAGATTAATCAGTTAAAAATTATCCTTTTCCTGAAGCCCATCCTACCATGCCTCTAAGGTAGTACTTCTGGAGGGCTGCATATACGAGTAGGGGTACGAGCATCGTGAGTATCGATCCCGCGCTTAACAGCCCCCAATCAACATAGAACTGGCCCTTGATCGATACGATCTTCTGTGTGATCACCATTTTCTCGGGGCTGTATATGAACATTAGTGCGAAGAAGAAGTCGCTCCAAACCCATGTGAACTGTATGGCGGCTGCACTGGCGAGGGCTGGGAGGCTGACTGGTAGCACTATTCTGAAGAATATCGTGGCCCATCCCGCCCCATCCACTCGGGCTGCTTCCTCTACCTCTCTCGGCATCATGTTGAAATAGTTTCTCATGAAGAACGCTATCCAAGCTATACCCCATGAGCTGTGGACGAGTATCAGTCCTATTAGTTTATTCAGCAAACCCATGGTTTTCAGCATGAAGAACATTGGTATAACCATTGTCTGCTGGGGAACTGCCATTATGAGTAGTATCAGTATGAACAACAAGTTCTTAGCCGTGAAGCTAAATCTCGAGAACCCGTAGGCTATCATTGCAGCTAGTATTAATGGTATAAACGTGCTCGGTATAGCTATTGTCAGCGAGTTCATATATCCCCTCAAGAGATCATACATGGGATTAGTTAGTACTTGGATATAGTTGTTTAATGTGTAGTGGCCTCCGAGGATAGTCCACCAGCCTTTCAATACTACCTCGCTGTACGGCCTGACGGAGGTCATGAACAACCCTATGAACGGCAATAGCCAGAGTATAGCTATTATCCATACTATGATATTTACAATCACTGTGCTGAGCTTTATCCTCCTGACCCTATAATAGAGGCTAGCCACGCTTCATCACCTGCCTGATATATATTGCGGCGGGGATCAGGGTCAGCAGGGTCAGTATCACTGCCACAGCCGCAGCCTTGCCATAGTCGAGATCAAGTGCGAAATACAGCCACATCACGAACGCGAGCACTGTAGAAGCTCCTCCCGGGCCTCCCTTCGTCGCAGCGTATACTATGTCGAATATCTTGAGATCCCACAGCATCGTCATCACTATTACAGTGAGCGTCGCGGCTCTGACTGAGGGAACTATTATCTTCCAGAAGATCTGCCAATCGCTCGCTCCATCGATTTTCGCCGCCTCGATATATGTTTTAGGGAGAGAATCTATTGCGGCCGCATGTATTGTTAAGCTAAACCCTGTCCAGAGCCATACAGATCCTATAATCAATGCTAGAAGGGCTGTGTCAGGATAAGAAGTCCAAGACTTGTCCAGCCAGGTTAAGCCTATGAGCCCGCACAAGTTTGGGACAATACCTATGAATTTATCGAACATGAACCTGATAATGAGTCCTCCAACAACCATCGGGATGACCATTCCAATAAACATTATGGATTTGACAATAGATCTACCATAAACCCTTCTTAGCAGATAGGCTAGTACCAATCCTAGAAACGTTGTTGTCGGTAAATGTATTGCCGTCCACACCAGGTTATGTATTAGCGCTCCCCATGGCGGCGGCCTAGGCATATCGTTTAGAAGAACCAATGCCTTAGTAGGAGATGTCTGGGTTATTACCGAGTAATAGTTCGACAGGCCAAAACCACTAGGAGTCTCAAAGCTAATTATAAATGTACCAATAATGGGACTGATGACAAATATCGCCACCAGTGTAAACCCGGGTATAAGAAAGAGCGCTAGGTACCGCTTCTTTATATTTATTTTCTTACTCATTCATCAACCCTCCACTATCCACGTTACACACAGGGTCAAAGATTCGAAAGCACGACAACGTATAAGGTAAAAAAAGGGACTAGTGTTAAGATGAGGTTTGCTTATACGGGAATTGCTGTGCTAGCGTATTCAGTACTTGGTCAAGCTTATCGGGGTTAACCCATAGTAGCTTCAGCTGGTCCCAGAACAGCTTCTGCCAGTCACCGCCCACGCTGTCATCGAGATCCGGCAGTATCTCAAGGCCTTTCTCCTTAACCGTCATGTAAACTTGCTTCATTGGACCCCATATTTTGTTCGGATCCGCTTTCAGCCATGTCGGTATCTTGCCTGATGGCTGTGCTGCGTGTATTTCCTGGCCCTTAGTAGCGACGAATTTTATGAAGTCCAGTGCCTCCTGTAGGTGTGGAGCATACTTCGGGACGAAGGCGTAGTCTGCTCCTCCAACTATGCCTTTACAGCCAGGTAGTGTGAAGAACGCTAGGTCGTTCGGGTCTTTAACCATTCCCGTGATCCATGTACCCATAAAGTATAGGCCGTACTTCTCATCCCACCATAATTGTACCGCGGTAGTCCATTCTATCGGTGGGCTGAAGTCTCCATTCTTTATGAGCGGTATAAGGTATTTCTCGAATATCTCCTTTACCTTGGGATCGTTAAACTTCACCTTGCCCGATATGAGGTCGAGCTGTAGCTGTGGACCACCGAATGTTATTATGAAGTGCTCGACAATGTCGCTGAGAGGCCAGCCCGTGCTGTCGCCTGATACTATCGGGTTCTTTATGCCGGGTATCTTTTTGAGCTTGTCAAGCAGATTAAGGAAGTCCTGCCAAGTCTTCGGCGGCTGTAGCCCGTATTTCTCGAAGAATGATTTCCTATACCAGAATCCCGGCTTTAGCCACATTGTGAACGG
Organism: Desulfurococcales archaeon; assembly: GCA_027022365.1. GTDB lineage: Archaea > Thermoproteota > Thermoprotei_A > Sulfolobales > Desulfurococcaceae > JAADCY01. The sequence continues at coordinate 136,391 of JALVYU010000031.1, read as the reverse complement.
TGCCGCCCAGAGTTTGCCATCCCACTCAACCTTCTTGACTATACTTGGTATGTATTCATTGGCATTGATGACATTGGATAAGTCTTCGACGTAGCCCTTCTGCGCCATCTTGACTATCCACCACGCCCATGGCGTGAAGATAACGTCGGCGGGCGACGTATGGGCCGCGAACTGAATAGGCATTGCTGCCGCTAAATCTTCGGCTCTCATCGTTACATATTTGATCTTGACGTTGGGATGTAGTTTCTCATACGCATTAATGACGGCTTGGAAGTATTTCGCCTCATCGCCTGCCCATGGACCGTAAACCATTAATGTTACGGTCGGACCAGTCGGCGATGCAGTAGTCTGTGTCTGTGTTTGAGTCTGAGTTGTTGTTTTGTATATTGTAGTAGTCACGGTATGTGTGGGCATATGTTCCCGCATAGCCAAGTATACAGCCGATCCTGTAACAATAGCCGTTATAATTACAGCAATAACTATATAAGCTGCGACCTTTGATACGGCTCTACTCAATCTCATATCACTCCCCCCTAAGTGGGTTCAATTAATTTATTAATTAATTATGTAAGTTAAATATTTTGTTAGTTCAATAATTTTAAATCATTTATTTTAAAAAATAAAAAATAATCTGTATGAAAAAATCTTCGTTAATACAGAAAATGTAATTCTTTATAAGAATTGTATTTGGTGTCGTTATTTAAAATTATAAAACCGTTAAATCACATTATAACACGTTATTAATACAATCTAGCCTGTAAAACAATAAGGATCAATGGATAAATAAATAAGGACTCCATTGTATTCCCGAAAGAACACTTTTATTCAATAGTATTCATAATCTCGGATTGAGTAAGACAATAGTATATCTTAATCCTTTAGACGGCTTAATGGAGATGATCAGATATGGCGTTAATCGAAGTTCGTTGGCATGGCCGAGGAGGCCAGGGCGCCTGGACCGCGTCGAATATCCTCGCGATGGCCGCAGCTATTGATGGCAAGCATGTCCAGAGCTTCCCAGCGTTTGGTCCTGAGAGAAGTGGCGCGCCAGTCCTAGCGTTTACTAGGATAAGCGAGGAGCCTATCGAAATCCATAGTATGGTCTACGAGCCCGACATAGTTGTTGTACTAGATCCTACACTGTTAAAGAACGTCAATGTTACACAGGGACTCAAGAAGGGCGGGATAATTGTTGTCAACTATGAGGGTGATGCCGAGAAACTTTATAATAATATAGGTATTAGCAAGGGCGAGTACAAGGTCTATATAACCCCGGCGACCAAGCTAGCACTCGAGATCCTTAAGAGACCGATCACCAACACCGCCATGATCGGTGCCCTCCTCAAGGCGTCAAAACTCACCAGCTGGGGGAGCCTTGAGGAGGCAATTAAGAAGAGATTCCCAGGCCCGCTGGCCGAGAAGAACATCGAGCTCGTAAAGAAAGCGTATGAGTTGGCCCGGGAGGTGTGACCCAATGGCCGAGCTACGTGGCTATAAAGAACTCCCCATTGGAGCCGTACCCTTCAGACTATCAACCGACTACAAGACAGGTGACTGGAGAGCGCTGAGACCCGTTGTGGATCACAGCAAGTGCGTCAAGTGCATGCTGTGCTGGATATACTGTCCAGACATGGCCGTGATCTGGGACGGGGAGAAAATAATCATTAATTACGACTACTGTAAGGGCTGTGGCCTCTGTGCCCATGAGTGCCCGGTTAAAGCAATAACAATGGAGCCCGAACCCACAGAGTAAGATCCCCCTGGAGGTGTACATGTATGACTGAAGCAGTCAAAACCCCCAAGATCCCCCCTGAGAAACAGATCCTTATGACCGTTAACGGTGACGAAGCAGTAGCCTATGCAGCCAAGCAGAGCCTTGTAGACGTAGTGGCCGCATACCCGATCACACCCCAGACAATCATTGTTGAGAAGTTCTCGGAGTTCGTGGCCAACGGCGAAGTACACACAGAATTCGTCCCTGTAGAGAGCGAGCACAGCGCTATGAGCGCATGTGTCGGTGCAGCCGCTGCGGGTGCACGAGCATTCACAGCCACAGCTGCTAACGGCCTTGCACTGATGTGGGAGATACTCTACATCGCTGCAAGCCTAAGGCTCCCGATAGTGTTGGCGGTAGCCAACCGTGCACTATCCGCACCCATCAACATACACAACGATCACAGCGATGCGTACGGTATGAGGGACAGCGGATGGATACAGATCTTTGTTGAGAACGTGCAGGAAGCCTACGACACAACAATACAGGCATTCAAGATAGCAGAGGATGAGAGAGTACTCCTACCTGTAGCCGTCAATCTGGACGGGTTCTTCCTAAGCCACACCCTCGAGAACATCAGGATGCTGCCCGACGAGGAAGTACACAAGTTCCTAGGCGGCTACAGGAAGACCTACCCCAAGGTAAAGGTAGACTACTTCGACGAGGAAGTACCATTAATCCTAAACCCAGCCAGACCGCTGAGCTTCGGGCCACTAGACCTGTACGACTACTACTACGAGCACAAGATGCACCAGATCGAGGCGATGAAGCGCGTCCCAGAAGTGGTCAGAGAAGTTAATGAGAAATGGTACGAGCTAACCGGGAGAAAGTACGGTGACGGCGTACTAGTACCCTACGGCGTAGAAGATGCCGACGTAGTAGTGACCGTGCTGGGAAGCACAGGCGGAACCGTGAGGCACATCGTGAAGAAGCTGAGGAGCAGGGGCTACAAGGTAGGCACTATCAGGATAAGGCTGTTCAGGCCATTCCCGCACAAAGAGCTGGCAGAACTATTGAAAGGCGTCAAAGTAGTGGGTGTCATGGACCGCGGAATAAGCTTCGGAAGCTATGGTCCAAGCTTCCTCGACATAAGCACAGCACTATACGATCTAAAGGAGAGACCACTACTAGTAAACTATGTCTACGGCCTCGGAGGCAGAGACGCGCAGCCAGAGATGATCGAGAAGATGTTCATGGAGCTCCTCGAGATAGCCAAGACCGGAGAGGTGAAGGAGAAGCTCAGATTCCTAGGTGTAAGAGAGTAAGAAGGGGGTGTATCGAGACATGCCCAAGCAGACCCTACCCCAGGTCCCGATCAAGAAGGGCGAGCCCGCGTATAAGCTATGGATATTCGAGCCCGGCTGGAAAGGCGAGTTACCGCTAATACTGAATCCGAGACAGCTCGCAGAGCAGAAGAGGCCAGCGCTACTACCCGGCCACAGGCTATGTGCAGGCTGTGCAGCCCCCATAATAGTCAAGCTGGCCAGCTTCGCGTTCAGAGGCCCAACAATAGTCGTCAACGCCACCGGATGCCTTGAAGTAGCGACGACCATCTTCCCCTACACCAGCTGGGCAGTACCATGGATACACAACGCTTTCGAGAACGCCGCCTCGACGGGTAGCGGTGTTGAAGCCGCTATCAAAGCGCTCAAGAAGACTGGTAGATTACCCTACGAGCACGTCGACGTAGTGATCTTCGGAGGAGACGGAGGCACCTTCGACATCGGGTTCCAGGCCCTCAGCGGAGCGGCGGAGCGTGGCCACGACTTCCTGTACATCCTATACGACAACGAGGCATACATGAACACGGGTATACAGAGGAGCGGTGGAACACCGCCATTCGCATGGACCACGACCAGCCCGGTAGGCAAAGTCATACCCGGCAAGCAGCAGGCCAAGAAACCAATAGCCGACATAATGGTTGCACACCGCATACCATACGTGGCAACAGCCACGCCAGCCCATTGGCTAGACCTCATGAAAAAGGTTAGAAAGGGAATAGAGGTCGATGGCCCGGCATTCATCCACGCCCTAAGCCCATGTGATCGTGGATGGAGGCACGGCACAGAACTCGCCATAGAGATAGCGAGAAGAGCCGTTGACACATGCTACTTCCCGCTATGGGAGTGGACTCCAGAGACAGGATACATGCTGACCGATAGAAGCCTAGCAATTGCTAGGAATCCAAGCCTAAAACAGCCGATAGAGAAATTCGTAGAGGTACAAGGCAGGTTCAAACACCTACTTAAGCCTGAGAACAGGGAGCTCCTCAAGAAGTTCCAGGAATACGTGGATCTCGTCTGGGAAGACCTGCTCAAGCGCGCGGCTAACGCTCCAAAGTAAATCCTTTTTTCCACAACACCCTGTTAAACCCTTTTTTCTTGCTTCTAGATGAAAAACTAGATTATTAGGAGAACACATGCCCAGTTGAAGAGACATGTCAGAACCGATAATTAGACCGAGCAGTGAAGAACTTCTCAAGTTCCTTGTGGAAAAACTGAGCAACAAATACATAATAGCCTGTGTAGGCTCGCCTCTACGATCAGATGACAGGGCTGGCCTCGAGGTATGTGATCAGCTAGCGAAAAAAGGTGTTAGAGATAGCCGTCTTATCGAGTGCGAGTATGGGCTGGAGACCTGCCTCGATAGAATAATCGGTTCAAAACCTAGAGGCATAATAATGATCGATGCGGGATATGCTGAGGGCGTCCCGCCTGGAACCATAATACTGTCGAGTATCCGGAACATAAAGGAGCCCTTCGCCCTCGCGACCACACATAACGTCCCGATAAGGCTACTACTCAAACTACTGGAAAAAGAAACTCCTGCCAAGGACTTCTACGTAGTGGCAATTATAGCCGAAAAACTCGATATTGGAATGGAGCTATCGGATAGTGTCAAGAAAGCAGTCATGGAACTTGTCACAGCTATCCAGATCGCTCTAGACAAGAGTATGTCGAGAAGAATCAATGACTAGGGTTGCTCTGCGATAATAGTATAAAAATACGTATAGCTACAGAATATCAATAGACCCCTATACACGTATTGGTGGAAGTCCGAAATGCATACCTGGCGCTACACGAATATATTTGCACTACTATTTATCATTAGTATATTATTATCGCCCATGGTCTTTTCCATTAATACCCTGGAAACTCCACCGCCTATTAAGATCTTATATGAGAAGGCATCAGTGACATTAGTGGGAAGAGGCAATATTCTGCAAGTATATACGGATATAATGTACGGCATATATTCTCGGACAACGGAAGCCCAGACAATACTACTCCCCGCACAAGTGCCTACAGCATCAATGATGATCGTCGAACTCAATAACAGGACGATAATTCCGTTACAAACTACTAGAACGTATATAGCTGGCCAAGGCATATTACCTGTATATAAAATAGTGTTGTCCGGTCTCCACATAGGAGAAAATATTCTTCGTATCACCTACCACTACACAGCCAACTATACTGCAGAGAAAGCCACGGTTATGTTCCCAGTATCTATTCATAGGATCAACGGCCAATCGTACCCAGCCAATTACAGTGCTATGGTGAGGATAGCATTTGTAAATCTAACAAACCACCGTATCACAATATCGCTTAGTAATCCAAAGGGACAACAGCTTGGATACACGATCACAGACATCATTACATCGCCTGAAAAAGTGATCACACTGTTCATTCCCGTAGAGCCTTATCTCGCCGGAGACCTCGTCATAACAGTTACAAAACGTATTAGTACGGAGACACTATATGAAGTCTATCCGTCATCTCTTGTGCCCAGCATTAAGTATGATTGCTTAGCTAAGAGGCTCGGGATTACATTACAATTAACAACACATTACTGCAAATACGACATATCCGACCTGAAGCATTGGCGTGTGGGTAAGGATCTCTATATATCGTTCTATTTCTACGGCTATGGTATAGCGAGCCCTAATGAAACAAAGAACATTTACCTCCACGTGGTTTTCAATAACATATTATCAGGATACTACAACATACACATAATAATCAATAATAATGAAAATCTAACGCTAAAATACTCTGCAATATGCCCCTCAGCAAGTAGGATGCCCTTCACCGAGGAAGAGGTTTTCGGCGGAATAATAGCCATAATAGTAGCCCTCGCCGCTATAATGGCTATAATGACTCACGTCCACAGGAAGAAGACACAGTAACAATAATGCTTGCAATTCGGCTTTCCGGAAATACATCTATTTAGAGGGCTAAACCCGTTAAGAATAGGGGGCGAAGGCGGCATGGATGATAAAATAACGATAATACACGGTGCCGGCGGCAGGGAAATGGCTGAAATAATAGAAAAGATAATTGTAGCTAAGACCCCGCCGAGACTCAGATCAGCGCTTAGTGGCTACGGACTAGATGTTCTAGATGATGGCTCGACAATTAAGATTGGTGATAAATCAATAGTATTTGCAAGCGATAGCTTCACAATCGATCCTCTCTTCTTTCCCGGAGGAGACATAGGGCATCTCGCTGCATCCGGTGTTCTGAACGATCTAGTCATGATGGCTGCTGACCCGGTAGCATTCATGGACATGATCATAGTCGAGGAAGGATTAGAGAAGAACACACTGGAAAAAATAGTGGAGAGCATGATCAATGTTCTACGAGAGAACAACGTTGCCCTAATAGGTGGGGACTTCAAGGTCATGCCGAAGGGGAAGATAGATAAAATAATAATATCCTGCACAGGGATCGGCTTGTCCGAAAACCCCTTGATCGACAGGCCGCGGCCCGGGGACAAGATAGTCGTGACCGGCCCCTTAGCCGAGCACGGCGCCGCCGTACTAGCCGCCAGACTGGGAATGCTAGACGAGAACACCGGTCTCCGCAGTGACTCCCGGCCCCTCGTTAAAACAGTCTTACCTGTAATCAAGAAGTATAGGGAATACATTACGGGTGCGCGAGACCCTACGCGAGGCGGGCTCGCAGCAATTCTGAACGAGTGGAGCACCCAGACGGGCACGACGATCATTATAGATCGGGCGAGTATCCCTGTCAGGGAAGAAGTGAGAGAGTTCCTCGACGCGCTCGGCGTTGATCCATTGAACGTTGCGTCCGAAGGAGTAGGAGTTCTCAGCGTCAGGCCGGAGAAAGCAGAAGATATTATAAAGGAACTGAAGGCTATGGGCGAGAAGCCAACCATAATAGGCGAGGTGGTAGAGCCACCGAACAATATTCTTAGGGGTAGGGTTGTAGCTGTGACCGAAGTCGGCGGCAGGGTAATCGTTAGGCCTAACCCACTAAATCTCCCTCGAATATGTTAATGAATGGGGACGAGAACATGTGTCTAGGCGTGCCCGCTAAGGTTCTCAGTATAAGGCGTGAGGGAATGCTAAAAGTAGCGACTGTACTGATGGGCGGAGTACGTAAGGAGGTCATACTGGGTCTTGCCGAGGATGAGACGGTTAAGCCAGGAGATTATGTAATGGTGCACGCAGGAGTCGCGATCAGCAAGATAGATGAAGAGGAGCTTGAAGAAACGCTTAAACTATTCAAAGAGATAGGGCTCCTCTAAATCCTAGCTCTCCCCGCTAGTTCTAAGCCGATCTCATAGGCCTTAATGTTTAGCTCATAGTTCTTCCTGCTTCTCAGAACCTCGTCCACCGCTTCATCAATGCCCTTCACCCCGAGGATCCTTGACGCTATGCCGAGGGCAACCATGTTTAGGGCTCTGTAGACACCATGCTTATCCGCCTCCTCTGCTATCGACATGGGTATCCCGTTCTCCACCGGCTTAACGAGATCTTTATCGTAGATTATCTTCTTGGATTTCCTGACTATGTTCTCCCATCTTCTGCGTCCTTGCTCATGCAGTATCACGAGGACTTCTAGCTCCTCTATGAAGGGATTAACTATCTCGTCCTCATCGAAGACCACATATCCATAGACAGCTCCTCCCCTAACAGATGCCCCGTAGTTTTGTAGCTGAGCGACATAGTAGCCCAGTCTGTAAAGTGCTCCACCCAGAACAGTAGTTGCAAATACTATTCCCTGACCGCCTATCCCGAGAAATCCTGCCGAACGCATCACTTCTCACCTAGGGCTTGGGCTATGTATTTCTTGTATGTCTCGATGAAGCCGGGCTTATCCTCGGCCTTGAAGACTCCTGTCGCGACGTGTTTTTCTCGCTCTTCGGGACTCATCTCTCTCCACGTCTTTATTCTGACGCATTTCTTCATGAGCTCCTTCAGTTTCTCCCCTGGTGTCTTACCCTCTCTCCTGACAACATAGGTTACGCATGGGGCGTATACTTCTAGGAACCTGAAACCCCTGCTATACCGGGATAGTGCATCCTTGATACTGTTTTTCAGAGGGATATACTGTGAGATACACCATCTTGCCACGTAGTTGGCGTTCGTACCAGCAATAATGGAGGCTACATCCATTGGTCTCTCTGGATTGCCGTAGGGCGTTGTCGGCGTTATCATTCCATGGGGTGTTGTTGGGGCTGCTTGTCCGCGGGTCATCCCGTACACCTGGTTATTTATCATTATAACCAGTAGATCCATGTTTCTCCTCGCGGCGTGGAGCAAGTGGTTTCCACCAATACTTGCGAGGTCTCCGTCTCCACCTATCACGATAACGTTGAGCTCGGGATTTGCGAGCTTGACGCCAGTAGCTACTGGTATTGCTCTTCCATGCAGTGTGTGGAGGCTATCGGCTTTTATGAACGGGCTGGGTATCCATGAAGAACACCCTATCCCGCTGACAAACACGAATCTCTTTAGATCCTCTATGCCTAGTTCCATGAATGCTTGGAATAATGCATTCATGAGTATCCCGTTATAGCATCCTGGGCAGAAAGCTGTTGGTAGGACTTCTCTCCTGAGGTATTTGAGGCCGAAGTGCTCAGCCATTATGTCACGCCTCCAGGGCTTTTATTATCTCGGATGGATAGATCGGTATGCCTCCTCCCACCTTATTGACAACGCGTATCTTGTTCCGCGGGTATACTTGGGCTACATCGTATACCAGTTGTCCTAGGTTTAGCTCCGGCACTACAACCTTCTCGGCATCGCTGAGCTCCTCGGCTAGTTTGCCGTAATCTAGCGGCCACAGCGTTATTAGTCGGAGAACCTTTGTCCCCCCTACTCTCTTGGCAGCATCTATTGCTGGCCTACAAGTTGATCCGAAACAAACTATTGTTCTCCGTGCATCAGGGTCCCCATACACCTTGTATTTGAATATCTTGTCTATATTGCCCCAGATCTTCTCCTTAAGCCTCGTGACAAGCTTGTAGTGCGTCTCGAACCCGTGTACATCCCTATATCCCCATTCATTATGGGTCGAGCCTGTCACCAGCACGTAGTAGCCTTCACCGAGCCTCGGCATGGGAGGCGGTATCCTTGGATCCTTGCTGCCGAAAGGCGGCTCGTGATCGCTCGGCCTCCTCCGCTCAACTAGTTTATCAGCATCCCTCCTCACAACTATCTCTCTTCCATGACCGATGAATTCATCCATTAGGAATACAACGGGTACTCTGTAGGCCTCAGCTATATTGAAGGCCTCTATGACTAGATCATATGCCTCCTGGAGCGTCATAGGAGCGATCACGACCAGGTACTGGTCTCCGTGCCTACCCCACCTGGCCTGCATGAGGTCGCCCTGAGCAGATTTTGTTGCTTGTCCTGTGGCCGGCCCAGCTCTCATCACATCCACGATGACTAGCGGTGTCTCGGTCATTACAGCGTATCCTATGCCCTCTTGCATTAGGCTGAATCCAGGCCCACTGGTGGCTGTCATTGATTTTAGCCCCGCCCATGAGGCGCCTATGATCATATTGATCGCTGCCAGCTCATCCTCAGCCTGTATAAACACTCCTCCCACACGCGGTAGTTCCTTCGCCATTAGATGCATTATCTCACTGCTAGGCGTTATCGGGTAACCAGCATAGAATCTACAGCCCGCATCTAGCGCCCCGTACACGACCGCCTCGTTGCCGCTCAGAAATAATCTCTCAGTCACCGCTCACCCACCACCACTATTGCTTGGTCTGGACAGTACCACATACATTGTCTACAGCCTATACACTCGCCGGCCTGTTCCGGATTCCTATAACCTGTCTCGGGATTTATCCCGTTGAACCTCAGGGCGTTCCTAGGACAGATCTCTATACAGATACCGCATCCCTTACAGAGCTTCTTGTTGATAAACACCTTGTAGCGAACCAATACAGGGTCCCCACGATACTTGTTATTATTGATAATTGAATAAAAAGACGGCGTAGCACCCAGCATATCGTTAATACCCCGTTAATCCATGGAACCTAATTGGGTCAGAACAACTGGGTGGATTATGTGGGCACGATAGCAGCTAGGATAATCGTTGTCGGCCTCGTACAGGGCGTAGGGTTTAGGCCATTCGTCCATAGACTAGCCTCTAGGCTCGGCTTGAGGGGATACGTTGTAAATACCGGGGGCAGTGAGGTCGAGATATGGGTTGAAGGCCCAGATAAGAAGGTCTCAAAGTTCATCGAGCTTCTAGAAGAGGAGAAGCCCCCGCCAGCGATTATTGAGGAGAAACGCGTCGAAATACATGAGCCAGCAGGCTATACCAGCTTCAACATAATGCCGAGCAGGAGGAAGCTCATCAGAAGAAGCAACATTCCACCAGACTTTGCAATATGTAGCGATTGTCTAAGAGAAATACTCGACCCGGGCAACAGGAGGTATAGATACGCTTTCAACAGCTGTGCTTGGTGCGGCCCAAGATACTCGATGATGTATGATATACCGTATGATCGCGTAAACACGAGCATGAAGAAATACAGGCTCTGCCCTGAGTGCTTGAAAGAATACAGTGATCTAGGAAACACTCGAAGATATCATGCCCAGGGAATCAGCTGTCCAGTGGACGGCCCCAGACTCAAACTCTACGATAGTAATTGGGACGAAGTAAGGGCACAGGATCCGATAAGAGAAGCAGCAAAAATCCTAGACGACGGATACATTGTCGCGATCAAGGGGCTTGGAGGCTATCACCTAGCTGCACTAGCAAGTGATGACGACATAGTTAGGAGGCTTCGTGAGAGGAAAAAGAGGCCTCACAAACCATTCGCCGTAATGGTGCTTGATACTGTTATAGCTGAGAAACTCGTTTATCTAGACGAGAAGGCCCGGAGGCTTCTAGAATCACCTCAGGCCCCAATACTATTGCTTCCTAAGAGAAAAGATACGCCCGTAAGCAAGCTCGTAAGCCCAGGGATGGCATACGAGGGAGTATTCCGCGCCTATACTGGTCTCCATTATCTATTCCTCATGGAAACCCGGGACCGGTTCGCTATAATGACGAGCGGTAACATCCATGGAGAACCCATGTGCAGAGACGAAGAATGCGTGAAGGAAAAGCTCTCAGGAATAGCCGATTATTTTCTCGTCCATGACAGAGAGATAGTTCATCGTGTCGATGATAGTGTGATGAGATTCACTGATGGGGAACCAGTATTTATCAGGAGGAGCAGGGGCTATGCACCCCTCTGGATAAGGATTAAAAGGAGTCTTTCACGCGAGATAATTGGCTTCGGTGCAGACCAGTCCAATGCTGCAGCGATTGGTTTCGAGGACAAAATAGTTCTAACACCCTATATCGGGGACATGGATCATCCAAGGGCGCAGGAGGATCTCCTGTACGAGATAGGTTTTCTAAGGAGAGCCTATAGGGTAGAGAGACCCGTTATAGCGTATGATAAGCATCCCGGCTACCTTAGCAGTGGGCTAGCCAAGCGCTATGCTGAGGAGGAAGATCTAGATGCTATCCCTGTCCAGCACCACTACGCACATGTTCTTGGTGCGGCTTATGATGTCGGGTTAGAGGGAATTATTGTTGGGATAGCTATTGATGGGACAGGCTATGGTGATGATGGGGGCATATGGGGAGGGGAGATCATAGTGTTCGACACGCGTAGCCCATGGTATGAGAGAGCGGGACATCTAAAACCACACAGGATCACTGGCGAAAGAGACGTGGTGTATCCGGCGAGATACCTCTACAGCATTCTTCTCGACATATACGGTGTAGAGGCAAATACAATAGTTAAGAGGCTTGGCCTAGAAGACCTTGTATCAGGGGGGCTGAAAGAATATAAGGCAGTCTCTCGACTCATCGAGATGGGGCACAGTATCTTTACAACGAGTACTGGTAGGTTTCTGGACGCTGTAAGCTCATTGCTTAGAATATGCTGGGAAAGGACATATGAGGGAGAACCAGCGATCATGCTCGAGAATAATTCCAAGCCCCCTCCAATTAAAGACGTAAGTGCGGAGATCATCTCTGATAATGGTAAGATCATAATTGACACAGATCCAATCATAGAGTCCGCTATTGATCTCCTGTATAATCATAGCTATAGCCGCGGGAGAATAGCATACACGGTACAGTATGTTCTCGGACACGCGCTCGGCGAAGCAGCCATGATTATTTGTGAGAAGTATGGGTGTGACGGAATAGTCGTGTCTGGAGGTGCGGGAGTAAACTCGTTGATCGTTAGGGGCATACGCAGCGCGGCCGACAGGGTATTCCTGCCCAGGAAGACACCGCTAGGAGATGGAGGTATAGCTTTCGGACAGGTCATAGCCGCTGATCTTATCGTTTCCTCGAAGAAGCTTTTACAACGAGATTAAAGCTTTTATAACAAAATATCGTTCCTATTAGGCTGTCCTAACATTATGATTTTATATTCATTGAAGGAATAAGCCTTAACCGGGGAAGATTTTCATGGAAAAAGAAAATAAGAGCGACGGGAAAGCCAAGATAATAAGGTATACCCCGTGGCTCGTCCATTTTAATACTGGTGCATGTAATGGCTGTGACATAGAGGTTTTAGCCGCTTTAACCCCGTTTTACGACGTAGAGCGATTTGGGATAAAGCTGGCCCCCAGCATAAGACATGGAGACATACTTCTAGTAACAGGTGCTGTGACGAAGAAGGCCGGGGAAAGATTGAAGAGACTATACGAGCAAATGCCTGGCCCGAAATTCGTCATTGCCGTTGGCACTTGTGCCTGTACTGGAGGAGTTTTCGCCAAGAGCTATAGCGTTTACGCGGGTGCTGACAAGGTCGTTCCCGTAGACATGTATATTCCTGGGTGTCCGCCAAGGCCTGAGGCAATTATCGATGGTATAGCTAAGCTTCTGAAAAAACTGGAACAATCATAATCTGCTGGAGGTGTGCTTTCTTGATCGAAGAAATAAATGAACTGGTTAAAGAAGGATTGCTAAAAGAAGTGGGAACCATTAAGCCTAATAGAGAATTATACGAGTTCAGCCATGAAAGAATTAGAGAGATCTTTAAACAATTACTCGAGCGTCTTGGAGAGAAAGGATTCTATCTAGCAACAATTGTTGGTACAGACATTCTGAAAGACAAGAAGATAAGGCTAGATTATTATGTCGTGGTGTTGCCTGAAGAAACGACTATTGTGTTGAGAACATATGTTGACAGGGACAACCCAGAGATAAATAGTATTCTGGACCTTATCCCTGCGGCCCTGGCACCGGAGTGCGAAATACATGACCTGTTAGGCGTTGTTTTCAAAGGCAACCCAGCGCTGCGTAGGCCGTTCTTCGTCCCGGAGGAACTAGTGGAGAAAGGCATCTATCCATTGAGGAAGGATGCAAGGGTGTAGAGCCGTGGCGATCGATAAGGTGATAGAGGTCCCATATGCTCTCGAAATACCTGTAGGTCCGCAGCATCCAGCCCTCCATGAGCCGATCCTACTCAAGGCGTATGCTGATGGCGAAGAGGTCGTCAAGGTCGAGGTGCATACCGGCTATAATCATAGAGGTATCGAGAAGCTGGCTGAGAAGAACAGCTTTTATCGAGACATATTCATCGTGAGCAGGGTCTGTGGTATCTGTAATGGTGTCCACGCCAACTGCTTTGTAAGGGCTGTAGAACAGATACTCGGCATCGAGCCCAGTCCTCGGGCGAAGTACCTCAGAGTTCTCGCCATGGAGCTGGAACGTATGCATAGCCACATGCTTATCAATGCCGTGATGGCCGAGATAATAGGATTTGATAGCTTGTTCATGAACATTATGCGTGATAGAGAATACATCATGAAGTCCAAGGAGATAGTCACGGGGAACAGGGTCTCAGCCGACTACATGATATTTGGTGGTGTAAGACGTGATCTCAGCTCCGATAAAATAGACAAGCTTAGAAAACTCATAGACCGCGTCATACCTAGGATCAAGTACTACAAGAAGCTATTCATGGAGGACGAAACGATTCTCAAACGACTCGTGGATGTAGGTGTTGTAAAGCCTAGTGAGGCGACATTATACGGACTATTAGGGCCAGTAGCGAGGGCGAGCGGGGTAAAAATAGACGCTAGGGCGAGCGATAAGTATGATGCTTACGGCGAAATACCATTCAATGTGATTGTGAGGAACGAGTGCGATGCATGGGCTAGGATGATGGTGCGTTGGGACGAGGCCCTTGAGAGCGCTAAGATAATAAAATATGTTCTCGACCACCTGCCGCAAGACGGGAAAGCCGTCCCCGATGAGAGGAGGCTCCCCAGGAGATTCCCGCCGGGCGAAGCGTATACCCGTGTTGAGGCTCCACGAGGCGAGCTCATATACTATGTCATGAGCGACGGCAAGCCTATGCCCTACCGCGTCAAGATAAGGACTCCGAGCGTCCACAACATATTGAATACCGCGAAATTCTATATCGGGTACAGCATAGCAGACCTTCCAGTGATCCTGACCAGCTGGGATCCATGCATATCCTGTATGGAAAGACTAACCATAATTGATCTCAGGACCGGGGAACGTAGAAAAGTCCCCATGAAAGAACTCGCGGGAGGGGGCAAGAAATGGGTAAATCCAAGATACTCTCTCTGATATTGAGAAACCTGATCAGTAAGCCAGCCACTATACAGTATCCCCGGGAGAAGCCCTGGGTAGAGCCTGATTTCCGCGGCCGCCAATACAGTGACTTACAGAAATGCATCGGCTGCGGCCTCTGTAGGATCGAGTGCCCGGCCGACGCAATAGCTATGAAGAAAATACCGGGCGAGTACGAGGTTCCGAAGAAAAATGCTAGGCGCCTCTTCCCTGTCATTGACTATATGAAGTGCGTGTACTGCTATAGGTGCGTGACCGTCTGCCCCGTACGTGCTTTCACAACCACGAACTATTTTGAGCTGGCGGATACTCAGCACATAACCAGTGAGGAGCTCAGCTTATCCACGCTCAAGAAGAAAGCCGAGGGGTGAGGCGTCCCAGTGACGGGGATGACCGAGATACAGATGTTCATTCTCGCAATACTGCCTATCTACGTAGTAGCATTCGTACTGTACACCCTCAGAGCTCTCCGCGGCCCAAGCATTAGCGACATGGTTCTAGCCATAGACGCTATGAGCTATGACCTTGCGGCTTTCCTTGTCATCCTGGCCATTTACTTCAAACAACCCATACTTATACCCGTGGCGATAGCGCTCGCCCTCTGGATCTATAGCCTAGACATATATGTTTCCAAGTATCTCGAAGGAAAAGAGCTGGGTGAGTAGCCATGACTCTACTCGATATCGTGCTTATCGTTATCGGGGAGATCATGATAGGCATAGGTGCACTAGCAGACTTGATAGCAGCCATAGGAATTAATAGGTTCCCCAACTTCTACCTCAGATTACATGCTGCTACCATAGGCACTATATGGGGGGCCTTCCTCCCGTTAATAGGAGCAGCTTTCGTCGCAGCTGGATGCGAGTGTTTAGGAGAATATAGATGGTTCATGGCTGGCGGCGCTCTGATCACAGCATTCATAATACTTATACTCGGCCCGGCCGGATCACATGCTCTTGCAAGGGGAACCCATCGTTCAGGAATAGTTCCGGTGGAACCTAAAGTCGTTGATCATCTTGAAGAAGACGAATCCATGCCCACTTCTCAAGAGAAACAAGAAATAGGAGAAGAAGGGGGTGAGAGCCAATGAGCTATGGTGAAGCATTCCTCCTAGGAATAACGGCGTTGGCGGCTATATTCTCCACTATAGCGACTTACATGGCTATAATGGAGAGAGACCTGCTCAAAGCAGTGATCTTCAGCGCTATTCAGAGCACAATCTATGCTTTCATCTACTACATGCTCATGGCCCCAGACATAGATCTTGTCTATATACCTGTGGCCGTCGGCCTATACCCTGCCGTAATTATTGCTTTGATCAAGAAGACCACGAGGGAGGAGAAACCATGAAGCACTGGATAGGCATATGCGTACTCATACTAACAATACTGGCCATATCATTCGTGGTAGCTGCTAATATCAACGTACTTTTACCATCAACTAATGTTAGGACTCTAGCCGAGATATATTTGAAGTACACCTACTATCCGTGGGATAAGTACTTCACGGCAATGTCTCCCGAGGCATGTACCAGTATAGTATGGGATTTCCGTGGCCTCGACACAGTGTTCGAGACAATGGTGTTCTACCTAGCCATCATCGGGGCGATAGCCCTAGCCAGGGGAGTCCCGTTAAAACCACCTAAGGAGATAAAGGGAGAACCGGGTCTTAGTCTCATCGTCAAAACAGTGACGAAGATAGCGCCCGTTCTAATCATAGCCGTTGCCGGGAGCATAGCGCTCCACGGACACCTAACGCCTGGTGGAGGATTCCAGGGAGGCGCAACAGCAGCTGTTGCACCAGTCCTCATACTCGTTGTTTTCAGCCAGTTCTACCTCCTCAAGAGAGGCGTCAACAAGAACTCGATGCTACTTCTGAGAAGCATAGGCTTAACAGGTATAGGCATAACAGCTTTCGCCGCGGTACTAATAGGATTGGCGACAGGACACTATGCATTCGTGCTACAAAACCAGCCAAAACCCTTAGCCCCAAACATTTCCTTGCCAGCATTCGTGGGAGGCCAACTCATCAGTGGCAGCCTCTGGTTCTTCAACTTCTTCGAGTTCCTAGCTGTAGCGGCTGGCTTCACAATAGTTTTCCTCCTGATAACGCTTCCTGAGAAACTGGCGGAGACTAAGGAAGAAAAACGCGCAGCGGAGGGTGGAGAAAAATGATCACGTTGTCCGAATACTTCATGACAATACTAATAACATGTATGATAGTAAACCTAGGCCTCGCACTCTATGGCGTGTTTTTCAAGCCGAATCTAATAAAGAAGATAATAGCGTTGACGATACTGGGAGATACTGCGAATACATTCGCATTAATCATAGGATATAGGATGTGGGTGGCGGGAGTACCGTCGAGGCCGCCGGTCTTCACCGAGTGGAGAAGCAACAATCCATTACTATTGCTTGTATTTACTAAGACTGCTGTCGACCCCCTACCACAGGCGCTAGTGCTCACAGCTATCGTTATAGGATTAGCTGTCACTCTTTTCCTTGTTTTCCTGACACTACAGGCTTGGAAGATCTACAGGTCCGTCGATATGAGGGATATTAGGAAATTGAAGGGGTGATCATAGTATGAACAAGCCGCTGAGCTGGTTTGTCGTAACAGTGCTTGCGTTCATAGCGTATATAGTTTTCACAGGTAGTGTAACACCATATGACATAGTGACAGGGCTAGCCGTAAGCCTTGTTGTAGGAGGATTATTCGCTACAGTAACTGTTGAGAATCCATCCAAGGTGTTTAACCCTGCTCGATGGGCTTATCTGATCGCATATGCGTTATACTATTTCTTCGTAGCAGAAGTCAAGAGCCACTTGGACGTCATGTATAGAATACTGCATCCCAAAATGCCGGTGAGGCCCGGAATAGTTAGGGTGCCGTACCATGTCGAGACCGATTATGCGGTCACCGCCGTGGCCAACTCAATAACCAATACTCCTGGAACAGTGGTCGTAGACATTAAGCCTGAGAAGAAAATGTTTTACGTTCACTGGATCGATGTTGAGACAACCGATCCGTATGAAGCTAGAAAGAAGATCTCTCTCGCCTTCGAGGAATACGCGAAGAAAGTATTCGATTAAACATGACGGGGTGAGTATTTATGGCGTGGAATATCCCTGAGCTCATAACGGGCGCGGTCGTACCTCTACTGGCAGTATTCGCTTTCACGCTTCCATTGCTAGCAAAGGTTTTCGGCGAGAAGAAGTTCCCAGGTATATGGGCGCTCATAGCAAGCGTTGTCGCTGCGGTCATGTCTACCTATATTTTCACGGTGGTATGGAGCACAGGTAAGGATATAGTCTACGGTTTCGGCGGCTGGCCGCCCCCAATAGGTATAAGCTATGAAGTTGACCCGTTCAATGCTGTAATAGCCGTGTTCACTGCATGGATAATGGTCCTGATAACAATCTATAGCCTATGGTATAATAGGCACTTCGACGAGCCAGAATGGTACTACATACTATTAATAGGCCTAGAAGCAGGAATGCTGGGATGCCTATACACTGGTGATGCCTTCAACTTGTTCGTAATGATAGAGGTTCTAGGCATATCTGCCTACGCGCTGGTAGCGTACCATAAGAACAGGGGAGAAGCGATAGAGGCAGCGATAAAATATGGTATCATCGGAGCAACTGCTACCACACTATACTTCATCGGCCTAGTTATCATCTACGGTGTATACGGCACACTGAACATGGGCCAGCTATCACTACTGAATGCCGAAATATATTATCGCAGACCAGACCTCATTGCCAGCATAGGGGTTGCAACCCTCCTAGCCGTTAGCCTCGCCTTATGGGTGTTTACATATAAGTCGGCGTTGTTCCCCAATCACTTCTGGCTCCCCGACGCACACCCGGAGGCCCCGACACCTGTCTCTGCAGCTCTTTCAGGTCTTGTTGTTAATATCGGTGTTTATGCTGTTGCCAGGTTCATGTACACGATATTCGGGCCGGCCAGCATGATTGCACCATATTATCGCGACGCAGTGCTTACAGCATTATTCATTATGGGGTTTGCGGGCGCCTTCATAGGAGCTATAATGATGATGGCGCAGAAAGACTTGAAGAGACTGCTTGCATACAGCACTGTAAGCCATACCGGGCTCTTGTACATGGCTCTAGCCATAGGTATGAGCGGTGTGCCACAGGCGGCCGTGGCTCTGGGTCTTGCCGCGATGACGTATCATGTGCTTACCCATGGGCTGGGCAAAGCGTTGCTCTTCATGTCGAGCGGGGTATTTATCGATAGTGCGGGGACGAGGGATCTCGATGGACTAGCCGGTGTTGGCAGGAAGTACCCGTTGGTCAGTGCCTCCTTCATAATCGGCTTCCTGAGCCTGATGGGTCTTCTGCCTCTTGGAGGGTTCTTCAGCAAGCTTATGCTTTACCAGGCCTTCATGGATGCTGGCATGCTAGTTCCAGCCCTAGCGGTGATCGTTGTATCCGCCATTAGTGTCCTGGGATACGCTAAGGCGATGTACAGTGTGGTATTCGCTACACCAACAAGGGAGCATCGTGAGATAAAGCTCCACGGCATCCACTACATGCTAGCCCTAATGGCTGTCGGCCTAATACTACTCGGAGTCCTCTACCCGTGGATCAGCCAGGGCCTTATACATGTGGCTAACTCCTCTCTCATAGGCCCTGGTGTGAGGGAGTACCAGGAGGCCTTCGTAAGGGCTTTCCATGCATTGCTTGGGAGGTGATAATCCGTGTATGGGCTAATGGCGGGTGATCCCGGTACAGTTGCCCTGGTCCTGAGCCTGCTCATGTGGGTTGTCTTCGGAGTGCTTGCACTCATATATCTTGCCGTTAGAAACAATCGTGTCAGAAGGACGGATGTCTACCTGTCCGGTGAGCCGGAGAGTATTGTCAACAAGCCAAGCCCGAGCCCCGCCAATCTCTATTGGGGGTTCCTGAAGAAGTTTGCCTACGGATTATACAAGCAGTTGAGAGACAAGGTCCACACCGGTAATCTACAGGACTGGGTTAACTTCATGGCGGGCTGGTATGGCTTGCTCCTCATTATAGCGATCATAGTCGGGATAATATACTTGTTGAAATGGTGATAGCCATGATCGAATGGATAATGCTCGCAGTAAGCATACTCGTATTCCCGGGCATATTGTTCTTGATAAGCCTATCGCTGTTCACCCAGTGGTATTACCGTAAGCTCAGTGGGAGGCTACAGAACCGTATGGGCCCGACTTATGTTGGGCCGGCGGGCTTGCTGCAGCCCCTCATGGATCTATGGAAGCTAATACATGTTAAGGAGATGGCTGTGAACAAGTATAGCTTGCCGAGCCTCGCGCAGTTCTTCGGATTGCTGGGAATATCCGCTCTAGTCGTCAGTCTACTATTGTTTCCGCTGAGCCCGTACCATGTGACCGGCCCCTATGACTTCCTGGTATTCATATATCTTGTGAGCCTCTGGGTCCCGCTGAGTATGCTCATAATGAGCCTGTCAATGCCAGGCCCATACACGAGCACTGGTGTGTCGAGGCTGTTAACATTTATAACGTTGATAGAGCCTAGCTTCTTCGCAGCCCTCTTAGCCCCTGTAGCACTCGCCTCCGCTAGGACGGGGATCCCCTACAGTGTGCTTGAAGCGAGCAAGAACGTAATATACTGCTGGGCCAACCCAGTGTTATTACCGGTTATGGTTCTGAGCCTAGTAGCAGCAATAGTCGTGCTACAGGCCAAGGCGATGTTCCAGCCATTCAACATCCCGGAGGCCGAGCAGGAGATAATTGCTGGTTATGAGACCGAGTTCTCCGGCCCCCTACTAGGACTCGCAAGCCTCATGCACGACATGGACATCGCGGTAACAGCGATAGCTATAACGTACTTGATCCTTGGAGGCCCCTATCCATTCCCTCACCTAAGCGTTCCAGGCATAGTACTGCTGATCATAAAATATATGGCGGTAGTAACTGTGGCTACCATTATCAAGAACGCTTTCGGTAGGTATAGGATAGAGCAGGCACTCAATACTATATTCAAGTACGCGCTAATACCTGCAATAGTGGCGCTAATACTGGCCATGATCTACCTCTACGCCTAAACCGGTGAATAATACTTGAAGACAATGCCGAGAAGAACAATACTGTTTATTCCTCTTCTCCTCTTAATTCTGATCCCCTCAATAACCCTAGTCTTTGGGGCATCGAGAACCCCGCTCTACTACTTCTATATCTATGGTGAGAACACCTGCCCGCACTGCATAGCTATGCATGAATTCCTGTCCAAGACTTATGGCGAGGACCACGTTGTTTTCTGCAACATCCTACCGGAAACAATGGATAATCCTTGTTTCAGGAAACTCGAGGATTTCTCCAATACGGGCCTCGTTCTAGGCGTCCCATTCATCATCGTCGTGTACAACGACACGGCTTCCGCCATAGTTATCGGCGAGTACGAGAACAAGACCTTCTTTGATAGCCTCTTACACACTAATCCCTCGGACAAGATACCAGTATATACGGGTGGAATGATTATAGGCTATATCAATGCTTCTAGGCTGGGCCAGCACGGCTTTGTATCATACTATGCACCATACCATCCATTAGGAGCAGCTACCGTTTGCCCAGCAACTATTTCATCCAGCAATGCATCGATAGAATGGTCTCCCGCTGGAGCAGCTGGTAGGGCCGCTACCATAGGTTTGCCAGAGCTCCTGGGTCTAATGGTTTTCCTCGCACTACTCGACAGCGTCAATCCATGTACATTGACCATCTACGGCTTGTTCCTCCTTGGAGAGCTCTCGATGAAGAAGAGAGTGGTCGGGCCGGGCCTCCTATTCCTCGCCATTGTTTATTCTGGCTACCTTGTCATCGGTCTTGGCCTATTCTATCTTTCAATGTATATTCCGCAGAAAATACTTGGCCTGCTCGCGATTATTCTCGGCGCATACAATATACTCGACGTTGTAAGAGGCGGTGAGGAGTACAAGTGCAGGGTCTGCGACAAATTATCGGGCCTCGGCAAGGCTATGGGTAATCCGTACGTTATGGCTCTCATACTCTCGCTGATAAGCGTGTCTGTCCTCCTCCCGTGTACGAGCGGGCCTCTCGTGGCCTTTATAGCTGTACTGAAGACAAATATGCCCGGCCTAGCATATCTTCTTCTACCAATTTATGTAGCGATATTTTTGCTTCCACTGATCATTACGTACGTTGTCCTGGGTGTCCTGGGCAGGAGGGGATTAATGGAAAAAATCCCGGCAAGACTTCTCCGGTCAATACAGATCATCACTAGCCTCATAATCATTATGATCGGTGCGAGCATCCTTTAGCCGTGGATAAGGAACCAGGCTATGCCGTAGGCGTAGAACAGCAGAGTAATGATCACGACCGGTATTCCTCCCGGCATAAGTGGTTTGAAGCCTTCCGGCTTCTTTATCCTGAATTTCAGCGCCAGTAGACATGGTAGTATCCCCGTGAATATTCCCGCTCCGATCGCTCCAGCGAAGTTAAGCCACTGTATGAAGCTTCCCAGCCTGAGAAGTGCGAGAACCAATGGTATGATACAGGTTAGTAGTAATACTAAATTCATATTACGTCTCGACCCAGCTTTTGTTAGTTCGAGATTTATCTGCGTCAACGCATGCGCTGCCGCGATGAAGCTTGTAAGTGTTGTGAAGAATCCGAAGATATAGCCTAGTAGTGCCGCCACCTTGAGTTTGCCTAGCTCAGCAACAGCTATTGGTGCTGGTAATCCGTAGAGGCCATGGTGTACTTTCCCTGTGAGTGCGCCGACAAATGTCCTCGTATAGTCCTGTGGTGTTAGTATAGACATGTATGCCGCCGACCATATAATATAGACTACCGCCGATATCGTTAGGCCGAGGGATAAGAGCCTGTCGTAGCGTTCATCCATTCCGAAAGTCCTGTAAGCCGTTGGTATTGCAGAATGTATTGCGTAGGCGAACAACACTATGCCGAAGACGCTAAACATCTTGCTCCAGTCTCCCCAGAGCAGATTGTTTATGTTCACATAGGGTGTTGATAGGCATAGAAACACGTTTATGAATAGTAGTAGGATTATTATAGCGACCATCGTTTCTTCCGCTCTGGCTATTATTTTCGCCCCACCTATCGTGATCGCTACACCTATTATCCAGTAGATTATCATGCCGAGCCATACAGCTATCCAGGCGTGACTGAGAGTATAGATTGCCTCCCCGCCGAATATTATGTATGCAGTCATAGCTCCTATGAGGTCTATTGCTATAGTTATATAGGCCGTTATAGCCGCCCATTTCCCGAGCCCTTTCTCCATGAGCTTAGGATACTCTGAAGGGCCGAGAACGTCTAGTCCCTCGACAACGTATACGGCCGTTATTATCTGGAATGTCAGCGCCAGTATAAGCATGGCTACGCTGGGCAGGAAGCCTGCCCCGCTTGTACCGAATTTTACTGGTAGTCCCAGTATGCCTGCTCCAATAGCGAATCCTACGACAAAGGTCAATATGTCTGCTCTTCTCACCAGTAGCCGGCGGAGCCTGATCATCCTTATCATTTCAGCTCAGCCTCCCAGCTACTGTTCGTGTATCTATAATTTTTTAAGGAGGTATTAAATTCTGTGATGTGGGAAAGAAATGGGATAAAGAAACTGGTAATCTGTATAAAATTCTTTAACAAAATATGTTACTTTATATAGAAGGCCGGCCTCAATGGAAGAGCTTTATCCGCCTTAGGTACAGCGTTAGCCCTGGCCTCCTGCTCGCTCAGTATCTCTACCTCGAGCCCTGTCTTCCTCGCAATATAGCTAGCAGCTTCCATATAGCCTTTCATCTCCTCCTCTAACCCTATACGCCACGAGCCCGGTATCTTGTTCTTCTTAAGCATATTGTAGGCAGCAACAATCTCTTTCTCCTTACCACGTAGCCCGTACTTATCCCTCAGAATCCGTATTGTCTCTCTCAGAGACTTGTTTTCCTCCACGAGCCTTGCTAGTTCGCGCTTCCACTGATCAGCTATGACGATAGTTATCTTTGTTGGCTTCTCCTTTATCACGTTAAGCACGTTCTTAACATCGTCAATGAAGGACACTATGCTGTCCTCGATGAGCTCAGCTACATCGTCGTATTCCTCACTGCTCGGCTCAGGCCACTTCATCAGGGACACGTACTGTTTATAGCCGAGCTTCTCGCCTATCTCCTCGGTGAGATGAGGTATTACAGGGTTGAGTGCTACCAGCCACTTGTTGAGCACCGCCCTTACCGCTCTAACGGCTTCTTCTTGGCTTGTCCTCTCCCTGTAGTGCTCTATGATGGACATGGCCTTGTAGAAGATGGTCTGGACGTAGTCCCTGATCTCCATCTTGTCTAGGTGCTTTGCCGCTTCATCTATTATCTTGTTGAATCTCGAGAAGAACCATCTATCGATAAGCCTGTCTCTCTTGTCCAGGGGCTCGGCCTCTACTGCTTTGAGGCAGAGGCTGTAGAACCTCCTCAACGCATCTATTGTCATTGATACTTCTGCTTCGCGCCAGTCTAGTATTGAGTCTAGATTAGCCGTTCCAGCTATATAAAGGCGGAAGAGGTCGGCACTGTACTTGGTCACGATGTCTCTCAGAAGTATTACGTTGCCCTTACTCTTACTCATCTTTACTCCTTCACGTATCACCATCTCGTTCAGGGATATCATGCGTGGCCAGTGGTGTTCAGGGAATAATGCGAGGTGATGAAATATGAAGAACGTGAGATGATTACTTATATGCGCTATTCCCGTGTGCCTCTGATCCACAGGGTACCAGTAGGTGAATTCTCTCCTCATCTCCTCTATTGTCTCCCTCGATATCCTTGTCTCGGCAGCTACCCTCTCTGGTTCTCCCTTGCCTAGGAAGACGTAGTCGAAGAACTCTGGTTTGAGTTGTTCAGGCTTTATGTTCTCCCGCCTAATTATGTGGGCGATCGTGTAGAACGCCATGTAGATAGTTGAGTCCGATAAGCTCTCGATAATCCATTCCGGGTCAAATGGTAGTCTTGTCCCTAAGCCTCTCCTACGTGCACATGGCCTCTTCTCTATCCAGTCAACTATGTCTAGGAAAGCCTTCCTGTATTTCTCGGGCAGTATCTTGACTATTTCCGTGAGGTATTTTCTCGCTCTTTCCTTCCACCACGGCACACTGTAGTCTATGAACCACTGCCCCTTTATCTTGGCAACGATTATCTTTCCGCCAGCCCTGCATACTGCCTTCCTGTTTAGCTCATAGAATATGAAGGCAAAGCCGTTCCTGATCAGCCATGATCTTACCTTGTCCTTTGCCTCTTTAACAGGCATTCCACGGAACTCGGGATGCTCAACGATCATCTTGCCGCGATAGTACTGCTCCCTATACACCTTCTTCGTCGCTTCCTCCAGCCTGGCATCATCCTGTCTGCTTATACCCATTTCCTCAACAACTTTAGCGGCATGGTGACCCTCTATTCCCGGGACATCAATGATCTTTATGGGCTCTATTGAATCCATTATCGCAGGGTCGAGACCATATTCTCTCAGGATCTCCTTGTTCTTCTTGAGCTCCATAAGCGCTACATAGTCGTATGGGGCATCGCTCGGCTCGGAGTAGACCACTCCAGTCGCGTTATCCGGGTCAACAAACCTGGCCGGGAGTACATAGAGCTTTGTCCCGAGAGGCGAGTAGACAATCTTACCTACCAGCTCTCTTCCCCTGAGCTTTTTCAGCTCCTTGATCTCGTCCTCGGGGTGCTGGTGCCGTAGCTTGACGAGAGCCTCATCCGATAATATTATCTTTTCACCCCTCCACTCCACAACCACATACATGGCATCAGGGTTCACCCACAAGTTCGTGGCACCGAATATCGTTTCAGGCCTGAGGGTAGCGGCCACAAGATAAGTCCTCGGCTCATCCGCTAGCTCGAACTTTATGGCCGTGAACTCGAGGATCTCGACGGGATTAGTGTCGGCGTCTTTGATATCGTCTTCTCCCTCGGGTTGTCTGTGGAGCAGACAGTATGTTACCACGTGGTCTCCCTGAGTAATTAGGCCCAAGTCTCTTAGTCTTAGGAACTGCCATGTGACGAAAGCGTTATATATTGGTTCACCGGTGTGGAATTTCCGTCTCCAATCAATGCTATATCCTAGTGCTGAGAAGTCGCTATGTATTCTCTCAGCGAAGAAAGTGGCTAGTCTTAGGGGATCCTTGAACTCCTTGACTATTTCATCTATTTTCTCCTCATCACTAACGTATACACCTACATAGTGCTTGTACATCTGGATTACCTTTTCATCGCCCCGGCTTATCCTCTCAGATATAGCTATGATCGGGGTGCCCGTGATATGGAAAGCCATAGGGAACAGGACATTATATCCTCTGAGCCTCTTATACCTAGCCACAATATCTCCTATGGTATAGGTTCTCCCATGACCAATGTGCAGTGGGCCATTAGTATATGGGTAGGGAACCGTGATGAAGTATTTCTCCTTGCCCTCCTCGGGCCGAGGCTCGAATACACGGTCCTCCGTCCATCTCTTCTGCCATTTAGCCTCGATCATCCTTAGATGTTCTAGGAAATCTGCTCGGTGCAAAACAGTTTCTCCCTCGCCCGATACCCTCGTTGTTTTGGTCTTGAATTATGCGGAAAAATAAATAATTGCTTTTATGCCCGGCCCCAACACGTTCAATGGCTGGAGGACTAAAGGAGTTTGATGATGAGTTGCTTCAGGTAGTCCTTATCCGGCAGACCATACGGAGTTAGGGGCTCGTAGCGTTTACGCAGGTTTGTCTCGTAGAGTAGCCTTATTATTTCATCGACATCTTCTCTCGTGAATCCGTAGGTTGATAGCGTCTCGGTAAACCCTATTTTCTCGAGGAACTTATTGAATGCTTCCTGAGCCTTGTCGGCATCTTCGGGGACTGGTTTTAGGCTTGGCTCGAGTGGTTCAAGAACATATTTCATCTCCAATGGTCTCTCGCGGTAGAAATGCCTTATAAGCTCCCGGTACAGTATCGCCAGTCCTGCACCGTGGGGTAGCTCCGGCTTCAGGCCTGATAACACGTGTTCTAGTCCGTGGCCAAGCTGTGTTACGCCATGATCTATTGCTATGCCTGCGAGCATCGAAGCGTATAGTAGCCAGTACCTCGCCTCGAGATCATCGGGCTTCTCTACTGCTACTGGGAGGTATTTGACGATCAGGGCTACCGCTTCCCTCGATAATAATCTGGAGTACGGGCTGCTTAGCGACGAGGTACTGGACTCGACCGCGTGCGCGAATGCGTCCAGGGCGGTGTATCTTGTCTGGTTCGTGGGTAGTGTCACTAGGTACCTAGGATCATCTATTGATGCTGTAGGGTATCCGGGCCCGAAACCTATTTTCTCGCGTGTTTCAGTTATTGTGACGACGGAGTACCTATCGATCTCCGTTCCCGTTCCATGTGTGAGGTTTATGGCGTAGAGTGGAGGCTGTTGTGCCGGTGGTTTTCTTAGCCCGTATAGATACTCTTTTATACTTCCGCCTCCAGCGATCAGCACGCGGGCGGCTTTAGCAGAGTCTATCGGGCTTCCGCCCCCTATGGCCACTATGCCGTCACAGTTCTCATCGAGGTAGACCCGCCTAATAGTCTCTACGATATTATCGGTAGGATTAGGCTTCACATCTGTATATCTAACATACTCTATTCCCTGTTCATCAAGGATCTTTTTGAGCTCGGGGAAAGCCCCCGATATATCGGCTGATCTTTTCCCCGAGACTATGAGGAGCTTTTTGTGGTTTCTCAGATGCTTCTTGAGGTTCCCTATGACTTCTGGGCCGAAGTATAATTTGACCCCGCCGTTATAAACGGTGAATTTCTCGAGCATTTTACCTGTCCCTCCTATAGACTGTATAGTTGTAGTATTATATCAATGTAATACGTGATTGTTGATGCGCTGATTTTATGGGAAAATTTAAATGTCTACGAATTCATTAATATTTCCAAACAATTGAGGCAGAGTGAAACAAATGAATGCATTGTCCAAATATCTACTCATATCACTTCTAGTTATAACAATGATCGTAGCACCTCTACAGGCGGTAGGATATGCTCCTCCACAACCATACCATGTGCTGAGCCGACATGGAATCATTGGACCATATGTTGATCACCCGTTAAACACGCCCTTAGGCTTTACCGCCGACTATAAATACAGTTTCACGGCTGTGCTGAGAAACTATACATTCATCGTAGCCGATGGCGCACGCTCATACATAGTGACGCCTGGACACCCAATGCTGCCCGTGTACACCTATAAGATCGAGGTTAACGGCTACGTTCCCGCCGATAAGGTTCACGCATATGTCTACATCAAACAAGTAGGTGTAAAATATCTCGTTGACCCCGTGGTCCCAGCACCTCAGCCTCTCCTATATGGGCTAGGCAACCAGACACTGCGTTATATTGTGGACAAAGAAATATATTCGACAGATAAATACTATCCCGGAAAACTCTTAGACGTCAATGTATGGCATGGCATGCATGGAAAAACAATAATTATCGTAAGATACTATCCGGCACAATATGATCCCGTAACCAATACGCTATTCTACATTGACAAGGCGTCGGTGTATATTGATTACCCGAGCCCCATCCCCGTAACATATGCTGATAAATCACTCCTTATTCTCACAACAGATAAGCTAGTGGGAAACGTTACGAGGCTTGCCGACTTCTACAAGAATAAAGGCTATAATGTCACTATTGTCACTACGAGCTATATATGGAAGAACTATAAGCCTATAAACAATATCACCCAGTACCCCGGATTCTACAACCCGTTATTCAATGACACCTACTACGGGATTATTGCGAAGACCTATAACTGGACGCTAGCCCTCAAAATAATAGATTATCTCAACAAGACTCTCGGAGAATACAGTAACCTCTTGATCATAGGGAATGCCAGCGACATACCTCCAAGCTTCTACTACCACTACAAGATCTACGATTCCTACAATGATTGGGTTCCAACAGACTTCTTCTACGCCAGCCCAGACCTTGACCTAGCCCCCAACATATATGTCGGGAGAATACCTTTCAGCAACCCGTCAATCGTAGAGTACGTAATAAACAAGATCATAGCCTGGTACGGCTCGGAGGCAAGCAGTAGCAGAGACCTATACATGACCGGTGGCTACCCGTTCGGCCTAACCCTAATGTTCGGCGAGTCAGCACTATCGATGATGAACATGAAGGGACAACTATCAATGTTCAGAGTACATATGCTTACAAGGACGAGTATGAACTATGATAGAAACGCCGTATTAAAGATACTGAGCGGCGACAGCGGCGCACTATGGTATTTCGCATTATGCCATGGCTCAGGCAATGCTTTGGCTGATAGGTTATTGCTCCAGGAAAACGGCCAGACTGTTATGGCGTTCGAAATACTAGCGTCAGTATCGGATCTAATGGCTATGAAAAACAATCCGAGCGTACCGATAGTATCGAGCGTTGCCTGTATGAACGCTGCGTGGGACGACAACATACCCTCGCCATACTTCCGCCCACCGAGCTTTGGAGAAGCGACACTAATGTCGCCTGCCGGAGGAATAGCGTATATTGGTAGTGCAAGAGTGGCCGCGGAGCTAGGCGTAATGTTCTATCTAATGGACGGTATTGAGTACACCTTCTATTACGGGGCAACTTATCTCCACTATAACATACTGGCGGCATACAGCTCGCTAATGGGCAGAACGAACGAGACGAGCCTCGGCTACGTAGTGGCGCAGGGAATAACCGATTATCTTGCAAGCGTTCCAGGCACCGACCCCTATGTTCTCGGCGAAGTATTCAAGCTAACACTGCTCGGAGACTCCAACCTCATACTACCCGTCTGGAGTAGCCCGGCCGAGAAAACTGGAATCAGTGTCGCTAGGCTCGGAAACTATGTCTCCAAACTACCCGCCGAGATAACATCATATTTTGCGCGGGGATACCTCCCACTTTATGGTGTATCCCAGAAGGCCTGGATATATGTAGTCGGGGGCCAGAACACTGCCACGGTCACCAATGTCAAGCTTGTCAATAGCTACGGCTTCCTATATGGACTGTACGTCGTTAATAAGACAAACATAGCTCTGCCAGCCACAGGAGAATACAACTACACGATGAGGTTCAACGACCGGGTTAACGGCCTAGTACTCGTTAAGTTCAGCCTGTACGGCTGGGGTGAAGTAAGGGTATTTCTCGGCGCCATCGGGGTACTTGTACAGCCGTCTGCCACGGGCCCCGGAGAACCGATAATCATTAAGGCGTACGGCATGGATCTTGTGGGGGCAAGGACTGTGAACATCTATGTTGCCGGCAGACTACTGGTTCAGAACCTGCAGCTAACCTACGGCTCAACATCATGGAGGCTGGCGCTACCCTACTTGGCTCCGGGAGCATATAATGTTACCGTGCTCCCAACAAGCTATGTTTCGCCCGATGTATTAACGGCGGTAGAGCCATTCATGAAGGCCCGGATAAGCATTATCGGTAGAAACAGTCTCACGATAACAAGTAATGCGCCGCCAGTCGTGGAGACCGGGAGAAAGGTCAGCATATTTCTCCGCACCTACTACAAGGGCGAGCCGGTTGAAGCTATGTTAAAAATCAATGTGACAGGGCCTACGGGGACAATAAAACCGGGGATAAAGAGCCTAGGCAATGGAGCCTATATCATATCATTTAACGCTACAAATCCGGGGCGCTACACGATATACGTGGAGGCTACGAGAAACAACAGCTTCTTATTTCTGAGAGGTTACACGAGCTTCTCCGTAGTTGCAGTTACATCGCTATACAATGGGTTCCAGAACGTCTATGGCGAGCTACATAGCCTTGCATATAGTGTAGGCGAAAACTTCACGAGCCTATCGACCATGTTAAAGACCAGCGTCTTAGACGCGATAAAGACTAATGGCGAAGAGATCAAGGAGGTCAGGTCAAGGCTTTCCAGCATCGAATCAGTTCTCGCAGACCTCAAGTCGGGGCTAAGACAGGTGAACACAACACTCGACAAACTCGTACCAACAGTGGAGACGATAAAGTCCAATACAGGCAGGATAATGAGCGACATAGGGAGCGCTAAACAAGCCGTAATGAACGGTATTGCCTCGCTAAGCCAGAACATCACAAGCCTAGAGGATAAACTATCAACGACGACTCTCTATAGTGAAGCGGGAATAGCTTTGTCAGCTATAGTCCTAGCGGCAGTGATAGTTCTGGGTCTTGTCAAGAAGAAATGAGCACAATGAATGAGTGTTGAATACTCCAAAAACAAGCTATTTTTTAACCGCTTTCAGGAACTTCACGCTCGTCTCTCTACCTATCAACGCTATTAATGGAGCCGCGCGTGGCCCGCTTGGCCTTCCTAGGAATAACTTGTAGAAGCTATGGTATAGGGCGCGCCTCTCCTTCGGGCTAAGGTCTTTGGTAGCCTCGATCATAACGTTCTTTATCGAGTCTTCACTCCACTCCTCAAGTTCTTCGAGCATTTCACCCATTCTATACAGTATCTCGCGGTGCTCCCATGGTATCTCCCCGATTATCCTCGGGTCGGGCTCTTCTAGAAGTTTTATCTTCAGATAGTCGGGAGCGTATTTTTCAACCCATCTGCTTGCCCTCTCCATGGTCTCGAGTATCCTTTTGACACCATACTCGGTGGGCTTTTCGGGCAGGTGGCCGCTGTTCCTGAGCCTCCTCAGCCCCTCCGTACCCCATAGCTCGCGGGGAACCAGCTGGACGAGCACGGCTAAATGAGTATACGGCACCTGCTCCGGCATTTTCTCCGGTGGTTCCCCATCGGGGTAGCTTAGCTCATAGCTCCTTGACAGCAATACCCTTTTTTCCTCGTCACCAGGATCCTCGACACCATAGTATATCCGCTCCGCCTGGTAGTACTGGCTATAATACTGTGGTATCTCATAAAGGCTTACAACAAGCTTCTTCATGGGAGGCGTCTTTAGGACGAGGAACCTATATATATGGGGATGCGCGACATCGTACCACTCCCTTGGCGTGAACCCTGTGAAGTCACTGCTCGACATGTCCACTATTCTCTTGTCCCTGGTCCTCATTGCTACCCATTCATAGGGTATTCCCTCGGGAGGAATTATTCCATAAGCATTAATGGCCAGGTCAACACAGCTGTCCCTGCTCCCCCCGGGGGTTGCATGGTCTTTTCCATATGGCTCGAAATCAACGCCTAAAGCCCACCAAACACCAACCCACTCTATTCTCCAGTTTAATTTCCCGTTAACAATACTGGTCTCTCCGCTATGACCGCATTTCTTACACCTATACTCTACTTTCTCGCTATTGATTACCCTGGTTGCCTCAGTACTATCGATCCTACCACATCCATCGCATATTGGCTCGAACGGTATCCATGTCTCGGGATACTTCTTCCTCCCCCTGTACTTGTTGATAATCTCTCTGACCTTGTCTCTCAGTTCGAATGTCTTCTTAGTAAATTCCCTGAGCTTCCCGGCGTAGAGGTCAGTCGTAGTTACGACCTCTATATTTCCATCCGTGAATTCCTTGATATAGGGGCCGAAGTCCTCCCAGAAATGCTCCACCCAGTTAGCATGGCACCCCTTAGGATCAGGAACCCTTATCAATGGCCATCCTGTATACTTCTCGGCCTCACCAGGATCCCTGAAGGCCCTGCGTTGGCTCTCCTTACCCTTCCATGCATCCTGCGTGTAGAGCGTCAAGTACTGTTTAATCTTGAATCCCCTGCGCGATAGAATTCTCCTTAAAGTCTCTGGGATAATGATCTCGCCGCGTAGGCGGCCGACATGCTGTAGACCCGAAACACTGAGACCCCCATTAAATACTAGGACATCTTTACTCCTGCTCCTTAGCTTTTCCTCGAGGATGTCGGCAAGTTCATCAATCCAGTGCTTATTCGCCATGAACCACACCCAGGCAAACATCACGTGTTATGTATGCAATAAATAGCCGATATAGTCCTAAAAGAATTATCTCTCAGAAGACCGATACGGACTAATAATGTTATTCCTGCACCCTATATTGAATATTTTATCATGTAAAATAAGTCCCGCAATCCATAGGTAGAATTATCCATGAGGCCTTAACGCCCTATAGATATAGACTCGTGGTTATATCTATGAAAACTTTATAATGATCTCAAACCAATAATTGATCGGTGGTAATACTGTGACAGCACAGCGACATGTTAGGGCTACAAAGCAAGAGGAAAGTAGTGGTAGAGAGGTTAGCCTGCTCTGGTTAATGCCTTTTGATGCGCAGATAAGGGATGTGGTTTACAACTATATAAGGTATGTCAAGGGTTTGGAGGATAGGATTATTGATACCTGGCCTTTGCAGAGATTACGATATATTCTCCAGCTACAGGCTGCGCATTTCGTCTATCCATCGGCAACCCATACGCGTTTCAACCACAGTCTCGGCGTGATGCATATCGCCTATAGGTTCATGGATCAACTCCTCAGGAGCCTCGAGCTACTGGATGCTCATCTGGGCGATACCGGCAAGTACATGATCCGCCACGCTCGTGAACTAATGCTTGCAGCACGTATCACCGGGCTCCTCCATGATGTGGGGCACGGCCCCTTCAGCCATGCTTTCGACAAGTACGTTCTCGGCAACCCCGGGTTCCTCGGCTATAGGTTCGGGAATCACGAGGTCATGGGGTACCTGATCTACAGGGATTATCTACGCCGTATTATCCACCGCGTTGTGAAGGAGAGTAACAAGGGTATCGACGCTGATACTGTCATAGAGTTATTGGATGTAGCTATGAAGCCTCCGTACAGCATGGCTAAATACACTGATCTCGGCAAGAAGGGTCTCCTCGGCCGTGAAGACTATTTCCAGCCAAGCCCCGATCTCGCCCCTCACATGGTTGTTAGACTAGCCGTCAGAGACTTCTTCTACCCCGCCGACATACTCGATTATCTTAAGCGGGACAGCTACTACACGGGACTTCCTATCGGCGAGATCAATATTGATTGGCTCATACTCAACACCTACCTAATCCCCTACGAGAATCTCTTAATACCCGGGATCGAGGCGAAGGCTGTTGATGACCTTGTAAGGCTCCTGAATGCAAGGAAATTCATGTACAAGAACGTCTATCTACACCATGTCAACCTTGCCTTCATCGAGACCATAGGCATACTGCTCGGATGCCTCAAACACTACATCGCGGGGATAATCGACAGGGTTGTTGACGGCGAACTAGAAGCCTACATGGCCCTTACAGATTACAGCATATATGGGCTACTACAAAACATCATGGCGAGAGGGGACATAGGCGCTGTCTGTGGTGAAACCTACAGGGAGCTTGGACGCCAGGCCCTCAAAAACCTTCTCTACATAAGAAAACCAGCATGGAAGCTTCTCGCGAAATACACTATAAACAAGAATGACGCACGCCACATATTCTCCAGGCGCTTCAAGGAAGTCATACAAGCAGCGATAAACAAGCAGATAAGCACGGAGCTCTCGGCTCTCCTCGGTGAGAAAGGTTTCCGTGTTGAAGACATAAAGGTTACCATAATATCTATAGACGTGTTTCCCTCGGCCGCCGAAGATCTATTCAGCTACATCCTAGTAGCGAAGACCGTGGCGGGAAAAATAGTGGACCGCTATGAGATACCGCTCGACAAGTTTGCTAAAGAACACGGAATAATCCCCGAAGCAATATTCCTTATCTATATCAATAGGGAGAAATACAAGGAGCTCTCCAGCAGCGAAATAGCTGCTGCAACAGGGCTGGCCAAGGAGATCATTGATGAAGCTATAGGTAGGAGTGCCGAGGAGAAACCACCCGAGACAAGCTAATTATGGAAGGCGTCTACCCGTTCATTTACCGTTCATTTATTCTCTTAGCAATAACACCAGTTCTTGACAATACTAATTTATCAAGATAATAATACGTAATGTACACAGCCGCATTGAGGCCCATCAAGTACAACGCATAAATATCTGTTGGATAAAAATCCCCCAACTGCTTCCAGCCTGAAAGAATCTTCGGGGCCCATAAGTACATGTAAACACTAGGCATAACTAGTAAAGGAAGTACGACTAGTATCGTGGCCAGAAAGTATTCCAGATAACTATCCCTATACAATCTTCTCATTGTTCTAAAAGCATCAATAAATAGATCATATGCGATCAGAGCGAGAACAAACATTAAGATAAGATAGAAAAATAGGCGGGCAAGGGTCGCTGGAAATGATACGAGAAGATACAATAGGACAGCTATTGAGCTGAGGGAGAAACACGAAAGAAGAAGATCGAATAATACTCGGTACCGCATTAAACCGCACCCACAACTATGTAGTCACGTTATTGCCGCGTAGATACAATGAATAATATAGTAATGAATAATACAATATTGCTCTATTCGCATATCATATGTATAACTCTACCATTAGGATATAAATAAATTATTCAAGAAATCATAATGCACCCTAAGCATATGATCATATAGTCAGTACCAGTAGTTGATATTTAATTCTCGCTTTTCTTACTTCCGAGGTTTTAGAAGGTATTTTTGCCAGCTCCTCTTTTTTAAGACTAGACCCTCCTATATACAGGGAGGGAATAGATGTTGCAGACGAAGATAATATTGGAGCTTATAGAGATCTATAAGCCATCGAGGATAACTCTCCATAATCTGATCTACTTGTATACCTTTAAGTATGGTTTAACTCCTTGTTTCGAGGATTGTGATTGGAGGCTCACCTACACGGGGATGTATTGCCCAGAGATCGAGGACATAGTTTCGACGCTGATTGAGAAGGGTCTGGTAAGGGTTTGTAGGGACTCGAGCCTGACAACCGGGGAGTGTACAGACGCGGCTTCCCAGCCCTACAAAGCAGTAATTGAGGCCATGAAGACCTATAAAACCAGGCGTAACAGATAGTTCTATTTCTCCCGTTAACATTATTTTCTATAGGATAGATCATTCATTGTGAATGGGGAGCAAGGGAGTCTCCGAAGCTCGTCCGAGGATGTGGAGAAGCCGGAGGCCGACGGCTTTTACTGCTCTATTATCTTTTCTCCTATGATCCTCTCTATCTCCCTAATGTAGGGTTCTACACTCTCGTAGTCATAGACGTATGGTTGTCCCTGGAGATCGACTAAAAGGAGTATGGGCTTGATTATGTATTGTCCCCTTATGTTCTCGGATGTCCTAAACCTTATGAGCTTGTAGATGAGCGTGAAGTCCGCTTTGAGCTTCACTCCTTTCTTATCGCACTCTAGTATAACCTTTCTTGGGATCTCTGCCAGATGTGAGCCTACCGGAAGCAATATCTTTACAGGCGATGTTATGATCTTGTATATGAGGATCGTGTCTTTGGCTAATTTAACGTTCCTGTAGACACGTTTCTCGATCAATGATATGTTTTGGTAGCTCGTCTTCATGATCTCCGCAACATCTCTTAGTAAGAGTCCTTTATTCCGGAGATATAGGATCTTTATCTGCCGTTCTGTGAAAAACCCGAGTTTCAAAGTGTTCTCCTCCATAATCTATCAAGGATAATTTACTTTGATATACACTTGTGCTTAGGGACTTAATTAATTTTGAGGTCTAGGTTTACTCGGGATAGATAGAGCTGGGTCTATAGATCGGTATCGATTCGCCTTTTAATGGTTTTTTACCTGGGGGTATTATTGTTATGCCACTGCTTTTCAGTGGTGTGAAGACGTTATAGGAAGGATTATCTTCCCATATGACTGCTTCTCCATTAATGATCTCAACATATCTCATCCTGTAGAAACCTAGATATTTATCGCTCCGGTAGTCCTCGGCAAGCTTAGCGTACAGTTTCGGCTTATCAATTATTGGCTCGGCTCCGGACATGTATCTTATGACTGGAGCTAGTACTAGTATCGTCGCGGCTATGGTTGACTGCGGTAGTCCTGGAAGATTGAGTATAGATGCCGTGTTTGTCTTGAAACCGCTTGTTGACCTTCCTGGATGCATTTTTACTCCTCTAAAGACCCTGCTGTACCTTATCCTTTTCTTTATCCCTGTCCACGTCATATCACGTGGGCCCATGGATACACCTCCTATCGTTACCACGAGGTCGGCATCATCCATGATCCCCTCTACCACTTCGGCTATTGATTCGTGAGAATCGGGTATATTGGCTGTGTCGATTATTTTTCCTCCGAGTTCTTCGATCACATGGTTTATGAATAGCCTGGATGAGTCAGGTATGTAGGATTGCCCAGACATTGCTGGTTCTTCTTTGAGCTCGACGCCCGTGCTATAAACTGCTATTTTAGGTTTATCATAGACCTTTATCCTCCAAACACCGGCATCCATTAATAATTTCACGGCATAATAAGTGATCCTCGTGCCTCTATCTAGTAGTTTTTCTCCTTTCCTGAAATCACTGGATCTAGGGAAGACGTTGTATCCTCGGGCTACCGGTGCGTAGATGTAGACATTGTTTCCGATTTTACGGGCTGACTCTACCGGTATGACTGCATCCGCGTTAACGGGTATAGGAAACCCTGTCTCTACTAAAACAGTTTCACCGGGCCGAAGCTCAACCTGATCTGCTCTCCGGGAATCCACATTATCTCTTACTCTAAGCTTGACAGGGCTCTCTGAAGAAGCACTCAATGTATCTATTGATCTAACAGCCCATCCGTCAACATGAGATAGATTAGCATAAGGCCTATCTATCTCTGCATAAACAGGCTCCGCGAGA
Source organism: Desulfurococcales archaeon (assembly GCA_027022365.1). Lineage (GTDB taxonomy): Archaea > Thermoproteota > Thermoprotei_A > Sulfolobales > Desulfurococcaceae > JAADCY01. The sequence continues at coordinate 99,004 of JALVYU010000031.1, read as the reverse complement.
ATATAACCTATGCTTTTCTCCGGCCTTAACCTTATTGTCTTCCTTTTAAACCCTTCTATTAATGTCGATACAGCTTCAAAGGGTTCAACATACTTGTATAGTTTTTCATAAATATTATCCATTTCCTATTCGCACCAATGCATAAAAGAAATAGTTTGAGAAAATTATGTTCTTCTCATTTATTCAATTAAAAAAGATTGATGAATATAAAGTAGTATCTATGATTGCATCATTCCCGGCCGAGCATTCTCTTAAGCTCTTTGATCCTTTCCTCTACACTCTTGAGCTCCTCCTGTATCTCCCTAAGATCCTCCTCGAGAATCCTTTTATAGTCCTCGAGCATTGCTAGCTCGTCTTCCGGACGCAGCGGGTAGGGTGGCGGGGGGAAATAGGGCGGCATGTATGGCGGGGTTACTGGTTGTTGCATCTGTGCCTGTCCGCTTGGCTGGCTAGTGTATGGTTGGTAGGGGGTCGGTGATGGTGCAGGATATATGGGGTAGGGTGGCGGCATCCAATAATACATTCTCCTCATAAACCTATACCACCAGGACAAAGCCGGTCTCCCTCCTTGTTTTTGATCTCCGATCATATAGGTCCTTATTGATATACACATGTATTACATTATGTTTACTTGATAAAAAATGATTTAACGACAAGATCTTTTCGTCTGAGGCCTACGCAATGAGTTGTTTTTGGCGGAGCATTACTGTTTTGCTTTCTGCGATATACTAGCTGATATTGCCTCTATGGCTTTCCTCCATGCATCTAGAGTTGCCCTAAACATCTCCATGTATAGTGCATAATAATATGGTATAGTCATCCACTGCATCATGTATGCCATCATGGCCATGGGATCATACATGTAGTACGGTGTGTATACTGGTGGGTAATACCACCAGTACATTGTACCTATCACCATCCCCATGGATAGTACGGGTAGTATGCTGGAGGGACATACGGATAGGGTACTGGGTAGGGGTACCAAGTCCTAGCCCAGTATCCCCATGGGCCGCCGAATAGCCACCAGCACGATCCTCTTCCAAATAGCCATCCAGGTCTCTGCCATGGCGGTAGATAGCTGAATGGCCCATTACCAGGCCATGGGCCTCTCCAGCCTCTTCTCCAGCCCCAGCCTCCTCTCCAACCATAACCAGGGAACCAGGCCATTTCTATCACCCATAAGTATTTTGAGCTATAGCACACTATTAAATTTTGCGCAAACGCACAAAATTATCACAGAAACACACTAATAGGACAAAGAACCCGCCTGATCTCACATCCAGTTCTTTATATAACATAAATAGAATGTCACGCAGAATCGAACTATCTGGCTGGAAATGTTAAAAAATCATGGTATTTACGCACCCCATTTTAGGGGTTTGTTCATCTGGTCTAGTATTATCTTTAAGAGATCCGTTCCCCTTATTCTTCCCAGCATTCCCTGGCTACATGTGTATTCGTCGTATTTTCTTGTGTGGTCTCTGCGTATTGTTGGCGCATATATTGCTACTGGAACTGGATCCCCACTGTGGTCTCTCACTGTACATGGTGTCGAGTGGTCTGCTGCTAGGGCTATCACGGTGTTTCTCAAGTCTATCTGCTTCATTAGTTTTCCCAGCATCTGGTCTGTCCTCTCGATTATCTTTATCTTGCCGTGAGGGTCTGCATCATGCCCGGCTATGTCTGGGCCTTTTACATGTATGTATACTATCTCGTAGCCCTGCTTCCATGCTTTGAGAGCTGACTCCAGTATTGAGTCTAGATCCGTATCTAGAGTCGCTGTGGCGCCGGGCGGTATCTCTGCATCCATGCCGAGGATCCTCGCGATCCCAACTATGGTTGCCTCCTCGGCAACGACATAGGCTTTAGTCTTGAATACCTCGTGGTATGGCTTCAGGTCTCTCGGAATCATTCCAGCTCCACGAGTTATTATGGCGTTGCCGGGGAGCAAGCCCTTCTCAACGCGCTCCTTGTTGAGCGGATGGTTTCTGAGTACCTGATGTGCCAGTCTTACCACCTTATTGACTATCTCTGCGGTTCTCCTGGCCTCCTCGGTGTCGTCGAGGGGTACGACCTTTCTTATCGGGTGTCCCTCCATAGCCGTGCCAGGGTCGCTGTCAGATATCTTGGGTGAAAGGCCTTCTCCGCGGAGAACCATTACTACGCGGTGTTCGGTGGCGGGGTAGAACTCTATCTTCACACCATCTACTTCTTTTATCGCCTTGTTTAGTGCCTCGACAAGTATTTTGACATGATCGCCCCTGATCCTGCCCGCACGTCTATCAATTACTATTAGTTCTCCATTCCTCTCCTCTACTGTTGCTATATTGCATCTCAGCGCGACATCGCCGGGCCTAAGGGGTACACCTATACCAGCGGCCTCGAGCGGTCCTCTTCCCGGATAGTACTTGTATGGGTCGTAGCCGAACAAAGCTAGGTGTCCGGTATCGGTGCCGGGCCGTACACCGGGTTCAATCAAGTCCATGAGGCCGGTTGCTCCGAGCAATGCTATTGTGTCCATGTGTGGTTTCCGGGCGACCTCGAGGGGCGTGCGGCCGCCTAGCTCTGGGACAGGTCTATCTCCTACTCCGTCCTGGATGAGGATTATGGCTCTATATGTTTTCTTGGCCTCCCATTTGGGCTTGGGCAAAGCAGGTCACCCCAAGAATGTTTTTGAGGGGGTACTTGGAAGCAGGATACGCTTGGGTTCCACATAGTTTGAGAGGGCTAGGGCCAATCTCAGGCTACGTGGCTCTTCACCGTGATGGAGGATTAGGAGAGGCCTACCCATACTTTCAACCAGGGATATGTTGTCATGCAGATCGAAGTGCATCTTGATCGGTATGTCGTAAACCCTTGTTCTAAAGACTAGTGGTTCACTATTCCATGTGAAGCACATTGTATTCCTAGCCATTACTAGTTGTCTTGCGAACGTGCCCGGGGCCTTGTAGCCAGTGTGTATGACCGCTGATCTCGGGTCATCCTTTATCTCCATGAATATACGGCGGGAGAACCCCATCATCATGAGGTCTTCCGCCAAGATAATGTAGCCAGGCTTTCCAGCGGCTTCGAGTATTTCCTCCTCCTTAGCAAAGACAATGTCTTCAAGAACCTCTCTTATTTGTTCCATATATGTCTCCTTCAGCTCGCCCTGGTATTTGTTAAGGGTTTCGGTGGCTTTCCTGATCTTTTCTGTAGCTATTATCGTTGTGTCCTTGATCTTATCTCTGATACTATATAGGATCATAAGTGTTTCCTGGGCCCTACCAGTCGGAGTTACCGGGAACAGGACAGAGCCCTCAAGGAGAGTATGACCCAGTATCTCGGCGAGCTTCCTCTTAGTCGCCTCCATGTCTATGATATTGTCTCCATAAGAAGCATTAATGATCATTGCGTCAGGTCTGGTCTTGGGTTCTTCAAAGTCTCGGAGAACATGGGATCCCTTATTCACATCTGCGAGGTATAGGAGTTTCTTTCCCTTCTTTTCCTCTACCAGGAAGTGGGCTGAACCTAGAGCATGTCCTGCGAGGCCTATAGTGATCCTTAGATCCCCTATTTCTATTACATCGCCATACCTTACCTCCCTGATCAGCCTCTCAGCATTAACGGCGTCGGTTACGCTGTATAGACTGCGTCCATCCTCCTCGAGTATCCTTGCCCATTTAACCCATTGTTTGACGCCTAGTTCTCGGGTTGGCCTTGTCATGTATATTGGTTCACTATATCCTCTCCTAACCAGGTAGGGGATCATAGCCATATGGTCTTCATGTAGATGCGACACAAATACCGCGTCGAGATTCTCGGGATCAACCATGTCCAGGTACGGGGGGACGCCGTAGTAATTACCGCTATACTCCTTCTTAATACCAGCATCTAAGAGAACGTTTGTCCTCCTGGTAGATATTAGGAGAGAGGAGCGCCCCTGTTCACGGTATCCTCCGAGAAATGTGAGCTCCGTGCCTCAGGCACCTCCATCGCGGTGATAAAGTGCTCTATGAAGGAAAAAATTATTTTTGTAGACTAGTCTTGCGTGTCGTGTATTTCCATATGTCTCTATAGTACCATGCGAAGAACCCGGCTAGGATCAGTAGGATTATTGATACTGCTAGTGTTACGGGGCTGCGGTAGTCTGAGAATGGTGTGAAGCCTATCTCGATAGTGAATACTGAACCTGGCTTGAAGCTAGTAGGCTTGATCGTTTTTGAGCTGAGATACCATAGCTCTACTACTTGTCTATCGTCCTTCTCATATATCTTGTGTATGTCCATGTATCTTAGCTTGGAAGATAATGATGTTCTTGCGTAGAGTATCTGCCAACCCTTGGGTGCTAGAACTACTACTCTTATACCGGGGACCTTCTCTCCATTGATCGTGTCTGTGCACCATGTTGTGCTGTACCAGAAGTTAATGATGTCCAGGGCCATGATCTTGTTGGAGGCTGGCTTGTAGTCTTTATAATACTTATAATCCTTTGTCACATATAGCTTAGAGGTCGACTTTACTGTTCCTAGTACTGTTATGTTTACAATAGCGTAGTCCTGCCCTGTTATAGGCTTGGATAGCTTAATCTCAACTCTTGAGAGTGGTTTGTAGATGAATGTTGCTGACTCCGCTATGTTCTTGCCCTCATAGATCACCTGGTATGACACGAGTTTCGGATCAACTGCTCCTTTGTACTTGGAGGATGTCACGAACGGTATTCCTAGCGGTACTACTAGGTTTGTATCAGTATAGTTCGCTATCCTGAAGGTTACGGTGAGGTAGAAGACTATTCCTCCATAGCTCTTTCCACTATGCGTTAGTTTAACGATCTTTTGTACGTCGAACCTATACAGTACTCCTCTTATCACTGTTCCCGATGATGCCAGGGGCAATATCATCGAGAATATTACTGCGACGAGGAGTATGTAGGCTATTATCAGGTTCCTCATGGCTTATCACCCTGTCCAGCCAGGTATCATTCCTATTCCTCCTAGGAAGTTGAACCATGCCCAGCCAATCGTCAGGTACAGTATATAGCCGATCGTACACGTTATGATACCGTATAGGAACTCGTCTGTGACATTGAAGTATCCGGTACCATAGTATATTAGGTTAGGCTTACAGTTGAACGGCAGGCTTATGGTCCAGGCAATAGTGAATGCAGCAGGCAGCGCTATCATTACTGGAGGTATGCCGAGGCTCTCGGCAAGTATGATGTACAACGGTATAAATATTACCGTTCTAACCGTCTTGCTACTGAATATTATGTGGCTGTACATCATTATGCCTACTAGGATAACGTACGCGACATACGGGTGTACGCCCTGTGAGAGCCCTGTGGCGTTGATCAGAGCGGTGGCCATCCACTTGGCCGCGCCAGTATCCTCTAACGCCATGCCTACAGCATATGCTCCGGCACTGAACACCATTAGGTCCCACGGTATCTTGGCGTCTTTCCAACTCTTGAGAGGCCCTATTTTCGGCATGAACAATAGTATCGCACCTATCACTGCTGCCACGCTATAAGGTATCTTGAGGCCGCAGAACATGAGTGGCTGTATCTTGTCGGTAGCCCATAGGAATACTACTAGGGCGAATATCGCTAGCGCTGTCTTCTCTTCTCTGGTCATAGGCCCAAGCTTTCTTAGCTCCTCCCTTATCTTATCGATTCCCCCTAGAGGCTTATCGACCTCAGGCTTCCATAGTTTGAGGCCGACGAGCCACATCAGGAATAATGTTATCAATACTATTGGTGCCTGAGCAATGAGCCATGTGATCCATGGGACCTCTACGCCGGCCAGAGTCGATATGAAGCCCCATGCAATTATCTGTGGAGCTGTAGCTGTTAATATCATCGCCGTGGCTAGGTTGTTCGCTATCGGCTGCTGTAGCATGAGGAGTTTGCCGAACTTGCTCTCACCGGGCTTGGCGCCATACGCCTGAGCCATGAGAAGAGCTATTGGTAAAACTATGGCTGCACGTGCTGTAGTGCTTGGGACAACGAATGCTAGGACTATGTTTAGTATTATGAAGCCCAATAGAGTCATTTTTGCTGAACGACCGAACCATAATGCCATGCTATAAGCGATTCTTTTACCAATACCGCTCCTCTCGAGAGCACTCGCGATTATGAATGCGGCGACCATTAGCCATATGACTTCTTGTCCGAACTGGTAGAATGCTTGCTTGTAGTCCCATCCACCAGTCAGTGCTAGAAGAACTATTGCTAACATCGATGTAAGCCAGACTGGTATGGGTGTTGTCAGCCATAGGACGAAGGCCAGCCAGAACACCGCCAGTGCTCGTTGACCCTGGGCCGTGAGGCCTGCAGGCGTTGGCATGAGAAGAATGGCGACGAACACTATTAGTGCTATCGGGAACCCGATCATGTTTAGGATTTTCTCGCTCTTAGGCTTGTCCTTGGCTATCGACAAGACACTTTTCACCCTGTAGTGAAAATAGCTCTATTATATTATGATCTGTATTCCTTCAATATATAAGATTTTCACTATTGAGTGAAAAACAAAAACAGCACAGCATTAATACAGGGATATTTAAAATATTATTTAAAATATAAGGTATGGTAGTAGGTCATGGCCAAAACCATAGATCGTGCATCTACAGGGATCCCCGCCCTAGACGAGATCCTCGAAGGCGGGTTCCCAAGACCGTCCTCTGTGCTCATCACAGGCGACATAGGCACTAATAAGAATACGTTCGCACAACAGATAATGTATCACGGTCTAAAACACGGGGAGAAAGCAATATACATTACAGTTGATGCTTTCCCCGACGACCTATTAGATAACATGGCTAAGTATGGATGGGATGCCCGGAAGTTCTTCTACGAGGATAAACTAGTATTTATAGATGGGTTCTCTCCAAGAGTGGGTGTTGAGAGCAGCGCCCAGTACCTTCTCGAAAACCCCTTCGACCTAGACGAAGTGATCAGGACAATAGTGATGGCGGAAAGAGAAGTATTCGAGGACGCAGAGAAAGCACGGCTCGTATTCAGCCATGTTTCAACTATATTCTTCACGGCGCCGAAGGAGAAAATACCATACTTCATAGAGAGATTACATGCTGAGGCCCGGAAATACAATGGAATATACATGCTGGTCTATACAGAAGGAGTCAAAGACAAGTATACGGAGACTTTTATGAAGCAGTTGCCCGACGTGGTCATCACCCTCCACAGGATATCAGATCTGGATCAGACGATTAGGTACTTCGAGATCACAAGGTGTATCAAGACAAGGTATCCAAGGAACCCGTTCAAATACCACTTAACAAGAAACGGTATCGTCGTCGAGAAGCCAGAGAAGCTCGTATACTAGACACGCAGGGGGGTGCCACGGAGATTGGTCAAGAGTACTGAAAAGACTATTATAGAAGAATTACAGAGAATAGGGTTATCCCTCTACGAGGCAAAAGTATACTTTACATTACTCATAAGAGGAACCGCAACGGCCAGCGAGATAAGCGATCTCAGCGGCATACCTTATACCAGGGTATACGATGTACTGAACCAGCTTGAGGAAAAGGGCTTCGTAGCCAGTATACCGGGTCGACCCCTAAAATTCGAGGCCCTAGATCCAGGAATAGCGCTCTCAAACTATATAGCCAAACTAAGAGAAGAACTTGTCTCAAAACTCAGAGAACTAGAGGAAAACATAGCGAGAATCCGGGACCTATTATCGAAATATAAGAAGGGATTCGTACCCCGTGAAAAAACAATTTGTCTACGGGGAAGACACGTCATTCTAAACTATCTTAAGAGGTTCTTGACCGGTAGAGATAACTTCACAATATATTATACAAGAAAAGCCGTAGATTATCCAGAAATAAGGGATTTCCTCGACCTTTACAAAGATCATATCAAGACTTTGAAAATAATAGATACACCATCTATCCTGATCTCGTGTGATGAGATAACAATAATTTATGAGGTTGCGGGCGAGAAAAGATATGATTACATGATAGTGTCTCAGTCTAGACCTCTCCACGAAATTATGCAGAGATGTCTAGATTAGCTTACTACTTACAATATTTTCTTTAGGAAACAGGAATTAATGTTATTAGCACCATTCTATATAGCTTTGACCAGAAACATGATCATGTGGTGTTGCGGCTATGGTTGTTAAGAGGCTTCTGTACCTAGTTCTGGACGGCATGGCTGATAGATTATCTGATCCTGTGACGACTCTTGAGAAGGCCTATAAACCGGGTCTTGACAGGATCGCTAGGGACGGTGTTTGTGGAGCCATGTATACTGTTGAGAAAGGGATCGCGCCGGAGAGCGATGAGGCGGTTATATCGATAATAGGATATAATCCTCATGAAGTCTATACCGGGAGAGGGCCGATCGAGGCTGTTGGTGCGGGAATGACCATTAAGGAGGGCTACGAGATAGCTTTCAGAGCTAATTTCGCGACAATAGATCCGAGTACCAAGAAGTTGATTGATAGGCGTGTAGGCAGAAACCTTGAGACGGAGGAAGCCCGAGAACTTGCAAAAGCGCTGGACGGTATGGAGCTCGGAAAATATGATGGCTACGCAAGAGTGAAGGCTACTGTTGGGCATCGTGCGGTAGTCATAATAGGTAGTAGGACACATAGGCTCAGCCCATATGTAGGCAATAGTGATCCGGCGTACACCCGTAAAGGTCTTCTCAGTGTAGCAGTAAAGGAGTTCGAGCCATACGTAAAGAAGATCGAGCCTCTTGAAGACACGATTGAGGCTAGGATAACTGCTGAGCTAGCAAACATATTCACTGAGAAAGCCATCCAGATACTAGATAAACATCCGGTAAATGAGGCTAGGAGGAAGAAGGGGCTACTACCAGCAAATGCCATACTTCTCAGGGACGCTGGCGGAAAAATACCGCGTGCAACACCCTTACCCGAGAAATACGGTCTCAAATTCGCCGTTTTAGCAGAAATGCCCGTGGAGATCGGTATAGGAAGGATCTTTGGTGCGGACACTGTCGCCCTCGAACCACCAATAGGGGATCCAAAGGAGATCTACAGTATAAGGCTTGAGAAAACACTCGAGCTCCTAAAAACATACAACATTGTCTACGTTCACCTAAAGGGCCCCGACGAGCCGGGACACGATAAGGATATGGAGCTGAAGAAGAAGAGGATAGAGGAGATAGACGAGTATTTCGTCCGGCCATTCCTCGAGAGAATGCCCAGCGATACGGCGATCCTAGTAACGGCAGACCATGCCACACCGCCGAGCGTTGGAGCGCACACGGACGATCCTGTGCCGGTGGCGGTCTATGCCCCAGGGATAGAGCCCGACGACGTGGATCAGCTTGTTGAAAAGAAATGCGTTAAGGGCAGGCTGGGGATCATAGAGCATGGATGGCTGTTACTGCCGAGAATACTCAGCCTCGTAGGTCTAAATAAGCGATAAAACAATCATGTTTTCCTATACATCAAATAACCTGTAAATTCATTTTTGACAAAATAATACATTACTCGTGTTTACTCATAATGCTATTCGGGCTGTTGCTCTATTCTGTCCCCCCAGTAGCCTATAACCAGGGGTCTTCTCTCAATAAGGGCCTGGACGACTTTCTTCCTACCACTCGCCAGTGCACGCCAGAGGGTTCCCCTCGAGACACCCATTTTCTTTGCTGCTTCTTCCTGGTTGAGGCCCTCATAGTAGACTAGCCTCAGAGCCTCTACCTCGTCCGGCCTGAGAATAACTGGTTCTGCATTGATGGGCTGGCCTGTCTCATCGAACGGTATGAAGCTCAGTCTCCCAGGAAATCCCCATATCCACCTGGGCTTCGGCGGTCTGCCCGGGCCTCGGCGGCCCCATCTCCATCTCCTAGGACCCATCATGTTCATCTCTATATAACCTCCAGGGAATATTATTTGGAAAAACAATGATTAATTATTGATTCTATTACCCGATGATCTACTAGGCCAGCAATCCTAGTTGTCTAAGTGCGTCAACTAGCCTCGTCCCCGGCGGTAGTACCCTTATAGTCACTCCTAGCGATACCAGTGTTCTTGCAGCTGATGGCCCTATATGGCCTGAGACAACATACTTAACCCCTATGGATGCGAGCCACTGGGCAAGAATCCCTCCACCACCATGCGTTGTAGCGGCTGGGTTCGGGATACTGGTTACCCAGACGGGTTTTCCGCCTGCTATGTCAACCAGTACTATATATGGTGCTCTCCTATAGTGGGGTGCTAGTGTTGCTTCTAGGCCGTGGGGAGTATTGACCATTGCGGCTATCCTTATTGCTCCCGGTGCCGGGGGCTTTATGGGTGGAAGGTTTATCAGTGGCGGGCCTCCCCCCTGGCCTCTCCATCCGGCTCCTCTGCCCATGCCTCCTCTACCGTAGCCGTAGCCTCCTCTTCCCTGTCCTCTCGGCTGGCTGTAACCGTTCCATGCCATGCGCTATGCACCTCTCTTTGTTTTATGTGCTATTGCACAGTATTTGGTTCCATACTATTAAACCTAATCCCATCCAATCAATAGGAATGGTGAGAAAAGAATGGTGGTGCTGAGGCCCGAGGATCTAGTTGAACTTCTTGGAGCTAGTTATGAGGAGACCGACTGTGCGGGCCTTAAACTACATCTAGACAGGGTATACGTCCTAGAAACACATGGTCGTTTAGGAATGGAAGAACGTGTTCTCCCAGAGTACCGTGAAATCACCCCGGATAACGGTTCGTTCAAGCTCGATCCCGGCCCATACTATGTCAAGTACAAGGAGTGGATCGAGATACCGAACGGCTATATGGGCTTGGCGATACAGAGATCCAGCCTCATAAGGATGGGGGCAACCCTCTACACCGCGGTATGGGATCCAGGGTATAGAGGAAGGGGATCCGGGCTCCTGGTAGTGCATAATCCCCACGGCATAATCATTGATAAAGGGGCTCAGATAGCCCAGCTCGTCCTGTTCAGGATGACGGGCGAGACTAAGAAGACCTATAATGGCTACTATCAGGGCGAGAAATGAATTATTCAACGGTCCCCCGGTCCGTGAATACATCATTGCTCAGCTAGTAGAGGCCCCGGTCATCCCGCATGGAAGAAATATTGTGCTCCACTATAATATAACGTAATCCTACAGGATCATCTACACGATCCCCTTACCATACTTATCCACGAGGGGAGCTGGAAGCTTATACCTGTTCTTCCTGACAAGGCCCAGTACATGGAGAGCCTTTGTTCTCGAGAGGACCTGGTTGTTGTTGCCACAGTAAGGGCTGTATATGCATCTTGGGCACCCGTCCAGGCAGTCGCATCGAGCCATGATCTCGTATGCTATGTCCTCGGCCTTCTCGTATCTATCATACAATAGCCTGGCGAGACCGGAGCCTCCTGGAGCTGCATCGTAGAAGACGATGTCGCCGCTGGGATAGCTTATCCCGCCCATATCTCCCAGTCCTGCGCCGCAGACTGGCCGGGCAGCGCTGATCACTGCATGCTCGATTGCATGGAAGGCCTCCGCATTGCTAATCCAGTCCCATTCCCCGTTGACCGGGTACTTGGCGAAAACGGCTCTTGTCACGTAGCTGTAGGATACTGGTTCGTCTAGCCAGTTCTTGTAGCCTTTCTTCCCGGTATCATAGTAGTTTCTCAGTACGTATCCCTCGACAATTATCTTTAATACAGCCCTCGCATAGGCCAGTGGTATACCCCTATCGGTTGTACGCTCCATGATCGTGTCGTAGTCCACGACGTCCACGCTGTAGAGGGGCCTCGTATAATATGGTGTGTCGTCCGGTAGTCTCCGGACATACGCGACTCTATTCTTAGGATCTATTTCCAGGCTCTCATAGATCTTGCCTGAGCACAGGTATATTGCCTCTTTGTGGAGGTCGAGAATCGCTTGTGGGAGCTCACGGTATCCGATCACTTCGCCAGTATCTCTATCTATTATCCTGACCTGCGGCCCTGCACCCCTTATCGATACATAGTTTTCACGGAAGACCTTGAAGGCCGGCCTCCAGTTCACCACGTACCTATCAACAATTTTAACGGCGAGCCTCTCGTAGACGAGGCTATCCAGAGCTCTTCTCCAAGGATCTCTAAGATATTTTGCCAATACCCGCTTCTCCTGCAGGAGGAGTGCAAGAGCATGTATCTTGAGCACTTCCTCGTTGTCGGGCTCCAAGTAGCTAGGAGGTATTTCTTGCCCATAGAACCGCTCCGGGTTACGCTCATAATAGGCATCGATCGGATCGTCGCCGAGGATTGTGAAAACATAGCCTTTACGCCCCCTCCTCCCAGCTCTACCTGCTCTCTGCAGGTATTTCGCGTAGCTGGGAGGAGGCGCCACCATTATCACGGCGTCCAGATAACCAATATCTATGCCTAGCTCAAGGGTCGGGGTTGCAACCACACCCCGAGCTTCGCCCGTCCTAAGCTTTTGCTCAACCATTCTCCTATCTTCAGGCTTTAGGCCTGCTCGGTGAACAAGCAATTGCTTGCCATAGCTCCTAGCGATCCTAGATACGAGCTCAGCCATCTGCTGAGAATCCGTGAAGACTAGCACTCTTAAGCCCAAGTCTATAAGCATGGATGCTAGGCCCGCCGCGACTGTCCACCTGCTAAGCTTTCCCGCCGAAACCAGTACATGGTAGGCCGTCCCCTTCCTCCTCCTCGGCCCCTCAACAACCTCAACAGGGGCATCAAATAATGTCTCGGCGTGCTCCTTTGGATTACCTATGGTTGCCGAGACCCCTATGAACTGGGGCCTCTTCCCTCTTCTATGCCTCCTAATCCTCTCAACTATAGCTCTGACATGAGCGCCGAGTACCCCCTCGTATACGTGGAGCTCGTCGAAAACCATTATCTTGGCCGAACGAACAAATGATCTAATCGCGGGACTCAGTACTAGGCCTACATGTATCATGTCCGGGTTCGTCACCAGTATATGCGGAGGACTAGCGCTTATCCTCCTCCTATCCCTAGCCGGTGTATCACCATCATATACTGCGGCAGTTACACCGCCGAAGCCAAGTACTCCATGGATCCTTGCGAGCTGGTCTCTGGCAAGTGCTTTTGTTGGATAAAGCAGGAGTGATACCGGCCTCGCCTTCTCCTCGAGGCCCAATTTGATCAGAGGTATTAGGAAAGCCTCGGTTTTACCCGTGCCTGTGCCCGCAACTATGACCACGTTATATCCATTCATGATCTTCTTTATTGCCTCGTACTGGAACCTATATAGTCTCTCTATGCCCCTGCTCTTCAGAGCATTAACGACTGGCTGTGGTAGCCCTATATCCTCTATATACGGGCCTAGCTCGGGCTCACTAGTTTCTTCTACATATACATGACGTATACCGGCTCCTGCCTGCCCCCATGTCCTCCTGATGAGAACTGATAGTTCTTCCAGCAACGGTTCATACATATTGCTCCACACAGCCGGAGGAGACTAGGACTTGAGAACCATATCCCTGATCTTGCGTTCTTCTCTGCTCAGTCTCTTCCATAGCTTATAGTGTTCCTCGCAGAGATAGACTACTCCCGGCCTGCGCGGGGGCCTTGCATGATATACTTTGAGCTTGATTCCAGCCTTCTCCTCTAATACCTTGGCGTCAGGATAACTTAGTTCTCGAGCGGCCGTTTTCCCACAGCCCTCAACACTACAGGTTTTCTCGGCCAATCTTGTACACCCAGAATATACTATGTGGCCGTATCAATAATATGTTCACCACCAAGGCTTATGCTGGCCTGTCTCGTAGGAGAAGATTGTTATTCCGGGTCAATACTATAACCTATAGTGGATAATATTGCGTGGTGTACAAGATTATGCCTGACCCCTTCGACCCCTACGCTATACTCTCTTACGCGGAGAAACTAGGCGTGGACTTCGCTGATGTAAGGGTTCAACGCAGGCTCTACGAGACAATACACTTGGACAATGGTGTTCTCAGAGAATACAGTATTGATAAGACTTACGGTGTTGGTGTAAGAATTTATCTTGACGGATACATGGGGTTCGCCTCAACTAATAAGCCAGACTGGGAATCAGTTAAGAAGACCGTAGAGGATGCGCTACGCGCTGCTAAAGCCATGCGTCTCACCGGAAAGAAGCAGGAGCTGTATGAGAGGAAGACCAACAAGGACTCTAGGACAAGTGCGTATAAGATCTCAGCCGAAAACGTGGACCCGTCGATGAAGATAAACATTGTCGTGGAAGCCTATAAGAGGTGCAGGAGCGTTGAAGGCATAGTATCTGCCCTGATCAGGTATGGCTATGAGCACGACAAGAGACACTATGTCTCGAGCTGGGGCGACGATGTCCGAGTGGAGACGAGGCTGATCGGTATAGGTGTACTCGCCATAGGGAGACATGGAGAGGTCATGGAGCGAGTATACGATGCCGACTCAGCCGTGGCTGGCTGGGAATTCATAGAGTCTAGAGACTGGGGGATCTTCGCCGAAGAAGTAGGGAAGCTAGCTTCAGAGGCCAGTAAAGCCCCGGCGATAAAGCCCGGCGTATACACGGCTATCCTCGACAACGAGATGGTCGGCCTCATGCTGCACGAGGCGTTCGGCCATGCAACCGAGGCAGACGAGGTAGAAGCTAATGGAAGCATATTGAAGGGGAGGATAGGCCAGCAGGTGGCAAGCTCCCTCGTAACAATAGTTGATGATGGACTGGTCGAGAGAGGCTTCTGGATACCATATGATGACGAGGGGACACCGAAGAAGCGGGTGGCAACCGTGGAGAAGGGAGTCCTCAAGGGATTCCTCCACAGCCTCACGACGGCCAAGAGTGTCGGCGGGGAACCAACAGGCAATGCGCGCGCAATGTCTTATAGCTACCCTGTCCTCGTCAGACAGACCAACACTTTCATGCTTCCTGGTGAGGCTAAGCCTGAAGAGTTGTTCGAGGATGTCAAGCACGGAGTATACATTAGGGGTAGGGGGGCCCTTGGCGGAGAAGTCAACCCTGCCATGGGTACCTTCACCTTCATAGCTGGTCCAAGCTATATCATTGAGGACGGCGAGATCAAGAACATGGTCAGAGGAGTAATGCTCTCAGGAATGATTCTCGAGACGCTAAAGAACGTCGACATGGTGGCGAACGATCTCAAAGTCAAGACATCCGTTTTCGGAGGCTGTGGCAAAGGAGGCCAGATGGTGCGGGTAGGAGATGGGGGCCCACATGTCCGTGTATCCAGGATAACGATTGGAGGCGGGAGGTGATCACCGTGAGAGATGTTCTTCTAGACCTGGCTAAGCGCTTCATTGATAAACTACTTGAAAAAGGAGCTAGCGAAGCAGAGTTCTTTGGCTCATGGGCCAGGGTAAGGGCTGCCGAGATATCCGACGGTAGGATCAAGAGAATAAGTGTATCTGACGCTGGTAAGTATGGGATCAGAGTAGCTGTTGGTAAGCGATTGGCCAGCATAGGCTTGAGCGATCTATCGCCGGATATTGATAAGTTGGCGGAGACCCTTGTCAAGATCGCGCGGAACGCACCTGAAGACAGGGACTTTCCAGGGTTCGCCACAAACTATTCCCGTGGAGTGCTATCCAGCACATATGATGAAAAAATAGCCGAGCTAGATCCCGAGGGTATTGCTGGTCTTTTGAAAAACGTGGTCGATACAGCGGGGGATGCGGGAAGAGGAGCTGGTGCTGACGAAACAATAGTGACGCAGGGAGGACTAGAGGTAATTGATGGTGGAAAACTAGTCGTTAATAGCTTTGGTGAACATCTTTATGAAGAGAACACGATGATGTCGGCATGGCTGGAGATAAAGAGTAGGAGAGACGGCAGTGAATCAACATTCTATCTGGAGTATGGCTCTAGGCGGCTCGATGAGGACGAGATTCTGAGAGAAACAGTCGAGGCTGCAAAGCTGTCGACACGCTTCGTGGGAGGGAAACCCGTCGAGTCAGGCAAGTACGAGGTACTCCTCCACCCGCATGTGACAGCCAAGTTCTTGGCGACTGTTCTCGCTCCGGCGTTCTCAGCGCTTCACGTCCAGCGTGGTAGGAGCCCCTTGAAGGATAAGATCGATAAACAGGTTCTGAGCGAGAACATCGATATTCTTGATGATCCATCCATAAATTGGGCTGTTGGTTCGTGTAGTTTTGACGATGAAGGAATACCTACCTCGAGAAAATATGTTGTGAGCCGTGGAGTACTGGAGACATATCTCTACGACCACTATACTGCCAGACGCGAAAACAGGTACTCTACAGGCAATGGATTCAGAAGGTCTGTGTCTAGCCCACCGTCTCCCGGCTTCACGAACATGTATGTAGCGGGCAGGAACACGATGGAGTGGGAGGAACTGATAGGCGAGATAAAGAAGGGCATCATAGTGTATGGCGTCATAGGCTATTGGACAAGCAACTTCGTGAACGGGGGTACGCAGGCAACCGTAACCCACGGCTTACTAGTAGAAGACGGCGAAGTCAAGGGCCCCATAAAAGGCGTCGTCATAGGAGGCAATATCTATGAGTGGTTGGGGAGGGATCTAATAGGTGTAGGGGATAAAGTGGTTCCGCTGGGCGATGTGCATGCTCCAGCCGTGCTTATAAGAAACGTAGATGTTGCGGGAAGATGAAGAGCTAGTATCGTACCTCGTAGGTGATTGTTGGGTCAAGTATTTTTCTCCCATTCTCGGTCTCCAACACGAGATACCCTAAATCATTGACATCCACAGCTAAGCCCTGAACTATTCCTTCCCTCGTCTTCGCAGTCACAATCTTATCGAGAGTATCCAGGTACTCTAGGTACTGCTCCCTGAGTTTCTCGGGCTCCTCTGCGAGTTTCTTGGCTCTTGATATCCATCCTATCATCATGGATAGGATCTTGTTCCTCGGGGTCATCCCTCTTATCTGCTTGATGGATACTGCTTTCTCGATCGGTGGCTCGTTATTGACGTTCAAGCCTATGCCGATGTAGATGATCATTTTGTTCCTGAATGCTTCGGCCTCGATAAGTATTCCAGCTAATTTCCTGCCGTTTACCACTATGTCGTTGGGCCACTTTATCCGAGCATTGATGTCCAGGCTCGTCCTCAAGATCCTCGTCAGAATAACGGGGACAATAATCGGCATAAGTGCCGCGGTCTCAGGGTTCGTGCTTATCTTAAACGTTACCCATAGGCCCCCGAGCCCCGTCTTCCATGTTTTTCCGTGCCTACCTCTCCCCATCAGCATGTACTCAGCAACCACTATGCTCCAAGGACCCAGGCCTCTGGCCGCCTCCTGCGTGGAGCCTAGGATGGGCTCGTGTACTAGTTCCCATCCCCATGGTTTAAGCATTGAGGGGATATCTGCAGGGTTCCAGATAATGTGGGATTCATCGATTGTTATCAAGTAGTTCTTAGAGAGCTCTTCCACCGCCTCAACAAGTATTTTCTCCTTAACTCCTATCTCCCATGCAAGATCCCTTATCAACCAGTCATTGTTCTTGATGAGCTTATATAGGGCTAGGATCTTGACCGCAGTCTTTAAATCGATCACTCCATACTCACCTTCCCCTGATCTTATTTATGGTTTCACCCAGCCCCATAATATATGGTAGGTTCGGGAAATATGTTCTGAGGAGCTCATATAAATTGATAATGTTATGTTTTCCTCCATGATCGGAGTCGATTTCAACTATTCCTGACGACCATAGCTTCGATAGCAATCGAAGCATTAATGTCCTCTTTTCCTCCATCTCCATAGCCGCTACATATTCTCGTGGAAAATAGAGTCTATGCCACAACGGCGTGGCGGCCATGAGCCCCATTATTATATCCTTGTCCTGCCTGATAACTGGGCAGGCACTGCTGATGCCGTATTCTACCTTGGTGAATACTAGTTTCAGCTCATTGCTGATGATATACCTTACTTGTTTTGGTACGTAGGGGAAGCTCCGACAGATCAGCGGCTTATATACGTCCTGGATCATACAGAGATCGTCTTGCCGTAGGAAGGGGCACCTCCCATCAACGAGCTCCATCACATAAGACAACGCTATATCTCTGCCTGTCCTCTTATCGAAGACCCTGTATCCAGGCCTTGACCTGTACTTTACGCCTAGATGTCTGGCAAGAATACGGAGAATATAGTCTTCGTGTGGGAGGATCGATATGGGCGATGACCTGCAGCACAGACCACACAGCGTGCACTGGAACGTCTTCAACACGCTACCGCCTACCGGATCAATGTTTAGGCCGTCACATAGTATCCCGGTATCTTCTCGCGGTACAGCATCTGTACTCTCCGTACACCGTCTATCTCATCGATAATCTTCTCGACAGGTGGAGGAACCAGTTTTCTCCAATCATCGTTTCCTTCGGCCATGAGCCTCCTAACAACGGAGCCCCTATAGTTGTCTCTTTGAAGTACCTCGGGTGTTATTACGTTATATCCTTCCTCCATGAATATTCTCTGGATAATCGGGTTCAGTGTTATGACGTGTGTGAATGGCGGAGAATATAATTTGACGTAGTGGACAGCTACTTTGCTGACCTCCATGGTAGGCAGTGTTACTGTGACAAGCTTGTCCAGTGGTAGGCCAGCCCATCTAAGCGTCTCCCTGATCATCAATAATCTCTCGCCAGCAGTGAACGGGTTTTCCGGTGTATGGCTCTGGCTCGCCATACCTATGACTACTATTACTTCTTCGAAGCGCTTGTAGCAGTACTTGATCGCGTTGAAGTGACCGTAGTGTAGTGGCTGGAACCTCGCGATCATCATACACCGGTCATCAGGGCCAAGCAATCCCTGCACCCAACAATTAATTTAGGGCTTGAAGCCCTATTCTTGTCTTGAATCTATGCTTTATAGAGAATATAATATTGTTTGGGAAAGGTGTGGGCATTGGATGTATTCAAGATCAGCGAGCCAGTAAGCCTCCTTATAGGTGGGGCGGCCATTATGCTTGCATTTGGATCATCGTATCTCATACGAGGTGAGATTGAGGTATTCGCTATAGTTGGGATCGCCGCTTTCCTTGCTAGTATCCCCCATGAGCTGGCACATAAGTATAGCGCTGTACGGCTGGGATGCTATGCAAGATATATCTTGTCACCCGTTGGTCTATTGATAACGCTTGTTTCAGCCATACCATACCTACCCATAAGATTTCTCATGCCAGGCTACGTTGTTGTCTCGAGCCCGTACTATGACCCCGTTATAAATAAGAGAGTTAACGGTATAGTGAGCTATGCGGGTCCTCTAGTCAATATTGTTCTCGGTGTTGCCAGTATTTTGGCTTATCATTTCCTAATACCATGGCTTATCCATATGGATGGCCTATCCTACTGGATAATCGTGCTTGCGTGGTTCTTGGTAGTTAATACCCAGATCAATGGCTGGGTAGCGATATTCAATCTACTCCCGATACCGCCTCTAGATGGCAGCAAAATAATAGCGTGGAAACCCCTTATTTGGATCATAATGATAGTTGCAGCGGGCATAATCCTCTATATTGGGGCATTCCACATGTTTTAAACCTCCCCTATAGTTATGGGGTCATGGATTGGCCGGCAAGGATGTACTAGCTAAACCTTATGTTATCCTCTCTGTAATGGCATTATTCTTCTTTCTAGCCGTTAACCTCCCGGGGATCATCCATCCTGTGCCGGGCGGTGTAATTACTCCCGTAGTATTTCCTGATGTGTATGTCTCGGCAAATCATAACGGTCGTGGTCTTGTCTTAAACATAACTAATCTTATGAATAGAACAATCTTGATCGAGTTTGTCGAGACCGGGGAGAATAAGGAGAATAGGGTGTATGTGAATAAGACCCTTCTCTCCGGGGAGTCTATGGTTATTTATGTACCCTTAAACAAGACCTGTGATCCCGGCATCGGTTATATATCCGTAGTTGTCAATGGACGCAGATATCATGTTTTGTTCTCATATGCTTGCCGTTTTAATACAGGCTATATTTCTTCTTCCCCGTTTTCCTCCTCGAACTCTATATCTAGCTCCTTTTCTTCTCCCTCAGTACCTGTTCCTTTAACCTCCTGTGCTTCTTCCAGGATTATCTCCTCCTCGATTATCTTGCCGAGTTTATAGAACTTATAGACCGCTATAATGTATATGATCAGCCCCATCACAAATACTAGTAGTCCGACAATCGTTAAAGGCGCCGAGATAGTTATGAGCGTTGTGAATATTTCCTTCAACGTGATAGAAGTCTTTGTACTAAATATAGCCGCGTAATGTTTCAAGCTGGCAACGGTAAACCATATCGCGGGTAGCTGGAGTATACTGAAAATCCCCAGCACTATGAACAGCATGTAGAGATATCTCGGCATCGCCTGATCAGTGTCTATGCTGAGCCTCTTGAACCCTATTGATTCTATGAATAACCCCACGGCTATAAGTAGTGGCGAGAGATAATTAAGGGGAGAGCCATCCTGCTCGGCTATTTTCTCGAGATAGGAGGCTAGGGCAGATCCACTGAGCGTTGCATTCATACTTGGACTGGTGGTGTTTGCTAAGAGCTCTTGCCAGGGAGCAACTATTTTAGGCGATATCAAGCCCTGGACTATAGAGAGTATGAAGCCTGCGAATACTATGAAGCTGCCCACCGCTGCTACAATGTACGCCTTGTTCTTTCCCCATTTCTTCCCTAGGAGATACCATGACATCCCTGTCAGGAAGGCACCAATGAATTGTACGAGAGGTATTATTCTGATGATGTATCCGAGCATGAATACCTTACGTAAAGCCGAAGGAAATTCTTTCAATTCTGGACGGTGCTCCACCCTTTACACCACGTATGTAATGCTCCAGTCTTGATATTATTTCCTTTACACGTTCCCTCTCTTTATGTCTTATGCACTGTACTACGAAGTAATCGAAGTACTTCTTGTACTGGAGCCTGTCTATCTTGCCTTCAGCCAGCAATTGCCGTGCCTTTAACCTGCATTCGTCCTCTAGGTCTATGTTCCGCGGAGCAAGGACATATATGTACTCGTATCTCGGATCGGCTCTCCTGATAGTGACCATCCTCCTTATCCCGGCGAGCTCGGCTATCTTGCTCACTATTTCAAGGTCTTCTTTCTCGAACACGTAACAATCGAAGTGCTTCAGGGCCTTGATCATTCTCTCTATGTACTCCGTGATCTTTTCCTCCTCACTCATTCTTCTCATCCCCTAGCCTTGTCCTTTTAACCGGGATTTTGAGCTGTTGGGCGACGAGTCTTACTAGCCATGCATATATGGGGTCTCCTGTACTCCTCCTTAGGTCGCCGTCAACGTATTTTGCGCGGTATACGAGTTCTCCTCTGTGGTTGTATATTGATATGTATCCCTTGACCTTCCCCCATAGGTTTTTGACGAACCAGATATGGATTAAGTAGTCGCCGTGATCTAGCTTTACATCTATTTTCTTTGACCAGCCCCTCCTATATGTTGGTTTCACCTGTTCCTCGCCAACGACTGCTTCCTGGTGCTTATTGATGCTTAGTAACCCCTTGTCCTTCTTGTAGATTAGGACTGTGCTTTTGAGGACATGCTTGCCTGTCCTGCTCTTCGAGGACTCTATCCTGAGGCCGCTTATGATCTCTGGCAAGCTCATCCCTCTATATATAGGAGGGTGTTTTCCTTCAGCTCTATCCTCGGCTCCTCAACATCTATGACCAAAGTATATGGTTCGGGGGCTAGTTGTCTGGATATCCTTGTCTCCCGGGCCCTTATGACGAGCTGTTTCACGCCTTCATACTCTCTGGAATTCACTAGTTTGCCCTGATCGTCGTATATCCTCAGCTTGACAATATATTCTTCCGGCTTATGCTTTAGGCTTACAAAGATCTTCAATTTCATCCGCACCCTCTACTCCACTGCCCATTTCATGTATGGGCGAGACTAATAATAAATGGTCCTCCACAGGATCGGGGGTGCGGCTTAAATCCCTATTTTCAATAAATATGTGGGGTGGTGAACTGTGGTGGAGGTTTTTGACGACGAATGGCTTGCATATATATTGAGGCTTATCAGTGATTGCGCACCGGCAAATATTTGGAGCCTCCATAGAAAGGTCTATGAGCTGGAGAAAAAAGGGGTGTTGCCCCGTCATTCATGGGTATGGCTCGGCGAGTATCCCCGTAGCCCCGAGGTTGATGCTGCTCTGGGTCTTTTATCGTTGATGGGTAAGGTTGTTGTTAGGGGCGAACTCGTAGTCCCGGCCAGAGGCTCTACTTCGCTATGACTAGTTTACCGGGTAGCACGAATCCTTTCGCCGCTAAATGCATCGGTATAGTTGCTTTGCCGGGCCTCCAACCATATCGTTTATCGAACACGTCTTCCCTGAAAAGCTCCGCTTTTAGAACATCTCCTATGACTAGGTCCGTGTCACCAAGACTTATTGTCTTCCAGACCCTCGATACTATTGCGGCTGCAGCCCCTCTTACTATTGGGGCATAATCACTCATGATGAGATCGAGGCCTACAGCGCTGGGTTTATCCTCGACATCATGTCCTGATATTGTTCCCGCCCGCCATATCATGTCGAGCGCGTCGGCAAACAATATGTTTACGCTGAAATACCTGCTCTCCCTGATCAAACCATACGTGTAGGACTCCGTGTCTATAGCTAGAGCCAGCCTCGGCGGCTCCTCGGAGACAGGCATAACCCATGAGGCCGCCATGACGGATCGCTTATCCCCGTGTGCGGCGGCAATAATATAGACGGGCCTAGGATGCAAGAGCTTGTACCACCACGAGGGAACATTCTCCAAGACTTTTCATCCCCTAGGCCGTGGATTGCCGGGTATTTACAGAGAGTTTTCCTCCCATGTAGCTAATGTATGTACCGGGTAAACATAAATACTGATCTAGAACCGTGTACGGTGCCATGATAGGGGATGCCTGTGTAAGGAAAGAGGACTATGTATGTGGCGGGGAGAAGCGGTGTCTACATTGTTATTCTCTGTTTTTCGAGTTCCTCGGACTTTATTGTCTCGTATATTTTCCTCGCCGTCTCCGTGAACTCGTCCTTAATGTCTAGTTCTGCCTCGATTGTTTCTTTGAGGATCTCGGTGACTAGTCCTTCGTATCCCGGCCTATGTAGTCCTCTCCTGATGTAGGCTCTGAAGATAACCATTAACGGTATCCCTTCTTCGATAAGGTTTATGTCCCTATCCTTCACTATTCCGTGGCGCGTCCTCTTACCCATGAAGAGCGTGAGTAGTCCCCGCCCCCTTGTCTCCTTGCCAGGTATGAGTGTGCTCTTGGGTATGGGGCTTATGGTTAGGACATCCACCCATACATCGTTTCTCGACACGCCTTTCGGTGATAGTCTCTCGTAGAGGCTTTCCTCGAGGATTGACGCTATTCTCTTCCTCTCCTCCTGGTCGAAGATTAGGCGGAGCATTGGCTTGAGTACTTGTGGTCCCTTGTAGCTTGTCAGTATGTATTCGCGCCCAACACGCTTCCACTCGGGCTTACGCTCAACCAGGAGTTTGTGGCATAGCCTCCCCAGCCTATCCTTCTTGGCGACCGCGTGCTCTAGCATTGCATTATATAGTTTCACATCTGTTATCATGAGGTATGGGTAGGGGTCTAGCTCCGCTACCTTCTTCACAGCATCTACTAGGCCTAGTTCCTCGTCGAGTAGCCCGAGTATTTCTTTGAGGAGTCGGTCAAACGCCCGGTTTACGCTGTGATAGTACACGTGTTCGAACATGCTGGCTTTTGCGTAGAGGTATCGCCTGAATTCCCCCCAGCTATTCCTGTCTAGGAGCAGTAGTGCTTTCCCGTCCTCGAAGTAGGGGTATGTGTTCCTCACGAGCCGCTCGTGATTGATGTAGCCGTATTCGCTTGTCCCAGTGTAGTAGCTGTCCCGTCTGAGGAAGTCCAGTATGTCGCTGGGATAGAGGCTGTCCTTGACGAGCCACCTCATGACCTGTAGGATCGGCTCCTTAGGGGTTTCGGGGCCCAGGATTGCTTTTAGCACATCATATAGGCCGTCCAGCCCATAGTGTGCCTCGTAGCTCCTTATCTTGTCCTCCAACAGTATCTCGACCAGCATAGAGCCTATCTTCTCATGGTTGGCGACGGGATCGGGTATATCGTTCCTAGTCCACAGGAGGGATTCCTCGAACGCGTGGCCGAACGCGGCGTGCCCGGCATCGTGTAGTAGGCCCGCCAGCCTAACCGCCTGTATCAGTGTCTCCGGCTTGTAGCCCTGGAACACGTTGTCGTCGTAGAAGCTCTTAAGCTTTAGTATGGTATCCTCGGCCATTAGGCCTGCCAGGTGCATCGTGCCTATGCTGTGCTGGAACCTGGTATGCACTGCTCCTGGATAGACTAGATGAGCTGTTTGGAGCTGGAGGATATAGCGTAGCCTCTGTATGAGGAGGCTGTTGATTATCTCCTCCTCTATCTCCTTGTTGAAGTAGGCGTAGCCGTAGATGGGGTCACTTATTTCTTTCCATGTGAACTTGTTCCTGTACCGCATCGTCGTCTCTACTGCTTCTGTCATTCCCATACACCTTTTAATCGACTATGTAAAAGTTGATCTCCTCCTCCCTTATTAGTATTACTATTTAAACAGAACCGTTATCGATCAGAAGAGCGGTGTCGGGGAGGGGGCCAAATCATCACGGTCTTCAGTGAGACTGCCGTCCCCCTCATCCACCAGATAATATATTGGCTGTGTTCCTTCTTAGAGGATTTATTGGGCCCCATACTTTTTAAGGTAATACCGTGTTGATACGGTTAGCCGGTGTAGTACTTCTTGGCTCTACGCGGTTCTACAAGGTTTTCAAGGATATTGTCAGTATTGACAACCCCCCGTGGGGTGGCCCGCTCAATTGTCTTCGTACTAGGCTATATTTTGAGCCCGGCTTCGTGGTGGAATGATGCATTTGTCAATATCCCCCTCGCATACTTGATCGCGTGGATTGCCTCACGCTTATTTCCAACAACTAGTTTTCCATGGCTTTTCGGCGGAGCATA
The DNA here is from genome assembly GCA_027022365.1 of Desulfurococcales archaeon. Lineage (GTDB taxonomy): Archaea > Thermoproteota > Thermoprotei_A > Sulfolobales > Desulfurococcaceae > JAADCY01. Next base: position 74,109 of record JALVYU010000031.1, on the reverse strand, counting down.
TCTCGCCACGAATTTCCTCGGGATGATCATGATGCATTTCAGCGTTAAGCCTCCGAGTAGGAAGACCCTGGTTATAGACGTTGTTGTGAGCACCGCTTATACTGTAGCCATTATTGCGTTATCTTCTCTGGTACTAGGATAGCATAAAGCAATTGTTTTTAGGTGAAAAAGATATGTGGTTTACCCCCATTGCCTCTACGGGCCCTGTTTGTAAAAACAAACGGCTAGTGTTTACTTGGCGTACTCCTTGTATATCCAGCCCTGCTCTGTTCGCACCACTAGCCCTGCGTTCTTGAGATCCTGTAGTCTGCCGCGTATGGTGTTGTAGTTTAGCCCGGTAAGCTTCTGTATCTCCTTGGGGGTGAGGGGTCTTTTCTCCTTCTTGAGTACCTCAAGGATTATCTCCTTGGCTGTTTTCTTGCTGCTCATACTTATCCACCTACCCGACTACTCTGATCCAAATAATATGATGATCCGTTATGGGTTATTAAATTTGATCCGACAAGTTGAAATACGCCACCCAACACCCTTACCATGAATAGAAAGGCTTGTCTCCTTCTCCCAGGTAATAGGCTAGAACGGTGACTGATAATTGGCGATAAGCATTATCCATAGGTTACTGAGGAAGCTGATGCGTAGACGGGCAAAGAAGATCATGAGATCCAGGCTGTTTTTTGTAGCGGGCTTCTTCCTCACCATGTGGGTAGTGTGCGCACTGCTATTCTATTACTCCGAGCACGTCGTCGCCGGGAGGAGAGACATAGACATCTGGGCCAGCCTCTACTGGAGCATCATAACTATGGCAACAATAGGTTACGGCGACATAGTCCCGACGAGAGGGGCGGGATGGCTCGTCGCGGGATTCACCGCAGTAATGGGTATCCTGGCCTACACCCTCACAGTATCAGTTATAGCTGATGCCTTCCTACAAGCAAGCATGAAGAAACTACTGGGGCTGGCACCCTTGAAGAAAAAGAAGATCCTGGTTATAGGTGATGATGAGTCCTGCTACGAGATAATAGACGAGCTACGTCTGAACGAGCTAGACAAGGAGACGGGATGGATCACGGCATCACAGCCCAAGAGAGACCCCGGGATAGACTACATGGTGGGAGAACTAGCCGACGAGGAAACACTCCGCAAAGCAGGAGTAGGGGGCGCCCAACACGTAATAATATGCACCCGTGAAGACAGCCAAGCAATACACCTAACACTACTAGTACGCAAAATAAACCCCGAGACAAGGATCTCAGCAATAGCAAAGAACGCCGAGACAGAAGAACTACTAAGGCAAGCAGGAGCACACTACACCCTATCAACGCGCCTCCTAGGAAGAACAATAGCAAGCTCAGTGTTCGAGCCCGCAGTCCTAGAAGTAATCAAAGAACTAACAACACGCCAAGGACAAGCAGACCTCATAGAAGAAACAATAACAGAGAACCTGGCAGAGAAAACCCTAGCAGAAATAGAACATGAACTAAACAAGCAAGATCCGAACCACACATACAAGATCATCGCAGTAAAAACAAAAACCGCAATAACGATATTACCACCGCCCCAGAGAAAAGCCGAGAAAGGAGAAAAAATAGTTATAGTTAAAGCAAGAAAGCAAAACCTTATGGCAGAGTAACTGTTGTCGGGTAGTCCCTACCGCTAGCAGTATGTATCTTGATATTCACCATCTGGCCTGATGAGAATTGTCCTTGTTTTAACACTATTATTATCCTTATACTCTTGCCGGGTTCGATTGTTGTACCGGTACCATTGAGCCAGTAGACACCGTTAGTATTGTTCTGAGCAGGAATGCCGTTTATGAATATGTTATCAATGGTCGCTGCAACAGTACCTGTATTCTTTAACACTATAGTAATGTTCCATCCCTTAACCGGGGTATCAACAGCTGTGGCGTAACTTGATACTATTTGCAGATTCTCAGTCTGAGTAAATCCGCTGGTAACACCAGTCAGCCATAGGGCTACTGCGATGCTAATGGCAATAGCGACTGATACTATTATTACTGTTGCTATTACTGGGGATATTGCACGCATACTTGTTCACCTCTTACAATATGATAGTGACATAGGAAATTAAAAGCTTATGTCTTGATATAGGCAACATTTTATCTGCGTTGCTCAACGTATAATCATTGGTTGCATTTTATGATCGAGTTTTTAGGTATAAAAATAAGGGAAAAACGCCCTATATTTACTGAGGGAAGCTCATGCCAATGATCAGTGGATTATGTGCTGGCTTATCTACCCCTAATATTAATGTCGAAGGAGTATGCATATAGGAAGGAGTATGCTAGATATTCTCCGGAGTAGTAGATGTAGAACTGTGTCGGCACGATAACCGGTACTCCGTTAACATCTATTCTCGAATATCCCGGTACATAGAAGGTGAGAACTTTCGTGTAGTTAACGTATGGTGATATAGACTGGGTGTAATACGATACTTCGACGTTATTGCCTGTTATGTCTGTCAGGTTAATGCTATCTTCTGACACTAAGGTCGTAACATTTGTGGTGCCCCAGTAGCTTAGATCCCATGTCATATAGTTGAATACATAGAATACGTTGTTCCAGTCTAGGTCTGTTGATTTTATGAGCCCTATTATAGAGGAGAAATGAACGTATTTGATCCAGTCGACGAGGAATTCGTCGTAAGTATTGTACCTTATAATCAATGTTACATTCGTTAATCCGTTTCCCCTGTAGAACGCCGCCTGCCCATTGTTTATCACGTAGGCTTTGGCGAGGGGTGAGCCACCGTATTTCGCGGCAAAGGATGGTAGTGTGGAGAATAATTGTGAGTAGTAGTACGTGGTCACGTCTCTGGGCGAGAGGACATAATAGTAGCGTGTCCCGTCGATCATTATATATGTCTGTATGACGAGGGGTAGGACAAATCCTCCACTGATTGAGTCTGCGCCCGAGTAGTATCCGTGTGTGAAATTGACTTGGCAGTGCAACAGTGATGTCTTCGTGTAAACCCTGTATTCGCCTAGAGAGTTGAATATAGTTATGGTGAAGTTTACCGAGGCGTTAGCCATGCCAATGGCTGTTGTTCCCGTTGATGTTAGGCTTAGATTATAGGCTGTTATGAAATTGTCTATAATTATTCTTAGACCTAGCTTCTTCATGCTGTTTATCCAGCTCGTCAGGATCTTGTATGCCGTGGAGTTCAGTGTTTTTGTCGCTAAGACACTCACTTCTGAAAGAACGGTTCCTGTATAGTATGATGGTGTGATCGAAACATATTCTCTTCCCGTCGGCACATATACGTTGAAGTACTCGGAATACCAGAATCCATAGGTGAGATAGGCTGTTAGGGGTGCGTAGACACGCGTGTAGGTGATGCTCTGGGTAAATATGTTCGATTTAATGTAATTTTCGATGAGAGGGGTTGCGGCCGTGACCCCTTGTTTAAGCATGTAGAGTATTAGCTGGGTCAGTTCCTGATCATATATTTCCCAGTCACTATATTGTTTGCCGGTATAGCTGAACTTCACGTTTACAGGGATTGTTGAAATATATATTGCAGTGGAGATTACAATAGCCATTATTATTGTGAAGGCAATAATTATCGGTAGCTGTCCCTTCATCTTCCCACCTTTATGTTGTAGATATACATAATCCCGTCGGGATTGAAGCTGGTGAGGTTATATGTGATATAGATGAGGCTAGTGTTTCTGGCGGGACGTATTATATAGTAGTCGGTACTGATTATTCTGCCCGTGGTGATATTGTATGTCGTTATGTTCACATAGACGTATTTCAGGTTGAGCTCTCTGTAAAGCTCGTTTGCAAGGATTTTCGCGGTCCACGAGTACCTGCTATAAACAATGCTTCTCACATCCAGTGACGAATATGAGGATAAGTACGATTGTGTATGTGGCAACACATATACATAAATGGTCGCCATAGCAATTACCAGCAACGCTACAGCCATGTACGCCGAGATGATAACCGACTGTGACCTCATATCGATTTCCTCCAAATAGTTATCTGTACATAATAAGTGAACATTCCTATCCTGAACCAGTAGGCTTCATGGCTGACGGGCCAGTTCGCAGGTATAGTGGAGCCAGCGGTCAGATAGTTGAAGTAGGGTAGCGCCACATATATGTTACCGCTAGAATCCACGACAATTATCGCAACGACATTTAATAGTGGATAGTATATTGGATATGTTGCCGTTGCCGAGGATGTTATGTACGAGGTCGTCGAGCTCGCTGTGAGGGTAGTGCTTGTTATTTTGGGGTATGTAGCGGTGATGTTCGCTTCTACGGGCAGCGTCGTCGTATATGTGCCTGTTATTGTTATCCACCACCACCAACGAGAAGTATAGGTTATTGTGTTGATAACGGTGGTTGTAGATGTTGAAACAGTATTGGTAACGACTGTTCCTGTGAAATAATAGTTGCCGTGAAAGTACCCGGTGGACTGGTTTGTGTAGGAGTAGAGTCCGAACATATTGTATGTATTTCCATAAAGCGTTATAACTCCTGCATAAGATACATCGTATCTTATCTTGCTGTATTCAGTGTATCTTGTTGTACTATTGTATAATGTCCCGAAGAAATAGTTTGGTGCCCTGTAATAGCTTATGCTTTTTATGTAGTTGTAATTTATACTGCCGTAATAATAGTAGTTATTCGTCGCAGGATCATAATAGCATACTATCGCCTGGCCCGGAGATGATGTCAGCGGCGTGCTGAGGGATGTCGGTGCTAGAAGATATACTTTTCCGTTTATATTAACTAGGGTGAGTTTGTTGACGCTGCTCTGTGTTATTTTATAATCAATAAATTTCGCAGTACCGATGTCCAGGATCGCTATAACCATCATCGTATATGTCGGGCTAAACGGGTTGGCGAATACATACTTGTATGTGCCGTTCTGCAGGAGGAACGTGTAGCGCGGAGTGTTTATCGTCCTTACAGCTAGGCCCGTGGATACTACAAGGAGGGAAATGGTTCCGTTATACATTGATGTGACGTTGATCGTCCATCCAACACTATCGATCTTGATAGCGTATGGTCTAATAGTTATGTTGTAGCCGTAATTGTTATATGGTGATAGTTCTTGAGCGATTATTGTATTAAATATATTGGATTGAAATAAAGTGAGATTACCTGCCGTAAATATCTTGTTTATTTCATCAAATATTTTATTTGCAAATAGAACTTGAACTATCGGCTCAACGCTCCTTGGCCTAGGTGCGTAGACAGTGTTCTCTACGTATGTTATGACTGGTATTATCGAAATTATTATTAAAGCGGCTAAAATGTATTCTATGATTTCCTTCAAGGATATCTGACCTCCATCTTATATATTGATATGTAAATATTAGTGGTGTTTATGTTTATCGCTAATGTTGTAACTGTACCGCTACCAATAACCAGCAGGTTGTTCTCCACGAGGATAAGCTTACCGTTATACGTTATATTGCATACGGGGGTGTACGCGTAGACGGTTTTGTCGGGCGTCATTGTTAAAACATAGAGGGTGGACGGCGATAACTTGTCATTGAGGAAGGGGGCCACCTGTAAAACATACGATGTGTTACCTATGTAGATGTTGTAGAAAGTGTTTTTCCCAACCACTATTGGATAGTTTAGCTGGATCGTCATGTTGGTGTCAGATGTTATCGCATACAGCAGTTGCATTGATATCGATTGAGAGACATACTCTAGGTTTCTCTGGACATTCTCATACATCATCGCCTGCGTCATGAAGCCGACATATATAATTATGATCACCATAATAGCTATGAGGGCAGTAATTCCTATAACGTGGGTTATGATCGGGGCTACCATTAGATAAACACCAAATTAACCTTCTTAATCGTAATGAATACTTGTACATGGGATGTCGCTGGATTGTATCCTGTCAGCGATGACGTTATATCGATCACTTGCAGGTATCCATTCAACGATACTATGATCGCTACCCTTGTCGTATTGAACGTATTCGAATACGTTATCCCCGCATACGAGGCTATGAGTTGAGAGGGGGACGACGATATTACCTGTGGATGCAGTTCGGCACCCGTGATACTTATTGTGTATGTTATTCCACTGGCTGTGACTACTTCATAGGGATTAACCAAGAATCTGAAAGTATCTAGTTCGGCATAAGTGAAGCCGTTCAGGTAGAACTGTGTGACTCTGGGGATCAACCGTATGTCGTCGACTGTATAGTTGCTGGTTCCATAGATGATCTGCCTTGTCGTCGTGAAAGCAGCGTATGCCGCCGTATATATTCCGACATAGTTCATAGTGTAGATTGGCGCGAACCCTGTGCCGTTGACTGGGTTAATATATACTGTTGGGTCGAGCCCGTAGTACTTCCTATAATACACCTCGATATAATCTACCGTGTAGTATGCTGATAGACTATGGGTGGACGCCGAGATGCCGAACCCTGTATACGGTAGCTTCGTTGGGAGAGCAACGTTTGTCAATACCTGAGAGCCATCTATGCTTATGTTTGCATAAGAGTAATCGGGCTCTATTGATAATGTCAGAACATGCCATGTAAGATCGGATACGGCGTCTGTAAGGTAGTACTTGTTATCTATTTTTGGGTAGGGGTATGTAACGTTTGTACGTTCTATAGCTGTATAGTTTGGAGCAGGATCGGGGTACGTGCCTGTGTCCTGGTACGCATCCATGACGAACGCGTATCCATCTGATATGATCGTGCCCGAGGGGCTGAGCAACTCTAGGTCGAGAGAGCCTCCCGTACCACCAAAAGTACCCGCGTACCGCTCATACACCGATATGTCTTTATTGAAAGCGAAAGCGAAGCCATCGGCTGGTGTGGCGCTCGGATTACCGCCCTTGTACCTTATGATCGCGAGTACAGGGAGGCCCTGGATAGGCCTGCCGTTTTCCGCGGCGAAGGCCATTACCCCGAGATCCGGGTATGGTAGGGTCAGGTTAACTACCCCCTGCTTGGGATCCCAGACGAATTCTGCGGTGTAATTTGTTCCCGCCGCCTTGTATATGATCCATTTCCCATTATTATATGGGCTGGTTGTGAAGTCGTCGTAGAACCTGTCGAATACTGAGTAGAAGTCGCTATGGCCCTTGAGGAGCGGGGTTCCATAGAACATTATTATCTTTGTTGAGCCGCCGCCGGGAATATATGGTACCTTTACCCATATCTTGGCAACCTTGTTGAGTGGGTCAAACTCCTGTACGTAGAAGCTGAGTATGTGGTAGTAGGGGTCTACAAATATGAAGTCCGTGGTGTTACCTGTCATGTTCAGGTAGTTCCAGCCCGCGAAGTTTGTCTGGTTGAGCCATACCATTACCTGGTAGTTGGTGAGGGGGGTTGTTAGCGGGTTGTTTATAGTTATCGTTATGTTGTAGGCTGGCACTCCTATCGATATGGTGTATGTACTGGACTCATTGTATCCTACACCCACTGTTTTTGACGGTATGTTGGCGTAGTACTGGTTACCGGAGATCACATAGTTGAGGTTCGAGGCGAGATCTAGTAGAACCGATTTTGTGTAGCCGAACTGTGTTGCGAGACTGCTTGTCTGGAACGCGTACATAGCATAGTAGAATACCACTAGTGATATCATGATTATGGTGGCGGCGAGTATAACTGTTGATATGACTTCGCTCACACCCTTACATGTTCTCATAGATCTCTTCCTCATAGGACTGTCATCCTCCAGGCACTACTGCGTGACTCGAAGGCATGATCATTAGGTGAGAACCTATTATTCCGGACGCCAGTAAGAGAAACAGAGATATCAGTGTCAGCAGGAACGCGTGCTTGAATCCTGCAGCCACGCTTCCCGCCGATACTTTCCCTGCCACTAGCCCCATGAAGTACGTGTTAAGTATAATCGACGGCAGGGTCATTGCGGCGGCCGTAGAAAAAGCCCCGAAGCTTAGCGGGAGACTTCCTAAGTATGCCGTTAGCATTACTACTGTTGCTGCTGTTAGTATGCCTCCCATGTAGGGTACTATGAGTAGTGTGCGGAGGTTCTTTTTACGCTCATCCTCTATAGCGTCTATGCTCTCGGCGAACCACGCCAGGTTCTCCATGACCTCGATCGTCCCTCCTCCCACCTCGATAGCATCGGTTAGGACATACAGCAGTACCTTTGCCCTCCAAACAATGATCTTCTTGAAGAGATCATCTATTATCTTGGATAACGGCACTCCTAGGCTGAGCTGGAGCGCCATTTTCCTCAAATACTTCGTGAAGGCACCATAGTTTCTGCGGGACAACTCAATAATCGATCTCTCCGGCGACAAACCGGTTTTTCTAACCTCTACGAGGTCTCTTAGGAAGAGCGTTATCCCGTTAACCACCTTGTACTCCCGTGAAACATACTCGTAATAAATCATTGCTGGGAAAGTCGCGATAAGGAGGACGAGGGCGAACTGTATACTTGATACAACATAGCCTGGTGCATGAGTTATAGAGGCGGGGAGCGCCAAGAGATCGTGTAGTCCCTTTACAAGAAAACTTTCCCTGAGCTTATTCCCAGGTGGAAGCACTCCTGGCAGGAAGATACCGAAAACCGAGAGGTAAGCGGCAATGGGTAGTGATAGCCCCGCGAAAACCATGTATGGGCGGTAGTCGACCCACGGCTCCTTGTACTGTATGAGGTCGGCGAGATAGATTATCATAGCGGACATCATCGGCATCATCACGTAGAGGAACAGGAACATCCCGCCCGGACTTAGGCCGAATGGAACAACTGATACGAATGATACCGTTACAAAGTACATGACTGTAAGGCTTATCATTGATAATAAGGCTAAGGCAAGATATGCCTCCAATATACTGGCCAGCTTATCAGCGATAATCTTCATCTTAACTATTATCTCTGAAAACAGGAGCCTAGCTTTTTTCGTCAAATAATCCGCTACATCACCACCGGCACGTACGGTGGTAACATAGCCCATCAATAGATCACGTACAGTCGCGCTGGGGGTACGGGCACTTAGCATTGCGAAAGCCGATAAGGGGTCGCGGCCCAGAACCCTAACTAGGAGTATGAAGCGCTGACTTAGCTCGCTACTTTTAATGAAGACTCTTTTGCTTCTCGTGATTCTCTCAAAGGCACTATATGGTGAGAGGCCGCTCATTACCATCATGCTAAGGTAAGCCACAGTATATGGAAATTCACCCTCTATTCCTCCCGCACGGCTACTGGCCAGCATTGATGGGAAGTAAACAAGAAAAACAAAGCCGAAAACAGGTAATAAGATCGGTATAAATATGAGATATTGTAGTCTAACCACGATAAAAATAGCGGCAAGAACCGCGGAAAAACCAGTAAGAACCAATGTCATAAAGGCTACAAATGACGCGTAGACTTCTGGATACATGTGCATACCGCTTTTTCTTATCTGTTCTGGGAGATGCGGATATATCTCTAAGATCTTCTTGCCGGGCTTTTCAAAAACCATATAAACCCAGTCCCAGAAACCCAACGCAAACACCGCATCCGTCCGTGTATCTTTAGGTTATTATTGTCGTGCCAACATATATTTTAGCATACCCCCTATTCAAGTATTATTAAAAGAACCCGCAAAGGCAATAGCCTTATTTAGCTATATGTTTAAGACCTATAACCTATAAGGTAGTATTATGAGTTTAGCCCATTTACGTGTTTGGAGTGGGGCGTCTACTATTGCCTTCGCTTAAGGAGATTTTACAGAGAAGAGTAGCGCTGGGGAAAGGAAAGAAGAAAAAGCCCAGGGGGCTCCGCGCTGGCCAGAGGGAGATGGAGGCAATACGTCACGTCATCATGCCTACCGAGCCGATACAGGTCGCACGCCGCGATCCTAGCTGGAGGATAATGGAGAGCTACTATGTCTATAAGCCATTCGTCAAGGTGGTTATCGCTGAAACACCCCAAGGACCTATGTACTTTGTCGAGGAGTACGGGTTAACACCCACGGACAGGGCCGTTCTCGAGAAGCTGACAGAGATCCTTATGGACGAGATCAAGCCACCCACAAGGCCCGAGGACATCAAGGATCTAAAGGGATATGTTTTCAGGGAAGCAGAGCGTATAGCCGACAAGTATAAGCAGAAGCTAGGCCTAGTAGGTGCTAGACGTATCAAATTGCTCTACTATATCGAGAGAAACCTGCTGGGCTACGGACCGATAGACCCGCTCATGAAGGATCCGAATATCGAGGATATAAGCTGTAACGGCGTAAATATACCGATCTATGTATGGCACAAAAAGTATGAGAGCATACCTACAAACATTACCTTCCTCGACGAAGACTACCTGAACGAGTTCATCATGAAAATGGCACACATGGCGGGTAAACACATCAGTATTGCGTTCCCAATCCTAGACGCGATGCTACCCGAGAAGCACAGGCTAGCGGCAACTTTCGGCAGAGAAGTATCGGTTAAAGGACCAACATTCACAATACGTAAGTTCCGCGAGAGACCATTCAGCGTGACAGAGATAATACAGTCGGGAGAGCTCAACACTCTCGTAGCGGCTTATCTATGGGAACTGATCGAGCACGCCAAGACAGCGATGATCGCAGGCGGTACTGGTACCGGCAAGACCACTTTGCTAAACGTTATCTCGATGTTCATCAAGCCCGGTATGAAGATAGTAACGGTTGAGGACACCCCTGAGATCAACCTCCCCCACCCCAACTGGGTACAGCTTACGAGCCGTGAGAGCTACCTAGTAGGCTCATCCGGCGGTACAAGCATCAGGCTCTTCGATCTCGTGAAGCTCAGCCTACGTTACCGTCCAGACTACATCGTCGTCGGCGAGGTCCGTGGCGAGGAGGCATTCGTGCTCTTCCAATCACTAGCCACGGGACACGGAGGTTTATCGACCATTCACGCCGAGACGCTTGATTATGCTATCAAGAGGCTGACGAGCCCGCCAATGAATATCCCGCCTACCTATATGAAGCTAATGAACGTGTTCATACACTTGCGGCGTGTGATCACGCGTATTGAGAAAGGAGTTGTGAAGGTGCAGAGAAGAGTCACTATCGTGCAGGAGGTTGAGGACTATAACCGCTACATAACAGTGGCGCAATGGGATCCTAAGGAGGACGCGTTCAGAGTAGATCTTGAGAAGAGCATACACTTGAGAGATATCGCTATGAAGCGCGGCCTCGACCTCGAGGACATTATTGACGAGATCTACAGGAAGGCAACTATATTGAACTGGATGTTGTACAAGGGGGTAACTAATGTATGGGATGTCTCGAGAATAATATTCAACTACTACTACGACCCCGCAGCGGTCTATAAGCGTGCGGTAGAAGAGCTAAAAGAGACAGGGACAGAGGTTGAAGTACTTCCAATGGCGCCTGAAACAGAAGCTGCAGAAACAGCAGAACTGGTTTCAGGCACAAAAGAAGTTGGTGAAGCTACAAAGGAGTTATTCGAACGCACAAGAGAGCTCGGCATGTAATTCATCATTCTCTTTTCTCTATTGTATCTCGCTATTGTATTCGTCAAAGGAATTAATTGTAAATTAATAGGTTATTTATACCGCAACATCCTCCATTAAAGGATATAGAACTGATAAAAACAACCCCGTTTCTCTGTCTGTTAGCGATAAAGTTTTATCTTAAGAATATTGTTGTGGACTCGTACACGTCAACTTTGAATTCATCTATTTCATCGCCATGGTTTATGCATCTTGTTTCTTTGGCTACTGCACGTCGTCCGAAAAGATCGGCAAAGAACTGCTCTAGTATTCCTCTCGTGATATATCCCGTGAAATCGATTATGTGGAGATCACGTGCAGCGGCACACTCCATATTGTTCTTTATCCTTATGGTATACCTCATCATTGGAGTTACTTCAATGATGTCCATTGTTCCGAATCCCAAGGACTCATAGATATCTCTTAACAAGTCTAACGCGACCTTATACTCTTCTATTCCCTCCCCAACTTCAGTCTCTATCTTGGATATGCACTCATAGAGCTGCCTCCCTATTCCATGACCGATCGTTCTGAGAGTGTTCCTAGTTCCAAGATCAGCATAGCCTCCATGCTTAATGAACATATCAATAATGCTACGTATCATATTGCGTGTTAGTATTATGCTGGGCTGATCAAGTATTTTTATAGAATTATATTTGATAAACAAGAATCCCGTCTGCGGCACAAATTTCTTGATTCCAAGGACAACATCGAGTCCTCGCAATTGCTTCTCTATTTCGTCAAGACATGCTTCATCACAGTTACGCATTATTATTGATATGAATGCCTCTCCTCCATGTGGGATCTCAGGGACATTCACCTTAGCAATATCAATTCCATGTTTAGCCATAACATCCAATATCTTGGCTAGAACTCCTGGCTGATCTCTCACACGCAGTACTACCGCTGAATACGAGTATTTCCCAAGCTCATAGATAGTGTCGATGTAGAGATCAGGTATTCTTCCGGCAGGCCTCTCTCTGACACGTACAAATCTCAGTATCAAGCACGATCCACCACTATTCATTATAGTTTCCTTAACGCTAAAATCTCAAACAACTAATTGATTACATAATCTATCTATAAGGTCTATCAAATATAAATAATAGTTAAATACCCGTTCGTACAAGCAAGAATGGGCTTTAAATACTCTCCGATTCACGGCAAACCCTATTTTCTGCGCTCGATCACATGTACCTCGCAAGGAGTATCTAGGTCAAGCATGGTGAGCAGTATGTCTGCATCGTTTTCAACAGCTTTCTTCAAGTCCTCAGCACGGCATTTTGTGAACAATCCTTTCTTTTTTACATAGATCTTTATCTTAAGTATCCCTCTGCTTATCTCGATCTTGAGATCAATGAATTTACAGCCGTAATAACCGGCTAGATCTGCAACATCTTCCTTCATTTTTTCCATGAACTCTTTTATGCGTTTAGTGAACTCGAGTATTATTGGTTCTCCACTCTCTTTTTCTTCGATTCCACCATGCCTGATCTCGGGTTTAGCCATTACCCTGACAGGCCTAGTACGTCTTTTGAAACCAACTTCTAGTGACCGGGGCCTAATACTTGCTTCCCGTGTTCTATCTTCTGAGACCATTGGTTGGATCTCATACAGTTTAAACACTATGGGAGCTATCTTTGAAGCTGCGATTAATGTTGCGAGCGGCTTTAGGCCTACTTGTCTGGTTCCTTTTCTTGTATCTACCATGGCTGAAGAAACGATTTTCCCGTGGCTCAAATATACTATAAATCTCTTTCCATCTAGAGTTGTTGTGAGGAGAACCTCCTTGTCTTCGGCCAGCTTAGGGAGATTTTTGAAATCATCGAAGCTGAGCTTGATCTTCTTGATGAACTTGCTTCTCAGGAGGAGCTGCGCCTCAAATGTTATATCAGACAGTATATTGAGCTTTTCCGTCTCTATAGGCATACCCGCAATGATATCATATATCTCTCTCTCATCGGCATTCTCGGCCAATGATAATCCTCCCCTACAAAACCCGACCGAAAAACATGATAGAGTACAACCTATATCTTGTTAAATAACTCTTTAGATTAATAATCTTGTTACGTCCACCACGCTATTAGCTATACTCTTAAAAACATTTATGTATTCTTCATGCGGTCTATATTTGGGTGTTATGATGACCATCGCATCCACATTAGGCCTCAATAACGATATAAGTGTTCTTATAAGGGAATATACTGTTGTAAAGCTCGATATATTGATCAGATCTGATAGATCCTCTATAACCAAGAGAACGCCCTTAGACCTTCTTATGATACCCATGATAGAGCGTATCAAGTAGATGCGCTCGAAGGTAATGCTCCTCTCATGAACCTCTATGCCGAAATACTGTCTAGGTTGTCTAGGCAAAGTTTCTGATGTCGGATAAGATATGTTTATATTGAATATATGAGCTATAGGATTGCCGAGTAGTTTATCCATGTTTCTTCCTAGAGACGTAATCTCTGTTTTTACTTCGTCGTAGGTTTCATAAAAGTTGAAGAGAAGTAAAGCCCTAATAAGACTGTGAGGCTTCGATATATATATTATGGTATTTATCGGGAACCCGGCCATCCATACCGAGCGAAGGATGTCACCAAAAACACGGGTAACCTTAGATACACTATTCATAACGGGGATATCGTGCACGATCATATAGATGGGGAGTAGGCCTACCTTCATAGCAATGCCCGGGACTTTCGACACAATAATAAGTCCGACAAGATCGTCAAGAGAATATTTTAGGAAAGCAAGAACAAACATAGCAATGACTATCTCGACGAGAAAAGACACAGCGTATGGATCAATAAAACCCTTGTATTCTATCATTGTATTTGCAGCCGCTACGCCGAAAAAGACCAGTATGGCGAGAATATTCATTAATGTAAACAACCTATAAAGAGATGCGAATCTGAGGCCTTGATACAAGACGTTTGTAATCTTATACCTCACTGTTATTACTCCTGACAAAACAAGAAACACTATAGTCAAGCCAACGATAAAAAACAGATACTCATGGCTCACACTTGATACAAACAGCTTCATTAGTATAAAAAGAACTAAAACGAGGATTGAACCAAGGATAGCGAAGCCCCTTAGAAGCCACATATTCTTAAATCTATAGGATACGAGGCTTGAAGGCTCGCCCTCATTCGCTCCACTAATATTACTTATTAGACTAAAAACTCTAGATAGCACATTAGCGTAGTGTAATTCGATCAACAAGGCATTTACTATAATAAAGACATCTATTATGTATGAAAAACTTTTATTAGCTTGATAAAAAAACGGCAGCAAAATGACTAGAGGATAAAGAAAAGTAAGTATACCTAGGGATATTATTCCACACGATGTTTCTATATCTAAAATAGTCCTAGCATACATGTATATCCTTATGAGCAATGCAATGTAGAGTGTATACATTATCATAGATAAGAACAAAAATACCGGGGAAACACTAATTGTTTTGCCTCTCTCGGTCATAATGGAGAGTATTGCGATGAAGATGATAAGTATAAATAAATAGAGCGGTATGAAGGCTGTGTGTTTTATAGATCTGCGGATACAGGTTGAAAATCTATTGGTCAATTATGTTATCCCTGTCTGAATGGGGTGAAGTGCTCTGTCTCAATGGTACCTATTATTTCAACACCTGTCTCCGGGGATATTACCGCGATATAGGATCTCCTGTCGACTCGTCCAACTCTGCTTTTCACGGGAATTAGTCTCACGTCGAGTTTTGGCGCGCCAGCATATATCCATACATAATCCATCACGATCAATACGTCACACAGGAATTCTTCATTCGGCGGGTTGATTACTTCGCTGTAGAGGGGTAGCTCGGCAATCATTATCCCCATTGTCTTCGAGTTATAGATTTTGTCATTGATATAGGATAGTATCGTTCTAACCTCGTCTCTCCTCAGATACATGGTAAGGCTTGTGACAGTATCGAATATTATGTTTTTGACACTGTTTTCCTGAGCTATGTTGAATGCATCATCTATAAGGCTTATCACCATGTCTTTGCCGAGGCCATAGGTGGGTATGGCTTCGAAAAACATTAGTTGTTTCTTTTGGAGGAACTCCTCGAGCCTATTAAACGCTGGGAAGTCCTTATATCTAGTTATAACCGATTCTTTTTTCTCTGTTAACGATACATACATGCCTTTTTCTCCCTGAAGGGCACGATTATAAAGTATCTGTAGAGCCAATGTAGTTTTCCCGACGCCTGGGTGCCCAATTATGTATGTTATACCAGGCCTTGGCAGGCCTCCCTCGACAATATCATCAAACCCTTTAATCCCTGTGGGCACTTTTTCGATCACGACCATATTTATTCCCTCCTCTATTCTGTGTAAATGAGTAGATGCACCCATACGTAATGGTTTCCTTTCCAATAATACACCTACATTACTTCTATGTCACTAAGACTAAATATTGATTTATATCATAAAACAAGTTTTTTATTTTAACCAATAAATGATTTCAACTAATTATAACAGTGTTGTATTATTGGAAAACATCTATTGTTGTTTTGATAATGTATATTCATCATGAACAATTAGTGACAATAATTCGGAAATATTATCGAACCGATTATAAGGCGCTATAAACTCTATAAAGACACGGGTAAACTTGGCCCCGCAGAAGTAATCTATAATGCCTCTCACGAATCTATAGAACGTAGTGCCCATTTTTTCGATAAAGCTTTCATCTTGCATTAAACAAATAATTATTCTTAGTATAGGAGCGGTAAATCTCACGCCACGTATAATATAGTTTATCTGCATATACTGCAGAGAACTAATATAAAATATCTTTTTTTCCGATGAAATGGGGAGTTTCTGGAGAGCGGTTGTTTGTCTTCTCAGATATATTATAACGGCGGTATTGTTATTCTTAACTTCTCTAATAAAACGTGTACACTCTGTATCTATGTTATACGGTAATATGATAATAACATCATTTAGTGGATTAAGAAGAACCTCATGTATATACATCTTCAGCTCCTTAACGGACCTATAATATATGGCCGTAATTAGTGATTGGCGCCTATCCAGTGTAACAAGTACTTTTCTCAAATCTATTTTTTGTTCAGGCGATAGGATAATTCCTGTGTACATCATATATGATATTGTTGATGAGTATAGCACTAGTTTAATCATCATTATTAGGACTAAGCAGTTGAGAATAGAATTAATTGTTATGTGTTCGGTTGCTACAGTTATCACTCTTATAGCTTGGAAAGCAAGGATTCCATAGTTGTAAAGGAGTACGAAGGAGATAAAGTATGCTGCATTGGTGAATAATTCTCTATTCTTTAATTTTCTCCAAAAACTACGTAATAGGCCTTGGGTGTTTCCGTAAAGTATTCTTATTAGTTTTCTAAGTTCGAGGCCTAAGAATATTCTTCTCCCAAGAAGATAGAGGAGAATAGATTCTACTAGTATCAAAGTTATATCAATTAATATCATTACGATTTCATATTCTCTGTAAATATTTGCTGTTATATCAGTTAGTAGATCAATTGACAAGATAATGCTCAAAGGAATCAGTAGGTATTCCAGGTTCATGTAGAGGTTCTCCGAGAATAACTTTATTTTTGATAAGTTGTTCGCTAAGTCATACATCTCCGTCAAAACAATATACGTGAATAATATTAGTACAAAGTATGTGCTGAGCTTAACGATGAGGCTTGGTGCCAAAAAGTATGTGTTCCAGAACATATAGGTTGCCAGGGTAATTGAGGCTATAATGGCTATATAAACAAATAGTGATAATACAATTATTCCTGCTGAGGCTTCCATGCGCGTGTCTATATTATTATTTCTTGAAATCATCGATGGTCATCTGCCTCTCACTGTATATTTTCTCGACAATATGATCATATATGTGCGTTGGAACACTATGTGTTCTCCTAAGATATAAGAGGAGCTCTTTTTTCGTAGGGTTTCTCAGCACGGGGCCCCTACGAAGTGCTTCTGCAACGGTCATTCTGATCTGCCAGTTGCCCACGGGGTAGATATATTGTGGCGCGACCTCCCTCAAAATTATTACCTTGGCCTGCCTCCTAGTGCTTGCAAGGTGCCCGAGAATAGGTGTTCTTGCCGCAAGGAATCCTCCATCCATCTTCTCCGGGCGACCACGGTAGTCGTCACGTATGATGAGTATTGACGGCTCAGCGTGTGGGTTCCAAAGGCTGTTGGGCATCCATACCTCTATCCACTCGGAACTATATCTTCCCGGGTAAAGTATTATGGTGTACTTGTTGTAGAGATACTCGGCATGGTAGACCAGTACATCGCTTATAGGTCTCGACAAGTGTATTGTTCTTAGATACATTTTGGCTACAATACTGTCAACCGCTGTTATGCTCCATCTCGTGGGAACAAGCTTCCTCCGCCTAATAGTTCCGATGAAACCGAGAGATAGGGCTCTTACTATTTCGTAGTGGTCGAGGCCTTCACGGTGAAGGATCCAAACAGCTTCTTCGGCCCTAACATCATCCCATATCAGCTTCTCGAGAGCTGGGTGAAGAGACGGATTACCTGATACTCTTATTCTTCTGGCCGATATCGTGGGGCCTATTGGCGGAAGAAGAGGATCAAGTCTTAGCCTGGGCTTCGGTATACCTGATAGTTCTGCCTCTGCGTCAACTGGTTTTCTCGACAAAGCCGCTAATCCTATTTCTTTCTCGTACAACATCAATGGATCGTTCACTTTCGCTTTCTTCTTAGCGTACACTAGCTGTGATCTTAGCTCTATTATGTCTCCTAATCCTAGTCTTAGGAACCATGAAGAAGGATCATCGT
Source organism: Desulfurococcales archaeon (assembly GCA_027022365.1). Taxonomy (GTDB): domain Archaea; phylum Thermoproteota; class Thermoprotei_A; order Sulfolobales; family Desulfurococcaceae; genus JAADCY01. The sequence continues at coordinate 55,825 of JALVYU010000031.1, read as the reverse complement.
ATTTCTTGGCCTCATCACCATGTATGCAAGGCGGGAGGCCTATGTACACGTTGACGTATGGATACCCGTACTCGCCTACCAGGGCAGAAGGCGGTGTAGCTCCGTTGACTCGTGTGTTATTAATCCTCGATATCATTTTGACCTTGCCGCGGAATCCGCGTAGGAGTGGACAATATCCAAGCCCGCAGAGATTACGGTATCCCTTGCATCTTAGACATAGGTCCCTTGGTTTGCCTGGCAACTCTGTCTTCACGCCACTGACCTATTATCAGGTTATCACTTACTTTATAATTCCTTATTAAGCTAGATAAAATGATTCGACGACACAACAATGATTGGGGAACGGTTGATATGGATGACTATATGGTCGTAACACATACTGATATGGATGGAGTGGGGTCAGCCGCCGTCTACATACATTATAGGGGGTATAGGCCTTCCAAGATCATGTTTACTGAGCCTTATCTACTCATAAAGGCCTTCAAGAAGATCTCCAAGATTCGGAATGTCCACACCATAGCCTTCATGGACTTAGGGATGAACCAGAAGACTTACGAGTACATCAGACCCATACTGGAGAAAAAGATCGCCGAGGGAATCGAGATAGAGTGGTACGACCACCATATATGGGATAAAGAATGGCTTGACAGCCTCAAAGAGGTCGGTGTTAGAATCAATGTAGATAATTCCATCTGTGCAACGGGGGTTGTCGCCAAGTACGCGCCTCGTCGAAGCAGTATTAATAAAGAGTTTATCGAAGAACTCGTAAAAGGTGTTTGCTCGGGAGACCTGTGGAGATTCGATCACTGGTTAGGCCCATGGTATCTCAGACTCATAAGGAGAGACGACCCGGATTCGTGGCGAGAAAAAGTACTGAACACTATTCTCGAAGAGAAGCTATGGGATAAGAGCTTCGATGACATACTGATCGATAGAGTCGAGAAAGAAATCAATGCGTACGGGGAACTGGAGAGACTGGTAAAGCTCAAGAGAATCAATGGAATACTCTTTGCCTTTGTAAAAGCCAACAAGTATATCGAGAACAGCTTCGCCGCCGCCTACATCATGGCGCGCAAGAACGCCGAGGTTGTAGCGGTTATCTCGGATAAGGGAAAGGTAAGCCTGCGAAGCAAAGAGATCAATATAAGGGAGATCGCCAAAGCCCTAGGGGGAGGCGGACATCCCCACGCCAGCGGTTTCGCAGTGAAAATACCGATCATAGTTAGAATCAAGAAATTGTTCAGTGAAACCGCTGTCTTAGACTATATTATGAATAAAATAATCAGTATTGCTCCCCAGTACCTGCCTCAGAAAAAATCAACTGCATATACGTGGTAACAAGATTATTTCTCCATCAACATCTTTGACGGAAACATAGTCACCGATCATGTAATGGTAAGCCGTTAGCGCGGCTATGAGTGCGTCAATCTCATCTTTCGAAAGATCTCTGATCAAGGACTGTTCAAGCCCTTCGCGTACCATTAATTCCCATATACTACATCCAGATGATAAAAGCGAGCTCCTCGGATGTGTTTCAATAACTAAAACACCTCTTCTTTCTAGTATTTCTCTGAGCCTAATGGCCCTCGAAACAAGCTTCCTCATTGCGGGCCATCCCGGCGGTAACACCTTGTAGCCCATCTTGATCATTTTCCTGTCAACTCTCCTAAATCCTCTGGAATGAGACAGAGGAGAATCTATCGCTACTATTTTGGGCTTGTATTTATCAAGTAATGAAAGGATTTCTTCATCTCCGTAAACTTTTGATATAAAAATGAGTCTTCTCTTCTGGAGAAACGCTATCCCTGAAGGCCTATCCTGTCTAGCTCTGAGATCGAGACCTGCCACCTTCACCATCTGACCCTTGGCCCGGGATCATATCCTATTTCTACCCTGTACTCATTGAAGACCGACTCTGTCTTCAATATCCATTCGTGTAGCTTATCCGGTGTCTCGGGGTACTCGTTTAGATACAATGTTTTAACCTTGTTCATATAGCTTCTAACTATTCTTAACTGGTTCAATAGGGATGGCTTTCCCAGAAGCCTGATAAGTTTTCCTACACCCCGAATTATCTCCTCCACAAGGCTTCCTTTTGTCCCCAGATCATATATTGAGGCACCATCAACGATCTTGTTCTTAAGTATCCATTCGAAGTCGTCGTTTGTTAGTTTCTGTAGATACATTCTCAGGATATCCAGTGATGCTTGTTTTGCACCATACACGGCCATGTATTCTTTGTTGGCTTTCCACATGGTTGTCTCATCAACTCTTCCGGCTTCAAGCGCGTTGGCCATATTTCTCGCCACTATGCTGGCTGACAGCATTGAGGAGCCTATTCCGCCTCCGTGGACAGGGTTGACGGTATAGGCTGCATCCCCCACTACTCCCACGTTGCTCCATACGAGTGTCGGCATAGGTCTTCTCGTCGGGACTATACCGCCCCCAGCGTGTAGTAGTTTGCCCTTGAACCTTGGCTTTAAGTACTTGTTATAGTTGTGCCTAGGGTTGTAGCCTTGGGGCCCCCATACAACGCCCAGTCCTACATTGATGTTCCTCCCCTCGGGGTCTTTAGGGAAGAGCCACCAGTAGCCTCCGGGGGCTACCTCGGTATTCAGATATATGATCGCGTATTCTATGTCCGACTCTAGCGGTTTCTCGAGCTCTATGACCTCTCTATACGCTATATTGAAATCCGTCATGTAGGGCCTCTCGGCCAGGGGCCATTCACTGGGTAGTTTAGGCCTGAGGCTTGGCTTGGCGCCGCTCGCATCAATGAATGCCTCGGCATATATTTCTCTGAGGCCGGGCTCGCCAACTTTCTTGACTATTATCTTCTCTACCCTGTTATTCTTCAAAGCAACATCGACGAGGACATGGCTATCATAAAGTATGCCACCGTGATCAAGGACTCTGGCGAGAAGCCATTGGCCGAACTTAACACGGTTAACACTTACGCCTTCTCCCGGAACAACTAATCCGTATTTCTCGCTGGGACTGTAGATCTTGACGCCCGAGTATTTGTGATCAATAATGCTGGACGGGGGTTTCCAGCCGAGCTCGGAGAAATGGTGGGTACCTATTGCATCGCCGCAGGTCTTATCTCCTATTCGATCCCGGGGCTTGCTCTCGATAACCGCTACTTTGAAGCCCCGGGCGACGAGATCATAAGCAGCGGTTAATCCTGCGACTCCAGCTCCAATAATTGCTACATCATATTTCTCGGCCATGTTTACACCTTCGAAAAACAGTTTACTAGTCTAAGGTTATATTCTACTATGACTTATAAGGACAACCATGAATTAAATAAGATATTATCGCCTTTAGCTTCGACAGCACTGATTTGCGGATAGTTAAATTAAACCTAGACAACTAGATGTTAATTATTAGTACCGTATTTACGACAATCATGTATGGTGGAGTATATTCATGTCATCGAAAAAACCCTATAAGTTGCTGGAAGGACTGACAAGCGTCTATAGGATCATATCGACGAGACCAGGTGCGGGAAAGACAAGTCTTGGCGCTCTCCTTACAAGGGAGCTTAACAGGATAGGTGTTAAGCCTACTGTGATCCTCCAAACAAGCTCATCAGTGCTCGAAAAATTCAATGACGCGTTCAGATATAGGAATGCAGGGGCATCCAATATTGTGGTCTCTAATCCTGAAGAACTAATCATGATAACCGAGCCTATGGAGAGCCTCGAAGAAATCATCGAGAATCTCAGCTACTATACGCCATTAGTACTTGCCGAGGGCTTTAAAGGGGCAAACATCGGGAGAGCAATAGCCATTGTCGAGGAGCCTAGGGAGATAGAGCTGATCTCGGGTGAGCCGGGGTTATGGTATATAGTCAGTAACGATCTAGAGGTAGTTGAAACCGCGCTTCAGCAAGGCTTCAATGCTCTCCTTATAGACGAGGCGGAGAAGCTGGCGAGAGAAATCTACAATGACGCTATCACACAGATCTCTTCCGCCATAAACATTGATCCTTCTCTCTGCGGAATGGCTTCAAAGCACGAGGTAGCGGAAAAATTGTTGAAGGGATTCATAACTCCCTCACAGTGTATTGAGACGAGAGGCGTAAGTATCATTGTTAACAATAAGCCTATTATACTAGATGATAAGCTGGCAAATGCATTGATAGGTGTTATTGAGGGATTCTTATCCAACGTTCTACCAGCTTCGATCAAACCTAAAAACATCAGGATAGAGTTGAAGCAAGAGTAAAAAGGCGTTTTAACCGGCGAGGATAATTTTACGGTAATACTTTGAGCAACATACCCTCTACAATCAATGGAGAATATCTTGTCGCTAGATTAACTGCTTCTTGTAGACGGGTCGAGCTGCTACTGTAGATTGTTATTAGTGGGTCTCCCTTGTTTACCCTGTATCCTACTTTGGCGTGGAGGTAGACGCCAGCTCCTTTATCAAACGGTGCCCCCGCTGCACGTGCTATTGTTGTTATGGCCGCATTATCGATATATGTTACAGCCCCGGCTATAGGCGATGTTATTGTGTAGGAGTGTTTTCCGACAGGGAGGTCTTCGGGCTTTACGTTCGGGTCCCCGCCCTGTGCTTCAACGATCTCCTTGAACTTCTCGTAGGTCTTGCCCGACATGAATATCTCGCGTGCCGCCTCGAAGCCCTGTCCTGGCGGTACTTTTCCACTGAGCTCCAACACCATGCCGGCGATCGTTAATGCCTTGTCCAGCAGGCTCTTCTTACCTTTTCTCTCAATCATAGTCTTCAGCGCCTCCATAGCCTCAAGAGCGGGGCCAGCGGTCGCCCCTATTGGCTGGCCTCCAAACGTCAGCGCTATCTTGATCCTCATCCCGAGCCTGGCGGCCTGCCTTATAAATATCCCTGCAAGCTGGTCGGCTTCCTCAAGGCTTTTGACCTTGGCTTTACGCCCGACCGGAATATCTATTACGAGGTTGTCCACACCCATAGCGGCTTTCTTCGCCAGTATGCTTGCAACCATCTGGTGCCATGGATCAATGCTTAGTTTACGCTCTATATTCACGAAGATATCGTCTGCAGGGGCTAGATTGAGCCGTCCACCCCAGGCAAGTGTTGCCCTGACCTTCCTTGCTATCTCCTTTATCTCCTCGGCAGTGAAATCCACCCTTGCAAGCGTCTCCATGGTGTCTGCTGTCCCGGCCGGACTCGTTATCGCACGGCTACTCGTCTTAGGTATTAGTAGGCCTGCCGCAGCTACTGTTGGGACAGCTATTAGAGCTACTTTACTGTTGCCGGGCACACCACCTATGCTGTGCTCGTCGAAGACCGTGTCTTCGAACACTATCTTGCTCCCGGTCTCTACCATTGCTCTTATTAGGGAGTGTAGCTCGTCCTCGCTGAGCTCATAGTATAGCTGGCTGGTCAGGAAAGCAGCGATTTCTGCCTCGCCGTATGCTCCGTCAACTATATCTTTTATTAATTTGAACATCTCGTCCTGGCTGATCCTTTCCCCCTTGAGCCTTCTCTGCAGGATATAGAAGCTCGGCGGAACCGGTATAGGGCGTACCCCGACGGTGTCGTGCTTGGTCAGCTTGAGCGCATCGATTATGTCTCGGCTGACTAGTATTTTTCCCGGACTAACCATTGTTCTTGTCAGGGCCACCACAGCGTTCCTTATCCTATCGCCTTTGGCGAGCCTTACCCTCGACGTTGGACCTAAACCCAGCTCGTGGGCGTCAGACTCGTGCATGATCACGATTGATCTGCCGATATCTACATCTATGGGTTCAATCTGAAAATGACGGGTCTCTAGATGGATACCCATTTCCCTTACACCTATATATGATATTTTCACAAAATTATATTGGTGGAACTTTTCTGGGCAAACCATTATCTTAGGTATTGAACGAATATTTAAATATTTCCCAAGAACATGCCGGAGTTTTTATTCAAGATCAATAATCATTGGTTCACCCAATAAGATGTTAAGAACAGCCCTGATGATATGACGACGAGTGAGGACTCCTATAACTCTCTCTTTTTCATCAGTCACGATGACGGCAGAAACATCAAGATGTATCATCTGTCTAATAACGTCAATGAGTTTCTGATCTATTTTCACAACAGGGGGTCTCCTATCCATAATGCTCTCAACGGGGACATTTAGGCTCTTATCCAGTGGGAGTATAAATCGAGATACTGTGAACGATGACAATATGCTCCTATGACCGTGCCTTAGTTGGAGGCTTTTAAGTAGATGAGTATCTGTTATAAAGCCTACGGGTCTCCTGCTCTCATCTATCACGATCACTATCTGTGGATGACCCGTGGCAACCGCCTTTAATATGTTATAGAGCTTAGTTCCCGGCCTAGCTATAATGTATGTTGTTGATGGAGGCCTGTATTTTCTCATGAATTCTCCTACACTCATCTCAAGTATCTCGTCGAGAGACAACGCCTTACTGTTCTGTTCACCACCGCTAGTCAATACGTACTGGCACCCCAAACATAGAATAAGACAGTCATCGTCCACACTAACGGTTCTGTCCCCAAAACTAAAATATTTGCGGGAAAAAGAAATCCTTGTCAGCTGCTCAGCCAAGATTCTCCTTTATCTTCTCTACCATAAACTTTGCAAGAGCCTCTTTACTCGGGAACTCGTTGGGCGGTGCATAATATGCTGCGACACCTTCATAGCCTGCAATGTGATTATAGAGTTTCTTGTCTCCGGTGAAGAATATGACTTTCTTGCCCTTCTCGGCAAGGGTTTCCACGAGTCTCGCCACATCATAGTCGTTAGCGGCTGGGTGTCTGAAAATATTCCCGACACGGATTGTCTTCTCCAAGCCCTTACCTACTATCTCGTGTATCTCAATGTCTCTGAACTCCCTAGACAACACCTCTACGAAGAACCCTCTGAACATCTGGTCTAGTACAACTGCCACGCCTCTACGTGGTCCCGGTGTTCTAGGTGCTTCCACAGGCTCTAGGGGTACACCCGGAAGGTAGCCCCTCAGATCTTCTGCTTCTTCAGGGCCTAGGCGTAGGATCAGCTCACCCCTGTATATTTCGCCCTCACCAACCTCTACAAGAGCTCTAAGCGCCTCAGCAAAACTATTATAAACTCCTAATATTCTCCCATGAGCCATTGCTATGTATTTCGGCATAATAGATACCCCCATTCAATCATGATATACGTCTACGCTACTTATTAAAAAGACCTAATCCAAAAACTAGAGCACGGAAACAAAACTGTTCTAGGCGATATGATTATGAGCATCAGGGTCGCTATTATTGGTGCCGGACCCGCGGGATTAGCGGCTGCATCCCGTATCAAGAAACTTAGACCCGATTACCACGTAACAGTATTTGAGAAGACTCGATGGGCGAGCTTCGCGCTATGTGGGACACCGTACTATGTCGGAGGTCTTATCGATAAGCCGGAGAAACTAATGCATTATCCTCCCAGATTCTTCATTGAGAAGAGGGGTATTGATCTAAGGCTGAATCACCGGGTCACTAGTATTGATCCCGATAAGAAAACCCTAGAATACGAGGGGCCGGATGGGAGAGGAAAATATGAGTGGGATATACTGCTCATAGCCAGCGGTGCAAAGGCCGACCTCCCAGACATACCTGGAATCGACCAGTCCGGCGTCTATAAGCTTCACCACATAGATGATGCGGTCGTTCTCAGAGAAGAGATCAGCAGAGATTCCGTCAGGGACATCGTTATAATCGGTAGCGGCTACATAGGCTTAGAGCTCGCCGAAAACCTTCAAAGGATCGGTAAAAACGTCATAATATCGACGCGGTCCGAGTACCCGTTGTCAAGGCTCTTGGACCCCGATATGGGTGGGAAGCTCGCAAGTATCTTGCGAGACAAGGGGATACTAATCAATTATGGCGAGAGCCTTAAGGAGATAAGGAGGAAGAACGGACGCCTAGAAGTCATAACCTCCAAGAACACCTACGAGGCCGACGCCGTAGTAGTGGCTACAGGGATAGAGCCTAACACATCGATCGCCGAACAACTAGGTCTTAGAACAGGGAAGAGCGGGGCAATCATCGTTGACAGCATGATGAGGACAAGTAATCCGGACATATACGCAGCAGGCGACAACGTCGAAGTTAAACACGTTGTTACAGACAAGTATACCTGGGCTCCTTTCGCACAGGAAGCCAATAAGGAGGGATACGTGGCGGGCTCAAACATTGCAGGTAAAACAATATTGTTCCCCGGCGTCGCAGGCACGAGCGTGACCAGCATTAAGGGAGTAGTTGTCGCCGGGACAGGGCTAACAATGAAAGAGGCTGTTAGGCACGGATTCGATCCTATTGCGGCCCTAGTCGAGGCAAGAACTAAACCTAGCTACATGCCCGGCTCCGGGAAAGTCTTGCTGAAAGTAATTGCTGATAAGAAATCAGGGCTCCTCCTAGGGGCCCAGGCCATTGGTGGTGAAGACGCCTATTGGAGGATTAATGTTGTCGCCGCACTCCTTCATAGAAGAGGCGTTGTAGAGGACCTATTCTTCACAGACCTCGGCTACGCGCCACCCGTCAACACGGTATGGGACGCGCTTGTAATCGCCGGAAGAATACTATTGAGGAACTGGTAGATAGGCTGTGAGTGAATGCGTTCTTTTCTCATCACCTAGGATCATACTCTCTTACAAGCCGCTCATCGCTACTGATAAGCTACTCGTATGCAGAGGGAGGGTTATAGCTTATGGTCTCAACGCCGAGAAAAAAGCCTCGGCCGTCGGGGCCGAGAAGAGGAACTATAATTACGTGTTAGCGCCGGGCTTCATAGACACACATATGCATATTGATACTCTCGCGGTCATGTTACGGACAATAGACTTATCCAAAATAACTAGTATGGAGGAACTCTCAGAGCGAATATCTGTTGTAAAGAACAAGGTAGGAGAATGGATCGTCGGGAGGGGATTCGACCACAACTTGTTCATCGATGATAAAATCATTGATAAAAACAAACTAGACTCATTAATTCCTGAGCATCCTGTACTCCTAATACATAAGAGTGGCCACATGGGTTTCCTCAACACAGCTGGTATTAAGGGGTTGGAGACACTCCTAGAGACTCTACCAAAAGATCAAGTTGATCTGGAGAAAGGCATTCTAGTTGAAGACGCGCTATGGAAGACATACTCCTGGATCAAGAGCAGGATCGAAAAAGAGGATTTCATTAACATGATACTGGAGGCTCAAAACCATATTCTGAGACACGGTGTTACCACAGTAGCTGTTACGGGATGCGATGAGCAATGCATGAAGGCACTGCTAGGGGCAGAAAGAAGCGGAGAACTGAGAATAAGGGTGTACGTCTACATTTATCCTGGACAAGAGGACTGGGTCGAGGAATATTATCGGTGGAGAGATAAGGCGAGAGGAAACATTAGAGTTCTTGGAATAAAACTGCTCGCCGACGGCGCTCTAGGTACTAGGACGGCATATCTCTCAACACCTTACAATGACGATCTTGGAAATCGCGGAAAACTACTTCTAACGCATGATGAAATAATAAAATACGTCGAAGAGGCGGTCAAGGCCGGTGCACAAGTGGCTATCCATGCTATCGGCGATGCGTCTCTGGATGAGGTTCTAAAAGCCTATTATCTATTCAAAGAGCACAGTCATTTGCTCAGGATCGAGCATGCGAGTCTCGTCAGGGATGACCAGCTAGAAATGATACGTGAGATAAAACCACTCATAAGTGTGCAGCCGAGATTCATAGCATCAGATAAGTGGATAATGGAAAGGATAGGATATAGGGTCAGATGGGCATATAGGTTCCGTTCGCTCATGGAGAGGACAACAGTAAGCTTCTCGACAGATTGTCCCGTGGAGCCGATTGATCCTCGTGACGGACTATATTATGCAGTCACTAGAGATCCTGGAAGCCCCTACGAGAAATACGCACCTAATGAAAAACTAGAACTCGTAGATGCCCTCCACCTTTATACGAGAACAGCGTCATTCCTCCTACGTGATAGTTCTCTGGGTGCTCTCCTGCCCGGATGCTATGCTGACATTATCGGCTTTGACAATGATCCCTTGATGATCAATATCGGGCTTATAAGAAGTATTAAGGTCTACCCAGTGAGCATCAATAATTTGATCTTCTAGTTGTTCTGTATTATTAAACATTAAATATTGGGACATACGAAGGATTAATTAAGAACATGTTTCGGGGTCGTGATTGTCCCTCTACAGAGATAAACGCAGCAAGAAGGAGATCATTGAAGATGTTTTAAAGGATTTGGAGCCAAGTCTTCGGGAAGAAGCTCGCCGAGTACTTGAAAAAATCAAGGGTTTAGAGCTCATGGATCGCGAAGAGCTCAAAACGATGCTTAGGAAAAGGAGGATTATCAAGTAGTCTTTTATCCGATAGTTTTTTCTATTATCTTTGCATCATGTTTTCTGCATAGTTCCTTTATCTTGTTCTCGGTCTTCTCAATCATTTCTTTGAGCCTATCCTGTCGTTGTGCCTCCATGTATAGTCTGATCTTGGGCTCGGTACCGCTTTTCCGCACTAGAATCCATGAGCCATCTCTGTACTCGTACCTGTATCCGTCAATAGTTATTATGTTATCGGGCCCGCCTAGCAGTGTTTTCAGCTCTTCAACAAGATCAAGGTATATTTTATCCCTCACCTCTATCGGCGAGAATAAATAGCTTCTCCTATCCCATGGATAGTCGGGGATACCCTCTTCATCAAGGATTTTAGCGAGAGGTTTACCTCTCTCCACGACTAGCTTGGTGAGTATAGCCGCTTGCCATATGCCGTCGACCCAGGGACCCCACCTTGGATCTATTAGTTTCCAGGGCTCTGCCGCTATCGCTACATTTGATGCGCCGAGCTCTTTTACTCGCTCGTGGGTTTTCCCTAAGAGGTATCGCTCTAGCTTACCTCCTAGTTCTTCGACTACTTTATCGACTACCTTGCCCGTGTCGATTGATACTATTACGTGTCCTTTTCTCTCGAGTAATGCCAGCTTAGCGTATAATGCTATGATCCTGTCCTGCCTTATGAAGCCTGTATGAGGATCGAGTACGGCCAGTCTATCAGCGTCGCCGTCATGGGCTAGGATCATGGCTGGTTCTATAGAGGAATATAGCTTCAAATACGACTCAAGGACATCTTTGCGTGGCTCGGGTGGTCTGACTGGGAAGTACCCGTCAGGATTAGCATTGATCGTTATTGGTACTGCTCCAAGGATACGAACAATGTTTGGTGTGACATTATATGCCGTACCATTGGCTAAGTCTATGACTATTCTGGGCTTCCATACAGGTCTCGTTTCACCGATGATGTTTGCCATGTCACGGATGTAGTCATCGAGTACTCGAGGAATTATTCTCGTCTTTCCTACTTTGTCCCATGGTAGAGGTTTTGTTTTGTCGAGGTTCTCCTCTATTACGTTTTCGAGGCTACGCACGTACTCGTAGCCTTCATTGTCGTAGAATTTAAAGCCATTGTATTCTGGCGGGTTGTGGCTCGCGGTAACCGATATTCCGAGTGCCCCGTGTTTTTTCGCCGCATAGGCTGCGACGGGCGTAGGGGCTAGGCCTATGATGTTCACATTGAATCCTGAGGCCATGAGGCCCGCTGATATTGATGCCGTGAATAAGTGGCCCGTGGTCCTGGAATCATATACGATATAGGCTTCACGGGCACGAATTGTCCGTCTCAGGACTAGTCCCAGTTTATATGCGAGCACTGGATCCAAGACGTCGGGGTATTTTTTCCTGATCCCAGCGGTACCGAATAGCTTCAAGGCCCATCACTGCTTCCTACGATACCTTGATCATACATGTTTAAAGGTATCCATGATAAACCTAATTATTTCTTCTCTAGCAAAGCGTAGAAGAAGCCTATTGTTCTATGTTTATGTGGCCATGCCCTCATGGTGCCGGGTATAAAACCGGGGCTGTATGGTCCGTTCAGCTCGACGAGTCTTGCATTGCCGTGTTTCTTTAGGAACCTTGCTACCACGTCCTCGTTCTCTTCTCTCAACAAACTACATGTACAGTAGAGTAGCCTTCCCCCTCTTCGTAGTAGCTTCCAGCCGGCCTCGAGCAACTCATACTGTAGTTTGCTCAGCTCCTCTACTTTCTCTGGACGTAGTCTCCACCTAAGATCAGGGTTTTTCATTAGGGTTCCATCACTACTGCATGGTGCGTCGACGAGTACTCTATCAGCTATCTCCTCGCCCAGTATTCTCGGGGCTTCTCGTCCGTCCCTGAGGTAAGTCTTGACTATATTTATGCCAGCCCGCCTAATGATTTGTTTAAGCCTCTGCATTCTGAGCTTGTTGATGTCGAAGGCATATATTGTTCCTTGATTCTTCATTAGTTCTCCCATGTGCTCGGTCTTGCCGCCCGGCGCTGCCGCTATGTCTACAACGGTCATGCCGGGCTCGGGTGCGAGGATAAGGGATGCCAGAGCGCTGGCTTCCTCCTGCATTATGATCATTCCTTTACGCCAAATAGGAGATTTCTCGAAGTTGTATGGGCCCTTAAACCTTATGACTGTAGGGACTATTTTTGAGACTTCTGGCTGTTTTCCCTCCTTCTTAAGCTGCTTTACTATTGCGTCGACACTGGTCTTGAGGGTATTGACCCTGATGCTTATTGGTAGTGGTGTGTCAAGACTTCTTATGAGCTCATCGGTTTCGTCGCCTAGGAGTTCTCTTATCTTTCTCACATACCATGATGGCAGGAAGTACTTATACTCTATTTTTTCGTCCTCACTGCTCGGCTCATACTTGTAGTTCTTTAGTTTTGTTTCGAAAAGCCTGTGGTAATACATGCCGGTGTAGGGATGGGTTTTATGCGAGATTAGTTCAGCTACTGGTTTATCGAGTAGTTTTAGTGTTTTCTGGGAAGGATCCCTAAAAACTATGATCTCTAGGACTGCCCGGAGCGCTGCTCTGAGCCACGGGTCCAGTATTAGTGGTTCGACCCCGATTACCTTCTCGATAATCCTATCAAGTATTCCCAGATGCTTCATTATACCGTAGAAAACGGCTGTCACGAGCGGGTCTCTCTTACCACCTAACAACCCGTATTTTCTGAACGCTCTTCGCTTAGCGTCCTGGCTAGGCTTAATCTCTTCTGCGAACCGTACAGCCTCTATCAACGCGTATATCATTTCTTTTTCGAGCAGAAGTTTCGCCAAGTCACTACACCGTTTGATATCATAATTTGTTTAACAGGATTTAATATAGGTGAAACGATAATTCATTATAGCTAGCACGGCCAAGGGTGTTGCATTAATGCCGAGACGCTACCGAGTGGAAACGTTCAGCGGAGACATAGTTGATGTCGAGGTAAAAGATACCGGCAAGAACAAGGTGGCTGTGAGGCTCATTGGTGGTAACGAGGAGCTTGAGATTATCTTCAAGAAGAAGGTTGACGATAATACCCTCTTGGTCGAGATCAACGGTGAAACCTATAAGGTCAGAGCCGATGATACCGGTATCTTCATTAACGATGAAAACGCGCTGGTGAGCAAGATCGTTGAGCTTATACCATTGGCTGGTGCATCGGGAACAAGTAAAACGACCGGTAAGGTCATCAGCAGACCAGGAGAGATCAGAGCACCGCTTAGCGGAAAAGTCATAGATATTAAAGTGAAGCCGGGTGACAAGGTCACAGCCGGTGATGTAGTAGCATTAATAGAGTCTATGAAAATGGTCACTATGATAAGGAGTGATGTCGATGGAATAGTTGAGGAGATCAGAGTTGAACCTGGCAAAGCCGTGACAAAGAATACATTATTGATCCGTATAAAGCCGTTCGAGGCGAAGAAGAAGGAGAAATAAGGGAGCCCTTATCCTCTTACAATGGCATATTACCGTGCTTCCTGGGTAGTATATGCATCATTTCCTCTTTCTTCTCTTTCAGCATGTCGAGGGCAAGGTATATCTTGTACCTGGTATCAGCGGGATCAATGATATCATCGACATATCCGAGCTCCGCAGCTCTATACGGGTTAGCGAAGACCCTCCTGTACTCCGCGAGTTTTTCTCGGAGGAAGGCGTCGGGGTCTTCTTTCTTCATGGCTTCTTTCCTGTAGAGTATTCTCACGGCTCCCTCGGGCCCCATCACCGCTATTTCTGCTGTTGGCCACGCATAAGTTACGTCTGCACCGAGGCTCTTACTCCCCATAGCTATATAGGCTCCCCCATAGGCTTTTCTCACGATCACGGTTATTTTGGGTACTGTTGACTCGGCATATGCATAGAGGATCTTTGCGCCATGTTTTATTATCCCACCATGCTCCTGGTCCAGTCCAGGCATGAAGCCGGGCGTATCGACAAACGTTATAATAGGTATGTTGAAGCTGTCACAGAACCTTACGAAACGAGCTATCTTGAGGCTCGCATCAATATCTATCACGCCCGCGTTTACCGAGGGGTTATTGGCTACTATACCCACGCTGTACCCGCCTATCCGGCCGAAGCCCACGATGGCTGATCTGGCGTAGTTCTGGTGTACCTCAAGGAACCGCCCGTCATCAATGATCCTATATATTATCTCGTGCATATCAAATGGCTTTGAGGGATCAAGCGGAACTATATCCCTTAGATCCTCGGCTTTCCTATCAACAGGATCATCTGTTTTGACCCTGGGGGGATCTTCATCGAAACTACTTGGCAGATATGATAATAGCTCGCGTACAAGCTGGAAAGCAGTATCCTCATCTTCCGTCACAAAATGAGCTACACCTGATTCAGATGCATGAACATCTGCTCCACCAAGTTCTTCGAAGGATGTCTCTATGCCTGTAGCAGCCTTTACTACTTCGGGGCCTGTTATGAACATAAAGCTCTTCTTAACCATTATGACAAAATCTGTTAGAGCAGGGCTATAGGCAGCCGCACCAGCACATGGACCCATGATCAGACTTATCTGTGGTATAACACCACTAGCCTTAACGTTTGCTGCGAATATCCTGCCGCATCCATGTAGAGATGCTACTCCCTCTTGTATCCTCGCGCCACCGGAATCATAGATCCCAATAACTGGTGCACCGACCTCTATCGCTTTCTCTATAACAGAGACTATCTTGTCCGCGTGGGCCTCGCCTATGCTTCCACCCATTACCGTGAAATCCTGGGCATAAACGAATACAGGCCTTCCATCGATCTTGCCATAACCTACTACGACACCGTCTCCAAGATACTTTAGTTTATCTAGGCCGAAATATGTTGACCTCGTTGTCCGCATCCATTGAAGGGGCTGGAACGTATCAGGATCCAGTAGCCTATTGATCCTATCCCAAACCCATAACTTTCCCTTCTTTCGCTGCGCCTCTATTCTCTGTTCTCCGCCACCCATCGTTGATTTCTTTCTTAATTCATTTACCTCTTCCAGGAGATCCTTGATCGTCTTTTCAACCAATTCGATACACCTGCTGGAGAGCCTATTTCTCGCAAATAAAGTAATATGTGTTTCGAATATCTAACAAGCCAATGAATAATAATGTAATGAATAAAAACAATTATCCCCTGCTACCGGGCACGGCCAAGCACTGTTACAGCCGAATAGGTCGCTACACCGCCTATGTTCTGTGCGACTGCTATAGTTGGGTCCGATGCTTTTACTCCTGGGAATTCTCCTCTAAGCTGTAATGCGCACTCAGCTATCTGGTATATACCTGTTGCACCGACAGGGTGTCCCCTTGCCTTTAGGCCTCCACTAAGGTTTACCTCGGGCTTGTCACCCTTGGCGAATCTTCCTTCCTTCCAGAGTTTTGGTGCTTCGCCTTTAGCGGCGAACCCCATGTCTTCTAGTGCTAGGTATCCCGTTATGTGGAAAGCATCATGTACCTCGAGGTAATCGACGTCCTTAGCTGTTATGCCTGCCATCCTGTAGGCTTGCCTGCTGGCGTTTACGGTGCTTGTGAGTGTTAGAAGGTCGGTTCTACTGCCGAGGTCTACGCTATCGGTCGATAATGCTACGCCCCTAACTTCTACGAGAACATCTCTACCTATCTTTCTAGATATCTCTCGTGCTCTATCCTCACCTCTAACCAGGATCACAGCGGCCGCCCCGTCGCCTATTGGTGAGCAGTCGAAAAGATGGAGAGGCTCCGCTACAACGGGGCTCTTGAGTATCGCCTCCAGACTTGTCTTCTTCGGCAACTGCGCATAGGGATTGCTCACAGCATATTCATGCATTCTGAGAGGCCAGTACGCCATGTCTTCCCTAGTATAGCCATACTTACCCATATAGTATCTGGCGACGAGAGCGTTCAGCCCGGTGAAGCTCACACCATAGAACACCTCATACTCTGCATCCGCTGCCTGCGCCAGCGCCTTTGTCACCTCGCTCGATATACCCTCCGTTAGTTTTTCCACGCCTCCCGCGGCAACAATATCTGCCAATCCGCTCTTCACGAGACTATAGCCTGCATAGAAAGCCGCTCCTCCACTACCGCAGGCTGCCTCTACTTTGAAAGCAGGTATTCCCCTCAAGCCCGAGTGATCCGCGAGCAGTGCAGCGAGGCTATCCTGCTCCATCAGGACACTGGAGGTCATATTCCCTATGACAAGCGCCTGGGGCTTTACTCCTCCGGCGTCTTCTATTGCCTTGCTTATAGCCTCGTAGAACAAGTCCTTGGCGCTCCGATTATACCATCGGCCTATCTTGGTCATCCCAACACCTATAATATAGATCTTGTCCGCCATATTCACGCACCATTATCCGGAGAATCACGGGAGAGTATTCAATCCTATGTTATAGGCATTGTAACAATTAATATTTTGTTTCACACATAATGATATCCTCTATCCAATATGAGGAGACAATTATAAACCGGGTGAATATTAGGAGTAGAGAAGAGATAATAAATCATGTTAGGACAGGATATTAATCAAAGTTAAAATCTATTGATTATGGGCGACAGTTATCTTTACTTTTTTCATCTCCATTAGCTCTTTCCAGTGCTTCAGATTTATAATGCATCCAGGATCCGGGGCTAACGGGTCATTGAAGTATGCATATCCTCTTGCACGACATCCTCCACATATGTACTTGTAGGGGCATCTTGCGCACCCTCCTTTCAGTTTTTCGCGATCCCTCAGGCTCAATAGCACTGGTGATTTTGTCCATATCTCCCAGAATGGTGTCTCTCTTATATTGCCGACCTTTAATGGCATGAACACACACGGGGTTACATCACCGTTTGGTTGTACGGCCGCATATATTCTCCCAGCTCCGCATCCACCTATGAATTCAGCCAGGGCTTTTACTATGGGGTCATCACCCACATAGAAGTGTGTAGGTGCTATCTCCTCCCCGCTGCTCATCTGAAGTGTTACACGGCTGTACTGGGGCGCGGTACTTATGATCTCCATGCCTTTCCGCTTCTTCATTTCAATATAGAGCTTCCGCAGAAACCTCTCCCTCTCCTCCGGCGTGAGATCCAAGTGGCTTATCTCGATACCTCTTCCAACAGGTATGAAGTTGAAGAATATCACTCTCTTCACGCCTATGCTCTCCGCTAGATCCAGTATCTCGTCAACCTCGTCCAGGTTAGCCTTCGTGATCGTCACGGCCATGGCATGGTTTATTCCTAGCTTCACCGCGTTTTCTAGGGCTTTAACTGCATGCTCCCAGGCACCGGGCGTGCCCCTGAATGCATCATGTTTCTTCGGATCGGCACTGTCCACGCTTATTTCTACGTAGCGTACTCCCGCCTCCTTGGCCTTCTTAAGCCTCTCAATGTCTGCAAACACCCATCCATTTGTTGCCACAGCCACGTACATTCCCCTGCTAGCTATCTCCCGGACTATCCGGAGGAAGTGGGGATGTATCGTTGGCTCACCGCCACTAAGAGCGACAGCTGCAACGCCCGCTTTATCCAGCTGGTCGACAAGCATTATCTTCTCCTCGAGGCTTAGCTCGTCGGGAAGAGGCCTATCCGCTCTCTGGTAACAGTGTTTGCACCTAAAGTTGCACATGTTGGTGAAATTCCAGACTATAAGGAATGGCGCCGGCATCTTCTGCGGTACGGTTACGCCGTATAATCCAAGGCCCTTCATAACCAGCGTTATACCTCTCCTTATAGCCGGGTCGCTAAGCGCCTTCTTTACTTCTTCTTCATCGCCTTTCAGTACATGAACGCCGAACATTATTATCTTCTTTATGATGCCCATGAGTATTCCGGCTGCCAATGGGCATTCTACGGGTTCGCCCGCGATACTGGATAAGCTATGGTAGATCACGGGTGCTTTGACATCTTTTTCACCGTATTTGCAGACATATTCTTTTGATGCCAGCAACAACGCTCTTCTCGTCACTGGATTGTTGAACAGCAGTCTTATGCCTGCTAAGAATGCTCCTACTCCTCCCCTTTTCTTCTTCTCTGGCATCTCCTCTCACCGATTCTTTATTATTGCTAATAATTCTGTATAAGGTAGTCTGTAGATTACCGAAGAAGAATACTCATTGAAATATGTATATGTAATTATAATTTAGGACATCAACTATTTATTATTGCCAAATAAAGTGTTCAAGATTCTTAGAACAGGAGACATATTCAATATATCCTTCACGCTCATCGGCATAAACGGCAAGATATACTTGAGCACGCTTATGTTCTTAAATATCACTAAGAGAACATTTACCAGTTCTAAGTAACCCCTCTTATCATTCCTAGCTAGTCTTAGAATAGCATCAAGTATCTTGTATGAGGTGCCAGGCATACTTCTTTCGAGGAGGACAAGCAGTCTTATGACGTTAATGTGATATTTTGTGTTCTCAATATTACCGTCCAGGTATACGTACAGCGAATACGTCCTTGGGATAACTATACATGATTCAGGATGCATTTTACAATCAATGAAATCAACAGGTATGTCGAATTCCTCATTAAAATAAACTGAGCCTTGCCTAACCTCAACAGATATTAGGAATTCTGATCCCATCCTACTGTAAAGCTTTACAGTTGTACCAGCGATCTTCTGTGCATCGGCCCAGAATCTTCTAAGCCTATACTCGCCAAGGTTCATCTCTTCAAGTAAGCGAGTGATCGTTATCGGCGGATCTATACATTTGAATTCTCCATCAATACATCCTTTGATCAACTTTTTGGCCGAGGATACTAGATCCTCAACGAACTGCTCTCTTATTTTGTGTCTCACAATATATCAAGCCCCTGTTACTACGTAAAATAATCGTCTTAAAATCCGGCCTACCATATGATAGTTGTAAGGGCCATACATCTTAAATCTAATTTGCGCATGATATATTAAAAGGTGCCTAGAGTGGTTAGTGTTGAGGCTATTGCTAACAGGTTAGTTGAATATATTGCAAGGAAGGCTTCCGGCCTACCTGTTGACGACATTGATTTACATAGAATTACTGGCTCGTCAAGATACCCTATTATGAGGAAGGTTGTAAACATCGTTGCATCCGACATAGTAGTCATACAGAAGGGACTCATCAGGTGCGGTATATGTGGTAAGGGACCGTTTACGAGGAGAGGTTTCTACCTTCACTTAACGAGAGTTCATCGTAACGAGATCATATCCATGATCACTGAGAACTATGAGGATCTTGCTAAACGCTATGTACCACCAAAATACTAGATAGCCGTCCCGAGGGGTGGAGTTTCCTCATAGACATATGGTCTCAGTATTGGAGTCTTCGGTCATCCGGTTCCTATCTAGAACTATGATTTCTCGGGAGTGATTAATTCTATCGTTACCCTATAAGCTATCTTCTTGGATACTAGCTCTTCCGTGAATTTGGCCGAGCTTGCAGCATAGTTCTGTCCATAGACTTTTGATATTACAACTGTAGGGTAGATGTAGTAGGCTGCTCCCCTAATGTGATTAATCCCTATCCCTAGACTAGCCGTTAGATCGATTCTTATCCAGCCCCATGGCGGAACATAGGCGGTTGTCCATGCATGAGTTCCCCCGTTCACAAACCTATACTCGAGGAGACCGTCAGCGGCTTTGCTTGTTATGTTTAGCCCCATGATATAGACTATTCCTATCTCTAGGTAGGCTGGCACACCTATTCCGCGGAGAACGGTTATGAGCAAGTTCGACTGATCGTCACAATCGCCCTCCATATACATCAGAGTTTCCCATGGCTGTCTGGCAGGTATTCTTGTCTTGTATTTGACGTTCTTATCAAACCATTTTAGAACCTCCTCTACGGCTCCTAATGGGGTTTTTGTACGCTCCTGTGACCGGATATATGTTATGAATAGATTAATTAGCGGGTTAGAGTAGTTCCAGAGCGGTGTTGCCTGTGTATAGTTAGACTTTATCTTAGCTGGTATGTACTTCCAGCCCTCTGCCAGTTCAGGCTTTATACTTGTTGCTTGTAATAGGCGCTGAGCCACATTGACCGAGACGTTATATACCGCCATGCTAGTCACTGTCTGGCCTGGCATCAAGCTCATTTTTTCGTACTTCGGTGCCTGTATCACTAGGCTCGGATTATACCATGGTCCCCGTATTTTATAGGGATAAGGTGTGCCGTTTACATACGTCTTTACTCCTATGACTTTCTGTGTAGACATGTTAATAGGATAATCAAATACGAGGAGGTCTGTCTGGTTTATAGGGAGTGGCTTGTCTCCTAGATTGGTTATCGAGCCATTAATTATTATTGTGAGATTAAACCAGTCCAAAGGATTACTAGACTGTGCCGTAGCATTTACGCTCACCATTATCGGGGCCAATGATAGAGTCAATAGAATTAGTAGGAGTATAGTTCGAAGAGTTTTCATATCCTCATCATCTCAGTATGACGGCTATCATTATTGAATTGACGTTCGTGCCAGTAGGGCCTGTTTTGATCAGGTCTCCTGAGATTTTCAATGCATTGTATGCATCGTGTTTCATCAGGCTTTTCACAGGATCAATACCCCTATCAATGAGGATATCATATGTCTTTGAATCAACTAGACCTCCTGCTGCATCTGTGGGGCCATCTGTTCCATCAGTATCCAAAGCTATCAGAGCTACTCCTCTATAGCCTCTTATTTTCATGGATGCGCTGAGTGCTAGTTCTTGGTTTGGCCCGCCTATTCCCGATTCGTCCCTAATAGTAACCACGGTCTCGCCGGCGAAGATCAGGCATACTGGTGGTTTGAATGGACGATGGTTCTTGGCTATTTCTTCTATTATTGATGCTATGGCTGTGCCTACATGTCGTGCCTCTCCTTCTATTGTAGTTGTCATGATTATTGGTTTTAGCCCTAGCTCTAATGCGCGTCTCGCTGAGTGTTCGGCGGCGATATTAGCGCTCGCTATAATATTGTTGACAACATTCTCCAGCTTCTTGGGGGTCTCGGGTATCTCGCCCCTTAACCCCTTGTCTATGACTTTTCGCACATTCTCAGGAATCTTGTCCCATAGGTCATAATTGACGAGTATCCTTTTGGCATCAGCATATGTTGTTGGATCAGGCGCTGTTGGGCCAGAAGCTATGGTCGAGAGATCATCTCCGACAACGTCGCTCACTATTAGCGATATTATTTTTCCGGGAACTATTTCAGCGAATCTGCCGCCTTTGACAAGGGATATGTGTTTCCTAACAGTATTGATCTCTTGTATTCGTGCTCCCGATTTCACGAGTAGATCATGTGTCCTTATCAGTTCATCGAGCGTTATCGGCGGATAAGGCTTCGTGAATAATGCTGAGCCGCCGCCTGAGATCAGGAATATCAGGATGTCCTCGGGCTTCATCCGCTTGGCTATTCCGATTATCTCGTCGGCTGCTCTGAGGCTGTTCTCGTCAGGAACGGGGTGACCTGCCTCAATAACCTTTAACTTTTCGAGTTTTTCGCCGTAGCCGTACTTAGTGGACACTACGCCATACTCTATATCGTCTCCTACGATCTCCTCTACTGCCCTTGCCATTCTACAGGATGCCTTACCTATACCAGCAACGTATATTTTCCCTTCTACACCTACCCGTTTATTCTTGATAATAAGTTCCTTATGGGTGTATGTGAGGTTCTTACGGACACTAATGTATGGATCCGACATTTTTATGGCGTATAACGCCAAGTCAAGACAATAGTGCCGAGGCAAAAGATCTCTTTCTGCCTGTTTAGTCACGTCAATAGTCACCAGTCTTTATTCCTAGGGATAAGATTATTCTTGGAAAAGACTAAACAGATTTTCTAAGAAAAAACGCTACGTGTTACGTATTATATGTGAGGACTTGTAGTTTTAGTTCGCGATCTCTACTAGTCCTGCCTCGTTGAGACTATTAATAGCTAGAGCGAGGGGTTCTATGACCTCCTCCACCGAGACCTGCACGTCCTCGCTTATCTTGTTGGCTATTTCCTCGACTGTGTGTTCGCCGTCACAGAGGAGCCATACGTAATAAGCGAGCGCTGAGAGCTCGTAGATCTCCTCCTCGGACTTCGCCACGTAGAACTTGTCTTGTTCCTCGCCTAGGAATGCACCGTTTCTTTTTGGCTTCTTCTCCTTTAATTGATCATATATTTTCCTGGCTTTCTCGGATATCTTGTTCTCATTGCTATTGTTTGGGACGGACATTTCCCCGCTCTCCATATTGGACACCTTAGAATCCTCCTTGGCGATAGTATCTTCTCCTGCCACGTCCGAAGCCTTGTCTCCTGGACGGTGTGTATGGTGCTGTTGGCTGGTCTTCGGGGATTTCCTCGGGCTGCGGTGCTTCCTCGTCGGGTACTTCTTCCACGTTTGTTGACCTACCTATATTTAGTTGGACTTTGCCTCTGAAGCTGGTCGTCCATGCACCCTTGATGTCAACGACTTTTCCTTCTTCAAGGCTACCGGCCTTGCTTCCCCAGAGGGTTACTTGGACTCTGCCTGATTCGTCACCGATAATGGCGTTGCTGATTGTTCTAGGTCCTCTTTTCGTCTGTATTACCCTAGGAGGGGTTGTCTCGAGAACCCTTCCGGTTACGTGGACGTTTTCTTCTCCGGATTTGAGATCGATTATTCGTTTTTTCTGGGACGTGTTTTCTTCTGATCCGGACATTACGGGTTTCGTCTCCTACGTGTTATGGGTTAATTCCAGTTATTACATGAGAGGTTAATATATCCTTGTATCCGATACTCGTTCAAACGTACGATTATTTCTTTAATACAATGTTATGAATATTACAGGGTACTTGATCGTCTTCTCAAGAGATCTCACTGTTTCCACGCATTTGCTATATGTTCCACATATGAATAGATGAGATGTATCTCCGCGTCTATCGGTGGAGCCAAAACCCGGGATAAAATCCAGTTTCGCTGATAGTATACCCGCTATCCTAGACTCATAGTATGGAGGTGCTCCAGGCAGTAAACATATTGTCTTAACCGCTGTAAATGGCGTGGAGGTTATCCTGTCTATGTGCCAATGTATCTTTTTGTCCTTCCTGATATGCCTTGCTATCCTAGACCTAAGGCCGCCAGGGCCCCAGGCCGATCCGACATAGATATAATATCCGGGCTCTAGCTTATACCTCGTGTTCCCTATAACTATGGTTAATGGTTTTTGGATTTCTATTATTAAGAGATACACTCCCCTTACAGTGTTCCTTTCCATAAACAAATTGTACAAATCCGTTATGCCCCCTTTATTAAAACTGTATAATTACTACTATTCTGAATTAGGGCGTATAAGAATGAGTCTAGGAATAGAAGAGGATGAGATTAAGGAAGTGTACGAGGAGATAAAAAAGACTGTGAGAGTTATTAAGGGAGGCCCTGATGAGCGTGGCGAAAAACTCTTGAAGTATAGCAGTATATTCTTGATGATGCCGGACCCGACAATGATCTCTACAAGTATAGGTGTCTCAATGGTGATAACCGGGAAGCTCCTTATGAGGAGAAGAGTTAAGGGCTTAAGAGACATGCTACAGGAAGACCTCGAGGAGCTAGAGAAAGCCCTGCACGACGCAATCAGTAATTTATTCTAGCTAGTTTTCAATACTTTTTCACTGGGATGACGAACCCGGTTTTCAGCTGAACCAAGATGCTGAAGAGTTGCTCAGCCGACCGTTCTCCGCGCCTTATTTTAACGTCTATCTAGAATCTCCAGTTTAGGAGCTCACAAATCACCGGTGTCTGTCTTGGAGAAACTAATGACCGAACAACTGCTTGGAAGAGCAGGGCTTTTCGTGGAGAAACTTGCCGAGCCCTTTGTGGGGAGGGAGGAAGAGGCGCGTGTCATAGCCCTCGCGATCGTTACAGGCGAGCATGTTGTATTGATCGGTGAGCCGGGCACGTGTAAGTCAGCACTAGCGAGAAGAGCGGCTGATCTTATCAATGCAAGGTTCTTTAAGTACTTATTAACGAAATTTACGGAGCCCGATGAACTATTTGGACCCCTGGACATTAATGCTTTGAAACAGGGGAGATATGTTAGGATTACTCGTAACAAGCTTCCGGAGGCCGAGATCGCTTTTATCGATGAAATATTCAACGCGAACAGCGCCATACTGAATATGTTTCTTACCATTATGAATGAGAGAATACTATATGACGGCTATAGCGAGATCAAAGTGCCTCTTTGGTCTATGATAGCTGCCAGCAATAATGTCCCCGACGAGCCCGAGCTACAGGCTCTATACGATAGGTTCCTTTATAGGCACTTCGTCATGCCCGTTAGCGAGGACAAGTGGAGGGAACTACTTGATGCCGTATGGGATATAGAGAGAGGTCTCTACCAGAGGCCCGAGCCCATCCTAAGCATAGATGACATAAGGATGCTTAACCAGCTTGTATTCAGGGTAAACCTCGAGCCAGTAAAGGAGAAGCTACTACGCCTCTATGCTATATTTGAGGACCAGGGAATACATATAACCGATAGGAGGAAAGGCAAGGCACTAAAGGCGATAGCGGGCTCAGCAGTACTTGATGGTAGACTAGTAGCTAGGGAAGAAGATCTATACGTGCTCAAACACGTGGCTCCCAGGGATCAGGACGAGATGAGCCAAGTCTACGCCATACTCCTTGACGAGATACGTGCTACCGAGAAGCACCTAAAAGAGCTCGCCGAAATAGAGGCCAACGCTAGGGAGGCCAAAGAATATATATTACACGTAACCGATTTCGACCCAAGGCTTGTCGACTATCTGAGGAGCTTCGAGGCCGTCAGAGAGCGTGTCAGAAAAATCGCTGACGAAACAAGCGATGAGGCCGTTAGGAAGAGGGCCTTGGATGTCTTATCCGAGATCAATGAGCTGATAGATCTGATTAAGCAGAAGTTCATGATGTAATAGGGACGAAAACATGGATCCGGAAAAAGATATTGAAGAAGGCCTGCTCAGGGGCGTGAACTACAGGGATCCCGTGGCACAGTATAGGGGGGCCCGTGTCGCCAGGATATCGCGGATTCTCTTCGGAAAAGAAGTAGATGTACCCATAAGGCTTTCCACAGACCTCTTCTACAGCTTTTACCTCCCAATGCCTATACTTAAGGACGCCGAGAAAATACCGCCCTCCAGAATTAATGACTACAAGCTCATCAAGAATCTATTATCATCAACACGCATCCACGAGATAAGATCAAAGACGCTCGTTGACCCCCTATTATCATCGATTGCGGCAAGCGTCTTCCTCGTGGAAATGATGAAGCTAGCGGAGAAAAACAATGGTGGAGAGACCAGTAAGAATGGTAAGAGGGGTTCCGAGCTTCTCCCCTCAGGTGTAAGGGAAGACCAATTAAGGAGCATGGTGGAGAAAGCCGCAAATATAACGGCTAAAGACGTGGATAACGCTAAGAAGCTTAAAACCCTTGTTGAGGGCCAGCAACCCGGAACAGTAAGCATGATGGCTTATGAAGAGTACGGCCCCGAGCTGATCAAGCTAGCCCGCAACCTCGAGGTGCGGAGAATACTTGACCTCCTTACCGGGATCAAGCCATGGAAGCTACGGATACCGGATAGAAAGCTCCAGTTTAAACACGGTGAGCTGGAGAGCTATGAGTTCGGTAAGGATATCGAGAGGATCGTGCCTAGCAGACTGGCTCTCCCCGATGAATTATTTTATTTAAGGCTACTTGAAGGTAAGCTCCTCCTATACAGGAAGGTGTTAACACAAGGTAAGGGCCCCATCTATGTCTTACTAGATAAATCAGGTAGTATGGACGGCACGAAGATGATCTGGGCCAAGGCGGTAACTTTAAGCCTCTACATGAGGGCTGTGAGAGAGAACAGGGAGTTCTATTTTAGGTTCTTCGACAGCATACCCTACCCGCTAACCTCGATCGGCCGTAGACCCAAGGCTAAGCAAGTATTGAAGATGATCGAGTATATTGCTAGGATCAAGGGCAGCGGGGGAACAGACATCTCGAAGGCAATCATAGCCGCTTGCAACGATATAAGGAGAGCAAGATCCAAGGACTTAAGCGACATAATACTGATAACTGACGGAGTTGACAGAATAGCTGAGAACATTGTAAGATACAATCTCAAGAAAGCACGAGCAAGACTCGTCACAGTCATGGTCATGGGAGATAATAGGAGCCTCAAGAGGATCTCAGTCAAGTATTTCGCTGTAATGAGGTTGAGCCAAAAGAACCTCCTCCAGATTGTTGAGGTCTAGTGGTTTCTCGTGCCCGAACTGGTAACTAGTAACTAGGACAGTGAATATACCTAAACTCGCGGATACGGGTTCATCCTACCTATTTTACCTCCCTTTGGTTCTTGATGACATAGTCGTCCCTATCAGGGCGGTTGTCCATGTACGGCGTTTAGGTTATTTCGGTAGCTACGGGGGCTTGTACGAACTTCTCCCTCGGCCGCTTCATCCTTGCCAGTGGTTCATCAGGAGCTGCATCAATGCCTACAACGGGAAGCGCCTTATGGGACAGAAACCGTCATCGGGCATCACAGCCCTGGCGTGCATGCTCGTATTAACTTACCCGCGTAGCACATATAAGTTTAAAGTCTCCATATACCAAAACCCTTCAGGTACTCAAACGAGCTAGTAGTTTACACCGTGTTTCTCACAGAGAGCCCTGATGCGTTCCACTTCATCTATGTGGTCTGGCTCGCCCCTAATTTGGTTTCTCTAGATCCTTTATCAATAGATATATCCTCTATTTTACGACTGAGTCTAGAATATACTGAGACAATTGCTAGCGCCGCTATCAACATCAATATGGGAGTTATGAATACAAAGATGTTGGGACCATGTATGAATATGAAATATACTCGATGATAGACAAAACTTGGCTTTAATCCCTTAAGGGTCTGTATGACGAGAACACTGTGTGGCTCAGTTGCTTTAAGGTATCCGCCAAACCGTGTCGTCGCTACAGCCAATACCTTGCTGTGCTCGAGGTTCGGGCCGTAGGCGAGTATTATATTTACAGGCATTGATGTGGAGATATAGATGAGGGAGTCCGATGTTATGCCTTGATCTATGACGTACATTGTTGTTTGAGTAGTATTAACAGCTGTTATTGGCTTAAATCTGATGGTATTATATGCCTTGACCATTGGAATGCTATAATAATTATTATAGTAGTAGAGGCTGATCAAGGATAGGATAAGTATAATTGCGATTACTATCTTTACGAAATCGTACCGATAACTGATAAGCTTATAGGCGAGATAATATATGATCATAGAGGCTATCCATACAGTAATAGCATAAATATCCGGCCCCGAGAGTTCAATGTGTATGAACGACGTACTATTACTTGTGGCTGCAAACCCTACACCCCAGGAGAATCCTTCATGCTGTATGAGCACGGAGTTTCCAGACCCTATGTCAGTCACCAGGTAGTCCTGCGTAAACCTCATCGGCAGATTAAAATATAATGGGATTTCAGCTGGGAAATCACCTATGACGAGTGTTGAGATCGCAATATTGTAGTTTATGAAAAGACCAATAATCAATATTATTATGGGGACATAAGTGCGCGTGATCTCTTTCTTCGAAACCACGTTGAAACACCACCATGTGGATGCAAAAACATCGGATATCTTAACTGCTGTATGAATGCCATGTTATTTCTGGCAAACAATGGTATAATAGTTATCCGTTTAGTACGAAAAATACTCTGAGAATATATCAAAATACAATAACAAAATCATACAAATATCAAAACATATACACTATTATATCATCACGCAGAAACATCCACTTATTAATTAGTAGCTATAGTCAGTAATGTAGCTGCTAGGGCTACCTCTTCGGCGATCCTTACCGATCCAGGTTTCTCACCATATAGTATATCGTAAATTATTACAGTGTTACGTGGATCACCGCCAAGGGCTTCAATAAGATACTCGAGCCTTGCCGCTAGGACAGTTGCGAGCGCCTCGATTACTTCCGGTTCATCACCAACAAGTGCTTTTTCCTTGAAGATCAAAGTATCAACAATTATTCTTTCTAGGAATTCTTCATCAACTATTGAATCCCATAACTTATTATTTATGGTATTTGCTACTTCCTCGACAAGCCCCGGAACGTATTTGATCGGCGCAACTAGTTCTAGCCATTCTGTTACGAGGCTTCTAATTATGTTCTTTGCATGCTCTTTCTCTTCTGGCTTATCCACGATGTCATGATATGCCAGACTTATAATTATCATGTCTGATATTGTATATGCGGTTCCAACTAAGTCTTCTTCTATCAGCACATTATTGTTAAGAGTTGTCCTTACATCGCTCATGAACCACACACCGGTCTATAAGTAGTCAATTGTTTATTTAAAGGGGCTAGGATTCATAGCAGGATTGAAATACCATAGACTGTCGTGAAAATTGTCAAGGACGCAACAAGGTTTCCGAGAAATATACTGATCACCGATTTTTTAGGCTCAAGGCCCAGTAGATAGGCTAAGAAACTACCAGTCCATACCCCCGTCAATGGAAGGGGAATAGCCACGTAGGCTGAAAGAGCCAAATACATATATCTATGCTTACGCAGGGATTCAGCTTTCCCCCTAACCTTATCGAGAAAAGCATCATATATCTTTGCTACGAGTCTATACCTTCTAAGAACGGGCTCTATTTTCTCAAGAAAGTAAATGATCGGTATTGATGGGAAAGAACTTGCAAGGTAGGATACTATCAGAACTATGTACGGGTTAAGACCCATGACGAAACCTAATGGAATGGCGCCTCTAGCTTCGATGCCTGGGAGAATAGCAGTAAATATTAGAGCAAGCAATTCGTACAATGGACGACTCATCTTCATTAGTTCTATATTCCCGTGGCCCGTGACGGAACCCATTCTACATGATAATTGTATTGGTATTCATCCTCTGCTTGAATGTGTGTGTGACCGCCTCAATGATCTTGGATATATTGATCTTTCCCGGTATGCCGGCAGCATATGGATGGCCCCCACCACCAAGCATCTTCGCAATTATAGATACATCATAGTAGTCACTCCTTAGGCTTGCTCCTCTCGGATACCTGACAATGTAGACATCAGCTGTTACACCGTTCTTCTTCGCTGCTTCCGTGAGTTCTCCTGGGTGTACTTTCGGATCCACGTCCTGGAATATGATTATCTTGAACCCATTTTTCTCTATAATATCCATTCTGCCTAGGGCTTCTCTTATCAGGTTCTCATAGAGGTTTTTGACCTCATCTTCATACATCTTGTTCATCCAGTAGGGACTTATGTCACCGCCGATGAAACTATTGAGTGCCTTGTATCTTATGCTCCAAGAGTACCAGCGCAGGACTCTTCTCCATCTAATGGTTAGCTCGTATCTGTTCATGAAGAAATCATCGTCTATTGCGAGACTAACGAGTTCATTAATGTAGGGATTATCTCTTATTCTTAACCTTCTAGCAATAAGGTCGGCTGTTACGGTCGAGGGATCTACCAGATACCATACCGTTTCATTGTATCGGTGGATTAGATCATATATTTTGCGATCCCATTCATGATGGTCGATCCACTTTATCTTAACGCCCTCAATTCTTGCTTGTTTAATAAATATTCTCAGATCGTTGGTTTGACTTATTTGAGGGTTTAGATCACTTATCCAGATCTGGTCCGGGCTGTATTCCTCTAGGGCTTTCTTTAAGTATCTAGGAACAGCCGTAACGCTTGCCAGCCATATCTTTACGGGTGCTAGTTTTAAAGCTAGTATAGTTGCACTGGCAAGACCATCAAGATCCCAGTGGCTTATCACTATTGTCTTCGCCATAGCGCTATCATCCCACGTGTTTAGTTTTTATCAATAACTTCAACTTCGCCAATGTTATTTTGCTATCAGGTCAAACATAAAGCTATTGCAAATGACTTATTTTAACTATTTTTAACACGTTCTATAAGCTTTTTCAACCTGTTATGTATCCGGTGTAGCTCAATAGTCAGTGCCGCTATGATCGCGACGAACGAGCCTATGACGAATATATTTAGCGAAGAATGATAGATCACAATATAACCTATGAGAAGAAGAACTGCAAGCAGATCAACATATAATATTCGGGGGAGGATCTTTCCTTTTATCATAAAGACTAAATCAAGTATCGAGGAACTAGGCTTTATCGCTACATATCCGTTCCTAGTTTTACGAATGAATCCCATATTGTATAGTCTTTCTAAGTGGTGACGTGCGCTATTAGGGCTTCTGAACCCGACTCTGCGCTGTATCTCCCTGATACTCATTGGTTTTCTCTCTGATAGGAGCAGCATGTATACTCTTAGACTATTCCCACTTAGTTCAAGCACAGGATCAGGGGTATCATTCCCCCTTATTTTATCCTTCCTCAAAAGACGGCACCAGGAGAAACATATTGTTACCAGTCATAGATAAACCATTATGAAAGATATGATGTAGCTATTTTATTTATGATTTGTATACTACCTAACAAATATACTTTTTAACAAATAAAGGATCAGTACAGCAAGTAATAGAAAAATGATACCCATGATCTCTAATATATAATATGTATAATCAGATTGTGGACTAGTGTTGTGTTCACTTATGTTTTCTCCCGGTTTTATCCGGATGGCTCTATAGACATTGATCTGAGGAGATGTTGTCGCAGTTAACTGGCTCTGTTGCTCAGGTGTTCTTACTTTATAAAGGATTTCGCGATAATTCATTTGGGGTTGGACACTTTTATTATTTAGAGATATGTTATTAAACAGTATTCTCGATGATGCTGTATGTGTGTTATATGATATTATCTTAGTTAGATTTGCGAGACTCCTGTTCGCAGAAACAACCTCTATTAATCC
Organism: Desulfurococcales archaeon; assembly: GCA_027022365.1. Classification (GTDB taxonomy): domain Archaea; phylum Thermoproteota; class Thermoprotei_A; order Sulfolobales; family Desulfurococcaceae; genus JAADCY01. Next base: position 24,659 of record JALVYU010000031.1, on the reverse strand, counting down.
ACCGTCGATGATAAGTCTGTCGGGCACATTATTTACTAGTAGATAGAGTCTAGCCGTAGCGTATGTTGTACTTGATCTCGCATCAGTATCTAAGGCTCTACTCCTACATGGTACCGATAGCGTCTTGGATGTATTACTATATATGAGCGATATTCGAGGCTCCCTGAGAACAAAAATGCGAACAGGTTCCATAAACTTATTGATAAACTCGAACCTGACATCTATACTGATTATGCTTCCCCCTACGTATCTTGCATTGATCAGTATTTTTACGTCAAAGTACTCCTCCATGCTCTCAGCAGAAGATAATGGAGACACAGATATCAGAGCCAGCGTAATGGTAGATAATAGTAGTGCTGCCGCCACATACTTTGGAGTCATTCTCGCTTATTCACCACATACTAGCTATATTAGCGTATTTTCTTGTTCTATTCTGTAACTATATTATTGATATATTATATAGTCAAATTCTTAGTACGAGAAAAAGTAGCTGTTAATGAAACTATGTATTTATTGGTATACTTGGATTGACCAGTCCGATCAGTGGTATTGGGATTCTATCGGGATTATATGTAGCCTCATATATTATCTCGTATAACCCCCTATCTACTAGCCAGGGATAGATGAGGTCATTGTAACGCGTCAATATAATCTCTCGAGGAATACCATGTAGGTCAGCGTTAATAGATGCAGATAGGTAGCTTAACAGCATGCTAAGGGAGTGTCTCATTCTCCAGTTCCATAGAGGATCGTTTCTCAGAAGTCTACCTGATGTTGCTGTGCGTGTAAGTTTGTGTTTAAACATATATAGTTCATAGGAAAGATACTGGAAACTCCTTATCATGACTGCAACATCTCTTAGTGGAGGCTCTTTTTCCAATAACTCGTCACGTGTTCTTCCGGGTTCTCCCTCGAAATCTATGAAGTAGAAGTTTTCGTCACGGCCATAAAGAATCTGTAGAAGGTGCAGGTCTTGATGAGTCCTTATCTTGTAAGAGTCTATGTATGCTTCGAGGTAGGAGATAGCTCTTTCAACATTTTCTCTGAAGAGATATAGGTGGTTTAACCATTTTTCGTATCTTGCAGTTTTTCTTTTCCCGTCCGCATTATCTACTAGTTTCTCGAGCTGTCTGACTGCATCCTTGTATCTCCGTCGTATTCTATTACTCCATCTTCTAATGTCTTCCTGACTAATCCTGTCTTTCCCGCTGAAATCATTGTCGGCGCTATTTAGTGCAAGGTGGAGCCCCGCTATTTGTGAGCCCAGCTTAGCGGCTAATCCTAGTTTGAGGGATGCTTTTCCTGTCTTCTCCTCGAATGCTTTTCTGAATGGTGCTGTTGCGTCACCAATGTTGTCAATATACTCGATGACTATGCCTATGGGTATTCCTTGATAACTTACAGAGACAAGAGGTTTAGGAGCATACTTGTATCCTGCTCCTAGGATAGTCTCATAGTATTTTTCTTCGATATTCAATGGTAATATGTGCCTATATCCCTTAACCACTATGCTGTCTCCGGTACTTAGTTCGTGTGATATAATGAAGTGAGTCGATTCTCTAGTTAGAAGATGAACGTTGCTTGTTTTTCCATGTATCTTTACATATTGTTTAATATCGCAGACCCTGCGTAGCTCTTCCCAGTAGTTTCTAAGGTACTCCGCTTCAAAGATGTACTTACCATTTATTCTCAGATAATCAATTGTAACCGGTTTTTCATATGATACAGCTAAGGGAACCACTACCTTTCTGACGCTATCTTCTATTAATAATGCAGTGATCTTATCTGTGGAGAAGAGTTCTCTTACAGCGAGTTTCCCGTGTTCAGTGTTCCTGAATGGCCACCAGTGCTTATTTGCAAGCCATTCTATGATTTTCTGTATATCGTCTACGGTCTTATCCACTATGTACACCATGTGATTATTTGGGTCATCTATGGAAATTGGTTAAAGACTCCTATTTCTGTGGTTGCCCGTGTATAGTATTTAGGGTATTTTCGAAACTTTGAAAACCTGAAGGGGCTTCCTCCTATTTGGTCGGGTTTTCATCCCATCATTGAGGAGGCTATCAGGGCTCAACCAACCACGAGAGCCCCTCATCTGCAGGTACCTCAAAGCGAGATTCCATGAAGCAACAACGTCTCTGGTAGTGATTATTCCATTAGGTAGCTTAACCTGTCTATAGTTGATGGATATTAATCTACCACCTTTTGGGGAGGTTTTTGAAGTCCCTCTAGGACTAACATATACCACTGGTGCCCCCTCTAGTAGTGCCTTGTAGTGGATGTAGTTCTGTATCCTCCTATTAGCCCCTAAATATATTTTCCAGCTAAACCTGTTGTTTCCATTAACTCTATCTCTGATTCTCTTCAAATCCTCTAATGCTATTACTGCACTGTATTCCTTGCAATCCCAACAATACTCTCTGCAATTAAATGACATGAATCATTTAGTAATTTCCTAAACCTGTGTGCTAGAAGTACTAGCTCCATGTAGCTATCGTTATCCAGCGGTATTATCCTACCAGTTATTGTTATATGCTTTACTTCTGGTTCTCGTATTTTTCCAACCATAACTTGATAGCCTCCTCAACAGCTTCCGATAATGCTCCACGCTTCTTACCCTTAATCTTGAGTACAGCTATTCTAAACCTTTCCTCAAGCTCATCATCAATCTTAACTAACATCCTACCCATACTATTCACCAAAAGATTTATATCCAGATATCCAGATATAAGTATTTCGGAAAGCCGATGAGCTGATGAAGCTTAGCTGAGGGACGAGGCATGTGCACCGTAGTTCGCCGATGGCTCTGGAGGTATAAGCGACTCTCTGGAGCCTTAGGCGGGCTACGAGGAAGAAACAAGGTGGGATGAACCCGTGCCCGAACTAGTAACAAGTAACTAAAGTAGCTAAACTACCTAAACTAACGGGCACAGACAACCACCACGAAACACCAATACATTCATAGAGATTAGTTCCCCATTATTGCCGAGAACTGTATATACCACGGAGCCAAAATTAATATCAACACCCATAACATTTCTTATCTCCCCTAGCTTTACCTCCTTCTTACTTAAACGTCAAGTAAACCCATATAGTGTCGCCATTAAGGCTTACCGGTATCTCTCCTAGTTTCCGTGAACCATCAAGAAAAACTAAAGAAATACCATGGAAAGAAAGTAAAAACACTCATATTAATAGAAGACTAAAGTTTCAATGATTACCAAAGTACTCTTAATAATTAAACAAGCTAATAGTCTTTCTAATATCGTATTGTCAGCCAAGGCTGAACTCTTCATTGCCTCCCGCTCGGCTTTCCTGGGCTCATCATCCGTTTAAGCGCTATTTTGACATCAGTAGTTTTTCTGTGTTAAGTGTTTTCGTTGTAAGGTATAGTATTGCAGTGCTTGTTATTGCGAGGAACAATATGTGCAGGAATGCTTGGAAGGAATATCCTATCACGTATGTCTGTATTGCTAGTATGCTGTGAACATAAGGTATTACGTACAATGGGGCCAGAATATATGTGGGAAGCCTCATATAATCCACAAAGAGAGCTGTAAAGAAGAAGACAACAGCCATCATGGTCACTATACTCATGATATTAGATGCACTCCTAATTCCTTTTGTCCTCGTGATGAACGGCAGGCTAATAGCAACTGTTACTAGAATTGTGAAGAAAGCAGTTATGCTATGCACCAATAGTAACCAGGGATCAACCAAGAATGGTGCTTGAGAGCCATAAGTTATCGCTGAGAGCGAGATATAGATCAGGAGGCCGAAGGCATCCGCTATCGCCGTAATTAATCCAAGTATGGTCGCCGCAATTACCTTGGCATTTATTATCGTAGAGGGCTTCACCGGATGGGATAGAAGGAGCTCCATAGTCTTTCTTTCTCTTTCACCGATTATACCGTCAATAACATATGATGCGGCGGGAGTCACTACAAAGCTCAATGCAAGGACTAAGAACCTAGAGATGGTTACCCTGATCTGAAAGGCTGTATTGACAGGCGATCCAGATATGCTTACTATTGTTGTGGTGTATATTATGGGGTTACGGAGCGCCTCGATCGTCGCGTTTACTCCAGCGAGTCTTGCTAGCGCCATGATTTTCTCTTTGCTGAGTTGATCTGAAAACCAGTTGACTATACTGTAAATTAAGCCCTCTACTCTACCAGTTGTTTGTAGGCCAGCTTTCCTGTAGATCTCGATCCTAGCAACATGAGTGAGGCTTGTCGCGTTCTCAGCAAAACCCCTCGGTATGACTATCATTAGGTCTATAGAGGGGTTCTTTATGATGGATGTGGAATTGGATACAGTGTAGTTGTAACCATATTTTGCTAGATAATAAGTAATGTTTCCGAGAAGCCACCCGGAGCTAAACGTTATGTTTAGCAATCTATTATGGGCTGTAGCGTGATCGAGATCTACAACCGCCACATTAATGATCTGTTCTTGTGCCAGTGCAAAGCCTATGAATCCCATTAACGGGAGCATTAGGAGGGGTAACAGTATACTTGTGAACAGGGTCTTCTTGTCTCTCTTTAGATCAGTTAGCTCTTTCCATAAAAGTACCTTCATCTCCGCCATTATCTTCCCGGGCTTCACATGCGATCGGCCTCCTTAACGGCTTTTACAAATGCTTCCTCGAGGTTTACAGCATTGTACATCTGCTTTATACGGTCAGGATCGGCCTCAACCACTATCCTCCCGTGAGCAATGAATGCTACGCGGTCACATAGATACTCTACCTCTAACATGTTGTGACTACTGAGAATTATGCTTGCACCTGTTTCACCAACGTATTCCTTGATCATCTTCCTGACGTTTACGGAGGCATATACGTCGAGCCCACTTGTTGGTTCATCCAAAATTGCGAGCCTAGGCCTAGTCATCAACACTGATGCTAGGAGTAGTCTCCTCTTCATTCCTTTACTGTACTCTGAAGCTCGTCTCTTCAACGCGCTTTGTTCTAGTCCTGACAATTTTATCCCGTACTCTATTGTTTTCTCGAGCTCACTGCCTACTAGCCCGCGGAGCATAGCATAGAATCTTAAGTGCTCCAATCCTGTAAGCCTATCATAGACATCAGCTTCTTCAGGTAGATAGCCAATATACTTCTTGATCTCCACAGGATGCCTAACAACATCTATCCCCATCACCTTTATTCTTCCCCGCGTGGGCCTTATCAGTCCGACTATCATTCTAAGAGTAGATGATTTACCTGCTCCGTTAGGTCCTATTAGACCGAAAATCTCTCCTTTGCGGACTATGAAAGAAATGCCTCTAACAGCATGTACTTTGTTATCATAGATCTTATGTAGATCCTCAACAACCACTATGGCATTACTCAAAACTTTTCATACACCTCAATAAATATATGTTAAGGTCAAACACATCACTTTGACCTAGGGGTATTGTGTTATTAATGCTTCAGTTTATTAGTTCATTGCAAAACTATAGATATAGAGGGTAAAAACAGGTAATGCAAAATATAGGAGGAGCACTGATTTGAGCGAGATCACTAGGGCACAGGTTTTTGATTTCCTTAGACAATATGGTGATAAAGGCCTGCTGATCTTGCGGACTGCTCTTGACATAGCTCTCGATCCAAATATTGATCATAGGCTTGGAGATTTCAGCTACAAGCATCTAGTTATACGTTTACGTGCTATGGGGATAAACTATAATCCCTCGAACCTTTTGCGTATAATGGAACGAGAATACTCTCTAATAGAGAAAACATATTCAAGCTCGAACCAGAAGTGGTGGCGATTTATAGACTTAGATGGTATTAGGAACGCCGTTAATGAGTATATGGGTGGAACGTCATTTGATGATCCTAGACTACGTATACTGCTAATAAAGTACAGAAGCCTAGAACCAACTAGGATACTTAGTTTTCTAAAAAGGATATCGACGAAACCAGTTATATCGAGTATTGATAAGAAAGTTTTCAAGGAGATAGTGTTCAAAGAGCTAGATCTAATCGCTGAAATACTTGAGAATATGATGGAATATGAAGATGTATTCGAGAAAGAAATAGCCGTCCTGAACGAGATCATATTGCTTGCCGAACGTGTAGCCGCGAGGCTTGAGGGGGAGAAAAGGCTCAGTAGACCCGATTTGAAAACTACAATAGAGGAAAGCAGGCTGGGAGAACCGCTCTAAAAATTTCTGTCTACCTTTTCCTCAAGCTGAAAACCTATTATAAGGTACCATCTATCAATATCAAACTGTTAATACTAGGTTTGTATACTGGTTTTTGATGATGTGATCACATTGTTCCCCCAAGAAATAGCGGCTAAGAAGATCATACCTTCGTTGAAGGGTTTAATTATACATAAAATGATTAATATGGGGTATAGTCAGCACAGGATAGCCCGTCTTCTCGAAATATCACAACCGCAAGTACATAAATATGTGACTAGGAGCCGCATCTACTATTATGAGTATCTCGAGGCTCTGGGTTTTGATGTGGACTACATTAATAGGGTCGTAGATATAGCGCTCAAACTCCTCTCGAAAGGTGATAAGCCGAGATTTGTCCTCGTGCTAACAAGCCTCATAGACTCGTTGTCTATCCAGTTGCTCTGCGAGACTAAGCCCTACTTCAGGGAATTATGTAGGCAGACCGGTAATACACTGAAGTTTAATGATCCTTTCATCGAGGAATATAGGATGTTTCTTGAGAAACTACTTGTCATTAAAGGTCTCGAAAAACTAATTCCTGAAGTAGGCATGAATGTCGTGTACGCACCTACGGCACCAGAAGACATTACAGATATTATAGGGTTACCAGGCAGGATCGTGAGGAAGGGGGACAGGGCCGTCGCGATAGGAGATCCTATGTATGGTGCATCGAGACATTTGGCTAGAGTACTCATCATGATCTCGAAGACGAGGCCTGAGATAAGAACAGCTTCGAATATAAGATACGATGATAAAATACTTGGTCTTTTGTCCGATAAGAAGCTCAACATAGCTTATACTGGTCCGCATGGTTCTCAAGCCGATTTCTGGAGAAGCATAGAACAAGTTGCGGTCAAGAAACCTGATGCGATAGCCGACAGGGGTGGGATGGGGCTAGAGCCAGTGATATACCTGTTCACGGAATCTCTTGATGACATGTTATCGCTGATAAGATACATAGCTCGAAAGTACTAGGGGATTTTATGCGGGTAGCCATAATTGGGGGCGGTGCGGTAGGAGGCATAATAGCGTACTACTCGTTTAGGGGCGGTGTAAGCGAAATAGACGTCTACTATGGTAGCAGAGAAAGCGTTGACGCTGTTAAGAAGAACAAAGGCATCAACGTAGTGATAGATGGTGAAAAATACCTTGTTCCTGTATCTCCCTATCTGTCTAGTTCGCCGAACGGAATCTATGATGTAGTGTTTAACTGTGTTAAATCGCACCAGGTAGAGAGCACTCTCGGACTACTAAGAAAGATCATTAGCAACAGTACATCTATAGTTATGCTTCAAAACGGGTTCGGCGGCCAAGAACTCGTCTGGGAGAAAGTCTCGAAGACAAACACTATTTTCGGCGCTGTATACTTCGGTGCATACAGGCTTAACAGGTACACCGTGGAACTACGTGGACCCGGCCCCGTATTTATTGGCAGAGAGAAAGGGATTTATCGCGATGTCTTCGAGATAGCAAGTATTCTAAGGCGAGGAGGTTGTGATGTCAGGGTTACGGATAAGATCATGTTTTACCGATGGCTTAAACTAGGTGTTAATAGCGTTATTAATCCCATAACAGCTATCGCGCGTGCCCCTAATAAAATCGTTTTGACCCGGGAAGGACTTGAGCTCGCCTCACTGATTCTTGATGAAGTAGTGGAAGCAGCGAGCAAGCAAGGCATTTCCCTGGATAAGGAGAGGCTATTAAGACTCGTCAAGAGGATTGCGTATTCTACTATGAACAACTATAGCAGTATGGCGCAAGACTTGCTCTCAAGGAGGCCTACCGAGATCGATTATATCAATGGGTACGTTGCAAGGATCATCGGCGATGGCGTCAATAAGATCATAACGTTGATAGTCCACTTGATCGAGGCAGGGATTTTATCCTGATTTATACAGGAGTATAATCAGCAAGGAAAACGGTGCAATAGCATGCGTGACAAGATCACTGTGAGGGATCTCATCAAGAAGAAAGGTAAAGAGAAAATAGTTATGATTACAGCCTATGACTATGCATTCGCCAGACTTGTTGATGAGGCAGGCGTTGATGCCATTCTCGTTGGAGATAGCGCCGCCATGGTTGTACATGGATTATCCTCCACTCTACCCATAGATATGGATACAATGCTTCTCCACGTATCCAGCGTTGCGAGAGCTAAGCCCAGAGCTCTTGTCATCGGCGATATGCCGTTCCTTAGCTATGAAGTCAGTACGGAGGAAGCTATTAGGAATGCCGGGTTAATGCTCAAGGCGGGAGCTGATGCTGTTAAGCTAGAGGGGGGAGCCGAGCAAGCCGATAAAATAAAGGCGATGATGAAAGCCGGTATACCTGTTATGGGCCATATCGGTCTAACTCCCCAGAGATACCTAGTATTGGGCGGCTATAGGAGGAGAGGAAAAAAGATCGTAGAGGCGGAAAAGATCATCGAGGACGCAAAAGCACTGGAAGAGGCTGGAGTATTTGCGATAGTCATTGAGTACACAGCCGCCGAGGTAGCAAAAATTATTACCGAGGAGGTTAGCGTCCCGACAATTTGTATTGGCAGCGGGCCCTACTGTGATGGCCAGGTTCTCGTACTACACGATCTATTGGGCATAAACAGGGAGATCCCACCATTTGCTAAAAAATACGCTGATCTAAGAAGTATAGTTGTTAATGCTGTAAAAAGATATGTTGATGATGTAAGGAACTCCGTATTTCCAGCTGAGGAACATTATTTTCATATGAAAGATAAAGATTATAAGGAGCTTGTCAAAAGACTGTTTCCGTCTTCTTGATGTCTTAGGATGGTTTAGTGAAAATATAGATCCTATGATGACCTAAGGAACGCTTAGTAAGCAAAATTAGAATAGTGTTAGCTTAGTTCTGGCTAGCTCGTTTAGTCGTCTCCTTATGAATTTCAAAGCCTCGCTCAGTATCTTGTTGTTATCATAATTAGTTATTATTCCCCTAAGCTCTGCCTTAGGTTTACTCTTCAGTTTCCTGACGGTATCTACTAGTCTAGGCATTGCTCTTACAATATTGTCCACAATGGTCACATTGGCTGCTCGTGCAGTCCTGGATAACGGGTTCAAGTCTATGGTGATCACGGTCTTCCCGATCTTTCTAAGAGCCTCTGTTCTATCACCGTCTTCTAAGGGCACGAGTACGACGTCCGCCTTAAGTATTCCCCTTGGACTTACTCTTCTTCTCTCACTGAACAGTTCTGGAATAGTTGCTGATGCATCATCTCCTACGCCGAGTACTTCTTTGGCGCCATGCTGTTTCAGCCAGGAGGCTATAGCTTCTTCTCTATCTCTCGTCCTGTAGAACAGGTTTACCTCAATATATCCACCTATTTCATCAGCAAGTCTAACTACATGATCTGGAACGAGTGCGGCTGTATTACCATTAACTGATATGACCGGGTGCTTTGCTAGCAGAAGGTATGCAGCCGCAGCCCTTATGGCCTCTTCTGCGAAGTACTGTGTTTTCTCTCCTATTAGGTAGTCGAAGCACTCGCCCCGTCCATGAGCTATGAGGCCCTCTGGCACCACGAGGCCTCGCTTAAAGCCCTCGACTATTTTCTCTCTTATTAATAGGCTCTCTCTTCTCGGGTGATTCTCGGGTATATACAATCTTTATTCCCTCCATGCTTATTCTTGTTATTATGGATTTCAAGCCTTTTGAGGAGAGATATTCATTAACTTCTCTGGCCTCTTGTTTATCAACTAGTATTACAAGTGCTGATTTTTTGAGATAATATCCGAGCACGAGGTTCTTGATCGGAAGCAAAAGCTTATCCACTGAGCTATAGTCGAATATTTTTCTTGTGAACATATTGGAGTACGTGAATAGAACCTCAATACCTGGTTCTCTAACTAAGCGGCTATATAGCTCTCTTGCAAAACCATACTCGGCATCACCTATTTCGGCGAGCATTCTAGGCGTACCAAGACTCGCCCCGATATCCGCCACAACTACTCGTAAACTATCATCGAAAGGTATGTGTTCAACCATACCTATACCCGGTGCACCGGGCCTCACCCTGATCTCCGCGCCACCAAAATATTCTGCGAGAACATCTCCGAGACCCGTAGACATCATTATCTCCGCTTCATGGGCAGGCCAAAGCATTTTCTCCACTGTTTTCCTAGTGCTTGAAACCAATTGTAGTACGAGAGAGACAGCTATTGATGATGCAGCTGATACAGCGAATCCTGCTCCCGGCCTGATAGGCGACTCGATCAATATCTTTATGGGCTTAACGCCTGTTCTCCTTAGTATATAGCTGTAGTGTTCCATGAAATATTCCTGGCCATTAATGAGCAAAGGAGATTTTTGGGATGAGTTTAATTTTGCAGAAAGCCATATATCGAGGTTAACCCCAGCACCAAGGCTACCAGAGCTTATGAGGTTGCATTTCATCACCGGAAACCATATTCCGGAAACATGTAGTGGTACCTTAACCAGTACCCGGGGTTCCTCCTTTAATGAGCCGGGATATTTCATCTGCTATCCTCCGCGCCAGTATGTTCTTACCTATAGTTCCCAGACATACATGTTCATTTCTCGTTACTATACACGCTGTTATGAGCTCTGATGAGAATCCCGGTAATCCTTTTCCAACAATGTTTGCCACCACCATATCCGCGTCATAGATTTCGAGCTTCCTCACAGCTTTCTCGATCAATGTTGCCTCGTCGGAAACCGTCTCAGCCGCGAATATTATCTTGAGCCGAGGTCTCTTTGTACGCGGGATCGCATTGACTACTTTGGGGTTGACCTTTATCCTCAGATTCAACACGCTAACGCCATGAGTGTCTATTTTATCCCTAGTCTTGATCAAGGGCTTGAAATCACAGGGCGCTGCTGCAAAGACTGCCACATCATATCTTTTACTCTGGCTCAGCTTCCTGACAACGTTTATCATCTCGATAGTTGTTTCGCATCTATGAACAGCTACATAGTAGGGCGGGGGATGGGACGAGACTCCTAGTACTAGGTCGACAAATGCTCCACGTGCCCCCATTTCAAGGGCTAGTAGAACCCCCATTAAACCACTGCTTGGATTACTTATTATCCTGACTGGATCTATGTATTCCCTTGTTGCACCTCCTGTAATTAAGGCATTAATTCCCTCTAGATCTCTGCCTCTATTGATCAGAGCATCTACGAGATGTATAAGATCCCTAAGGGGTGGAAACTTGACTTTTCCTTCAGAGATATAGGGTGGTGCTACGAAGACACCCAGTGATTTAAGCGTTTCTACGATTCTCCGATACTGTGGTGAATTGTATAGCTTAGCATTCATTGTCGGCACTACTATGAGTTTCTTGCCGGAGCCGAGCATAGTCGTAGCGGTTAGGCTAACTATGTCTTCTGTGATCCCATATGCTATTCTCGACATAGTTGCCAGTGTAGCCGGGGCAACCAGCATCGCGTCAGCCCATTCTGCCAGCTCAATGTGCTCTGCTCTCCCGGTTGCTTCATAGATCGGTTTGGAGCCTACGGCCCACTCTAGGAGAGTCTCACCGATAAATTTTCTTGTATCCTCAGTCGCAGTGAAAACTACTTCTGCCCCATGTCTTATGAGCTCACGGGCAAGATCGATCGACCTATATATTGCGGAGCTCGCAGTTAGCCCTATAATTATCTTCTTGTCTCTCAGCCCGGAGAAAATGTATTTACGAGAAATTTTTTCCACCTTTTTCACCTAACACAATAGTATCCTCTACGACGAGTTTTTAGTATTGCCTCGAAGAGCAGGTGTTTTAATTCTTTCCGGCACATATGTTTAAAATCAGATAATCGCTTAAGGGCTTAGATTGTGGTGATACTGATTGGTGTTTAAGAAACCTAAGCCTCCTAACGATCTTCCCAGCGTCGACGATATATATAGACTGGCTAACATCATGCTTAAGGAAAAGGCTCCAGGATACAAGATAAGGAGGGCTGAGGGAAAAGATCTTGGGAGAGTAATGGAGATAAATAGGCTTTCTCTCCCAGAAAACTATCCTCCCTACTTCTTCCACGACTTATGGGAAAGGTACAGGGATGCATTCTATGTTGCAGAATCTCCTGATGGTGTTGTTGTCGGCTACATCATGTGCCGAGTTGAGAGAAAACCGGGTTTCTTTAAACACTTCATGGTGAAGAGCGGCCACATTGTTAGCATAGCCGTTATGGATGGCCATAGGAGGAGGGGTCTAGGATACGCTCTCATGGCTTACGCACTGAAGGGCCTCTACGAGTCTTATGGTTGTGAAGAAACATATCTTGAAGTCAGAGTAACTAATAAGCCTGCCATTAATCTCTATGAGAAGCTAGGATACATAGTGGTTAAGATCGCTCATAGGTATTATCTCGACGGCGAAGATGCGTACGTTATGGCTAGACCATTACCATAACCATTACAGCTATGCATTATTAGTTCTTTGTTAGTGGTCTGAAAAACCTATATGCGGTATAAGCACATAATTCTATTCTACAATAAAACCAGTTACAATAATCTTGAGGTGTACGTCATAGTGCCGATCACCTGTACAGAATGGAGCAAAGCCTCGGAGATCAGCTCGGACAAATATGTCGGCAAGACCGTATGTCTACGTGGATGGATATATAGGAGGAGAGTTATAGGCGGAAAAGCATTCATAGTTCTCAGGGACAGCTCGGGGATCATACAAGTAGTTGCCGATAAACGTGACGTAGGCGAAGAGAAAGTAAGGGAGTTCAAGGACATAGGGCTGGAAGCAAGCATAGTGCTTAAGGGCAAAGTAGTTAAACAACCGAGGGCACCTACGGGCTACGAAGTCCACGTGGAAGAGATCGATATCGTGGGGTATAGTAGGGATTTCCCGATAAAGGGTGGTGAAGGAATCGAGTACTTGCTCGACAATAGGCACCTGTGGATCAGGAGCAGGAGACTAACAGAGATCATGAAGATAAAGCACCACGTACTCAAAGCTGGCCGCGGCTATTTCATAGAGAACGACTGGTGGGAAGTTACACCGCCAATACTGACAGCTTCAGCTGTCGAGGGCGGAGCAACGCTATTTCCTGTCAAGTACTTCGAGAAAAAAGCGTATCTAAGCCAGAGCGCCCAGCTCTACCTCGAAGCACTTATATTCTCCCTGGAGAAAGTGTGGAGCCTAACGCCGAGCTTCCGTGCCGAGAAATCCCGTACTAGGCGCCACCTGGCCGAATATTGGCACCTCGAGGCAGAGGCTGCATGGTATAACATGGAGGGCATGATGCGCGTTGCGGAGGAACTAGTATCCTATATCGTAGAGAAAGTGCTGGAGAACTGTAGATCCCAGCTAGAGTTTCTTGGACGCGACATAAATGCGCTGAAGAGAGCAGTAGAGGTTCCTTATCCTAGGATAAAATACGACGAAGCTATCGAGATTCTCCAGCGTAAAGGCGTGAATATCGAGTGGGGTGATGACCTGGGCGCTGACGAGGAAAGAATATTAACACAAGAATTTGACAGACCATTCTTCGTAACGCATTTCCCTAAGGATATCAAGAGCTTCTATATGAAGCTAACTCCAGGTGATCCGAGAACGGTGCTTGGATTCGACCTATTAGCTCCCGAGGGATACGGCGAGATAATCGGTGGTAGTGAACGTGAAGACGATTACAACAGGCTTCTAGAGAAGATCAAGGAGCAGGGACTCAACCCCGAGGACTATACGTGGTACCTTGATCTGAGGAAGTACGGGAGTGTACCCCACAGCGGGTTCGGCCTAGGCATCGAGAGACTGGTCATGTGGATAGCGGGTCTCGACCATATCCGTGACGCGATCCCGTTCCCGAGGTTCAGGGGCAGGATATATCCATAACACTGGTGAACATTCTTTGAACAGAGCGAAGAAGATAATAGATCTTTTATCAAGAAAATACAGGATTAACCCGGAGGAATTCATTGTAAACAAGGTTAAAGGAAGACCATTATTTGACATGATCATAGGAGTCCTCCTAAGCCAGAACACGAGCGATAAGAACGCAATAAGAGCCTTACATAATCTTAGGAAAGCATTTGGGGATCCTTTGAATCCATGTATGATCAAGGAGGCTTCTCCGGAGCAGATCGAAGAACTGATAAAACCCGCGGGAATGTACAGGCAACGAGCCAAGAAAATACTTGCCCTCGCCAATCTATTCTGCAAGGAAAATTTCGCTAAGGAGTTGATCGATAAAATAAAAGCATCCGATCCTGAGAAGGCCAGAGACTTATTGATGAGCCTGCCAGGAATCGGGATCAAGTCTGCCGATGTGATCCTCAATCAATATTTCGGAAAACCAGTATTTGCTGTAGATACTCATATACGGAGAATATCGTTGAGACTAGGAGTAGTTAAGTCCAAGAACTATAGGACTATCTCGGACTGGTGGATGAAGAATCTCCCCCGAGATAAGTATCTCTACGCTCATCTTCTCCTCATAACACATGGGCGGAGGACATGTAAGGCCAGGACGTCAAAGTGTGGCGAATGCCCTATCAGAGATTATTGCGAATATTATAGATCGGAGAAAGGTGGCTAGCTTTGTTCTACAGATATGCAATGATAGTTAAGAATCTCAGAGGGGTTGTGGCATTTGAGCCCGGCGATCCAGTTGCCATGGATAGGATCAACTGGTTGACTAAGAGGTTCCGATACCGAAACATCGGTGTACCGCCAAGTCTACTGGAAGCCGGGAAAGACTATTTTAAGGATAAGATCGATGGAAAGCCCTTCCGCCCCCTCTACTATCCGGTCAAAGTTCTAGAGAGACTATCCGAGAAACTAGGAAAGTTTCTGGGCTCGAAAATACTGGGAGAAGCACTAGTATTTTCCTCGGCCTATATCTCCCCATTACTTCTTCTTTCACCGAAGCACTTCTCCATTCTTGAAAAATACGCTGTTGAATCGATATATGTTTGTAAAGAACTTGATAACAAAGACTGGAAGCTTCACTTGAGAATAGCAGACTATACCATCCTCGATATGTACGAGTACTCCATCTCGAGAGCAGCAAGAATACTCGAGTCCCTAAAGCAGAGAAACCTACCCAATAGAGAAAATGTTTTGAATGAAGCAAAAACGAAATGCGCCACTGATGCTAAGAGGTATTGGAGGATCAAGTGTGATTCAGGAAAGAAGTTTATGGTCTATATAGACAACCTGTTCCTCTATTTAGAGTCTCGCGCGTATGAGGACTCTTCCCTCCTAGATCTAGACGTAGCGGCTGGACTAGCAATAGTTCCTGCAGTAAACCTAACGATAGAGAGGTAATGAATCCTTGAGCCGTGGGAGGTTCCTTAAGAAAATAGCCAGGGAGGTCCTAGGAGAGGATAAGGCTTCACTTATCTGGGGGAGAATAGAGATCATCGGCGACATCGCCGTTATAAGAATTCCTTTTGAGCTAGAGCCCGAGGAACTAAAACCATTGGCTGAGCGAATACTAGAAGAGTTCAAGTATATTAGAAGTGTATGGGGAGGACTACCGGGAGTTTCGGGTCCTTATAGGCTGAGACCTTATGTCCATCTAGCAGGAGAGAAGAGGAGTGAGACTATTTACCGAGAGCACGGATGCCTCTTCAAAGTCGACATCACTAGGGTCTACGTCTCACCAACACTTAATTACGAACATCGTAGAATAGCGCGTTTGGTCAGACCCGGTGAGGTGATTACTAATATGTTTGCTGGGGCGGGGTTTTTCAGCATTATAGCGGCTAAGCTTTCAAGGCCTAGAAAAGTGTACAGTATAGACATTAATCCTGATGCGTACAGATTTATGGTTGAAAACGTGAGGCTAAACAAGGTAGAAGGCATTGTAGAGCCGATCCTGGGCGATGCAGCCCAAGTAATTATGGAGAAGCTTCAAAGCTCTAGTGACAGGGTTTTAATGCCCTACCCGGAGCTGGCACTGGATTATTTAAGATACGCCGTGATGGCTATTCGTAGTTCTGGATGGATTCATGTCTACCTACACATCGAGGCTGATAAGAGCGAGAATCCCTACGAGAAGGCAAAGAACATGGTTGCGGATGCCCTCAGCGAGCTTGTAAAGAAATACAGTTTTGGAACTATCAGAAAAGTTAGGACGGTAAAGCCTAGGACTTATCAGATTGTTGTCGATGTATTTATTGAAAAATAATTACTTCTTTCTCCTCTGCCTTCCACCGGTTTCTACTTCTATAGCTTTCACGCCTACACCGAGTATCTTATTCATTACGGCATCGAGGTATTTCACGTAGAAGCCTCTCTGCCCAACAAATGCTCCGAATCCCTCGGACTCTACTTTAACTGCTAGATTCGGGCCTGCAAAATCAACGTCTATGATGTGCCTGTGTATCCATCCTACCGGGTGTAGTGCTCTTATTAATGGCTTGAAGTCCAGGGATAGTTCCACCGCTCTTATCTTAAGCCCAGTATCTGCTTCTATAGCCTCTATCCTCTCTCCTCCTCTACCAATTATTCGTCCTAGATGCCCTTCCTTAACAACTATTATGGCGTCCGGTGCGTTCTCCGATTCTATATTGAATTTTCTCTTCTCATCGACGAATTCTGCAACCGTTATAACATCAGCATCAGGCGCATGAATCCTGGCAGAGTCCATGATTCGTTTTTCTACCTCCGTCAGCTCACGCCTTCTCATTCTGATCTCTAGGAGTAGCCTTATACCACGACGTGCTCCTGGCCTCACTATATCCTTCAGCCCTAAATCAATGACTTTGGCGGTGTCTTCGCTCAGCAGGATTTCTCTGAGCAGGCTTGCACCGTCTCGGCTACTCGTCTTCTGGAACACAGGATCGCCAGCAGTAATGAATCTACTGTTTCTGCCTATTCTCATCATTATCTCGACAGCGCTTTCAGGGGGTATGCTCTGCGCGTCGTCCAGAAATATTATTGAGTTATCAAATGTCCTTCCCCTCAGATAATGAGTGTCCGCGACAATGATCTTCCCTGTCTCGAGCATGTTCTTGACTATACCCCAGTCCACGAACCCGTGCAGAATGTCTTTGAGATAACTAATGGCGATATCATAGTATAGTTCGCCTATATCCGCTGCCGTTAATTCTTTTCCCGTGACTACATCGACTATGGGGCGGGAGAGTATGAACCTATTATATTCTCCACGGAGGACCGCATCTATACTATAGAGTACACTAAACAAGCTCTTACCTGACCCTGTAGGTCCAAATATACCTATTATTTCATAGTTCTTATTCCTGAAAGCTTCGACTATCTCCCTTTGTCCCGGTGAGAGTGGTTTTAGCTGAGCAAATATGCTCTCCTGCGGCATGTAGGCATCACCATGATCATTTTCCATCTAGAAAATGGTTTTGTAGGAGTCTTTTATTTTTTCCATTAGATCACTTATTTTACTTTGATGCTTATTAAGCTCCGGGAAAATACTAGTGAATTCTCTAATATTACGCAACAAATCCATTATAGGGGACAGATCCGCGTAGTTCATGAGGACATCTATATTTATCAAGTCAATATGGGCGAGTAGAAGAGCGCTCGCATCGACAATATATGGATACTCTCCGATGTCTAGGAGCTTAACTATCAGGTATTCTAATCTAGGAAGATTCATTTCTATCTGATTATCAACAAACTCTATAGGCTCTTCAAGAATCACTCTATCTACAGGTTTCCTAGGCTTCTCTACAATGGTTATTGGAATGAATAATGGATTAAGAACAGCTCTGTCGATAGTATTCAAACTTTTCAATATATCATCTTTATAGCCAGTCATCCCAAGACCGTTAACAACAATTTCCGCTAGTCTTTCATCCTCTATGTCACCAACAAGTATCCGTATCTCTGATACAGGTTTAATCAATCCGTAAAGCGCTGTTGCAATATCATTAAGAACTACAAGGCGCCCTCCATATTCCTTTATTTCCTTAGCTAGGTGACTTATCCGGAAAATAATGTGTGATGCATAATCAGTTTTTCTAGAGGGCATCAAATCGATGGGGCACCAGGTTAGCTGTTTAAAGCACCATGTTATATACCGGCTAGATCGCCTTGGGTGCTAACAGGTACTTAACCTTGCCCTCGGCGAGACTGAACTCCATTTCGAGAGGCATATCACTAGAGAATCTCAGCACAACGATTTCTGCTATTCTTGTCAAATTAACCACGTGTTTGAGATATTCCAGCTGATACATTGATTTGCTGGGCTCTTTAACAATGAGATCTATTAGTGCTGCCATGTCACGGGTTAGTTTTGTCTCCGTCGTCGTAGTACCCACACCTCTCAGGTAGAGAGTGTCCTCGTCGGGTGCCTCTATTTCTAATGTATCGCCTACTGCCTCTGCATCCTTGATCGCGTGTTTAATCACATCGACGAGGAGCTGGGCCTCAACATTGAATTCTAGTTTTGCCTCTGGGATATCGGGTACCGGTACCTCCATGTTTCTGAACCGGTATTTTCGCCGCGATATAGACTCTATGGTTATCGTAATCGTGTCTTCTGTTACCTCCATGACGAATTTATCTCCTTTCTTAATCTTCTTTAGCAGCTTTGCTAGGTTGGCTGTTGATATACCAGCTATAGTGTCCTCGGAAACGTCGTATTCTAGGAAAGCTGTTGAGGGCAGATCGATGTCGATGAGAGCAACTCTCGCTGGGTCTAAGGCCTTCACCCTTAAGCCGTCAGGTGTTAGCTGGAAGGCTACTTCATCTACTAGTTTTGCGAGAACATCGATAATGCTCTTGATGTATTTTGCTTCTGGATAGACTATTCTCGCCATATGCACCACCGATAATCGCTGATACCACAATATAATACTCTAACATGTAAATCTAATAGTTTTTCATGACAATACAACAACTATAGTGTGTGAAAACAGAAATACCGTGCATGGTGTACCCTTGATGTTTCTATTATCTAGCCTCCTAGAAACGCTGCTCAAACACAGAGAGATAAGCATTAATGAGCTCAGCAGGATAACCGGTATTTCCCGCGAGACGTTATTAGAACTATGCTCATCCATGCCTGGGATCAGAGTCATAGGCAATAATGATAGAGTCGTCGTTGAGGCACCCATAGAGGCTGCTATCTATGGGATAAGAAGAGGCGTTTATTACAAACGCATAGCTCCTTATCTCGACTGGCACGACTTCGAGCTATTCTCCAAAGAAATACTGTCGGGTCATGGCTACATTGTTAGAAATAATTTCCGGCTAACTAGGCCGGTGAGGCTAGAGGTAGATGTAGTGGGAATTGATGTGGGTGCGAGGAGATGCATCATTATTGATTGTAAGCACTGGACAAGGGGGGTCTCCCCATCGGCTCTCAAGGAGATCGCGAGCAAACATAAAACGAGAGCCCTCAGACTTGCTGAGCATATAGCATGGGCGATCAGCAAATGGAGGTTTTTCAAGTATGCCAAAACAATAATTCCGCTAGTCGTTACGCTTACTAGGCCCAAGATCAGAGTGTATGATGATGTCTTGATAATGAGCATATATGAGCTCAACAATTTCCTTAAGGACATATACATGGTCATCGACTATCTCGGTGTGCAACCCATAGAGGTCGAGAAGTACACTCCATAGTAGAGTCGATGATTTTGTGAAAAACAGTTATAGTTGCATAATTTCCTTATAACCCGTAATGGTGATGTTGTCGTGTCAGACGTGGATGATACGCCTGTTTTGAAGGACGCGAGAAAAATATTATTGAAAGAACCCGTTGAGGACTACTTCATTAGAGGAGATATGAGTGTCTGTAAACTAGTCGAAGCACTCGGTAAATCACATGGGTTCATGGCAGGACACGTTTATGCCGCAGCGAAAATACTAGCAGAAATGTGGAGAAACAGAGATGCTACTAGGATCCTAGCGTTCACAGGCAATCTAGTCTCTACAGGGCTTAGAGGCGTGCTTGCCCAGCTCATCAGGGAGGGATTCGCGGACGCTATTATAACAACCTGCGGTACAATCGACCACGACATTGCCAGGGGATTAGGCTATAAGTACTATAAGGGAGACTGGCTGGCCGACGACTCTATGCTTCGGGTCTTAGAAATACATAGGCTTGGAAACGTGTTCATACCAATGGAAAATTATGGCTTACCGATCGAGAAGTTCGTAAAGAATCTCCTTGACGAAATACTTAAGGATAAGAAAGAGTGGAGTCCGAGTGAACTACTTTATGAAGCTGGTAAAAGAATAAAGGATCCTTACAGCATACTGGCTGCCGCAGCCGCTAAAAAGATCCCTGTATTCGTGCCCGGTATTGTGGATGGCGCTTTTGGTTCACAGCTTGTATTTAACCAGCCCTTCACTGGATTAAAGCTAGATCTGCTAAGCGATGAGAGGAAGATACTTGACATGGTATTCGAGTCCAAGAGGCTTGGAGGCCTGATAATCGGTGGAGGTATAAGCAAGCATCACACGATATGGTGGGCACAGTTCAAGGATGGGCTCGATTATGCGGTATACATTACTACTGCTGTAGAATATGATGGAAGTCTCAGCGGTGCACAACCTCGTGAAGCAATTAGTTGGAACAAGATAAAGCCGTCCGGAAAACAGGTCGTAGTATATGGTGATGCTACAGTATTCCTTCCGATAATCGTTGCTGGAGCTAAATGTCTGTTGTCTAAGGAGTGATACATGTGATCATGCATTTAGGCGTCGATGATATAGACTCGCCCCGTGGCGGATGCACAACTCATTTTATTTACAGGTTACTTGGGAAATGGTTACATGATCCGAAAATAAAGCTTATTGATTACCCAAACCTAATTAGGTTGAATCCCGGCGTTCCATGGAAGACGAGAGGAAATGGAGCACTTGTCCTCAGACTAGATACGAGCCGTGATCCAGAGGACTTGTTTGAGGAAGCCCTTGCATATGCTGAAGAATATGTATCGGAGTACAGACACCCGGAGAGCCAGCCAGGCATGGCCCTATATAAGGGTAAGATCAACGCTCTTCTCGAATGGTTTTCTCGTAAAGCATTATCGGATATCATACCATCGTCATTACTAGACCGCATCATCGGTAAGCTCGGCGATAAGATAATCTATGAAAGAATAACTAGGGGGCACAGAGGCCTTATCGGCAGCCTTGCGGGGATAGGGTACCACATGACTAGGACTGATTATACCTACGAATTAATAGCGTATAGATCTGAGGAGAATTATGGAAAACCTAGAAAAGTATCATCTGAATCAGTGAAGAAGATGGCGATTGCTACACGTGGAAGAACTTTTCTAAACTATGACTGGGAGACGGATAAGCCCTTAATCCTACCGCATGGTCCAGACCCAGTACTGCTCGGGATAAGGGGCGAAGAACCCGGGGATGTTCTTGAGGCTTTCGGAATGCTGGACATAGAGGAGCCTGTAGAAGGGGCATTGATTTTTCGGACTAACCAACACACGGATGCGCATTTATTGAGGATTAATAATCTGAGAGGAGCCTACATCTATAGATCTGTGAGAGTTAAAGTAAGAGTTCATTCCAAGCCTAAGAGAATAACTGGAGGACACGTAATATTTAGTGTTACAGATGGCATCCATGTAATTGATGTAGCCGCATACGAGCCAACCGGTCGTTTCAGAGACATAGTAGAGAAGCTTCTACCGGGCGATATCGTAGAGGTTATGGGAGTCATCCGGCCGATGAGTAGCCGGCATGGACCCACCATAAATCTCGAAAAGCTCCATGTAGTAGCCCTCGCCCCTAGTGTAAAGTTATTGAATCCGCTGTGTCCCCGCTGTGGTTCTAGGCTTAAAAGCGCCGGGAAAAACAAGGGATTTAAGTGTCCCAAATGCGGCTTGAGAGTAGGGGATCTGCCTAGGGAGATTGTTTACCTTGAGCGAAAAATATCTACTGGATGGTATGAGCCCCCACCAAGAGCGTTCAAGCACCTTATGAAACCACTTGAAAGGTTCGGCAAAGAAAAGAAGGGGTTTCCCGAGAGATACACCCCGACTAATTTTTATTTGAAGGGAGAGAGCCGCTTTATAGCCTGATATTCCGGATATTATGGGTAGGGATGAAGAGATACCCCGGGATCGAACTGATAGATGAAGATGTGGTCCTCTGCTGACCATTAATGAGTGGTAGAAAACCATGCATAGGTCAATACATGTCATAATAGGTGCTATATCCGGCCTATTTTTCGCTTCTAAACTTTATCTGGCCCCATTGTGTCTAATCATGGGAAGTATAGGTGGTTATGTACCAGATTTCGATCTAGGATTTGAGCATAGAAAATCGTTACATAATTTGTTCTCCGTGCTTATCGGGACTATAGGTCTCTACCTATTGTTAATTCTTTTTCCTCTCAATTTACTCCGTGATAATGTATGGTCTTTGACGCTCTCATTCGCGGCTGGCTGGCTTCTACATATTTTTTGTGATAGCCTTACAAAGAGAGGTGTCTTCATATTCTGGCCTTTCAGTAACAGGGCCTATGGATTGAGAATTTTTAGGTCAGACAGTTTTGCCTCGACAGCCACGGGTTTTATAATAGCGTTTATCTTGCTGTTGTCCTGGCTTATCTATTCTGGTGCATTAGAACTGTTGGTAAAATACCTGATAATTGAAATAAAATAACAATTATCTCTGTTATTACCTCTTCCTAATACTCTTACTCACAGTATAGTAGAGTATTAGCACGAAGATGGCTATGCTAACCACACCCGCCGTTGCATAGAGAATTGCACTATCAACGTCGTGCTTTAGTTTCTTTATTTGATCCTCTAAGTCCAGGACTTTACTAGTAAGATTAGCGTTTACGGCCTTATATTTGCCGAGCTCGGCCTTTAGATTCTCAACCGTCTGGTTGAGCTGGGAGTTCTCGTCCTTAAGCTTAATGTTGTCCGCGGTTAGGTCGGAGACCTTGTTTTGGAGGCTAACGATCTCGTATAGTAGTTTCGATACTGCTATCCCGTAATCGTTTGCAAGTGCACCGAATATTCCGATTACAGCGTCTGGAGGCATAGTGCCTTGTACTCCAGTCTTAGAGTAGGGTGATTTTACTAGTAGGTATCCTTTTAGATCATTGTTAGGCACGATCAGATACTTTTCACCATTTATATTAATTATTTGTGTTCCTTCAGGTAATGCACTAACATCGATTGCTCCGCTTATCTTGTATAGTCCAGGGACGACCTCTATTGTATTCTTTATTTCTTGTGGTTTGGGAAGCTTGTTGAAGGATGAGTATATTAAGATCGATGTGTCCGCTCCTAGTTTGTTCCTGGTGGTGTCAAGTATTTTGTTTAGTCCGTCTAGCGCTATTTGTATGAGCTCATTGGTCTGCTTTTCATCGAGGCCTAGTGCTTTAGCGACTATATATGCATTATAGATGACAGGATAATTGATCGTTATGAATCTCGACTTTGTATACGAATACATGAAGCCAGCTAATGAGACATAGAATGACGTCACTTCTTTTAACGCCCACTTTGTCGCGTTGAACCCTATTGTTTCTGCGAAACTTGGGGGAAGCCACGGAGTCACAGGATTGTGGAATTCACCATAGTTCTTTCCTATCCATGTTCTTGGCTCCCTAGTTCCAAGTGTTATGACGAGAATTTGATTGTTTTCCGGTACTAGGTGGAATTTTAGCCAATAGACGCCTGCTACTACTTCTGTCGTCGTTTTTGTAATATTGAGTTTAACTATTGGTGTGGTATAAGTTTCGTTGCTGACGAGGATATTTATGTATCCCTTTATGACCAGACGGTATCCACCAGTTATCTTGTAGACGCTTATCGAGGTATCAAGTAGTTTCCACTCGCTGGTCCCATTGATCGGGACTACTATGCTCTGTGGTGGAATATACTGCTTTGTTATGTTGTAGTAAGGGTTTGAACTATAGTTGAAATACTCCGGGTTAATGCCCTGTACCGCTATAAGCATCGATTCTTTCCCCAATCTCGCCTGCAGGTGTTTCTGGTCTATGATCTTGTATGGATATAGCCTGCTGCCGTTGCCTAGTATCAGTATTACATTACCGGGTATACCTTTATCAAGGCTCCAAGAACCGTTGACAAGGCTTAGCAATCCATATAGTGGCGTATATGGGGGCTGCGGCTTAACAATATATATTGATGAACTGTTTACCAGCTCTTTCAGTGTCCCTGTAAGGTTCTGTTCGGGATCGAAGCATGGCGCATATATGAACACTGTTCGAGATGTTGAGACCACTACATATTGAGCATTGATCATCGGTGTTGAGAACACTGAAAGGATTATTAACAATGCGAGTACTGCCATGAGTTTTTTCATCATTGTCCACCCAGCTGTAACATTAATATCCGATGTCAATATAGGCTTGTATATTGGATAGGGAATATATGATTACCTATCCCTTCCAAGATCCGCTATGCTGACGTCTACGTCTCTATTGCTACATGGTGATCATGATGAAGATCCTTATTACAGGACTACTACCATATGACTCGGGCAAAACAACCCTTGCCCTCATGTTGGGTGAGGAGCTGAAGAATAGGGGGT
>JALVYU010000030.1 GCA_027022365.1 Desulfurococcales archaeon | reverse complement strand
AGTTGTCCCAGCTTGTTCTGTAGCGCCGCCGCTGTCTTGTCTAGCTTGTTTATCTCTGCCCATACCTTGTTGATGGCTTGTGTGAATGTCTGGTTGTCCACGTAGCCGTTCTTCACCGTGATGGTCTTGGACGCTACGGCGACGTGGTTCCCCGTGGCAAGGCTTACGTAGACTATTGTTATGTGGTGCTCTCCGCCCGGGAGGGGCGGCACGGCTACCGCGGCGTCGAGGGTCTCGTTGCCCCTGGCCATCACGAAGCTGTCGACCACGAGGCCGTCGACCGCTACGAGGTACCACTGGTACGCCGCGTACCCGGAGCCCGTCACGCGGATCACGCTGTAGGGCTCCGCGTCGGTGGTGTTGAGGTAGAGGGTCGGCGTGGTGACCGTGAAGGTTGTCAGGGCCTGGACTCCCTGCTGGTCCACGGCCTTGATTACGTGTGTTCCGGGCTTTGCGTCCACGGGTATCTCGACGTAGCCGCCGATCCAGCCGTCCCAGTCGGCCTGCATAGTATCTATGAGCTTGTCGTCGAAGTAGATGTAGACTGTCGAGCCGGCCGTGAAGTTGTAGCCGTACACGTAGATGTCCACGCCCCTGTGCCCGTGATCCGGGCTAACCGATATCCATGCACCATAGCTCTCTGCATGTATCGGGGGTACAACGGCGATTATGGCTACGACCAGTAAGGCTATGGAAAGTGGTGTATCCAGCCTCATGTATTCCCCACCTCCGATGAGACCCGGGTTCTTGGTGCGACCCGGCTTAGGGGAATAAACAAAAATTGAAAGGATTGGGTTTTGCTGGGGTTCAATGATATATTCTAGATCCGTAGTGCCCAGCGTCTAGTAGGCTGGCCGTAACTGATTATGAGGAATAATAGACACATGGCCACGCTGAGGAGGGTGGGCTTGTCTTGACGGGGTTATAGGCCTATTTATGTGTTGTGATCGGAAAACTATTGATTAATGATTATCAAGTATCGAGACAATGTTTTACGTGTTTTTAAAATAGTGGTTGAATATATTTAACCGTATGGCGTCCCGATCACAGATGGGAGGATTCAGGGGTTTCTTCTAGTTCTTCGATGAGTTCTTCCGTCACCCTCTTCTTCGCCCTTATGTGGAGTATGAGTATTAGTAGTGCGAACGCTATTATGGGTATGAGCACTATTAGAGGCGACACTCGCGGTGATCCCTCCCTGCTGATCGGTTTTGTTGCGGTTGCTGTCTGTGTTGGCGTTGCTGGTTTTTGAGGAGTTGCTTGTTGTGTAGGCGTTGCTGTGGCTTGGGGCACTTGTGTTTTCGTAGTTGTTGTTTTTGGCGGTGTTGTTAGTAATGGGCTTGTCGCCGTGGTCTCTGGCGTTGTCGTGGTTGTTCTTCCCGTTGTTGTGGTAGTCCTTGTTGTTGGCTGGATGTTCTTGAGCGCCATGTATACTGCGATGTCTTCTTCGAGGGACGGGAAGGGCTGTATGATGACCTCGTGCCCGGCGACCGTTATGTTCTTCTCTATGCCTAGGATTTCCTCTAGCTCGCCCAGTATTTCCTTCGACGACTCGTTTATAGCGGTGCTTGTCTCTAGGACTGACCTGCTCGGGGCCTTATATATGTCCGGGCTCAGCGAATACATAGGCTCGCCCAATACCTGCCCCGCCTTTTCCAGGACAGCCACTGGATCGGCACGTGACCCGTCGAACAAAGTGTTGAGGATGGACAGGAGACTCGTTATGGAGGACGCACTATACCCCCTTGCCGCAAGGTTCGATGCTAGGAATACCGTGGGGAGATCAGCCGCCGATGCGTTTTCCGCCGCATACCTCGCCCCCATCACGTAAGAGTCGTTATTCGCGTCGAATACTAGTTCGAGCCGGGTCCAGTTCATCACGAGGCTCTCGGCAACGATATCGTTGATCACGTGGGCCGTGGCTCTCTGCATGACGGGTGATATGCCCTGAATATACGTCCCTAGCACTAGCACGGCCCCGTTCATACCGGTATAGCTGCCAATACCGACCCTCATGATCTTACCTATGATCTCGGATAGGGGCTCGCCGTAGGAGGCTGATATATTGTATTCTAGCATCGTGGAGAGAGTGTTCAGGCGCCTAGAGGTATTCGTAGCTATGAGGCCCATAACGATACGTGTTCTCCCCTCCGCAGCCAGAGCCACGTTGCCAGCGCTGGCTTTTCCGGTTATAGTGGTATTGCCGTCTACTTCTCTGCGGCTCTCGATTATATTGGTCGCTAATAATGGGAACAATAGGAACTTCCTGACCATAGCATCCAGGAGATAAGCTGCCAATGAACTCGTCCCTGTAATATTATATGATACCACCGGGGCCCTGGCCCTGTCATATATTATATATGACTCGGCCTTGTGGCGGAGGCTGGTGTTGGACGATATGATTGATACTAGTTCTAGAACAGCATGGTAGATTATCGTCGTCTTATTAATATATATTGTCCTATAGGAGGCATCAGCTATTGTTTTCAAGTATACCTGGGAGCCCCGGCCAATGTATTTGATCGTGACATTACCGCTCACCAGGACATCCGTATCGTTGACGAACAGCCTAGCACTCCCAGCCACGGTATAGTTGGAGCGTAGAATCGTTAAGTCCTGCAGGCGCTCATCGACATAAATCTCTTTACCGCTGTATCCCACGGATAGCACGATGTATCTTGGGGGCACTATAGAGCCTGACGACTGCATACAGGACAGGGGCGAGAAGAACGAGGAAATTAGAAATATCGTAAATAGTAGCGCTGACACAGCACCAGTATTCCCCTCTGAGTACGTGTGAAACAAAACCGCTACACCTCCGCTATGAGTCACGAAAATACTTGTATGTTTTAGGACATAAGGTTACCCTTACATATCTTCACTGCTTCAACATTACAGGTATACGGAACGGCCGTGTTATCAGGGGCTGTTTTCCTACTAAAATATGTGGTCATATATGATCGGTATTTACTGAGAGAAACCCATCTACTTGATCCTATTAACGATTAAGATATAGAAATCATCGAGGTAATATTGAGAATTACGATTAGGATAAAACAAGTAGGTTAAAAACCTATTCTTCTATTTTTCCAATATCATTTAGCAACGCTACACCGTTTTACCATGATCTCTCCTATATTGTCTCCTCGAGTTTTTGCTCAGCCATCTCCTTCAGAGAACTAATCTTGGTTGAAGGTTTCCATGTCAGTGCGAGTACGCCGCCTATTAGGCCCAGTATTATTACGATGAGGTTGAGTGTTAGTATGCTGAATATTATCGCTACTATTCCTCCATTCCTTACTTTGTTTGGTTCTCCGCTTCTGATCCAGGACGACGCTATTAGGAGTATGCCTCCGCAGATGAACCACCATATCGAGATCGCCACCACTATCCTCGCGATCCACGAGGCCGCTGACCCGCCGACAATGGGTAGTACATAGCTGGTGTTTACTAGGGTGGATATGCCGAACAATATCACTATTATCGCGGCTATGAGGACGAGGATGAATGATGTCGTTGGTTTACCGGACATATACTTATCACCCTACTATCTATTATCAGACGTTTAAGCCATATATTAATATGACCATACGAGACAAGTCTTAGCCGGGGCCGAGCCGCAGGGAGCTCACCCACTTATCCGCGTAGCGGCTTCCCGCAAGGACGATGTGCCTCGTCATCCCTATTAGCCGGCGGGCGAGCCCCCTGTATCTCGCGGAGAACGCGTAGAGGTGTAGGCCGTAGGGGACGAGATTGGCCATGATCTTAGTACGCCGCGCCGGCGACAGGCCGAGCCCGGACACTATGTCCCGGCCGAGGCTCTGGACAGGCCTGCCGGTAATGATCACCCGGGATAGTTCATTGGGGCTTAGGCCCGACTCCTCCAACACGATCTTCCAGCCAGCCTTGATCGCGGCGAGGGCTTTCTGTACCTCCCTCAGATCCTTCTGGGTGAAGTAGAGGTTGTTCATCCTATCTATTACGAAGGCCTTCACCCCACCTATGATCTCGTATCCCCTGACGAATCTCCCGGACCGATCAATGAACCCGTTGACATATAGGCCGTAAACGAGCGAGAGGATCCCGGATCCCATGAAGCCCCTCCGGGGATCACCATGTACCCTGAAGACAGGCTTATCCGTGCCGCCAACTTCGACCATGTATACTCCTCCACGCCCACCCCACGATCCCCTCCCGACATAGCCCTCTATCGCCGGGCCCGCTGGCGCGCTCGACACGAGGACCTCGTCCTCTGTGACTAAGGCTATCTCCGCGTTAGTGCCGATGTCGATGACCATATATGGTTTTTTGACCCGCATATGCTGTGTTGCGAGGAGGTTCATCAGCATGTCTCCTCCTACTTGGCCTGCTATTGTTGGTGCTAGTATAACCGGGGGGTTGACAGGCACCAGTATCGATCCACGCACAGGAGGCTGATACGGGTACTCAACCAGGCTCTCCACGGGCAACCCTGCGGCCAAATAGGTGTTGATAGTGTTCCCAGCGGCAAGGACTAGGGCCGTCCCTTGATCGGCTATTCTGAGAAATGTTTCGATTATTGTTCTCTTCATCTCCAGTGCTACCCTCTGATCCTCTGATGCTTTCTCGCCGCGGGACACGATGTCTAGCCCGTACTTGTACAGCGGGTTCAGCATCACTAGGCTTGAACGGGCCTTGCCATCCAGCCCTACCTTGATCATGGTTAGGGTTGTCGTACCCATATCTACGAGGAGCATGTTATCCGGGCGTTTATCCGTAGAGTTTATCATTTGTTTTCCGTATGTTACTGCGTAGCGTCTCCCCTCATGGAGGCCGGAGGACACGATGAGATCGACGTCTACGGGCTTCTCCCCGGGCTTCAGATCCAGTATCTCTATGATAGGATATAGTCTCCTCAGCCTAGGCAACATGAACTTCTTCTCGAGGCGAACACCCGGCTTCTGCTCGGGAACCCTGATCCTCGTGTAGCCCGTGACTCTCGCCTGGCAGGCGAGGCGGACCCGGGGGAGTTCCCGGCCGAGAACTATTCTCTCGCGCTCAGTAGGACTCGATAACCCGTCAGACAGTACTTCGACACGGCATAAACCACATAGTCCTTGGCCACGGCACGGGAGAGAAACCAGCCCTAATCCCTCAAGGGCCCTGCCCAGTAGCGAGCCCTTCTCGACATAGATGTCTCCGTAGCCCTCAACGGTAACTCTAACCTTCCCCTGATCCATTCCTACCTCCAAGTACAATCTGGTCTTATTCACCCGGCTTATAATGCTATCCATGAAGAACCCGCCATCAACGTGGCCGGGAAAAATCGAGGTACCCTAGTACCGGGCCATGCACCACAGCTACGACCATGTATTCCCACCGATACGGAAAGCTGAGGAGTGGCCGGGGAGAAGATGTTTAGTAAACCTGCTATCTTCTCGGTGGCCACGCTGTCCACGAGGAGCAGGGGCCTTCACCGCTTCCATAATGCGGGACTAGGTGGCCGCTTCCCCGCGTATCTCCTGGTTCCCCTGTTTTCCCCTGCGGCTAATGTTTTTCACGATGTTGACTGCGTCTACAGCTGTACCGCCATATGCGTCAGCACCTATCTCCTCCGCGAAGCCCGGGGTCACGGCCGCTCCGCCGACTATGATGTATACCTTGTCGCGTAGTCCCTCCTTCTCGAGGAGATCTATGACTTCCCTCATGCGCTTGGCCGTGCTCGTCAGGAGAGCGCTCATAGCCAGTACTCGGGGCTTGTACTTCTTGACTGCTTCAACAAACTTCTCCGGGGGGACGTCGACGCCTAGGTCTATTACCTCGTAGCCGGCGGCCTCAAGCATTGTTGCTACGAGCGACTTACCTATATCGTGTATGTCGCCCTTAACGGTGCCGATCACTATCCTGAGCTTGGAGCCGCCGCCCCTCCTCCGCGCCTCCTCCTGGAGGAGGGGCTTGAGCCTCTTCATAGCCTCCTTAAAGATCTCCGCGGCCTCCATCAGCTCCGCGATAAAGTATTCGCCCTCCTCATAGAGCCTGCCGATCTCCTGCATGGCCTCGCTCATCGGGCCGAGGACAAGTTCTGTAGCACTACACCCCTGGCTCAGAGCATCCTCCACCTTTTCGAGCACACAGTCCCTGTCCAGGTCGACGAGGCACTCCCTGATCTCCTCTTTGACCTCATCGGGACACCCCACGATCAACCACCCAGCTACGGGTTCTCCCCGAGCCCCCTAACCGCATAGACTATGTTCTTTAGCTTACCGAGAACAATACCCCATAGATCCTCCTCGGGGAGCGCCCCGCTTAGGCCTCCGAAGCCGCAGTCGGCGGATACTAGGTCTATCCTCCCCCCAGCCCTCACGTATACTTCCTTTAGGAGGCCCCGGATATCCTCCACGGGCTCCACGACGGGCCGCTTAGAGCTCGCAACACCGGGAGCCAGGATCTTGTCTCCCCGCTCGAGGGCTTCCGGATCTATTACTTGAAGGTTTCTCCGGCTGTCGTGGAATTCCAGGTTTATGTATCTCAGCTCATCTATGCTCGTTAATAGCTGGAACAACTTGTCCGAGACCCTCCCGCAGACGTGGATGCCCTTCTCAGCGGGGAGGCCCTTCATTATATTGGTGTAGAGACCCCGGATGTCCTCCTCGCCGTATCCGTACAGGATCCTCCTCCTACCGACCATCACGCCCAGGATCGGCTCGTCGAAGAAGATTATATTGTAGCCTAGACCGACGAGTTTCTCCGCCGCCCTCCTAACGTAGCGCGCCAGGAAGCCCCTGACCACATCCTTTTTGGCTAGGAGGGTGTTTTCTAGGCCGAGGCCTTCCCTCCAGTATATCTTGCTCGCGAGTGTGAAGACACCGGTCACGGGGCCTCGGAGCCACTTGAAGCCCTCCCTGCACTCCGCTGCTTCCTCTGCCTCGCGGAGGACGGGGAGGGGCGGCTCAGCGCCTATAAGGCTGTCTGGATCGGCGTGGTAGAAGCCGTTCCTCTTCTCGAGCAGGCCGGCCTCGACGAAGGGGTCAAGATATATTTCTACGAAATCACGTACCTGGGGATAAGGAGGAGCGTCGAGCCCTATTCTTCGGAGCTCACCCATTATCTTACAGATTATCCCGGGCTTGTAGGTGAAGGGGAAACTACCTACATGGCTTGTCCTGATCAATTATCCTCACCCACATCCTCTTCTAGATCCCCGGCCTCCCGGGGCCGTGTATAGACTGTTATCCGGGATGCCCTCCGGGCGATCTCAACCGCCTCGACAAGGCCCTGACGGTCCCCGGGAACGCTCAGGATTACTGCGTCAGCCTTATCCCTCAGCATCGCCGCCCACACCTCTAGATCCTCGATGTCTACGTGGGGCTGGCCTAGATGCTCTATTATTTCTTCATTCCTCCTTGTACGGATGATCAGGTATGGCATGATCTTCTTGCCGAGCCTCCGCGCCGCTGCCACGACCTTCTCGTACTTCTCCATTGTCTCCCCTGATAAGTACATGACATAGAAGAAGTCGGCCTGCGACCTCAACCTCTCGACGATCCTGTCTAACGAGTAGTTAAGGCTGATGATGAGGCCAACACTCATACTCGGCTCATACCTCTTGATCCACTCGACGGCCTCCTCGCTCCTCTCCCATCCACAAAGGGCCCTGCCGATCCCGGGTTTATCACCTATAGTCAATAATACCTTGTCAACACCAGAGAGCCAGAGGCCCTGGATAAGCGAGATCAGCCCCAGCTCGTTATGGTCTAAGAGCCTGACGTGAGGAATAACACTGACACCATAGCCGAGGCTCAGAAACACGGACAAGGGGATCGAGGAAGGCATCGGAAGACCCAACGGGCTCTCAGGAAGATCAAATGCTTCGACCAAACCCCTGAGACGCGGGACAATCCTCTCGATCGAATCCCTGCTGCGGAACACAGTCTCAGCTATCACGGGCAACAAGGCCAAAGCCGAGGAGCACCTCCTAACATCCGTGCTTATTACCCAAGAAAATGTCCGGGAGATAAAATAAGACTATCGCTAATCAATACAAATACATACACAAGACAATACGTATATAGCACGAAAGAATACCACGTCGTTGATGAAGGGGAAGCCTGTTTACGGGCAAGAAGAGAACAAAGGATTTATGACGATCCACATCATATTAATAACAATCGATTTCAGCAACAAGCATATATGGTGTATCTCAATGACGCCCACATACACCGCTGTACCGCCCGGCCTATACGCTTCGGAAACCATGTTTGTCTATGGGTTCCTTATTATGAAGCCCACTGAGTTCCTCAAGATCATTAACAGGCTTGGACGAGACGCCGTCGTTGTTTTGGCCGTTAAGAATGAGGGCGTCGTCCGCAAGAGGAAAACCTATATCTACGCGGCGAAGTACGGAGGATTCACGGTATTAACAAGATCGGAGAAGCCATTGCCACTACGCTCAGACGTAGAGCTAGTTGTGGCTGAACACGTTGTCCTACCAGTTGCTGTACGCTCCAGACTTAATTCTTTAAAATAATATGCGTTCAAGCCAGCACACGCTCATACCCGCTACTATTATCTTTACCGAGAACCGGTTGGCGTCGAGGCCCCTTGTAGATGGCCGTGCTCCCCATACATTGTCCCGTGTATTACAGCATCAGTACCGGGCGATCTGCTTCGACGGCAATAATATGTAGATGTTTATACAGGTATTCCCCGATATTTTGACGCCGATTATAGTGTTGGCCTGCACCGGTGCGGCGACACCGGTGTTTATGGTGATATTAAGGTATCCGTTATAGGTTGCATTATAGGGTAGTGTTGTAAATGTCTTGTTCGGCGTGAACACATAGGGATTTATCATCTCCGGCTCCACGGGCGGTATCCCCGACAATATGATTGATAAACTTAGCTCTCTATCGAGGGCCTCCCCCATTATTCTCACTATTATGTTTGTACCGTATATGTGTTCGAGCTTGTAGTAGGTGTACGTCGGGTACGGGTAGGAGGGAATGATCTTGGCGGTAACTATGATGTCTGGGCAAGCCGTTCTCTCTTGTACTAAGAGGATGTAGGTACTGTTTATCTTGATGAGCTTATCGCTGAGGGGAGGCATTACTATTGTAGTGTGGGCCACGCGGCCATCAAGGACTACCGTCGAGCCATAAACGTATTTCGCTAGATTTAATGGTTCGAGCCAAACGCTTATTGTTCTCCCACGAGCCGATGTCCAGCCGGTGAATATGTTTAACGGCAGACCGTCTTTGATGACATTCCTGTACGTAGGCCTGAGGCCTACCACTACTAGGTTCTTGGTAACAATTGTTGTTGTGCCGCTGTATGCCCTCCAGACCGCTCCCAGCACTTGTTCGGCGGCAACGTATTCTCCTTTACCGCCAAGCAGTACTCCTCGTTCTCCGGTTGTTTTTGGCCCCATGTATTTCTCGAGAAAGAAGGCGGCTACTTCGCACCAGGGATTTAGCCCGGCGTAAAGACTGGTATTGACCGGCATATATCCCGTGATCAGCTCCGCTACTCTCTCAGGCGGCGTCTCCAGGGTAGTGTTTACGATCCAGTAGTACCTGTCGGGCGTGATGAGTTTTCTAGTATAAGCCCACGCTGCTAATATGTACGTGTTCGTGGAAGGGGGCTCCTCGCCGGTCTTCTCCATGAATATTTGCCGCATAAGCCCTAATGTCTCGTTAGACCACGGCATGCGGAGAACCCTGGGGAGGCCGCGGTATAGGAGCGGGTACCCTGCAAGGAAGCAGTAGACCCAGTTAGACGTCCCCTTGTTGAGCGGTGGGTCAACACTATAGAGGGTGGGGCCGGGATCCAGGATATAGCTTTCCGTGAACCCTGCTTTCTCGAGTAGACTCCAGGGAAGTCCGGCCGTGTCCGTGATCTTTATAAGGGTGTCGGGAACACCATCACCATCTATATCGATCCCCGTCACGCCCTCACCGTATATTTCAGAGGGTACCAGGAGGACGGCGATGCTGTGAGGCTGGCCAGTCCTAGGGTCTCTCCCGCTCAGCTTCAACACGGGGGCTGAGAAACCGGAATCACCCAGGATCATGGCGGAGAGGCTGAAGTCCCCGCAAACCCCTACGCCTTTGAGCCTCATGATCAATGGTGTCTCGTAGATCTCTCCGGGGCTACTATACACTACGCCGGGATAAGCTATCGCCCTTAGAATCCTCGGCAAATCCCCTACATATATGTCCCTCGGACTCGCTCCCGGCGGATACGTTAGTCTTAATGCCAGGCTAAACGCTGGCTGACCCACCAGCGCCCAGTACAGCGTCTCAACCGTTTGTTCTAGCCATCCTAGACTGCTTGTCAGGGGATACAAGGGCATCGAGAGAGCTACCAGTGCGTCCAACGGGATCTGGCGGCCATCAACAACTATCCTGCCTCCCCGTGAGGGGAAGGGGATCCTCCATAGGACTAGGCCGGGCCGGTATCCCCCGTACTTGTAAATACCATATATTTGGAGCAACGCGTCCCTAACGGTCTTGTATCCCAGGCCGGAGAGGACAACGTACCCGGCGACAAGCCTGTCCCATGCAGCCGTATCGTTTATCCCCGCATATATTATGGCTAGGGCTCTCTCCCTTGATCCCTCCCCATAAACCATTATATCTACGTAGATCACTGCGCCATAGCTAGTCCTGTAGACCCCGCTATACAGCGTCTCATGCTTCTCCCCCAATACATCCTCGAGATAAAACGTCAGGTTGTAGGGCTCGACATCATACATACCCTCCATCAGAGGCCTCGGGTTAGGGGAGACCATCGTGTAGGGCGGAGAATCAAGGATCCTTATATAGCCTTTGGGTCGTGCCAGCCCGCCCAGTAGCCATGAAAACGACCCACTAACACTTATACTTTCGAGAAAAGAGGAAACCTCCCGTGAATCCATGACCCTGAATGAAACCCCTGATTCACCACTACCTCTAAGCCTTAGTCCAGCCAATAAAGCCGTAGCCACAAGGGCTACAACAACCATCACGACTATGATTCTCCTACGGTAGGGGGTCATCAATAATTCCCTACAGGGCTAGGAATATGTATGCCATATATGTGTTTATGTCTGTAAACCAAAATATT
The DNA here is from genome assembly GCA_027022365.1 of Desulfurococcales archaeon. Classification (GTDB taxonomy): domain Archaea; phylum Thermoproteota; class Thermoprotei_A; order Sulfolobales; family Desulfurococcaceae; genus JAADCY01. Next base: position 82,057 of record JALVYU010000030.1, on the reverse strand, counting down.
CTCTTGTATAAAGCTCAAAGAGATTAATCTTATTACTAGACCGTATCAATATGGTGGAAACAGCACCCAGAATGATTGAACGGAGAAAGGCCTTGCATATTTGTCCCAACCATAAGCTCCTCGAAGAATTCATCGAGAAGCTGAAGATGCGCTATAGAGTCGACAATATCGAGGCGCATGCGATCGGGAAAATAAGGATTAATAATGTGAAGCGCCGGATCCTCTATGTCCGGGTCCCCGAGGAAATACCCGTCTACTCTTTCCTCCCGCTAGGTAGATGTGTGGAGGAAAAACTGGAAGAACGTGTAGGTGCTATCCAGAAGTACATGTTATCCGGTCTACCTGTATGGCTTAAACTCGTTAGGGAAGCTTCTATGAGATTGAAAGAATTACTTGAGTGGCCCGCGAAGTCTCTCTGCATGGAGGATGGCCACTGTATCATAAAGTTTCTCGAGAAGACGAGGAGGATCGGTGGATTGATCTACATTGATTACCTCAACAACTACAACATATTATTCCTTAGGGTGTTACCACCATACATGCCCTTCTCAGTCAAAACACCTGTACTCTATTTATGGGCGGGCTATGTACCGCTTGGACTACTTATTAATCTCCCCATATATGAGGCCATAATTCCTATGGCCCGGCTTGCTCCTCCGGGCAAAGCATTAGATCTAGATCCGGATATGGTCAGAGACGCCGTGAAAACCATTGTCTCGGTGATCGCTGAAAGATACGGGGGAAGCCTCACGTCAAGATCAATGATCACCGTCGAGCCGGACATCGAACTGCTAAAACACATCGACTACCCCATGGAGACCCTACGACTATACATCACAGCATACGGGATATACTTCGCAAAGCCAAGCACAACAGAATACGTAGAACACGAGATACCAGCCCCGCAGGTCTCACCGGACATGCTAATAGACTATATGAGCCTCCGAGAAGCAGTACAGACCACGTACCCGACGGATACAGATGTTGACTTGAGCCTATAGCTACGAGGTGCCCGTCTTCACCCATAATAGCTGGTTGGAGGTTTCCACCTACTATACCATATAATATTATATGTAATGTAACGAGACTAGGAGATTACATCTAGTACTCACCATAAAAATATGATAACACAATATATTCATGTATTACACGGCAAGCCACACATAATAAATAACGGGTGCCCAGGGCTAATTCATTCAGAGAAAATATTCGACGGGACAACATCCAATGATGCATCCAATAAGCCGGGCAGGCGAACAATCTTGGCGAATAGAGCTTCCGGCATGACAAGGATTAAGAAGCCGTCGCGGATGCTCAGCGGGGTATCCGTGGTCGCTGTTATGACCCACCCATTACCGTGTCTGGGCAACTGTATTTACTGTCCCGGCGGCCCCGGATGGAACGGGCCTAAGAGCTATTTCGGCAATGAGCCCGCCCTGAGGAGGGCCAGGAGATTCGGGTTCCACCCCTACAGGCAGGTATGGTGGCGTCTCCGCCAATACGAGTTGTTCGGGCACAGCGCCCAGAAGATCGAGCTCATAGTTATGGGCGGCACATTCCTGGCCCTACCTCCACGGTACCAGGAATGGTTTATCGCCATGGCTCTCGAGGCCCTGAACAGGTACCCGGACCCCGAGCCGCCGAGGAAATGGAGTCTCTTGAACGCGCAGCTACGCAACGAGACTGCTCAAAAGAGATGCGTCGGCCTCACAATCGAGACCCGGCCCGACTATGGATTGTGGAGCCACGCCGACAGACTACTGTATCTCGGGGCTACCCGTGTCGAGCTGGGTGTCCAGAGCATATACGATGACGTCCTCGAGAAGATCAGGAGGGGACATACAAGCAGGGCCACGAGGCTCTCTACAAGAATACTCCGTGACGCCGGCTTCAAGATCGTATACCACGTCATGCTAGGCCTCCCGGGAAGTGATCCTGATAGGGACATAGAGATGATCAGGGAGATCTTCGAGGATCCCGGCTATAGGCCTGACATGCTGAAAATCTATCCAACAGAAGTCGTCCCGGGAACCGAGCTCTATGAGATGTGGAAGAGGGGCGAGTACAGGCCCTACAGCGACGAAGAAGCTGTTGAGATCATATCGGAGATGTACAGGTACATCCCAGAATATGTTAGAGTGATGAGGATAAGGCGAGACATACCCGCCGACGAGGTAGTGGCAGGGACAAGGAAGGCTAACCTGAGAGAGCTGGTTGAGAAGAGATGCCGGGAGAAAGGCGTCAGGATACGGGAGATCAGGTATAGGGAGGCCGGTCTCCAGCTATACAAGTATGGCAGGAGACCCGATCCGAGGCACACTAGGATCGCCAGGATAACGTATGAGGCCGGCGGAGGAACGGAGGTTTTCCTCGAAATGAAGGATACTGTGCAAGACATAGTTCTCGGGATCCTAAGGATGAGGATTCCCAGCCCCTACGCGCATAGGCCCGAGATAGACTCGAGGACAGCGATCATAAGGGAACTACACGTATACGGGCCCGAGACACCGCTCGGAGTTAAGGGCGAAATACAGCATCGCGGGATAGGGCGCAGGCTGATGATGGAGGCGGAAAGAATAGCTGTCGAAGAGTTCGACGCGCGGAGAATACTGGTTATAAGCGGTATAGGTGTGAGGAAATACTATGAGAAACTAGGGTACAGCCACCCTGTATGGAGCCCCTACATGTACAAGGAAATACGTTAAACCCGGGCCATCCCCGTGCTTAAAGCAAGGTAATAATGTTCTATCCCTACACGTTTATCCTGCTAATAAACGTTTTAAGCCGCGTGGAAATTACTAATAGTTCAAGCAGGAGAAACTCTGAAATAAATTATTTTCAAATAAGCCGCCACGGTGATCATTGTTTGGTAAACGCGCTAGTCCTTGCGGACCTGCATAAGACTTATCCCGGAGGAGTCAGGGCCTTGAGAGGCCTCTCCCTAACGATCAATGAAGGGGAAATATATGGCCTGATAGGCCCTAATGGGGCCGGGAAATCAACGACACTAAAGATAACTGTGGGGCTGCTGAAACCCGATAAGGGCGGAGTACTGATCTACGGGAGAAGCGTCATGAAGAACAGGGTTGAAGCGTTGAAGCTGACAAGCTATGTCCCCGAAAACCCCGTGGTGTTCAAGAACCTCACTGTGAAGGAGTTCCTCCGATTCATAACCGGGCTGAGGAATATTAGGTGGGAGGAGATAGCTGATTATGCCGAGTACCTCGTTGAGGGATTCAGTCTCTCGGAGAAAGAAAACACTATGCTCTACCAGCTCTCGAGAGGCATGCTGCAGAAAGTACTCGTCACCGCGGCCTTCCTCGTCAGGCCCAAGCTAATGGTTATGGATGAGCCCATGGCGGGAATGGATCCGGAGGCCCAGCACTTCTTCAAGAAAGAGGTAAAGAGACTTGTGTCGAGCGGTGCCACGGCCCTTATATCGAGTCATCTGCTCGACATGGTTGAGCGCTTCTGCACTCGGGTAGGGATAATAAACAAGGGGAGACTAGTCGCGGAGGGCACAGTCGAAGAGATCAAGAGGATCGCCAGCGAGGAGTCCAGCCTAGAAGAAGTATTCCTGAAGATCATTAAGGGCTGACACGTGATGACGAGGCCTAGGATCGTCCTTCATATCGCATGGTATCTCGTCAAGAACAGGGCGATCAACCCGTTCCTCAAGAAGCGCTCCGGCCAAATCCTCTTGGTTCTAATGACGGGCTTATTCTTGATCAACTCCCTCCAATACCTTGTCGGGGCGGCGCAGAGCCGCACCATACTGGATGCCGTGAGGCCTTATCTCCACGGCCTCGGCCTCGATCACAGCTCCATAGCAGTTTTGATCTCGGGATTCCTAATCATATACACCATCTATACTCTGGTCAGGGGTAAACCGATCTATTTGAGGGAAGAAGAGTACGAGGTGCTTCTCAGTCAGCCGATCAGCCTGGACGAGTTCATGCTGGCAAACATAATATCTATACTGGTATCGCCGCTCGTACTAGCGCCAGCATTCTTCGGCCTCGCCCTATTCGGGATGGTGTTCACCGGGGACCCGATACGCGGGGTCCTCGTAATGTTTGGAGGCCTAATCCTATTATCAGGCGCCATTATGATCGAGATACTCTTCAAGCTCGCGGTTAGGAAGACAGGGCACAAACTACTGCTGATCATCATGTTTATAGCCCTGCTAGCGGCCGGGATAACGCATTCCCTTATCGCTGGGACGTACTCCTTGATCCTCGGAATACCATATATGCCCATAGCTGCGTCACTCGTATATCCTTTCTCTAAGAGTGTCAGCTTGGCCAGCGCCATCGCTGTTCTCCTTCTTGGATACGTGGAGATAAGTGGGCTCTCCCTTGTCGCCTCGGTTTTGTCCAGGAGAATAGACATAGAGGACTTAAGCCCGAGATCAATTGTTAACATAAAACTGGTTGAGGGCGGGGTTCCCCGCATAAGATATGGTTCGCCGAGAAGTATACTGTACTCATACCTGTTTACCAGCAGGATTCTCGGCTCAAAGCATCTCCTGGGCCTAACGGTACTCTTGTCCGTAGCGGGTCTAGCCGGTCTCGCTGCACAGAGGCTCTTAGGGGTCCCCGGAGACACGGGTATTGCGTTTATAGAGTTCTTTATCCCCATGATGATAGGTATGGCGCTATATAGTCTCAGCAGCCATGTCCTAGCAATGGATCTAAGGTGCTACTGGCTTTACAGGACATATGTTATCGACATGGCACCAGTTGCTGGAGCCATTATCTCTAAGCTGGCGGTTAACAGTGTCGAGGCGGCGGCGATAATGCTTCTAGGATTATCGCTCTACATGAATAAGATCCGCCTACTACTCATGATACCATATTACTTACCAGCGGGCATCGCCGGGGCAGCCTTGCAGCTAATAACACTGTCTTATCTCGCAAGCAAGAGGCAGGTGATCAGGGAGACTACTGCGGGAATATATAGTGTTGAGGGCTTAACCGCCGTGTTGCTCGAGGTAATCGTTATAGCTGTATTTATGGGGGTATCTAGCTTAGCCTTCTATCTTTCGGGTCAACCGCTCCCGGTGCTCGTCGCCGGCGGAATAATATCTATCATTGTCTCCTACCCATTACTACGGTTCGTGGAAAGAATAATTGGCGATATAATGACGTACTACGATGTCCTAATATAGGGCTACTTCATACTAGTGATCATCTCGAATACCTTGTCATGTCTTCCGAATACCTCGTAGAACCGGCCATCGTACTTGGCGGACATATCCTTGATCGCCCTACCTATTGTTTTCATGACCTCGGTTGTCGCCAGGTCTAGGGGGTAGGGCTCGTAGTAGTCGATACCCTTCACAAGTGCTGTCGCGAAGTACCAGAGCGTCTTAGCTATTTTCCTACCCTTGATCAACTTGTAGTCTGATCCCTTGCTGGAGAAACTGCAGTGGAGAACATATAGCCTGTCAATAATCACCCCCCGCTCCAAGTACTTGCGGCGCTCGGGGACAACCTCATCAAGATCAACTACAAGGTATCCGTGACGTGTTTTCTCATGAACAGGAGTATCAACACCGTAAAGCTGCCTGATAGCCGGGTCGTAAACCAGTATTCCAGTACCACCAACAACGACTGGGTCTCCGCTGGAAGTATCTACTACTGTGTTCTCAGTTGTTAATGGTATGTAGCCCTTGCTGAGAGCGATTGCTGTAAGAGTGCTTTTACCCGTGTGGGGATAACCCATAAGCATGACCGCTCTTCCCTCTTCATCCAGGAAGCTGACAGTATCCGTAAAAACTATCTGGGATCTACGTGTCGATAACCTGCTGAGAACCTGTAGAATGAAGAAGTACGGTGCTTCATTAATGTATGGTGCTGGGGGAGCACTCACTACTCGGTAGTATTCCGGGTAACAATTGATCTTTATCTCATCCACTCTGAAGCCTTCACGAGCACTCATCCAGTCAATAACCGCATCAGGATCCCCTGAGTCACCCACAGTTATAGTGAAGCTCGGTATATAGCGTCCCGCAAAGCTGGTTCTGAGACCCGAGAGGATGCTTCCTATAGAATCCGATCTTATCCGGAGAATTGAGGAGTTCATCCGCAGTGTTAGCTCTGAGGTCATCGCAACCAGCTCGGCCGAGCTAATTGCCCACACTTCCAGTTAAGACGGGAGCACTCATTATTAATGATTATCGTTACTCCCCCCGAGAACTAGTAGCCCGAGAAAGAATTACCCATTATGTAAAGTCTACTCTAGTCAGTGTGTCCATATGCTCTATCGGGGATCAAGCTATCCGATGATCGTATCCGGGCCCGTAGAGGAGGTCGTCGGGGACAGAACAACAGGCATTCATAATGTCTAATCCATATTCTATGATGTATTCTCGGCGAGGCAGTACTATCCTGTCTGCTAATTCCTTATCAATAATGATGGGGTCTACATGGACCTTGTATTGCCTAGGCCTCATACATCCTACGCTGATTATCCAGGACGGGCGTTTTTCACGTGCGTATCGAAGCAGTTCGATGAACGAGCTAGGCGGTGGTGGAGACGCTTTTTCCATTGGAGTATGTTTTGTCGGTATTAGGGAGAGAAACACTATTGTGTATGGCTTATATGATGCAAGCAGATCTACGGCTCTATACTCCCATGAAACGACGCCGTAATTGGCGCCAACAAGTAAATGGGGAGCCACATATGATGGGCCGTGGCTGAGAAGGTGTTCGAAAGACTTGATAAAATCATCCGGTGTTTTCTTGAGGCCCAGTATATGTCTAATGACGGCCTCGTCGAGGATAAGCTCGTAGTCGACAATATCTACGCCTGCATCTCTCAGTTGTTCCGCCTCCCAACGATCAACGAGGCCGGGGTGAATACTGATTATCAGGCCTAGCTCCTTCTTTATCCTCTTAATGCTCGATAGGAACGGCTTGAAGGGTAGCTTTCCATCCACTGTGTAGCCCCCGCTAACTAGTATTCCGCGGCCACCAGTCTTCCTTATCTGCCGGGCGTACCAGTACAGCCTCTCAGGCGTATCGACATGCTCCATTTGCCCGAGATATCTTGCCATACAGTATCTGCACCGCAGCCAGCACCGCGGCCCAGTTATGCTTACGGAGGGAAAAGCCCTTCCGGGTATGTAAGCCCTGATCCTTCTTCTAGGCATGGAGCTACATCTCGAAAGCCTTTCTGATCTCACCGGCTACTTTTTCCTTGTCTCTCTCAAGCAGTTCATGGGAGGGGTAGTTGTAGATCGGGCCTCTAGGCCTCTCATTATAGAAGGGCCTATTACATCCCGGGCACCCGCTCGTGAGCACGGCTTCCAGGTATTTAAACGGGTGTTCTCTGATCATCTCTGCTACCTCGGGCCTAACACGGTTATTACTGAAAAGCTCTTCCGGGCTCCAGCCTCTGCTGAGGAGATAGTTTAGAACCTGGATCCTCCTATAGTAGCGTATGTCCGGCCTTCTACCTATCCTCATTGTACCCGGGGCATGGGTATATGCGAAGAGAGCCGCTCTAGCTCCTTCACTGTATATCCCTACAAGCGCCCTGATAGTTTCTTCCTCGGTTTCTCCAAGGCCGAGTATTATATGTACCGTAACATGGTCTTCGCCGAAAACCCTGATAGAATCACGAATAAACCGCCAATAGGCATTCCATGTTCCAGGCTTCCCGACTTCCACGAAGACATGCGGGGACACAGCATCTAGTCCGACCCCGATTCTATCGACGCCTATCTCTCTGAGTTCTACGAGCCCATCGTGATCCATTATGTTCACCGCCGCGCTGATCGGCCTAGACGTTGATCTCCTGATCTCTCTTGCAAGAACCATATATTCATCGATCCAGCCCGGCCTAAGTATGGATTGGAGACAGACTCTCGAGTAGTTATCATGGCTTCGGAGAGCATCTTTCACGACCTCAAGATCTATGGGTGGCCACTCGATCCTAGAAACATAGTCGCTTCCCCCACCATACCTGCGGCTCTGAGGACAATATATGCATCCCCCACTACAACCTGTTGGCGAGTACTGTAGCAGATATATCGTTGTGGGGGCCACGAGCATTCTGAGGCTAGCGAGCCCTAGTACTGCCTGGCTGCCGATAGAGGCCCTGATAAGCAATACCCCTAGCACCTACTCAACCATGTTGTTCTAAGAGCAATAATAATTATGTGTGACTAGTATATGGTGTATCCTGTACATGGTGGTCTCCTTGGCTGAGTGGCGTCTCATAGTCGACGAGGGAGACCTGTACTGGTGCATGGCCCTGGACGAGGCAATGCTACAGCTACGTGAGCAGGGCAGGATACCGAATACTCTCCGCCTCTACAGGATACTGCCGGATGGTGTCACCATAGGTTATTTCCAGCGTGTAGAGGACAGCGTTAACCTCGACTACATAAGGGAGCACGGGATACCCTTGACGAGGAGGATCACTGGCGGCGGGAGCGTATATCATGACGGCTCGGGGGAGGTCACCTATAGCGTTGTGGCGGATATAAGCGATGTAGGCGAAGACATTCTTGAGTCTTATCGACGGATATGCAGGGGAATAGTATATGCTCTCGGATTCTTCGGTGTTAAAGCGGAGTTTAAGCCCGTAAACGACGTGGTAGTAGACGGTAAGAAGATAAGCGGTAGTGCTCAGACCAGGAAGAAGAAGGCACTACTACAACATGGTACATTCATGTACGCGACAGACCTGGATAAGCTATCACAATGCCTAAAAGCACCTAGAGAGAAGCTGGAGAGCCACGGCGTGTCATCAATAAGGGATCGAGTCACCACCTTATCAGAGATAATTGGTAGAAGACCGGGACTCTCAGAGGTTCTAGAGGCGCTGAAGAAAGGTTTCTCCCGATCCCTCGGCATAGAGCTTAAGCCCTCACGTCACACCAAGGAAGAGCTTCTCTTGGCCGAGAGACTGATCTCTAAGTACAAGGACGAGGAGTGGGTGTTCAGGAAATGAGGTGGGGCAGGAGCATCATAAGATCCCGGGCTGGGAAGACCCTAGTTATTGATCTCTTAGTAGATGACCGGGGGGTAATAAGAAAGTGTTTTATAAGCGGCGATTTCTTCGCGTATCCCGAGACCCTCATAAATGATATTGAGAAGAAGCTTCCGGGATGCAGGCTTGGCGAGGCACTTATTAAGACTAGGAGGCTCATTGAGGATTCCTCGCTCCTAGGCATCACCCCAGAGGATATTCTCGATGGCCTGAGGCGGGCATACAATGATGCGGTGGGACAGAAGACCTTAGACAAAGTGATGAATTATTAGGGCATAACCTAATTTGTAGTCCTAGTACATATAATTACGCTGCAATATATACTTGTTTATATACTATACGTGTATCGATTGATAAGATAAGAATTAATATTTTAAACTACGATAACATAGTGAAGTAAAACATCTCCTCATAGAATACGGAGAGAATGAGCCTTGACAAGTATAGAGGAGTCAAGCAGAATATTTGATTCCGCTTTAATCAAGGCACGGATAACACTGATCCAAGAACCCATCCTTAGCCACAGCGGCTCCGCAGCATGCGAGTGGATCAAGAGGGAATGGATAGATTCTCTTGCACGGGGCTTCTACAAGATCGTGATCCGATTCGAGGAGAACGGCGAGGAAGCGGAAGCCACATTATATGTTTTAGGAGGCCTAGTAATAGCGGCCATAATGAGTATTTCCGGCCAAAAAATATATGGAGAACAAGCATGGAACCGTATTGCAAAGCTAAGAACTCGCTGCACCGCGAAATGGATCGACGTATACAAGGTCCCCGAGGACATATTGCTTGACATATTCAAGGACAAAAAGATACCGAGCTTAAAACCAGCTACGGCAAAGCCGGGTAAACAAGCTCCGAAGCCAAGTAAAGAGGAGGAAAAGCCTAGGCTGAAAACCCCCTCATTAGGGCCGTCTGAAAAGCCGCGTCCCGCGCCTCAGACACGTGAAGAAAAGCCTAGCCTAGAAGCTATTAGGGAGAAGCAACAAAAACCCGTAATAGATCTTGAGAAGGAAATGAAGAATATTCTTATAGACTTAGGCTTCACACCCATATCTGTTACCATTAAAAGAGAGAGAAATACGTGCTTAATAGATGCTCTGATGGAGCCCGTGACCCCGTGGCTCGACCCCGAAGTAATGCTGTATGCCCTGTTCTCGAAATATGTCGAGGCCTATGGTTATCCTGCAAGGGCGAAACTGGGAATAAGTTTCGGCGACTACCGCAGAGAACTTGTGCTCGAGCGGAGAGAAGACATGTACGCTGCACGTATAGTGGGCGAATCAATCATACTCGCCAATAAAGAAGATGTCACAATAAAATCGGTAACTTACAGGGCGACTCCTGACGGAGGGCTAGAAATAGTGTTTAACCCAACGAAGGATTCCTGGAAAATGGCCGATGTGGAATCCGTCTTCAAAAATATATATAAGCGGGTAGCTAGGTACTGGCGTGGAAAGCTAGTCTTCATAATAAAGAAGGGAGGACTATTCGGAGGATCCATAAAAATAGGGGGCTGACGTTTTTCATCATTTCACTCGTAGGTATAAACACCCTATCTATAATGATAGGATAAAGACCGGAGACCAAGCACGCATATGGGTATCAGAAGTGGTACACGAATACCCAATAATAGTGTTGGCCGCCGGGCTTAGCAAGAGATTCCCCGGAAATAAGCTTCTCTACGAGTACGAGCCGGGTAAACCCGTTGTTAGGATGACTGTCGAGAATGCTCTAGAGGCGGGCGTAGGCCCCGTAGTAGTGGTTACCGGGTATATGAGGAAAAAGATCATTGACGCTCTGAGCAACCTAAACTATGTTGAAGTATATAACAAGAACTACTATGAAGGTATGTCATCAAGCGTTAAAGCCGGTGTAGGCTATGTCGTGAAAAACATAAAGGCGTACCGCGGAGTATTCATCACGCCTGGGGATGCTGCTTGGATCCATCCTCTAGTATATAGGTTTATAACGGAAAAACATGTCATAAGCAGAGATCTCTATAGGATAATAGTTGCGTCATACAATGAAAGGAAGGGACACCCAATACTCTTTACAAGGGAGACCGTGCCCGAAATACTAGGCATATCGGAAGAAAAGAGAGGATTAAAGGAATTGACCAGGAAATACCGGCGGAATACCTTGGTCTTAGAGCTGTGGTTTCCCGGAATAATACTTGATCTTGACACGCCCAATGATCTCAATAGAATTAAATTCTATATGAAGAAATAGCTTATTTACAGAGATCTTTACAGAACTACTATTATGCAAGAATGCTTCGAAACCTCATCGGAAATATGTGGCTTTGTCTCCGGTGGTAAACTCATGGAGAGCACCAGGATTAGAAGACCATTATTCATCCTATCATACCTTGTAATTGTGTTATTATCCTTTTATGGCCCAAGACTATTGTTTCTCCAACCACTGCTTCTAATCATTGGCGGGCTTCTTTTCCTCTATTCTATTTGTCAGATGATGCGTCTACATAGATTATTCCCCGAGAGACACGATAAGCCCTCCGACTTCCCAGAACTAATTACTTGGGGCCCCTACAGCCTGTGCAGGCATCCATTCTACTTCTGGACTATGATTAACCAGCTGAGCATACCATTAATCCAAGGGAGCTTGCCAGGACTAGTTGCCTGGCTCGCCACGATACCTTTCTGGGTAATCCTCATGAAAATAGAGGAGAAAGAACTGATCGAGTACTGGGGCGACAAGTACAGGGAATACATGCGTAAAACCCCTATGCTGCCCACACCAGACAGTATAAAACGCTGCCTCAGGAGGAGAGATCGAAATATATAGTTAGATAACCCGCCATTGCCTGGACGTAGACCACTATGTAGTCGATATCACTAAGAGTACCTATTAGTGATAAGTGCTCACCCGTATCTACTATGCCGCCAGTTGTCCCGTGTGTATACACATAAGGTTTTAGTTCCTCGTACCCCTTGTCTCCCTTGTAATGTACTATTATCTCTGCAGCTAGGATCGGTGGAAGGCCTCCTACAATATCGACCTTCATATAAAACATATTGTCTCTAATATTGATGTAGTATGTAAAATCAAGGAATTCACCGGAATATTTAGATCTCACAACCAATTTGTTACCAGTCTTATTAATCTTAATGTGCACCCTATACTCAAAGGTACGGTTTATCCGGACAACTAATCCGCCATAACCATCAAAGCTCTTATCTATGCGTAGCACTGGCCAATCACTTGGGGTGACTTTGTAGAGGAACTCATATATATGCGACCCTATGGCAACGATTACCCCTACTAATCCTTTTCTGGCTGTAGGTATTATTGAGACGATATACCTTGTACCATTGATTATTTTCTCTCCCCGGAATAAGAGAAATACATATGTATTATTCTTGTGCTGAAAGATCGGGTAGGCTGTCATGTATAATAACTTTGTGGGCTTGTTTCCGTTACCGTTACTGTTGGGTGAAGTGATTGTTGAGCCTATGCTCCAAAGCCTATATATTAGGTTCCAATACCACTTCGGTATGCCTGCCGCGGGTCTACCTATATGTAGGGGACTAGCCATCATAATGAATGGGGTAGTTATTCTTTCTGTGAAAAACTCGGTGAATACCTCGATCCATTTCTTTGGAGTATAGGTTGTAATGTCTAATGGTGCCTCCGATAATGCTAGGTTGAAGGCTTCCTGTACACTTACCGGCCCTATATCAAACCATGAGAATGTCCTACTTGTTATTCCGCCTTTCCTGACCAGTTCGACGGCTAGCCATGTATAGTTAGTCGTTATACCGGTGTATAGGTGTGCAATCTGTAGCATCTGCTTGTCTATATTGTCTGCCCACGGCGGCTTGAAGGGCTGGGGTATGCTTCTATAGTCTTTATCTAGGCCTTCGAGGTACTGGACGTACCAGTAGTAATCAATGTCCTCCCTATACGGATCCATTCCTAGGATGGGTATCCCAGGATCGATTATCATGTGCTTTGTGAAACCTGCTTTAACGAGGAGATTCAACGGTACTTTAGCCGTGTCGACGAGTGGGAATAAATATTCCTTGGCGTTATCGCCGTCTATATCGGGTATTATCTGGACGCCCTTCCCGATCCCCATGCTTGAGGGTATGATTATCCCCGACAGGGAATGATTTACGCCCGTCCTCGGGTCTACACCGAACATGTCTACCGCTATCAGCCCTAGTGAGTCCGCGAGGAAAGCCGTTGCATATGCATAGTCTTTACATACTCCTCTACCAGTCAACCTGATCATGACCGGGCTCTCATAATACTTTGTGACCGGATAATATGTTACGCCGGGAAGTACTACTACTTTAACTACTCGGGGGAGTACATCAACATATATCTGGCCAGGACTTATGTGTGGGGGGAGAGTCTGATTTAATGCGTAGAATATTGCTGGGGAAGCTATAAATGTCCACGCCATCTTCTCTTCGAGGAGCCTCAGGCTCAGCGGCCATTCATGGCCGAATACGGGCATTTCCACGAGTGCCAGGGCGTTCATCACAGTATCTTGTGCTGAGCCGTTCCATGGAAATGGTATCCTCCATATTATGTCCCGGCTCTCTGTGAGATTGCTTCTGAGAAGCCTTGATAGAGCGTCTTCGCATGTGGTGCCGAGAGATAATGTTATGACGGAGTACTGTGCCAGCTTTGAAGCCCACTCCGTTATGTTTTCTATGAACGAGTATATTATCGAGTATTCTCCACCCTTGTACCTCGTCTCAACAACGATTAATGCTACACCCTCAGGTAACATGTATTCTCGGTAACCTACGGGTCTGCCTTTGACCAGCGCCTCCGCGAAGCTATGCAGATAAGCGGTATTGTTTGGGATGGGTAGGTACTCTGAGAATGGAAGGCTTGGGTAAGGCGATGGCGGGACATTATTCCATGGGGCAGCGTCGAGGACGACTGCTTTACCCAGTCGCTTGTCCGCTCCTATTATAGAGAGAATACGCTTTAACGTCGAGCGGGGCGGAGGAGTCCGTAGTGTCTTCGACACTCCCGTTTCCGTATGATTAGGGGGCAGGGTTTGCTGGGATGTCGTAGTATTGTTTTGGGGATTAATTCGTGTCTGCCCGGAATACCATATACTCAACCATACGGCTACAGCGATCATAGCGATGATTATCACAGATGCCAAGAGCTTGTTCTTACATGTTTTCATAGCACTACTCTCCCCCTTACATATATGATTTCCTTACATATATGCTTAAACCAAGCATTATACAGGATAGAATGATCAGTGTCTCACTAATTATTGTTATGGTTAGAAGGGATTTAACGACCGGCGTGAAGGATATTATGAGGACTATGGCCCCGCCGAGACTCGACATTGTGAGCCTTATTCCGGCTGCCAGCGCCTGTAGCCTCCCCGGCAGCCTTCTGGATAATAGCATCGTGTATCCTTGGTCTAGGAAGGGGAACGCGGGGACGAGCCAGATCAGTATGGCCGTCCATCCCCAGGCAAAGTATAGGAGTACCATCAGGGCGGCCTCGATGACTGCCCCCATAAATGCTACATAGACGGGCCTTATCTTGTCCGATAATATTCCCACGAGGGGCCGGGCCACCGCGCCTATTATTGCGGGTAACAATGTGTAGACTACTCCGAAGAAGCTTGATGACCCCGCTATCTGTCTTAGTCTTAATGCATAGCTGCCGAAGAAGAGGTTCAGACCCGCGAAGACGAGTGATCCGGCCATGAAAGTGTATAGGGCTAGCCTAGCACCCTCAAGGACCTCGCGTATATGTGCTGTCCCTCCAGTTACGTGTTCCGGAAATGATAAGTATGGTATTATGGCTGAGAGTGCATAGATAATAGCTGATAAATAGAACGTGGCCGATGGGCCGAGAACTTGCTCGAGAATACCGCCTAATGGTCCCCCGATACCCCATCCTATGGTCGCCCACATCATGTAGAAGCCGTAGCTTCTCCCGCTACTGCCTGTGGCGTGTAGTAGAGCTCCTGTTATGGATGGCCATGCGAGACTCCACATCGCCATGTACAGGGCTGCCAGTACTGGGAGATAATATATGCTCGTGACACCCATGAGGAATAAGGGGATCGCGCCTGCTACGCTTACCAGAAGAATTGTTCTTCTCCCCACAACATCTGCTAGGCCGCCACCCAGCGCACTGAATAGTAGCGGGAGGGTCTCTGCAGCGACGAGCATTGTCATGAACCCGTAGTTGTCGCCGAGAATGGTTTTTACGAGATCACGTGATAGAACAAGGTACATCCCATAGCTAAGGTTGCTGAGCAGCATTGAGAAGCTGAAGCCCAGTATCCATAATGGCGTTCTCTCCCTGATCTTTACTATCCATGGCGGTAGGGCGGCAGTCAATCCACAATGCCTCCCAGGGCTCCATGTTTCAACATATTACAACGAAATATCACCTATACACTACAAAAAATAATTAAGGATAGGCTCCGGGAGCCAAGGAGGGGACCATCGTGTAGCCGTACCCGGTACATGCTACTTTGATGCTTTCATAGATCTACCGGCTGAACGGTCACGAAATGCCTATACATATGAATGAGTGCTTGTTGATAATTATTTCCAGACTACATCGGTTTGGGCATTTATTGTTATTTGAAGAATTTGTACCAGGTTAGTTATTGGGGCTATCACTATGTTTTTCATATTTTGCCTACTATCTATACTCTAGCCGTCCACTGTATTTTAAAAACGCAAGAGTGATGAGAAGATCATGTTCTAGGCCGAGTACCTAGTTTGCTAGGAATAAATACTTAGAGACCTTATGGGTGGTTTACGGCCTCTCATAACGGCTATTATTTCAGCCAAAATACTAACAGCTATCTCGGCGGGCGTGTCTGCGCCTATGTCTAGTCCTGCAGGCATATGTATTCTGTCCATGTACTTGTCCGGGTCTATGCCCGCCTCCCTGATCTTGTTAAGGGTGTATTCGGCTCTTTTCCTACTACAGAGTAGCCATATATGTCCGGGGAAGCCTTTCTTGAGAAGATTTTCGAGAGTCTTTCTATCCGTCTCTACCTCGCCATAAACTATTACGACGTAGTGCCACGGCTTAACGGCGTACTTCAGAACGAGTTCCTCGACGGGGCCGTTCTCCACATGCTCAGCATAAGGGTATCTCTCATGGTTGGCGAGCCCGGGATCAGTGTCTAGGACTACCACGCGATAGCCAAGTGTATTAGCCATGTCAGCCAGCGGCTTCCCGACATTACCCGCCCCTACAACCACTATTCTGGGTGGCGGCTGAACGACTTTGAGCATGATCTCAACAACTCCTCCGCAGACCTGGTTCGTCGGTATCGCATCCCGTGGGATATTCTCTCTCCGGAGAGCGAACTTCTTTTTCCTTGTCCTGAGATCCCTGAGTGCTTTGCGGGCTTCTTCGAGAATATACTTCTCGACGGCTCCTCCCCCAATACTCCCTATCTTCCTCCCATCGATCGTTACCGCCATTACAGCGCCCATATCTCGTGGCCCGCTTCCTTTTTTGTCCGTAATCATGGCTAGTACCACGGGGTTGTCCCTGCGGAGCTCCTCCACGATCGTCTCAAATACTCTGAGCTCCTCAGGCAAGGTCTTCATCCTCAAAAATTATCTTTATGCCTCTGCTTCGGAGGAGCCTTGCAATAGTGCGTGCATCCATGCCTGTCAATGGTTTATCAAGCTTTATGATCACGCTGAATCCACCCTGCCCCATTACCGGGGTTCCCTCAAAGAAGTATTGGGGCCTCATCCCCTTGGATAACAGTATCTTGTTGATCTCCTCGAGGGCGGCCCTGACATCCCAATGGGTCATGAATTCCTGGAGAACTATCTTCTCTCGGGATATCCTGGCAAGCATTGTATGCACCGTCTTCTCTTTGACTTCTACTTTGCAACCATTATATCTTTTCCCGCGGGAGCCCTTGGCATCCAATAAATTTATTGTAAGTTGTAGGGCCTAGTATTCATATTGGCAGTAAGTGGTAGGGATGAGCAAGGCATGGATAAATCCATGAAGGACTCATTATATCTAGCCACGCTTTTCTTCGTTTTATTCTCGTTTCTACATATGATAAGCGATCTTATCCACGTAAAGCTGCCGTTCCTAGCATCTAGTGAGGCTGTGTGGGAGCACATAAAGATCGGGTTCTACGCCGCGCTTATCGCCTGGCCGCTACTAGCAGCGAGAGGCCGTAAAGCAGGGTTAATAGGATTAGCGGTTATGACGCTGATAACGTGTTCATCGATATTCCTATACTACTACTCCATCATAGCCGTGACAGGCCCGCTATCAAGTTATGGCGTCGCCGTTGATCTAGCGGTCACTATACCGATAACTTGGTTCTCAGGTTTCACGGGAGCAGTACTGGCCATGCATGCGGACGAAGAATGTATCAGAGCATCGAGAACAGTGAAAATCTTGGCGCTGGTAATAGTTTTAACCGAGATTTGGCTAACCATAGCAACCACTTATTGGGGTGTTCCTCTGCCATTGTTTACTCTTAAAGCAGGATAATTTTCTTTATTTTAATCATGACGCGATACTATTGAATAAACAAGCAGGTGTTCCTGTACGCTTAAATCTCGGAAAAGAAACCGTATCGGGATAATTCCATATATGGGTAGACAAAAACAACCTGAAATACCCACACTATACACGGAGGACAAGATGAATGGGGGAGGAGATAGGCCTTATTTTTATTAGTCCATCGACACCATTTCTTATCGGTGAAATAGTTGACATATAGTATTGTCGCCTATGATCCTAGTAGAAGACTCGTAGGCGTAGCTGTTGCAAGTGGAAGCGTGGCAGTGGGCTCGAGGGTTCCATGGGCCCGCGCCGGTGTCGGCGGAGTCGCTACTCAGGCCTATACGAATCCCTCCCTCGGACCATTGATCCTCAATCTTCTCTCTCAGGGTCTGAGTGCTCGTGAAGCCCTCTTTAGAGCTATTAGAGAAGATCCCGATCCAGAGTCGAGACAAGTCGCTGCTATCGATACGAGGCTCGGTAAAGCCTACTATAATGGTAAAAACATACCATTCTACAGCGGCGGGTATATCGGGAGATACTCTGTCTGCATCGCAAACCTCGTAGCAGACCCAGATATACCGGAGACTATGTGCAGGGTATTCGACGAGAACCTCGGAACACATGGTCTCCCGCGCTCACTACTCATAGCTCTCCAGCACGGCTCCAGCTTGGGCGGTGATAGGAGGGGCGACAAGACAGCCGCTCTACTAGTGGTGGGGCAGACCGAGTACGGCATACTGTATGATAAGATAATCGATCTCAGGATAGATTATGACTGGGGCAGGGAACCCGTTGAGAAGCTCAAGAAACTATATGATTTATGGAGAAGCGGCTAACCAGCCATGATCTCGTATACTCCGTAGAAGTACCCGTAAGCTATCACATGGCCTTTACAGGCATCCAGGACTTTCTCAACCGGCTCGCCCTCATTAAGGTTTATTGGCTGATCCAGCGCCATTACCACGAAGTAGTAGTGGTGCAGATGCCCAGGGGGAGGAGCTGGGCCATCGTAGCCTACGTGGCCGAAGCTGTTGATTCCCTGCAGGCCATATGGTGGAACAACAGGGTATCTCGGTAGTCCCTCTGGTATCTTGTGTACTGTGGGAGGTATGTCGTATAGTATCCAGTGATAGAATGTCCCGTGTGGTGCGTCTGGATCATACATTACTATGACGAGGGCCTTGGTGTTATTCGGTATCCCCCCAATAACTAGTGGCGGGTTCTTGTTCTCGTCCCCGACACAATACTTGTTCGGGATGAAGCCCCCGTTCTTGAATGCTGGGCTATAGAACTTGATAGTGTTTGGCGCGTTCTTGACGAGGCTCCAGACCAGGGGATCCTTTAGGGGAGGCCCTGATAGGTATAAATAGTAGTATGCTATGCCAGCTACAATTACGCCGACGACAATGATCATTGCTATGATCTTGTATTTCTTCTTCAAAACAGCTGCACCGGTAGTGTATCTGGGCTTCTCTTGTAAAAAACAGTTTCTTGATAAGCATGACAATATAGGAAATGCCTAGGTATATCTAGTGGTATGTATGCCCTCTTACCATATAGTATTCTTGATTATCAACTATTATCTTGATCGCATGTATGTCTCCGTGACAGGTAATAATGATTGTTATGTTTGCAGTTGTTCCCGTTGTTAGCTTGGATAATAGATCACTATAGTTTAATACGTTTTCACCGTCACTCCATTTGCCATGTACAATTATGTCTATGGTCTTGTCACCAGTATCTAGTACTAGAGTGCCGTTATCCGGGTCTACTGATACTATAGTCCCGGTCACAACAGTAGCATTCCTTAGGTAATCTCGATCTCTATCACGATCACAGTTGCCGTTGCAACCGCTATGGACATACTCGGAGTGCTTAGCCATGTATTCGTGATGCGATGCACAGTCTTCACACCCGTTCATTGTGTGTGCCGTGTTCTGCGCCCAACTATGTGTTATGACTCCATAGGTTACTGGAACAGCTACTCCCGCTATGGCTAGTCCAATCAATATCCCCGCGAGCATTGATACGGCCTTCATGCCCTTCACCTCTGCAAATATCCTTCCTTAGAATAGGTTTTAACATGGTTTCAACCTATGTGTACACGATTTGTATGTACAAATCGTCTAGTTTAAACCAATAGTAATTAGGGATAAGGAAGTATAATGATCAAGGAGAATGGTGTTGAGGCGTGGACGGACATATAGGATACTACGCTGTCTTCACTATGCTGGCCCTATTAGAGATCATTAGTGCTGCAATATCATTAATCATTGCAGTTAAAGCAATGGGGATTGCCAGGAAGATCAAGGACAAGGGGTTGTTCAGGCTAGGAATAGGCTACGCGGTAATGTGTGTAGCTCTGGTTCTAGGTTTCGCTGCCGCGCTAATAGCTCTTCTCTACCCGGTAAATCCTGTTCTCCAGCTACAGGAGGAGCCAAGGCATATGGAGTGGCATCACCTTGGGGGGTGGCGTCATAGTCCATGGCCAGGCGACAGGTTCGGGGTTTCGTGGAATCTAGTATTGTTGGCAAGTGTATTTTTCCCGATATCCTACGCTGTCATCCTGCTGGGACTTTCGGGCGAATACGTCAGGTTTGAGCAGGGGAGCGGAGAGAAACTCCCCGGTCTCATAGTAGCTCCCGGCCTGATGGTCGGCATGGCCTCTGATCTAGTTAGTGCGGGTCTTTTGATAGGCATTATCATATTGGCGAGAAAAGGCGGTGGTAGTGTAGGGCCTTACATAGTCTTCCTGGCAAGTCATATACTAAGGCTTGCCGGAGAATCTGTTGGTACACCTCTATTGTTCCTTGCGGGCGAGGTGCTGAGGCCCATAGCGCTCTTGATAGTTCTCGCGAGGGTGATGCTGGGATGACGAGGAGGACGAAGACTCTCTCCAGGTATAGGAGCCAGGCTGGCATAGTCTACGATATACTTAACACTATAGCTGAGGAGGGCCCGACAAGCCCGACGAGAATAATGTACGGTGCCCGCCTACCATATGATAGGCTGAAGAATATGCTGGAGCATCTCGAGGAGCAGGGCCTTGTAAAGAAGATCATTGAGGACGACAGGGTTTTCTACGATCTCACACCGAAGGGGGCCGAGGTATTGGAGGAGTTGAGGAGGGTTAGGAGGCTTCTGAGAAGCATAGGTATCAGGTTCTAGCATTGTCTCCCAGGATCATGTTCTCGATAACGCCTCTTATTTCATGAATGTTTATCACGCCATTATCGCCAGCCTCAATGGTTCCCTCAGGATCATATATGGTGAAGACACCTATCCAGTCATGCATTGCGTCGTCGGGGCCCTTGTCGTTCTCCTCAAGATACGGACTAGGCCAACCGATCGTCCCTACAGGTCTCCAGGAGAGGTCGTCGAGGTACACCATGAGATCCGGGGGATCACCCTTTACCTCCGGATATATTTCTGCTGGGGTATATGCTTTATTATCCCATTTCTTGCCCGCTGGCCCACCTAGTTTTGAGAGGCCTTTCTTCAGCTCCTCTATGAGGCCCGGGACATCCTCCGGGTCAACTGTTCCGCGGGGCTCTCTCCCCCTGATGTTTATGAAGAACCGGCTGTAGTAGCCTCCCCATGCCCATACCCTGGTTTTCTCCCAGTCTATCGTGTTGGGCTTGAGGTCTTCGCCTGGCTTCTCCGGCTTTTTCTTGAGCACCAAGTACTCGTTCTCGATCAACCACTGGTTTATCGCATATGCTCCCTTCATCGCTTTGGCCCCGTGATCCGACACTATGAATACTAGAGTATCACGCGGTATTTTCTCGAGGAGCGGGCCCAACAGTTTATCGACCAGCTTATAGTATTCTGGTATGACTTCCTCGTACTTATTCCCTGGCTCGTGCTTGGGGTGTTGTTTATCCCAGTACTTCCAGAAAGCGTGGTGTACTCTATCCGTGCCTATCTCTACGAACCATAAGAAATCCCATTTCTTACGGGTGACCAAGTATTCGAGGACCCGGAAATGCTGTGTCGTCATATCCCAGAGTTCTTTCTTGACCCTGTCCCTGTCCTCCGTCCTGTACAGGACGTCGAATATATATGGGCCGTATCTCGCCTCTATTTCTCTCTTCAGCGTTGGGGGCCATGTATAGGGCTTACTGGGATCGGGTGTTATGAAGTCGCTTATCAAGTAGCCTCTAATCGGGCGGGGCGGGTAGCTGGGAGGTACTCCCACGACTATGCTGTTCAGCCCTTTTCTCCCCAGGGCTTTCCATATCGGTTCCTCACGGATCAGCCGGGAGTTAGCGATGTACATGTCCTCGTAGCTTCCAAGCCTCCTATGCCTGAAACCATATATTCCGAGCTCGCCGGGTAGCTTCCCGGTGGCCATGACCATCCAGGCGGGTATAGTTATTGGGGGATGACATGTCCTCATAAGGTATCTTTGGCCCTCGGCCACAAGCTTGCCGAGAACCGGTAGCTCGTCTCGTAGCTCATCGTATAGGATCCGGGGAGGAGCACAATCTAGGCCGACAACCACTGCTTTTCGGGGCTTCAAAACCGTTCACCATTCCTGCCTGGATGATTACTTTGGATGATCCTATTAATAAAAGAAACACGTAACTGAGAGGTTTTTATACGTGTGTCAGCGGATAGGGGCTAGGTAGCCTTCCTCGGCCGGGTTATATCTGTATCTGCCTATTATGGAGAATGAAGCTGTTAACAATCTCACGGCTCCGGCGATCCCGCTTATTAGCCCAGCCGCTACCCCCAGGAGAGGATGAGCTGCCAGGACACCTATCCCTGCTCCGAGCCCGGTGCATCCGAGCAGGATCGTTGTTCCTGCGGATAGTGTCATTATCCTGCCTGTGGTGCTCAGCGGGTATTCTAGATACACTATTGTACCGTCTGCCCCGTCTATTACTCCCCTATAGATCCTGTCTTTGTACCTGTAGTGTATCTCCCAGAACGGGTAATGTGCTACGCCCTCCATGCCTGACTCATCCACTATATTTGCGCCGCCAAGCGCTTCGGCAAACTCCTTGGCCTCTTCCAAGTACTCGGCCTTAAGCCTCGATACGATCAGTGATGGGGGTATATCCGGCATATAGTATCTCGTATTCTTTATTATTGATGGCTTGAACGTGTCCTTACCCCTCACGGGGAACCCGTAGTCGGGTGGTAGGGGGAATGGGGGTTGTTTCATCGCTAGGGCTGAGACGTACTTCTTATATTCCCTCCCCTCTTCGGCCTCCACCCTGATATTTATCCTTATAATATATAGTGGGAGATAGTGGAGAACCGCCTTATTCATTGAAGCCTTCTCAACCAGTCCGCGGACACTGTTCCACTGTTGTTCAGCATACTCGACTATGTCTTTGTAGGCCCTGTTCTTGTCTATCATTAGGCGGAACACATAGTGTTTCTCCTCGACTCTCTGCTCGCTTATCTTCACGGTTGTCCCGCAGTAGGGGCATGTGGCATAAACTGATCCCCTGGGCACCCTGTACTCGGCTCCACAATATGGGCACCTTATCTCGACCATTCCTTCTTTCTCCCTCATCATGACAGCCACTAGACATCACCTCCTATGATGGGGGCGCCCGTAACCATGTCGAATAGGCTCTCTGCTTTCTCGAATACTTTCTCAACCTCTTCCTCGATCCCCTCACTGCCTCCGTACGGCGATTCTACTCTGACCGTGCTCAGTATTCTCCGGCCCATCGTGTAGGATAGGATTACCCCTCCCACGAAGAATATTGCTCCAAGGAAAGCCGTGGTATGTGTCTGAGCAGTGGCTGCCATGACTGCTCCGAGCGATGATAATCCTCCCCCACCTATCCCTGCGAGGAGATAGCCTATCCTGTGCTTCGGTAGAACAGGCTCCTCCGCGATCACTACTTCGCCGTCCCAGCCGCTCACATAGTAACGATATATACCGCCCCGGTACTCATAGGTGAGCCTCCAGTAAGGGACAAGTGTGAGCGGCTCAACTTCTAGCTTCTTTATATCTAGGTTGTAGCGCCTCGCCAACACCTTGACGTTCACGACCCTGCCTCTCCAGCCCCTCGCCCTGGAGACCGCCTCCTCGTAAGCCCTGGCTTTCAGCCTGTTCAACCCTATCTCGAGGGCTATATCTTCGGCATCGCTCCTCGAGAACTCAGCTGATAGCGTGTTTAGCCCGTATTTCTTCCAGTCGAGACCGGACAGAGGAACAGTGTCTGGGTTCTTGTTGATGTAGTGGAGCCCCATCGCCTTGACACTGAACCCGTGGACGCCCTTTCTCGCTAGGATGGGTATTTTCTCGTCGTGGAGACTTACCTTTCCAGATACATCTATTGTCCTGCTATACGTCCTTGTCTCCCACCTGTTTCCACGTCTAACGTTCTCAACATATCTTACCCTTAGCTTCATCCAGTATTCTAGGTCGAGGCTTGCTGTGACCGTGTAGAAGGGCATGTATACTCCGTAGGGCTTCCTCCATCTTATCTGATCAGCTATGCCTTTGAGATCGGGATCTCTCCTCGTCCTCTCCATGGCCTTCTCGAGTATTTCTTTCTCAGGAAGACTGGGGACGACCCTTATACTTGTAATCTCTTCCTCGGGCAGGTTATCCACTAACACGTTAGGGTATCCACAATACCTACAAACAGCTATGATTGTTTCCGGCGTTACATCCAATGGTGCCCCGCAACGGCTACATCTGAAGGCCTGTACAAGGGACTGATCCTCGGTCAAGACTACTGCACCTTAGCGCCACATATAGGGCAGAAGTTGGCCTCCACGGGGACAACGTGGCCGTTAGGACACCATTTCAATTGGTGGCCACAGTATGGACAGAACTTCGCGCCCGCAGGGACAGGAGCTTTACCGCAGTACGGGCATCTAGGCGTATACCCGCCTGCTCCGGCTGCAGGGCTTGGTGGCTGTTGCGCTGCTTGCTGGGGCTGACCCGGGGGCTGCTGATAAGCTGTTGGCGGTGGCGGCTGGAGGGCCCACGGGATCGCGACCATTCCTGCACCAAGTACTGCTCCGCCGGCCTTCGTGTCTTTTATTGCCTCGGCGAACTTCCGGGCGGTCTCCTGCTGTACGAGGTATTGTGCAGCTGTTCCTTGTAGTATCCAGAACATCCTCTCACGGTACTCCGGCGGGACGTCGAGTCCCTCGAATACGAGGTCTTCGAGATCCAAGCCTATCTCTCTGAATGCTGGTCGTAGAGCCATTAAGGCCCTCTTACCCGCCTCGGCAGCCTTCATGTAGAGGTCGCGTACGCTTGACTGGCTCAGAAACGCCATGAGTCTTGTGAGGAAGTATCCGCGGATATACTCGTCGAGCTCCTCGGTCGTGTACCTATCGTCTGGGCCTACTACCTTGTTGACGAACAAGCCGGGGTCGTCTACCCTGTAATAGTAGCTTCCATGGAACTTGACGGGTATTAGCTCTACCGTCTGGCTCTGTCCGCCGAACCTCCCCTGCTTACGTGTTATATTGACATAGATGATTATTGCGCGGAAGATGCTCTGCCCGTAGAGGCCTTCGACTAGGCCCTTCAGGAACGGCACGTTCTGCGTGTCTAGGACATGCCTTCCCGGCCCGAGGACACCGTATACTTTCCCGTCCCGGTAGAACACTGCGCGTTCCCACTCCTTGACTATTACGACGCTACCCCACGGTATGACTTCGTCGGGGTATCTCCAGACGATATCGTCTGGCGAAGCATCCTTCCACTCGATCACTTTTGGCTCGAAGCCGCTCGTCTTTCGGGCGAGCCAGCCCATTCCCTTACCTATCTTGTCTATAACCATTACTTCTCACCTAGCCCCATGAGTATCTTGTTTCTTTCTTCGAGAAAACCATGTATTTTCTTGGCCAAATCATTCATTCCTACTAGATCCTTGGGGTCGGGAACCTGGCCGGCCGTAGCCTTCTCCGCTATGTTGGAGGCTATCTTGGATAATTGTTCGGCGAGACCAATTATCTCCGCATCTATGGATCTAAGCTTCTCCAGGTCTGCTTCCTCTATTTTCACGATATAGTAGTGTGGCTGGTACCCGTGGGGCGCCCACCTGATCTTGTCGGTGAGGAGCCTAAGTCTTCTTAGCAGGTTGTCCAGGGCTACTGCTTTGTCATAGTTTATGTCTACGAGGCTGGCCTGGGCGTCCTCTATATATTGTATTGTGTTTTCGAGGACTGAGACAATATATGATCTTATTATCCTGTCGTCTTCACGTATTTTCTCCCTCTTCCTATAGCCTGAAAAGCCCGGGATCCTATCTAGGATTTTCTCGAGCAGGGCCGATTTTTTCGTCAAAACCTGTTTCCCCGAATCTCCTGGGCTTGTATTTTTACTGGTTTCTTGAGGTATTTGTATTTTTACTTGGCACATGTGAATCAGTGTTGTTAGTAGTGCTAACTAGGAGTATCTTTCTCCTTACCGCCTTTTACGAGCAGGATCGAAAGAGCTGCGAGGCCCATGAAGACAGTGCCTAGGTAGAATGGGGCGGAAATAGAGACTAGACTATAGATCGTGCTGCCCAGCGCTGGTGCTGGTACTGATACTATGGTTCTCGCAGCATCAATACTGCTCCTCATAATACCTGCTTTCTCCGGCCCCATGAGCAGTGTTGTTATGGTGTTGTACCCGTTTATCCAGAAAGCTATGCTTATCCCCATTGTTATCGATGCGATATAGGCTAGTATGGGCGTGTGTTGTGCGAGGAGGAGCGCCGTCGCTATGCCTAGCATCTCGTTGAGGGCGAGTACTTTCCTCGGCCCTATCCTGTCCGTCAGGTATCCGGAGGGATACGAGGATGCAAGCATTGATGCCGAGAATATACTGTTATAGAGGCCCACACCCATATCGTCCAGTCCTACGGCTTTCTTGAGATAAGCGTTGAGCATTGGGAACCATAGGCGCCAGCCATAGATATCGAAGAACGAGAAAAGGGAGAGATAAGGGTATTGCTTCAGTATCCAGTATACATTCTTGTATGTTTCAAACAAGCTTCTGATCTCGACCTTCCTCTTCCTGATCTCTACCTGCCTTGCCGTCAGGCAGTATATGAGGGCGCCTGTAAGCGGGAATATGGACATTAAGGCCATGGTGCTCCTATATCCTATGGCATAAGCGATCGTGACGGCTACGAATGGAGTGATTATTCTCGCTATGTTGAAGCCAGCCGTGAACACAGCGTATGTCCTGCCCAGGCTTCCAGATTGTACGATTCTACCGACCACAGATATTCTGGCCGGCTGCCACATCATTAGTGATAATGAGTTCAGGATGTAGACGAGTATGAATGAAAGATACGAGGAGGAGAGACCGGGGATTAAGAGGCTTAGGGCTAGTATTATTCCTGATAGAGTGCCTATTGTTACTGGGTGTCCTGCGTCTACCATATGCCCTATGAAGGGTAAAAATACGGCAGTGGCGACCGTGGCGTAGGTTGCGAGCGGACCTAGATCCGCTACCTTGTAGCCTATGCTGACTAGATAGAGCGGTAGGAGTACCTGGAATGAGGAGAAAGCTACTCCTCGGAAAGCCGTGTATATCGCTATTCCCGCTAGGGTCTTCCTGGCTTTATTCATTGGTTTTCTCCCAGGATAACGCCGTTATAGGTCAATGTATCTTAATGACGATACTATAATTAAAAATGATACGTGATAGTTCCTAGCCTAGAAAGCGCTTATTCGATAAGTTCTTTCACAAACCTGTAGAGCTTCCCGGTATTTGTCTCGATATCGTCGCGGTAAGTATCTATCACGAGATCCGGGTTCTCCGGCTCCTCGAACGGGTCACTTATCCCGGTGAAATGCTTGATCTCTCCCCTCAAGGCCTTCTTATATAGGCCCTTGGGATCCCTGCGTATACATTCTTCTACAGGGCACTTGACATAGACTAGTTTGAAGGGTACTTCTTCTGAGATAATGTTCTTTATCATCTCTCGTACATCATTATATGGCGATACGAAGCTACATAGAACTATGACGCCGTTGCGTGCAAGCAGTCTTGCCACCCACGCTATTCTATGGAGGTGTATTCTCCTCTCCTCTTTGGTGTAGCCTGCTCCGAGACTGATTGTTTTTCTCGCCCAGTCCCCATCAATAACTTCTACTCTGTAGCCTTCCCTCCTTAGCTTCTCGGCTACTCTTGTGGCGAGAGTAGTCTTACCGCTTCCCGGAAGACCTGTCAGCCAGACAACGATGCCTTTATCGAGGCACTTGGGATTCTCTCCCAACACCTACACCTCTATCGTCGGAACAGTTATTAATTAAGCTTAATTAATAAAAACTACGGACGCTCCCATAGGGAGAGTGGACTATCATGTCTCCTAGAGAACCGGAGAAAAGAGGCAAGTACACGACGGTCTCAATACCCATCACACTATATAACCGGATCAAGGAGCTCATCAAGGACACGGGCTTCACGAGCGTCAGCCAGTACGTTACCTACGTCCTGAGAGAAGTTGTCGCGGCACACGAGGAGGCCAGATACGAGGAGCCGTTCAGCGAGGAAGACAAGAAAAAGATCCTCGAGAAACTGAGAAGGCTCGGCTACATCTAGCCCATATGGAGAGGTGAAGGTACATGGTCTCAAGACCCCATGGAGGAAAACTTGTAAACAGAGTTGCCCGTGGCAAGAGGCTCGAGCACCTTAGAGCCGAGGCGGGTGAGCTTCAAAGAATCGATATAAGTTATGAAAGATACATCGACGTACTCGACATAGCGCACGGGGCTTTTAGCCCGCTGGAGGGCTTCATGCTACAGGAGGACTACCTCTATGTCCTCGACGATATGAGGCTGAGCAATGATCTACCCTGGACGATACCCATAGTCTTGGATGTCGATCCCGAAGAGATCAGCGGTGTCAAGGAGGGCGACGACATAGCGCTATATTATGGCGGGGAGCCAGTAGCGGTTATGAGGGTCGAGGAGATCTACGGCTGGGATAAGAAGAAGCACGCGCAAAGCGTATACAAGACCCTGGACACGGGTCATCCCGGGGTAAAGAAGACGTTTGAAATGAAGGAGCTTCTCGTGGGAGGAGCGATCGATCTCATTAAGGATCTCGAGCACCCCCTTATACACAGGATTCTCTGGCCCGCCGAGACAAGGATACTCTTCAGAGAGAAAGGGTGGAAAAAGATCGTCGCGTTCCAGACGAGGAACGTGCCTCACCGAGGACACGAGTATGTCCAGAAGGCCGCCCTCACGTTCACGGACGGCATCCTCATACACCCCCTGATAGGCTGGAAGAAACCCGGTGATTATAGAGACGAGGTCATATTCGCGGCATACGAGGCCCTGATCAAGCACTATTACCCCGAAAACGTGACCGTCCTAGCGGGCCTAGTCATGAACATGAGGTACGCTGGGCCGCGTGAGGCAGTACACCACGCTATAGTTAGGAAGAATTTCGGCTGCACGCACTTCATAGTGGGGAGAGACCATGCAGGTGTGGGAGACTATTATGGTCCTTACGAGGCATGGGAGATATTCGACGAGTTCCCAGACCTAGGGATTGTGCCTCTCTTCATCAGGGAAGCATTCTACTGTAAGAAATGCGGCGGTATGGTCAATGAGAAGATATGCCCGCACCCCGAAGAATACAGGATAAGGATTAGCGGCACCAAGCTTAGGAAAATGATCCGTGAGGGCAAAATGCCTCCGGAGTACATGATGAGGCCGGAGGTTGCGAAAGTAGTTCTCAGCTTCAAGGATCCGTTCGTCCACTAGCACATCTACCGTTTTCCAGCCCATTATTTGACACTACAATATTTAATCCTCCCAATACCATAACAATATAGAATACAAGCATTGAAGAGGGGGTTCTTTTGCATCACAGTTTCGAGCCATACAAGCAGTATATTGATAAGAACTACACCCCTGATCCCGATAACGATGTGATCGCTGTATTCAGGATCAAGCCGGCGCCGGGATTCACCATCGAGGACGCGGCTGGAGGAGTAGCGGCCGAGAGCAGTACTGGTACCTGGACAACACTATATCCATGGTACGACACGGAGAGAGTCAAGAAGCTAAGCGCGAAGGCTTACTACTTCAAAGACCTCGGCGACGGCTCATGGATCGTGAGAATAGCCTATCCGGTGGAGCTGTTCGAGAAGGGCAACCTGCCAGGCTTCCTAGCGAGCGTCGCCGGCAACGTCTTCGGGATGAAGCGAGTCGCGGGGCTAAGACTAGAAGACATATACTTCCCCAAAGTATTCCTCGAGGACTTCAAGGGGCCCAGCAAGGGTATCAAGGGAGTCAGAGACATATTCAAGGTCTACGACAGGCCCATCGTGGGAACAGTGCCTAAGCCGAAAGTAGGCTATTCACCCGAAGAAGTAGAGAAGCTGGCAATCGAGCTCCTCACAGGCGGGATGGACTATATTAAGGACGACGAGAACCTGACGAGCCCGAGCTTCTGTAGCTTCGAGAAGAGAGCAAAAGCCATCATGAGAGCAATCGATAAGGCGGAGAAAGAGACAGGTGAAAAAAAGGTCTGGTTCGCAAACATAACCAGTGATATAAGGGAGATGAAGAGAAGACTCAAACTGGTCGCAGACTATGGCAACCCCTACGTAATGGTGGATGTCGTCGTTACTGGTTGGGGGGCACTCAATTACATACGTGACCTTGCCGAGGAATACGGTCTAGCAATACATGCTCACCGCGCAATGCACGCAGCATTCACCCGCAACCCGTACCATGGTATATCCATGTACGTCTTAGCAAAACTATATAGGATCATCGGGGTAGACCAGCTCCATATCGGTACGGCCGGCGTAGGCAAGCTGGAGGGCGGAAAGATCGATGTCATAAGATACGCGAGAATTCTTAGGGAGACACACTTCAAGCCAGACCCGGACGACGAGTTCCACCTAGAACAGCCAATGCATCACATCAAGCCAGCCATGCCGGTCTCGTCTGGAGGACTGCATCCTGGGAACCTGCCCGGCGTGATCGAGGCCCTAGGCACAGACCTGGTAATACAGGTCGGCGGAGGAACGCTGGGCCACCCCGACGGGCCGCGTGCGGGAGCAGCTGCTGTAAGACAGTCTCTAGAAGCTATACTGAAAGGAATACCTCTCGACGAGTACGCCAAGACACACAAGGAGCTGGCACGCGCCCTCGAGAAATGGGGGTTCGCCAAGCCGGTCTAAAACAAGTCCTTTTTTACAACCACGAGAACCTTTTCTGGGGTCCTAGAAGCAATTACCCTATAATATCTCCGTCTCCGCCTCTAAGTGTTCTGAATACAATGCAATCTATTATTGGAAGGAGAGGGGAAGAAATGAAAAAGAGTATTAGGTTAAAGAATCGGGAGCTACTTTCCGAGTAGCTTATACTTCTTTATTATGCTGTAGATATAGTCGGGTGTTAGCGGTATTTTGTTCACGTCTTTGCTAACCTGTACTCCGCCGCCCAGTGCATGGGCTACTGCGTTAGCTATGCTTGGCGCTATCGCTACGATTGATGGCTCTCCCAATCCTTTCGCGCCGTAGGGCCCCCTCCTGAATCCTGCTTCTACCCATATTGGCGTTATCTTTTCAGGTATGTCCAGCGCTGTTGGTACGTGGTATGTTGATAGGCTGACATTATAGACTTTGCCGTCGGGCGAATAGTATAGGTCCTCCATGAGAGCGTAGCCCATTCCCTGGATATAGCCTCCTATAGCGTGCAGGTCTGCTCCTGTCTTGTTTATGAGGCGGCCTATATCGTAGGCTGTCACCGCTTCTTTAACCCTAACTACTCCTGTCTCCATGTCTAGTTCTACATCGCTTATGATAGCTCCGAACGTGTAGTGCATGTATGGTGCTCCCTGCCCGGTCTCCTCATCCCATTCTGCCGGTGGTGCTCTGAAGTACCCGAACTCCTGTAGCGGCACGCCTTTCCAGAAGCTCTGCTCTACTAGTTCCTGCCATGTTATCTTGTTCTCTGGGTCATCGGAGCAGTAGACATCTGGTGCATCAATCACTATTTTCTCGGGATCACATCCTAGGAGCTCCGAGGCCAGCCTGTTCAGCCTCTGCCTCAGCCTGTATGCTGCTACTAGGGCCGCGTTACCGCCCATGACCGTTGATCTAGACGCCACCGTCGGGCCTGCATCGGGCGTTGCGGCGGTGTCGGGCCATTCTACCTTGATGTATGTTGGCGGTACTCCCAGTGTCTCGGCTATTATGTTGACTATACCCTGTATAGCTCCCTGGCCGAAGTCCGTCAGGCCCGTCCTGAAGATTATGCTTCCGTCGCGCTGTATTATGATGGTGGCGCTGCTGAAGTCTGCTCCCTCGGCACCTATGCTGTTGCCGTGGTACATTACCGCTATGCCTATTCCTCTCCTCAGAAGGCCTTTCTGGTTAGCGTATAGCTTCCTCTTCTCGTACCAGTTGGCGGCCTCGACCGCTTTCTGTATCGCCTCAACGAGGCCTACGCCGTGGTCTAGGAGCTGGCCGTGGACTGTCCGGTCTCCGTTGCGGAGCGCGTTCTTCAGCCTTATCTCGACAGGGTCTATCCCTAGCTCCTCGGCAAGCAGATCCATTTGTCTCTCGACCGCGAATGATACCTGTGGGTTGCCGAATCCACGGAATGCTCCCGCGTATACCTTGTTGGTGTAGACTACTGCTAGGTCTATCTTGGCGTTCTTTACCCTGTAGGGTCCTGTGCTGTGTACTATTGCTCTCCATCCGACGAACGGGCCTAGGCTAGCATATGCTCCGGTGTCGAGTATGATCTCTGCTTCTACTCCTAGGAGGGTCCCGTCTCTGGCCGCCATGTGCTTATACCTGGCTATCATCGGGTGCCTTTTCGCGTGGCCTATGATACTTTCTTCTCTTGTGAACAGTACTACTGCCGGCCTCTTCGTAACCAGTGCTGCTAGGGCTGCCTTGGCCGCTATTTCGTTGCCGACGTCTTCTGCACCGCCAAATCCTCCTCCGAGGCTGGGGGCTATCACTCTAACCATGTTGAAGGGTAGGCCGAGCACTTGTGCCACGGCTCTGCGTGTGTCAAATGGGCACTGTGTTTTAGCGTAGATCGTTACTCCTCCGTTCGGCTCGGGTATCGCTATTGCCGCCTCGGTCTCTATGTAGGCGTGCTCCTGCATCGGGGTCCTATACTCGTTCTCTATGACTACTGCTGCCTCTTGTTCAGCCTTCTTTATGTCTCCAGCCCTGATCTTATATCTTGATACTACATCTGATCCGCGCTCATCATGTATGAGTGTGTGTTCTTTCTCCCTCAGGCCTCCCCATTCAACGATCTTTAGGGGGTCAAGGATTACTTCTAGGGGCTCGTACTCCACGTTGACGAGTTCTCCCGCGTCACGGGCGTTCTCGAGGCTCTCGGCTATTACTAGGGCCACCGTGTCTCCTATGTATCTCACCTTTTTGTCCGCGAGGAGGGGCTGATCCGGTATTACGTATCCTACATCGTTTATGCCGGGTATGTCCTTATAGGTTAGCACTTTGATTACGCCGGGGTATTTCTCGGCCTCACTGACATCGATCTTCTTTATCCTTGCGTGGGCGTATTTTGTCCTCACACTGTATACAAATACCGGGTTCTTGAACAAGTTTATCAGGTCGGCAACGAATATTTTCTCGCCACGTATTTTCGAGATCGCATCCCATCTCAGTATCTCTTTACCAATGTACTTGAACTCCTTGGTAGGCTTAGACCTTGTCTTGTCGAAGACCTTCTCAACTATTTCGACGTATTCGGGCTTAGACATACATTATCACCTCAGGAGGGGGAGCTTGTAGAGGTTCTTCCTAACTTCTTTTTCGTCAAACAATATCTTGCCCTTCTTCAAGTACTCGGCAGCCTTCCTGACGGCCTTGAAGTAGTAGTGGTAGCTTCCACAGCGGCAGATAGCGCTGGCCAGCCACTGCTTGATCTCCTCGTCGCTGGGATCGAGGGTCTTGTCGAGGAGAGCCTTAGTCAGAAGCATGAAGGCCGGAGTACAGAACCCGCACTGCACTCCACGCGTCTCGAGGAACGCTACCTGTATAGCGTGTAGTTTGCCCTCGGGAGCCAGTCCTTCGACCGTGAGTATTTCCGCGCCATCCAGTGTCGCTGTCAGTGTTAGACAGCTGTGCCTCGGAAGGCCGTTGACGAGTACAATACATGATCCACACTCGCCTCGTCCACATCCCTCTTTGACGCTCGTGAATCCCAGCCTGTAGCGTAGTGTGTCTATGAGTCTCTCGTCCGGCGGTATGTCGAGTACGTATTGTTTCCCATTAACCTTTAAGTTTACACGTATTGTTTCGACCATCACTTCCCACCCCTTATCCTTCTCGCGGCGCGGAATATGTTGCGCTTTAAAACAACCTTGGACATGTCTAGCCTGTACTCCGCCGTCGTCCACCAGTCTGATACTCTCTCCATCTCGCTGGGCAAGATCTTCTCCGCTGCTTCCTCGACCACTTCTTCGCTGAGCTCTTTGCCTCGCAGGAACTCCTCTGTCTTCTTTGCGCGTCCCGGTACGCGTTTCTCCCGTATCATGTCAAAGGATATCTTGACGTCCTCAATCACGTTATCATTGAGTGTTAGGAGAACCGCGCCGGTGACCACGCCGGCGATCAGTATTCTCCTTCGGTCGAATTTCATGAAGCTACTACTGGTGTTCTCCGGCGGGACAGGGATTATGATCTCTTTGAGGAGCTCGTCAGGCTTTATGGCTAGTTTACGCTTGTCTAAGACTAGTTGTTCGAGCGTTAATCTCCTCTCCCCCTCCTTGCTGACCAACACTAGTTCCGGTTCATAGACTGTGAGGAGTGTAAGGTAGTCATTGTATTGTGTGGCGGATAATATGTTTCCACCTATCGTCGCGTAGAATCTCATAGCCATGGTTGCGAAGCCGTAGAATACGTCGACGAAGCCGGCATACCTCTTATCCTTATGGAGAATGGATTGGCTCAGCTCATAGAGTGTTGTGGCCGCGCCTATCCTCACTTTGTCTTCTTCGAGCTTTACGTAGCTCAGCTCTTTCCTTATGGCGTTCAGGTCTAGCAGGTACTTTGGTGTAGGGATCTTCTTGTCCCGGATCAGGAGTAGTAGCTCGGTGCCGCCCGCCAGGGGCTTCACAAGGCCAGCATTGTTGCTAAGGAATTCCAGGGCGTCATCTAGGCTTTTCGGCCTGTATAGACTGAATTTTGCGATGCTGGTTCACCTCGGCGAGAACTAATCTAACATATTCTAAGAATCATAGTAGAATATATATTATAATGTTTTAATATAATGGATTGAATAGAGACGAGGCGGCCTTCATCAACTAAAGACTATTAGATAGAAATTGATATTCCCGCAGAGGGTTAGATCACCTAATATCAGCCGTGGCCAGAGCTAATCCATGACCTTATAACAAGGTATTGATGGTTAGTATTATTAATGAGCTGGCACAACAAATAGTCTCAAGAAAAACATACCCCGGGAGGGATGACTGGTTGAGCCTAAGAGTATGCAACAATGTAATCGAATGCATCGGTAAAACACCTATTATTAAACTATCCCGAGTAGTGCCCGAAGACGTCAAGGCTGAGATATGGGCTAAGGCAGAATTCATGAACCCGACAGGCAGTGTCAAGGACAGGATGGCCTACTATATGATCAGGGCTGCTGAGGAGAGAGGAGAACTAAAGCCCGGAATGACAATCGTTGTACCGACAACCGGTAACACAGGAATAGCTTTCGCCGCCATCGGGAGCTACCTAGGATACAAGGTACTCATAGTAATACCCGAGGAGATGAGCGCAGAGAGATTCCTGCTCATGAGGCTGTTCGGCGCAGAATTCCTATTCACTCCAGGCGGTGAGAGCAATGCTGGAGAAGCACTAGAGGCAGCCAGGAAGCTAGCCGCCGAGAACCCCGACAAGTACTACCTCTTTGACCAGTGGGGTGATGAGGCAAACGTACAGGCACACTACGAGACAACCGGTAAGGAGATCCTGGACCAGATCGGCTGTCCCGACGCATTCGTGGCCCAGGTAGGTACTGGCGGAACACTGATGGGCGTAGCTAAGAGGCTTAAGGAGGAGTGCCGCGATGTAATAGTCGTTGGCGCTGAGCCGGCCGAGTGCCCGGTAGCTGCAGAATGGTTCAAGACCGGCAAGGAGGGCCCGTGGGGCCGCCACGAGATCGAGGGTGTGGGCGACGGCTTCGTACCGGACATAGTGAAGAGGTACAAGTACCTACTAAACGACTTTGTAACAGCCACTAGTGACGAGGCAATAGAGATGGCCAGGAAGATCGCCAGGCTGGAAGCACTACCAGTCGGTATCAGTAGCGGTGCAAACGTGGTATGCGCCATCAAGGTAGCTAGGAAGTACAACCTCGGTGAAGGAAAGAAGATCGTGACTATACTGCCTGACTACGCGGCAAGATACTTCAGCACAAGGCTGTTCAAGAAGAAGAGAGAGCTTGTTGATAGGAAGAAACTCCTCGAGGAGCTAGCGATTTAAAGAATCATTTAAACAATTAGTTCAATATTCTTTTCTCTTTCTTTTCTTTGCATCCACGAGATTATATAATTATATGTTTAAATATTTGGTTTTAGATAATCTTATTCACGACGATGACAATATATCATAACATGGGTGATGTTCATGGTTCTACCCACCTATACACATGTAGGGAAAACTGTTAGACTGAAAAGGATACTTGGGAACGACGGAAAAGCGGTAATATTTGCTTTCGACCATGGAGTAGAGCATGGACCAAGAGATTTCCCCGGTGAGAAGATAGATCCGAGGCCGATAATAGAGGCCGTTGTTGAGGCCGGAGTAGACGCGATAATGATGCTTCCCGGCATGGCCAGGCTAACCTATGATATATGGGCTGGCAGAACAGCCATGATAATAAAGATCACGAGTAAATCCAACCTAAGGCCGAAGGAAGAGCGGCTGCTGCAGAGTACTTTCGGCTACGTAGAAGAAGCAGTAGCCCTTGGAGCAGATGCTGTCGCTGCGACCGTCTACTGGGGGAGCCAGTTCGAAGACGTAATGCTTGAAAGATGGTTCTCTATAAGAAATGCGGCCGAATCATACGGTTTGCCTTGCCTCCAACTAGCATATCCGAGAGGCCCAGCGATAACGAACAGGTATGATGTCGAGGTAGTGAAGTACGGTGCAAGAGCCGCGGCGGAGAGCGGCGCCGACCTAATAAAGACATACTATACTGGAGACAGGGATAGCTTTGCAGAAGTAGTGAAGGCGGCCTCAGGAGTCCCTGTACTCATGAGCGGCGGGCCGAAGCGCGAGAAAGAGATAGAGTTCCTACAGGATGTCTATAACGTGATAGCCGCCGGCGGTAAAGGCGTAGTAGTAGGGAGAAACGTGTTTCAGCACCCGAACCCGAAGGCTATGATGAAAGCAGTTATAGCAATTGTACACGAGGGCCTCACGCCCGAGGAGGCGGTTAAGCTCATAAGGTAAGCCTATTTTTCACGGATAAAATCATGGTTAGGAAATCTTTGAGTATTATTCATTAATAGAACCTTATTTTACAGATTTGATCAAATAATATGTTATTGTAGGGATATAGAAATGACGGGCAAGAAAGACCTAGACGTTGTAACTGTCGGCCACGCACTGGTCGATATAAGATTCATTGTAGAGTTCTTCGCCAACCCGGATCAGGAGAGCCCTATCTTGAGGCAGGCAAGAGGTGTAGGCGGTTCTGCCGCTAATGTTGCAATAGATATCACCAAGCTAGGCGGTAGATCCGGAATAATAGTGAAGCTAGGCCTCGACGATTTCGGAAGAATGGTCGTGGATGAGCTCATGAGGCACGGGGTGGATGTCTCCGGGGTCAGAGTATGTATCGCAGACACAGGGTTCACCATCGTCATAATAGATAAGACCGGCAGAGTGATCATGTATGGGTTCAAGGGCGCTACCGAGAAGCTTGAACCAAGCGACTTGGACAGAGCCCTGATCAGCAGGGCGAAGTACGTGCACATAGCGAGTCTTAGGCCCGATACAAGCATAGTCGCTGCAAGTATAGCTCACGAAACAGGTGCTACTGTATCATGGGATCCCGGCAGAGTACTGGCTAGGAAAGGGGCCGAGAACCTCAAGGAGCTACTAGAAAAAGTCGATATAATACTGGCGAACAGGTATGAGGCAAAGAGCCTCACTGGCCTCGAGGACTATAAGGAGGCGGCCGAAAAGCTTCTCGAGTATGGCCCGGAAATGGTTGTCGTTAAGCGCGGTAAAGAGGGTGTATACGCTAAGACTAGGAGGGGCGAGGAGTACGAGCTACCAGCATTCGCTGTCGAAAAAGTTGTTGATACCACGGGGGCTGGAGACGCTTTCGCGGCAGGCCTACTCCTAGGCCTCTCTAGGGGCTATAGCTTGAAGAAAGCCCTCATCTACGCAAATGCTGTTGCTGCACTGAAAGTCTCGAGGCTTGGAAGCCATAGTGTTCCCTCCCATGATGAGGTCATAGAGTTCATCTGGGATCAAGGCCTATGGTAGTAAAATATGAACATATTAATCATTGGGATAAGTTATGAAGAAAACCACATCGTTTGACAACGCCCTATCAAGGACTTTTCCCAGAAAAATTTGAGAATATGGTTTTTACACTTGAACTAATCCATTATTTAATTAGAATTCGTGGGACCTTCATTCTATTTATTAATACTGTGAACTGTATTATGTGAAATATATTGGACAACGCGGGGAATAAGGAGTGGCCAGTGAAGCCGCGGTAGCTGATCTATTATTGGCGCTCGCAGTTATCATAGTTGTTGCCAAGGTTTTCGAGGAGCTGATCAGCTGGAGGGGCTATCCACCAGTTCTTGGTGATATACTTGCTGGATTAGTTCTAGGACCAAGCATCCTGGATATTCTGACGCCGAATATTGTTGAGGAGCTCGATCTCCTGAAATGGATCGGTATCATAAGTCTCCTATTCCTAGCGGGGATGGAGACAAAGTTCACTGAGTTCATGAAGAGCCTCCACCATAGCTTCTGGATAGCATTCGGCGGAATAATCTCTTCTTTCCTCATGGGCTACGCCGCGGGCCTCCTCCTAGGCTATCCCCAGGCTACATGCTTGTTCATAGGAGCGGTTCTCACGGCCACCAGTGTCGGCTTAACCGTCAAGGTTTTGTCAGATATAGGAGCTATAGCTCACCCTATAGCATCTTCAATACTCGGAGCCGCTGTACTCGATGATGTCGGCGGCCTTATAGTCCTCGGCCTAACTGTAGCAATGGTAAGCAGTGGTGGTGCACGCATCGAGGACCTATTAGTAACCGCTGGAGTCGCAATAACCTTCTATGTTTTCCTCATACTAGCACTCCATAGGGGCAGTGCTGGTATTTGGCGATGGCTGACAAGACTGGGGCACCTACAGGACACTATTATATCGATACTATTCGCCCTCACACTGATCGTTGCATGGGCGAGCGTGAAGGTTAATCTAAGCCTCGTAGTCGGCGCCTATGCCGTGGGCCTCGCCTTCAGCGAGGTACGCGGCGCCAGAGCCATTATCGAGCGTTTCAGCCTTATACCAAACATTTTCTCGAGCATCTTCTTCGTATTATCAGCGGCTATGATCGATATCAAGCCTTACCTCACCCACCTAGAATACATAGTACCGATCATTGTCATCGTTGCTGTGGCGATCATAAGCAAGATACTCGGCTGCGGCCTGGCAGCTAAGCTGAGCGGATTGTCCTTTCCGGAATCACTCTTCACAGGCATAGGGATGATCCCGCGTGCGGAGGTAGCGCTAGTCATTACTAGTCTTGGCCTAGCATATGGTGTATTGAACGATGAGGTCGTAGCAGGAGTTATTATATTGATATACGTGACAAGCATATTGACTCCGATCCTATTGACGAGACTCTGGAAAATCATCTCCAAGCGAAAGGGTTAAAGATAGGGTACTTGACCCGAAACAATTCATGTAAGAAAAACATCATAGTTTGGTGCAGGGAAATGGAGTACAAATTCTTAATAGAGGAGGCGAAGAAGCATCTAAGATACAGTTACGCGCCATATAGCAACATCCATGTCGCGGCCGCCATACTGACCGACCAGGGATCAATATATTATGGCGTTAACGTCGAGAATTCGAGCTACGGGCTGACAATATGTGCTGAGAGAAACGCTGTAGCATCGATGGTTTCTAATGGTGAGAGGAAACCAATAGCCATTGCGATAGTCACCGATCTCGAGCACCCGATACCGCCGTGTGGTGCCTGCCGCCAGGTACTCGCGGAGTTTAACCCCGGGATAACTATTGTGATGCATAGTGTGAAATCGGGGGAAACCAGCGTGGTCAAGTTATCTGATATATTCAAGGATCCGTTCTTGTTGAGAAGTACGGAAAAAGAGGATTAGAATATTCTAGGTCATTATGAAGTCGTCGTATCCGTCCAGCTCGTTTTCGTTCTCCTTTCCCTTTATTTCGTTACTGTATTTACTCCACTCTTCGACAGCATCGATATCTGATCCTTTGCTCTTATGCCTGTGTTTGTCTATCTTGACTATTGCGGGTATGGGTATCATCATTCCGAGGAGAACAGCTTCTCCAACATTGAGGGCCGGGAGCAATTCTAGTAGCTCATTGCTTAGTGTCTCGCTCGCTCTCTGAACATATCTAAGATCCTCCGGGGACACGAGTTTCAATATTATCTTATTGTTCGTCTGGCTTAGCGCATCCTCATCTATGTTTTTGGGTCTCTGGCTCACCAGAGTTAATCCGACGCCGAATTTTCTGCCCTCACGTGCTATGCGGGCTGCAACGCTCTTTGTTAATGTTCTACGGTCGCGGGGTATGAGTATATGGGCTTCCTCGATAACTATGAGTATTGGTACGGGATACCCGGATCTCCCGTTGGATGTAACGTATTCTTTTCTCTTAGCCAATAGACTGTTCAGGTAATGGTAGGTCACGGCGTCAGCTACGTCTTCGTCTACGCTACCTAGTTGTAGCACGTTTATTTTCCCGGGCTCGACGTAGGTCTCGATATTGATCGGGGCCTCGGGCGAGAGGACTGTT
This sequence comes from Desulfurococcales archaeon, assembly GCA_027022365.1. GTDB lineage: Archaea > Thermoproteota > Thermoprotei_A > Sulfolobales > Desulfurococcaceae > JAADCY01. The sequence goes on along the minus strand of JALVYU010000030.1, from coordinate 41,542 downwards.
CCACCGTATCTCCTCATGAGCTCGTCGAGTTTGTTTATTACGTCAATTATTGATCTCTTGTCACTAGCGTAGCTCTTGTTCATTGTGAACTTTTCGAGCGCCTCTCTTAGTTTTGGTATGAATTCTTCTGGGTGTTTGAGGTATTCTTTATCCTTGGTTGTCTCGTCATATGCTTTGGCAAAGTACATGCGCTGTTTTGATGCATTCTCGTCGAGGCCTAGGAGGGAGTAGTATTCCCAGACGCTGAGACTGGCTGGGTTAAGTCTTGGAGCTAGTATCTTTGTCTTGTCGCCCGCTATGTTTCCGTACTCGTTGTGCATGTCTATTACAAGAGCTGTTCCTCCAAGGTTCTCGGCTATCCTATCAAGCAGTACCCCCACGGTGTTGGATTTTCCAGCTCCCGTTACAGCGAGTATTGCCAGGTGCCTGCTCATGATGGCGTTAACGTCTATGTTGACCTTTACGTTGGGGTGGTTTACAAGCCTACCTATTGGTATACACTTGTTTTCCTTACAGCTGAATACCTCTTGCAATGTATGATCGTCCGCTCTATATACTTTTGCACCTGGCATTGGAGGATATTTTGGTGCGTAGAGAACCTTCTTCTCTGCGAGGGGCTCAACCCATGAGAGTAGCCGGGCCTTCCCAACCATGTAGATGTGCCTCTCTGCTCCGAACTGCAATGCTTTCTCGACATGGTCTGGCTTGACAGAGAGATTATTCATCATGGGATTACCTATAAGGCTCGCCTCGACTATTCCCAGGACATAGCTGCAATCCATGGTCTCGTAACAGTTTGTTCTCGGATATTCTACCAAGATATATTCTCCTACTTGGGGAGGCCTATTCGCCGTAAACGTTATCTCCACATTCTTGGCCTCCCCGACGACAAGGCCTAGGGGCTCTAACGCCATTCTCCAAGCACCTCTCTCCCGCTTGGGATGGGAGATAAGCCTAGAAGCAAGGCCACATTATCTACCACGGCCCGTGGTATCTTTGCCTGTTTGTCCACCTCGATCAAGGGGTAGGGATATCCGTCGCTGGGTGATGAAGACGTGTAGAGTTTATCCATTAGTTTCTCGACTAGGCCCTCCAGTTCCCCCTTCCAGCCGAAAACAGGTATCTCTAGCTTGAGTAGTGGGCCGTCCTCTACTAGTCTAACATATGTTATCGCTATTCTTAGCCTATCATAGAATTCTCTGAGCCCGACTACGCTTGGCATTACCTTGAATCTCCTCCCAGCCTCACGGGTTTCCTCTGGTATGATCGGTATGCTATATCCCGGCTCGCTCGTGAACCACTGGAACAACACGATATCGCTCGGCAAAGGCGTTCCGGGGGGTAGAAGTTGTTTATCAATGTCTTTGAAATAGTTCTGCGCTCTACTCCTCTTCGAGATATAGACGAGGATGTTCTCTCCCTTCTTCATCTTCTTTAGCAGCTCCCTATAGATGATTAGTTTCTCGATGTACTCGACAAGTATTATGGCGTCATTGTGCTCGTCTGTCAGGGTCTTATCCTTCATGAATGTATGGCTTGTTATGGGGTTATACCATGTGTTCTCATAGTCGTATAGATTTTCCAGCACAGTAGCTTCTAGGTCTTGGAATACGTTCTCACCGAATAGCTCGTGGGCCCGGCTAATGGTTTTAGGCATTGTTTCTTCTCTAAGGGGGCGGGGCGCTATCATTATTGATCTAAGGCTTCCGTCGAGGAACAGGGTATCTGTTTCCCTGGCCGCCATGAGTCCCGCGCGTCCTTCAAGGATCTCGCGGAACAGGCTTATCCTTTCGCCTATGCTGGGAGGGTGCAGGATGTCTATATCGACGAAACCATATTGTCTCGGCGTTGAAGCGTAAACTATGGAGACCCCTGAGACTATGTATAGGGTGTAGCCGAAGAACTCTTTCCTCCCCTCACCGCCGTCCACAGCCGCTGCGCTCCGATCCTTGATCGTCCTAGGCTGGTAGGGCCTCCAGTACTTACGCACAATGTCCTCCAGGGCGTCAAAGTTTATCTTTTTCAATTTACCGATTATCTCGTCTCTCCGCCTACCGAGGGCCTCGTATATCATAGACTCAGACATGTTCACTCACCTATCTCGACTCTCTCAACCAGCGAGTACCCATTCGTCTTCGCTACACGGTAGAGTGTCTCTGCTGCCTCCTTGATCTCCTCGTCATGTGTCACTATGATGAGTTGCTTTATGATCTTCCCGCCCCCGAACTTCTTGAGGAGCTCTATGAGTTTTCTCCGCCTCTCATCGTCGAGGAACTCGGTAGGCTCGTCCAGGATAAGGAACCCTAGCCTATCGCTTCCGACAACCTTGTGTAGAGCAAGCATTGCGACTAGGCTGACCACTACTTTTTCTCCCCCGCTAAGACGGGCTATCTCGATCGGTGTCCTCGATCCGGGTGCTTTGAGATATATGTTGAAGTCGTCATCGATGCTTACATCGTTGTATCCTAGCTCGAATACACGGATATAATCGCGCATAAGCGCCTCTATTAACCTCGTATAGCGGCGCCGGAGGAGGGCAGGGGCCTTGTCCCTGTGTAGGATGTTGTCCCTGATCCATTGTAGGATCTTTAGCTTGTAGAGTATTTCCCTCACTGCTCTTTCCCTAGAGCGTAGCTCTTCGAGCTTCTCTCCCAGCTCCTCGATCCTCTCGTTCAAAGACTCTATTCTGGCTCTGAGCTCTGCTTCCCTCCGGAGAAGCTCTTCCTTTTTCTCTTCGAGTTCCTCTTTCCTCTTTTTCGCCTTCTCAAGCTCCTCGATCTTACTCTTCAGCTTCTCCAATTCAGAGGCGAGCTTCTCGAGCTCCTTCTCCTTGGTCTTCTTCTCCTCCCTGATCTTATCAAGGGCTTTCTCGAGCTCTTCTTTCTGGCCGGCCAGCATGACTAGCTTGTCATATTTTGCCCTTGCTTCGGCAAATACTTCCTCATAATCAGCGCTCCTGCCTTCTATCAGTTTCTTCATTTTGTCCTCGAAACTATTTATCCACTGGTTCAGCATTGTTATCTCATCGCCGATCCTCTTCTTCTCCTCTTTGAGGAGATCGAGTTTCTTCGGGGGTGACAGTTTTACGAGGTCATTGTAGAGCTTGGCATCATTTATCATGTTGTTTATTTCTTCGAGGCTCGCCTCAAGATCTTTGATTTCCTTCTCGATTTCCGCCCTTATCCTAGTTTTCTCGACTATCGTTCTTCTCAGAACTTTCAATTTTGGCTCGAGGACATCGCGTTTCTCCAGGAAGGATTTAACCCGTTCGGCGAGAGCCGCCAGGTTCCTGGCCTGATCGATTAGGTTCTCTAAAGTTTTTAGCCTATTCTCTAGTTTTTTCTTTGTATTCACGAGTTCATCAAGCTCTGAACCGATACGTTTTATCTTCTCCCTTGTCTTCTTGATTATTTCGGCCCTATGTTCCTCTGTCAACGGCTGCCCGCATAGCGGGCATTTTCCTTCTCCCGTCCCCCTAAGTATCTCGAGTTTCTCCATTTCTTGCTTCTTAAGTGCTTCTAACTCGCCGATCTTTTTCTCTATTGTTTTGAGTTCTTCGTTCAATCTATCATGTTCTTCGATCAGCTTCATCGTCTTCTCTAGTACTATGTCGGGAACTCTCCTTGGATCGGTCACCTTGATCTCTAGCAAGTTGATTGTTTTCCTTAGGAAATCCTTTATCTCGCTCTCCAGGTTCTCAAGTTCTTTCGCTAGACCGGCTTCTTCGTGTTTTAGCGCTTCTAGTTCTCCAGCTAGTTTTTCGAGTTGCTCCTGTTTCTCTTTGATCGTGTTCTTGCGCTCCTCAGCTTCCTTCTCTAGTTGTTCGAGGGGCTTCTTGATCCTAGATATGAGTTGTTCAAGCCGCTTTTTAATCGGCTCTAGCCTCTTTATCTCCTCTTCGATCTCCTTGTTTCTCTCGATGAGTTCTTCGAGCCGCTTTCTCTTGTGCCTGTACTCGCTGTATTCCTTCTCCATTTCAAGTATTTTCTCTACATGCTTCATATGAACTAGTTTTTCTTCTATCGCTCTGATCTTTTCTTCGTATTCCTTTATCCTGTTGCTGAGCTCGCCTATTTCTCGTGATAGCCTCTCTATTATGGTCTTCAGCTTCTCATACTTTATCCTTGTTTCTTCGAGCTCTTTGACTTCTTTTTCAAGTTTTTCGAGCTCCTCATTTATTTTCCTAATTTCTTCCTCGATCCTCTTGATCTCTTTCTCCGCGTTGCTCTTCTCCTTTGCTAGTCTATCCAGCTGTTGTTTTGTTTCTCTTGTCTCACGCGGTATTGTCTCGACAAGATATTTCTCGAGGTTCTTGATCATTGATTGGCGGGGCGTCGCGGTTATTATCCCTATTGATGCTAGGGGTTTTGGTGCTTTGAGATCCAGCTCTGCTATGTTCTGATATGCTTTCTCGTAATCATCTATTCCTAGAAGAGTATCTATGATCTTCTTTCTCTCGCTGGGTGTAAGATCTGTGAATAGCCTCGTTATTCCTCCCTGCGGTATTATCGCTATCGTCCTCAGCTTCTCCGGGTCTAACCCCAGTATTTCCCTTATCTTCTCGTTTACCTGTGCTTCACCCCTAGCTGTATCCACTGTTTTTCCGTCGACTCTTAGTTGGAGGATCGTGTCAGTGGGTGTCCCCGGTATTTTCCTCTTGATGTATAGTTCTTCGTTATCCCCTATACTCATGATCATCTCTACGGTTGCTTCCCGCGCACTGGTATTGATGAGGTCTTTCTTTCTCCGCTGGGCTCTCCATCCCTTGCCTGTTAGGGCGAAATATATTGCTTCTAGTATGCTTGTCTTGCCTGCGCCGTTTGGGCCTATTAGCACGGTTACTCCTTGATCGAAATCAATGATTGTTTCGCGGTGGCTTATGAAGTTCTTTAGGATTATCTTTTTTATCGTGTATTGGGCCCTCATGGTGTTTATCCTCCTCTTAGGAACTCGTCTAGCCTCATAGGCTTCCTAGACGCCTCTCTAGGCCTACTCGTCCTTGTACTGGTAATGGTCTTGGTTACTGTGATTATCGTGGCTTGAGGGAGCCTGATCTTTCTTAGCCAGTACTCGTGTCTCGCTATCTCTTCGACTAGGTGCTGCGCGTTGATGAGGTCGTCGTTGGCGAGCATGTCTTTGAGCGCTACTATTGTCTCTGCTAGTTCCAAGTGTTCCTTGTCTGGCTCTTTGTTGTCGGCCAGAATTATCGAGATAACACTCTTCTCTATCTCTTTGGGGTCTTGTTCTTCGAGCTGCTCCTCTATTGCTTTCTCGTCTTCCTCGCCGATGTATCTCCTCGTCCACGTTATGTGTAGTTTTTCTATTCCGCCCAGCTCCCTGGATATGATCTGTCTTATCTCTGTCTCCGGCGAGGCTTCAAGCTTCCTGGGTAAATGAAGGATTACGTGGATGATCAGCTTGCCGCTTTCCGCGTGTTTTCGGAGCTCAGGCATAATCTTTGCAAGCATTATCCTGTGCTTGGGGTATTCGAGCACTATTTTCTCCTGTGGCGTGACCGGAACATCTATCTTGTCGGCCTCCGGCCGGTCTCCCGACAGGTCAACTATGTAGAAGCCTTTACCGTTTTTCTTCCAATCATCTATATCGTCCACGCTCGTTATCTCGAGGCTTCCTGGATATGCTATGAGTTGGCCATTGCTTCTACGGTATAGTTTTCTCCAGTGCAGGTGGCCCATGGCGACATAGCTTATGTTCTCGGGTATCTCGTGTATCTCCAGACCCCTCTCGAGCTTGAAGAAATTGATTATTGTCTGGTGGAGCATGAGTAAGGTTTTGCCCTCAGCATCAACCGCTATTTGTTTAATCTTTTTCTTCAGGTTCGCTAGCCCCCTCTGTGTCGGGGGATGATGTATTATTCCAGCTATCGTGTACTTTGCCCCATCCTTCTCAATGATATCCATGTAATCGTTTATGCCGAGAAGCCTGATCTCGGGAACTAGTACTTGTGGTGGATAGTCCCTTGTCTTGGGGGTATCGTGTTCGCCGAGGATACTGTATATTTTGATCCCCTTGTCCGCTGCTCTCTTAAGAGTATCACGGGCGATTTTTATTGCCCGGTTAGGTGGTTTGTATGTGTCGAACATATCGCCGGAAATAATGATCGCATCAACGTGTTCGCTTATTGCCTGCTCGATAGCATATGTGAAAGCATCATAGAAATCTTGTTCCCTCCACTCTAAGTGGTATTGTTTCTTACCGAGATGTGTATCTGCTAGATGCGCGATCAGCAAACCGGGTTAAACCTCCTTAAACGAGCCGCATACCCATACTATATAGTTTGGTATAAAAATTAATGCTTATAATGTTCTATTTCTTTATATTCATAAATGGGTGAATCGGGCTTGATGCGAGAGCTTAGCCAGGAGTTTCAAGAATCCTTCAAGAAATGGCTTAAAGAATTTCCAGACCAGACGAGAGCGTTCCTTAATCTCCTCCAGACAGTTAATAAGCCCGGAGCATTAGATACCAAGACCAAGGAGCTTATAGCTGTGGCGTTAAGTGTTGTCGCCCACTGTAAATGGTGCATAGCACTCCATGTTAAATCAGCACTTGAAGCTGGCGCTACACCGGAGGAAATCATGGAGGCGTCATGGGTAGCAGTAGTTATGAACGGCGGACCTGCTCTTGCATATGTTCAGCTCGTCGAGAAAGCCATAAAGGAATACACAAGCGAAAAATAAGGCTAAATACCTAGTACTGTTATTTTTTCTTTTATCTTATTACCTTCATACCTACTCATCATTTTCTCCTTAATAAGAAACCTTGATTAACTATTATGTCGTTTTATCCTACATGGGATGAAGAGGAACCCGGGATGGAAGCCCCCTTCATAGGGCGATGCCGAGAAAAGCAGTAAGCGGGCACGGACCCTTGCTCCTTGTTGTTTTTGTCATTAGAGCGGCTACATTTTATCGTATTCTTAGGCGCCAGCCTGATCTAACCTAATAAATGGTGCATCATGCTTTTTTCTCGGGAGCAACAAAGTAGTATCCGATATATCCAGATGAGACTCTATATATGGAGAATCAAGCCTGCATTATAAGATTTTATAGTTTTTCCGCCGAGATACGCATTTAGGTTAGCACGGCCAATCAACGAATGGTGGCGCCATAATGAAGTTTTATGATCGTCTGGTGAAAAATATAGAGCAAGCATATGAACACACGCCTATAGAAATTATCGATGCATGTATCTGTCTTAGATACACTTATGCCCTAGTAAGAATAGGGGCTAAGGAGTATCTTGGATTATCACACACGTTTACCGATCATCTCCGTAGGAGACCACCTAATATTGAATTCATTAACCCGGCGGATCTAGTGAAATATATCCTATCAAGTGAACCATATGAGCGGCAGATCGGATTTGCGTTGCTCAACACGTATTCTCAGTACCTATACGATAAAACGGGCCCTATTGATCTAGACAATGATGTTGATGCATCGGATGCAGTAGACATCAGTGATGAAGACGTAGTCTTATTTATCGGCGACATTAGGCCGCTGGTTGAGCGTGTCCGCGGCAGGGCCCGGGAGGTACTTGTCCTCGAGGATGATCCTTGTAGGAGAAGTGATTCGTTGCCGGGGACATATATATCATTCATGGGGAGCCGCGCCGACATAGTGTTCATTACAGGCTCGGCGCTGGTTAATGGCTCGATGGACTATGTACTGAGCATGACCAGTAGAGCAAGAGAGAAAGTGCTTGTCGGCCCGACGGCTCAGCTTCACCCGGTTTTTCTCAAGGATACAGGGATTACCCGTATAGCGGGATGCTATGTCATGGATCCCGAGAAGGTCATTAGCGGGTTGAAGCTTGGTCATGGTACTAGGTGGATACTACGTTATAGTAGGAAGTTCGTCGTGGATGTACGTGGTCAGGGTAGATAGGGCTTCTGGTATCCTTTCACAACGTAGTAGAAGGTTATAGCTAGGAATACTATTGTTGGTAGCACGAACAAGTATACTGCTGCTCCAGACGGCAGAAGGTGTTTTCCCTCTAGGTTATAGTATACTGTGTCTACAAGGGCTAGAGATACGATCACGTTGATGTATGCTAGGAATACGAAGAGAGCATCCACGGTCTTCACTGTCGCGTCCCATTTCATGTAAGGCCTCCGGTTTTTTGATGCCCAAATAGGCTAGGAAGAAGGTTATAGCTGCGAGCACAAGTATTGCTAGGAAACTCGTTAATAGTAGGGCATTCTTAGCCATGAAGCCATCTGGTTGTCCTCCTGGGCCGAAATGCGATGCAACTCTGGATGGGAGAAGCGGGTATGATAGAATAATGTATGCTATAGAGGAAACGTATGCAATAAGGCTTATAATTATAGCTGGAATAGCCGTCCTGAATCCTTTCTTGAACTCTATTCCCCTGGTCTCCTGCGGTGTCCTGAGGCTTTCTCGCTCGGCTTCCCGCTCGGCCATGAAAACTATTATGAGGAGTAATGCTAGGTAGGGTAGCGGAGATATCATGATAAGTAATATGTTGTTGAACCATATAGATATAATGTAGAGTATTAGTGCATAGATTATCGACGAGATTCCCGTGACGATATTGTATTTTCGCCATAGCCTCCTAGACACATAAATATAGCCTATTCTCAGCCCTAGGAACGGCGTGACTTTTCCATATAAGCCGATAATTATTGTTATTAAACCCGCTATCACGAATATGGCCACGTATATATCCAGGACTAGACTAACTTGATCCGTCATGGTATATCACGGAGTATCCTACTTATGATCTCCCCCTCTTTGAGGGCTTCACGGATTATTTCTATAATAAGTTCTTGGTTTTCAGCCTTTACACGGTAGTACTTTTTCATTGGATACCCAGATGATGCAACCCAGTAGCTCTCGATTAATCCGAGTTTTTCCAGCTTTTTGAGTGTATCGTATACTGTGCTCTCGCTGGGCTTTAGTAGTCCGCGGGATAATTCCTCGATCTTCTTCCTTAGGTTATAGCCGTGTATAGGCCCGTATTTGTAGATGATACTGAGTACTATCAACTTGTATAGTCCTAGCCGTAGATCTCTCAGTATTCTTTGCTTGATTTTCTCCCTGTCCATTATGATCACTGGTTGAGCAGAGTTTATATATTAGATGTTTGAAATAATACCTCTGACTCCGAGGTAACAGTTTGTGATCAAGGTGTAATAAGGCTTGCCCACACAAGTAGTAGAGGTCAACGACCTACATAAAGTGTATCCTGGCGGAAAAGAGGCGCTGAAAGGCCTTAGCTTTACCGTGGAAGAGGGTGAGATATACGGGCTAATAGGCCCGAATGGAGCAGGCAAAACAACAACCCTCAGAATACTCGCCACCATCCTTGAGCCGACGAGCGGGACGGCGAGGATCTACGGATATGATGTGAAGAGCGAGCCGGAGAAAGTCAGGAGACTCATAGCTTACCTACCCGAAGAAGCGGGAGCATATAAATACTTGTCAGGCCTGGAGTTCCTAGACTTCATAGCCTCGTTTTACGCTGAGGACGAGCAGGAGAAGAGGCGGATGATCCAGGAGGCATGGAAGATCAGTGGTCTCGGGATGAGGATCAAGGACAAGATCAAGACCTACAGCAAGGGGATGCTGAGGAGACTTCTGATCGCCAAGACACTCATGGTACATCCAAAACTGGCAATCCTAGATGAGCCCACAAGCGGGCTCGACGTTATAAACTCGACGAGGGTGAGGAGAATCATCAAGAAATACACGAGAGAATACGGCGTAACGGTCTTACTGAGCAGCCACAACATGCTGGAGGTGGAGTACCTCTGCGATCGTGTCGGCATAATACATGAGGGCCGCATCGTCGCCGAGGGCTCACCGGCCGAGCTCAAGAGTATGTATGGGGCGGAGAACCTAGAGGAGGTTTTCGCGAAGATCGTTGGAGGCGAGGAGATATGAGGAGCGCGTTCTTAACCATATTCATTAAGGAGATGAAGAGCATTATCCGTGATCCCAAGATACTAATAACTATGATTATTGTCCCAGTAGTCCTAACGGGATTGATGTACGGTATTATGGGTGCAATGACAACGCAGGCCGTGAAGCAGGCGATGAAGCCGGGCGGCGAAATATTATTAGTTGATCTAGATCATGGGTATTGGGCGGAGAACTTCATCAATTACTTGACAAGCCATAAATACACTGTGACCAGATACAACGATATAGACTCCGCCATAAAGAACTACGATAATGCCTTATGCATCCTAGTTATCCCGAAAGGGTTCTCCGAAAACCTGACCAGAGGATACACGGCGTATCTCCAGGTATACTATAAGATCAGGGGGATCAGCTTCACAAGTATGATGATGGGATACAAGGTTTATGGAATAATACGTCAGTACTCCGACATGTTGTCAAAGCAGATCCTTGAGAAAGCCGGGCTATCGCCGGAGTACGTGTCTTCCCCCGTGAACAGTACAAGCAACATTGTTATCGGGAATATCATTATAAAGAATATTGAACCGTCACAAGTGACCGGGCCACTGCTTATGCTCGGCCTCTTCGTACCCTTAATAATAGGATTACTCGCAGGCTTCGTAGCCCAGCTATCAGCTACGAGTATCGCTGTTGAAAAAGAACAGAAGATGCTGGAGACCCTACTAACCCTTCCTCTTAGCCGGTTCAGCCTCATCGCCGCGAAAGTAACCGCTGCATTCATAGTTAGCCTAATAGGTGGCGGAGCATACTTCGCCATAATGGCCTGGTACTTCTCCCAGATGTCAAGCCTCGGTGCAACAAACAGTAGTGCATCCTCGTCAATCGCTTTATCAGCACTAGTAAAAGCTGTGGGGGTGCAGACCCCGGCAGTCCTGGTCATAGCTGGGTTCGGCACGCTCTTCCTAGCCCTAGGAGTAGCTCTTCTACTAGCAATGTTTGTGGACGATGTTAGGAGCGCACAGATAATTAGTGGATACATTATTGCACCACTAATGCTGTCAATCTTCATCGGCTTATTCCTAGATATAACAAGCATGAGCCCTATACAGCAGACAGCCATAGCGGCTATTCCGTTTGCTAACCTTGTATTCATACTTAGTCTCGGCCTGGCCGGTAATTATACTGCTCAGCTAGTGGCTGGTTTCTCCTCGTGGGCCTACGCCATCATAGTACTATACATCGCATCCAGGATCATAGGGACGGAAAAGATATTTACCATGAAGCTATTCAAGAGGAAAAGAAGAACGTCTCTCGGCTTCCACCTTTTAACGAGATAGCAGACTTGTTTTTAATCCTGGTCTAGTCTATCTTTATCCCGGTGCACATGCGTTGATACAGCGATTGTTATTAATACTCGCACTTGCGATCATTCTGTCACACCTACTAGTCCTTCCCACCCCTATTCAAGCCCAGCCGATCACGCCGCCCGGCTTCTATCTTCTCAGGAAAATACATGGGCTAAAAATCAGTGGTACAAGTGGTTATGGTAACGTTATCAGAACCAATAATACATATTATATTATAGTAGGTTCTAAGAACCAGGTCATAATATATGATCCTGTATTAAACAAGCTTATCTATAATCTAACCACGAGAAGCCACGTGAACTTCACCATAGGATTTAACAATACTGCTCCTGCATTACTGATCATAACGTATACCCGGGACAATGAAACCATTTATGCAAGGCCTTATCTATGGATAAATGGTACCAGTTACGCAGGTAGGGAAATACGCATACCTAGCGGGTACAGGTTATCAAGGGGGTTCGAGCTAATCAATGACACAATAGTTTATTATTTTTATAGACTCGATATTCTCGATGAAAACTTCTCAACGATAATACTTGAGTGGAGCCTCAAAAACAATAGCACCGAGATAATATTCGATGAAGGCACAGCGTACCTAGCGGTTAACGCTCCCGTACCAACAATAAACCCATGGGTGGAAACACCCACGTTATCGCAGGGCTCGACGGAAACAATTGTCGTCCACGAAGACGAGGTCAGGGCACGTTTCATCTCAAGGATCAGCCTATCTTACGGCAACTATAAGATGGGCCTAACACTGACAAATGCTCTCCCAGATAAGACCATCCTTGTCGATCATGGCAACAGAGTATTGGCCTTGATTGTTGAGAAGACATTATCGCTTCTAGGCAGGGAAACATATAGTGTTCATGCATACCTGATGGGCGTCTACCGTGAACTCTACGAGAAAAGCCTCGCTGGTCCGGTAGATATTCTGGTAACCTTAGATAAACTCCTAGTATTCAATTCTACAGGGGACGTCAAAATATACGACATCGTCACTGGGTGGTTCTGGCGATCAGTTAAGTCGATAGGTTATGGACAACCAGTTGTTCTCCCTGACATAAATGGGGATGGAGGCCAGGAGGTACTCATTGTAGACAAGGACTCGACAAAGATAATGAGCCTTGCATCGCTTTTTATCTGGAGCCTAAACACTAGCCTTCCCCGCGTGGCCTGGCTCGGATGTATTGATTCGAACCAATACTATATCGTAGTGTTGGGAAACAATACGCTGGATCTGTTCAATATATCGTATTTCGGCCCCCGAGATAATACTCCTCCAGATCTACAGATCAAGCTTAGAAGCAACGATGGTGTAAGTAGAGCTCTCGATCTAAATGTTAAGGCTATTGATAACGATACAGGGGTGCTCCTGATCAAGGTCGAGGTAAGGGGTGAAGAAACAAGTAAAACCATTGTTTTCCATATCTCGGGCAGGGAAGCAGTCCTCGATATAGAAGAAAACCTTCCCGACGGGAGATACGTTGTAGTCGTTACAGCGATGAACCTTGTTGGGCTTAACACTACTGTTCAGTCTTCTTTAATAATTGATCATTGCCCACCTAAGTCAAGCCTGTACTAGATGCTACATGAATTGCCTCGTCTTTATTACCGCGTAAGCACCTAGATATATGCCTGGTGGTCATTGTGGCTAGGCTTAACTACAGCTTTAAGCAGGGCACACCTCTAGGCATCGAGGCCGATACCCTCGCTGTGCTTGTTCCTCAAAGCAGTGGTGAGCCCATCATACCGGACATTATCAAGGAGTCGTGGAAAGACGTGATTAACCAGGTTATCGGCGAGGGAGACTTTAAGGCTGAGGAGGGCGAGATCAGGATAACATATCTTCCTAAAAGCTATGCACGTCTTGTATTGGCAGGCTTGGGTGAAAAGCCGAGCCTTGAATCTATAAGGATCGCGTGTGCTAAAATAATTAGAGTGCTTGAGGATCTAAAGGCAAAAGATATAGTTGTTTATTTCGATAAGTCAATCGATCTTGATCCCGGCGATGTCCTTGCACAATGTATCGAGGCATCAGAGATAGCCCTCTATGATCCTGGAGAATTATTTAAGGCTAAGGAACGGAGAGAGAAGACTATTAAATCATTGACAATTGTTTACCCGGAAGAAATAAGCGGGGCATATGAGATCATCAGGAGATCAACTCTATTGGCAGACGCCGTGAACTACGCCAGACTAATAGCGGATACCCCCAGCTCTCAGATGAACCCCGAAGAAGTAGAGAAGGAGGCCCGGAAGCTCGCAGAAACCTATGGCTTAGGCATAAAGGTGTTCCATGTAGATGACCTTAGACGGATGGGGATGAACGGTATACTAGCTGTAGGGAGTGGTGGAGGCGTACCGCCCAGGCTCATAATCCTCGAGTACAAGGGGAGAGAAGCGGACGAGTGGGACATAGGGATCGTTGGAAAGACGGTTACTTTCGATGCAGGCGGACTAGACCTCAAGTCGGCACAGTCGATGGAGAGGATGAAGTACGATAAGAGCGGCGGAGCAGTAGCTCTTGGGATCATCAAAGCGGCTGCATCACTCAAGCTCCCCGTGAACATCGTGGTGGCTCTGCCGGCCGTGGAGAACCTGCCAGGCCCTAAAGCCTACAAGCCACGCGATATCATCAGAATGTACAATGGTCTGACAGTAGAGGTCGGCAACACTGATGCAGAGGGAAGAATAATCATGGCGGACGCGCTCTCCTACATAGAGAAAACCTATAGGCCGTCAAAGATATTCGACTTCGCGACCCTCACGGGAGCAATAGTGATCGCGCTCGGCAATTATGCCGCAGGCTTGTTCACAAACGATGACGAGCTAGCCGAGAAACTCTACGAGATCGGCCGGAAGATCGGCGAGAAACTATGGAGAATGCCTCTGTGGAAGGAATACTATGAACAGCTGAAGAGCACATTCGCAGACACGAACAATATTGGCGGGCGGCCAGCGGGAGCAATAACGGCTGCCGCATTCCTCAGCAAGTTCCTCGAAGACCCCGGTAAATGGACGCACCTGGATATCGCTGGGGTAGCATATGTCGAGAACGGGCTACCTAAGAAGCCATACTATAGGGACTGCGCTACAGGATGGGGTGTAAGGCTTCTAATATACTACATAATGGAGAAGCATAAGGAGCGATGAGTGCTCCGCATAAAATGTTGTTATGTCTTTTTAATCACATCAACATTATATCGATACGGCTATAATTCTAATTACGTCGGCAGTGTCTTCGCAGCGATCGCTTGTATTCTCTACGTCATCGATGACCTCCTTGTACAATATGCACTCGATCCCTATTCTGTCCTTGCACATCTTATAGAGAAATTTATAGGCCTCCATACGTAGATCGTCAACGTTCTCCTCTATATCCTCGATCTTATGCGTTATCGACAATGCCTTCGACGGGTCGTGACCAATAGTGTTTACTGCCTCGATAATCAGTTTTGAAGCTTCAACTATCTTGCTCGTCATATTTTTGAGTATCTTTAACAGCTCTCCCGGAACAGTATATCCAAGCCTATATATTATCACGAGTCTACGGGTAGCGGCTTTCGCATAGGCGGCTATATCGTCCGCCGTAAGTATCAAACGTAGAAGATCCTCGCGATCCAGGGGATGTATGTAGCCGCTCCTAAGCTCCACGAATATTTCTCGCTTCACGACATCTGCTTTTTCTTCCATTTTGTTCAGATCATCAAATTTAGCTAAACCAGCATTTACATTGTTCTTGAGGAGCTCACTAATTATCTCGTCGAGCATGGAAACAACATTGTTGACGAGCTCCAGGTGCTTGAAACTCTTATTAACTATCTCCTTTAGCCTCCTACCCGCGAGCCAAGACCAAGAGCTCATGGTAGTCACCTCAATGGTTTTAGATATTATTTATCCGGTATTATAGTATATGCTTTATCTTTTCTTTACCTAAAACATTCCTTTACAGTTTTCATAATTTATGATATGTTATATTTCTATATGACAGTTCCCTCTAGATAATAATGTTTTATTACAAACAAGAATTAGAATAAAGATCAATGAATTCATTCAGAATAGGTATAACTTAATGATAAAACACAACATCTTAATGGAAATAGAGAAAATTATTTAAGCAATAAAACAAAATAAAGCTTGTTGAAGAGGATAACAAGAGGGAAAAACCTATGTCAAACGAGGAATTCTGTAGTATATACGATATAAGGTTTCTTATGAAAAGAGGAATTATCCTCTCACCGCCACTGTGGCGAACTCTAAAAGCAGTAATAGAACTCAAGAAAGCCACGGCCGAAGATCTCGCAAAAGTTACTGGAAGGCCTAGAACAATAGAGTCAAGATATCTTGCAGAGCTTAATAGGCTCGGCCTAATAGCCCGGAGAAGGATAAGCAGAAAAGTCTACTATATTGAGGCAATAACAGCGGTTAAGGAGGCATTAGAGGAATATGGTGGTGTCCCTATAGAACAGCTTGCACACCAGATAAGTTTACCCGCGGATATTGTGAGGCTTATTGTTGAGAAACTGAAGAATTCGAGCGGGACATCTGGGACAAGCGAAGAATAATTCTCAATAGCATTATTTTGATAAGCTGTCAGCTACACTAGTATACTAAACTAATATCTGACAACACTAGTATCTGGAAGCTTAACTATTACCTTACCTGTCTTGCCCGTAAACTCGTCTTCAACGCTTACCACTATTTTCAGCCTATAGGGTTCGCTATTTGTACGCGCTTCCAGTTCTGACATTGCGTATACAAAAGCCTTTATTAATGCCTTGATTACTTCGCTACGGCTCCGCGCATTAATCCGTCTGACCTGCTTATCGAGTATATGGATTGTGGTTTCGTCTAGCTTTACACTTACAACTCTGCTACGGGATCTGATTGAGATCTCCATAATATTGTCCGATATCTTGCTGACTTCTCCAGCTACATCATTATATAATGATAGAGTCATTTCTCTGTCCTCCGCTCTTGCCGAGTTTCTAGTTAGGGCCTCTCATGGATATTATGTTTACTTCTTGAAGCTCCATCAGATAGTGTCTTAATAAATTTATGTGGTACGGAGAAAAAATTTCAGTATACCCACGATTATTTTTGAAATTTTTTATAATGTATAGAATGACTTTGTGGGATTAATGTCCCACCAATTATGTCAATATTAAAATGTTGAACAAAATATTAAAGAGCTTTGGCCTAAGAACTAATATGACCGGCCCCTGTAACACCCCCGAGCAGGGGATGGGATGAACAGGGGTGACTCCCCCTAGGACCCATACATCGTTCTTACTTGAACTTTAAAACAATGATCACTTGTAATTACTGGATGATCTTTACAGATTTCCTATACCTCTACAATGTTCAAAAGAATTGTACATCAATGATCCACGGGCGATCATCTGTAAAATAATGTTGAATGAAATATAAAAGATAAATTCACTCCTTCAAATAGCCGATCTTCTTTAGATACTCTTTTAGAGCCTGTATGTTCCATTCGTGGACGCTCCTTCTCCTCGCATCGATTCTGAGGCCGAGCTTCATAGCTGTCTTAAAATCGAGGCCAACCGCCTCTAGTTCTCCTTTGCTGAAGCCCCTCCCTACGCGGGTTCCTTGGTCTAGGCCTCCATGTTTTCTCAGTATAGGTCTTTTCACTATTGGTTCTGGTGGGACTACTTCTCCTGCCATATCCGAACACCATCAGCGAATATATTCTCTATTATTCGGGATACTATGCTTCTTATTATAATTTTTATCCTGTTCCCATTATGCTTAATACCCGGTCTATTCCATACTGTATTGTGGTGATTGATGAGGCCTTGATAAAACGTCTCGTGCTCGACGTACTGGTACCTATTAAAGGCCCCAGCATCGTGGATGTAGCCGAGAACCTCTCCAAGGTAGAGGGTGTTGACGCTGTGAACATTACTGTTAAAGAGGTAGATGTTGAGACCCAGAACATAATTGTTGTTATTGAGGGCCAGGATATTGATTATGGCGAGATCAGGATGGTCATAGAGGAGCTGGGAGGAGCTATTCATAGTGTAGACCAGGTGGTAGCGGGTAAACGCATTATCGAAATACCCGAGGATCTCTATGACTAGAGATATTACCATTAATTTATTCTCGCGGTGACTTCTCGAATTGGAGAAAAGGAGAGGACTACTAGATATATTGGACGAACTTTTCAGCCAGACACAAGTCATAATGATTAATGGTGTAAAATATGCTTTGAAAAAATATGATCGTACGCCAGGTCTCCTTAAGTGGTTTATCATTAAATCTGCTAGCTTGCCACTAACCCTTTTTCCATTCACATTTGTTCCTCGCGAAAGATTGGAGCGAGAATCTGTTTTTCTGAGGGAGTTGGCTGGCAAGATTCCTGTTCCACGCCCTATCCTGATCGATTGGGGAGAAATCAGGCTTGTTAGAGAATTTATTGAGGGCGAAAAATTCGTTCCAGGGCTTGATGAAAGAGACTACAGGGATGTTGCATGGGCTATTAGGAGTATACATGATTATGGCTATGCACTAGGTGACACCAAGTTCCAAAACTTCATCATAAGCGGGAAAAAGGTCTATTTTATTGACGCGGAACAGGCTATAAAGTCTAGGAACAAAGTACACCATGCCTGGGACCTCTTCATTTTTCTCGTCACAACATCAATTAAGTTGATAACTGATAACCCGTTTCTCGACATATATGTTTACACGGACATAATGCAGTCCGTAATAGACTACTATTTGGCTGGAGACCACGAGTTGTGGGAGGAGATGAAAAAGATCTATAACCGTAAAATATTCGGTGGATTAGCAGGCGTACTGGTTCCGCTTCCCTATAACTTTAGGTTATTGAAAATCCTACGTGGACGGTAGAGATAAAAATGCGGCGTTATCATTTCATCCATGGTGATGAATTACTCCCGGCACGACCGCTAGGGATGAGATCAACACACCCGACTGATTGTTTTCGCCGCTAATCATCTTCTCTTAGAAATGCTTCGACAGCCTCTCTTACATTAAGGCCTTGCACAGGATAATGTTTTATGCCGGCATTCTTTAGTGCAAAATAGGCGTTCGGACCGGGCGTTGGCCCCATCACTATTTCTACTCCTTCATTTGCTAGGAGCTGTACTGCCTTCACGCCCGCTCCTCCGGATGCTCTATAGCCTGGGTTTTCGATTACTTTGACGTTTTTGACTTGTTTCTCCTCTATATCTATGATCGTGAATGTTGGGGCTCTGCCGAATCTCGGATAAATACTGTCTTCGAGGCCGCCCTTCTCGGTCGGAATAGCTATTCTAACCATTTTTTACCACCCTCACATGTTAGGTTATCCTAACGTTTTATCCGGTCTAATAACTATGGGTTCGAACGGCTTATAAGCTTCAGGTAGGTATTCCAGGCGCCACTCATCAAACCTTGACAAGATATTATCGAGTCTCTCGGCAATCCTTCTAATTGCTATAGCGGCCCCCGAATCAGGATTGTATTCTATGAGGGGCTTCATGGATACATAGGAGCGTGGGACTTCTTCATCATAAGGAATTTCGCCTAGGTAATATAGTTTGTTCTCGTGGGCGATCCTCTTCAGCTCTCTGTAGAGTTGCGAGTTTAAGTCATACTTGTTGATCACTAGCATTGATGGTATTCTAAAGTGCTGGGTAAGCCTTACGATCCTCTTTAGATCACTTATACTTGCCCGTGTGGGTTCAGCAACAAGTATTGCTGCATGGCTCCCCGCAAGGCTCGCAATTACTTGGCACCCTATCCCTGCTGCCGAGTCCAGGATCATGAGCTCTGCTTCTCTAAACAGCTCCCTCGCTGTGTTACGAGCCTCGGTAACCAGTTTACCACTATTGGGTCTCCCGGGAACTATTTCAGCTGACACTAGTGGGAAGCCCCACCGTGTTTTCTCCTTGATCCTTATCCATCCCGCAAGAACATCTCTCTCGAACCTTACTGCTTTCACCGGGCATACGAGGCTACAGGTATAGCATCCCTCGCACAACCATCTATCAACAACATATCTCCCATCAACCACTCTTATTGCTCCAAACTGGCAGGCATTCAAGCATTCTCCGCACCCCGTACATTTATTGTCGAGAATAAATGCTCTTCTCCCCTCATGATGCTCAATTACCCTATCCCAGTCCTTTATTCCGAGGACAATGTTCATGTTGGGTGCCTCGGCGTCAGCGTCAACGGCTACTAGTCTCCTCTTACCCGATAGGAGAAGGGCTAAATGAGATGCTAGTAGGCTCTTGCCTACACCACCCTTACCACTAGCTATGCTTATCTCGATCAATGCTTTATCCACCCCATGAGTTCATCCGATATCTTTATGAGAGCTTTGGATGCGGGTGATTTAGGATAATGGATTATGAGGGGCTTGGAATAAGCATAGGCTTCGGCAACGGCTTTATCGTAGGGTATACGAAATATTTTCTCCACACGATGCCTATGAAGAACCGTCTCCAATATCGTAACATCTCCTATACCGTGCCTGTTGATTATAAGCCATACATGTTTATTCATCGCATCGGTTACCTCGAGGATGGAGTCTAGATCGTGTGCTCCAAGCGGCGTAGGCTCGGTTACGACGATCACGAGGTCAGAGTCTCTGAAAGCCATTGATACAGCATTTCCTGTGCCAGCACCAGTATCTACGATGAGCAGTTCAGGTTTTAGTTCCAATGCTCGTTGGAGCGTCCTATATACGCCGGGAGGCGTGTGCTCCTCTCCCTCAAGTAGCATGCCGGTGACGAGCTTAAAGCATCCGTTGCCGAAACAGACTGGGGTCACGTAGGTGTAGCCTAAGACGTGGCCAGCCTCCCTGATCGCGCCGTATGGACAGGCGTAGTAGCATGCCTTACATCCACTGCATAGCCGGGGAAAAACTATTGGGTAGGCTCTCCCAGCCATGAATAGGGCGCCCGTATCACATATCTTCACGCATACCCCGCACCGGGTACACTTAGTGGTGTCGATCAATGGTAGAAACAATGTTATAGACTCCTGGTTCTCAAGCTCCTCGATACCCAGTATGACGTGGTCGTTGGGGCCCTCCAGATCAGTGTCGGCCAGAACCAGGCCATCTATATTCTTGGATAGTAGTATTGCAAGGCTAGTTGCGACAAGACTTTTCCCCGTACCACCCTTCCCTCCCGTCACAGCGATATTAATCATTATGTTTTCACCCCGTTTGTTTGTTACAAAGTTTTTTAAAGAACGGGTTATCTAGGACTCTCCGATTTATCTCATCGAGATCCTCGGTATCCAGATCCTGTATCGCCTTGTCAACATACATGGAAATATGCTCCGGCAACTCAACTTCTCCACATTTATACTCTAGACAATGCTTCTCCGGGTTCCGTTCGAAACAGTCCTTTATTAGCTCTTCAAATCCTTCTATGTAGAATGTTCCAAGTGTACAGATATATTTTAGACCGGTCAACCTCTCTCCATGATCGGCCATGTAGTATGCTTCGGCTAGTCCTAATATTCTTGATAGTTTGAATGGCGTTATGCAGCCGGTTTTGCCGCCTATGTATCTTATTATTGTTGCTTCTATATCCATAATAGATCACCGTTAGGGTAACCTAACAACTAACTATTTAAAACAATGATAAATGTTAGGCAGTAATATCTTTAACCCGAACAAACACTGTATCATATAACGCTTAGATGATGATTTTTCGGGGAGCCTGAGCCCTATAATGGCAATGAAGGCGCGGTTACCCAGCTGATCCTAGCGGTGGCTGAGCATAATGGAGAAAGAGAAAAAGAATTGGTGGGATTCACAGGATCTCCCAAGACCATGCTATGTGGGTCTACATAAAAGAAATATGAGAGGCATAATTGCCCTAGCATTTTCCCTTATCGCACTAGTTATCGCTGAACTGCTACAATTCATCCCTTACGGCACAACCATACTCTTCGCATTCATAGTGGGGATAATACAGTTTGTAGCGGCCTTCATAGGCCACCCCAGTATCAGCAAGAACGATGAAATATTCCTAGCAAACATACTGCGGTTATCGAAAGGCCTTATATCAAGATACTCCATACCCTCGACGAAGATCCCGTTAGCGATACAATATATCAGCGGAGTACAGTTGTACGCAGCATATATTTCCGGCCGACTAAACATCTTCGTACTAAAGCCGAAAACATATCATAAAATAATAAGGAGTAGGAAGCCGATGTTCCACTATAAATTCATAAAAAGATATAAAATAAGCAAGACCGTCTTTGGAGAAGCAAACGTGACAGCACCCCATATAGAGCTTAAAAACACTCTTATCAACACAAGAGCAAACATGATAAGATTCCCACCCCATAGAGAAGTATCGAGTATATTTGAGTGGATAAGGGATTTTGATAGGAAGTACTCGGAGGCGATAAACTATGCCATACATACTAGTAATCGGAGACGCCCATATACCCGACAGAGCGGAAAAAGTGCCGGACAAGCTAAAAGAGATCATCGAGGGGGGGAAACCCTGGGATATAGCCGTATACACTGGTGATTTCACAGGCAAAGAAGTGCTCGACTGGTTTCTCGGACTAGGTAAGAAAACATTCTATGTAGAGGGAAACATGGACTACCTACCCCTTCCCAGGACAGCCAGGTTCCTTGTGGATGGGATAAGGTTTGGAGTACATCACGGCCACGGAATATATCCTAGGGGAAACACGAGGGACTTGACAAGAATAGCTGTATCGTTAGATGTAGACGTGCTTCTCACGGGTCATACGCATAGCCCATTCATAAAGTGGAGCCTGGACAAGAAAAGATTGCTCTTGAACCCAGGTAGCCTCACAGGTGCTTGGGGCGGTGCCGGAGGATCCATGAAGCCTAGCATGATGATCATAGAGGTTAACGGCAAAGAGCTCAAGATAACACTCTACGAGCTAGATCATCGTAATACGTTGAGAAGACTTGATAAAGTCATCAAGCTCCCATGAGAAAAGGCTAGATGGTTTTTAAATGAATGTTCTTACACCTCCTGGATCTTTCCTCGGCTATTACTTCTTTCCTCCTATAGCTATAGATCATCGCTATAAAGTATATTGCTATCGAACTAAACACTATGGGCCAGTATATGATCTCTGGGAGATAGGTGTCGGGCATAACCCATATGTTGTAATCTATGATATGCCCTGTTGATTTCCAGAGTATCGCCCAAGTAATACTCCAAAAACCGCCATACATACCTATAATGCCGCTGACAACAAGGTATAGCGGAAGAGTTGCGATATCGATATACACCATCAGTATAGTTATGAATGCAAGCCATATGAACGCTTTGGCTCTCCAACTACTAACGAGTGCGTCTACGGTACCGAGACTAGTACCAACTACTGCGAACAAACTATAAGTAATCATTATGTTAGAGAAAATACCGTGCGCCACGACTAGACATATTCTCTTCCTATAGAGCACAGGGATAAGGATAACTAGGCCTGCATAACCAGTTATTACTGCGAGGGATAAATGACCCGTGACCACACAGTATATCATGAACAAGAGGATGAATATGAATAATAGATATATATTAATAACTAGGCGGCGCACCAACTGGGGGCACCCATGGATGTATATCCGTTAGAATATAGTATTATCCAGCATAATAAACCTGGATAATGGATCGTTTTTCAGCCCTGGGCTTCCCCCTCAAGCTTCTTGACTTTAAGTATTGGTCCTTCCTTGCCGATCACAATTATTTTTTCGCCCTTCCTGATATCTTCATCGCTCGTGGCTCTCCAGTATTCTCCCTCAATCAACACGAATCCTTGACCATTAGCAGGTATGTCGTCGATCGCTTTACCGATGATTCCGAGGGGAAGGGTCTTAAGCTTTGGCGGTTGTAGTTTCGCCTTCAATACCTTGTATAGCATTATGCCCATGAATATCCCTAGGACAATGCCTATGCTGATCCCTGTCCAGAACAGCATCCTTTGATAGCTTGGAGCTACGAGCCACCCGGGATTAAGTACTGGTAGGAGAGCTATGCTTAATGCTATCAATACGATCCCAGTAAATCCAAGAACGCCGAATCCCGGTGTATGTATTTCTATAGCTAATGCGATGGCACCTATTATTAAAAGTATTAGGCTTATCATGTTGGGATTAAACCCCATGCCAAGAAGACTAATAATTATTAAGGCCGCAGCTATTGGTACGAAGAGCAGGTGGCCGGACAATATACTGAATATTAATGTTAGAACGCCTATTGTCATTAAGAGGCTGTTCACTATGGGATCGCTTACTGCCGTGACTATTGCTGCTCTGAGGCTACCGCTGTAATATATTACGTGGGCATTACTACTATTGATCACGTACTCTCTACCATTATCTAGTTTGACCTTCCACCCATTAATCTTTGCCAGCAGTTCATCTATATTCCTCGCGACCAGATCGATGACATGGTATTTAAGCGCCTGCTGATCATTGAGCGTTAAATCGTGGAGAACGAAGTTCTTAGCGGCTGTAACGTTTCTACCCCTATCTTGTGCAAGAGTTGTTATCATCGATACAACAGGGTTTATCACCTTTGACATATTGAGCGGCTGATACTCCCCGGTCGTAGGATTGTAGAGGACCGGCTGGACAGCCCCTATATTGGTTCCGGGCGCCATCGCAGCTATATGTGTGGCCATGAGTATTAGCGTCCCTGCACTCCAAGCGGCTGCGCCGACCGGGTAAACATACCCGATTACCGGGACATTACTATTCCTTATATACTCTATGATGTCCTGGGCAGCCGCCAGCAGTCCTCCTGGAGTGTCAAGAATAATTATCACAGGAGCATCGAGCTTCTCCCCCTCATTGATGGCTTCTTGGACAAGGTATGCCGTACCATATGTTATCTCACTATTTATCTTTACAACGACGAAGCTATGCATACCCTGGCTCTGAGCTAGACCAACAGCACCAGTTAGGAGGAGAGATAATCCTATGAGGAAGAGGGTGATCCTAGAAAGAAAAATAATTGGTTCAATTCCTCTCACTTCACATCGCCCATGAAGACTTATTCCGTTGTTGTACGGAGTCTAGGACCTTTTGTAGCTCCTAATGCTATACCTAGTGTTTCGATGTCTCTTCCGAGACTGCTCGGCGCTATGACTATCATGTTCTTCTCCTTAGCAACCTCTATCAGTGTCTGTAGCTCACGTAGCCTGAGAGCTGCTGGGTGTTCTTCATAGAACTTTGCTGCTTCGGCCAGTATCTTTGATGCTTGTCTCTCACCCTCGGCCTCGATAACCTTTGCACGCCTCCATCTCTCAGCCTCTGCCTGCTTAGCCATCGCACGGAGCATTGACTCCGGTAGTCTCACCTGTTTCAGCGTGACCGCCGTTACCTTTATACCCCATGGATCAGTTACTTCGTCTAGGATGGCTTGTAGCCTCTTATTTATGTCTTCACGCCTTGTGAGAAGCTCGTCGAGCTCCACTTGCCCGACGATATCTCTTAGGGTTGTCTGGGCCATCATCATCACGGCGTAGTTGTAATCCTCAACTTTAGTAACGGCTAGTACAGGGTCGAATACACGATAGTAAACCACTGCGTCGACACCAACAGTGACATTATCCTTTGTAATGATCTGCTGCTCCGGTACATCTACTGTTGTTAGCCTCAGGTCTACCTTGATGAAGTTGTCGACAAAAGGGATGATGAAGAATATGCCGGGGCCTTTAGCTCCTAGGAGTCTGCCGAGACGGAATATTACTGCTCGCTCGTATTCACGAACGATCTTTATACTCATTGACAGGAATATTATCACGATGATGAGCCCTAGAATAATGCCTGGGAGATACTCCAGTGAGCCTATTGGGTCAGCCAAAATTACACCTCTATATAGACGAGGGCGTACAATATATCTTAAAATAATTTAGAGGAGAATTGATATAATTAAATCTTCCACTGCTCCTTATAACCTGTTTCTTCGAGGAGCATTTCTAGTGCTTTACGTGTTCTCATGGTTAGTTCTCTGGCTAGTCTTCTAGAGTACTGGTAGTGCATAAGATCTTTGAGCCGGAATATCTTTTCACGGAAATGCTTTATGCTGTCCTCGAATCCCCTATTGTGTTCGGCACCAAACAAGAATACTCTTACGAGACCGACGACTCCAAGAGCATCGAGTTTATCTGCATCGCTCAATACTTTGGCCTCATCACTGAGGGGCTCTATATTGTTTCTCCTGGCGTAGCTGAAACTGTGATAGAGAATCGCATTGGTTATCTTCTCGATCTTATTGGCCGGCACCCCTTTCTCTGCAAGTATTGATCGGGCGAGCAGAGCCGAATAATAGGCGTGGGGCTCGCCGATCCTCCTACCGATATCATGTAGGAGAACGGCTAGTTCCAGCACAGTTTCATCGATATTGAGTCCCTCATTGTCTACGATGAGCCAAGCATATCTTCTCACACGAGCCACGTGCGGGTATCCGTGGGCGAAATCATTGCCCATGAGCTTCTCGACGAGTCTCTTTATATCATCTATTATTGTATTCATCACTTCTCACCGGTGAGTGTTTCTGCTATGGTTTTGAATACTTTCTTTATCGTATCTATCATGTCTTGATTTGAGAGATACTCATCGGTATTAGCTACAAGGTTGTTACTCACTATAAGAACCGATGCAGCCCGGTAACCCCTCATCCACGAGAGGTAATACAGTATTGCCGTCTCCATATCTATGCCTATATATCCAAGTCCAGCCAGCTCTCTTGCAAGGCCTGGTGCCTCGGCGTAGAAAGCATCACTTGTGAAAACTGGTCCCAGCAAGACATTAGCATCGCTCGCTTTTAGGCTTTCATAAATTCTTGAGACCAATAAGGGATCCGGAGCTATTGGGGGAGTATTGTCTCCGGCGTACATGTTTGTCGAGCAACCCGTTTTCCTAACGCCAGAAGCCGTGGCTACGATTACTGTTCCGGGTTTAATATCTTCTCGGAGCCCACCACATGTTCCGAGCCTGACTATGGTTTTTACCCCTGCTTTCACTAGTTCTTCAAAGACTATGCTTGCCGACGGGCCTCCTATGCCGTGACTATATACTCCGATCATGTTGGCGCCTATCTTTCCCACTATGCCCCGGTATCCTCTCCGAAGGCCTAGGTCTCTCCACGAATCCATCAGCTCTAGTACTAAGTCTATTCTCTCAGGATCACCCATAACTACAGCTTTGCTTGGCACCCTTCTAATGGGTATACCTATGTGGAGTGTTTTGTCCAAGGAATCAGCCCCTCCACTAAGAATAATTCGTCGGGCTATGGTTTAAAGAAGGAGGAATCCCGGGTAACGATAGCTAGGTATGTAGCCCGATTATCACTAGTATTATTAATACTACCAAGCCGATTATCGCCAATAGGATCAAAGCTGTTATGACTGTTATAAGGATCGGGGCTAGTATGGCACCAGCTAATCCCGCCAGAAACAGTACCGCCCTATTCTTTACTCCTAACAAATACGCGATTATTACTCCGAGTATGAATCCAATTATTAGGAGCATCGGCAAATCCATAACAATATTCCTCCGAGCGCATTAGTATAGATGTTTTCTTTAGCGGTATTTTTTCTCTAACGTTGTTCGAGAAATAGTTTATGTCATATTTGTGGTTATTAATACCTATCCTTATAGACATATTCTCGCTATATGCATTACAAATTACCGGTCTGCCATGAAGATAAAAACCCTTAACAAGAATATGCTAACCAACGTTAATTCTGGGTGAGAACATATCTTGAAGGCCCTTGTGCTCCATGGACCAGGTGATCTTAGGCTAGAAGAAGTAGCCGATCCCGTGCCCAAGGGGGATTGGGTAAGGATACGGGTTAAGAGAGTAGGTATTTGTGGTACAGATAAAGCTTTCTACAAGGGGACATACAGGCCTTTCAAGCTACCACTGATACCTGGCCATGAGATTGCCGGAGTTGTTGATATGGTTGGCGATGAGGCCAGTGAAGACCTTGTAGGGAAGCGGGTAACGACCGAGATAAATGTTCATTGCCGGAGATGCTGGTACTGTAGGAAGGGCATGCCCACTCATTGCCCCTACAGGCAGACAATCGGAATAAGTATTGATGGGGGTATGGCCGAGTACGTGCTGACAAGGCAGGACCTTCTACATAGTGTGGACGGCTTAACAGATAAGCAGGCCGCCTTTGTGGAGCCATTGGCGGCTGTTGTCGAGATGACTGAGATGGCCCCACCCAGTAAGGGGTCGCGGATGGCTGTGATCGGTATTGGTACTATAGGCTTGTTATCCATCCAGGTACTCAGACAATATGAGCCCGAGGTGATCGTTGCTTTTGCACGGCCAGGAAGCCCCAAGGCTGGCTTGGCCGAACGGCTTGGCGCCGATGAAGTATTGTCTCCGGGGGATGCAGAGTATGCCTTAGAGAAATATACTCCTGAAGGAGCCGGTTTCGACTATGTAGTGGAGGCTTCTGGGAGTAATGCTGGCGTAGACCTGGCCATAAGAATCGTTAGGCCAAGAGGGGTTATCGCAGCGAAGAGCACTCATGGATCAAGGGTTTCCCTAGACTATACGGCACTGGTTGTAAAGGAAGCCAGGATCATTGGAAGCAGGTGTGGGCCGTTTCCTAAAGCGATAGAGTTGCTGAGGAAAGGTATTGTACGCGTAGATGACCTGGTTTCCGCCGAGTATAGGCTTGAGGACGGAGTTAAGGGGTTCGAAAAAAGCTTTGATCGTAGAGTGGTGAAGATACATCTTCTCATATAATTACTCTTTTATGTATGGCTTTCCAAGTGCACGCGGCATCCTTACCCTCTTCATTATGAAGGCTACTATTACTAGTGTTGCTATGTAGGGTATTGTATTGAACAGGTATATCTGGGCAGTATACTGGACATGGTATATCTGCTGTAGCTTGAGCGGTAGGAATATCGAGAGCGCGCTGAAGAACCCGAATATCAGTGCACCTAGTATCGCCAGTAATGGGTTCCAGTTGCTGAAGGCGACGTTTGCCAGTGCAATGAATCCTCTACCAGCACTGATGAACTTTGTGAACTGGCCTATCCACCACACAGTCAAGTAGGCGCCTCCCAGCCCTGTAAGGGTTGCACCTAGGATCGTAGCGTAGAGTCTTGTCCTCCTGACATTTATACCCATTGACTCGGCGCTTCTCGGGTCCTCTCCGCATGCACGTACTTTTAGACCGCTGCGTGTCTTGTTTAGCCAATAATGGGCTAGTACGGCTACTATGAAGGCGGCGATCGCTAATGGTGGTATGTACAATGTCGTGCCAGCGACGGGTACGAGTATCATTGGAAGAGTCTTGACGGTTGGACTACTACCGTAGCTCTGCCAGAGAGCAACCATGATCATTAGTGCTAGCCCGTAGGCGAAGCTGTTGAAACCGACGCCTGCAATTATCTGGTCGCCGTTTAGATAAGCGCTTATAACCCCATGTAGTAGGCCCGAGAGCGAGCCAACAATGGTTCCGACAAGCAGTGCGAGTAATGGGTCGCCAGTATAGTATGCAACCACCGTGGCCGCAAACGATGATATTATGAAGATCCCCTCTAACCCGATGTTAACTACCCCGCTCTTCTCGGTGATTATCTCTCCTACGCTGGCCAGCAGTATCGGCACCATTGATATGAGTGTTGAAGATAAGAGATTTATGATGTCCGCTCCCGTGATCATTTCGCCATCCTCCTCCTCTTAATCCAGCTTATTATGAACCTGTAGGCGTAGGGGATAGAAAGTGCGATCACTATTACTCCTATCAGGAAGTCAGATAGGTTCGGCGGAGCATTCAAGAAGAGCTCGACGTACTGGCCGCCTATTAGTAGGCCGCTAAAGAATATTGCAGCGAATATTATTCCTATCGGGTTGTTTCTGCCGAGCAATCCAATACCGATTCCAGTGAATCCCAGGCCGTATACAGCTGATAGTGTTGTGTCTATGCTGTGCACGTCCCCCAATACTAGTAGTGCTCCACCGAAGCCAGCCGCAGCGCCGCCGATAAGCATTGACGTCAATATTGCTTTCTCGGGGCTGAAACCCGCATATTTCGCGGAGGCAGGTGATAGGCCTGAGACCCTCATTATATATCCTGTCTTCGTGTAGAATACTATGTAGTAGATCACCAGCGCACCTATAACTGCCAGGATGAATGAGCCAGCAATATTGACTCCTCCAATACTAAATACGGGTATCTGGGCAGATTTCGGCACAGGCACGCTCTGCTGTGGAAGCTTCGGGTTGTTAAACGGCCCCGTTACAAGGTATGCGAGGAGCCAGTACATTATCCAGTTAACCATTATTGCTGTGATTACCTCATTTATGCCGCGATAGACTCTCAGCAATGCTATGAAGAGGCCAAGGCCGGCTCCTCCTAGGATTGCCGCTACGATTGCTAGGGGAGCATTATGGATATAGTAGGCGACAAGGAGGCCGAGGAGAGCGCCGACGTATAGCTGGCTCTCGCCACCGATGTTGAATACGCCGGCTAGTGCTGGTATGCTGAACGCTATTGCTGTCATTATCAGTGGAGTCGACTTCAAGAGGAGATAGCCTATATCAGTGTATCCCCATGAAAACAGTACCTCGTAGACCTTGAGGGGATCGTATCCTAGAACCAGCAGAGCCAGGGCACCTGCAAGAAAGCCTATAGCGGCAGATAAGAACACCTCGAGAGCAGCCATGCCATAGTCTTGGGCTCTGGCCCTGAATCTAGCCCTGAGTTTTTGGAAGAACCCATCTTTACTCGGCATGTACACCACCCATTAGGAGACCGAGTTTTTCGAGGGTGAACTCTTCCGGCTTACCTACCGCCATTATCTTGCCCTCGTAGATAACCGCTATCTTGTCGCTGAGCTGCAGGATTTCGTCTAGATCCGTTGAGATCAGAAGAATGGCTTTGCCCTCGTCCCTTAGTTTTACAAGCATCTTTCTTATGAACTCTGTTGCGCCGACGTCGAGTCCCTGGGTAGGCTCGGCGACAATAAACACTTGCGGCTCTCTAACAATCTCTCTTCCAACCATTACTTTCTGCTGGTTTCCACCACTAAGGTACTTAACGGGAGTTAGTATGCTTGGCGTAACAACTTCGAGTTCTTCCACAACCTTCCTTGCTATCTCATCCCCTTTTCCCCAGTCGAGGTAGCCTAGCTTGCCCAGTATCCTGTAGATATTTGTTAGAACCACGTTCTCGCGTAAAGACATGTCTAGTACCAGTCCTACAGCCCTGCTATCGGGGACATACGCCAGACCGTTTCTGTATCGCTCAAGTGTCGAGAAACGCGTTATGTCCTTGTCGTACAGCTTTATCCTTCCCTTGTAGATCTTTCTTATCCCGGCTATTGCTTCTGCGAGTTCTCTCTGACCATTACCCTGAACTCCCGCTATGCCGAGTATTTCTCCCTCACGTAGCTCGAGTGATACCCCTTTTACTGCGTCGATGCCTCTCTCGTCTCTAACCCATAGATCCTCGATCACAAGGGCGATTCGGCCAGGCTTTGCTGGTTTTTTCTCGATCTTTAACACTATTTCTCTCTGAACCATCATCCTCGCCAGATCTACTTCAGTAACTTTCGCCGTCTCGACTGTGTCTATCTTTCTACCTCTTCTAAGAACAGTTATTCTATCGGTAACGCGTTTGACTTCTTTAAGCTTGTGTGTAATGAATATGACTGTTATTCCAAGTTCTTTCAGCCGTGCCAGTGTCTTGAAGAGTTCTTCTGTCTCGATAGGTGTCAGTACGCTGGTTGGTTCGTCGAGGATAAGTATCTTGGCGTCTCGCAATAGTGTCTTAATAATCTCTACTCTCTGCTGAACACCTATAGGAAGATCTTCAACAACGGTATCCAGGGGGACTTTGAGCCCAACAGTCTCCATTAGTTCTTCAGCTTTTTTCCTTGTCTCCGATATTGTAGCTTTAGGGTTAATAGCAAGGTGGCTGAGATGAAGGTTCTCTATGACTGTGAATGTTGGTACTAATGTGAATTTCTGATACACCATTCCTATGCCGTGTTTGATCGCATCCCACGGGCCTCTGAACTTTACTTTTTTGCCGAAGATTCTGATCTCTCCCTTTGTTGGCTTGATCTCTCCATATAGGATTCTCATGAGAGTGGTCTTACCAGCACCGTTCTCTCCTAGCAGTCCATGGATTTCTCCCTTGTAAACAACGAAGTCTACGTCGCGGAGAGCGACAACGCCGTCCGGATATATTTTTGTGATATGAAGCATCTCAACAGCAGGCTCCGGCAATGAGAGCGACCACCTATATTTCTGTAAAGAGCGGTCTTGGTTTAGTATAAATAAATAAGCGGATGAGAATAAAAATAATGTTTATGTTTTGGAAGAAGATCCTTTCTAGCCTGGCTATATGTGGCCCTTTTCGAGGGCTGCGTCGAGGTTCCCATTCTGTAGCTCCTGTATGATCTTCTGGTACTCGTCATGCGTTGTCGGTGTCTTGAACGCTATCTGTCCACTTATGATCATCTGTTTGAGCTTGTCGACTAGCTGCCATGCATACTCGGGTATATACTTGTGCCTTGTCTCATTCACTATCTTGACGATCTCATCGGGCGTTAGGCTGGTCTTGTGCTCCTTGTAAGCTAGCTCAGCGAAGTACCTCACACCGTTAAGATCCCAGATGCCTACACCTCCCTCCTTGAGTCCCAGGGTTACTATGCCTGGCTTCCAGTTGTCTGTAGCGACCATCTTGATCGCGGTGAATACTGCGACGTCAACACGCTTAGCACCGCTTATAGGTATGTGGTATGGATCGATCCATTCCTGGCTAGCGTCTTGTCCGATGGCAAGTACTATATGATCTGGGTGTTGCTTGTCCCAGTCCTTGACAGCATTGAACATTCCCAGGTGAGTCAGGCCCGCCAGTCCATAGATCACCCTAGCGCCTTGCTGAATCAGCTGCATACCAACAGTATAGCCTTTCTGGGTGTCAGTGAAGGTTCCAGTGTACTGCCATAGGAAGTTAATCTTCTTCCCTGTTTCTTTCTCGAAGTACTTGACACCGAAGAGATAGCCTATGTGGAACTTCCATAGAGGCGGTATATCCATGCCAGCTAATGCTGCGACAGTATTACCTCCGAGTTTTAGGGCCATGGCAGATGCTAGTATTCCTACGAGTGCCGCACACTCCTGCTCGCGGAACAGTATGTCCACTTCGTTCTTCCTGACAACACCTGTTGTCGAGTCTATCAGCGCGTACTTCTGGTTAGGGAACTTATCAGCGGTCTTGTTAAGAGGATCGGTCCATAGGAACCCGATCAGCACTATTAAGTCGTATTTTCCACTCTTGCTGAGCTGCTCGAGCAATGGTTGCATATCAGCGGTGCTTCTAGGCGTGATGAACTCTATATGTGCCCCCAGTTCTTTCTCTGCCCTCACCGCTCCGAGGTATGCCATGTCATTGAAGCTGAGATCTCCTCTTCCACCGACGTCGAAAACTACTGCCACATTAACTTTCTTTACAGCCGCTGTCGTAGTCGTTGTTGTCGTCGCTGTGGTCTGGGTGGCTGTTGTGGTTGGTGACGGCGTAGTTGTTGTAGGTGTTGTTCCTCTTTGCTGTGTTGATGCGAAGTATATGGCGAGACCTGCTATAATTATAATGGCTACGACTATTATGGCTAAGGCAGATCTAGCTATAGCCTTCAATCACTACCACCGGGAACAATAGTGCTTAAATTGTCTTTTCTCGGCCAGAATAAATAAACTCTTTTCCATGATCAGATGATGCTCTCTAGAAATAATGTGTCCAAAAGAATTGTACAGAATTAATGATTATAACCAGCCATACCCATTTTTAACTAATTAGAAGACGGTGACAGAAATGGAGAAAAGATCATTTATAATAATCATAATATTTGCGGTCATATTATTGGGA
This sequence comes from Desulfurococcales archaeon, assembly GCA_027022365.1. Lineage (GTDB taxonomy): Archaea > Thermoproteota > Thermoprotei_A > Sulfolobales > Desulfurococcaceae > JAADCY01. Next base: position 8,367 of record JALVYU010000030.1, on the reverse strand, counting down.
GTAGCCGCAACATCGTTCTATATGGGTAGAAAATACGGCGAAAACCTTGTCAAAACAACGACAAGCCCCGAACCCTTCACGAAAGCCATCAATAAGATATTTGAGCCAGACCTCAAGAGAGCCATGGCGAGCTCTAGGCACCTAATGTACCTCTCTGATAAGTTGAACTTTAACGATCTAGAGACCGGAAAATACTATGTTTTCTGCGATGCAGGCCTAAAACTCTATAACGGCACGGATCTCTACGCATTATTTGGTGCCCTCAAGTATCCAGGCTACTTCATAAATGGTTTAACGCTTATCCAGCCATACAGGAGGTTCGTCATGATAATTAATATGTCTATGGAAGGGATATCAGATTACATGTTAGAACTCGTTCTAGTAAACACCAATACAGGAGAACAACTCACTTACGGGATATTACATCATAGGCCGACAATAGCGTATATCAATATAACTGATCCGAGCGAATATGGTAACTACAAAGTGTATCTATATGGATGGATAAAGACCAGTTCAACGAAAGCTTCAATATCATACAACATCGACTTAAGAGCGTGTATTGAGCAGGAAAAATAGCGGTAGAGGATCAAGGATTATGGCTCAGAATATGAAGATAATAGAAGAAAAACTCATTGACTCTATAAAGACGAGGAGCTTCGAAGACATATATGAATCGTTAAAACAGATCTTTAGGACCAGTGATTCTTCTCTTATCAACAGTATTGTTGAAAAACTCCGGGCTAATCCCGAAGTGTTAGAAGATCTGCTTAAGATCGTTAAGAAGGAGATCGAACATATTGATGAGGGGCTATGGCGTCTCTATGGTATTGCACTAGTAGTGGAGTTACTAGGTTTTATGGAGAAGTACTATGATGCTTCGAGACTAGTTTTAAGCACTTTATCAGCGAAGCCCAAGAGTGTCAACCTCGACGAGCTCTACAAGACAATGCTTTATTCAACAATACTCTCGTTTCCACCGGATAAATTGGCAGACCTAATAAACATGTTGATACAAAGTGGTATAATTGATTCACAAGCGGCAAGCGAGGCACTTACAGGCTTCGTCGAACTAGCTCCACATTCTTATCTCGTCAATGAGGAATTACTCTTCAGCCTAGCAGATCTCATCGAGGAGATCCTTGTGCAGGCCATGAACACCATTAAAGAGCCTAGTAGTCTGGAGAGAATATATAGTAATGTCTCTGTTTTCTTGAGCGAGCTCTATGAGAGATGCAGGGAGATACATGATTATTCTCCTTGTGAGAAAATAAAGAAGAGAAAGAAGATGTTTGATGTCTTGGAAAAGATCGGCAAGGAGATCCTTAGACTGCGGGCGAAGTAACGACTTGTCTGTGCTTTGTCCTTATGACTATTGCGAGTCCGTATTTTCTCGATATCCTATACATCTGCTCGATCATGCTAGAGACGCTGAGCTCTCTCCGAACACCGTCTCTGTCAAACCTATAGATCCTTAGCGGACATAGCTCCTTTCTTGACTTACAGTTGAAGGCTAGGCCCTTTATTCTTCTCGAGAGAGTTATCAGTAGGGCGTACACTGGCAGATTCGGTATTGATGCGCGTTCTGACACTATTTTGTAGAGGTACTTGGAAAGCTCAAGCGCCTCCTCCAGGTCCTCGGCGTGGATTATGCCATCATGGAGCTCCAACACGTATCTACGCCAATTACCACTTATCCTGTTATGATATAGTATTGATATCTTGTTTGGCGTCTCATAGACGTACTCATATACGATCCTCGTCCTGCCGTTTATCACGATACTGTTCTTCCAGTCTCCCACTTTTATCCCCTGAAAATCAGTTTATGATAGCTAGTGATATATTACATTATCTCTCCCAGGATATATAGAGGAATATGTAAGATATATTATGAAATACTATAGTTTTTTCTACGGAAAATGTTAGTGGGACTGTAAAACCTATGTATTGCATTACCTATTTATACATATAGATTCGATCGGTGAGCTCACCCGTCTCCTCATCCCCCACGGTCAGGCGCGAGGAGGCACCTCATCCATTCCATTATTGTTCTTTAGGTGATTTAAGGGTTAGGATATGTTTGTAATCAATATACTTGTGTTCATTTACATGCCTGTATATATTGTTAATAACAGAAAAAATATGGGTTGTTTTTGTATTAATTATTTCAAAAATACTTATTATCTCACTCTTTATTGAGGGGCTTCTCTGCAGGCAGTACGATCAAACTGTCTTTCGGCAGATAGAATGTGATTTCCGAGCCTAGGGTGGGCTCGTAGAGATTGCTCATATATATTATAAGACTTGATTTACCAATGCCTACTCTCAGTTCAACCTTATCGCCGAGGAACATCGCGAGATCTATTCTGCCGACAAGCTTGTTCTCAACTGCCTCGTGTTTCTCGACGAGCCTTGCTATCTCGGGGCGTATTACAACGGCTACATCGCGGCTTGTTATCTCTTTTACTGGAACACCTGTCAATGTGGCATCTAGATCAGGTAAGTATACGTCTATGTAGCCGTCATGCTGTTTGCCTGCCTTACCATAGAGGATATTGCTACGTCCAAGGAAGTCGGCAACGAAGAGATTTGTCGGCCGGAAGTATACCTGGCGTGGCGGTCCATACTGTAGAACTTTGCCTTTATTCATCACGGCGATCCGGTCACTTATGCTCATAGCTTCTAGCTGGTCATGTGTTACGTAGACTGTTGTAATGCCTAGTTTCCTCTGTAGCTTCTTGATCTCTTCTCTCATCTCTATCCTTAGCTTAGCGTCGAGGTTAGAGAGCGGCTCGTCCAACAATAGTACTCGTGGCTCGACCACAAGTGCCCTGGCGAGTGCGACTCTCTGTTGCTGGCCACCCGACAATTGTAGCGGGTACCTGTTCTCCAGTCCTTCCAGCTTAACAAGCTCGAGGGCCCATTTAACCCTTCTCCTTATCTCTTCGGGTGGTAGTTTCCTGATCCTAAGTCCGTATGCTATGTTATCGAACACAGTCATGTGGGGCCATAACGCATAGTTTTGGAACACCATGGCGGTGTTGCGCTTATATGGTTTCAGGAAAGTGACATCCTCGTCGTCGAAGTAGATCTTGCCCTCCTCCGGCACCTCGAAGCCAGCGATTATTCTGAGCGTTGTTGTCTTACCGCATCCCGAAGGCCCTAGTAGTGTGAATAATTCTCCGCTCTCGATCTCTAGCGTTACTCTATCTACTGCAACAACTGATCCGTAAACTTTGGTTATATTTTCGAGTCTGACTCTGGTCAAATCATATCACCATCCCAGGGAAATGTGTTTCTTTCAAGAGGATTAAGGGAAGAAATCATGATTAGACACCTATGAATGCATACCTCTGCTTTAGCACTACCGTGATTATCAACACTGCTATCAACTGGAATAGTATCAGTAGCACACCCATTGATGCCACGTACTGTACACCGTATACTGTCCCTCCATAGTAGATGTTCTTCATTATGAATGTCATTGGAGCCTGTGCTGGGTTTAGTCCGCCTATCGTGATACTGGTGCTGACCTCTGTCGTGATGTATATGAAGCCTACAATGATACCGCTTATAATGTATGTCGTAATCATCGGCAATACTATTCTGAATATTGTCTTCGTCCTACTGGCACCTAGGTTCAGTGACGCCTCTTCGAGCGCCTCGTGCACCTGCTGGAACCCAGCGTACACCGACCTGACAACGAATGGTAGTTTACGTATGGTATAAGCTATAACCAGCACTATCCATGCCTGGAAGGTCGTCACAGATGTAGGATCCAGCGGTGTTCCGCGGAAGAACGTTGAGAAGAAGTAGAAGTATCCAAGTGCAATGACGAGTCCCGGTATTGCTAGTGGGATTGTGGCCAGTGTGTCCATGATCGGTGTTATAACCCTTATCTTAGTCCTGCTGACACTATAGGCTATGATTATCGATATGATCGTTGCGAGGACAACTGCCATTGCCGCGTAGGTCAGCGTGTTCCTGATGTACTGGAAGTATGTCGGGTTAGTGAATATTCCTATGAAGTACTTGGCTGTGGCCTTGTCGAGCTGTATCTTGAAGCCGTAGGGCGGTATGATGTTGAAGGCTAGGAGGATGACGCCTATTTGTGGCATTGCCGTGAAGATTATGAGTGGTAGCATTACCAGGTATACGAATAGTAGTCCTTTCCAGCCAAGCTTCCTGACGCGTGGTTTCCAGCGGCCTCCACGGCTTATCATAGCATATGATCTCATGCTGACGAAGCTACGTACGGCAAGGAATGCTAGGACTGCAATGAATAGCATTATGAATCCTAGGGCTGCTATCTGGGGCGAGACTATTCCTGTCTCTGAGGTAAAGCTACTGTATATCTGGTAGCTCATAACCCATGGGTACTGGAACACTATAGGGGCGCCCAGGTCTTCGAGGCTGAATATAAAGACAAGTATGCTCCCGGCGATGATGCCGGGCAGTGCCAATGGTAGTGTGACCGTGAAGAATAGCTTAGCCCCTTTGCTGCCTAGGTTCTCCGCCTGCTCCTCCATACTTGGATCGATGCTTATGAAGCTAGAGAAGGCGTTAAGATAGACTATAGGGTAGAAAGCCATTATCTGTGCCATCGCAATACCGGCCAGATCCTTGATCTCGATCTGGTACCCGAACAACGCCTGGGTCAGCATCGATATCGGGCCCTGGGGACCGAACAATATTCTTACAACATAAGCGTTCACGAAAGGTGTTATGAACAATGGAACCATAGCTAATACTCTAAAGAACGTCTTGCCGGGGAAATCATATCTTGCCAGCACGAATGCAACGAGTATGCCGAGAAACGTTGCTACCGTCGTAACTATTGTCGAGTTGATCAAGCTGTTAACAACTATTCCGTAATTAATTCCTTTAAAGATTATAATACTTGTATTACCACTAGGTATCACAGCATACCATGAAGCCTCGCCGGGTAGTAACATATGCTTTACATATGGTGGATTGTTAAATATGTATACAAAATTATAGTAGAACGGCTCACCAGGTGGAACTACAAAGCTGTTAAATAGCATCATGAATACTGGGACTAACAAGAATGTTATCAGAATGCTGAAGCCTACCACAATGAACACTATCATTATTGGGTCGAGCTTGTAGAGTGTCGTCTTAACCCTCTTATTGACGGGTACTTTTATCTTCCTACGTCGCCTCAGCTCCCTAGCGGTCGTTATTTTGTCATGGATATATCCTAGAACGGCAACCGTCATTAGGGGTATTAGGAACAACGCTATAGCTCTGGGTATTCCCTCGAACTTCAGCGCTAGGTCGAAGAAGACGAATATAAATCCTATTATTACTAGGAAGGATAGACCAAAACTATTCATTATTCGGTAGTAATCGAAACCCTTCTTGAACAGTACTGCAGCCCATAGTATGGCTACTAACCACCACAATATCTCGGCATACCCTGTCAGGTATCCTAGCTCCTGGGTGAATAACAAGTAGAAGAACGCTACTATGGCGCCAGCTATAAACGTGTCTTTAACGCCAAACAAGCGTTCTTGCAATGGCATCCCCGCCACAATGGCTTTTGTAAATTATGTTGGGCTACGGGATTAAATTCCTTATTCCAATCTTAGTTTGGCCTATTTGAGAATTGATTGAATCGATTAAAAAATTATTTGGTAAACTATTTGAGGTATAACTAAGCCTTACTTCCTCTTAGCGTAATAGGCTACTATCGCGACAATTATGATTATCGCCACTACTATGGCCACGATCTCACCAGCGCTTATACCACCACTTGTCGTAGTTGTTGTTGTCTGTGAAGGTGTTGTGGTGGTCTGTGTCGGTGATGTAGTAGTCGGTGATTGTGGCGTAGTGGTTGTTGGGCTGGTTGCCGGGCTCGTTGTTGTCGTAGTTGTTGTTGTCTGCGTGCTTGTCTGCCATGGCGGTGTGGGTATCGGTTTACCTGCGAGTACGTCCTGTAGTGCCTGGTACGCGAACTGGTATCTCATACGTGCTCCTTTCTCCCACTCATTCATCAATGCCTGGTAGATTGAACCGCTTGATAGCTTCGGGTTAATGTAGATCGCGTATTTTGTCGTGAATGTTACCATTTTGCCAGTTGTCGGGTCTTTGAACGGGAATGGAGCCGTCAGTATGCCTACGAGCTTCTCGAACTGCTCCTTGTTGATCTTGTGGTTAAGGTAGGCTTTGGCTATGGCTGCCCATACGCTCTGCAGAGTGTCATGTGCGTTGACGAGTGTTGCCTTGAAGTAGAACTGCATTGCTCTCTCTGTACTATCTGCCAGCGTCTCATTGAAGTTGATTACCTTGCTGCTTGTTGCTTTCTTCCATGCCTCGTATAGGTCAGGCCTCTTCTTCCCTTCAGGGGTCTGGAATGTTAGTGGGTTGATCGGTAGCCTGTTGATGTCGGGCAGTAGCCATACCTGCTGACCGCCGTACTGGCTCAGTACCCATGCTGTGAAGGCCGCGGCTGCTACTGGGTATCTGGTGCCCTTGAGGATTGCGATCGGGTCTGCGTTCACGATGCTCTGGCCGGGTGGGATGATGTATTCACATGCGGGGTTTTGGTGCATTGCGGTATAGCCGTAGAAATCTATAGTGATTCCCGCCGCTATTTCTCCTCTAATTACACCGTCTCTCACTGCGCTACTGCTATCATATATCTTTGAGTTGGCAGCCATTAGTGTTAGCACCCGCCATCCCTTATCCCATCCGTACGCCTGTAGAATTATCTCATACATTCTCGTGTTGCTGGTGCTCTTGGTCGGGTCAGCTATACCTAGCATCTGTACATCGGGTAGGTACTTGGCATAGATAGGGTTAGTCATGTTGATCCAGTAGATGGGGGCAGGGACATTCCACTGCTTCAGTTTATCCTTGTTGATCGTTATACCGAAGCTACTGATAGCTGCTCCGATCCAATGTACTAGGCCGTCCTTCCCCACCTTATATGTTGGAGCACCTGCTATCTCCTTAGGTATCTTTGACAGCTCATATAGTACGGCGTCGAACTCGGGGTAGGTCTTGTTGTCTAATGGCTGGATGTAGCCCCACTGGTCGATGTAGTTGAACAGCGTAGGTCCACCGCCCCAGGCTATGTCGATGGGTCTATTGGCCTTGTATGCTTCCTCGATATAGGTTTTCCATAGTTCGGGGCCCGCATAGATAGCGATGAGGTTCTTGATTCCTAGCTTCTGCGCAACGGGGCTACTTAGAAACGCCTTTGTTGCCTCGTTTATTACAGTGGCTTCATGCCTAGTAATAATGGTTAGAGAGACTCCTGTTTTATGAGGTAGCGATGCTAACCAGTTCAGCCAGGGGAACGGCTCAGGGGCGTTACCCCATGGCCATCCGGCACTGCTTGTTGTATAGAACTGCGCGGCCATTGTCGCTGTAGCGGCGAGGGATGCTGAGATTATGGCTATTGCGAGGAGTAGGGAGGCAATCTTTCTTGAAAGCATCTCCGTCACCCGGGATAGCTCATTCTAAACTACTTCGACTGTTATGTATTAGATATATGGTATCATTATTAAATCAAACCACTGAACCACGATGACGCTTCTCTACGGGAACAAGGTTTTCTTTGAGACGACCTTGAAGCTTAAATGATTAGAGTTATAAGGTATGGGCTACTATGAAAATTCCCAGAAATAGTTTTAGGTATTGTGAACCTTATGGTCGATAGCCATGAGAGGCTTAGCCATAATACTCCTATCACTGTTCTTGATCGGAGTGGCGGTCCCTCTAATGAGCCCTATCACAACATATTCCCAGCAGACAACACTACCGCCGGAAGAACATAAGATCACAGTGGCTGTTGATCTTGCTCATGGTGAGAGCGATAAGTACCTAGACTACATAATGGGCAACATAACATTCGTAAACTGGAAAATAATAAACGGTACCGTTACAGCCGATGAACTGAAAGATGTCGACATCTATATCATTGGGCAGCCCACCACGGGCTTCACTCCTGATGAGATGAAGGCTATTAGCGATTGGCTGGCATCAGGCAATAAGGCAATCTGGGTAGCAGGAGACAGCGACTACGGCGGTGGTCCGGCCAGCCAGAAGGCAGCAAATGACTTGCTCGCAGCAATAGGTGCAAAACTCCGTGTTGAGTATGGTAGCGTCTACGACGACATACACTGCGCAGGAAGATTCTACAGAGTACTAGGATACGTGAACCCCGACAACATAACAGGGTACTTCACATACATCATTAAGGATGGTATAACCAAGCCAGTGCTATATCACGGCCCAGCACCAGTAGTATGGGTTGACGAGAACGGCAAAGCACACGACCCCGTCAATGATACCTTCCCCGGCCTGATCAGGATTGTATGGACAGGCAACACAGCATAC
>JALVYU010000029.1 GCA_027022365.1 Desulfurococcales archaeon | reverse complement strand
GTTGCCGTTATGCCCGATGTGCATCAGGGCTACGGCTTCCCGATTGGCGGGGTGGCGGCAACGCGCCTGCCCGACGGCGCAATTTCTCCGGGCGGCGTCGGCTACGACATCGGCTGCGGGGTGCGGCTCTTGACTGCGCGGCTCACCTACAAAATGGTAGAGCCTTATTTGGATGAACTCGCCGACGCGCTGAACGCCCGCATCCCCAGCGGGGTGGGGCGCGGTGGGAGCATCGTGGTTTCCAATTCCGACCTCGCAGAGGTGTGCCATCGCGGGGTGCGCTGGGCGCTGGAAAACGGCTACGCCGAACCCGAAGACCTGCGGCATATTGAAAGCGGCGGCGTGATGGAAGGGGCAGATTTCGGCAAAGTGAGCAAGCGAGCGCGCGAGCGCGGCCGTCCCCAACTGGGAACTTTGGGCGCGGGCAACCACTTCGTTGAAATTGGGCTGGTGGATGAGGTCTTTGACAAAGCCGCCGCGCAGGCAATAGGGCTGGCAGAGGGGCAAATCACGCTGATGATTCACACTGGCTCGCGCGGCTTCGGGCATCAAATCTGCTCCGATTACGTCCGCGAACTCCAGCGCGAGCCTTACATCCATTCCCTGCCCGACCGCGACCTCGCATACGCGCCGCTTTCAAGCCGCTTGGGGCAAGACTACCTCGCCGCAATGCGGTGCGCCGCCAATTTTGCCTTCACCAACCGGCAGTTGATAACATTCCACGCCCGCGCCGCCTTTGAGCAGGTGCTCCGCGGCGTGTATGCGCCGGAAGAATGGTGGCTGCGCTTGGTTTACGACTTGCACCACAACACAGCGAAAATTGAAACGCACAAAGTGGAAGGCAAAAAGGTGAAAGTGTGTGTCCACCGAAAGGGGGCAACGCGGGCATTCGGGCCGTGGCATCCCGAACTGCCGCCGGAATACAAGCCCATCGGCCAGCCGGTGCTGGTTCCCGGCAGCATGGGCACGGCTTCGTGGGTGCTGGCGGGCGAAGAGGGGAGCATGGAGCGCGCATTCGGCTCATCCTGCCACGGCGCAGGGCGGATGATGAGCCGTGCGAAGGCAAAAAAGCGCGTCCGCGGCGCCGATTTGATGGAAGAACTGGAAGCGGAAGGCATCCGTGTGCGCGCCGGCTCTATGCGCGGCTTGGCGGAAGAAGCGCCCTTCGCCTACAAAGATGTGGATTTGGTGGTAGAAAGCGTGGTCGGCGCGGGGCTGGCGCGCAAAGTGGCGCGCCTTGTGCCGCTCGCGGTGGTGAAAGGGTAGGCCAAAAAAGTGTTCTACTTTTATCAAGTTATAATTGGGAGGCAAAAAATGACAATCAGCGAAGATAGAGACAACAACAATGGAAATAAAATCTATTCAAAACGGATTAGATGGATTGTATTGTATCAGGTTATAGGAATAGTGGCTTTCTTTTTCATATGGTGGGGATTGAGTAAAATGAAAGCAGTCCCTTTCATCTCTGACATTTATTTTGAAAAAAAGAGGGGCGAACAATGGAGATGGGGAAAGAACGTATTTCCAGATAACAAGCCCTTTGCGGGAGACGCAGACTTGTATGCACTTGTAAGTGTGACTTTCGTCTGGTCGCTCTTTGGGGGATTCGCAAGAGCAGAGTATTACTTAGGGTACGTTCTGTGGAAATGTGATTATTACTGGCAAAAATACTCTAACAAAGAAAAACAGGAAAGCCTCCTCAAAGGATATGAATTATGTGTAGGTAGCCCTGCGTATTATTTCAGCCGCGCCATTTCAAAAATTTATTTAGGAGTAGCAGTAGCAAACGTAATAGTGCTTTTCATGGTATACACCAATATATTGGGGCTTTCTCTCGAGAAGGCAAGGCCGGGCGCTGTTGCTGCTATTGCCTTTGTTTTGGGCTTCTATCCACAAGCCAGTGTGAAAGCACTTGGAGGAGCAATGGGTTACATAGTGAAAACATTAGAAAACGTGAGCGTGCCAGAGTTGGAGGAAGAACCATTCATAAACCCCGAAAGCGAAAATTCTGGCGGCAAAAGTAACGATTCCTCTACCAACACGGAGCGTAAATTATGAAAACCATCCATACTCTTTCCGATTATATACTTATCAATTATTTGATACACTGGAGAAAAGCACATCCGTGTTCCCCGATATTCATAGGAGACTACCTTCACATACTAAAGGAAATTAGCCCTCCCTATGAAGGGTACAAAAATAATAGTTGCACTTCCACATCCGACATCTCGATAACAAATGAAGAAATTCATTTTCCCTCTCCATGTCCTCTAGTATGGGGAGATGGAAACGTAAACACTGTAAAAATTATTAACCTTCACAATGAAGCCAAGATAAAGCAAAACCTGGTTCTATGGGTACATGGCTTCCTAATGGACGATCCCCTCATCAACTTTTGGGCATCAAGAGCAATAAAGAAGATAGCAAAAACTCTTGAAAGTAGAACGAACACCTCCCATTTATTGTTCCAGTTACCACTTCACTATAACCGAAAACTACACTTCAAAGGTACTAAAATAGGGGGAGAATGGCTATTCCAAGAGAGTCCTCTTCGGATGCTTGAAGTAATAAACTCCAGCGTAGCAGAAATTCATGCCTTTGTCTCGTGGTGGTTGGATAATTTTGAAGGGAAAATCACCATCGTGGGTATTAGTTTAGGAGGGGCTATAACCGGTTGGCTACCTGTAATTCAGGACTTTGAAAGGAGAGTACACTTAATACTTTTCGTTCCTGCCATAGATCTATATAATTCTTTTCTGAGATCCCCCTTGGTTCAGCCATTGAGAAAGGCTATAATCAGCCTCAACGATGAGCCAGAACTCGTGAACAGAGTACTGCATAAGTGGACTCCCATTTATCACCCAAGTAAATGGGACGAAAACATAAAGGTAATAGGAGGAAACTACGATGCCCTTTTGCCTCTTCAGGGAATCGGATGGGCAAGCAATCCGTCCCCATGGAAAGAACAACCTATAGGCAACTGGGAAAAAGTATGGGTCAAAAGCATTCCATACAGCCATGCTAGTTGGAGCCTTCCTTATATCGGGATAGGCGCTCAGAATACATTGGCTAAAGCCATAACAGAAACGTTTTCGCATCCTGAAAAGCACAAACAATGAAAATCCAAACAAAAAAATCCCTTTTCCTTCTGTTAGGGGTAACTTTTTTCCTCCTACTTGCCGCCTGCGGCAAGGCAAACACGCCTACGGCAACAAAGGCAGTCGCGCCCGCCGCACCCCCTTCCCCCACCGCGTTGCCGCAGCCAAGCGCGACGCCCGCGCCC
>JALVYU010000028.1 GCA_027022365.1 Desulfurococcales archaeon | reverse complement strand
TTTCGGAAATGGCTTAAGTGGATAAACGATTAATCACGCAAGGCGGAGCTTCGCAGGAGCGAAGCTCCTTTGGGAAGGAAATAAAGAGGGGGAAACGGCAAACGCTGAAGGGTTAGAAGTCAAACATATCCGTTCCGTCTTCAGCGTTTTCAGGTAAAGGTGGAATTGCCTCTTTAACCTCTTTCGGGACAGGCGCTTTTTTACGCTTAAGTGTAAAGCGTTTAAGGTTGTAGCCTGAAGCGGTTTTCTCCATTCCCTCATAAACGATAAGAACAGCGACGTCTTCGTGTTTGAGGTTTTCCCGTTTGAGTAAATCGTCAAGCGTTTCCAGTTTATAACGTAGATCGGTTGGGATAATGAACCTTACCGCTTCCTTTTCAGGTGTAATCATATAGCAAACAGGGTTAGTCCTTACCTCTCCTGTGTTCTTGTCCGTAAAGTCTTCATCTCTAACCGCTACAATCCAGCCGATTACCTGTTCTCCTTTATCGTTCCACATTACCCATTGCCAGACTTGTGGCTTGACTTCCTCCCAACCTTTGCTAAAATCGTAGATGTCGTTGGTGTTTTTACGCTTTCTGCTCATCGTTTACCTCCTTTTTAGGGTTTGGGGTTGTAAAGATTTCCTCAAAGGTTGACGGGTCTAAGTCAATCTTTGGAACGCTTGCCGTTTCCCCCTTTTTTTTGTTTTTATTGTTTTTTAAACCTTTTTCTATTGCCTTTGACATATTACCCTTAATAAATGTGTAAGGTTTTAGGTAATACGTAAAATTGTCAACCTTTTTAAGGATTCCAACTTCAATTAAATCTTTTATCCAATTTCTGTAAGTCCTATCGGATATGTTTAAAGTTTCAATTGCATATTTAGGGATAATCGTTATCCGTAAACTTTCATAATCCATACACTCTTCAATCATATAGAATAACAACCTAATTGATTTTCCAGCGATTTTAGGATTATCCACGATGTCTTTTAGGAAAGCGATAAAAACTTTTACATAACCTTTATCAACTTTATATGGTCGTTTACCGATTAAAAGCACGTCTTCTTCAAGGATTTCTCCTGTTTCCTTGTCTATAATCGCATATCTTCCCATCGTTCACTCCTTACCGCTTTTCGGTAATTATATATCCGTATAACAGAATTGTCAATACCTATAAGCGGTAAATTTCATTCCGAAATTCAGAAAAAAATTTCCGCTTTTCGGAAAAAAATTTCCGCCTCAACCTTTGTGTTTCAAGGGCTTAAGGGTTCTCTTATCTTATCTTATATATATAGGTGGAAATTCCGTAAATCGTTCAGAAAGAAAAATACCGATAAGCGGAAAAAATAATACCTGTAAACGGAAAAACGCATTCCGAAATTCAGAAAAAAATTTCCGCTTTTCGGAAAAAAATTTCCGCCTCAACCCTTATATTTCAAGGGCTTAAGCCTTTTCCTATCTTATCTATATAAGGATCACCTTTGACCTGTTTAAGGGGAAGAAAAATTACCGCTTAAGCGGTAGTAAATTACCGTTTCGGCGACGATGACGGGGAGCTCCCTCCTCCTTTCCGTTTCTGTTTTTCGGCTAACTTATCCGCTAAAGAACTCTTAACCCTTTGAACCACAACATTTATGGGTTTATCGTAATAAGACTCAACCTTTGCAAATGTAAGGTTTACATAGGTTTCAGGGGTTCTCTTTCCACGCTTTTTAGCAGAGGCTCTTAAAAGTTGACGCAGAAAACGTTTAAGAGCTAAGGGTGGTTTACCGTTGAACCGCTTAAACACAAGTCCCACAAGGGCTAAATCAATTTCAGAAGGCGATTTATCCTTATTACGGTTAAAAGCAATTTCTACAAACTGTTTAAGGTCAAAGTAGTAATCCTCAATCTCTTTGGTATAAAGTTCATCAATCAAATTGCTTAACACTTTGTAGTATTCAGCTGTTTCACGTTTAAAGCCTAAAGATTGAAGTCTTTTAACCTCTTTAATTTCTTTTTGTTGTTTTTCATTCTCAACTATACGCTCAATTTCAGGGTCTAATCCGTCAACTGATAAATGTTTAGGTTGCGGTAAATTAACTTTTTCTTCAATTAATCGCTTAAAATCTTCAAATTTAACCGCTTTCCCTGTCGCTTTTATCTGTCCAACCTTTTTGCCGTTAACTAAAACGTTTAAAGCGTCAATATTTACAACCAAATCATCCTTATTTGGCTTTTTATTCCTGAAGTATGGTAAACGGAAAACACGACTAACATCTTGGGTATGGTCTAACCCTAAATCAATATTCATCTTCAACATAATCTGCTCAAGCGTTTGAAAATCAACATCTTCGTCAAGCGTCCAATAAACCTGATAATTTCCTTTAGAGCTTTTAACGATGTGTGAAGGTTGAGGTAAACCTTTTAGATTCAAATAATCGTAAAGTTTATGGATTAGCTCTTGAGATTTAACATTTTTAGCATCTAAATCAAGGTAAATTCTTTTCTGTTCAGGTTTAAAGTCCTCTTTTCTACGCTTTTTAGCGTTATCCTTTAAAACATTTACACTTGCATAAACCGAATAGCCCTCTGCATTTTTACCTGATAAGAACGCTAAATACTTATCCGTTAAGACATCTTCAACCTTAACGACTCTCTGAAGGGTTTTACCTGTTCTGTGATTAACCAAAACGATTGCGATTTTATCTTTCGGGTTATAACTTAACCGCTTAAAGTGTTTAGCAAGTGCTTTTTTCTGCTTATCTCTGAAGTTTTTAGCGTCCTTGTTGATGAGGCGTTTAAGATAATCTTTCCAAGCGTCAAATTCCTTAACCTCAAATTCTTCTCCCTTCCCAAGGAGCACGGCTCCTGCCGTGCTCCGTCCTGCGTGATTTTCCTCTAACCACTTAACCGTTTTTTTCTTTTCCTTTAGAAGCAAATACGTTTTGTATAACTCTTGAGCGGTTTTATCGTAGTAAAGTTTAACGCCTAAATGTGGAATTTTAAGTTCATCTGGGTTAAATCTTAACCTAAAACCTAACTGTTTAAGTTTTTCTTGCCATTTACGATGAAATTTACTCAAATCCTTACGGTTTAACCTTAACTTTTTACCGTTTTTATTTCTTGGATAAACCAAAATATGGGCGTGTGGATTATAGTTTCCGCTTTTTCCTTTATGCAGATGGATTGCGATTGAAACGTTTTCAGGGTTTACATTTAACTCTTTAGCGATAAAATCCTGCAAAACCTTTGCGATTTCGTTAACATTTTCCTGATTAGTGCTTAAAGGTAAAGCCATTACGAACTTAAGGGCTACACGGCTATCCCAACGCTTAAGGATTTCGGTTTTAGCCTTTTCTAACCAAGTTTTAGGGTTAAGGTTGAAAGTAAAAACGCCCTGCTCCTTACGGGCTATATACCTAATATGTTCCCGTAAAGCGTTTAAAACATTTCCGTATTTAGGGCTAACCTTTTTCCCGCTGAAGTAGGTAAAATCGCTTATGTAGTGTATCGTTTCCATTTCCGTTAACCCTTTTCTCCTTTACCTTTACGCAACGGAGCATTGCCGATAGGCAATGCGTAGTTGCGCTTTTGGTTTATCCTTACATCCTAATATAGTCCGCTAATCGGCTCTTGACAACCCTTAACGGAAATGTTAAATTGGAAGGTTAAAGGGGGGTAAACGGAAATGGGTAGAAAGGTTAACCTTTTAAAGTTAAAGGAAGAACTCCAAAAGGAAAAACAGAAACTTGAAGCGCTAAAACGGAAACTGAAAGAGGAATACCGAAAA
>JALVYU010000027.1 GCA_027022365.1 Desulfurococcales archaeon | reverse complement strand
ACCAAGCGTGGTTTGCCGCCCCCAATAGTCCCCTCGCCCAAGCATGGGAGCGGCTCACCTTCGGCTTTTGCGACGGCGACACGGCGTTTACATAATCCCTTAGAGCCTGATTGACTGACAAAACTTTAGCCGTTTACCAAATCTCTCCCATCCCCCGATGAGCCTCGCTGGCGCTTGGCTCATCTGCCCCCTTCCCTCCCTTAGTTCAGGGGCGGACAGGGGTTTATCAAACCCCTGTCCTACCACCTCCAAAGGTGGAACAAGCGAAACGTTGCACTTTTAGTGCCGATAAAGTAATTTGGCAAAGTGAGGCGGCCGCCCGAATTTTCCAATCTTATCGCTAATACTTGCTTTCTCGGAGGATGTTCTTATTGGAATGCGGCGACAAGTCACCGCTTTCCAAAGCGGTGCTGAGGCACCGCACTCCAAAAAATGGTGTTTTCAGGGGCTGGTGTCCGCCCCTTCCCTCCCTTAGTAAGGGAGGGAAGGGGGCGGCTACGGCGACGCAACAGCGTTGCCGTAGCGGGGAAAGGGAGGGATCAAGTCCCAAAAGTGATGCAGGGAGATTTGTCAGTCAACCAGCCCTTAGCCCATTTTATTGACCCCATCGTAAAATGGTAGCACCCTCACTCTTCCCCCGCGGGTGCTTCGGCAAAGCCTCAGCCGCCGAGCATGAGCGAGGCGGCGGGGGGATAAGTGAGGGCGTTTAGGCAATCTCAGCAACTCTACTTCAATTTTTGCCCTTCCCAATAGGCGGAAAGAATGGCAACAACCCCAAAACGCGCTTTGAAACAAGTGTGGAGCACCATCACCCGCACGGCTATCAAAGCCTTGCTCCGCGATTGCCACCGCAAACTGCGCCGAGATGTCGTTGGGGTGTTTTACCATGCCGTCGCCGACCACCCCATGCCGCACGTGCAACATCTCTACTCCCCAATCCCAACGGCGGTTTTTCGGGAAGACCTTGACTTTTTGCAAACCGATTTCCGAGTGGTTGCTTACGAAGATG
>JALVYU010000026.1 GCA_027022365.1 Desulfurococcales archaeon | reverse complement strand
AGGGCCTGGGCCCTTGTCTCAGTGCCCATCTGGGGGCTCCCGCTCTCACGGCCCCTACCCGTTATCGGCTTGGCGGGCCGTTACCCCGCCAACTACCTGATGGGCCGCAGCCCCATCCTCGGGCGGCACGGCGGCGATAACCCCCGCCGCACCCTTTCGGGGAGGAACCCTTCCAGGCCTCCTCCCCTATGGGGGATTAGCACCAGTTTCCCGGTGTTATCCCCCTCCCGAGGGTAGGTTAGCCACGTGTTACTCAGCCGTCCGCCACGCCCCGCAGCGGCGGGGCGTACGACTCCCATGGCTTAGCCCCACCCCGATAGCGGTCGGGTCCGGCAGGATCAACCGGGGTTGCGGCCGCAAGGGGGCGAGGCCTCCCTTGATGGGCCGTGGTGTTTGTGGAGCCCCCTGGGCCACCTATAATTGAGGCTAGGGGGCAGACGCTCCTCCCCCCTCTCTGTTAGAAGAGGGGTGGGAGGGGCTCGGCCCTGCCCTTTCGGGCTTGTCTGGCTCCTCCGTCAGACCCAAGCGTCCCAGGGGTAGGGCTTCCTCTGTAAGCGTGATGTTGTGGACGCTTCCCCTGGGGGGCTTGGGTCTCCATTTGTCCTGGGTAAGCGTCCAGATACTGTATTGGGCGGGCGGGGCTTTATATAGATTGTGGCTTCATCACTATTTCATTGTCTACATCAGTATTTATAGTGTTCCACTTTCTTCCCATCAAAGTGATCCATTGTTCTAAGCAGAGCGTATGGCTGTGTGGAGCGGTGGAACTTGTCCCCGCGGTAGGAGACCGGCCCCTCATCCATTGTCTCCGGGCTATGCCCGGCGTCTGGGGCCATGCCGCCGCCGGGAACCGCGGGGCCATGTATAGTAGTTGTTTACATCTCCTAATTAAGGTGTGACTGGATCATGCATGGGTATAATTTGGTGTCTATACATAGTGCTTGGCTGGAATACGTGCTTATGTTTTGGAGGTCGTGATCCATGGATGAAGGGCTTGTTAGAAGACTTGAAGAGCTCAAGAGGCGCAGGCGTGCCGTTATCCTAGCACATAATTATCAGCTACCCGAAATACAGGATATCGCTGATTATATCGGTGATAGCTTAGAGCTCGCGAGGAAGAGTATGAGCATCGATGCCGACGTCATAGTGTTCGCGGGCGTAAGCTTCATGGCCGAAATGGCCAAGGCCCTTAACCCGGACAAGATCGTGCTACACCCCGTACCCGATAGCAGATGCCCCCTCGCAGACTTCCTTACACCACGACAAGTACTGGAAGCCAAGGAAAAACATAATGGTGCCCCCTTCGTCATCTATGTTAACAGCAATATTGACGCCAAGGCCGTATCCGACTATATCGTGACAAGCGCGTCCGCCGCGAAGCTTGTCTCACGGCTAGACGACGAGCTTATATTGTTCGGGCCGGACAAGAACCTGGCAGATCACGTGGCGCTGGTGACGGGGAAGAAGATCATCGCGGTGCCAAGCAATGGACACTGCCCTGTCCACGAGTACATGGTGCGGTTAGAAGATATTATCGAGGCGCGCAAACAATACGAGGACCCCTATATCATGGTGCATCCAGAGGCGCCGCGGGAGGCGAGGCTAGCGGCAGACTATGTCGGGAGCACGAGCCAGATGCTCAGGAGGATCGGGGAGGTAGAGGCAGGAACCTATGTCATAGGCACAGAGGAGGGCCTGGTCTATAGGGCTAGGAAGCTCTATCCCGGCAAGAACATTGTCGCTCTCCAACCCAGAGCCGTCTGTATCGATATGAAGAAGATAAGTCTAAGGAGAATAGTTGAGAGCCTGGAGAATATGAAGCCGCGCGTAGAGCTCGATCCCACCATGCTTAAGAAGGTTAACGAGATACTCAGGAGGAGCCTAGAGCTGATCAAGTAGGCCGGGAGAACCCGTATAACCCGGCAAAAACAATGTTTTCCAAGGGAAACAATTGAGGATCCCTAGGCCCTACATGCTCCCGAGATATCTTTCCTGGCTCGTCGAAGACGGCTTCTTCGGAGACATAACCACCGAGACATTGATAGAGCCGGGAACAATTGTCGAGGCCCACGTCATCTCTGAGGACGAAGCCGTCGCGGCATGCATGGATGAAGCAGCAGAGATAGCGGCTTACTCCGGGGTAGATCCAGAGCCTCAGGTAAAGGACGGCGAGCCCGTCGAGCCGGGTAAGACCGTTATGATCCTACGTGGAGAAGCCTCCCGAGTATTATTCGTGGAGAGAGTTCTTCTGAACATGCTGATCTACTGCTACAGCGTCGCAACAACAACCAAGCTCATGATAAGGAGGGCCAGCAGCGAAAAACCGGGGATAAGGGTCGCTGCGACCAGGAAGACACCGCCAGGACTACTCTATCTCGCCAAGAAAGCGGTGGCGGCAGGCGGGGGAGACACGCACAGGCTAAGCCTGAGCCACATGATACTGATCAAGGACAACCACCTCAAGATCATAGGAGACGTCGGCAGGGCCATCAGCATAGCGAGGGAGAAGGCGAGCTTCGCGACAAAAATAGAGGTTGAAGTAGAGTCGCCGCAGCAAGCACTACAAGCTGCACGGGCTGGAGCAGACATCATTATGCTGGACAATATGAGCCCCGAGCAGGTCAGGGAGTCAGTGATGCTGCTCGAGACGGAGGGGCTGAGAAAACACGTCATCCTCGAGGCGAGCGGCGGGATAAGCCTGGATAACGTTGCCGAATACGCTGCCACAGGTGTAGACGTTATCAGTTCCAGCATGCTCACAATGAACCCGCTGAGGAGAAGACTCAAACTAGAAGTGGTAAAGATTATCGAGGAGAACAACGAGAAAAACTATCTGTTGAGGCGATAAACAAATGGCCAGAATAGGGTTGATCGGCTGTGGCTCGATAGGATCAACAATAACGGAGGCCGCGGCAAAAGGCGTGATCCCCGGCGTAGAAGAAATCATAGCGTATGACGCGATCCCAGGAAAGTGTAGAGAGCTCCAAGAAAAATACGGCGAGCTAGTCAAATGCGTTGAGAGCGTCGAGGAGATCATCAGGGCCCGGCCTAGACTTATAGTAGAGGCTGCCAGCCAAGAAGCAGTAAGACAATATGGGCAGACAGTGCTTGAGGCAGGCATAGACTTCATGGTAATGAGCGTTGGCGCGCTCCTCGATGACAGACTGAGAAACAGCCTCGTAGAGACAGCCATCAAAAACAATGCAAGGATATACGTGCCCACCGGGGCGATCGCCGGGCTCGACGCGATAAGAGCGGCGAGAATAGCGGGGATAAGAAAGGCAGAGCTAATAACACGGAAACCGCCGAGAGCTCTCGGGCTCGGAGACATCAAGGAGCCAAAAACACTCTACGAGGGAAAAGCCAAGAAAGCGGTCAAGGAATACCCGAAGAACGTGAACGTATCAGCTGCACTAAGCCTCGCGGCCGGGATAGAAGCAAAAGTAAAAGTAGTAGCAGACCCCCACACCGAGAGAAACACGCACGAAATAATAGTAGAGTCGGAAGCAACACGCATACACATAGTAGTAGAGAACAAACCATCACCCACAAACCCCAGGACAAGCTACCTGGCAAGCCTATCAGCAATAGAACTCCTAAGAAGAATACTACAAGACAAAGGACTCATAATAGGAAGCTAGAGAAAAACCATTATAAAACCAGAAACACCATTTTTCACAAACACAGAGGAAAAGGGCCCGTCGTCTAGCCTGGTTAGGACGCCGCCCTCACACGGCGGAGGTCCGGGGTTCAAATCCCCGCGGGCCCACCATAATTAATATCGTTATCTTCAGTAATACCTACAATGGGTAAGGTGTCCCATCATCGTCTAGGATAGTTATTAACGTAATGTGATTATTTTTATTGTTCTCTTTCTGACTATGATTAACTTATTGTATGGATTTTCTATTCTTTCTAATGCCGAGAGCACTCTTTCCACTATGTATAGGGGATTTAATGGTGGTATTCTTAGTAAAATTATTCCTGGAACACTAGGTTTTAAGAGTGCTATTCTTCCAAAGTCTTTGTCAAACGTTATTATAATTCTCGACTCCTTTATAGCTAGCTCTACTACTTCTTCGTCGCTCATACCCGGTCTAAGCTCCCAGACCGAGGCTATGTCATATCCCTTTTCTCTAAGAGCAATAATAACAGTTTGAGGTATATTTTCATCTGCTAGAAGTCTAGGCTTTGACAATAACTTCCTCCCTCAATACCTTGGCAGCGTACTTGATAGCTGCTAACACGTCTTCTCTTGAGAGATGCGGATATTCTCTTAAAATATCATCTATACTCCATCCATTAGATAATAATTCTAGGATAAAATACACGGGAATCCTTGTTCCTTTTATTACGGGTTTGCCCCCCATAATCTTGGGGTCAACCACTATTCTATTCTCGACTTCGGTCAACAGCCTCTCCCTAAACACTATTATAACAAAGGTCTTTATAGACTATTCTAACCGAGACATGCATATCGTAAGACAAATAATATCACTGTTGATATCGGTTATGGTTATCGCTTTGGATTACAGGAATATCAATAATATGAGTTTGTGAATATTATTGTGTTCTGTTCTCACACGGCGGAGGTCTGGGGTTCGAATCCCCGCGGGCCCACCACCTAGCTGGTAACACATTACATGTCGATGAGATTCATAGTATTATTCATAAGAGAATTATTATCTTCCAACAATCTCTATTTTATCATTATATATTAGTATAATCCTCCCTTTCAGCTCTTTGATATTCTCCAACAAGAATACAAGGCGTTCAGCCATTACCCTTGGTAGTGAGGGATGGATACGAAGCACAATAATGCCCGGATGAGAGTTAGGCGGGTACCTCAACTCATCAGCAAAGTCGCTATCTCTTGTAATTAATATCAAGTTCTTTTCTCGAGCTATTTTAATAACTGTTCTATCATCAATACCTTGAGGTACATACTCAGCGTGGAAGCCTTTCCGTCTCAGTAGCTTAAAAATTGTTCTGGGTACGTTTTCATCAAGCAGAAATCGGTATGACACGCCTCTCCCTCCTAAGGAGTTCAGCTGCAAGAGCTATTGCCTCAAGAATCATCTCCTTGTTTAGCTGGGGGTACTCCTCTAGAATCTCCTCAATACTCATACCGGATGCAATCATTTCAAGAACATCAGCTACCAGAACTCTTGTACCCCTGAAGACCGGTTTACCGTGACAAACATTTGGATTTATTTCAATCCATTTAAACTTCCGCTCCACACCATCTCCCCAGAGCTTATTTGACTTACTCAGCTCTCTTAAAGCTAGCCCAAGATACAGCAATCCTCATACATATCTAATAATAATCGATATCCTTATTGGTATTCTTTTTAGACTACGTACATATTGTCGATATACAGCGATGAATATGGTTGTGTTCTCACACGGCGGAGGTCTAGGGTTCGAATCCCCGCGGGCCTGCTATAAAGTCAGTCGCTTGTCGTATATCCAGTTATACATGATTTAGATGATCAACGTTGGTTTAGATAGCATTCTAGGAATTATTCTCCTCGTTGTGAATTACCTTTAACTTCATATTCTGTGCTAGTGCTTCGGCTTTCTTTAGGCGGGGATTTGATGGATTGTCTTCTGCCCGCTATTAGTCCGCCTATTAATCCGCCTATGGCGGCTGTTATAGCCTTCATTATGCTCATCATAGTTATTGCTCCGCCTAGCAGTAGGCCTGCAATTGCCCCAATTATTCCGAGAGCTGCTCCTCCTAGAAAGGCTAGGATTATGGTCCATATGATTCCTCCTAGGAGCCCGCCTATGAATCCTACTAGTGCTCCCCCGCCTAGCCCTTTTTTCGCAACGTATCCTCCTAGGAATCCCGCTATGAGGGGGCCTATGATCGGTATCCATCCGATGAATATTAGAAGTATGAAAGTGACCAGTATTCCTTTTCCATAACCCATTAATGTTCACCGAGAAATAGTGTTAGCGATAATGTATTCGTGGATAGAGTTATATAAGGATTAACAATTAGTGCTGGTTCAAAAACCAGATTAATTTAATGGATTACAGATTATTTAGTGGCCGGCCTTGCCCTGCTTTATTCTCTCCGCGTAGTCTTCGGGGCTGAGTAGCTCGTCTAGCTCGCTGGGATCGTCCGGCTTTATAATCGCTATCCATCCCTCCCCGTACGGATCCTTGTTCAGTAGCTCCGGCTCCTCGTAGAGTCTCTCGTTGACCTCTACTACTTCTCCGGATACTGGCGAGTAGACATCGCTGGTTGCTTTTACTGATTCTACCACGGCTAGCTCTTCTCCCTTCTTGACGCGGGTGCCGGGTTCTGGTAGGTCAACACCGACTATGTCGTGTAGCTCTCTCTGTGCGTAATCCGTAATACCTACGCGTACACCGTTTTCCTCGGGCTTGGCCCACTCATCCGTCTCGGTGTATCTCCTATCTGTTTTCACCACGTATTTCCTGCCTTTATACTCAACGATTATCTCGTCCGCCATAGTGTTCAGCCTCCCCTCTAGAATACTTCGTATGGATGGAGCATTATCTTGAAAAGCCTTTCCTCTTCTTCCCTCGGTATGTCGAAGCCGTAGTGGATCTTGGTGAACTCTTTCCTGAATTCAATGACCTTCTTCCTTACCTCCGCTGGATCTTTACCATCTATGACCACCATCCGCATGAACTCCGCTATCTGCCTCATCTCGTCCTCCTTCATGCCCCACCGGGTAACCTCTTGTACTCCGAGCCTGAGGCCGCTCGGGTTCTTAATGTCCTCGGGCCTATCCCATGGTAGCATGTTCTTGTTGACAATTATGTTTGCCTCCTCGAGCAACTGCGCGTTCTTTGCTCCACCGCCGTGCCCCTTTACATCGACTATTACTTGGTGGCTGTTCGTATATCCCTTGTTCTCGGCTACCACCCTGAATCCCTCCGCAGCAAGCGCTTCGGCGAATGCCTTGGCGTTCCTAAGTATCTGGGAGGCGTAGTCTCTGCCGAAGTACTTCATCTCGAGCCCGGCCACTGCTGTCGCGGCTAGTCTATGCAGGTGATGGTTTGACACGAACATCGGGAATACTACTTTACCCACTTTCTTGTAGTCTTCTTTGGTTCTTGTCGCTATCAATCCGCCCTGAGGCCCGGGGAAGGTCTTATGGGTTGAGCTCGTCAATATGTCTGCGCCCTCGTCAAGCGGGTTCTTCCAAGCCTTACCAACTATTAATCCTAGAACATGTGCTGCATCGTACATGAGCTTGGCCCCCACACTATGCGCGGCCTCAGCGATCTCTTTAACCGGGTGCGGGAATATGTAGAGGCTACCGCCCAGAATGACTAGTCTGGGCTTAACCTCCTCGATCAGCTTGACGGCGCCGTCAACATCGATGTTCCACTCCTCAACGCTGAAGGGCATTTCTACCTGCTCTATTCCTAGAGCGCCCAGTGTTCCGTATCTAGTGTGGCTTACATGTGCCCCCGCCTGCACCGGGACTACTACCGCCTTATCGCCATAGTTGGCCATGGCTTTGAACACGGTCGCGTTAGCTATTGTACCACTTATCGGTCTCAGCTCAACGTACTCGGTATTGAGGAGCTCGCCCATTATCTTCTGCGCCTTAACCTCTAGTTCATCAACATATTTCAGGCCCTGGTAGAACCGCTTGAAGGGCTTGCCCTCAGCGTATCGATGCATCATATCGTTGAGATAAAGCACCATTGCAAGAGGACTCATAACGTTCTCGCTCGCGATAAGGTTTATACACTCCTTTTTGCGCCACACAGTATGTTTAACTACAATATCTATTACTTCCTTCAGGTCCTCCGGAGGATTAAACACGTGGTGTCACCCATAAGCCTGTTAATCCATATTAAATAGTATTTGTCCTACCGGAATAATAACGTGGTGCAGAGAATTGAATAGAGTAGGCATAATAGTGAACCCTATAGCGGGCATGGGCGGCCGCGTAGGTCTTAAAGGCACTGATGGAGAAGCCTATGAGGAGGCGTTGCGTAGGGGGGCCAGGCCAGTATCGCCCCACAGAGCTATCGAGTTCTTAAACCATGTAAGGTCTACTGATTTCGAGATAATAGCGGCCGCCGGGGCTATGGGGGAAGAAGAAGTCCTCGCCTCGAACAAGAAGGATCTCCTTAGATTAGTCGTTGGGGAAAGGAAAGAGAGAACTACAGCCGAGGATACGAAGACCGCGGCGAGGGAAATGGTTGAGAAGGGCACAGACATCATTGTTTTTGTCGGTGGAGATGGGACTGCTAGAGATATACTTGATGCCGTGGATGAGGAAATACCTGTTCTAGGTGTTCCAAGCGGCGTTAAAATGTTCAGCGCAGTATTCGCTGTAAACCCTAGAGCAGCCGCCAAGGTCCTCGACGAATTCCTCAGGGGGCGGACAAGCCTTGTCGAGAGAGAAGTTCTCGATATAGATGAAGAAGCTTATCGTAGGGGAGTTCTGCGGATAAGGCTTTATGGTTACCTCAAGGTACCTTTGCCGCGAGATGATCTGCTCCAATACATGAAGACCGTCTCGAAGGGTGGAGAGGAAGAAGAGAACAAGCTTGCTATAGCCCGGACAATAGTGGAGGATATGGAGCCCAATACACTCTACTTGCTGGGTCCGGGCACTACTGTCAAGGCTGTCGCGGATCTTCTGGGTATAGATAAAACACTGCTTGGGGTGGATGCAGTGGTTAATAAGAAGCTCGTAGGCAAAGATCTCGATGAGGCAGGTATACTCAGGCTCCTAGACCGGTATAGCAAAGCGAAAATTATCGTATCACCTATAGGTGGTCAGGGATTCATATTTGGGAGGGGCAATCAACAGTTGTCTCCCCGCGTCATTAGGAGAATTGGTAGGAATAACATCATTGTTATCGCTACTTGGAACAAGATCAAAGACCTGCCGTACCTTAGGGTTGACACTGGAGATCCCGATGTTGACGAAATGCTCCGCGGATACATCAAGATACTCGTTGATTACAGAAGGTACATTGTTAAAAAGATCGTATAGGCTATACCTTATTTTCTAATGAATGGAAAATCAACTATCTTCGCCTGATAAAGTTTACCTCTGACCTCGACATCTATAGGTTCGCCAAAGATAGCATATCGGGCATCAATGTATGCCTGCGCGATACCCCTCTTCAAGACCGGGGAGAACGAGCCGCTCGTAACCCATCCAACAACTTGGTCCTCGACAACGAGCTTAGCGCCCTCCCTCGGTATTATCCTAGCGGCTTTCTTACCCATCTTGACCCCGACTCTGATCCATCGGACGCCTTCCCTACGGTAGGCTCTAAGCGCTTCCTCGCCGATAAAGCCGTGCTTCTTCCAAGAGATAGCTCCGAGACCATAGCGTAGGCTGAGAGCACAAGGATATTTGAGCGGGTCCTCACCGTACTCGTGCCCGCCGAGGACGAAGCCCATCTCCATGCGCAATGTATCCCTAGCGATTATGCCTGCCGGCTTCACGCCTTTCTCTACGAGCTTCTCGACCAGACCTGCTATTTCTTTATGTTCACCCCATATCTCGTATCCATCCTCGCCGGTCCAGCCGCTCCTGCTAATGAGGAATACTTTACGGCCCATTATCTCCTCGTTAATCCTGAACTCCAGGACCTTCATATCCGCTGCCCATCCAGCTCCAAGTTCCTCCAAGATCTGGGGGGAGCGGGGTCCCTGTAGTGCTATCATTGAGTAGTCAAACGTCATGTCCCGGATCTCTACATGATAGTCATGCTTAGAAGCTATTTCCTTTATATAGGAGAGCATTTTCTCTCTAACAAGAGCATTAGTTACCAGTAGCCATTCCTCATCGCTAACCTTATAGAGCATCTCATCGTCCTTGACCCGGGCATACTCGTTGAGAGCGAGAGTTGGGCCGCTCAACCAGCCCTCTTTAACTTTTGATAGGTCTTTCGTGTATATCTTCTGTATAAGATCTAGTACATCTGGTCCTTTGAGGATAACTCTCCCCATGTGGCTCACATCGAAGAAGCCGGCAGAAGTCCTAACACTCATATGTTCCTCGATAGCACTCGTATAAAGCATTGGTACCTCCCAATCCCCGAAACGACCTGGCTCAGCACCTAGTTTTTCGACATAGAAGTCTAGTAGTGGTATGCGGGGCACGGTAAACACCTGTATCGAGTCATTACAATCTAATATTCTGGACACCCATGCACTATATATCGTTATTCAATTATTCCAAAATAGAATAATACGTGGAGCCTAAGAGATATTACCTGGCTAAAGACTCTGTAGAGGGGCAATGGTTTTGGGACATCCATGGATGCCTAATTCTGCCGAGGAAACCAGGAGGAAGATGTTGGAGAAAATAGGGGTCAAGAAAATAGATGAGCTCTTTAACGATATACCGCCCAGTATCCGCATGAAGCCTGAAGAATGGGGCAAACTATCGATTGGCGAGGGGAGAATACTTTCAGAGATAGAGGTTAAGAGGAGAGCCGAGAGTCTACTCTCCAAGAATAAAGTGTTCAATAACCCGCCCCCCTTCCTAGGGTGCGGTGCATGGCCACACTATGTCCCCGCACCAGTACGATACATAGTCTCTAGAGGAGAATTCCTCACAACATACACTCCTTACCAGGCCGAGATAAACCAGGGGCTCATGCAAGCCCTTTTCGAGTACCAGAGTATGATGGCGGAGCTCTTAGACATGGACATCGTTAATTCATCGATGTATGACTGGGGCTCTGCTGCAGCTGAGGCCCTCCTCATGGCACTACGTGTGAAGCGTGGAAGGAAAAAGATTATTCTCTGCGGTACACTTAACCCCTTCCACGAGAAAGTCATCAGAACATATCTTGCCCCTCATGATGTCGTAATCGTTAAGACAGGTATTGATAGAGAACAAGGAATATGCAAAGCTGAGGAGTTCGAGAAACTCGTTGATAAGGATACCGCCGCCATATATATTGAGAACCCGAACTTCTTCGGGCTAATCGAGGAGAACATACAGGAGATATCGGATATATCTCACCGCGCGGGAGCATTATACGTTATTGGTGTAGAACCGTTATCGCTAGGCCTCATTAAACCTCCCGGCCAGCTAGGGGCAGACATAGCTGTCGGTGAAGGCCAGCCCCTCGGCCTAGGATTAAACTATGGGGGCCCTTATCTCGGCATCTTTGCCATAAGATATGATATGAAGCTTCTGAGACAGATGCCGGGTAGGCTAATCGGTCTAACAACAACAATCGACGGTAAGGATAGGGCCTTTGCAATGATACTTCAGACGAGAGAACAACATATCAGACGGGAGAAAGCAACCTCCAATATATGTACAAACGAGGCATTATCAGCTATAGCGGCGGCCGTATATCTTGCTCTCCTCGGCAAGAAAGGAATCACGAAACTCGCGGAACTGATCTACTATAATTCCCACTACGCCGCCAAGAAATTAAGTGAAATAAATGGTGTCAACACAAGAGTCTTCACCGCCGATTTCTTCAAGGAGTTCCCACTAAGGCTCGAAGCTTCCGGCAAAAAATACTCCGAGCTACACGAGTATCTACTAAACAACGGTGTGCATGGCGGATACTATGTCGGCAATATTTATCCTTGGCTAGGAGAGACAGCAATATTCTCTTTCACAGAGCTTCACACGAAGAACGATATCGATAGACTAGTTGTTCTCATCAAGAACTTCTTAGAGGGATAAGACATGTTTAGGCAGGCTAGATGGGATGAACCACTGATCTTCGAGTTGTCGAGGCCGGGAAGAAGAGGATTCATAGTCCCGGAGATAGATCCTGCGATAAAAGAAGCTGTTGGGGACATAAAGATACCCGCTAAGCTAAGGAGAGAAAAGCCTCCAGAGCTACCAGAGGTTAGCGAGGTAGAAGTAATAAGGCATTACACGCGCCTCACCCAGATGTCATATGGGGTGGATAATGGCCCGGTACCGCTAGGCTCGTGCACAATGAAGTATAATCCGAGAGTAGCGTTCGAAATAGCATTTGATCCACGGATCACGATGCTTCATCCCCTGCAGGATGAGAGAACAGTTCAAGGCCTTCTCGAGATCCTCTATCACCTCCAAGAGTGGCTTAAACACATAACAGGCATGGATTATTGTTGCCTACATCCTGCAGCAGGGGCTCATGGCGAGCTAGCAGGCATGCTATTGACGAGGAAATACCATGAGCTTAGAGGCCAGCTCGACAAGAAGAGGGAAATCATAGTGCCCGATTCAGCCCATGGTACAAACCCCGCGAGCGCCTCGATGGCGGGCTTCAAGGTTGTAGAGGTGCCCTCCGATGAGAATGGAAACATTGATCTAGATGCACTTAGGGCGGCCGTGGGAGAATCCACTGCTGGTCTTATGATAACTAATCCTAGCACTCTTGGATTATTTGAGGAAAACATAGAAGAGATAACGAGGATCATACATAGTGTTGACGGCCTACTCTACTATGATGGAGCGAACCTGAACGGCATAATGGGATATACCAGGCCCGGCGACATGGGCTTCGACATAGCCCATATCAATATACATAAAACCTTCTCATCCCCCCATGGAGGTGGAGGACCGGGAGCTGGCCCTATATGCATAAAGGATCGGGTCGTTGATCCCGATAAGAACATATGGCTCCACGATCTGCTGCCGGGCTACCGGGTTGTATATGATGAGGAAAAAGATATGTATAGGCTGGAGGGCCCAAGTAAACATAGTATTGGACTGCTGAAAACATTCTTCGGAAACGTGATACCCCTTGTGTGGGGATACGTGTATATTCTGTCGCTTGGAGCCCGTGGCCTTAGGCTTGCAACCGAGCAGGCAGTACTCAACACTAACTACTTCGTAGAATTGATCAAAGATGTGAGGGGATACTCTATACCCTATGGTCCAGGCAGACATAGAAAGCACGAGGTAGTAATTAGTGCTGAGAAAATGAAGGATGAAACAGGCGTTACGGCCGAGGATGTAGCTAAGGGGCTCCTAGATGTAGGGCTCCATGCACCAACAATATACTTCCCACTAATAGTTAAGGAAGCATTAATGACTGAATTTACAGAATCAGAAACAATCGAGAACATCGAGGAATACGCTAAGAGGCTCAAAGAGATATCACAGATAGCATACACCAATCCATCAAAAGCTAAAGAATGGCCTCTTAGCACTAGTGTTAAACGCATAGATAATGTACGGGCAAATCACCCCAAGACACTCGCTCCTACATGGAGGATCTACTTGAGAAAAATGAGAAAGGCTGATAGTAATGTATGACGTCATAGTCGTAGGATCGGGTGTTGGGGGCTATCCAGCCGCGATATACTTAGCTAGTTATGGCTACAAAACAGCAATTATAGAGGAGCATCTAATAGGAGGAGAATGCACCAATTATGGCTGTGTTCCCAGCAAGGCGCTTTACCACGTGGCCCAAGCAATAAATGCTTTGAAAAAGATTAATGCCGATATAAGCATCGATTTCAAGAACATAAGGAAATTCATCCTAGACCAGGTAGACAGGGCTAGAAAAGGCATAGAATATCTTCTAGAAAAATCAGGTGTAGAGATCATTAGGGGGCATGCTAGATTTATTAGTCCAGGCGAGGTAAAGGCAGGGACCAACGTCTACCATGCAGATAAGTACATCATCGCTACAGGCACGCGTCCACGCTGTCTGCCCGGACTAGTATTTGATGGTAAAATCATAGTCTCAAATAGACACATATTCAATTTAGAAGAGATCCCAGATACGCTCGGTATAATCGGCGGCGGAGTAATAGGTGTCGAAATAGGTAATATGTTCGCTGATCTAGGAGTAAATGTAACGGTTATTGAGGCCCTAGATCATATACTACCATTCCTTGATCGTGACATCGCATTAACTATAAAGAGATATCTGCGCTCGAAAAGCATTTCTATATATGAAAAAACAACGGCAACAAAAATAACTGCCGATGAAAGAAAAGCCAAGATCCTCCTGAGCAATGGCGAAAAAATTGTTGTCGACAAAGTCCTTATCTCCATAGGACGCACACCAAACACAGGGGATCTAGGCCTCAAAGAAGCTGGTGTAGAAACAGATGAGAAAGGGTTTATCAAATTAGTCGATGGATACCAGACACATAATCCTAGAATCTACGCTGTAGGCGATGTAATAGGCGGGCCTCTCCTCGCACATAAAGCTATTGTCGAATCCATACTTGCTGCCAAACAAATCATGGGGAAGAAGATAAAGAGGATCGAATATCACATGGTTCCACAGACTATCTTCTCCGGACTAGAGTATGCCGGGATAGGTTATACCGAGAAAGAACTTAGGATTAAGGGCATTAAGTACAAGAAACTGAGAGTCCCACTATCATTCCTTTCAGCTGTTAGAATAAAAGGCCCCGAATACTGTTTCGCAAAGATACTTGTTGATGATAAGGACAATGTTCTGGGCATTCACATAGTTGCCCCGCAGGCGTCGGAAGTCATATCAGCATATGTACCATTATACCTTGCCAAGCTCACGCCCGAAGAACTGGCCACCTTCCCGTACCCTCACCTCACAGTCTCAGAGAGTCTCAGGGATATTGCCGAACTACTTTTGGGCGAGCCTATTCATCTCTTGAAGCTTGGACGCAAGAGATAATAGCCCTTTTTTGATCTCATAGAATAATGCCATGAAGAGCCGATTTGATCAAAGATTTGGCCCGAGTTTCTGGCTACTTGTGCTTGAGGCCCTAAGTGGTGGCTTCTTTGTATCAATAAGTAGGAGTCTACTCCCAATACTACTTGTTAATTCAGGGTATTCCCTCCAAGATATCCTCGCATTTAATGCATTATCCGGGCTTATGGCGCTTATAGCCTCGAAAATAGTTCATGTACGCGCCAGGCCCGGAAAAGCAAAGACGAGATTATTAATAGTACATATATTAGAGCGCTCATTATGGTTCTGCATACCGTTTATGGCTTCTTTCACGTATATCTTACCGTTCATTGTTGGATTAGCATGGACATCGAGTTTTATGACAGGAATATACCTTAATGCATTATTTTTCACTAGTTTTAAGAGGGAAACCTATAGGAAGCTTATCGGATATCGAATGATCGCTGGAAGCGTGTCTAGCATAATTGGACAGATAGTATTAGTTATCGTCCTAGCTGCAGTTAAATCATATGCGAGATACTTTATTTTATACGCAATATCGTTTCTAGGTGGTCTCGCCGGAACTATTCTGATAGCCTTATCCCATGCCACTCCTATCATTGAACGCCCTAGGAGAAGCAGCGAGGAGATCGAGATCAAGGCTACAAGTACTTTATTAATGCTAGTGATGGTGTTCACTGTAACCAACCTAGTTAGCATTGCCTGGGTTCCAAGACTGATAAGACAGCTCCACGCACCAGATTATTTTGTCGGCATGATATGGCTTATACAGACATTCACAAACATATTTGCGAGTATGTTCTGGAGCAGACTCGACATAAGGCTGTACAGATATGCTATTATAGGCCTAGCTTTCACCCCAATACTTATAATACTAATAAATTATCCACTCCTACATCTCGGAATAGCTGTTATTTACTCGTTCTCAATCGTAGGAACAAACCTCTTCGCAGGACTGGCTTACTCTAGCATTGTTAAGAAACTAGGAATAATCCGTGCAAGCATAATGTTGACAACGGCGAACGCGTTATCAATGCTCATAGGAGGCCTTATCGGTGCATTTCTAGCTTTCAATTACGTTCTAGTGTTCATCACTGCGAGCATGTTCAGCATAACTGGATTATTTATTGCACTCACCGCTATACCGGAGCTCGCAATAGTATCCCCGGTCTATGTTAGGATGTATTCGCGCATTCTCTATATGACCAGTATGACAAGCTATAACTTCATGGTATTCGTAACCAGAGAGGCGGCTAAAACGGTATTGAAACTGATAGCGTTCATACTCGCATTCATACTCTTGTTCATAATATATAGGACAATTTACTACCTACAAATGCTAACAGGTGGTCCATAATGTATTATATAGCATTTATCGAAACTATAAACACGACAGGCCAAGGACTTAAAACACTGCTACAAGCATTCGAGCTAGCCCTACGAGATCTTGCATTATTATTACCGAAATTATTGGTTGCTCTCGTAATAATCTCACTATATATAGTCGTGATAATTTTTATCAATAAGATGCTTAGAAAGATACTATCAATATTCAAGATTGATGAGCTCCTTAAACCCATATTGCAAGAAGCATACATTAGTCTCACAGGCCTCATTATAGTTCTCACGGACATAGGCCTAGTACTGTTAGCTGTTTACTCAGTGCTTCTAATCGTATTCCCCCAGGAAATCAACATGGCTAATATCCTCCTAGGCTATCTTGCCAGATATGCTAGCATAGTGTTTATCATAATACTGTCATTCATAGTGCTAGGCTCGCTTGTCAGGTTCATACGTATGGAGGCTAAACTTAGGGGATTCATGTTCCTATTACTATTGCTGGTCACAATGCTTGTAACTATAGATATCACGGCATTATCCGACACAGTAAAGAACGCTTTGTCATGGGGTATAAGCCTAGGGATAGCATCGGTCATAACAATATTCGCAACATGGTATTTCTTCCACGATATAATTGAGAAGAGACTTAAAAACAATATATGTGCAGAGAAGAAGAACAAGCCCAGCGAACACGGATGAAAGAATGATAAAGTTCATTGAATGGAATATTGAGGAAAATATACCACTGATCAATAGGGGCAAACCCTTAATCAAAATAGGCAAACATGATATTTGGTTCGGCTCAGAATACGAGAAGAAAATAATCTCCAGGCTGATCAAAAGGGATCTCGATATATCGTTAGATACTAGTAGTAAGAGCATGATATTTCGACGTCTGCCCTCCGAGTATGGTGAATACGCTGCTGAGGTATGGTGTGATGGAGCAAAGTATGGTGTCCTACTATACTCTACTAGAGAGGGTTGGGTATTTTATCCGACTGGAGCATTAGCATCCATTCTAGCCCACCACATGAGCCAAGTCTGTAGGATCCCGTCAATCAAGAGGAGGCTCAAGGGCAAATATATACAAATAACTAATAGCTGTTACTCCCGCACAAAATATCTGATATTTATTACTGGCAAATACGTTGGCATATGTAAGAGGAAAGGGGGCAAGTGTAAGGTTAAAGATCTAGCGCCACATGTTTTTAAAGAACTACCTTCTGTTCGACCCGATAAGATTGTCAATGCAAATAAGCATCATATAGATACTATCATAAATGAAGCAATAGGGTTTATAAAAAAGACCGCATCCAAATATAATCCTCCATACGCCATTGCATTCTCAGGCGGCATCGATTCCACTATAACGCTTTATCTAGTGGCGAAAGCCCTAGGCACTGATAAGATCATCGCTGTGTACTCCGATACTGGGCTAGAGTTCCCGGAAACCAAGTTATTCGTAGAGAGAATTACTGAGAAATTAGGCGTTCATCTCGAAGTAGTCGAAAGCGGTAAAAAGTTCTTGGAACTCATAAATGAGGAAAGAGAACTACCCTCAAGAGATAATAGATGGTGCACTGGTCTCTTAAAGATAAGACCCCTCTATGAGTTCTACAAAAAGAACAATATCAGGCTTGTATTTGAGGGTATCAGGATGTATGAAAGCTCTTCTCGAGGACGCTTACCACGAATAACCACGAGCCGCTACATGCCAGGCATTAGGCGGGCTCTACCGATCATATCCTGGACAAGGCTCGAAGCACAACTAGTAGCACTACACTTTGGGCTAGAAATAAACCCGCTTTATGACAGGGGCTTCACGAGAATAGGTTGTATTATTTGTCCTGCAATGAATATGCACGAACTACATATATCGTATACTATGAATGAAAAAGTATTCAAAGAAATAGCTGATAACTTAGATACGGATATAGGATACATATTGTCCGGAAAGTGGAGAAAGAGACCTATAAATATGGCGAACCCCCCTAAATGATTCTACGAATAAAACATCCATGCTGAGCGGGTGAATATGTATGAGCAAAACATACGCAACCCTCGGTGAACTGAAACCAGGAAACTTCATAGTCATAGACGGTGAACCATGCAGAATAGTTGAAATGAGCAAGGCCAAGACAGGGAAACATGGCAGTGCAAAAGCACATGTTGTTGCCATCGGGCTTTTCACGGGCAATAAGAGAACCTTAGTCGCACCTGTTGACCAGCGAGTAGAGGTCCCCATTATAGAGAAGCGTGTTGGCCAAGTGATCGCCGACATGGGCGATATGGTACAGATAATGGATATGGAGACCTTCGATACGTTCGAGGTAGAGAAGCCAGAGGACGAGAAGCTAAGAGAAAAACTCCAGCCAGGAGTCGAAGTAGAGTACTGGATCGTCATGGGTAAAAGAATGATCATAAGGACAAGGTAATGCAACCACCTTTTTGTACACTAACCCATCTCTTACTCCGAAACTACAAAAGAGCTGATTATATTGCTAGGAGAACCGCACAAGCCGCTTATAGGAAGAAAGTTCTCAATATCAGTCAGCAAGACATAGATGACTACATCAACAAAATAACCGGAGGACTAGGATACCTGGGAAAACCCGGGAAGAATGATTATCGTGTAATCACGCTAGGGTGCTACATAGCATGGGCCGAGGCTTCCCTCTCTGCAGAACAAATTCTTGAAATAGGAACAGGGCTTGGGAGAACACATTATTGTATAAGATATGTGAACAAAAACGCAGCCATACATAGCATTGAGGTAGATCCTATAATACTCGGGATAGCACTATACAGAAATCCCTACCATTACTTTGCAGAATCTCTGGAAGACAAAAACACATTTATTTTCTTAAACGATGCCATTATAGTGGCAAAAATCCTGCTTAGAAACAAGGAGAGTTACGATCACATAGTCCATGATGGCGGTCCTAACCCGAAGAAAAATACGAGGCTATACTCCTACGGATTCCTCAATACATTATATAAGTTATTGGACTATGGAGGAACAATTTCAGTATTCGCGGGGAAAAACCCGGAATATATTAGACGTATTTATAGGACTATGGAAAAGATAGGGTTCAAGAAATTAGAGACGATAACCCCGCCCGGAATACCAGTTAGGATCATTAGGGGGAAGAAACACTAAGACCTCAATCCAGCTCCGGTATGAAGGCAGGCTTAGACGCCAAATGTATTAATGGAATAGAGAGGCCCGGCTTGGGATGCTTCGAGAATTCTATTCTTTCTTCACCAGTAGACACAATTATATAGTTTGAGTCCTCAACATTCTCCCTAATGCTATCGTCGACCACATAGTAGTAAAACATAGGTACACCATAGTATTTGTAATAATCTCTGAAGACTCCTAGAACGCCTAGAACTAATCGTCCTTTCTCATCATGAAACTTCAATATATACGTCATTCCTTGAGGACCTGCTGTTGCAACAGCTAACCGTATGAGATCGTTAAGCGTCTTAGTCTTTAATGGTACAACTTTCTGTTCTAAAACCATTTACATCTCCTCCATGGCCCGACTCGTCAAAGAATGGTTCTATACTTCCTAGCAATTAATTTTAACGTGTCCGTTTCCACATTCGACGATACAGAGGCAACAAATAGGTGTTCAGGTATTATTATGATCTTCTGTTCCTCACCGACATACTTGTATATTATGTTTCCCTCCGAATCCGTTACTATTGTTGGAGTGACATGCAACACTTTGTTTCTATAATAAATTATTGATCCAGGAACAATTATTGGTACTGAGAAAACATACGAGTAAGTCCGGACGAGGTTAGTCACGTTTTTTGGAGGGCTACTCTGACTATATCCGTAGAGTAGGAATGAGGAGTTTTCTAGAAGCAGAAGTCTAATCATTTCTGGCACGTAGAATTCATCGTCAAGAATACTGGCGATTATAGTGTCTCTGACTTTTAGTGGAGCTATTGATTTGCCAGGGCTTATCCCTAGCTTTCTTTCATGGTCTTTGATTATGATTTTACGGTGTCTGATCATTGATAATTGAGTATATGGTGAGATCATTATTGATGATACATATATTTTTGAGCCAGCTCTTTCTATTATTCCGGCCACGAC
The DNA here is from genome assembly GCA_027022365.1 of Desulfurococcales archaeon. Taxonomy (GTDB): domain Archaea; phylum Thermoproteota; class Thermoprotei_A; order Sulfolobales; family Desulfurococcaceae; genus JAADCY01. The sequence goes on along the minus strand of JALVYU010000026.1, from coordinate 607,248 downwards.
AATGTTTAGCCCATAGTTACGGGCGATCATGTTAAGAGTTAATATGTAAGGATCGTTTACGGACAATGCGTATTTTCTTATCATACGTCTATTGCTTATAGGCGCCTCATCAATTACAGGGCCATAGGGCTGCATATAAGGTAGTATGATTGTCCTGACATCTTGCTCATGTGCGAACAACAGTATGTTCTTGGCGTGATCTAGATTGTGTTTCTTAGCGTATTCAAAAATATTTAGATGAACAACAGCAACAGCATTTTTACCGTAGTCTTCTACCTCGCCCACTACTTCGATCCTGATGACGGACACACCTCTCTGCGCAGTTCGCCGCTATCTCTATTTATTACTTTGTTTAGTACTTCATCGTATAGTTGCGCGAGAACTTCTTGATAGTCAACTTTTCCCTCCTCAATCTGCTTCATCTTCTCCTCGAGGCTTCTCGTGGTATCAACGCTTACTACATCGCCAAAATATTTTGTCAAGAATTCATAGACCATTACTCCTCTCTCAGTCGGTATTAATGCCTTGACCTTGCTGGTAATCTTAACGTATTTTCTATCAATGAGAGTCTGTATTATTTTGGCGTATGTGCTTGGCCTCCCGATTCCTTTTTCTTTCATCCATTTTATGACGTCGTGATATCTTGCCAGCGGCGGCTTTAATTCTCTGGCATCACTTACAATGTATTCTCCGGGCCTGACCCGACTCTCTATCCTCAATATATTGTAAATTTCTAGGAATCCTTTCTCGACGATTTCTACATAGCGTTCCAGGGTCTTTGATATCCCGTCTAGTATCAGCTCGATCCGTTGTAGTTTTAGTTTGGCCGGGATCATTTGGCTTGCTATGAATCTTTCAAAGATTAGCCTGTAAACAGCAATGTGCTGGCGTGTAAGGGGTTTAGCAAGTATAATTGCCCCTTCTTTTATTAGTTGTACAAGCCTATCGGGATCGATAGGTCTTGTCGGCCTTATTGCCTCATGGGCTCCGCCAGCACCCCACGTTCTGGGCTTGAAGTACTCCTTATATTTGTCACCGTATTTTTCCTCCAGATACTGGCGAGCAACATTGATACCTGCATCGCTTACACGTATGCTGTCTGTTCTATGATAGGTTATCAGACCCAGTTCGAACAGATCCTGTGCAATCTCCATCGTCCTAGTCGCTGGAAGACCTAGTACACGGCTTGCTTCCTCGAGGAGCGTATCAGTAGTGAATGGCGGTAATGGGTTAACGTCTACTACTTCTTCGCCCATGTCTTTTACGACAACTTTTCTACCAATAAGATCTTTAGGTGTTTCTAGGCCGAGTTTTTCTATTTCTTCTTGTACCAGTTCGAACATCAGCGATAGTTCTTCGATATAGCCTATGTATTTAAGTAACCCGTATTTCCTCGGGTTTCTGCTCTGTTCGTATCGTTCAATAATGTATCCAAGGACTGGTGTCTGTACCCTACCTGCACTCAGGTTCCTGTTAATGGTCTCACAACAATTGACAAGTTGTACTCTCTTGCCTCTCCGTATGGCGTCGAGCAGTTTAGGAATTATGAAGCGGTTACAATAGAATGGCCAGAAATCATACCATAGCTTTTCGGATAATGCGAAGCCGAGCCAACGATCCTCTATTCTCCTGACAATCTGTGCCTCTATTAGTCTTAGGTCAAAATCACGTGGATTCCTTATCGCGTTAAGTATAGCTTTACGCGTTATCTCATGGAACTCTATCCTCTTTATGGTGTTCGTGTATGGTTCAAGCAATACTTTTAGATCCCATCCTATTTTTTCTCCCTCAGTGTCTGGGTCTGTCCCTATGAATACTATGTCTACCTCATTCGCTAGTTCCCTCAAGGTATCTACGATATCTATCTTCCTAGAGATGTCTCTTGAGCCACAGCGAGGACACTTATTTTCTTCGTTAGTAAACTGGTAGCCGCACTTATTGCATCTCTTGATATCTGTGTATATAGGAACAAAGTAGTCGTTTATTTTCAGGACACCATAATTCTTGAATCCCTCATCTACCACAAGATCATATACGTGTCCTATGCTTGCAACTATTGTTAGGACGTAGTCACCAGTTGTTACGTCATATACTATCATTCCATTATCTAGAACTCTAGTCGACGGTTTACCGAAGAAATTAGCTATTGTTCTGGCTTTATTAGGAGACTCAACTATTAGGAGGGCCGATTTTGATATCTCTAGTGCTCTGTATTCCTTTATCGCTCCCTCTAGGATCTTCTTGACCTTCTTACGTTCTTCATTGATCTCCTTCATCAACTTGTCAAGGTCGATCTCATTGAGCTCCTTAATAGTGAAATCCTCGAATAACCATCTCATCCTCTTAACTAGTCCGTTGAGAAGCCTCCTGTCGTCAACCAGTATGATTGAAAGACCTTTCGTAATGCCTCCTGGGTAGAGCCTCGAAGTACGCCCGCTTGCCTGTATGTATGTCGCTGTGTCGGGGATGAGTATGTAGGTCTTGTCATCTTCTGTTACTAGGGCTATGTCGGGTAATTGCATTAGCTTGCGCTGAATTTCTGGATCGGATAATAATTTCCTAGCATAAGTTAATGCATCTATCAGCATTCTTAAAAGCGGGGTTTCCTCAACGGTTTCCCCGCTCAGATATTTCTGGAATTCCTCGGAGAGCATACGTAATGCTGCCTGGCTCAGTCTTCTGAGCCTATTGGATATCCTACCGATCATTATCTCTACTTTTTGTTTTTCCTCGCCTTCAAGGACTTCTCGGAGTATTGAAAGTACCCTGATTATATCGACGGGCCGCGGGTTCTCGAGCCTTGTACTAAATTTGTGGCGTGGAACCCCGACGAATACTGCGTACTTAACTCTCCAAGGTAGATCTATTCCGCGAACCATTACTCCATAATAAGTGGCTACACCGACAAGTACGTCTATTTCACCATTAGCAAATTGATCGAGCAGTTTGACAGCTTTTTTGGCGTGGAACGCCTCAGCCTTGAACCCGTTCCGCCTTAATATCTCTGCCAGGTGTTCGGCATACTCGATACCACGTTCAATAGGTACGTAGACCAGTCCTCCATCACCAAGTCTTCGCACAATACTAGCTACTTCTTCATCTGCCGAGCCAGTGATTTCCTTGTAGGTGTCCACTATGTTTCTTATCGCTTCTGGCTTGCTACCTGCTTCGAATCCGAGGAGTACCTTGAAGAGCTTTGGATAGATCCCTCTAGGCTTCCCTGTAGCGCTAGATACGAGGATTATCGCCTTGATCTTCTTTCGTGTCTTCTCAACAACTCGTTCTAGCTCTTTTAGGCGTCTTTCTAGTTCTTTTCTTTCATCTTCTTTTAATGGAAAGGCGAGCCGTTGCCTTAAACGAATGTATTCGAGGGCTTTCTGGATCTCTTCGTCGGAGACTCCGAGGATGTAGAACAGTATTTTTATAGCTTTACCACTTCTTAGTATTGCATCGACATCGTCCAGTGCTATAAATGAGTACTGTTTATTCATTAGTTCCTGGTAGTTCTTGTGCATGAACATATTGGTTGAAAGGAGAATATCGAAATCACCTTTCCTAATAGCTTCCATGTATTCTTCTTTCTTCTTCTTTGAGATCTTACCATGGAATGTTATTATCTTCAGACACTTCGGATCATCTTCTTCGTCACTACATAATTTAATGCCAGCATTGTTGGCCAGTGTCTTTAAACGCTTCTCTGCTTGGAGAAGTAGTGGTGTTGTAGGAAATACCAGGTAGCATTTTGGCCTGTCCAAGCGGTTGGCTCTATGGGAGCGGATATTTTTCTTTGCCAGGTAAAGCGCTGTTGTGAGCGCAAACATTGTTTTGCCCATGCCCGTCGGGGCAATAATGCTGAAGGATTTACCCTTTAATACTCTCTTGGCCCATGTTCGTTGTGCGCTCCAGAATCTGTAGCCTCCTGTTGCCTTCTTAAAGAATTCTTCAAATTCCTGTACTTTTTCATTGAATACATATAATTTCTTTATGCCTTTAGGCTCGGAAACGTTTTCATAATATGTTTTAATAATATATGGATAATCCTTATCGACTACCTCTTTCTTTATCTTGACAAATATTTGTGAAGGAAGACATTTCTGGCAGGGAGCCTTATATATTAATCTCATATCATTATTTACGCCTTTACAATTAGGACAGGAGTATCTATAGTAGCCGTGAACTCTCATTGGATTCATCATTTTATGGTCAACCTATAAAATATCTAGGCGTAGACGAACGATATAAAAAGATAGCTTCTTATAATTATGGGCTCATGGATTCTGAGCAGCGGACAATATATCATTATATTTGTTCGAATACTACTGATGCGCCACGTATTCTCAGTACCTTGTTATGGTATATTATTATGCCCTTATCGGTTATCTCGAATGGATGTCTCTTCATGCTATGCTTAGTGCCTCTCATTTTCCATACTATGATGCTTCGCATTAGTTCTCCATTGAACTCGTTGAGATCGAGCCTTACTATACCGTCTGCAGCGTGTTCTACTCCGGGGCCTCCGAATCCTCTTTCTGTGACGCTGACCTGCGATATTAGTATGGATGTTGTTCCTAGACCTGATAATACTCTCTTAAGTAGTAGTACTACGCTTCTAGCCACACTTGGCTTAGTCAGGTATAGTGTTGATACTGAATCGATCACTACTCTCATAGCTCCTACATCGCGTATAGCTGCCTTGAGAACGTCTATTAGTTCACCGACGTCGGTGGGGTCTCTTACAACATATTTCTCCCTTTTTGCGGCTTCTCCTATTCCTCCCGTAAATGCATCTACAATGGCGAAATATCCTTGCTGCTCATAAGATCTGATGTCCCATCCGAACTGGCGCATATTTATTCTTACTTGTACTGGGTGTTCCTCTAATGCAACGTAGACTCCGGGTTCGCCCATCTGTAATCCGTTCCATAAATATTGTTGTCCGAATATCGTCTTACCGGTTCCGGGGCCACCACTAAGCAATACAACGTTACGCTTTGGTATTCCTCCATACACTATCTCGTCGAATCCCGGTATGCCTGTCTTGACTCTCTCGACCATAGTATCACCCCTATTTTTCGTTTTTACCTTATACTTTTAATCAATTATATACTTCTCTCATGTATATTGTACTCTTATAGGTGTTATTTAGTCGTTTTCCAAATATCATAATAATGTTTCATACTATGAGACAAGATTATATAAAGAGGTATAGTATTACAATAATAGGAATGGTTCTATAAAATAATACAGAAGGAGGTTTCCGTATGAGGTGTTCAGAATGGCCGGGGAAAAAGAAGTAAGACTAAGAGTCATGGAAGCGAGACAAAGAGATGTGGGCAGAAAGATCGCTAGGATTAGTAGAAGAACTATGCAGAAGCTCGGCGTATCGACGGGCGATTTCATTGAGATCACGGGGCCTAAGGGGAGTATTATTGCACAAGTATGGCCAGCATATCCGGAAGACGAAGGGAAAGAAGCCATTAGGATAGATGGCTATATGAGAGCAGCAATAGGTGTTGGTGTAGGCGACATAGTAACTGTCAGAAAGACCAGAGTAGAGCCAGCCACAAGGGTCGTGTTAGCACCAACTGAGCCGATAAGGTTCGGACCGGACTTCGTCGAATACGTTAAACAGTTCCTTATAAGGAAGCCAATCAGCCGTGGAGAAGAAATAATCATACCAGTATTTGGAGCAACCATAAAGCTAGTAGTCGTATCGACGCAGCCAAGCTACAGGGTATACGTTACCGATTCCACCGAGATAGAGATCAAGGAAGAGCCTGTTCAGAAGGAAGTGATTGAAAGAGCCAAGAGAATCCCCAAGGTCACATGGGAGGACATAGGAGATCTCGAAGAGGCCAAGCAGAAAATAAGAGAGATAGTAGAGCTACCACTCAAACACCCAGAGCTATTCAAACACCTCGGCATCGAGCCACCTAAAGGCATACTGCTATACGGACCACCAGGTACCGGTAAAACACTATTAGCGAAGGCACTAGCAAACGAGATAGGAGCGTACTTCATAGTGATCAATGGACCAGAGATAATGAGCAAGTTCTATGGCGAGTCGGAGCAGAGGCTAAGAGAAATATTCAAGGAAGCCGAGGAGAACGCTCCAGCAATAATCTTCATCGACGAGATAGATAGCATAGCGCCGAAGAGAGAAGAAGTTACGGGAGAAGTAGAGAAGAGAGTTGTATCACAGCTACTAACACTAATGGATGGACTAAAGGAGCGGGGCAAAGTAATCGTTATAGGAGCAACTAACAGGCCGGACGCCCTCGACCCCGCGCTGAGAAGGCCGGGCAGATTCGACCGTGAAATCGAGATACCTCCACCCGACAAGAGGGCTAGAAGAGAAATATTGGCCGTACATACCAGGAACATGCCACTAGACGACGACGTTGACCTCAATAAGATAGCCGAGATGACCCATGGATACACAGGAGCGGACTTAGCAGCATTGGTCAAAGAAGCAGCACTAGCAGCACTAAGAAGATTCATGAAAGAAGGAAAGATCGATATCAGCCAGCCGATACCACCCGATAAGCTAAGAAAACTAAAGGTCAAGATGAGTGACTTCCTAGAAGCACTCAAATACGTACAGCCAACCTTGATCAGAGAGATCTATGTAGAAGTCCCCGAGGTACACTGGGACGACATCGGCGGCTTGGAGAACGTGAAGCAACAATTAAGAGAAGCCGTTGAATGGCCCATGAAGAACCCCAAGGTATTCGAAGAAATGGGTATTGAGCCGCCTAAAGGCATATTATTGTTCGGACCGCCGGGTACTGGTAAGACTTTGTTGGCTAAGGCTGTCGCCACCGAGAGCGGCGCCAACTTCATAGCAGTAAGAGGGCCCGAAATCCTAAGCAAATGGGTAGGAGAATCAGAGAAAGCGATAAGACAAATATTCAGGAGAGCACGCCAAGTAGCACCAGCGATCATATTCTTCGATGAGATAGATAGTATAGCGCCAGCAAGAGGCTACAGACACGACACCAGTGGTGTGACGGACAGAATAGTTAACCAGCTACTAACAGAGCTAGACGGAATAGAGCCTCTCAGAAGAGTCGTAGTAATAGCCGCTACCAACAGGCCCGACATAGTCGATCCGGCACTTCTCAGACCAGGAAGATTCGATAGACTCATCTACGTACCACCGCCAGACTTCAAAGCCAGGCTGGAGATCTTCAAGGTGCACACGCGGAAGATGCCGCTGGCAGATGACGTCAATCTCGAAGAACTTGCCAAAATGACTGAAGGATACACAGGCGCTGATATAGCAGCTGTCTGTAGAGAAGCAGCAATAATCGCTCTACGCGAAGAATTCAAGGTGAGGCCAGTACAGATGAAACACTTCCTCAAGGCATTGAAAATAGTGCCGCCAAGCCTTACCAAGGAGGACATCGAGAGATACGAGAAGATGGCTAGAGAACTGAAACGTATGATCGTGGGCTAAGATTTTTTATACGACAACCTAAACTCGAATCCTTATTTTTCCACCCAACCCATACATTATCAGCGCTATAAACAGAAAACAAGATAAATAGGAAACAGTGTGCTTATGGTGTACTTATAATGACCTCAACGAAATTTCCATCATCATTTACGAGATTCCTACGCGACTTAGGGAAAAGCGCTGGTTTCTTGGTACAGAACAGGTACAGAGCTATGATTGTATTATCCGGCAGTGATTCGGAGAAACTCGGTTTATTCGCGGCAAAGACCATAACGTATTATGAGAAGCAGCGCCACAAACACGATAAGCAAAAACAGTATAGGGGGCTCTACGTATTCCACGACGAATTCGACGATGCTGTTCTACAGAAACAAGTATTTGAAGAGAGCATTCTAGAAAAATCAAAATACACGATCTTTAAGTATGCTGTCTACGAGGTCAGCGAGAAATACCTCGGCTCGACATTCTCGTTCCTAGTCATGGATCTGACAAAAGATCTAAAGCCAAATGATCTCGGAAGACTAATCGGGATAGTGGAAGGCGGCGGCCTCATAATACTTCTCGTCCCGCCATGGAAGAAATGGGATAACATACTGACTATATTCAAGAGAAACCTTACTGTCCCACAGTTTCCCGAACCTAGACATATATTCATTAAATGGGTGAAAGAGAAGCTTCTCGAATTCGAAGGCATAGGAATATACGATGTTGATGCCAGGAAAACCATTAAGAAGTACTCTAAGCCTCCAGGCCAGGCTAGAGGCACTAAGAAAATATCTCTTCCTCAGAAGACATTATTCCCAAAAATAGTGTATGAGAAAGCTCTTACACAGGATCAGGTAGAAGTAATCAAGCTCATGGAGCAACTCTACGAAAAACCGAAACACGGAAGGAAAAGGGTAATTGTGATCACTGCTGATAGAGGGAGGGGTAAATCATGTGCAGTAGGAATAGGTGCTGTCGGATTAATCCATGTGCTGAAGAAAGTGAAGCCTAAGCCGAGAATCCTCATAACCGCGCCGAGGCCCAGCAATGTACAAAGCTTGATGATGCTGGCCCGCACAGTTCTTGACGCGCTAGGCTACGAGTACAAGGTGATAAAGCGGGAGGGTAACGTGATCGAACTCAGAGGAGAACGGTTTAGCATAGAGTACTGGGAACCGATAAACATACCCAGAATACGTGGAGACATAGTAATAGTAGATGAGGCTGCTGGAATACCTGTCCCAATGCTACACAGGATATGGCGGGCGCACAACAGGCTCGTCTTTTCAACAACAATACACGGTTATGAAGGAGCCGGGCGAGGCTTCAGTGTAAGATTCCTAAAGAAACTCGAAGAAGACAAGAAAACCATACTGTACAAATACGAGATGACGGAACCTATACGATACAGCGCCGACGACCCCATCGAGAAGTGGCAGTTCAAAACTCTCCTACTGGACGCTGAACCGGCAGAGCTTACACAAGAGGATCTCGAAGACATAAAGAACAAGGATCTCATATATGTAGAGTATGATCCCGCTTACCTCTTCAGCAAGGAAGGAGAGAACGAGCTCCGCCAACTATTCGGAATATATGTTCTAGCCCACTACAGAAACGAGCCGGACGACCTAGGAATGATCGCTGATGCGCCGCACCATATCGTCAGAGCAGTGAAGACTAGACACGGAAAGATAGTCTGCGCACTACAGATAGCATATGAGGGCAGAATAGATGAGGAACTAGCCAAAGAGCTACTTAAAGGAGGAAAAATACCTGGCAACATAATCCCCGACAGGTTCCTGAAACACGCTAGATACATAGATTTCGCAAAACTCTTCGGCCTGAGGATAGTGCGAATAGCAACGCATCCAGATGTACAGGGAAAAGGAATAGGGAGTTGGGGCCTAGAAAAAGTCGAGAAAGAGGCTAGAGAAAAAGGATACGACTGGATTGCAGCAGGATTCGGCGTTAACCCCGAGCTCCTCAGGTTCTGGATCAAGAACGGTTTCATACCAGTTCATATAAGCCCCGACCGTAATCCTGTAAGCGGAGAATACACACTACTAGTAATCAAGCCGATAAGCAGTGAAGCCGAGAAAATGGTTACTATGGCTAATAAGGAGTTCAAACTGAAACTACTTGATAGTTTACCGATAAATTATCAGGATATGGAAATAGAGGTTGCATTACAGCTCCTCTCCTCCGGCGAACCAATACTCGATGTTATCCCTAAACATATCTTCTCGCCTGTACAGCTCGAGCGTCTATGGGTTTATTGCATGGGGCCAATGACTTTTGAGGCTGCTGCGGACCTAATGAATAAGATCGCAAAGATACATTGGCTCGTTCCGAAAGATAAGAGGCCCGAGCTATCCAAGATCCGCGAAGTAATCCTAATTGGTAAGGCACTGCAGGGCAGGACATGGGAAGAACTGCGGGAACAGTACAGCGTTCTTCTAAAAGACCTCCATGCATTCGCCCATGATATAGCATGTCGTTACTTCAGATTTCTCACGAAGCTAGATCCTACCGCTTATGAGCCTGGAATAAAAGAGACAGACTATGACCTAAACATTATCGTCTAGTTCCTCGATATCTGCCGATAAGAGTTCTTGCTCTTTTTTGAGTTGTGCTTGTATGATTTTTCTGATTATCGATGATGGTATCATAATATCTTCTCTCGTAGCGTTATATGGACCTTTGACAATGATGCCCTTACCGTCAACGATATCAATCTCATAGACCCTCTTATCATGGTCTGTTTGTCTCATTTTCTCAATGATCAGAAATCTTCTGAGGTACCCGCCCACTATTTTCTTTCTGAACCTGATTATTCCATCAGCAACATGCTCTATGCCGAATCCGAACCCTAGACTTGTCGTTACAGCGTATTGGCTTGTCAATATCATTGTTAGATCCCATTTTGAGAGTCTGCGTTTTATGACATAACTGTACTTTCTAGCCATAGCTGGTTTATCTAGCCAGAAGGCGCTCATGGAATCTATCACGAGTCTTGCGTGTCCATAGCCTAGAGTCCTTTTAGCATCCATTATCTTCGATATAAGCTCTTCCACAGTGAGCTCTCTCAGACTCCAAGGATCACCGTGTTCACCCATTAGTGCATCGATGATTATTAGTTCTCCTCTACGCACAGCATCTCTAAACTTGAAGCCGAACATCTCTGCTTGTCTGATAACACTTTCACGTGATTCCTCGGTAGTCACGTATATGCCTTTCTCACCATTCTTTATACCAGCAGCTATGAAGTGCAAAGAGAATATTGTCTTACCTGTACCCGGCTCACCAACAACCGCTATTGTGAAGCCCCGGGGTATGCCTCCCTTAAGCATCCTGTCTATCTCGGATATACCTGTAGATAGCCTCTCGATCATTAGCTATCCCCCGTGAATTACTGACCTATACTCCCTTATATTGATCTTATAGCCAGGGAAAACTTCTTTTATAGTAGACAAAACCGTTGATAACACCTTATTGCATAGTTTACCGCCTGAATCGACGTAGACCCTTATACAGATCTCGTTATACCCGGGATAAACATGGACTCCTAGAACCATGTGCTCGTCATACATTATTCTATAGCTATACGAGTGGCGCGAGACATAGATGCCCCGTCCAAGCAGCTTAAACACGAATTTATCGAGTTTTTCTCTATTAATCCAGCCCATAACATCCACCTAGTCAATAATATAAGAATACACCCGAATAATACCAAATCATAGAAATGATGTAGCTCGAAAGGGCTGAGACTAAAGCATGATGAGCCCGCGCAGGTCTGATCATCTCACCCAATGTTTAGGTGGCTGAATTTTGAGAAAAGGCTTGGTTATAGGCGTTAGCGGCGCTAGCGGAGTAGTTTACACGTATGCTCTCCTAAACAATATTGATCTGTTGAGGAAATACTATGAGAGGATATATGTTATCGAGACCAGATTCGCCCGAAAAATCGCTGAGCACGAGATAGGTACAACAATTTCTACAATAGCACTGAGACGAGGGATCGATGTTTTCGGCGAGGATGATATGGACTCTATACTGGCAAGCTCGAGTAATCTAATCGATCACGACATGATCATAGTACCCTGTAGCCTTAATACAGTTGCAAAACTAGCTCATGGTATACAAGATAACCTGTTGCTCCGTACAGCCTCATCTATTATGAGGATGAAGGGCAAACTCGTAATCGTGTTTCGAGAAACACCTTTATCCCTTATAGATCTGGAGAATCTCGCCAAATTAGCTAGAATGGGGGCAATTATTCTTCCAGCATCCCCTGCCTTTTACCATAAACCTGTAGAGATAAAAGACCTTATCGACTTTATCGTCGGCAAGATATTAGATGTTCTTGGTATTGAACATAATATTTATCGTCGCTGGAGAGGTCATCTAAACTCATCTATATCGTAGTCTTCTATTTCCTCCATTTCTCTGAATAACTCTTCATCACTTGTTTCTTTACGTGTTTTCTCGAGTGCTTTCGCGCATTTCCCGTCAGGTAACATCGAATTTAACCTGCATGCAGCATATTTGCACTCAGCGCCTATACACTCGCTTCCGGTTAGCCTACAATAAGCTACCTTCTTGATTTTACCCCTGTACGACTTATTTACTACAACTTTTGCTCTCTTAGTGCATATGAAGAACGGACATAATGGATTACAATGTATTCCTAGCGGCATCGGATACTGGGGCCTGATTGGCCTAGGCCTATGGAACTGTTCGCCTCTCCCCTCACGTTTATATGGTCGTCGATAATCTCTATGGTATGGATTGTACTGCCTGGGCAATGCTTTTTTCACCTAGTATCGGGGCACAGTACATCTTTGATCTCATCGATATTTGACACCATACTATTATCTCGTAGAGAGACTATTATTAATTATCTCTATGTTATGGCTTCCACCATGTAAACAGCAAGTATCTTATATTTTCCTCACCTGTAACGGCAAGGATGAGTTTCTTCCTCACACTATGGAGCAACCTACCCATTCTAACAATCTCTATCGGATCGATAGACTCCCGCGAATCATAAACATGGACACCATACGGGGCATGGTCTATACCGGGACCAAAACGATAAACTAGGTAATCGCATCCAAACTTTAGTCCTCTTCTCACTACGAAGCCTCGTCTCCTTAGATCCTTGTAAACAGCATATAGCCTGTGGAACCTTGGGATCGCTCTTGTCGAGAAATCCTTTATCTCCTCTATACTGAGCTTCCTAGCCCCAGAATATATTTCGAGAACACCATTCTCGGCGAGGTACAATGCCTCTAACATCGATAGCTCGAGCGGTGAACGAATACTTTTCTCTTTAGGCTTGGCTACACCAAGAAACGTTCCATAGTAGCCTAACTCCCAGTAAAGAATATTTGCACATACATAATCAGGTACAATCACACGGTTGTAGAGCAAATAGCCCTTGCACTTAATGTTTTCAATGTTTTCTAAGCTATTAATGCTCTCTGTAGTGCTAGGTATCGTAGATCCTCACCAAGCTCCTTAATAGTATCAGCTGTATTCTCCATGAAATCAACCGCGTCTTTCAGAACCATGAGTCCCACGATGTTATCAGCATACTTGGAGTATAGTGTGAATGTAGTGTGTCTATAGAGCTCGTCGATCTTACTCTCTAAATCATTGATGCTTTTTACCTTCTGAAGCGCTTTCTTAGGATCTATTCTCAGCTTTGATAAGCCGTCACAGAAACTATCATATTCTGCTATAAGGGCTGCAGCGATCTCTTTTAACAGTCCAAACAGTTCTTCATCAATATTAAGTCCTTTAGTTCTATATAGTGCTAATCTATATGAGGCACCATCTAGTAACTGGGATGAACGATCTATTTTTAGAGCTAAATCTATGTAGATACTACGATTGGTAACAGCATCACCGAGTCTTACTAGGTATTCCATGAACATTATCCTGTTATCTTCAACGTTATCCTTGAGGCCTCGCAGCTTAGTGTAGAGTCTCTGAAAATCAGTGTTCTCTCTTATATTAACGACTATTTCGTTGAATGACCTGAATACGTCGCTTGCAAGCCTCGCTAAATTGGTTAAACTCTCGTGTATATGCATTTCCGCTAATGACTCGTTAGCATTATATTCTGCCACGGATGACACCTCGTTTAATACATTATCCAAGTATCAGGGATATATAAGGGATACCCATAGAACCGATATATCCAGACACAAATACGGGAGAGCGTTTTGACAGGCATTTTAGTTATTGATGCTCTAGCCAGGTTTAGAGGGAGAAGATACTCCACATTCGATGTAGTCGGGGCAGGTCCTAGAGTTGTGGCAGGGGTACTTGAATCGCTGGGGTATAACGTGCTTTTGCTTAGCTACGAGAAGCTCCTTGAGAACAAACAATCGGTTAGAAACTATCCTATCGTGCTTATCTCTATTATGTCACAAGACATTGGCGCATTAAGGAGAATACGCGAACTAATAAAAAGACACAATAGTCAGGCAAAAATAATCGTTGGTGGCCCGGGTTCTTATGATTATAAAACTATCTTAGAGAAAGGACTTGCAGACCTTGTAATCATTGGCGAGGGAGAAATACCGTTACAAAAACTTTTCGGAGAGAAAGGACCAGAGACTATTAACGAGCCCGAAGAACTAGCAAAGATACCAGCCCTAGCATATAAATATAGGGGTTATATCAGGGTTACGAGCCTGGGCATTCACACACCAAAAGATATACTCGATAAATTGAGGCCCTGGACAAAGATATGGTTATCATATGATAGGCCATGGTTTCTTAGAATATATGTTGAGACCATTAGAGGATGTAGCAATTATATGAGACCCAGACTAAACATTCTTGGGTGTGTCCACTGTAATATCTGTGTAAAAGGACCTTTGAATGCGAGGCTCAAATGTCCAGCGAATATCCCTCCCGGTTGTGGTTTTTGCAGCGTACCAGCACTATTTGGGCCTCCACGATCAAGAAGTATAGAGTCTATAGTTTCTGAAGTAGAGGAGCTTATTGCAAACGGTGCTGAAAGAATAGTGCTTAGCGCTCCTGATTTCCTTGATTATATGAGAGAGGAACTGGTATACCCTCAGCCTCTAACAGATCCTTGTAATCCTCCGCCCAATTATGATGCTATTGAAAAACTGTTATCGCGCCTCCATGAAATAGAAGAGATTAGGCATGGAAAAGTAAAGATCTTCATTGAGAACATCAAGGCCTGCTTGGTCGATGCGAAAGTCGCGAGAATCTTTGGAAGATATCTGAAAGGAACACCTATTCATATTGGGCTTGAGACTGGTGATAAAGAGTATAATGAGCTCATAGGAAAACCCGCTGATCCTGTGAGAGTAGTATTGGCTTGCAGAATTTTGAGGAGCCATGGGCTAAGACCTTACGTCTATTTGATGTACGGATTACCGTATCAAGGCTTTAAAACATATAGAAAAACGCTTGCCATTATCAAAAAACTAGAAGATGCGGGCGTTGAAAAAATTACACTTTACAAATATACCCCGTTACCTCGGACGGCCTTCCAAAACCTAAAGCCGCAGATCGAAAAATACAGAGACATAATCGCGGCGATCAAGAGACGTATTCAGCGATTCAATTATTCTAGGAAAAAGGATTTGTTAAACAAGTTTGTGGAAGCCTATCTTATTCTTAATAAGGAAAACATGAAATGGTATGGATATCCTGTCATGCATGGTCCAACAATTTTCATTAGAGATCGGCTTGAAGAATCTATGAATGGAGCGCGTGCTCTTGTAAAAATAGTCGGGATCTCGTCTAGATATGTATGGGGTAAAGTGATCAGAATAATAGCTCGTTATAGGTAACAACAGATTGTTTGGTATGCTATCAGTCTGTGGGTATACTTGGAACAGTATAGGGCGTCTTCTTAAACAATACCATTAATTTCTGAAAGAAGATCCTTAAGCACTTCACTGTACTTGCCACGGCCACCGCTCTTGATATCTATTATTTCTTTGATCTCAATTACGAGGTCACGTATGTAGGGTATACTGACGGTCTCAAGATATAATCGATACGTGTGTATATACTTCTCACTTAGACCATCTACATCGCTTAAATTGATAGTATCAAGTATCTTCCTTGCGTCCTTGTATTTTTTCACGAGAACCGATACCCTATGGGCTAAATGAATTGTGGGCGAAAAATCTCCTCCGAGAACCTTTCCTTTTATTAGTTTTGCTTGGTCTATAATTTTGTCGAAATCTTTAACTAGATCTCTGAGGATTATGATTAAATCATTTATCTGGGATTGATCCACCATGTTTATGTCCCAGAGTACTTCCTAAGAGTTGCTATGCTGTTGTCGGCTACTCCTTTTTCCTCTAGCTCGGCAGGATACACGTACACGTTGTTGGTTCCATGCTCGTCGATTGTTGTTGCAGTGAATACAAATTTCTTCTTGCCGGCGACAACGATCTCGATCTTGTCTCCATCATTTATGCCGAGCATCTTAGCTAATTCCTTGGGAACCCTTGCAGCGCCTTCTGGCAGGTTGTCATCATATTTTATCCTAATTCTCTTCTCACGGAGCAGTTTCTGTCTCCTCCTCAGCTCGCTTGCAGGCGGCACTATTGAAACCAATTTCTTAATATCAATTTTCTGCTGAGGCTTAGCCCCCGTAGGCTCTGGGGTGTTTTTCTCTTTTTCGGACATGCATATCCCCTTTAGGCCGTGTTTCGAGAATTATCCTTTTAACGATTGCCAGTCAAGTTAAGATAAAGTTATGCCTTATTTAATTCTTTATCGAGAAATTCTATCCATGTTTTCCTAAATCCTATCTTACCAGTGATATAGTCGTATATGTCTTTGATATCTATCCTTTCTTGTTTGCGGGAATCTCTTTCTCTTATTGTCACAGTGTTGTTCCGTAATGTTTCGTAATCTACCGTCACAGCGTATGGTATCCCTATCTCATCGGCTCTCGCATATCTTCTCCCAATACTACCTTCTTCATCGTAATATGCTGGGATGCCCGAGTTTAAGAGGCCGCGATAGATAGCCCATGCAATATTCTTTATGTTCTGGTGTTCTTCTTTAGAGCCTGTTACTAGTGGGAAGACCGCTACATAGTATGGTGCTATCCTAGGTGTTAGGGCTAAGTATGTTCTCTCACTCGATATTTTTAGGGAGTTCTCGAGCACTACGTAGAATATTCTTTCGAGGCCAAACGATGGCTCGACAACATGTGGCACGAATTTTTCACCGTGTACTTTGATCTTTTCACGCTTTATGAAGAATAGTTCTTTGTCTAATCTCATACCGTTTACTTCTATGTATCCTTGCCTAACTATTTTATTGATAAGTTCTTCCTGCGGAATTGACGCGAGTGCTTTCATTATTTCGGAGAATTTATTGGCAAACCTTTTTCTTATTTCTACTGGGTTGGGCTTTATCTTGATAACTTCTTTCTCGCGTGGTTTATCGTATTTGCGGAAAGCCGTTAGGTCTGCACCAGAATACTTTATATGTCTACTTAAATCGTATGTTGTTCTATAGCTATATCCGGCTACTTCGACCCATCCGTATTTTTCGGTCAGGACTTCTTGATCAAATGTTTGCTCGCTATAATGTGCTCTTTCTTCGGGTAATTTCTCGTCAAACCGTATTCTGTCGGCTGGTATTCCTAGGTTTTTCAAGAACTTGTTTCCAACGGCCATCCAGTAGGCCATCCAGGGGGTCTTAACTATTCCTTTCTCGATCAGTTCCCGGGCGCTATATTCTCTGGGTTTTTTGATATTGTTGAGCTTCATATCGGCTGTTATGATGTTCATTTTCTCGTTCAACAGTTCCTCATCCATGTACTTGTTGACTTCTTCCTCCTGTTTTTCCGGGTCAAAGAAGAATTCGAGCTCTATGATAGTAAATTCTCTAAGCCTGATCAATCCCTGTCTCGGCGATATCTCGTTTCTTCCAACTCTTCCGACCTGGGCTATACCTAAGGGAAGCTTGTTTCTCATAGAGTTGAACACGTTCTTAAATGATACAAACATCCCCTGGGCTGTTTCAGGCCTTAGATACGCTGGAGAGCCCTTATACGGTCCTATCTCGGTCTTGAAAAGCAGGAGAGCTGGTTTGGGCGGAGTTAGCTCGCCTCCGCAGACTGGGCACCGTATATTGTTCTGACGCATTATCTCGGCCATCTTATCTAGGGGCAACCCTTCAGCGCTAATCCCGAGCTTCTCCTCGATCAGATGATCTGCTCTGAACGTCCTACCACATTTCAAGCACTCCGTAACTGGATCAGTAAAGTTGTCTTCATGACCGCTCGCCTTCAGAACTATTCGCGGCGTTATTATCGGCGTATCGACCTCTACTACTAGGCCATCACGCCCGTAAACGACTTGTCTCAGCCATTCATCAATTATCCGCCTTTTTATCAGGACGCCCACGGGCCCATACTCGTAGAATCCTGCCACACCGCCGTATATCTCGAAAGCCGGCCAGAATATTCCTCTCTTCTTCGCGATCTTAACGAGTATCTCGTACTTATCATTATTAGTAGTCATTGCTTTCAGCCCAAATATATATCAGCTCGTATTGTCCTAGATATTTTGGCGCTTGGTCATAAATGCTTTGTGCGTGGCGATAATGTCTTGGTTGCATGGATGCATCTCTTAACAGGCCATCCAAAAATACCATGCAACGAAGGGGATGAAGGCCTCATAATAATTGGTGCTCCTATGGATTGGACAACAAGTTATAAGCCGGGTACGAGATTCGGGCCAAAAAGCATTAGAGATGCAATATGTAATTTGGAGTTTTTCTCGATGATCATGTCGAAACCTGTAGAGGATTTAGTATTATTTAATGACTTAGGGGACATCGCTCTACCGCCGGGCGATGTGATGGAGTCTTTGGCGAGAATAAAGAAAGTTGTAAAGGGAGTTAGAGAAGACTATTCCGAGAACTTCATTGTTCTGGGTGGAGAGCACCTGATTACACTGCCTATCGTAGAATCCATAAGTGATGGAATAGATCTGATAGTTGTTATAGATGCTCATCTTGATCAGAGAGACCAGTACCTCGGCAACAAGTATAGTCACGCTACAGTTATGCGGAGAATAATCGAGAAGACGAAGATACCAATAATATATGTGGGCGCCCGAGCAATATCGCCTGAAGAATATCAATATGTTGAAGCACATAGAGACAAAATCAAGATTTACACGCCATCCAACATAGATAGAGACGATGGAGACCAAAGAAAAGAACTTGTTGAAATAATAAAAGGTAAGAGGATATATCTCAGCATAGATATGGATGGAATAGATCCTGGATTCGCGCCCGGCGTCTCGAACCCAGAGCCTATGGGGCTAAATCCTATCAATGCTATTGAGCTATTAAGACTCATCCATGCCTATGGCAAACTAGTGGCTGGTGATATCGTCGAAGTGAATCCTCTCGAGGATATAAACGATATCACCAGCCTACTAGCCGCGAAACTACTTGTAGAAATAACGACGATTTTAAGGCGAGAATAAAGATTAAATAGCCCTAACCAACCTGAAGTTTGCTGCAACTTTATATATTATTTCATATCCACAATTAGGACATCTTATTCCAGGGAGAAGACGGAGTTGTTCCTCATCAAACTCGTATCCGCATCGACCGCACTTATATCTAACCATTCATACACCACCCCTTGCGTATAGGTACTACTTGTTAACACCCATATAAGTTTTATAAGGTTAAACCTTCAATACAAGACCTAGGTCTGGAACAAGGATACTCAGGTTGGAAAGGAAGATGAGTTCCGATCTATCTTCAATTTGTGGCGGGCTACCACCAGAAATATGCGAGCAATTAATACGTGAACAACAAGTTATCAAGATAAGGCTGGATAGGAGGAAATTCGGTAAAGAAGTAACAATAATCGAGGGGCTAGTAGATAGTCATGACAATCTAAAGAAGCTCGCTAAGAAGCTTAAGTCAAGGCTTGCGACGGGCGGAACAGTAAAGGAAGGGAAAATAGAGCTACAAGGAGATCATCGCCATAGAGTAAAACAGATACTCATCGACGAGCTAGGGTACCCGCCAGAAAACGTGATAATAGTAGATTGATTCTTGGCGAGAAGATAGGGAGAAACTAAAAATGGTTTTTATTGAGAAGGAAGCTCTATACCTAGTTCCTTCGCCAACTCCTTATATCTATTCCTAA
Organism: Desulfurococcales archaeon; assembly: GCA_027022365.1. Lineage (GTDB taxonomy): Archaea > Thermoproteota > Thermoprotei_A > Sulfolobales > Desulfurococcaceae > JAADCY01. The sequence continues at coordinate 587,608 of JALVYU010000026.1, read as the reverse complement.
CAGTTACCTCGGTCACACCGGCTACATGAGCTATTTCTTTCTGTGTTCTACGCTCCCCGAGGAGGAGCGCGGCAATATATACCGCGGCCGCGGCTAGGCCCGCAGGATCCTTACCTGCTGTAACACCGAGTTCTCGAGCCTTATGTAGGATCTCTGCCGATTTCTTCATCACTGCACCGCTTAGCCCCAATGCATGAGCTATTCTTGGCACGAAGTCTATCGGGTCGCTTGTTTGAACCTTTATGTCTAGTTCTTTAAGTAATAATCTATAGCATCTAGCAATATCCTTCCTGTTGCTCTTCGTATGCCTGGCTATTTCGTCTAGTGTACGTGGCACTTTCAATTCCCTGCAGGCCGCATATATCGCGGCAGCGATCACACTCTCGATACTTCTACCTCTTACAAGTCCTTTTTCGACTGCTCTACGGTATATTCTGGCCGCTTCTTCCCTGACATTCTTAGGCAGATTCAAGTGATCAGATAATTTGTCCAGCTCATTCATTGCCTGAGCGAGGTTTCTCTCAATACTACTTTGAATACGTGATCTTGCCTGCCACTTACGTAGCTTTTGCATCTTGAGCCTCTTTGACAATTCTAACCTCTTGCCTGTTGCATCCTTGTTCGTATAGTCTATAGCTGTGGCTAGGCCTCGGTCGTGAACCGTGCTTGTAAGTGGGCCGCCGATCCTGCTTCTCCTTTCCCTCTCCTCAGGCGTAAATGCCCTCCATTCGGGCCTCTCATCGATCACTCTTTCTTCTATGACTTCACCGGTAAGCAGACAGATGTACTCGCCGCGCTCTGGATCATATATTATTTTATCCTCCGGACACTCGGAGGATGCAGGAGGTTCTTCTGGAAAATATTCCAAAACGATCACCCGGGATGTTCAACTAGTCTTACCTTATTATGTGCCTTTTTAAACCTTTCCATAATCGTTAAAAACCTTCAGAAGAACAAGATATTAAGTATTTTCCCGTCTGTGTTTATAAACATAATCGTTCTTTACTGTCGCTAAGAATTAAAAACCCCGGATAAAATCTAGAGACTATGGAGGCGCTAGAAATAGCCGGGTCGTCTAGCGGTCAAGGATGCGGGGCTTTGGTCCGCCGCCAGGCGGGAGGAACCCCCGTGACCGGGGTTCGAATCCCCGCCCGGCTACCATTTCATCTCTCCTATCACTGATTATTACTCAACATGGTATAATGATCTTGATCTGTCGTGAACATTAAAATATTCAATTAATAAATCTACAAACCTGTTATAGCATGAGGAGGCGACAATAATGCCTAGTCTATCTAGAAGAGTCACGAGCACCGAGACGTCACCACACAGAGTACTTGTTGACCTTGCCCTCGAGCTTAAGCTCAGGGGCATTGATGTGATAAGCTTCCATGCAGGTCAACCCGGTTTCCCACCTTACAGCGAGGCACTTAAAGACTTAGCGAAAACCTTAGTGGAGAAGCCTTTCCAGACCTCAAGCTATGCCCCTAGCAAGGGATACCCGAAGCTTCGACATCTTATTGCAGAGGATATAAAGAAATACAGCGGAATAACAGTCGATCCGGATAAACAGGTGCTTGTAACTATTGGTGGTGCCGAGGCGATAACCGTATCGCTCCTAACAGGACTGGACAATGGAGACAAAGTATTGTTGCTTGCCCCGACATACAGTGTTTACTGGGGCCTCACAAAACTGCTCGGAATAGGAGTGGAGTACTGTGAGCAGGACGTTAATAATGGATTCCAGCCCGATCCCGAGTGTCTCAAGGATAAGATAACCAGGGTTAAAGCAGTCCTTTTCGAGAGCCCGGGCAATCCTACGAGCAGGGTCATCTCTGAGGAGATAGGGAAACTCATAGTGGACTTAGCAGTAGATCATAGCAAGTGGGTATTCTTCGATGAAGCGTATAAGCACATATACTATGAGGGCGAACATACTTGGATCCAGAGATACCCGGGAGCCGAGGAAACCGTAATATCTATCGATAGTTTCTCTAAAGACCTAGCAATACCCGGGTTTAGGCTGGGGTACCTATGGGGCAACGAGGAATTCATTCGTCAGGCCGCGAAGGTCAAGGGCTATCTAAGCATTAGTGCATCGAATATCTCACAGAAACTAGCAATAATATATCTTGAGAAAGACTACAAAGAACTATATCTTAGACAGGTCATCCCGGAGTACCGTAGAAGGAGAGACGTGGCGTTCGAGGCCGTTAGAAAATATCTTCCAGAAGCCAAATTGATTAAGCCACGGGCCGGCATGTACTTGTTCCCCGACATATTGTACTATCTAGAAAAGCTAGGCGTGACCGATTTCGAATTCGCCAAAGATATAGCGTTGAATAAGCATGTTGTCTTCCTGCCGGGCTCAGCATTCATTCCAGGCACAAATCGTTATATCCGAATAACATTCGTAACAGAGCCCCCCGAACGTATTGAGGAAGGTATTAGAAGGATAAGAGCATATCTCGAAGAGAGAGGCATAGTCTAGCTCTTTTCTATACTCTACCAGCCTTTTTCCCTATTGTTCTACTTGATATACTTGACCGAATAATGTATCTAGAGACATATTAATCACGAACACATTAATTGTAAGTGATAATACAAAGTATAAGAAACCGAAGACGGCGAGAAGATATATCGCCGGGGAGAAAATCTACAAGCAGATAGGGCTCCAAGGTTATTCTAGTCATTCCAGTAAATTTATGTGGGGCCGCGGGGATTTGAACCCCGGATCACGGGGGCCCAAGCCCCGCATCCTAGCCAAGCTAGACTACGGCCCCACCCTTTCATCTAATATGGTTTCTCACGGGTTTTAAATTATGTAGGTGGTTTCTTAGAGGGAGGAATTTTATGGATAGGTGCCGCCGCCGGGATTTGAACCCGGGACAACCGGATCTCCCCCTGGCCGAACCCGCGACTTCGGGTTTCTTGGCGCCGTATGAGTCCGGCGCTCTGCCAGGCTGAGCTACGGCGGCAACCGTATTTTCTGTATTTTTGTGGCGGAGTTTATAAATATTGAAGCTTCGAGTAGGGATCAGTATATAATAGTTACAGGGACCGTCTCTATTTCGTTCTTTTCACGCATGCGTGTCTCGATGAGGTTCTCGATCGCCAGTCTTATCACTTCACTTCTTGAAATCCCCATTTCTTTGGCGAGTAGATCCAGTTGCTCAATTAAACGCTCATCAGCTTTAAAAGTGATCACACGTAACACCATTACTGGACACCGAGATGGTAATACGAGATTATATGGATAAGCTGGAATCTACACATGATCATCGCCGGGGAGGCGGCCGAAACTAATGGGTACACGAGATAGCGTTATAAACCTACCTAAGCAACCAATTCCTAATGGAGGAGCCGGGGTGGCCGAGCGGCCTAAGGCGGCGGGCTGCAGGGCACGACCCTAGCACAGGGGGTCACGGACACCCGCTTTACCGCGGGTTCGAATCCCGCCCCCGGCTCCATCCATTATATGCATTAAATTATGGTGCCTCGGTGTCCGATTTCTTTGGGATTTACTGTTTTCTTTACAGGTTTACTAGGAGACCTAGAAGGGGTAAACACCATGTTCAGCATTCACACACTTTGATCTATTTATCTTATTCATGACCTTCTCAACTATGAACTCGGATACACTTGCCATGTACTCTACACATATTAAATGATTTATCCACTTAGATGTGTATAGGCCAATTATTAGGCACAGGCCTTAACCCATTGGCGTTTAGGTACAAGCAGGAAACGTGATAATGCAGACTTGGATGGAATGATAGGAATTTTGTGTTTGAAGGATTTGATAGTCTCATCTGGATTTAGTATATTATCCAGAATATGGTGTAGAGGAGCCAGCCCAGCAATATGTTTGTCATGTTGAATGGTATACTCTTTCTAATGAACTCCGAAAACGTTACCTTGTATCCCTTCTTTTCTAGGAGCTTCACAGCTACCAGGTTGGCTGACGCGCCAATGTATGTTATGCTGCCCCCTAGCGTGGCTCCTACGAGCAGCGCCCAGGCGATGACCACTGGGTCGACGTTTAGTCCTATAGCTATATACTTGGCTATGGGCAACATAGTGACAACATAGGGTGTATTATCCATAACAGCCGATACTGCTACTGACAGCCATATCAACAGACTCGTTACTACGAACAAGTTGCCTGATGCGAGGGACAATATCGTTTTTGCCGCCGCAGCAGCTAATCCGTGTTTAGCGAATGCTCCGGATAAAACGAACACGCCTATGAGGAAAACTATTATGTCTAGATCAACTCCTTTCCTCACAGCTTTTTTTACCGAGGCCGTGTCCCTATGTATGATTATACGTGTTAGTGAGAGGCCTCCTACACCTATAAGAGCAGCTAATGTGAGCGGGATATGTATGATGTGCCTGATGCTCAGGAGCGTTATTTTGATGGAGAGGAACAGTATTGCTTCGTAGACGAATATCTTGTCAAGCCCTTTCCAAATAGTTTCATTATCTTCAGCCACCGGTTCAACACTGTAGCCTACTTCTTTACCGACTATTTTGGAGTATACATAGCAGGATACTATCATGGGTATGAGGGTAAGGAAGAACATTGATGGCCTGCCGTGATACCATATGAAATCCGTGAATGCAAGGTTGAAGTATCCCGCCGTTATTATTGCTGGCGGGTCTCCTATCATAGTAGCCGATCCAGCCATATTAGATGAAAGCGCTATCCCTATGACTACGGGTACGGGGTTAACGCCCAACTTCTTGCTCAACCTATACGCTATCGGTGCGAAGAGGAGCACAACAGTCACGTTTTCCAATATTATGCTGACGAGGCCCGCGGCTAGGATTATCCAGAATAATACCATGCTGGGCGAGCCCGCCCGTGCACGTATGAATCGAGCCGTCAGCTCCATTAACCCGGATTCTTCTAGAAGCACGGTAAAGATGCCCATTCCCACTATGAGGCCTAATACATCCCAATCAACAAATCTTACTACATCGGTCAACGTGCTAGAGCCTGTAAGGAGGAGGATCGCAAGTAATATGATGCCTATCATCCACCGGGGCACTCTGTTTGACGCTACAAGCACTACCATTAATGCTAGTGATAATAATATAACGGCATTGTATATTATCATACTGATCTCCTATGATACACTACTAGGTATCAACAGCTACACGTTGGTCGTCGGAGAACTATTACATGTGGAAAAGACTATTAAAAAGATACGGGGATAAAAACAACTATTTCCTGCGCTTGAAATAATTCTTCAGCGCGTTCCAGTTTAGGTACACATGTATTATCGCCAGTCCGGACACCACGAAACCCGCATACACGTGTATATCGTCTATGATCCAAGCCGGTATCCATATCACCACACGATACAATACATGGGTTGTTCTCAGATACAGTACTATGCCCGATACAAACACCAGTATGGCTGAGATTAGCAAGCATATAGACACGATTCTCCTTAAGCCGTATATGTTCACCGCCCACAACACCTCCCACGACTTATTCGCTCCTCTCGAGCACAAGGGTACCATTAACAATTATTTTCTCCGCCATGAGCCTACCGGAGCCTGTAACCTTACAGACAGCTATGATCGTGTCTCCGGGCCTGATGAGCCCGACTGCTTCCGCATCTGTAAGTGTTTTATTTGTATGGACATCGAGCCATGTCCCCCTGAAGTATATAGTCTTATTATCCACTACAATGTAGCGTGCCTCAGCATTGACCGCAACAACTCTCCCCGTAATATTCACATACGTTTCTTCTACCGAGGATGTCTGTGTTGTAGAGGTCGTTGTAGTCGTGGAGACGTTGCCTGCTTGCTCCGCAGAAGTGTAGAACTCCGCCACGACTCTCTCCATGGTGCCCTCCGGGCACCCGGTACCATAGTAGTAGGTGACGGTTAGCGTTCCCGGCGAGACAACCTTTATTGTTAGTGTTCTCTCATACGTCTTAGGATCAACTAGCTTACCACCATCATCGCTCACGACCTCTATCCCCCCAGAAACACTGTATTCTACATGCCAGTCAGAATACGGGCACGGCTGAGAGTGCTTGAAATACACGTAGATTTTCACATCGATGGTTTCACCAGCCGGAACTACCGCTTTGCCGGGCTCCACGACAAGTCTATCTGCACCCTGCTGAGACACTAGCTGCGGCACAAGGATCTGTACACCGGGCGACTGAGACACAGTCACTGTTGATGTCCTTGATTCCGCTCCATATAGCGCGTTATCGATCGCCCCCATTATTATGGGAAACAAGGCCACAATCACAGCTATGATCAATACCGCCGCCAATCCCCTACTCGATCCACTCATACCGGACACCAGTTCATTCATCCCACACTATTATCGGCCGATAAGGTAAAAATAAGGATAATTAACGAGAAGTGCTAACAAGTTGTGAGCAAACAATTTATAGAAAAAACTTTCATAATGAAGTCTATCATCGCCCGAATGTATTCCCTAACAGTCAAATACGCTGGAAACAGCACTGGTGCCCTAGTTGTATATGATCTATTACAGGCGTATTCTACAATGTAATAGAGTAACCTTTAGATAGAACTAATCGATATTGTCATAACACGAATTAATTTTAATACAAAGTTTACATAATTCAGTATATATTTAATGAATATGTTATTCTCATATATGATAATGTAAAAGAATATAATAATCAAAAATTTTTATAAGCGATCATATATAGTGTTTTTCCGGTGATATAAATGAGTGGAACCGAGAAAACAGTTCTTGATCATAAGAAACTGGTCGAGCTTCAGGACGAATTACGCAGTCTAATCGGGCAGGCCGAGTATATTAGGAACCAAATAGATGTAATAACGGCCACTATCCAGGATTTAGCGACAGCCATCGAGACGCTCGAGTACTTAGAAAAGCATGGCGAAGGAAAAACAGTGCTTGTACCTATAGGCGCTGGCAACTACATAAGAGCAAGGATAGAGAAAATAGAGAACATCATAATGGGTGTCGGTGGAAGAATAAGTATCGAAGCATCGATCAGCGAAGCAAAGCAGATGCTCGAGGAAAGGATCAAGATACTCGAGAACATAAGGCTTGACCTCCTGAGAAAGCTCGAGGAGATCAATAGAAAGATAAACGAAATCCTTCCCCAAGTCGAGAAGCTCTCAAGGAAAGCTGAGCAGTGAACCAGAAATGAAAGACACACTGACAAAATACTACGAGCTCCAACAACTAAAGAAACAACTGATAGAACTAAATAACGAAAAACAAGAACTACTAATCGCCGAAGATCTTTTGAAAAAGAACAAAAACAGAAAAATATACCGCACGATAGGCAACATGCTCATCGAGGTAACGCTGGATGAAGCAATAAAATATATCAGGGAAAGAATAGAGGTAATAGAGCTACTCATCAAGAAAATAAGCAACGAGATAAAAAAGATAAAAAACCTCGAACAAAAAACCTAACCCAACAAGAATAAACACGCAGTAATTTGTCCCAATCTCAATTAGCACCACAAAAGAATACGATCACTCACAAACATAATTAGAGCTTTATTTTTTCCAACATCCATCCTAGAAAAGAAAAAACCAAAACAAAAACCACAAACAAAAATACTTAATCCAAGCCAATTCCTAGCCGGCATCCTCACAAAAACATTTGAAAAAACAAGTAATACCTGCATACAAAGATAAAACACTATTGTGAAACATCCCGATCTCTCCCGGGAAACCGTGTCTTCTCCATCTGTTCGTTTCTGGTTGTAGATCATTAGATTTTGTTGTGCTTGTTATAGAAGTGTTAATGTGATCTATACAGTTCCCGGGCAGTTTTCCCTATAGTTCCCGGGAGCACCATTAGGCGCTTATTTAAGCTTTTCTACCCGAGATCCCCATCAGCCCCAAGGAGAAAACAGGAAAACAAACAACAAAACTAAAAACAATAACAAACATATAAACAACCAAAGAAACAAACAAGAACAGAAACAATAAACAAAAATTGAAAGCCCACTTCCTGGTAAGTATAGGCTCAGGCTCCTCTGGAGGAAGAAACAATAAACAAAAATTGAAAGCTCATAGTATGTTGTAACACATCCTCGTGGTGTTTTAGTATGAAACAATAAACAAAAATTGAAAGAGCACGTGTATGGCGTAAAGGCTCAAGCCTAGTCATCACGATACCGAAACAATAAACAAAAATTGAAAGAGTTACCGGTTGCGTGTATTATGTCGCTGACGAATCCGCCGATCGAAACAATAAACAAAAATTGAAAGTGCTGGAGCCAAGATACATAATACATACGCGCTCAGTACAGTTCGAAACAATAAACAAAAATTGAAAGCCCGTCATTAGCCGTTCTATTGGTAACATCACTCCTTCGGCAAGAAACAATAAACAAAAATTGAAAGTATTACCATTATCATCAACAACCAGGGGCCGGCTCCCCTCATCCGAAACAATAAACAAAAATTGAAAGCGGTGCTCTCCACCTTATCGGTGGGTTTCTTCTTGATCGCCTTGAAACAATAAACAAAAATTGAAAGTATTGTATGCTCTACTCATTGCGTCGGCTAGGTCGTAGGGGTGAAACAATAAACAAAAATTGAAAGCATAATAGATCCTGATCTCCGGATGATCATGGATTGTGAAACAATAAACAAAAATTGAAAGAGTAGACTCCGCCACGATCTCCCCGCTACCGTTCCTCACCCGAAACAATAAACAAAAATTGAAAGCGCATACATCATAGTACAAGCCCTGAAGCACTACAGGAAAGAAACAATAAACAAAAATTGAAAGTTAGCAGTCTAATGTATGGTAGTATGTACTGGTATTGTGAAACAATAAACAAAAATTGAAAGATATCGGTTCCTCTCAGAACATGCGTCAGCAAACATACCTTGCGGAAACAATAAACAAAAATTGAAAGAAATAGTATCATCCTTGAGCCTATCAAGAACTAGGCTGAAACAATAAACAAAAATTGAAAGCATCATCTCCAACAATACATCGTCGCTCGTGAGCCGATAGTAGGCGAGAGAAACAATAAACAAAAATTGAAAGAGGAACGTGTAGATCCCTCACTTAATAATGTTGTATCTTGGAAACAAAGAAAGAAAATTTGAAAATGAATTCAAAATTTCTGAGAGCTTGGAAGAGTGAATAAGAAAAAAGAAATTATATACCAGGTGTGTATTGCTGGCGGTATATTCTAAATAGATAGGCTTAGTGAGAAAATAAGGGCCCGGGCCGGGATTTGAACCCGGGACCTCCGGGTTTCCGCCTCCTCGTTTTCATCGGAGGCCACAGCCCGGCGCTCTAACCAGGCTGAGCTACCCGGGCCACCTTTGTAGACTGCGCCGGGCTTTCGTGGCCTAGGTTCTTCATCGCTTTCCGCTCGCAGTCCGGGCCCTTCCAGGTCGATATCTACCATGTATGTGTCTTATATTGGTTTTCCCTGGTTTTAAGAAAACATATTTATTTAGGCGTTGTTCTCCATTGTTCTAGGTAAGAGTTGAGTAGGGGGCTGGTGTGGAGTTATGCCGATTACTGATCCGGTTAAACTAAGAATAGTATACAACAGGGTAATGAATAAAAAGATCTGTAGGAAGTGTGGAGCGATAAATCCGCCTAACGCTACAAAATGTAGGCGGTGTAAGAGCAAGAATCTCAGGCCTAAGAGAAGCTTCAAGGTAAAGTAGGGTTTGTTCTAATCGTTTCTGCCGCCAAGCCTATTCACGGCTTCAGACCTCCCACTATAATCGATTCTGCTTCGACAAATACTTTATGAGTTTATCAGGGCAATCGCTTATGACTGCGTCAACTCCTAGATTATACATTGCTTCTAGCTCCTTAGGATCATTGATCGTCCAAGCATAGATCATGTATCCCTTATCCTTTAATTCAGCTACCAGCTCGGGTGTGAGCCACGTGTATTTTATTGAAACACCATTTGCCGATGCATCAGAAACTAAACGTGCAACGTCTATAGGCCGTATACTGAGGCTTACCAGCAATAGAACTCTGCCTAGCTTTTCAGCCAGATATTTTACCGCTCTATGATCCTCGGAAGAAACGGCAAGGCCGAGCCTACGTGGATCAACGGTAGAGAGAACATCGGCGAGTTTCCCGGCAGTCCTTAGATCCTTTATGTCTAGCAATAGTTCAATATCATGTTTTTCCGCTAGATCTAGTATTTCTTCAAAACTAATTTTCCTTATCAATGGATCACGGTAGAAGAAATGATAGTCTATCCAAGCCATGATCCGTCCTGGAATACTCGGCCTCTTGATAGGGCTCGGTCCATGCCTAAGAACAATCCTTCCACTACTCTCGTCCAGGGCCAAGTCGACCTCGAAAGCCTTGACGCCTGTTCTCAGATAATATCTTATTATTCTGACCGTGTTAGCTCTATGTCCATAAATTTTCAATGTAGACCCGCCTCTTTACATGATTTCTCAACATAATATTATTAATGCTTAATACTCTACCAAGCTCCCTCAAAGCACCTAAAAACAGACGAGGTAACCCTACATATATGATATAGTTCGTTTGAGCAACCCTTTTAGAGACCCATCTATGGGCTCCTCTCTAGTCTCTAATATACAGCAGCAATATACATAGAAAAACAACTATAGAAAACACGATACAACCATATAAAACCCGGTAAGCTCGCCTATAGCATTACCGGGAACCGTAATGTGTTAACCGTGAAAAATAAAAACCCCGGCTCGGGAATATTATCGAAACCGGAACTGCCGCCGTAGTATAGCCCGGCCTAGTATGCGGGCCTGTCGAGCCCGTGACCCGGGTTCAAATCCCGGCGGCGGCGCCTTCCTCACAAAAATCCGCACAACATATGATTAGTAACAGAATCATCTCTTCGAAGAGATAAGCCAATATAATATTACGTCCTTATAACTCTAAATAACAGGACTCTTCAAGGTAATCTCTATGGGGAACCCGACATATTATTGTAGGAATTGCGGGTTTAAAGAAGAGCTAGGCAAACACTATTATTGGAAATGCCCAAAATGCGGCGCCCCTCTAGACCTGATCTACGACATTGAATGGAGGCCTAAAGGCCGCGGAATACTAAGATATAGATCCATGCTACCAGTACAGAATATCAAATATCTCGGTGAGGGGGAAACCCCTCTAATCAAAAGGAGCATTAAGGGTAAAAGCTTCCTATTTAAACTCGAGTATCTGAATCCAGGTGGGAGCTTCAAAGATAGGGGGGCATCACTAACTCTATCCTATGCTTCCTCACTGGGATACTCAAAAGTAGTGGAAGATACAAGCGGCAACACAGGCATAGCTACAGCACTCTATTCTCGGATAAACAACATGCAAGCAGCCATTGTTATGCCCCAGTACGCGCCAGAAGGTAAGAAGAACCTCATTAGACTCCTAGGGGGAAAAATCATAGAGGCCCCGACTAGGCCTGATGCGGCCAAAAAGGTTCTCGAGCTAATAGATGAGACTACCTGCTACGTAGCTCATACTTGGAACCCCTTGTTCTATCACGCTAATAAAACTATAGCATATGAAGCATACGAAGAAGGGTTTAAACACGGAACCGTGGTTGTCCCCATCGGAAGCGGTTCGCTCCTGCTAGGCATATATAAGGGATTCAAGGACCTAGTAGATCTAGGGCTTATCGGCACAATGCCCCGCATTATAGGCATCCAAGGCGTTTCATCGGCACCCATCTATGAATTAATCTATGGAAAACAATGCCGCGGCGACTCAAGCATTGCCGATGGCATAATGGTTCGTGATCCACCACGTAAACACGAAATAGCCGAGATCATAAAGAAGTATGGGGATATCGTGGTAGTAGACAATGATGAAATAATATCTTCTTTAAAGGATCTGATAAGAATGGGGTTCATTATTGAACCGACAAGCGCCGCATCACTAGCTGGTATTCTTAAATACATTGAAGATAAAGGTGATGTAGAAGAACCCATATTATTGCCGCTCACGGGCTCGGGCCTGAAAATGATAGATTATCTTTACTCGCTACTAAAGAAACAATGACGAATACTAGGGATCGTAATAAACAGGTTTATCTAGAGCTAAAACACCTGTTTTCCTCTTCATTTCAATCCTGTAGGCAACATACTTATCATCAGGACTGAATCGATGCGGGTGCGGCACATATAGTTCTCCGCCACAATACGGACACCTATCATGTCGGAGCGTATATCTGCCGCACCTAGAGCATCTACGCATCAGCCACTTCAACGCTTCTCACGCTCGAAGCTAATTTCAACACCCAGCTTCTTGGCGAGTTTTTCTGCTTTCTTCAACGCATTGCCCAGTATTCTCTCGGCAGTCTTATAGTCTGGAGCAGTTATTTCTAGTACGTACCTTGGCGAACCAAGTAGATAAACCCGTCCTTTAACCTTCTGTTTCTCATTAACAATGTTTTCTTCGATGGCCTTGAGAACTTCTCTTATTCTCTCTACACCATCAGGTTTTAAACACCTCAGCGTTAGGATTCCGCGTATTCTAACCATTTTAACCTTGACGTGGCGGAGCGCCTCGTTATAGAGTGGCTCTATCCATTCCTCTGGTATACCCGCTTCTCGTAACGCGTCAGGGCCACGGAGCACTGCTTCTTCAAGGCCGTAGAGTGGGTCACCATAATAGTCTTCGAGTTTCCATACAACCTCCTTGTAGGCTTCCTCTATCGATTTACCGATCTTTTCAGCTACTAGCTCAATAATCTTTGAAGCTTTTAGATAGCGTTTCCACCACAGCATCTTCCGCCTTCTCTCATTGTCCGGGACTTTTTTAAGGGATACATCAACTGTTTTTCTTCGTCTGTTAACACGAATGACCTTAACAACTATCTTCTGGTTTTCGCGGATTACATCTCTTATGTTTCTAACCCACCTAGATGCTACTTCGCTCCAAGGAAGATAAGCTTCCATATCATTGTACTCGTCGAGAGTGACGTAGGCACCATAATCGAAGATCTTCTTAACTGTCGCCACAACATATTCTCCTACACGGGGTAATTCTTTTCTTGGTATAGGCACAGCCGTTCACCCGATAATGGCTCTTTTACCGATACACTTTCATGTAGTGAAAATTATGGGAGCTCAGCCTTATATACTGCTACCATGTATGATACCTGGAACGATCTAAACCCTGCCGTGACATTGTATAGCGGCTCAATGAATGCTTTTTCCAACTTAAAGAACTTTAGGCCCGGTATATTAGTTATGGGCCGCTCCGATAACACACCGTTTATTGGCTGATACCCCAGCGCCTTTATGGCATTGAGTATAAGCCGAACAATCATTGTCTGCTCGGTAACATTATTCCAGGCCAGCGGCGCCTCAAATAAGGATCTTACACGGTAAGTATCTAGGTAAAATGCAAGTGCTTTACCTGTTCCCGAAATATATGTCGGTATTCGTGCAATATCACCTACTGGCTGATAATAGAGTGTTTGTTCACCAGTAGTTGTTCTCGGTCCCGGAATTACGCGTCCTATATACGCTAGTTTAAGGCTTGAAGCACCCATGGTTTTCTCGATACTAATGGCTTCAGCAACCAGCACATATACGTTCACGTCCTTAGTGTTCCCGACGATTTGTTTTATCAAGTTAATAGCCGTATATTCGTCGCTCATGAAGAACCACGAGATCAATCTTTTGCCATAGAGCGTCCCATCAGGATCAGCGATTGTATAAGCGTTACCAATATATCCGACAACCCAGTAGCTATAGCCCCAGTAACATATGATCAGAGTATTGCCAGTAGTGTTTTCTCTGATAAAATCTAGGGCTCGAACGAGGGGAGGATTAGTGATCGTTGCATTTCCTATTAGGTTCTTAGTTAGATCACCATAATATATCCTAGGAGGCTCGTTTATCATCGCATATGAAGGTAAGGCACCAGCCATAATCGAACCTATCAATATCCATGAGATGCCGAGAATGTAGGCTATCTTAATCCCTACACTCTTTAGCCTCTCAGTATGACGAAACGTAAACGATGCTATGGTATAGATACTATAGGCAACGAGGGGAGCTATAGAAGCAACGGTAAATACTGGCATTGTATGATCGACAAAGCCGCTTATTAATCCTATTATGAATCCTGCGAAAAGAGCGTAAACAGTAAAACTAGCTTCGAGATTACCGAGAATACGGCCGCGTAAAAGTACTATAAAGGCCAACAGAGATAGTACTCCCAGAATGCCCAGATCAAGGGGTAGTTCGTAAGGCTTTATAAATGCCGGGTAGTTGACGAGATTATAGCATTGATTTGCGACCAGTGATACAGCCACCGTGAGAGCGGCGCCAGCTACTACCCCTATTAATCTCCACGAGACCCTGGTCAGCGGGCCTGAAGCCCTGATTGTTCGATACTCTATGAACGACACGATAGTCATTATTGCTAGGGCGACGTAGCCGAGTACGTGATAGAATGTAATGAAATATGTTTGTGTAACAATATTGAGCAGGGGCGAAATGACCAGCAGGGAAATCGCCGGGACAAGGTGAGCAGGCTTTATTCTGCCAGCATATATTAGTAATGAGAGAAAACCCGCGTAAACAAGCATCGTTACCCAGCCACCGCTCCATAATACCCATAGAAGTCCGCCCACTATAGAGCCTAGAACCGTAATGATCTTGTTGTTGCGCTTGATCCCAATACCAATGACCAAGATAGTGATCAACCATAGAAATTGCAACGTGTAATCTCCATAGTTGTTGTACTTGAACCAATAGACGAAGCTCGGCGTTGTAGCGAATAAGATAGCTGCTAGCCCGGCAGTAATGCCGTTTCTGAACACATAGATCGATATCAGGAAAACCATCACTATGAATAAAGTACCGGCTATTAAGGTCCAATAACCTGGAACCATATTTGTTGCCGCAACAATTCTATCGACAAGTATTGGTGAATAGAGTAGATTTCTCGGGGAAACAAATCGTAGATGAGCATCAACAGTTAGATCTCCTCCAGAGCGTATATATTGGATCACATGTTGATGAAACCACGCTATTACGCCGTCCATGACACTCCATTTTGCACTGTCAAGAACAAAGCATATGTAGAAATACCATACCAACGATATAACCAGTAGGATCACACCAGCTAATAGCATCTTTTTATTCATTTCCAGCGTCACCACGTCCCTAGAACCAATATTAAGAAGCATTACGGCCGTGCAAAATAAATTTGTTTATTTACTAGAAAAAGCCAATAGTGTCTGTTAGGCCGTCGAGTACCAAATACATGATTACCTTATGGGTGGAGAATGTGCCCAGGATAAAGAGGGAGCATCTGAGCTATATCTTGGAGTTTGATTACGTTATCGAGAAAAGCTCAAAACTAGTGCTTGCATTGCTTGGCCTCGTAATTATAGCAATTGTTCCCGGATGGGTGCGCGCACTCACAGTGTATTTCGAGAATTATGGTTTAACCGGTATACAGGTAATTGGAGTCCCCCTAGTCGTTACGGTCGTTATGTTATTGAGCCTGTTCATCGCATTTGTGATACCGCATTTTGAGCCCACCCTGCAACCTAAGGGGTTCAGATCTTTGAAGGAAACCGGGGTTGCACGCATATATCTAACATTGATTGTCGGCCTGCTAGGTCTAACAATTTTGTCGATCTTATTATTGTACTACTACATGGCTGTCTAGAAGACCAAACAAAAACTATAGTAAATGGTAAAATATAGGTTGTTTCACAGGTTCGGCTACTCCGAGAATATACAGACCCAACGCCTTTCTTATATCTACAGGAGCTATATCACCCGCTCTGTATTTTCTACCACTAATCTCAATACCGGTTTTGAACTTAACGACGACACTATCCCTAGAAGGCATAATGTATGCTCCAATAATAAGATCCCTGTAAAAATCTATGATAGCACTAATAGAGCTAAGCATTTCCGAATCATACGTTTCACCATCATGTCTTGCACCGAGACATATCTTGGCAACCCTTATTCTTAACAAATTCTCAGCATCACGTATAGCCTTCTTATAGGCTTCGATGAAGAATTTTCTCGATTCTAACGGAGTATTATGTAGCATTGTAACAGATGATCTTATAAAGTCTTGGAAATCACTGATCTTCGCATCAGGTAGGGATAATAGTTTTCCCGTTGTTAATTCCTCTCTAACAAGCTTCAGGAAGATATCATACATTTCCTTATCTCCACCCTCTCTATGTTCTCTATTTTAGCAAGCCCTTTGAGTGCTAGGTATAGTCCAACATATGTTTTAACACGTATAGGTATACCGGTCTTTAAGTTAAGTTTATTGTCCAGAACAGGTAGACCAGAGAAATCCACGATTGGCTTAATAACAATTGTTCCATCCCATGGGGAAAACTCTGCATAACCACTAGGTAATTGTTCGCTAATAGAGGAAACAACTAATCCCGACTTGCCATTAATTGAGCCGCCAAAACGTGACAGCCGAGATATGTCCATTGTCACAACAGTATCGATATCTACTCGATTATCATCGATAGAGTATAATACATCAGTGTAGTCAGCTTCATATAAGGCGCCCCTTCTTCGCAACAAGTCTTTACGGTTCAAATCTATGAAAATTCTTTTTCTGATACCATATTCTTGAGAGGTAAAAATTACGATCTTCCTTTTAGTTATTGGTGGAAAAACCAAGGCAGGCTCTAAACCGTTTAATGATATATACATTGCTAATTCTCTCCTTTCATCACTAGTGAGGTCGAGAATTTCGTCATCAGAGCACTTCACATGGAATCCTCGATTCCCGGAAAAGTATACCTTAATATTCTTTAGTCCGAAATCATCCTTCAATATAATCTGTATTTTCATCGCATCATTATATGCTCTTTTAATACATTCAAAACCTATTATTGGATAAACAATAACATTTGTAGAGCCGCATGAGGGGCATTGTTTATGTATTCCTTCGAAGTTCTTGCCGCATTTAGTGCAAAAAGTTATTGCTTTATTGCATCCCTGGTAGTGATCCGCATCTATATCGAATAACAGATCTGAGCCACGCCACCCCTTCGCCCCCATATCCTTCGCAGAAGGATCATCATAATAGGCTGAAGAATAGTAAAGATGTAGTGGCGGATTTTCTATAATGAACTTGTACAACATCGTCATTGAAGGAAAAGAAAGGTGTCTACGATAAGTCGCCTCCCCTATTAGTTGAACGCCTATTTCTCTCCTATGAATATACGCTGGCTCTTCTAGACAGCCCGTTGAGTAGTATTGTCTGAAAAGACTCTTTAAATGCCTAAGATTACTCGACGCGGGGCGCGACATAGAACACTAACCTTCCTTCCTGAGGCAATATGTATTCTAATTTGCATGGAACAGCTGATGCTAGCTCTAATACCAGTTCGTTAGCCGCCTGGGCAGCCGCCGATATATCTGAGAGGTAATCAATTGTATATACCGCCCTAGCGTCTTCTTTGGCGTTGAATTCTATTAATGCACCACTCTCTTCCGTAAGCTCAATTTCCGCCTCGACTATATCTCCCGATGCTTTGGCGATTATCTTCCTTTCATCTTTCTTAACGATAAACTCTATTGCATCACTGATCGGTTCAAGTTCTTTTACAACATCTCTGAATACTGAAGGAAGCATCTTTACATGAACGGTGAACGGTATATTTAGCTCCGGTAGTTCTTCAGCTAAAGTCTCTAGGCTTGGAATTATGAAAGTTCTACGGCCCTTACCGATAAAACTTACAGCCAGCCTTCCAGCCTCCAAGGTCTCTAGCTCAAGCTGATCCTCCTTCACCGCTCTCCTCAGGATCTTAACCAGATCCTCCATATTCACGCCAACAACTTCTTCTTTATTTACTTCGTATTCGTCAAAGCTTTCTCTATTCATTGTAAAGTCTACCATCACGATTCTCGATGCATCGATAGCTCTTAGCCTCAATCCATCCTCGGTGAAACGAAACGCTGCCTCATCTATTATCTTGCCGATAGCGTTCATTGCATATCTCCATACTCTGGCGTCAATGAATCTGAGCCTCAAAATATCACCCATAAGAACGGTGTACTGTACATTTTATGAATAATCTTTACTCGATATTAATAGATTCTCTAAGACCTGCTCTGACAATATTCTTTCATTAGAGAACGAACAAGCAGTAATGATCTATAAATAAGAGGCCTCGATGCAATATGTTGTGGCGTTACAAAATATGCCTCGCTAAGCATATCCTCGAGTTGCCTCAGCATAGCGAATATCTCGCTAACATCTACACATGTTTGTGGTGGAGCACTACACATTATTCATACTCCCTCCATACATAGCCGCATCTTCTACATCTATAGAATCTCGTGGGAGGCTCGTCAGCCGCCCTGGTTTGTATCATCCAATAATACGCTTCGTGAAACCCACATTTTGGACAAGTTACTTCTTTTGTAATAGGGAGGCCTCTCAGACGATCTTCTTCGGTTATCACGATGGTTTTTTCTTTTTCAGTATGCATTATTTTCCTAGAGATCCTGTATCCCTTGAGATCAGCTGTTGATGCCTTAGCGGCATACCCGCATCTCATACAAACTAGATAGACACCATCTTTTTTCCTGACAGGCTTCATCAAGCCCCCACATTTTGGACAAAATCTCGGCAATTCTATCAGCCCTTATGCCTGCTACTTCTTGTTTGAAGTAATGTAATGTATCTTACCGGTTTATTAGCAGTATTCTCTGCTAATGACGCAGAAGTACTAGTGTTTTAACGTTTTATCATAGTACTCTTGATAACCTCACAGATTGAATCGTGATCTCGGCATCTCTCTAGCAGGATCTCAAGATTATCCGAGGCACTAGCAAATATTCTGTGTTTACAATTTACTGGGTCTAATAAGGAATCACATGAAATACAGTATGTAATCTCATCTCTTGTCTTTAGTTTATCTGTGAATCTTCCAGGTAGAACCTTTGTGTTTTTCTCAAAATATATTTCCTCAACACTGTTTCTTCGATAAACGATTCCTATAATATAGTCTCTACAATGGCTGATGACTAATAGCCTTGACTCGGTTTTCATAAAGCTTCATCGATTTTCTTTTTGAACTCCTCTAGTTGCTCTTTGATATTCTGAATTATCTCCGAGATAGTACTTCCAAGATCGGCATTCTTATCTACACTTATTATTATTTCGACTTTTCTCTCGAGAGGATGAGGTATTCTGTATGTTGCATAGACAACGTTAGGGTGTTGGACAGCTGATTTTGCTATCAAGTTGCCTATGGTATCGTCTTCGCCCTCAATAATGATTATTATTTCGTTATCCGTAACGCGCTTTACCTCTACGTTCATGGCGTTCCACCAATAATGAGTACGTTCAAAATATTATAGGGCGTAGTTATTGTCTTTTATATTATTCGCACTGTCTAGGACTTTAAGGATCTGATCTACGGCTGAACGCCACTCTTTCTTGAGTATAATTCTTCTATCTTCATCCTTGTCGAGTATATGGGCTCGTAAACCCTCCTCAATAATTGCTTGGTAGCTCTTATTGGCCATGAGGGCTGAGGCCACAATGAAGTACTTACACGCGGTACCTTTCACACTGAAGTGTATTTTATCTAGTACTTCTACTATTCTCTTAATTGTATCGATGATTTCATCTAGATCAGCATCCGTGATTATCCTATCTCCCTCAACACGGGCTTTATGACCTTTCTTCCTGACAATAAACTCTAGGAGCCGCGGAGGAAATGTACGTCCAACTTTTTCGACAAGGAAATCGATACTTATTTCTCTTAATCCCCTCTTTTCAACAATGGCAGATTTATATGCGGATACTAGTCTTTTTATATAGATCCAAGCATTGCGTACATCTGATTTATATCCATACATGTCTATCCTAAGTCCGGACTGCTCTATTGTTATGTTCATCGTTTCAACCGCTGGTGCCTTATCACGGATCAGCTCGACTAGTTTAAGGCATTCATCACCATGACATTTGATATAGAAGCTCCTCTTAAGAAGGGGCAATTTACCACCTGAAGAAATACTTAGAGCTTATCTTCCGCTTCTCGACGCTTCCACAGACAGGGCAAATAAGTCTGTCATCTTTCAGCTTTAGTATTTCTCCACATTTGCTACAGAAAGCAACTACTACTCCGAAAGATGGGTGTTTAGTATTTAACTGGAATGGTTGCAGACTATTCAATACCTTAGCTCTTACAACATCTCCCAGTCGCAACACATCATACATTGTTTCAACATATTCGTTGCTCACCTGTGATATATGCAGTACACCAGTGAAATCTGTGGAACGCGAGGGCTTGTTCTCGATATTGTATATCCTGATAAATGCTAGGTCATTAGATACCGTCTCAACAATACCTAGTACAACATCACCGGGCCTTGGTATGATCGGCTTACCCCTGACTTGTCTTACTTCAATCGTCCTTTTGACAATATCTATTAATACTCTCCCAACAAGCTGAGACCTAATGTTCCCTTCATCGTCGATGTATGCTCCATAGCCTGGAAAGTATTCTTCCTCCACACCAAGATAATCGCCGGGAGTTACAGGCATACCTTGTCTTGGTTTCTCCATACCGTTCCACCATATTTCTTCGAATCCTTGTCTGGGAACTATGATTTCCTGAATATGTAGATAACAGCTTTAACCCTATATATGCGTCTGGTATGTGTTTTGAAAATCATAGGTATCATTAGATCCCTTATTTTCTCATCGATTATCCTGAAACCATAACTGTCGGATAATACTTGGACTAGTCTATGAAGCCCAGGACTATACTTATGGATAGAGTAGACAGAATTGGCTATTTCGAATGCTTTCTTTAGAAAGATTATGTCTAGTCCCCGGTTCTTCCGATAGACACCGAATGGGGGATTCATAATGACTGTGTCCACATGATTCGTATAGGCTTCCCTGACATCAGAGCACACCATGATGATCTTATGACCGAATATTTTCAAGAAATTTTCATTTATTCTTAATGCACTGGTTAAAACACTACAGTCAATATCGATAGCTAATACCCTTTTAGCTCCTAGAATCAAAGCACCTATCGCCAGTCTCAGAGTCCCACATCCTAGATCTGCAATTGTCTTTCCAGATATGTCGCCGTGCATGTACGCTAACCATAGGATCTCCGCTGCTAGGTTAGAAGGCGTTACATATTGTTCTAAAGATCTCTTAGGTGTACTAAAACCTGGTATCTGCTCAAGAACCGATTCAAGGTTTCTTTTATTCAGTCTAGTGTTATAAAGCATATTAATCAGTCACCATTAGGAAAAATTTGGGTGTAACGAAATTGGATGGCTTCGGAGACATTATTAGTTTATTGTTTTGGCTCCTACTACTCTATGTGTTAATTCATCCACAGCTCCAGTATAAGGCATTGTTGAGCGCAAGGCTACGCGTGATCCGGGCTCTTGAGAGAAAGTATGGATGGCGCGTTATCACGATGATACATAGGCAGGAGAAGATAGGGTTCTTGGGCATTCCTGTTTATAGGTTCATAGACATAGAGGATTCCGAGGCCATCATACGGGCTATAAGAACTACTCCGCCCGAACAACCAATAGCACTAATACTACATACGCCTGGAGGACTAGTTCTAGCGGCTTCCCAGATAGCAATGGCTCTGAGAAGTCATCCAGCAAAAAAGATAGTAATAGTCCCCCACTATGCTATGAGCGGTGGAACGCTTATAGCTCTGGCTGCTGACGAAATACTGTTAGATCGCCATGCAGTTCTCGGCCCTCTCGATCCACAGCTACCTACACCGAAAGGCACGTTCCCCGCTCCGAGTCTGATAAAGATCGCGAAGATAAAGGGAGAAAAAGCGAGCGATGAGATCCTGATATATGCCGATATTGCTGAGAAAGCACTGAGAGAAATGCAGGACTTTATCAAGAAGATCCTTAAGGGTAGAATGCCCGACGAGAAAGCCGAAGAAATAGCTAAGAAGCTTACCGAGGGATACTATACCCATGACTACCCAATAACCTTCGAAGAAGCTAAAGAACTAGGCCTGCCGGTCAAAGACGAGATACCGCCCGAGGTCTATGAGCTTATGGAGCTATATCCACAAGCACTGCAGTACAGGCCCGGAGTCGAATACCTGCCCAGACCGTATCACCCCATCCACAGAGGAGATAGTATGAAGAAATAATATTTCGACGTATACAGTTTCTCCGAGATCTCACCAAGGAAACATGTATTCGCTAAGCTCTTTTTTGAGCACCATTATAAGTTCTCCAGGTGTTATTACCGGTTTATGATAATCGGATAAATCATCTATTGGGAGCCTAGGGCAGCTCGTTATGACAAACGCGTCAGGACTAAACGCGTTATCAATTGATGCTATCCTGTCCTTATCTACCATTGAAACTGAGAAAACAAGGTACTGAACATTGTGCTTATTGAGAAGACTTTCTAGATAATTCAAAAGTGATAACCTGTATTGACCGAGTGTTGGCGATGTTATTAAGGCTATTCTCTGGATATCTCTCTTCAATAATTCATATATTTTGTAGTATCTAATCTTCAGAATTTTTTCAGAGTATTTAGACGCATTCCATATACGTTCCCTATGAGGATCGAGTCCATAGACAAGATGGTTTCTCAAAATCAATGATAAGCCTAGAGCATGGAATTTCCCCCCAGAAACGACGATAAATATCTTGGTCTTTCCACGTATATTTAGAGCGGCACTATATTCACATCCAAGCACTTGTCCCTTCTCCATCCACGGATTCGATGGCTCACCGATATGTATAACATAGCCTTTTCGATTAAGGTGATCTGCTAATCTGCTAAGATAACGTATATATTGTATGCTTGCAACCAGTCCTATGTTCTTACTATATATAGTTTGTATTATTTCATCGACCAACTTATCCGAGGGTTCTCCGGAATAATAAGCCGGCATATACAGTACTGGGATCGGGAGATCCTTGTATAGCCAAGGATATCTATTATGACCAACGTGTACAACAGCGTCTACGTCCATAGTATCAATTTCATCGGTTCTAAGCATGCAAGAACCATACCATGGCTCGCCCGAAATTGTTAGTTTGACCTCCGGGAAATTTTTCTTCATAAACAAAACAAGTTCATGTAGGAGGGATTTAAGCCCATCCGGAGCTTGTAGTAATAGTCTCTTCACATTGTTCTCAATGATAAATTTCCCTAGCATATTCAGATCTAGCTCATAGAGATCACTAATTTTTACCATACTCATCACTATTTGATTCTTACTTGAGGCATAATTATCTAGGTTGTCCGGCCCAGATGACGAAAATCACTGGAATTATAGAATAGAGTACTGAATAGGGCGTATTCTTTAATCCATTATCATATTTGTGATTGTAAAATCAGACTGGTTTTAGACCTGGTTTTAATGGTTTGAATCTAATCCTTGCTGGTAATGGTAGTTTAGAGGCTGCTCTCCTTAATGCTTCTTTGGCGTGTTCAACATGTTCTTTCTTTATGCGTACCTCCATTACCACTGTTCCTGGATATACTCTTGCTGCAGTTCCTATTGGCTTTCCGAATGCCTGTCTCATTCCATCCTGTAGACGGTCTGCACCAGCGAACGCCATCATCTTGTTTTCTCTCAATACATGGTGAGGATAAACCCTTACTTTTAGGAAGTAGTTGTTTTCGCCCACATTTGTGCTGAGATATTTGTTCGCCATTACACGCGCTGCTTCTAATGCATTATGTCTTATCTGTCCAGCCTCGATCATTACAAGTTCTGCAACGTAATCATAATCGCCGTGAACATTCCCCATTTCAAACTTGACGATCTTGGGCTGTGGCACTCCCGGTATATACTCTTTCCTCGTGTAAGGTGGACCGCTGAAGTGTGTATAGCATCGTGCTGGTCTTAGGGGCATATTTCACCACTTCTCTATCTACATTCAGCTCTAATGTGTTAGAGTTTGGAGATATTTTATAAATATTCTCTATCTCGGTAAAACTATGTCTAGCTACTTCTTTTCTCGAGGACGATAATATGTGGATATAGACTTCCATGGTGTACTGTTCGTTCATGCACTCTGATAAGCCCTAGTTCATCAATAACTTTGTTTACGAAGTTATATTCGGTCGTAATTATTGTTATTCTTCCTCGATTGCTCAGACATCTCGATGCGGATGCTAAGAAGTCCTTATAGAGCCTACGAACAGTTGAAGGACTACCATATCTTATCCCGTAGGGTGGATTGGAAATTATATGGTCAAACTCTACCGAGAGCTCGTGGAGTCTACGTGCATCCCATACTCCGAAGAATACCCTGTTACTGACACCTGCGGCAAGAGCATTTAGTCTAGCACCCATTATATGGTGAGGGTTCTTATCAAGACCTTTTATCTCAGCGTCCTCATGGATGAGGGCAGCCTCTATGGGAATGGTCCCTCCACCACACATAGGATCGATTATGACGTCGTGGTCTCTAGTACCCGATAGTCTTAGCATGGCGTAGGCTAATGTGGGCTTAAGAGCTGCTGGGTGATCATATACTCTATATCCCCGCCTATGCATGCTCCTTGTACCTGTGAGTGAAACACCTACTAGTAATTCGTCGAAACGCTGAAACGCGAAAACAACGACGTGAGGCTTACGTAGATCCACAGGCGGTCTTTTCCCATGGATCCTCTCAATGTATCTTATCACTACATCACCGATTATTCTGGCAATATCCATTGATGTGAACTCATGTGTTCCAACTCTCTCAGCTGATACAGCGAAACTCGTGCTAGGTGTGATGTATTCTTCTAAACCTTCCATTTCATCCACTAGCCTATCTCTAATCCTTATTAGATCATCCGGTTTCTCTCCAACTTTACCACGCCACAGCAGTATGTAGGCTCTATTTATGCTTCTAAGCCTCATTATCGCATATTCATTGAAGCTCGCAGGCTTATGGAACACGTAGCCTGACATCATATGGTAGCTCGTAGTGCCACCCATTTCCGCAACAACTTCCTCGGCAACGATATCCTCTATTCCAGGATTAACGCTATAGGCTAACTCCATATAATCACCGCCTATGAAGGCATTAGGAACTACCTTAAATATAAATCCCCTTACCGAATTACCATAGTATGGTGCGGGGGTGCCCGAGCCTGGTCGAAGGGGGCGGACTCAAGACAACGGCTTACCACCTAGGGGGAGATCCGCTGGCGTAGGCCGGCGTGGGTTCAAATCCCACCCCCCGCACCAAACACACTATATAAACCTGTGAGACACTCCTCTATCCCAGTATGGTTCACGAGGTATGATGAAATGGTATTGGAGGGTGTACGGAAAGCACTAGCATCCTTTCTAAGAGGAAAAGGCGACTATGAGAAAGCTGTCAAGGAGTTCATCAAAGAGCTACAGAAAGAACTCATCCGCGCCGACGTTAACATAAGGATCGTCGCGGAGCTTACCAGGAAGATCAGGGAGAGAGCCCTAAAAGAAGAGCCTCCACCAGGTATTACGAGGCGTGAATGGTTCGTAACGATAGTATATGAAGAACTAACAAAGCTATTCGGAGGAGAAAAGAAGCCTCAAGTCAAACCTAAGAAAAAGCCATGGGTAATCCTCCTAGTCGGACTTCAGGGCAGCGGAAAAACAACGACGGCCGGAAAACTCGCATACTACTATAAGCTAGACGGATATAGGGTCGGACTAGTAGCAGCCGATACATATAGGCCAGCCGCATATGAGCAGTTAAAACAACTCGCCGAAAAAGCCGGGGTCCCGGTATATGGCGAGCCCGGAAACAAGAACTCGGTAGCAATCGCGAGAAACGGAGTTAAGTACTTCGTGGACAAAGGCTTCGATATAATCATTGTCGACACAGCTGGCAGGCATCACCGCGAAGAAGACCTACTCGCAGAGATGAACCAGATCAGTAAGACCATTAATCCTGACGAGGTCGTCCTAGTGATAGATGCAGCGATAGGCCAACAGGCATACAATATAGCTAAAAAATTCCACGAAGCAACGCCAATAGGCTCAATCATTATAACCAAGCTGGACGGCACAGCTAAGGGCGGTGGAGCCTTATCAGCAGTAGCAGTAACCGGGGCAACAATCAAGTTCGTAGGTACTGGCGAGAAACTTGACGAGCTAGAAGTCTTTAAGCCACCGAAATTCGTTGCGCGCATCTTAGGAATGGGTGACCTAGAGGCTCTTGTTGAGAGAGTGAAAAGGATACAGGTAGAATTTACTGAGAAGGATATCGAGGACTTCGTATCAGGAAAACTTAATATGAGGATAATCTATAAACAACTTATCAGTCTAAGAAAAATGGGGCCGCTAAGCAAAATACTTCAGATGATCCCTGGGCTAAGCATGAAGCTTCCACTAGAGTTTGAAGCAGGTAAAGCCGAGGAGAGAATAAAGAAATGGATCGCGATAATTAATTCCATGACCTACGAGGAGCTAGATAAGCCCGAGATAATAGATAGGAGACGAATAAGGAGAATAGCCCTCGGAGCCGGCGTTAGGCCTGAAGATGTTAAGGAGTTATTGAAACAATATCAGGCCATGAAAAGACTTGCAAGACAATTGAGAAAGAGAAAGAACATTCTCGAGAGACTACAGTTAGGCTTTAAACCTTGACACTATCCAAGATCTTAACACCATATTCTCCCAAAAGAATATTTGTGTTCGAAACACGTGATCCATGCAAAGAAATCAACAGGTTAAAAATCCTCGCACTCTACGCATTAACCGTAAGCTACGGCATCAGAATAGATACCCTTGTAATACTGTACTCGACGCCCATGTCAATACTCCTTAATGGATATCGTCTTAGACACTTCCATCCACAAGACAAGAGCCTAACTCGTTTCCTTGAATCTATTCTATGTAAAAACAAGCTATATCCCGGAGTACATCTTCTACCGTCCGACATAATAGCTGGATTTATAGGTGGAGCCGAGCTCTTAATAGTGCCAAAAACCCTGAGGACTGCAAATATGCATAGTGGTATCCAGCTCACAAGACTAGGTTCAATACCTCCACAAACAATAGTTAAAACAATAGTTATCAATACATTAGATACTCCCACCAGGTTCGAAAATTCATTCGTCTTTAGATTACCGGCATCCGCTAATCAACTGTATTTCACAATAGCTTCAAATTATATTCTAGACCTAGCTTATGGTAGCTGGGTTAGGAGGAGAGGAAAAATTGAGTGGAGAGAGCCTCTACGATATCGTATTAACGGCTCAGAAAATACTTGAGCGGTACCCACTATGCGATCATTGTCTCGGAAGACAGTTCGCTAAGAAAGGAATAGAGATGACGAACAAGGAGCGAGGCCATGCTATAAAGGTATTTCTTAACATGAAGCTATACGACGATTATCGGAGTGGCAAGATAGACAAGGAATATCTACGAAGTCTTGCAATCAATTCAGGCAAACCCATAAGCTCGCTCTATGAAAAACTCTATGGCGAAAAAATAGCTGAGGCACCATGCTATATATGTGGTGGGAAAATCAGCGAGAAGCTCTACGATGAACTAGCGGGGAAAGCTGCTGCCCTCCTCAAAAAAGTTAATGTTTACAGATTCCTCGTCGGTGTAAGCATACCCCAAGAAATCGTTTTGCGTGAAATAGAAGTGTCCAGCTTCAGCGGCCTCGAGTACTCGGAATCTATAAAGAATGAGATCAAGAGGGAAGTCGGGAAAAGAATAATGAAGTTTTATGGCCTAGAGCCCGATTTCGATAAACCCGAAGCAGTAGTTGTAATAGACTATGAAACACTGGGTCTAAGACTCGAGATCAATCCATTGCTTTTTGAGGGAAAATACTGGAAGCGTGGGCGGAACATATCGCATACTATATGGACGACGCGCGAGGGCGTAAAGCTATATCCATACAGCCTTCAAGAATTCTTCAATGACAGGCTAAAAGAAATCTTTGACGCTGAAGAAGTTGTTATTCATGCAAGTGGTAGAGAAGATGTTGACGCGAGAATGCTGGGAACAGGCAGGCCTCTAGTCATAGAGATAAAGAATCCCCGGTTTAGGTATGTTGATTTAGATTTAGTGAACGATCTACTCAAAGGAACACTCATCGAGGCAGTAATCCATGGCGAATCATCGAGGTCAAGAATAGCGTATTTGAAGGGAGAAGCTTCTAAGAAGAAAAAACTCTACAAAGTACTGATCATGACGGAGAATCCTGTTAATAGACAGCAACTCGACGAGATCGAGAAGTATTTTACCAATAGAGAGATAAGACAACTAACTCCCCTCAGAATACTTCGTAGGAAAAAGGAGCACCTGCGTAGAAGAAAAGTATATTTCGTGAAAACAAGACAACTAGTTGATAATATGTTTGAAGCCCTCATATACTGCGATGGCGGACTATATGTGAAGGAACTTGTACACGGAGATCAAGGCAGAACAACTCCTAGTATTTCTGAAGTCTTAGGTGTACAGGCATATCCTCTTGAACTTGATGTACTTGTCGTAGAGCAAGAATGACAAAAACATAGTATCAGAAATCCTTATTTAGACACCTATATAATCCATCCTATCCAGTGAATTAAATCCGAGAAAAGACAAAGGTGTAGCATCAATGGTTAGGGCGCCCAGAGGATACAGACACAGAACCAGGAAAGTATTCAAGAAACATATTAGAGAACGAGGCGCAGTACCCCCTCTGAGTATGCTTTTACATGAGTATAGGCCTGGCGATAAAGTACACATAAAAGTAAACCCGGCAATACACTATGGTATGCCTCACCGGAGATACCATGGAAAGACAGGAACAGTTATCGGGAAGAGGGGGAAGGCTTACATAGTCGAAGTATATGTCGGTAATAAGAGAAAAATATTATTTGTCCGTCCGGAACACCTCAGGCCAGCTCCATAAATCGTGAAATAATTGTTTTAGTCGTAATGAAATTATGACTGGTGATATATTTGGCTCAAGAACTAGAGGTAGAGGTTTTAAATGAAGAACATCTCTCAAATCCCGAGGCATTAAAGATATTAAAAAAGATAGTAGGAATTATCGAGGAAAAAGAGGGAAGCGTATCACCGCTCCTAGTAAAAACACTGCGGTATCTCTCCATATCTTCCAAGATGGAGCCTGACGTAGCTATTGCACTTAAGAAGAAACTACGCAACTATGGCTTAAAGGACGAAACAATAGTTATGCTCATAAACATCTGTCCACAGACAATTGATGAGACAAGAATACTCCTCGAGCTGGAAGACAAAGTGTTTGAGACAGACGAGGTACAGGAAATCCTTGAGACCGTGAAGCCCTACTGTAAGGAAGAACAATAGAGGATGGCCTATTTTATCCTGGATAAAGGAACATTATTAGTGGGATTTAAATAAACAATATTTTATGACAAGGCTCTAGGGTTGATCGGATTGCGTCCTTATAGGAGGCCAGCACGGCATCATCGATTCGGTCCACTGGAAAGTAGGGCGCGGATAGATGAGCCAGCCGTATACATAATTGACTACATGGAGTTCGGTAATCCCACAGATAGGCATCCGGAACATAGGAATAAGCCCCTCGTCCAAGCAGTGGGTACCAAGTTCTTCACGCTCATCGAAGCGGAGCCCCTCCCCGCTGTCAGGATAGATATTCTTGAAAAAGTAGAGCTGGATCCACATTCTAAGATAAGGCGTCCCATCACGATAACATATGATGATCTAACGAGCGTGGCACGTACAAATCTACCCGAAGCTATTAAGAGAATCATAATAGATAATGAGAGGTTATTCGTGGCGTTCTTTAATCTCTCACAACCCGTCAATATACGTCTTCACGCACTTGAATTGCTCCCAGGAATAGGTAAAAAGACCATGCGCCATATCCTAGAAGAGCGTAAGAGAAAACCGTTTGAAAGCTTCAAAGATATTAAAGAACGCACAAAAGTAGATCCAGTTAAAACTCTCACCGAACGGATAATTAGTGAGTTAATGGGAAACGAGAAATACTATCTATTCGTTAAACCACCGAGAAAACAACCGAGCACACTATATCTTGGATACTTGGAGCGCCTATATTACGAAGAACTCCTTTAACCCTACAAACCATTTGATCATGTTCTTTCGAGTAGAGCTCGACAATTCATTATTTATGCGGTGTTTCATCTATTGTCGGCCCCACCAATGCATAATAAGGGATTATTAAGATGGACGCTTAGGGTTCTCCGGGAACATGGTGTTCGGCCACGTAGAAGGTTCAGCCAGAATTTTGTTGTGTGTACTGGGCTCGTCCGGGATATCCTTTATCATCTAGAGCAATACTCGCCACCCACAATGCTCGAAATAGGGGCTGGTCTTGGTACTCTCTCATACTTTCTATCACGGCGTTTCAAGGCTACCGTTCATGTAGAGATCGATCCCATACTTGCGATGATAGCGTCTCAGTTTATCCAAGATCCTGCAATACTGATCATTGGCGATGCTTTGGATCTAGAGTGGAACACAAGTGCATTGGTTTCAAATACGCCTTACCACATTTCCTCCGATATCTTGGTAAAGACTACGAAATCGGATAGTGTTGAGGTTGCCATTCTAGTATTGCAAAAAGATGTTGTTGAAAGATTATGTTCCGAGCCAGGCTCTCCCCGATATGGTAGAATAACTGTTCTTGTAAAACTAGTGTTCGATACGAGGCCTGGACCGGTATATCCACCTTCTTGTTTTTACCCGAAACCAGATGTTTCTTCCCAAATGATCGTGCTTTTGAGGAGAAGGAAATTTTCTGAATTACCGCCATGTATCGAGGAGGTTAGCCGGAGATTATTCATTATGAGGCGTAAGAAAGCCCGTAAGGTTATATGTAAGGAACTCGGGATATGCGATGAAAATATACTTAATGCTGTTGGTGTGGAGGAGGCTACAAGGGTATACCAGTTGTCTCCAAGACAAATAGAGGAGCTGGCAAGACTGTGGAAAGGTACATGCTAGATCTGGGATGGGGGAAGATAAGCATATACAGGGGTGTTTATGAGCCCTCCGATGATACTTGGCTTCTCCTCGAGCTTCTAGAAAAGCATGATGGCGTTCACGATACATGTATTGAGACATGTGCTGGCACAGGTGTACTGGGAACATACTTGCTTGCTAGCGGTAAATGCAGACGAATTATATTTGTTGATGTCAGCGATAAAGCATGTATGAATACACTACATAATCTTGAACTAAATGATCTTCTTGGTAAAGGAGTTGTGTTTAACTCATTATCATTAAAACCTGTTAAGGAGAGATGCGCCGACCTAATAGTTTTTAATCCACCATATCTGCCCGGCGAACCAAGGGATCTATATGACGTGGGGCTTGTTGGAGGTAGGAGAGGCTATGAGACTATAGCAGATATAATCTCTGATGCAAGCAGTGTTCTTAAATATGGGGGTCGCATGTTTTTTGTCTATTCTTCTCTTACAGGTAGAAAAGAGGTAGCCGAGCTTATTGCAAGGAACGGATTTAAGATAATTAGAGAGTTACGGAAACATGTGTTTTTCGAGGATATTTTCGCTGTAGAGGCGGTGCTTGTTGAGGATCAGGGTTGTATTAGTAGGGGTTGAAGGGCCTGTAAATCTCGGATTTATAGCCCGTACTTGCGTCAATTTTAGCGTTGACGAACTATTTCTTGTTAATCCACGAGCCGATCTCGATGAAGCCCTCATATATAGCGCCAAAGCAAAGGATTTCCTGCGGCGTGCAGTGATAATTGATGATCTCGGCAAAGCATTAGAAGGGGTTGATCTAAGTGTTGCAACTACGGCTAAGGGGTATAGTAGGGGCGACGCATTAAGGCAGGCTATAGACATTATGACGTTTATAGAAATACTTAGGGAGAAACCTGTAGAGTCTCTCGCACTCATCTTTGGCCGTGAAAGCACAGGGTTAACGAGGGAGGAACTCAAACAAGCAGACTACCTCGTGACTATCCCGGCTAATCCAGAGTACCCCGTGCTTAATCTGAGCCAGTCCGTAGCTATCTTTTTGTGGGAGCTCTGGAAGATCCGTAGTATGCAAGCTACTAACGTCCCGCCGCAGGCTTCTCCGGATGAACTATTATTGCTCGAGAGGATCATTGGGGAGATAACTGAACGTGTTATAGGTGATGAGGAGAAGAGGCGGAGAGTTTACATGGTTATGGCAAGAGTACTTAGGAGGACCCGACCTACAAGGTACGACACACGTATGTTAACGTATTGGTTCCGCAGAGTACTCAATAAGATCTCTAATCAGGAATAATCATTGTTCCCGGGTTTCTGCCCTGGACTATCTCGAGAACGTGTTCGGGATTACCGTAGTGTGTTATGTAGACTGTTATCTTGCTTCTAATCATGATATCAATTGCATGTCTATCTAGGAGCTGATAGTGGCCCGGCAATATCCTCTGCTCCATAAGGTTTAGGAGCTCTGTTGCTTTCACCCTGGACAATGGCTTAGCGTCTGGATGTTTTTGCGGGTCTTTATCGTACACCATATCTATTGCTGATAGATCGATTACTTTATTCGAGCCTATGGCTTCAGCCGTTTCAACGGCTACGGCTGCCGTTGATTGTCCGGGTATGTATCCCCCAAGAACCACTACTCTATGTGTTTCTAGTTTCTCTCGTGTTTCCCAGGGAGTTCTGGGTATTGCCTCCGGTGCTAGAGGATATAGTGCTTCTGCTATTAGGAGGGCGTTGAGTCTTGATACAGCTATTCCTATCATGTCAAGCGCATAATAGTTGTTGACTCCTATGTTTTCTGCTCTGCTTATATATTGGCGGGCTAGGTTACCGCCGCCTGCGACCACGGCGACTCTATATTCTTCCGAGACCTGCTTTATAACCGATATAAGCTTCGCCGCTAGTGCTGGGTCGAAGTTGTCGAAGAATTTTCCAGTTATCTTTATGACTATCTTTCCACTAGACATGACCGTACGCCTTCTTTCCGAGTATTTTTGATATGATCTCAATGTAGGGCTTTGCGTACTCAGTATTTAAGAATTCTCCGGGTTCATATACTCCTATGAGTACCCCTTCCCTCATATACCCTATTTTCTCGCCAAGGTACATGGTTTCTATTATGTCGTGTGTCACATGTATTGTGGTGAAAGAAAGTGTTTTATGTAGCTTTTTCAGGAACTCCATAGACCTCCACCTGATCCCAGGGTCTAGGCTTGAGAGGGGTTCATCGAGAAGGAGTATCCTGGGATTCACTATCAGGGCTCTCGCCAGGGCAACCCGTTGTTTTTCTCCACCGCTTAGCGTCGCTGGTTTTCGCTTAAGGAGATGCTTTATCCCGAGTATCTCGGAGATTTTCTCTATTCTTGACATTATCTCTTTCTCGCTTATCCCTCTGAGCCTTAGCCCATAGGCTATATTGTCGTAGACGCTTAGATGAGGCCACAACGCATAGTTCTGGGGTACGAGGACCGCTCCTCTTTTCTCTGGCGGTTCACGGGTGACGTCACGCCCATCGATCACTATTCTTCCCTTGGCCGGGCGAATGAAGCCTGCGATAGTATGTAGTAGTACTGTTTTTCCAACTCCACTGGGCCCCATGATGACCATGTATTCCCCGCTTCTGACTTCTAGCCGTGGTATTTCTAGCTTGAAGCCGCCGAGAATTACATGAAGGTTCTCTATTTTGATCATTCTCTATACACCATTCTTAGAGCTATAAATACTGTTAAGGAGATTGTTATAAGGACAGCTGAGAGTATGGCCGCATACTTTAGCCCGTATGTCTGGAACGCCTCGAGTATTACTATGTTTATTGTCTTTGGGTAGTAGGCGATTATTAGGATCGAGCCTACCTCGCTCATTGCCCTGGCCCATGTTAAGAGGCTTCCCGCCAATATGTTGCGTTTTATGAGTGGCAATGTTATGGTTGTGAACGCTTTTATCTTGGATGCGCCCAGGCTTCTCGCCACCAGTTCTAGTTCTTCATCAATTGTTTTGAAGCCTATTTTGAGTGTGTCGAACATTATCGGCAGGCTTACATACATCATTGCTAGGACTACGCCGTTGAACGTGTCCATTATGTGGAGGTTTATGGGTCCTCGTGGACCAAATGTTAGGAGGAGGATTATGCCGACGACTATGTGGGGTATGAGTAATGGTATGTCGATTATGGCTTCGATCACTCTTTTGCCGGGGAACTCTGCACGTGCCAATACGTAGGCGCTCGGTATGCCTAGTGCTAGGAGAGATAGTGTTGCGGCTGTGGCCGCCGTTATGCTTGTCATTAGTGCTTTGCGGGCCACCACGAATATCTGTGCGTTCGAACCGAAAAACACCGCGTATTCCTGTGGGGGGACTATGATGTATAGAGACAGGATGGGGGCGACTATGATGAAAAGAGCTATTGTTAGTACTCCCGCAAACACCAGTAGTGTTTTCTCGATGCTAGCCAGCAATACGCTTTATCTCCTCTGGCGGGTTTCCGTAGACTAGTGGGTGATCCAATATCTTCTGGCCGCACCGGCTGAATATTTCTCTACCTGTGCTCCCTAGTAGCATTTCTACGTATTTTAGTGCTTCTTGGTAATGCTTCGCGTTATCGAGTATGGTTACACCATAGAGGATCGGGGCCATCACTATTGGTTTTTCCTGGCTCGTGCCAGCCATTACGTAAACTATTGATTTAGCGTAGAAGCTTGCCTGGGACGAGTCACCGAGGTTGAGCTGTGGTGGCAGCTCGATATAGCTGAGGTTGTGCTGGACAGCGACGCTCTTGTATTCGAACGCATAGTCTAGCTGTCCCGATTCTAGCAGACTTATTAGGTCTACACTCTTAGGCCTTATCACCAGGTTGTTACGGACGGTCAGGTTCTCCGGAACATATATCTCGATCTTATCGTTGCTTATCTTGTACCTTATGTTCGTGTTTTTGACGATGAGCGTGTCGATTATTGTCTTGTTGTGGTAGTAGAGCGTAGCTAGACCTATGATCCCCACGGCCCTGTAGCCGCATGGGTCGTCGTTGGGGTTGGAGAACCCCCATTTAACGCCTGGCCTTGCGAGTACCTCGTACCATTTGGAGGGGTTCTTCTCTAGTTCCTCCGCGTACTTGGAGTGCTTTGTGAAGACGAGTACTACTTGGTTTGACGCGAACGCTATGTACCATTTAGTGTAGTTGGGGTATAGATAGTATTTTATTAGCCTGTAATCTGCAACGGCTACTATGTCGGGGTTTTCGTGCAGCTCTGCTACTTTTCTAATAACCATTAAGCTCCCGCTGGGCACTATCTGTACGTTGACCTTTGTTTGCTGCGTATATGTTTTGGCGAGTTTCTCTAATGGTATTGTGAGGCTTCCAGCACAGAATATTGTTATTGTTTTTCCCTGCTGAACCGTGTTTATCGCGTAGTAATAGTAACCTATAATTATGGACACTATGACCAGGATTGCAACAATAATTATACCTTTATTCATGTAATCCACCCCATGGAAAAACGATATAGGTAGGAGATATAAATTTCTACCCCTCTTGACATCCATATGAAGGAGACAATAAGAATCCACACAGCGCTCCCAATGGTGCACTATTTTGTGCGGAATAATCGGTATAACAGCAATGCCCCACAACCTCCCACGCGGCGTGGCGAGCCTCATAGTTAGGGCTCTCCTACGGCTTGAGTACAGGGGCTACGACTCGGCCGGTGTAGCCGGCATTGTAGGCAACACTATAGTGGTCCGTAAGGCGCGGGGAAAGATTGAAGAGGTCTCCCGTAGGCTGGGCTTCGAAGAGATAAGATCATATTGTATGATAGGGCATACACGCTGGGCAACCCATGGCATACCAAGCGACAACAATGCGCATCCGCACACCGATTGTAGGAACTGGTTCGCCGTGGTACACAACGGTATTCTCGAGAACCATGCAGAGCTACGCAGGTTCTTGGAGGAGAAAGGACATGTTTTCAGGAGTGATACGGATACTGAGGTGCTACCGCATCTCGTCGAGGAATTTTTCCTCGAGTCGGGGGATGTTATGGATGCATTCAAGAAGGCTATCGATGCTGTGCGTGGAAGCTATGCTTTTGCAATGATAAGCGTGCACGAGCCGGACAGGATCTTCTATGCAAAGAACAAGAACCCCCTCGTAATAGGTCTCGGCGACGGCTTCAACGCGGTCGCCAGCGATATAGCTGCTTTGATAGAGCTTACACGCCGGATAATCGTTCTTAGAGATGGGTGGCACGGCTACATATCGCCCAGAGAGATCAAGCTATACAATGGGCATGGGGAACCAGTTGATTGGAGAAAATATATCGTTGTCGTCGAGTGGAGCGTTGAGGATGCAACGAAATCGGGTTATCCCCACTACATGCTCAAAGAGATCATGGAGCAGCCGGTAGCGCTCCACAACACATTGGCGGGGATCAGGAAGGATAGAGCAGTAGAGAAAGCCGTAGACATACTGCTCGACGCGGAGAAGATCTACGTTACAGCCGCCGGGACAAGCTATCACGCAGGCCTCTACTACGCTCTCCTAACAA
Organism: Desulfurococcales archaeon; assembly: GCA_027022365.1. Classification (GTDB taxonomy): domain Archaea; phylum Thermoproteota; class Thermoprotei_A; order Sulfolobales; family Desulfurococcaceae; genus JAADCY01. Next base: position 551,145 of record JALVYU010000026.1, on the reverse strand, counting down.
GTATACTCTCCGGTACACTAGTACATCCATTCATCGCCAGCGAGTACGAGCTCTATACAAAGACGATCAACGAGGGAGACGCAGTCATCGCCGTGAGCCAGAGCGGCGAGACAATGGACACACTCAACGCCGTCAGAGAAGCAAAGAAGCAGGGAGCCAGAGTGATCGCTGTATCAAATATCATCGAGAGCAGCATACCCCGGGAAAGCGACGTAACAATATACACGAGGGCAGGGCCCGAGATAGGCGTGGCCGCGACGAAGACCTTCACATCACAAGCACTAGCCCTATACTGGCTATCAGTCCACCACGCCCTCGCAACAGGCAAGATAACCCGGGCAGAAGCCTCCAAACTATTAGGAGAAGCGGAGAAAACACCGGGACTAACGCGCCAGGCAATAGAGAAGTCGAAGCCTGTAGCAGAGAGACTGGCTGAGAAGATCAGTGGTGCTCATTCAATCTATGTTCTGAGCAGAGGAATAGGTGTTCCTGTGGCTATGGAGGGGGCTCTCAAAGTGAAAGAAATAGGGTATATACATGCCGAGGCGTATCCTGCCGGGGAGTCTAAGCATGGCCCGATAGCTCTGGTTGAGGAGGGATTTCCTGTTATCTTTATTATACCCAATGATCCTAGGCTTATCGGTCTCCTTATGGGGAACATTGAGGAGATGAAGAGCCGGGGGGCCCTGACGATCGGTGTATTGTCCGCGAGTACATGTAGTGGATGTAAACTGGATATAAGAATAGAGACATCTACCGCGGATAAATTGCTTGTTCCATTTACACATACACCGTTTATGCAACTATTAAGCTACTATATTGCAGTAAATAAAGGATATGATCCCGATAAGCCGAGAAATCTAGCGAAAACTGTTACAGTGGAATAAACTATAATGTAATCTACAATATAGTTTAAAAGTCTTACTTTAAGTATAATGATATTGATTCTGTATCTTTTATATAATGATGGAGTACCATATTATTTAATACTGTATAGAATTAATGAAGGTATTACCTCAAATCAGTGATATACGTGAAAAAACGTTGTCTGAGCTAGATAGTATAGCGGGTTCCCAGACAAGATAGTGGCTCGAGGTAATACTTCATAAGCTTTACACACATTTATTGTTTAAAATAAAATTCGTAATAACGATAATTATTTATTGAACTATTATACTCGTATACATATTACTATACATTGTTAGCGTTTTATTATGGTATTACTCTTTTTGCAGATAGCCTTAAGCTACTGTTCTGTCTACCTAGGTATAACCTGCTTAGGGGGGCCTCCACGTTTCTAGCCGGTATTATCTGGCTGCTCCTCAGGGTTCTGCAGGGGCCGACAGGTTTCTTATATGTTTGTTTTCTTCATTTATTCGTAGTTCTGTCCTACAGTTTATATTGTTTTGATATTTATTATCTGTTTTTGGATACTGTATTGTAGCTATGTACAGTTCTGGGTGGATGGCGGGTTAACTTTACCGCTGGAAAGTTAAGTGGGGATTAACTATACCATTAGAGTACTTGGGTTCCGGGTCTATGTTCGATCGGGCTGGTAACCGGGGAGTTATCCCTGTCTCGGAACATGTCTGGAGCAACCCGTCTATGACCTGGGATACAAGTTTATTTTATTATGAGACACTGTACATAGTAATGGATAATGTATCATAGTCAAGGTGATCAAGATGGGGATCGGCGAAGTAGCTGGGAAGCTGACCGATCTGGGATGGCGTGGATTCATATACTTCGTCGGGGCGCCGAGCACACTGGAAGAAATCAGCAATGATGCTGAGTACGAGCTATGCATATCTCGATATGCGGAGACCAGCCTAGAACAGTGCAGTGAGACCGTCTCCTTTAAGGATGCCCACAGACTGCTTGGTGCGGAGTATAGGAGTGTCGCGCTACTACTAGAAGGTGGTAGGGGCTGGCCCGGAAACCTGTTGGCCGCGACCATGGAGCTCGTCTCGAGGGCTGGCTACTACTTGCTCCAAGTACCCGTGGAGCTGTCGGATACAAGGTTCGGCAGATACTTCGAGGCACGGGTACGTGAGGCGGACAACACGGCCATTTATAGGCATGGCGAGCTCGCGGGCCTAAACATCTATACTGTCAGGCCCCCGCAGACCAAGTTCAGTCCCAGTGTCTCGAGCAGTGATAGGATTATACGTAGACTCCTATGCTTGACGGCGTCACCGGGACAAGCACGCGCCCTCCGCTCTCTCCCCTCGTTCCTCTATGGTAGGAACAAGTTGTTGATGGTTATCGGTGACCGGGGGAGAGGTAAGAGCAGCGTATTGGGGCTTATGGCAGCATATGTCATGGCTAAGCGTAGGGGCCGGTACTGCGTGGTAGGGCATAGCCCTGAGGCTGTTCAGAGCTTCTTCAAACACCTAATCAGGGGATTAGAGGCTCTAGGCCTCCGGGCCGCTGTGGAGACGGGGGACGGGCTCATCACCAGTGTCTCCAGCTCCGGCTCAACCATCGTGTATAGGAGGCCCTGGAGACGGGTTGACGGCTTTGATAAGCCTTTGTTCGTGGATGAGGCAGCGGCCGTCGGTGTCGCTAGGCTCATGAGGTGGTATAGGAGGATCGGGAAAGTCATAGCCTCGACCACTATCCACGGCTATGAAGGAAGCGGGCGGGCGATCCTCAAGATAATGGAGGAGTACTTCCACAGGAAAACAGTTGTCAAGCTGTCGAGGCCTATACGCTATTATCCCGGCGATCCCCTCGAAAGACTCTTCTACAGGGTTTTCCACCTTGACGCCGAGCCCCTCGATAAGAAGGAGGTCGTTGAGCCCCTCCAGTACAGAGTAGTCGACAAGGACGAGCTGGTAGGAGATTATGGGTTGCTCCGCAGGATATATGGTCTACTGGTGACGGCTCATTACAGGAACGAGCCAGACGATCTCGTCCTCCTACTGGACACGGACTACTTCGACATCAGGTGTGTGGTTGATGGAAGGGGAGACATTGTCGCTGTCGCTCAGCTCAGGCATGAGGAGGCGGGCGGCAATGACAGGTCTGTCAGGCTTATCGACAAGATATCGAGGTATGGCGTGGAAGCAGGAGGTCTGAGGATATGGCGTGTTGTAAGGATAGCCGTCACGCCATCACTGCAGAGAAGAGGAATAGGGTCGAGGCTACTCAGAGAGATCGAAGAGGAGGCACAACGCACCGGTAAACATGGCGTGGGTGCAATATTTTCGGGCTACACGACGATAAGGTTCTGGACTAGGAACGGCTACAGAGCCTTCTATGTAAGCCCCAGGTACAATAGGGCTACCGGGGAGAAAAACGTAGCCGTGATAAAGATCCTCGATAATGAGAAAAAATATGTGGAGGAAATGCTCTCGAGGATAGGCTACCGGGTACTGGCCCTCACAGCCCATATATCGTACAGGGACTTCGGGACAGAGAAGCTCGTGGAGGCACTGGGTTCGCTAACGCCCGGAGAAATACCCGTCGCCCTGGATTGTTCGCGGCTCAAGAAATACATCGCCGGCGAAAACGTCTATTTGGAGAGTATAGCGGATATCCTCATAGCATATATCGATAAACTGGACTGGAACCGCCTAGGAGAGAAGGAGAAACACGTGCTTGTTGCGAGGCTCCTACAGGGAAAGACAATAACAGACATAGCTGGCTTCACAGGGCTCAGCGCATCGGAGGCCGAGAAAATACTTGAGAGAGCCGCTAGAAAGGCCTCAGTATCACTCCTCGAATCGATGTGTGGATCTAGATGAGGGCTGGAGTTTTCTCCTCCTATCTTCTTCCTTCCTAATCCTTATCTCGAGCGGGGTCCTGAACCAGACATCGTTCTGTATGAACGGTATCTCTATGCCCGCCTCGGTTATCGCCTTCTTAATCTTCCATAGCAGGTCCTTGTAGACCTCGTACCAGAGCATCCCCTTTGATGGAACCCATACCCTCACCCTTATATTGACGCTGCTATCTCCGAGTTCCTCAACAAAGACGTCGGGAGCCGGGTGGACGAGTACGAGCGGGTGTTCGTCCAGTACTCTCCTTATGACCTCGTATGCTTTCTCCGCGTCCTCCTTGTAGGCAATGCCTACTATGAAGTCTAGTCTACGTGCAGCTGTCATGCTGTAGTTCTTGATCCTGGACTGGAACACCTCTTGGTTCGGTATCCTGACCTTGACGCCGTCAAGGCCGAGTATCCTGGTCGACATGATCGTTACGTCGGTTATCCATCCCTGCACACCGCTCACCTCCACCAGGTCTCCGGGGCTGAAGGGCTTCTCCCAGTACAAGAATAGGCCCGAGAACAGGTTTGCCGTTATGCTTTGGAGAGCGAAGCCCAAGATTATACCTATTATACCACCCGCGAGGAAGACGCCCGTGAGATTTATGCCTAGGCTTCCAAGAGCCGAGATCCCGGCCACGAAGACTATGATGTAATAGATAGCCCTTGACACGTTCCTGGAAACAGGCTCTGGGGCGACTCTTATCATGAGCTTATATATGAGTTTTCGGAGCAGAGACGCTATCAGAAGACCGCCCACGATTATTAGTATAGCCATCAGGAGGCCCGGCCAGTTTACTTCACGTATCCAGTAGAACGCTGACGTGAAGTTGAATTCCTCCATCGAACCTCACCTCAGACCATACAGCATCTCGGTGCGCGCAAGTATCCTTGGAGGCCTAAGCCCGGGAGGATCATGCACAGGCCTTGCCTCCATCTCGACTTTGCGTCCATAGTATATGGTTGCGGTCGCTGGGCTGTTAACCACCATTGTTATGGCTTGCGTGCTAGCCCTCCACGTGCCGGGCACATAGTATAGCTTGAGTATCTGTGAGTCGAGGAGAATCCTCCCTATCTCTACCCATCCATCATACCTGCTCCTAATATTGACTAGGACGCGTGCTTCACCAATACTCGTGTCCGGCGGGTCGGTCATGGGGACTGATTCCCAGTAACGAGCTATTAGTCCTCTGTCAGGTGAACCGTACAGTACGTACTTGATTTTCATGACGGGGAATACGTCCACCAGGTCATATCTCCTATACCTGTCATAAGTCATTACAGCGAGCTCCACCGGTATCTTGATATAGATCATTGCTTCTCCACGGCTAGGGATATGGATGGGCTCGAGGAGCCTCACCATTACGTAATTAGTTATCTTCTTGGGGAGCAGTACGGGATACATTGGGACGAGCTCAAGCCTCCTGGGCCGGACGAGGAGACGCGTGTACTCTCCGCCTCTCCACTCCCTTCTATACTTGATAACATCTCCCTCGCCGGTAACAGATATAGTATTACCAGCAACGCTCACAGTGCCTCTGATCTCGCCGTAGCCCGTCAATAGTTCATCCTACCCCATAGTACACTAGTCTGTACACTAGTAAATCAATCTATGTCGAAGAAAACAGATAAACCCCCGGACAAATACCTGATGGCCCTCCCCGCTTAAAACCCAATGCTCCCAGCAATACATGTTACCGGTGAGACCAGATGCAGTGGAAGCTAAGACTAATCCTCGAGGAGCTCTACAAGGCGCCACGAAACCCCGGAGACATAGCGGGCAAGACGGGGCTTCCCAGGTACGAGGTGCTCGCGTCCTTCCATGTCCTTGAAGCACTGGGCTTCGTGACAACGATTTACTCTAGGGGGACACACCGGGTATACAAACTGACGAGTCTTGGCGAGAAACTGCTTCAGGCGCTAAGACTCGGCTCGTTCGAAATCGATATTAGGACCGAGCACCAAACAGCCGAATCAATGGCTGCGAGCAATAGCCCGGTTACCGTGGAGGCATAACCATGATCGGTGGCGGATGGGTCCTAGTACTAGTCACAACCTCCAATAAAGAGGAGGCTGAGCGCATCGCTGAAGACATAGTCAAGAACAAGTTAGCTGCATGCACTAATATAGTCGAGAAAATAGAGAGCATCTATTGGTGGAACAACAAGGTCGAGAAAAGCGGCGAGGCACTCCTCATCATTAAGACCAAGGTGACCCAGCTGGGCAAACTCGTGAGGAGGATAAAGTCGCTGCACAGCTATGAGGTACCCGAGATCATAGCCTTACCCATAATAGGGGGTTATCCGGACTATCTTAAATGGCTAGATAACAGCGTCAGGGCCAACAATAATGATCAAGGCAGTGGTTCTCCACGATAAGAGAGAAGTTGTTTTTAAGGAGAAAAGACTCACGCTAAGAGAGATCCTGGAAAAGCTAGGCATAGATGACCCTGACTCCGTTGCTATCGTCTATAACGGCCGTTTAATAGATGATCCAGATTACGTCATAGAATCCGAAGGGGAAGTAAAGATTATTTTACAGGGTATAGGGGGTTAGACCGCTGGAGCAGCCTAGCGCCCTATAACGCTTCTAAGCTTATCGGCAAGAATAGATATTGTTTCACGAGCTATGATCCCGAGTATATCCTTCAGCCTCCCAGCCCTGAGCTCGCGGAGAATAAACGCCGATCTTATGAAGAACTTCCTATATGCATACTTGAGCATCTTGGCGACCTGCTCCCGTGTAAACTTGAAGCCCCTCATAACAGGTCTCAGCGTCGTGTAGTGCTCCCAGTTCCAGTCCTCGATCAAGCCGTACCGCATAGCGTAGTCGAACAAGGGTGTGCCCGGATATGGTGTCAGCACCGTGAACTGTGCATAGTCGGGATCAATATCTATGGCGAGTTCCACGGTCTTCTTCATATCATCGATCGTTTCCCAAGGAAATCCGAGAATGAAAGAAGCCGTTGCGAAGCCCCCGATCTCCCTCTTCCACCTAAACACTTTTCTGACTTGGTCTAGGCTTATCATCTTCCCGATCTTGTCCAGTATCCTCTGTGTCCCGGATTCTACGCCGAAGTAGAGCGCAACGCAACCATTGTTGTAGAGGAACTTCATGAAATCCTTGTCCATATGGTTTACCCGGGCGCCACAGGCGAATCCTATGTCTAGCCCCCTCTTCTTCATCTCCTCGATGAGCCCGTAGACGAAGCGTCTATTGGCTGTTAGTTCGTCATCGGTGAAAACTACGTGTTCTACCCTGTACTTATCCACAAGGAACTCTATTTCTTCTGCAACATTCCTGGGGGAGCGGTAGCGTATTCTTCTGCCCCAGTAATAGCTTGTCGTACAGTATATGCATCCATATGGACACCCCCTACTAGCCATAATATGGGCAACCCGTATCTTCTTCCCGAACAAAGTATATTTATCCATGGGAAGAAGGTGACGGGCAGGCCAGGGAAGCACATCGAGATTGTAAATGAGGGGCCTCTCCCTTGTTGCAACTATTTTGCCATGCTTGTCGCGAAAAACAATGCCGGCAACTCTTCTTAGCTCCGCGGGATCCATTCCATGTTTATCAATAGTTTTTATGAGCTCTCTAGCAGTTATTTCGCCTTCTCCTCTAACTATTATGTCGAACCCATTATCCAGCGTCTCGCTCCACATATACGTGGGGTGCTGTCCTCCAGCAACAAGTATTATGTCGTCTATTTCCTCCTTGATCTTCCTGGCAGCCACGTATGCTTTCGGCGCAGTAGGTGTGAGGATCGAGAAACCTATTATGTCGGGAGACCAGGACTTGATGTTTTGAACCCATGTGTCTAGATCCATTTTCAGTGTAGGGGTATCCAGTATCTTGACCCGGTGTCCATCACGCTCAAGAATTGCCGCGATATATGCTAGGCCTAAGGGAGGTGCTGTGAGACCAGTAACCCTATATATTTCTAGGTCATGGATACCAGGTGGAAGTGTCAATAACACTCTCATCTGGGTTCCCAATGAATATGTATATTGATAGGCCTTATTACGCCGTTTGTTTTTTAGAATAGTCATATGATTAATAAACAATAATAGATGTATTCTTTTGATACAGTTTCAATCACGACAAATATAATTTGTCGATGTAGACTCAATTATTGATGATGAAATGCAGGTCACGGTAGTATTTTTAGCAAGAGCGGGGCAAATCGTTGGGAAACACCTGGCAAAGCTAGAACTACCGGAAAAAGCTACCATTGAGGATCTGATAGAAGAAATAGGCGAAAGATCAGCAAGAGATTCTACAGGAGCGTCAAAGAAGGAAGACTGGTGTTCACTATCATTGTTAATGGGAAACCTGTTGACGGGCCCGGCTACAGGCTTAAGGATGGAGACAGAGTGGTGTTTACTACGCCGAAGATGGGGCTAGCTAAGGTTATCACTCCTCACATACTTTGCAATTACCACTTTTTATCTCGACGTAGTCGAATAACCCTGTTCTACCATCATAGACCAGTATCTTGTTCAAGAAAGGCTCGCCCGCACCAGTCAAGATCTTCAGTGCTTCATTGGCCTCAAGCAAGCCGAGAACGCCCGGCGTTGTCGAGAATACCGGGATAGGTTTATCAGTTCTTCTCGGAGGGTGTGAAAACACGCATCTAAGGCAAGGTGTTTTACCGGGCCATGCAATGTATAGCTGGCCATAGAACCCATGTATTCCCGCGTGAATAAATGGTTTTCCGAGCTCATAGCATATCTTATCAACAACAACGCGGGTCTCCCAGTTATCTAGACCGTCAACAACGAGATCTACCTCCCTAATTATACGTCTTAAAAGATCAGGTGATGCCTCTGAGTAAATAGGATGTATATTAATGCTGGGATTGAGTAAACTTAATCTCTTAGCGGCACAGTACACCTTGGGTCTCCCTAGATCATCCATGGTATAGAGGATCTGCCTCTGCAAATTGCTGAGTTCTACGAGTCCATTATCTATTAGAACAAGTCTGCCCACGCCAGCTGCTCCCAAGTAAAGCGACGCTATTGATCCAAGTCCACCGACGCCTACAACTAGAACTGCTGACCTATGGAGCTTCTCTTGGCCCTCCTCGCCGATAACGAGCAGTTGTCTATGGTATCTCTCGAGCTCGTCTGGAAACATTCTTACACCATGTCAAGAATAATGGTTCTAGAAGGTTTAATATAGAAGGGTATCTTCCCCCTATGATAATCCCTTATGATCGTTCTGGCCGCCTCCTCGATCAGGGGCTCCTTCGTCTTCTTGTAGAACCACCCTCTATGCTTGGCGAGCTCCTCGAGTATCCTAATCGGCTCCCTAGCCCTTATCTTGTACGCCTGGATAAAAGCCGTTGGTACATGATCTAATATTCTCTCAATAAGCTTTATCGCTGGAGGGACAGGATCGTCTAGTTGCTCGGGGCTCTGACCCCTTATTATCCTCTCTAGCTCTCCTCCCTCAACTGGGATTACACCCGGGGTGTCTATCATTAGTATGTTTTTCTCGACACGGTAGAGCTGAACATGATGAGTATATCCTGGGCTACCAGGTATTGGACTAGTTGATGCTGAATGTCTGCCCTTTAAAGCATTAATTATGGAAGACTTACCTGTTTTCGGATAACCAACAACGGCGACAATTACCGGAAGCGCAGGAGCTGCCTCTTTTATCGCTCGACGCAGGTATTTTGTTCCCCAGTACCGTGTAGCCGCCACATATACTGCTCTATAGCCTCTGTCCCTGAAGAGGTGTACCCATTCCTCCACTATGGTTCTCGGTACTAGGTCGCTCTTATTAAGTACTAAGAGGAGCTCGCGCCCCATCTCTTCCACTATTCTTTCAAGCCTGCGGCTACGGGTTCCTAGAGGGTCACGTGCATCGATAACTTCTAGAACAACATCAGCTCTCGACACTACTCTCCTTAAATCACTCCATCCCGCTAGGGAGAAACCATAGGGCATTTCGATCAACCGCTGTACTCGTACTTTATCAGTTCATCGGGGCTCATCCTAGATAACCAGTCTATTTTAGGCCCTGGTTTAGCCTTACCCTCTAATATATCTTCTAATACTATCCTAACAACTTCTTCCGGCTCCCTATCAGTAGTATCGATCTCGTATATCTTATCGGAACCCACGATGCTCAACGCATTAGCCGTAGGTACACCGAGTATTTCGGCCATTATATTCTCCTTAACCTTATTCTCCGGCCAATTCCTAGGCTTAAGCCTCCTTTCCAGTATTTCTGGCGCTGTCCTGAGGATTATGATTATGTCCGGTTGTAGGAAGTCGAGGAGCTCTGGGTAATGTATATCGATAATTATGCATTTTGATGTCTCAACTAGTTTCTTTATTGCTTCTCTTACTCTATCTTCATCGATGACGTAGCTCTGCCTCTCCTCATCATAGGATACATACATTCTGTTCTCGATAACGTATCGGCTCACATCCAAATGTATGCATCCAAGCTTCTCAGCTAATAATCTACTAACACTAGTCTTTCCCGTGCCAGGAGTTCCTGTAACAATAATTACTCTGGGTTTCGCCATAGTTATAGACCCTCATCTCGGGAACATAGATGGTATTAGTGGTTAAATCATTATCTGGTGCAGGGCATTGCGGGAAATACTTGGTTATAAGAAGATCTTATTCGTAGGTATTGGAGGCGGTGGAGATGTTGTATCAGCAGCGCTCTTCGCGAAGATCTTCAGGGATCTAGGGATTAAGACCTACGTGGCCAGCATAATATGGGAAAGATTCGTGCATGACCCTGTTCCCGGCCCTATTCCTCTCGAGGCTATCCATGGCAAGAAGATGATCGGCAAGTATGCCGCGGTAATAAATGGATATTCCTACGCGATCAGAAATGGTAACAAAGTAGTGTTCGAAGCAGCCAGAGTCGCTGAGACCTTGAAAGAAGATGTTTATCTCATAGATATATGGGGAGGAGTTAAAGGGTATGTTGAGGCTCTGAAAGACATTTTACTCTATACTGGCGCCGATTACGTAGTGGGTATTGATGTCGGGGGAGACGTCCTAGCCATGGGCGATGAGGATGAGTTATGGAGCCCCCTTGCCGATGCCATGGGGTTAGCGGCCATCCACGATATAGGGAGCAGTGCGCTCATGGTGTATTCTCCAGGCGCTGATGGTGAGCTCCCACAAGAACTTGTACTGGAAAGAATAAGTCTAATCGCGGGTATGGGCGGTTATCTAGGCAGTATAGGTGTTGGGAGAGAATATGTGAAGTTCTATGAGAAACTCCTAGAGAACACTCATAGTGAGGCCAGTAGGGTAGGACTACTAGCGCTTAAGGGCTTCTACGGCGTGAAAAGTATAAGGGGCGGAACAAGAGAGATCAGCGTGTCACCAGTGAACACGATAGCGTTCATCCTCGCCCCCGAACCAGCCTTAAACATATCTAGGCCAGCACGACTCGTTCGAAACACGGGGAGCTTCATTGAGGCGTGGCGCAGGCTAAGAGAAAACGGTATAGCTACAGAGTATGATCTAGAGAACTCTATTTTAGAGTATAGCAGAAGAGTCGGGAAAGATCCTAGACGCTTGTCGGCCGGCGAGATCATGATGATCAAGAACTATTTGTGGAAAACTATTAAAGATAAATGACCGGGTATGTGGCCGTGCAACTCGTCCACGGGTTCATCCAGGGCTCGACGGCCCAGTTGCCCGGGCCCCCGAACCCCCTCATAAATTGATGTAGTCTTATTGGGAGATAATTATATTTCCCGATCACGATTGATTACATAGCGCGTAATTTCTGGGCGGAGAGCCATGAGCGAAGATCTAGTCAGGAAACTGGAAGACTTGATGAACTCGATGAAGGACTGGGAGAGAAAACCGGTTCTAAAATCAGGACACATAGTGGTGGAACTGGTAAAACTCCCAGAGAGAAAAACTAAGACCACAGCTAGGCCAGCACATCTAGCCATTATGATCAGGAGAGAGGATGCTTTCAGAGGAATAATTATCGAAGAGCCAGATGAGCTTGAAGACTTGATAGTAGCGGTCACTACTCCGAAGCTTAAAGAACTCATAAACGCTGTCTATAAAATTCTCAAGAAGCACCGTGTCCAAGAATTCGAGCTATGACGTTGTTTCCGGTGATAAAAGTTATAATTGCCTACCCAAACCTATTTCAGAACTAGGGTAAGCCGCCGTAGCTCAGCCGGTAGAGCGTCGCCCTGGTAAGGCGAAGGTCCCGGGTTCGAATCCCGGCGGCGGCTTCGTCCTCCTTTATTATGGCGCGGATTATTCTCAGCTTATTAATCCCCAGCTCTCAATATACGCTTTTATCCCAAGCATGATCATCTCGACAGCGATACTCGCTATAATCAATGACATGAAGCGCCCTATGGCCTTCATTACGCTCGGCCTAGTCATAGCCACTATTTTCTCTGAGTATCTTAGAAGCGCAAAAGTAGTAATAACGGCAACGACGCCGGCAACAAGTATTAATATAGTATTGAGAATACTTTGATCCCTCGATGTCAGAAGGATTATAGTCGTGATCGTGCCGGGACCAACAATCATAGGTGTGGCTAAGGGGACTACAGCTACATCCTCCGGATCAATCCTCTTGGTCTTCGGCATACCTCCAAGCATGTCAAGTGCTATGGTCATCAAAAGTATCCCGCCACCTATCCTTAGACCGGGCACAGAGATGCTGAATGCTCTCAAGATATAGTTACCGAGAAAGGTAAACACTCCAATTAGTATCACGGCAGTAATAAACGCTCTAGATACTATTCTTCTACGCTCAATAAGCTCCATACCCTCGGTAAGCGATAGAAACGTAGGCAATGCCGAGAACGGGTTCATGATCGCTAATAACTGGATATAATATGCTACAAATAATCCCGGGTATACCATGCGTTCCCCCAGAATATAGGATAATGACAAGTTATGGTTAAAGCAGAGAAGACCTATCACCCCCTGTAGAATAGTGGGCCCGCGGGGATTTGAACCCCGGACCTCCGCCTCGTCAGGGCGGCGTCCCAACACAGACAAGCGGAACTAAAGGACCCGGAAACTCATGGAAGTTAACTACACGCTTGCCGGTGCCCCCGAGACCAGTTGTGGATAACCGTTTGCTGGAGGGCTTCAGGGCCTGGCTCCGGGGCAGGGTCTTGGAGGACACGGCAGAGTACTATGCAGGTGTTGTTGAGCGGGGCGGGTGGCCACCGGAGAAGGGCAAGCACGTGAAGGCTTGGCGCCAGTACATACATTATTTATTCAGTATAGGCGGGCTGAGGTGGGAGCAGTACCAGAGCTACCTACTATTCCTCAAGACGCCTAGTAGCAATAAACATAGGACGGTAGAAGCGGTGCCAGTACCGCTGATACTAAAGTATAAGGAGGTATTGGAGGCGGAGGGCCTAGGAGCACTGCACACCCTACTTCTCGGGGGCGCGAGGCTAAAACACGTTCTTAGGATGGCGGCCAGTTGGAACCCCACTCAAGTTGTGGAGCACCCTACTGGCAAGTTTGAGCAGAGACTATACTGCGGTAGGGGTTGGTGCAGGTACTACCTAGGCATAATGGAGGGTAGCAAGCGCACCGACTACATCTACTTCCCGGCAGTGGGGAGGCTGAGGATACCTGCGATGAGCTACAGACAGCTTAAGGACAAGCTGAACAACCTAGGTATAAAAGCTGGCTTGTACAGGAAGTTCGCTAACCAGGTATTGACGGAGCTGGCCCAGCAGAACAATATTCCACTCGACGCTGTATCACTAGTTATGAGTAGAGGACTAACGGTAACTGGGGCCAACTACCTGAACACCAGGAAATGGGCTGACAAGCTATTCGGCATCTACATTAATTGGTTAAAGGGAAATGGTCTAGTCTGATTTCCTCTTTTTTACTAAAGTGGCTACCTCCCTTACCAGCTTCTCTATCCTCTTATAAGCGTTCTCAACGTCCTTCCCACTGCACCAGCCCTCGTAGAAGCAGACATGCATCTCGGTTGCACTGGCCCATGAGTCGTGAACCCATTCCCCAAGCTCTTCCCCCAACCTCCTCTTATACTCCCATAACTCACCATGACTTGTTAACCGCTTTCCCTCCCTCCAAAACGCGTATGCTTTAATCGCGAGGGCGGCGGCACCCCAGAGCTTCTCGGCGGCCTGACAAACATTACCCCTCTCTAGCTCCTCACGAGCCTCCCCCAGCAAATCCTCTGCGGCCTCGATATACTCCAAGGCCCTATCCCGGGGGTCGAGGCCCTGGCTCAGAACCTCAACAAGGTACTCGTCGACACTGAAGCCGAGCTTCTCGGCCTCCTCCCGGACACGCCGGGCAAGACGGCCACGGAGAACAACGACCTCGCCCAATGAACTATCACCTAATATAAGATATGGCTCTACCCAACTATAAACGATGAACACGCATATAACAGCGGAAAACTAATGGTGCAGAATAGGAGAACTGATGATAGCAGGGAGGAGAAACCCCGATAAAACTGCGGGAGACCGGAGAAAAGTAACCTACACCAGGGACTATAGGTTGATTCGTAGACGCGGGTACGCGGCACACACATATTAGAATATGATATGTACACGGGAAACCGAGGCTCGTCCGCAGTCCCCCGCCCGCTACTCCCCTTATACAGTAGATATATAATTAACGGGAGGTAAGGGACAGGGTTTACTTGTGACTTGGTTTATAGCCTTCCCCCGTCCTCGTATTTAACATAAATTATTAAGATATGTAGCGGCTGGCGGAACCACCCGTCCAGACAACCGTCTGGACACGTTCTCACGGGAGGAAGAGGAAGGTGTTAGGGTAGGCTAAGGTAGGCTCTGGTAGCCCTGGGTAGCCCCGAGTAGCCCTGGTAGCCGGGGTTTTCTGGGGTCTGTCTGCGGCTCTGGAAGGGGGTTTCTACTGGGGCTACCTCTGGCTACCTGTGGCTACCCCGGCTCTAGTGTAGAACTGACTATAGAACTAGTTGTTGGAGTCACCCGGATATACCTCCTAATAATAAAAATAAAAGGAAGTGGGGAGGCTGGCCGGGTCTAGGCGAGTGCCTCCTCGGCGTACTCTTTGCTGAGCTCATATAGCTTTCTCGCGACCTTGTCCGCAGTATTGTAGTCTATCTCTATTCCGAGCCTCCTAGCCTCCTCAACAACTTTCGGGATTACAGGTGCGTCGCTCCTGCCCCAGCCCTCAAAAATATACTTTGCCAGCAGTGTTTCGGCGATGTAGCTAACAACATCGTCCTCCGAACCTAACTTTTTGATGAGCTCGTTAATTGGTATGATTATTCCCTTCGTCACCTTCCCGTTTATCTTGACGCTGTTTTTGAACTCCAGTCCGAGTTTTTCGGCGAGGCCTCTGAGGCCGCCAAACACCGTTACGTTTAGCCTCCGCTCAATCTCTTTCAGTATAGGGCCTTTGACAATCACACGGGCAGGGGACCACTCGATTATCGTGTTTGGCAACAGTCCCTTCTGCCCGAGCCTTGCCAGGCATCCCAATACTATGTCTTTGCATTTGTAGAGCCTAGCATACTCAGCAATTACATCGTGTAACACGTCCCAGAACGCTTCACGTATTATATCGTCCGGGTTTTCTTCATCGAGCTCTATTTCCGTGGTCGCCCAGGGTGGTGGCTCAATCCCTAGTTTTTCCGCTACTTTCCTCCAGAGCCATTGCCCGAATTCTAGGTAGTCTTTCTTCTCCTGGAGCCGGTGCTCGTGCCAGCCTTCACCATGCCGGTGCAGCTCCCGAACGGCACGGTGGTGAACATCACCTACTACAGGGTGAACGAGACCTTCAGGCTCGGCAACAACACCCTGGTAGTGTTCGGCCTAGTCTCACGGCTCAGCGTGAGCCTCACTATCAACGTCTACGGCGTCCCCCCGGGCAACTACACCGTGGAGACAGCGGGGCTCCGGGCGAACAGGACAACGATAGAGAGCGGCGCCGCCCTAAGCATAAACATACAGTACATGGCGCCACGGAGCAACGGGCACCCACACCCAGTACCGGCGGGGACACGGCTCGAGATAACGATACAGCCCCTAGACCTGACAATAACGGTAACGGTCAAGGGATGAACAGGCATGGCCCAGGAGTTCTGGCGAGGATGATAAGGCTCGTGCCCGGCCTAGCTATCCCGGAGTACATGGGGTTCCTGCTAGAGCACTGCGAGCCGGCCAGGCATACCCGGGAGGCTATTATACCTGGATGAAGAGCAACACGCCGAAAAACAACACCACACCAAGAACTGACACAGAGAAGGCGCTGAGAAGGGCATAGTGAAACATGCTGACCAAGACAACAATACCGGTAAGGTGACGCAGGCTTATAAGCTGGGCGACAGGAAGCCTTAAAAACACGCGTCTTAGACCCTACAACCAATTAGCATAAGCAGTATAATTGTCCCGCCCCCGGCCCTGCCCCGCCCAGCCGCCCACCTGGCCCGGGTACAGGGCTAAGCGTCAATATTGTTCCGGGCGGCGTCCCCCGCAGTAATGTAGTTTCTCCTCATAGCGCTTACCTCGACCCAGGATTTCCTCCGGTTTCCGTAGGGATTTCATGCCGGAATCTCTAGGGAAGCCCGTACAGCTTCTGTATAGTTTCCGCGAAGGTATCCCTCCCGAGTTCCCCATCAATATTAACTACCGGGCGGCGACGGGGTATGCCTTCGATTCTGCCAGTCCCCACATGTACACCATAATTATGGCCGTAGTTAATTTTTAACTACAATGGAGGTGAAAGCTTATGCCACGGGGAGGCAGGTTGACCCTAGTAATCAAGCGGGTCAAGGGCAAGCCCTACGTGTACGAGCAGTTCCGACGCGGCGACATAGTCATAACGAAGTATATCGGGCCACTCGAAGAAATGGTCAGAGTATTCCAGCTGTATAAGAGTCTCGGGAAGGTCAAGAAGCTCTCTAAGAGGGACCTACGTCGGCTCGCCAAGATGCTTCTCCAGGAGTACGAGAAAGCTATTGACAAAGCGGTGGAGAAGCTCTACACCCGCACAAGTGTAGTTAACTCGATGGAGAATCCACGGGAGCCAAGTGGAGAGTGGTGGGCCCGCGGGGATTTGAACCCCGGACCTCCGCCTCGTCAGGGCGGCGTCCTAACCAGGCTAGACGACGGGCCCATAACCAGTATTTCTGAATAGCGTTTCTTGGCCTTTAAAACTTAACTACTAGGCTTATCCCGTCATTACATAATTATTTTTGAACTGATCCATGAAAACTATGTTGGAATAAAGTATTAAATATGCTTAAGATACAATCCCTTTAGCAGGAATGATTAAACGCTTATCCCGGCTATCCCTATATGAGGTGACGTGTTTGACTCTTTCACCGCTCCCCCTTGTAAAGCATGCTGGGGAGATATCCTATAAGCTACCAGAGATAAGGAGCGGGGAAGAACTGCTAAGCCTTACCCAGAGCGTGTGCCCCTACTGCTACCGCGTTGTCCCGGCCACCATTATTGAGCGAGACGGGAGAGTCTATATTAGGAGAGTTTGTCCGGAGCACGGAGAGATCGAGGAGCTCTATTACGGCGATGTCGAGATCTACAAACGATTTATCAAATGGGATCTTGAGGGAAGAGGTTCCAGACATGTTTACACGCCCGCCATAAGGCCTTGCCCCTTCAACTGCGGCTTGTGTCCAATGCATAAGCAGCACTCAGCCCTCGTAAACATAGTGTTGACCAACCGGTGTAATCTCAGCTGCTGGTACTGCTTCTTCTACGCCGAGGCTGCCGGATACGTATATGAGCCAAGCATAGATACTATTAGGAACATGATAAGGAGCATTAAAAAACAAGGAGTAGCAGTTAATGTCCAGCTAACGGGCGGTGAGCCCACTCTTCGGAACGATCTTGTCGACATAGTAAAGGTATTGAAGGAAGAAGGAGTACGCCATATACAGCTCAACACTAACGGGATAAAGTTCTCAGAGCTCTTCTGGAAGAACCCCGACGAAGCCGTAGCCTATACAAGGGCGCTGAGGACAAGCGGTGTTAATACGGTCTATCTGAGCTTCGACGGCGTAACACCGATCACTAACTGGAAGAACCACTGGGAGATACCATATATCTTCGAGGTATTCAGAAGAGCAGGCATGACCAGTACCGTACTAGTTCCAACCGTGATTAAGGGTATAAACACACACGAGCTAGGTGCGATCGTGAAGTTCGCGGCAAAACACGTGGACATTGTCAGAGCTGTCAACTTCCAGCCCGTAAGCTTAACAGGCATGATGAAGAAACAGGAGAGGGCGAAGTACAGGATTACAATACCCGATGTGATAAAGTTAATAGAAGAACAGACTGACGGCGAAGTACCGAGAGAGGCATGGTTCCCCGTACCTGTTAGTGCCGTGTTTTCTAGGTTCATTGAGGCATTCGCCAAGGAGTACAAATTCGAGATGACAAACCACCCGGTATGCGGAGCGGGGACTTACATATATGTCGAGAGAAAGAATGGCTCAGTCAAACTCATCCCTATAACGAATTTCGTCGACGTAGAAGGATTCCTCGAGTATCTGCAGGAGAAATGGGAAGACCTAGTAATCGGTAGAAGCAGGCTAACAACAGGCCTTAAGATACTATACAGCATAAGGAAGTTCATCGACCAGAAACGTGCACCCGAAGGATTTGACCTGTATAAGATACTGCTTAATATAATAATTAAGAGAAACTATGATGCACTAGGAGAGCTACACTACAAAATGGTATTCCTAGGAATGATGCATTTCATGGATCTATACAACTATGATATACAGCGTGTTCAGAGATGCAACATTCACTACGCATTGCCGGACGGCAGGCTAGTTCCCTTCTGCGCGTTCAACATTTTCGACGACATCTACAGAGACGCGGCCCAGAAAAAATACGGTCTCTCATTCGAGGAGTATGCCGAAAAACACGGTCTCCCAAAGAACAACATCACGAAGAAATACATAAGAAACAGGAGAATGCTCGAATCAACAGAACTGTACAGGAAAACATACGAGGGCATAATCGAACTAGTGAGGCGCTGAGACCGGCTTGATACCGCTAATCGATAGGTACGGCCGCCCGCTCACACATATGAGGATAAGTGTTACACTTCGATGTAACCATAGATGTATTTTCTGTCACCGCGAAGGTTTACCTAGTAATGTGGATGGGGTCGAACTCACAGCACAAGACTGGGGCTTCGTCGCCTCAGTAGCCTCTTCTTTAGGAATAATATACTACAAAATAACTGGCGGAGAACCACTAGTAAGAAACGATATCGTAGATATTGTACGAAACATCAGAAACAGCGGCGGAATAGTATCAATAGTTACTAATGGGTCATTATTGGCCAAATACGCAGAAGAACTAGCAGACCTGGTATCACATATCAATGTTAGCCTACATTCCCTTAACCCTGAAATCTTCCACAAGATAACCCACGGGAAGCTAGAACCTGTTCTCAAGGGGATCGACGAAGCACTACGCAATGGCATAAAGCTGAAGATCGACTATGTTGTACTCTCTCTGAACAGCCATGAATATACCGACATAATAAACTATGCGAGCGATAAAGGCATAAATCTAAACATCATCGAGCTCATACCACTTGGAATGTCTCTTACCGAGTATAATAGGCTCCACGCGCCAATGGATCCTATTGAAAAATACCTTGAGAAAATATCGGTAAAGAAAGACAGGAAGGCTTTCCAAAGCAGACCAACATACATCCTTCCCAGCGGGATAGAGGTGACTGTGATAAAGGGTATATGTAACCCGGAGATGTGTATGCACTGTACTAGGATCAGGATGAGCCCTGACGGTAAGATCAAGACCTGTATCTATAGAAACGATAACTTATTAGACGCGTATCCTTTCATTGTGTCACGCGATGCAGAAGGGTTAAAACAATTATTTATAAAAGCAAATAGTCTGAGAGAACCTTTCTTCAAACCTGGGAGGATCGTGGAGGCGGTACATGATGTCAATGGTAGATATAACTTTGAAAAACGAGGTATATAGGGAAGCAACTGCTGAGGGCATTATAAGGCTCAGGAGAGGAACTGTTAGGAGAATTATCGAGGGAAGGGTCGAAAAAGGAGACGTATTTACTATATCCAAGATTGCCGCTATCAATGCTGTTAAGAAAACACCCGAGCTCATACCTTTGTGCCATAACATACCGATCACTCACGTAAATGTTGAGTTCAAAGTACTAGACGAGGAACACATCCTATGTAGAGTAACGGTGAAAACGACCGCCAAGACAGGGGTAGAGATGGAGGCTATCACGGGGGTTAGCGTGGCTCTCCTAAATGTATGGGATCTAGTGAAGAAGTACGAGAAAGACGAGGAAGGCCAGTACCCAATAACTAGGATCGAGAACATTAGGGTTATATCAAAGATCAAGAAAACTTTCTCCGAAGCTCAGAGCGATTAATCCTTTTATCCCCCACTACCCAGTATTCACCATCTTCTCGAACCTCTAGCTTAAATATAGGAGCACTCTTCTTTATAGCTTCAAGTATCTCACGAGCAGCTAAGAAGCCCGTATCGCGATCCACTGCAGATACTAAGATATAGATGGTAGTATCGCCGGGCGATAGTTCTCCTATCTTGTGATAAACATAGACCATCCTTACGTTGCTATATTTCTCAACAACTTTTCCTGTGAGATCATATATAATCTCTTTCACATACTTATCGTAAGCCGTGTATACAAGCTTCTCTACACGTCTTCCGTTAACTAGTCCTTTCACGAATCCAATAAAGGCAACAATAGCACCGGCTCCTTTATTACTTGTTTTAATCCTCATAGCGTTAATGATCTCATCTAAGGAGGGATCTTCTCTACCGATATCAACGATAACGTCCGGCTTTGTCATATTATCCACCCGAACCGGGAGGTAGTAGTGCTATTTCGTCATTAGGTCCACATTCGATATTGTCGGCAGGCTTTCCATTAATATATATGTTGAATGGTATCTTGAGACTTTTCAGCTCCGGGTATTTTTTGTAGAGCTCATGTAGGAGTTTGCTTACGCTAATTTTAGGGCTATTGATTATTAGCGATATAGTGTTTGAACCTATAATGTCTACTAATAATCCATAGATTTTGATGTTGTATTTTGGCAGAAGCATCACCTCTTCCTTTACGGGCCAAAACATCATATATAATTTTTTCTCATAAATTGTTAACTCGATTTGTAAAATAAACTATTAAAGTTAGAACAATAGAAAACAGTGGCGAAGAAAGCAAACGGGTGTTTACTATGAATAAGTACGGGATAATCGGGCTAATTATACTCATAGCTATTGTAATTGGTGGAGCAGCATATTACATGAGTATCCAGCAGACAAAAACAGTAGTACCCACAACGACGACAACGTTTACCTCAACATCTCCGGTAGCATCAACCACTACTACAACGTCTGGTCTAACACCTGTAGAAATAGAAGCCATTAAGTACATGGCGGAGGAAGAAAAACTCGCCCTAGATGTATACTCGAAACTTGCAGAAATGTATCCCAACGTGCCAGTGTTTGCGAACATAGCGAAAAGTGAGACGACACATGTTAAGGCGGTACTAAATCTCGCTGAAAAATACGGGATACCGATCAACCTCGGCGCTCCCGGCCAGTTTAACAACACGCATATTCAAGAACTATATAACCAGCTTATAAAAGAGGGATCAAAGGGCCTCGAAGAAGCACTAAAAGTTGGCGCACTTATTGAGGAAACCGATATAAAGGACCTACAGGAGTGGATCGCGAAAGTACAGCATGAAGACATCAAACAAGTATTCGAGTGCCTCATGATGGGTTCACGCAATCATCTAAGAGCTTTCGTATCAACACTTGAGAAAATGTTCAACACAACCTACACACCACAGGTAATATCCCAGCAGGAATATGAGCAAATAATAAACTCGCCAATGGAGACAGGAGCCAATAATATCTGTTCAAGCCTCGGAATAAATCTAGGTACAAATGTTACAGTAACGCCTAAGGGCAGATCAACAAAGTAATCATAACAACAATTGTTTTTAATTAGAAACATAATCTTTTTTCTATCTTCTCGCGATGATGATATCGCCGTACTAGACTAATAATAGGCATGTAGTGATAATGATGTATGAGAACCAGTGAAAAATGAATGGTAGCCGGGCGGGGATTCGAACCCCGGTCACGGGGGTTCTCCCCGTCGCGGGACGGGCCAGAGCCCCGCATCCTTGGCCGCTAGACGACCCGGCTACTTCCAAGCTATAGATAGGATTTCCGTGGGGGTCTTAAATGTTTTCCGACGACAAAACGGGTTTTTCCATAGTTTTCTCTAAGCATGCACTTAGAAGAATGCATGACAGAAAGATATCTCTAGATGAGGTACTAGATGTTCTCTCGAATCCTCTTGGAGTGATCTATGATGGGTTAAAAGATGTATATATCGTGCTTGGGTATCAGGGATCTGCTGTGGTCTATGCGTTCAGAGCCAGTAGGATAGAGGTGCTGACAGTGCTGGGGAAACGAGAGTTCTCGGCACTCCAGAAGAAATATGGGGTGCAAAGATACAAGGCCTTATGGCCAGGAACGTGTATTTTATAATCCCTTCTATACACTTTCTAATAACCAGTATGGGCCCGTAGCTCAGCCTGGAAGAGCGGCGGGCTTTTAACCCGTAGGTCCCGGGTTCAAATCCCGGCGGGCCCGCTCGCCCATACTTTCTTCAAGAGTTGATAATTATGGGAGATATCCGTTTTCCAGCATGTATTTCGACAAGTATGATGCAACCATATGCGCTATTCTTAGGGGTTCCGGCACAGGACTGTAGATCATTAGTTCTCTTAACAGTGATGACGCTTCTTTTCTTGTTATGCCTACGGCGTAGAATCGAACCACGCGCCATGGAGTGATCAAGGGTACTGTCTTTGTGTAGGTTCTATGAATTACTTGATATCTTGTCTCATAGTCTGAAAAATGTTTGATAAGAGCGCTTCTAATTCTTTCTAGATCTAGCGGGTACTGTATAAAGCTGATAACAGGTATTTTTGTCGCCGAGTATATCTTGTCAGGATCTGCGACGTCGAATCCAGCATATGTTATTCCATCAAGGATAACGACCGGGTTATCTGAATAAATTTTTAGAACATTAACCATACTCGCGATTCTATCCGTAACACCTAATCCGTCGACAACGATAGTATCCCATAGTATTTTCGATATCGTTACCCCTTCATGATATAAGACTCCCATAAGCAGGGTTTTTCCCACCGATCCCTTAAATGTGGGTGGAAAATATCCGTCATCAAAAGCTATTATGTCACGTCTCACCGAGGGCTTCCTCCATTATCGTGAGGAGTTCGCGGGGTATCTTGACTATTTTGGTTTTACCATATCTTCCCCTATTTACTACTAGTGCTGTCGCGAGACCCAGCATGTCAAGCTCGTTTATGATCTCACTGACCCTGCGCTGGGTTAGGGGATCGTATCCATAGCTCATCGCGATCTCCTTGTACTTGCTGTATATTTCTCCTGTGGTCCCGCTTCCCTTTGTCTTTACAAGGTATATAATGGCGTTAAGTACCAGCTTGGCGTGGAGCGGCAGTGTTGATACAGCTTGATAGATTCTACCATACTCTATTTCGCGGGATGCCTGTATAACATGTTTTATCTCGACCTTGTTCGCACCTTGTCTTTCAGCTATTTCTCCAGCAACTCTCAGTAAGTCTAGCGCTCTGCGGGCATCACCATGTTCTCTCGCGGCGAGGCCTGCACAGTAACGAACTATTTTCTCAGATACAGCTCCTGGAACAAATGCTTTCTGCGCCCTCTCCCACAGTATATCGAATAATTGCTCTGCATCATACGGAGAGAACACTATTTCTTCTTCTCCTAGACTACTCCTGACACGCGGGTCGAGTGTGTCGACGAAGTTAATATCGTTTGTTATGCCTATAATAGCTACTTTGGCATTCTCGAGATCTTCATTGATTCTGACAAGCTTGTAGAGCAGATCATCACCATGTCTCTTTACATAATAGTCTATCTCGTCGAGAGCTATTATGTGGAGACCGCCCCAATTTTCGAGTGCTTGTACATACCGTGTATATATCTCTGATATGGCTATTCCTGATAACGGTATTCTAAGGCCCAGGCTCCTAGCTATTGATGCTAGTACACGATACGTCGTATCCACTTTACGGGTGTTCACATAAGCATATTTTATCCTAGCACCCAGGCTCGGGGCTTTCTCCATGAGTTTTTTCAATACAAATTTCGTGACAGCTGTTTTACCTGTCCCGGTTAATCCGTAGATGAGGATATTGCTTGGCCTCTCACCTTTCAGGCCAACAACAAGGATCTCTACTAGTTTCCTGATTTCACGTTCTCTGTGGGGAAGCGTTTCTGGTATGTAGTCTGGTAATAGAATTTCTTTATTTACAAATATCCGTCCATGTCTTTTCAGACGCTCTTCTATTATCTTGTCGATAATATCACTCAATATCTCGGCATCCCCCACCCGCCGTGGTTAGGACTGAGCAGACTATATGGATTCCTAGATATATATTATAATGGAGATAGAAAAACTATGAGCCAGCAATAATCGAGGAAAAACCATTATTCTTTAAGCAGTTCTACTACCTCTTTACGTCCATGTTCGATCGCTTCAGCTTGTTCCTCGTCGAAACGACGGAGAAGCTCTAAGAACTCACCAATATGTTCTTTCTCCTCCCTAGCAATATCGAGGAATACTCTCTTCACTCCCTCGTCCTGGATAAGCTCCGCAAACTGAGTATAGAAATTAACAGCATCAAGCTCTGCCATTATAGCCCATCTAATAGCTTGAATCATCTCTTCGCGAGATAAGGCCTCCTTACGAGTAATATCTAGAGGATTCTTTCCGAGCATAGAATACACCTTATTAATATTATCATGTACTAATACATAATATTACGTCATTATATAGTAATTTATCGCTAATAGAAGAGATACAGAGTACCAGGGAAAAAATTAAAACTTTATAAGCTGGTTGTGAATAGTGTTTTCTCCGGGGTACGTGGGCCGGTAGCTCAGCCTGGAAGAGCGCTCGGTTGGCATCCGATCGAATCATATCACGGCATATCACAGCCTATATCACAGAGTGATATCACCCGTGATATACCTGTGATATCACAGAACCAAGCGTCCCATAATGGTTCTAATCCTATAGTTTCTCATCCCGAAATTTTGGTAAGGATTGTGAATGATCCAAACTTTCTAGCATGGTTAAAGCAACGTTACAGCTCCAGGGGCCACGCTATCTACGTGTATACAAGCAGCAAGTATCTGCTAAAGATCATTGAGAACCCGCTTATGATGAAGCAGCTAAACTATCGCAGAGCAAGGGGAGTGCTAGAAGCCGTACCAGCTTTACGTGATTACGCTCTGTTAATGTACGGTATTAATCTCGAAATCAATACAAAGCTACTAAGAAAATACATGCCGCCTAGGAAAATCGAAGAAATAACTAAGAGAATACTAGAGTTCGAGATAAAGGAAACAGGCGAAGCAATAAGCATCATAGACCAAGCCCTTGAAACCATAAAGAAGATAGTCAACAGAAACACCAAGTACAAGCTACCAATAATAATAGCCTTCTTTACCGGACTAAGAAGCACGGAAATCAAGTACATGCTAGATAACTGGAATACACTAAGAAAAATCAAGCTAAACGGCGTCTACCTAGTAGTACTAAATTATGATAGAGTTAAGAAGAAAGCCTATATCACGCTAATTCCGGAAAAGCTTTTCCAGCTCGTCAACGAATACCATCCAATCCTATTGACAGAGAACTGGAAAGACCATGTAAGACACAAGTTCGGAATAAACATAGGGTTGTTCCGCAAGGCCTGGATAGCCATAACGTCTGGGTATCTCGACGATGGCGAAAAGGATCTTCTTCAAGGACGCTTAGAAACCGTGCAGGTGGAACACTATATTAAGCATATAAAGCTAATAAGCCAGAAGTACTATGAAGCGTTCAAGCCCTATCTGTATCTCCTAGATCTGTTCGCCGAGAACGCTGAGGACACGGCTCATTAAGAACATGTAGTCGATTCCTTTTTTGGTTATAGATAGCTTGGTAGGTTTTCCCTTCTTTATCTCTACTAGCTCTTTTAGAGCTGCATACTCGATATGCTTCTTTACCTTATTGTAGTTTACTTTAACTCCCTCGGTTTCTCGATACTTTTTGAATAAGTCTGTAAGCGATATGTTTTGGTTTTCATAGATTATCTTTAGAAGCTTATATAACACAATGATGTCTATGTCTTGTTTTTCGATGCTCACTATAATCCCCATTAAATAGTTTCTTGGATAGGAATTTAACACTTTCAGCCTAGTCTCTTTCATCATATCTCGCCTCAATTATTTCTATCCTAGAAATATATAAATATATAAGCAAACATATCTACTTGCACACAACCTAGAGCCAAAAATAGACTCTAAAAAATAAGCTAGAGAGTTAGGTAAAAGTATTCATTAAGCAATTGCTTCTGCTAGTCTTTCTTTTTCCCATTGCATCATTTGTTCTATGTATTTATCGTATTCCTCGAAGTCTTTCTTCGTCCAGTCCTCGTATTTTGATAGCCCTGACCTTAGTAGTTCTGCTATGAAGTGTTTAGCGTGTCTATAGCCTTCTTTCCAATCGATTTCTGAGGCCCAGTCGATTGCTCTCCAGTCCAGGCCTTTCTCTCTCGAGTATTTCCTGATGTAGTAGGCTAGCCATAGAACCATTACATAGTACCATATTCGCAATGGTTTTCTCTTATAACGTTCTGGTATCATGCTCCACAAGTAATCTGCTATACGCTTTGTTTCCTCGTCAAACTTCTTTCTCAGCTTCTTAGCTACTCTTGCTCCTAGTTTCTTAGCTGCCTTCAGTTTCTTCTTTGATATCCTTCTTGTTTTACCGAATACTACTTTCTCGATGTGTCCGTCAATATGCTTGATTAGGATAACTAGTACTTTCTTCTGCTGGGTAACTTTCTTCGCTATTTCTCTCGCTTCCTTCACGCTTACACCATACTTCTTAGCAATCTTATCCAGAGCCTCAGCTAGCTGTGCCGGGCCTATCTTCTTGTCAAGGAAAGCCCGTCCTACACGGTCGATATAGTCTACTAGTCTTCCAAGCCTGAATCTCTTTATCTTATTAAGCTGTCTGAGAATGAATGTTCTTCTTGCCCATAGCTGTTTAGTCCACTTTATTGTTCTTCCAGTCTTCTTATCCTTGGTCTTCAAGTCTGCTAGGTCCGCTAGCTGTGATAGGCATAGCTTGACAAACTCTTTACGAGTATTGACGCCTGGCTTACCAATATCCTTGACGGCCTTGAATACGCTATCCTCGCCGAAGTAGACTCTTTTGTATTTATACTTGCGTTTGCTAGTCATCACTAGATCACCTTGCAAGTCCCTCGAGTTTCCTCAGAAAAGCGAACAGCATTCCTAGACCTGCTAGTGGCGTAATCGTTTGAACCGCTGTGTTCGTAACCGTCTTCGTTGTCTGTTTAACTGCTTCTTGAACCTGTTGTGTATTTTGTTGCGTGTTTTGCGTGTTTTTTATGTATGTTATCTTGACCGTCATCGTCCCGCTTGCATGGCATGTAGGTATATCTGTCGCAACGAGGCATATTCCTGTCTTCGAGATCTTTATCCTAACAGCTATGTCGTCTATTGTTGTTGAATTAATGAGCTTATCGTTATTGTATAGCTTTATTATTAATTGTCTAGCATTGTATATTGCTACTACCTTGTTGCCCGCTGTCCAGTTACCAAGTACTAGTCTATGATACAATGTATCTTTGGCATAGTATGAAAGTACTAGTTGCTTGTTGTCTTTGAACTCTATGCTGAACAAGTAGTTGCTGAGATCAGGCGTGTAAACATCTACCTGTACCCAGCCACTCTTGACATCTATATCACTATATGTTATCTCCCATGTGCCGGGATGCACCCAAGTTGCGGGAATAGAATCACATACATTGAACTCTGTACTATACCATACCTCATGATCGATCGCTAGTTTTGACAAATCCTTTGTAAAACTAATGCTAACAGTACTAGCTGTTGCTCCTACAGATACGCTGATAAACGCTACAACAATAATGCCTAGAGCTAGAAACTTCAGATTCATGCTACCCACCAGAGAATATAGATAGTAAAAAACATAGATGACACAGTCAGCTAAAAACAACTAATATGAGCTTAAGAAGGATTCTAGTATTCCGAGATAAGGGCTAGAGCTATTAAATATAATAAGAATCCGTAGATTGTCAGACTTGTGCCTAAGACTGCTGTTATTGTTGATAATATCTTCTTTTTCCATCTCCAAAGCATGAAGGCCACAAGATAAGTCAATGGTAAGACCACATAGAAGTAATTAAAACAATACCACCCAATCCTATAAGCAATGGGGAACAATAATAGGATGAATGGTAGTAATGCTGTTGATAAAAAACCAATAGCGATATAATGTTCGGTTTCCAAAGCCATTCACCCCTACAGGTTCCTAATTTAAGAAAAAAGATTATATGATATTTTTGGCTCGATTATTGTAAAAGCTCGGCCGGAGTCACGTCATATCTCCAGTAAGCATACTGCATTAATGCTATCATTGACAATAATGTTGTTTCAGCGTTAGTGGGTAGCGGACCACCGTACTCTGGTGGCGAGCTTGCATAATCTAGTATATCTTCGATCAGTCTAGGCCTGAACGGGACAAACCCATAGCTTCCTATAGGCCCATAGCTTACTAGGAATCCACCAATATGATCAGGCTTTACAATTGTGTATACTGTTGAGCCATCAGGCGAATAATGTCCTATCCCTGTCCATTGGAGCTGTAGTAGGACATTTACCATTTGGTCGATCTTGTCCCAAGATATTTTACCCATCCCCGCAAGGATTGAACCTAAGGCTATAGCGGCCGCAAGTCTTACTGTACTATATCCTCGCTCTCCGGATAGATATATTCCGTTTCCATCCCAATGACTAACTATCTTGTTCCATTCATTTACTGCATCATTGTATTTTCCTTGGCTACAATAGTACAGTCCCCACCAAGCATAATATAATGGATCATTAATTTTGCTCACCGCAAATAGAAATAGATCGCCGCCATTCAAGTGTAGAGCGCCGCTAGCCGTTGCCCCGCCAACAAGTTTGCTTCTATATGGATAAGCCGGGTAATTCGATTCAATATATCCGTTGACTTTGAACATGTCTCGTATTCTATCATATCCTAGACCATAACTGAACCATTTAGCATCCCAGAAGTGATCGCCGTTAGGCTGTTTGATATTAACCATGTATTCAAGTCCGGTGAGCATGGGCATGTATATGTCGTATATATAGTACAGTCTATAGTCTGGGTATTGTCCAAGATAAACATGTGTAGGCGGCGGGTTTCCTTCCCATACATATGATATTGTGTCATTAACGAATTGAGCTATCATATGCATTATTGTCGTATCTGTTTTCAGAGCATTAAGGACTAGGGGAGCGAGCATATCGACGTGTCTAACGGATGTCCTCATTGCAGGTAATACTGTGGGTATACTAGTCTCAAATATCGAGGCTTCGCCAAGCCTACCCAAATAGATGCCGCCAACATATAGGTCTGCGTTCTGTATATTTGTATCTGTGTCAACATCTTCTACGCTGATCTTTACTTTTGAGTCATAACTATGAGAACCATAATAGTACGTTCTTATTTCCTCAACCTTGAGTTTTGCCAAGGGATATTCATGATATGATGTGCTGTAGATTATGTCTATATAGTATGTATATGTTGTCGATATATAACTGGTTGATTCAGTCGTTGTTATTGAACCACCGCTAACTTTACCTGTGAAGCTTAATCCATCTTTGTTGTACCAATATCCTGGTATAAACCATATATCATGATGCCATGAACCATAAACATATACGTCATCATCATGGACTACTATGGGTAATGCTGGATACTCGCTAATTACATACCATGTTCCTAGTTGACGTTTAATGTTAAGAATATAATGCAAGGCTTGTTTTACAGCGTTTTTAATCGATGATAGCGATGGCGTACTGCTTGCGTTTGTCATCATTATTTGCAGTGGTAGGCTCAGGAGCAGTAGGCCTATTAGGACTATGGCTAGGATCTTATGCATTATCCCACCTAGGAAAGGGGTAGGAGCGGAACATATTTTTGGCGAAAAGCTTATGAATGCTTACATCAGCTTCCTTAAGAATCTAGTAACTGCCCCAAATACAACAAATGATAATGTCCACGCCAAAATATTATATCCAAAACTATAGACATATCCAGGCACTAGTCTCTGAGACGATTTAGCATGGGATCCTATCACGACTGGATAGTTTGAGTACAATGCTAATACTACCATGCTGGTCGTCTCAGTATTCATGTCTCCTTGGATAATAATTCTTCCATTAACTATACGATAATCTGTATGAATACCGCCTTTAATGGCGTCCTGTGCTTTTGCTATTATTTCTAGGCATTTCTCATAGATATCTCTATAACGGTAGATAACGTTAGAACCTGCTGCTTCTAGCGCTCTATAGAGATAAATGAAAAGAGCGCACTTGTAGACTGCATAGACACCGGTTTCGCTTGTAGGCTTATCCCGGAAACCATATCCATCCCACATTTTGGTTAAATTAAGAAACGATTTCTCGGCCTCAGGCCTAGAACCCCATAATAGTCTGTCCAGGGCATGATATACTAGGAGATCAGCGTAGTTATACCAGTCAGTTATGATGATAGAAGTATTTAGTTTTTCCCAGACAATTCTGTAACCGTCATCTTCTTTAACAAGCTCGTTATAGCTAGAGTAGAAGTTGTCCGGTATATCCCTACCAAGCAGTATATCTATTTTGCCATTCCATCCACCGCTGAAATTATTATTTAGAATTGTTAAGACCTTTGAAGCTAATGGTGATCCGAGAACGGCTAAGGCTCTCGCAGCCAAGACATTATCGTTGGAAATATATATTGTAATGTTATCAGGATATGTAGTTGTAGCTGCTCTGAGCAATCCAATGCTTGGTATATATTGCGATTCAAGGAAATGCCTCAAATCATTCTTATCCAAGCTATAGCTGTAATTGGGACTATTATTCAGAAAAGTTATTCCTAGACCCGATAAAACTATGAGTATCATCAAAAATACAGGCAAATACTTCAATGCGTACCCCCATAATAATGTTAGTGAAGAAAAAAGACTAGAATATCTTGTTTAGGAATCTCATGATCATCTTCAGGAACAGTAGTGGTATTGCAATACCTATCATCACAGCAACCAGTGGAAACATTGATGTCATCGAGCTAGTTATTGACTGGTATGGATCATATAGTATAGCAACATAAACCGTTCCGCCAGTTAACGAATCTACTCCGGCACTACCGCCGATCTGCTCTATTGTCGAGGGCATGTTATCCCATGTAACACTTGCCAATACGGTTCCGTTATCCGTCTCTACCTTTACAGTCGTACCTGTTATCTCAACGATGATAAAGTTTGTATCCTGCCATTTTACGCCGCTGCTTGATGTATCAGCTAATTTTGTTGCTCCCGATGATGTTGTTCCAACAATATCTATTATGCCATTATCATAGAACGCCAGGTCGAGATGGTTTGAAGCATCAGATCCAGCAATCTCTATTACAATTTTCTTCTGTGTTGCTGTACTGTTAAACTGTATATTGACTGGCTGAATACCTATTAGCAAATGATTCGTGTCATATGCTTTGCTTAACGGATACCAGGTTATACCAGTTGATCTAAACGTTGTATAGGGGATACTTATCTGTTCAAGTGTTTGATAAGCTCCCCAAGTAATGCCAAGTGTTAGGACAATTATGAAAACAAATGGTATTAGCTTGCTTGTTTGCATTCCTGATCACCTATTAATATTGCTACTGTGATGTTAGCGTTAGCCGAATCCGCTGAGGATTTTCTCGAGGAAACGCATAATGTACTTAATGAAGATTAGCGGTAATGCTATACCTATCATTCCTAGTATGAGCGGTAGCATGCTGTTTATCATGTTAGTGAACTGTGTGCTGTCAATAGTAGTTGTTTCTCCAAGTGTTAAGGCTATTACTGCCATGTACTTTATCATCTTTGCTCGAAGCCTAAGGCCAGATAATTTAGCCTTCACTCTTCCAAACATTTATATCACCTAGAATAGTTTCGGTTGGGAGTATATATAACACGAGAAACTATACAATGCTCAGCCAAGCTATCATAAGCTTTTCAGCTTTTATATCGGCTATTTATATAGGCTAAACTTGGTGATCCGTGTGGGCGGTAAACCAGTAAACCCACCGATTATTCTCAAAGCCTATTTAATAAATAGATCGACAGGAAAGATCGAAGTATCACAGGGGTTTAGGAACCGATTGCCGGGCTTACTGCTTGTAAAGCTATCAACATGGTTATTCAGCGTATCCGATATTTATCCGCCTAACAAGTATAAACTTGTTGTGCAAGTAGATGGGGCTAACGATAACCGCATTTCTATTTTGAAAAATAAGCTGAGAGAACTAGGCATAACGGTTATCGAGGAGCCTATCCAGGTGTACCGATAATGTGGTATGATGATCCCGTTATGGTTATAATAGTAGTCATATCATGCATAGGCTTAGGCTATTTAACATACAGGTTGTTAAAATTATTGTGGGATATGTTTTAGACTAGGCTAGTAATAATTGAGATAATGGCTTGTGCTAATGCCTTAAAACCATTATATATTATCTGGGCTATTTTTATGGCAAAATTGGCCAGGCTTACAAGCATAGTATACTGCTTGTAGAAGAAATCGAATAATGGCGTGATGCTTAGTTCTTTTATACATTGAAATAATACTCCAGTCAATGCTAACATATAGAATATCCCAGCATACGGTACTATTGCTTTAACGGTTGCAAAAGCTAGGCCTGCATAACTGTATAGTGCCTGGAACCATTGCTTGATTTCATCTAGCCATCCCTTAGGGGCTACTGTTATGTTAAAGCGCTGCAGTCTCATACTATAATAGTTTCCGTTGAGATCATAGCCCTGGATATAGATGTAATCACCAGAGTATTCTCCACCATTGATCCGCTTGAATTTTGCGATTATTGTTTGTTTACCAGTATTTTGAACTATGAATTGTTGTTTATCTGTATATGTGTCTAGGATCTCATCGTATCTATAGATTGTTATTGTTGTCCCGTTTTTCCAGTTCCAAATAGTGATCTTTACATATACATAGTTAGAGTCGCTCCATATGTCGTTCGGATTATAAACTGCCCTGGGTTCTGGGATACTGGTTGTGCCTGTACTTCCGGATCCTGCACTATTATCATATAGTGCATACCAGGCTAGATCCCTTAGCTGGATCCAGCCATTTTGTGGATGATTGTAGTAGCTGTTGCTGGGATCTGTTGAAGGGTCATAGCTTAGCAGCATAAGGGATCCGTCTGTGAAATGGGGCTTTATCCATAGCCTATACGTTCCCTTGGTTAAATAAACGCTGAATAGTTGTTCTGTGTGGAACTCTACTCCATCGCTGAATGTTATTGTTGTATCTTTAATGTAATTGTTATTATTATCCGTTAGCTCGAACTGAATATATCCGCTTGCATGCTGCTCAACCGTACCCCACCCAATATAGAATGTATATGTTCCATTAGCTGGAACATGGAACTCTATGTAGATGTCTCCGAATGGATACATATCGTATGTCATCGGTCCGAAATAGTACCATTGGGCATCACTTCTTTGAGTATCTACGCCTGGACCTATTTGAGTTGTAGTTGTAGAACCAGTTACTAGTATACCAGGCAAGATAAGCAGTAACAGTAATAATGGTAAGTAGTGCTTCATACACTCTCTCACCGAGAAGAACTTGGAATTAAAAATATATCCTGTGAAAAGCTGATGATAGCTTACGTGAGCTTTTCGGCTCTTATAAGGGCTGAGATAAACTAGTTCTTGGTGATCTTATGGAATGGATACTGTATTTCCTACTAGTGATATTGCTGATCCTTGTCTATCCGATTGCTAAGGTGATGTATTCACAACTACCGAGCAAAACAATGAACAAGAACGAGATCAAGAAAATAGGTAAAGCTGTAGTAATGATTAGAAACGGCGACATCATAGAGTTGAAGAAAAACGCTATGGTTTTCGAGGACGGGACAATAATAGTTGATAAGAACAAGCTGTATAGAGTCGAGAAGAAGGAACCATATCTCCTGAGAATGGGTAGAAACACTTATCAGCTCTACATACTTGACGCTAATACTAATGCATTATACCAGTTTGAGGATCCGCCTAAAGATGTTAAAACCGGAAAACTCAACCCTGTAGTATTGAATCCAAGAACTCTGTACAACTACATTGCTAGCCACTCAATACATAAATTGCTAGGAAAGATCACCGTCTCAAAGGGAGAAGCTATATTATATATGTTTACTGGAATGGTTATCATCATATTGTTGATCTTCTTCGTTTTACCATTGCTCGGTCATAGCATTATCATAAGGTGAATAAAATGGCGTATTATAGGTTCATGATTCTTAAAGCCTTGGGAAAGGCGGCTTTTCTACTAGAATATTTTCTATTGAGGGAAGAGCTTAACGAGAGAGACTATGAGGAGTTGAGTAATTATTGGGGCGAATAACATGGCTAAGTCTAAGAAGAAAAGGAAAGAAAAAGAAGAAGCCGATGACTTGGATATACAGGACTTTAGTCTACCGATACTCGATGATGAGGAAGAAGACTTCTGGGAAGGCCTCGAAGGAGATCTCGCAGCGGGACAGAAGAAAGCAGTGGAGTTGTTGGTTAATCCAAGGGGCTTAGCCAAGTATACTCTTACGGAATTATCGGGCGGAGAAGTAAAAGCACTGGCAACGCTTAAGGCTATAAGCGAGCTAATACCAGACCCAATCCTAATCAACTTCATTAGAAACTATGTCATCTTTAAGAGAGCACACAAGAGAAAGGGCGTCAAAGAACTCATAGCGATAGCAGGCGGCAGAGCCTGGAGAATACTCCAAAACATTAGTCTTTCACGTATAAAGCGTAGGCAAGAAACATTTGAGGGAGAAGGTGAATGGTAGAAAAATTGACATATATTGAGGGGGGTACCCCCATACCCTTACCTAGTTTAAACATTGCTAAGCCTAGAAAGAACCTTAGTAGGCTCTTGTTTATCGAGATAAAGACCTATAATAGTGGTACAATAGTTGGGATCTATGGTAAGACTGGTGCGGGCAAGAGTATTTATGCTATGAAAGTGGCTTACGAGTTTATCCGAGATTGGGATCAAGTTCTCAAGTTTATAGTGTTTACTCCCTTTGATTTTCAACAAGCCGTTGATTATTTGCAGAGAAACAATATATGGATACCCATTCTTATCTGGGATGATGCGGGTATTTGGATGGAGCTGTTGAAAAGGACTTCATGGCATCCTATGAGTATCGGTATTCGTGGAGCGTTTGAGACGCTAAGAGTTAATATCGGAGCTGTGCTAATGACTATGACTAGCGAGTATAGTTTACCACGAAACATCAAGAATAATGGTAATCTCTATAAGTTCAGAGTAAGAATGATAAGGAACGGGACATCTAACCATAAGACTCCCCAGAGCATTGCAGAGATACAAGTTAGGAGAGAAAGATATACGGAATGGGGTAAATTCTACTGGGATAGTGCAAACATATATGTAGATCACATTGTGCTGAGAACCCCTAACTATAATGAATACGAGAAGATAAGAAATGCTTACCTAAACCTATACACTAAACTGATAATGGCTTCTCGTGAAATAGGCCCGAGTAAAATAATGGATTACATCTATGAGGAGTGGAAGAAGCTTAAACAAGAACTAAAGTGGAGAGCTTTCTATGAAGAATAAACTCTTACTCATATATATTGTAGGATTACAGCTTCTAGATGTTTTAACTACTTACTTAGCTATTAGAAGTGGGGCCAGAGAGCTTAATCCTGTAGTTAATCTCTTGTTGCATAACTGGTTTTTGCTTCTATTGTTTAAGATAGGCCTGGGTGTTTATCTTTATTTTAGTATGGATAAGAAACTATTAGTGTTTTACAGCATAGTCATGTTCCAAGCCATTATTATTAACTTGTTTAATGCGTTTCTGTAGTATCTCGTATGCTTTTTTCCTTATTCCAAAGTCTTTCACATTATTCATTATTATTGTTAGTAATTCATGGTCATCGAGTAGTTCCATCAGCTCGTATATGTATTTTCTGATCGTGTGATTGCTTATTCTATTGAATTCATTGACTGCTTCAACTACTTTCTTCTGCGTTATCATTTTCTCACCCTGAGCCATCTTATTAGATCGCTGATCGAACCCCACTTGTTTACAGGTGAACAATAGAATTTTCCATGTACTAGGCTTGTTTCCTGTAGTACTCTGAAGCTACTTATCTTCTTCAGCCTAGCATAACTAATTACCCTGATAGGGATCTTGCTACTCAATACATGGATATACCATACCTTATCCTGAACATTGAAGCGCTCAGCCTTGAAGAGCTTCCAGGCACCAATACATAGTTCTTCTCCCCTGCAGAGATCATTTGTACCCGTTACTTCTAGGTATGCTAGTATCTTCATGTTTTCATTAACTATAACCAGGTCGAAGGCGTTTAATGGTGAATCATAGTTTTCATCTACATGCTCAGCGTTTCCAGCCCCTACACCAGTCCATAGGATCCTATATGGTAGCTTCTTCTGTAGGAATATCAGGTCTAGCAGCTGCTTAACAATCCATTCACGGATAACGCCATCACGCCACTTGCTACGGAATTCCTGTTTCAAACGCTTAGCCTTAACCGAGCTCATTAGTTCACCACCTATCCAGGTGTTCGGTCTCGGATTCTGCAGATCCAGGACCTGGTTCAGAATCAGATACCGTATCAGGTCCTATCTCAGAGTTTGATTCTGTGGTTCTCGAGGACCTTAGTGTTTGAGACTGTACACCTGGAACATCAGTATCGGATACTGTTCTATAGCTGCTATTACTCAGGCTCTGATTCTGACCGGTAAGCTGCTCTATTCTCCTATTAGGATAGACTGTGTACTCGTTGTCCCTTGTTCTAACTTTTATGATCCAGGACTCGTTTTCAAATACCCATTCATCAATATACTTTATTTTCTTTTTCTCGATGATGATTTCTTCCCGCCCGTCCCACTCCCAGCTAATCTTCTCTACATCCGCAACTAGATAGTTCCATGTAATAATTTGCTCGAGATCGACGGATTCTATTGGGAATAAATACAAGTAAGCCCTGCTATGTAGCTTCAACCGTAGAACTCTATGTTCTCCTTCCCTTAAGCAATGGATCATGCTTCTCCAGAACGCTGTTCCGCCGGCACGAGGCTTAATAATAACATATTTCATGGCTCAATTCACCGCTTTGAGTTGTTTCTCGATTGCTTTGATCAAATTAGAAGCAGTATCGTAGGCTGCTGGCGGTATCTTCCTCATCCTAGCCCAGTTACTAATCAAGCGTTTAAGCTTAGCAATCTCGTTAAGAACACTATCAACATCAATGCTGATCTCTGTTTTTGCTTCTGCCTTGACCTTGACATTGTTTATAACTATCGTTGGTGATAACTGAATATTC
Source organism: Desulfurococcales archaeon (assembly GCA_027022365.1). Classification (GTDB taxonomy): domain Archaea; phylum Thermoproteota; class Thermoprotei_A; order Sulfolobales; family Desulfurococcaceae; genus JAADCY01. The sequence continues at coordinate 513,713 of JALVYU010000026.1, read as the reverse complement.
ACATTAGTGCTTGGCTCGATATTGCTCTCACTAATACTCTTTATCAATGATAGAAGAGATTCCTTGAACACTCTCCATTTCAAAGGATCCTTTCTTATCTCCTTAAATAACAACTTGTAAAGAAGCGGCACTCTTACACTAATAGTATCTGTTAATCCTAGCAATGTCTTATTATCTAATTTATTATTAAGAGAAATGTTTACATACTGTAAACTGTTTACACGCTCCCTATTATATAATACATTATTATGAGTGTTTGGCTCCGTTTCTCTATTATATTGTTTACTAATAGGAGCAGACATCACAAGATCACCAATGATTTTCCCATATTAATAAGAAATCATCGTTTGGAACGGGAAGGTAGTATTCATATATTCTACATATATTAGCTATTGCTCGTTTTACAGAGTAGTCATATTTTATTACATCATCAATAATGCTTATATCATAGTCTTGTTCTCTACAAGCATCATATAAATCATCGAGATAGCTCAATATACTATGTGTAGTAGTATTACGTGAAAGATAAACCATTAATAGATCACCCCGTATTCCTTTAGTGTATGTTGCTTGATCGCTTTTCTGGCGAAGCCCCTGCATTTGCCCTTATAGTATTTCACGAATCTGTGGAATCTGTTGCACCACCCTAGAATCGTGATTCCATGATGTTTAAGGCTCTCTGCTTCATCGAGCAGATCTAGCATATCATATTCCTCAAACTTCTCTATAGGAATGAAGTATACACATTTTCTACAATCAGCCAACATCACCGGATCACCCTGGGTAGGCTCTTAGGACTTGTTCCAATGGTAGTTTTGTGATCTCTGCTGCTTTCCTGTATAGGCTTGCTATCGCTTTGTACTCGTTTAGGAATAGTTGTTTTGCTTCTTCGCCGTTGACAGCCCTTACTTCATACATTTCCTCGAGAAGATCCATGTACTCTTCATAGAATTTCCTGTTATGCTTCAATAATAGCCTTCTCGCTGTTCCGCTGAGAGTAATATAGTATTTACGCTTATAGCGTAGAACAAGGCTCATCCTATCACCCTTATGCTTTGACTTCTTCCCATTGTCCTGTTCTTGGATTGTAGATCAAGAATTCCTCGGGTTCGTCATCTACCTCGACACATCTATAGCTTGACTCTTTGCTAGAATAGCATACGATCATATTCCATCACCTAGGATCCTTGGTTCTTCAAGGTACTTTGTTATCTTCTGGAGTACGTTGTCTAGGATCTCTGGTTTGCCTAGCTTTGTTGCAAGTGCTTCCGCCCTGTCTATTATCGATTGTATCTTCTGCATCTCTGTATGGAAGCTGTTCAATGCCCTCGCCAATCGTAGAAGCCTGTCCTTGTTTTCCACGACTATCCTTGGATCTCCTACTAGAGTCCATGTTCCGCTGAAATCTCCATACTCTATCTCCTTGCCATTGATAACGACTACTAGCCTGTTCAACCCGTTGCGACGGATCCTAATTTCGCCGTCATCATAACCGTAGTAGCTGACATAATACAGCCTATCGAGTACTTCTTCCGCCTCACGAACAAGATCCCTATACATATTCTCAAGAACAGTCAACTCACGCTCAACCATCTCCAAAAAACCGCTTTTAGGAACAACCTGAGACACGGCTTGGGCCATGTTCTCACCCTGGTTTCTCTATTTCTATTTTAGAAACTTATAAAGCGTTTGTAATATAATCTGTGATATGGTTGTGATATGGGGTTGTTCGGAAACTTTAAATATTTCTAAAATAGAAATTATTTACCTGGTGAAAACATGGAGTTCCGGGAACTCTCAGGCCCAGAATTCGTCAGATTAATGGAAGAACACGGTATCAGGCCTTCTGATCTCGGAATCAAGCCTAACTACAAGTACATGCTGAAGAAAGGGGAACGTAAACCAAGCCGTGATCTTGTCTTAAAACTTTATAACCTCATATATAATAGTAGGAAAAACGGAGTTCGTGGGCCGGTAGCTCAGCCTGGAAGAGCGCTCGGTTGGCATCCGAGAGGTCCCGGGTTCAAATCCCGGCCGGTCCACCATCTCCTGCGGGCCTCAAGTTTATTACCCATCCATATAATTACGAATAATGGTCATACGGGATTAAGACTTAGGTAATTTTTATCAGATATGTTAAACTATAATATTATTCCCGAACGATAAGCTTAAGACCCTGTATTATAATCTCCCCCCTTAGGAACTACGTGCTTGATTTGGGAGTAGATAATGTTATCGAGGTAGGGATCAAGTTATGTCAAAGAAACAACCTAATATTTTGGAACACGAGCTTGTCCCCAAACATGAAATATTATCTCCTGAAGAAGCTTTAGAGGTTTTGAAAAAATTAAACATAAAGCCTTACCAACTCCCCTGGATCAGTATCAATGATCCTGTTGTCAAAGCCATAGGGGCTCGGCCAGGGGATATTATCAGAATTATTAGGAAAAGCCCCACAGCGGGCGAAACAATTGCTTACAGATACGTAGCGGTCGATACGGTTAAACCAAAGAAGAAGGGTGCTTAAAAGTGGCTGCAAGCACCAAGGTTTTCCCAACCCCCGATGATCGATGGATAGTTATGAAGAAATTCTTCGAGGAAAAAGGACTAGTTCGCCAGCACTTGGACAGCTACAATAGGTTCGTATCGAAAACGCTACCAGAGATTATCGATGAATTCAAGGTAATAGAAGTTCCGGGAATAGCTAAAGTAGTGATCAAGGGATACAGGATCGGTAAACCAGTTGTCAGGGCAATAGAAGGCTTCGAGAAAGAAGTAACCCCCCTCGAGTGCAGATTGAGAAACTTAACCTACGCAGCACCAGTATATTTACGATTATCTATTGTAACAGATAGAGGAGAAGAACAAGAACAAGAAATACTATTAATGGATCTCCCGGTCATGCTTAAATCCGATATTGATCCCTTAAGCAAAATGTCTAAAGAGGAGTTAGTCAAAATTGGCGAAGACCCTAAGGATCCTGGAGGATACTTTATCATAAATGGTAGTGAAAAAGTCCTCATTGCCCAGGAAGACTTGGCCAGCAATAATGTCCTGGTCGACTATGCAAGCGAGAGCTCCTCGGCAACTCATCTTGCAAAAGTAATAAGCGTGTCTAGAGGGCGTAGAAGCCAACTAATAATTGAGAGGAGAAAGGACGGAATACTATATGCGTCCATTCAAGGTTTAAGAATACCTCTAGTCATACTCATGGCTGCACTTGGTCTTTCATCTGAAATAGATATTACATATGCGGTTAGTTTAGATCCCGAGATACAGACATATTTAATGCCAAGCATTATCCAAGCACAAACAATATTTCCTAAACTCGAGATACCAGAGGACGCTACACCCGAGGAAAGGAAGAGGCTCGAAGAACAACACCGCAGAAAAACCATTGAAGCAGCCCTCGACTATATCGGTGTACGAATAGCTATCGGTAGGCCCAGACAGGAGCGTATTGAAAGAGCTAGGAGATTCCTCGATGAATACTTACTTCCACATATAGGCACCGATCCTTTCCCAGAAACTAGGCTCAAAAAAGCCTACTTCATTGCCCAGATGGCAAATAAGCTCCTAGAACTCGTTCTTGGACGTAGAAAACCCGACGATAAAGACCACTACAGGAATAAGAGGCTCAAGCTAGCCGGTGACCTACTGGCTCAGCTAGTACGACATTATCTGGCCAACTACTTCAGGAGAGAGATAAGAAATGCCATTGAGAGAAACTATAGCAAATACAAACGGGTAGACCTAAGGCAGCTGATCAAACCCGGTATGCTCACAGACAGAGTACTACACGCCATGGCCACAGGAAACTGGCCTGGCGGAAAAACTGGTGTGAGCCAGCTTCTGGACCGTACAAACCTTATGAGCACCCTTAGCCACCTACGAAGAGTTGTTTCTCCACTGGCGAGGAACCAGCCTCACTTCGAGGCAAGAGAACTCCATCCAACACAATGGGGCCGCATGTGCCCGTTCGAGACACCGGAAGGAGCAAATATTGGTCTTGTGAAAAACCTCGCACTAATGGCTTATGTAAGCGTTGGTGTTCCCGAAGAAGAAGTAGAGCCGGTACTTTACAAGCTGGGAGTCAAGCCGATCAAGGAAGTAATCAAAGAAGCAAAGAAACAATTACAGGAAGGATATGAATACCCCGAGTTTCTAGCGTGGTCCAAAGTCTATCTAAACGGTAGGCTAATAGGATACCATCCAGACGGCACTAAGCTCGCTAACGAGATTAGGAAGCTGAGAAGACAGGGCAAGATAAGCTCTGAGGTCAATGTGGCCCATATAAAGAGCGATTATATCAATGAAGTATTCGTGAACACGGATGCCGGAAGGATAAGGAGGCCTCTCCTCATAGTGGAAAATGGGAGGCCAAAGCTCAAACCAAATCACATCAAGAAAATAATGACCCGTGAGTGGAGCTTTGAAGACCTTGTCAGAAACGGCATAGTAGAGTATCTGGACGCTGATGAAGAAGAAAACGCATACATAGCCCTAGACCCGGAGGATCTTACTCCTGAACATACCCATATGGAGATATGGACACCAGCAATACTGGGCATCACCGCATCAATAATACCCTATCCAGAACACAACCAGAGCCCAAGAAACACCTATGAGGCAGCTATGGCTAAGCAGAGCCTCGGCTTATACGCGGCTAACTTCCAGAGAAGAATGGATACTAGAGGGCACTTCCTCCACTACCCGCAGAAACCCCTTGTACAGACAAGAGCAATGGAGATCATAGGGTACAACGAGAGACCGGCTGGGCAGAACATGGTAGTAGCGGTTATGAGCTTCACCGGCTATAACATCGAAGACGCGCTCATTATGAATAAAGGCTCCATCGATAGAGGCCTGGCGAGAAGCACGTTCTTCAGACTATATTCAACCATAGAGTACAAGTATCCAGGAGGACAAGAAGATCGAATAACTATTCCTTCAAGCAACGTAAGAGGCTATAGAGGGCCCAAAGCATACGAGAAGCTCGACGAAGACGGTATCGTCACACCCGAAACACCTGTGAAAGGCGGAGACGTACTAATAGGTAAGATAAGCCCGCCGAGATTCTTCACCGCGCAAGAATATACTGTGGGAGCGGGTATAACGAGACAAGACGCAAGCATAGTGACTAGGCACGGCGAGAAAGGCGTAGTAGATGTAGTAATGATAACCACAGATGGAGAAGGCAACAAGCTGGTCAAGGTCAGAGTTAGGGATCTGAGAATACCGGAGCTCGGAGACAAGTTCGCATCAAGACATGGACAGAAAGGAGTTATAGGGCTGATCGTGCCTCACGAAAACATGCCGTTCACAGAGGATGGCATAGTCCCAGACCTAATCATAAACCCACACGCATTCCCGAGCCGTATGACTGTAGGCCAGTTAATCGAAAGCATCGCAGGCAAGGCTGCAGCACTCGAGGGACGCTTCATAGATGCAACACCATTCTATAAAGAATCCATCGAAAACCTACAGATAACCCTGAAGAGATACGGATATCCCGAGACAGGCATGGAGGCAATGTATGATGGCAGAACAGGCGAGATCCTACACTCGCCGATATTCATAGGGATAGTCTACTATCAGAAACTACACCACATGGTCGCAGACAAGATACATGCAAGAGCCCGCGGGCCGGTCCAGATCCTCACCAGACAGCCTACCGAGGGTAGAGCGAAGGAGGGAGGACTACGTTTTGGCGAGATGGAGAGAGACTGTCTAGTAGGCCATGGTGCAAGCCTACTGCTCAAGGAACAGATGCTGGACAAGAGTGATAGGACGATAATATATGTATGTGAACTATGTGGACATATTGGATGGTATGACCGTGTACGTGGCAAATACATGTGCCCAATACACAAGGATAAAGGAAAACTCAAGCCAGTAGAAGTATCCTACGCGTTCAAGCTTCTACTTCAGGAACTCATGAGTCTATGCATAATGCCCAGACTTAGAATTAAAGACATTGCACGCGAAGAATGAGGTGACACCTTATGCCCATCACCACGAAAATAGGCTCCATTAAGTTCGGAATACTTTCACCTGACGAAATACGTAAGATGAGTGTCACAACAATTATGACCAGTGAAGTCTACGACAATGATGGGGCGCCGATCGATGGCGGCGTAATGGATAGGCGGCTCGGCCCTATAGAGCCCCGCGAAATTTGTCCCGTTTGTGGAAACACGAGAGACTTCTGTCCAGGACACTTCGGCCGAATCGAGCTGGCACGTCCCGTCATACATGTTAGCTTCGTCAAACACATACACATGTACCTCAAGACAACATGTAGAGCCTGCGGCAGAATAAAGATCAGCGAAACAGAGAGACAGAAATATCTCGAACTATTAAAGAATCTCGAGGAACTAGGCATAAGGTATCTCGAGAAAAGATTGTTCGAGTACATAAGGAGAAAAGCTGCAGCCGCACAGAAATGTCCTCATTGCGGTGCTAAGCAGTACAAGATAAGGCTCGAGAAACCACATACATTCTATGAAGACAGGGGCGAGGAAGGACAGACTAAGCTGAGCCCGATAGAAATTAGGGCTAGGCTCGAAAAGATACCGGATGATGATGTTAGACTACTAGGAGGAGATCCCGTCGACGCACGGCCAGAATGGATGGTGTTGACCGTTCTACCAGTACCACCACGGGCTGTCAGACCGTCTATTCTTCTAGAAACAGGTATTAGGAGCGAGGACGACCTAACCCATAAACTTGTAGACATAATCAGGATCAATAACAGATTAAGAGAACACATCGAGACGGGAGCTCCTAACGCTATAATAGAGGAGGAATGGGAGCTACTACAATACCACGTAACAACATATTTCGACAATGAGGTACCAGGAATCAGCCCCGCAAAGCACAGGAGCGGCAAGATTCTAAAGGGCATCGCCCAAAGACTCAAAGGAAAAGAAGGGAGATTCCGTGGAAACCTCAGCGGAAAACGTGTCGACTTCTCTGCCAGAACAGTAATCAGCCCTGATCCTAACCTCAGCATAAACGAGGTAGGAGTACCGATAGACATAGCCAAGATCCTAACAGTGCCAGAACGTGTCACCCCATGGAACATAGATGAGCTCAGACGATATGTGCTTAATGGACCTGAGAAATGGCCAGGAGCAAACTATGTGATTAAGCCCGATGGGCGTAAGATAAACCTTAAGTACGTTGACCGTAAGGCGTTAGCAGAAAGTTTGGCGCCTGGATTTATAGTGGAGAGACATCTCAAGGACGGAGATATAGTTCTATTCAACAGACAGCCGTCACTCCACAGAATCTCAATAATGGCACATGTAGCGAGAATATTGCCATATAAGACGTTCCGATTAAACCTACTAGTATGTCCACCATATAACGCGGACTTCGATGGAGACGAGATGAACCTCCACGTACCACAGAGCGAAGAAGCAAGAGCTGAAGCCAGACTATTAATGCTTGTCGAGAAACACATACTAACACCACGTTATGGAGGACCCATCATAGGAGGACTACAAGACTATATCAGTGGAGCATTCCTTCTAACAAACAAATCCACACTACTAACCAGAGAAGACGTCATAGACCTCCTAGGCGTAGCAAATTACCGTGGAAGACTCCCAGAACCAGCTATACTCAAGCCGGGCCCCTATTGGACAGGAAAACAGCTTATCAGCCTATTCATACCAAAAGACTTCAACTATAAGCGCCCCGCAAAAATAGCGAGCGCCTCTGCACTAAGATGCATTGATGAAGACTGTCCACACGACAGCCTAGTAATTATCAAGAAGGGCGAGTTCCTCATCGGAGTGCTCGACAAAGCTAGTATAGGTAGAGAAGAACCAGAGAGCTTTATTCACTGGCTAGTTAAGGAATACGGCGAAGACATGGCACGATTATTCATGGACTACGTCTATAGGATGTTCCTAAGATACTCAGAGAAACATGGCTTCACAATGGGCTATACCAACCTATTACTACCGCCAGAAGCAAAGGAGCATATCAGAAGGATCATTGAGGAGAAGAAGAAAGAAGTATATGAGCTTATTGATAAGTATAGAAAAGGAGAGCTCGAACCAAGACCAGGTAGAACACTTGAGGAGACGTTGGAGGACGAGATAATTGATCTCCTATCAAAGAAGCTTCTAGACGATGTTGCCGACGCTATAACGCCGTACTTCACACTAACAAACCCAGTGATAATAATGGCTAGAACAGGTGCGAGAGGAAATCCGGTAAACCTCACACAGATGGCGGCACTGCTTGGACAACAGACAATCCGAGGAAGAAGAATAGTCCGTGGATACTTTAATAGGACATTGCCACACTTTAAACCCGGAGATCTGGGCCCAGAAGCAAGAGGGTTTGTCGCCCATGGATTTGTTGATGGCTTAAACCCCATAGAAATGTTCTTCCATGCGGCAGCGGGTAGAGAAGGACTAACCGACACAGCCGTAAGAACAAGCCAGAGCGGATACATGCAGAGAAGACTCATAAACGCTCTCCAGGATCTACGTGTAGAATATGATGGTACCGTGAGACTGCCCACAGGCGAGATAGTACAGTTTAGATACGGCGAGGATGGAGTAGATCCCATGAAGAGCGACCATGGTGAATCCGTGAAGATAGAAAGAGTGATTGAAAAAATCATAGGGTGGAGAATATGAAAAGAATCAAGTCAATCAAAAAACTAGAGACCATTCTCAAGGAGAATCTTGAGGGAAAAGTCAGTAAGGCTGTTTACGAAAAACTCAGAGAGAAACTCATCGGGATATACAAAGAACATGGGCTATATGAGGAAGAACTACAAGCAATAATCGAGGAGACCATAAGAAGATATGATATAAGCCAGGTAGAGCCGGGAGAGCCCGTAGGTACCGTTGCTGCGCAGAGCCTCGGCGAACCATCAACTCAGATGACCCTAAGAACATTCCACTATGCAGGTGTCAGAGAATTCAACATCACCCTAGGTCTACCCAGACTAATAGAGATTGTTGACGCGAGGAAAAAGCCCAGTACAGCGATAATGGAGATCTACCTCGACGACGAGCATAAATACTCTGAGGAGAAAGCCAAGGAGATTGCACGAAAGATAGAGACAACAACAATCGAGAACATTGCAAAGGAAATAATAGTTAACCCGTTCGAAGGCGCCATTATAGTTCTCGATCCAGAAATGTTAATGGACAAAGGCGTTACTCCTGAAACAGTCATAAAAGTTCTCGAAAAACTGAAACTGGGCAAAGTCTACCAGGACGAAGAAGATCCTAATACTATAAGAATAGATCTCAAACCTGAGAAAGCCGATTACACCAAAATAGAGAGAATACGTGTCAAGATCTCTAAGGCGAAGGTAAAGGGTATCAAAGGCATAAACAAGGTGATTATACAGGAAAGAGGAGATGAATACATACTTGTCGCCGAAGGAAGTAACCTAGCAGAAGTAATGAAGATACCGGGTGTAGACTATAGGAGAGTATACACTAACAACATAGCGGAAATAGAAGAGGTGCTAGGAATAGAGGCCGCCCGCTCAGCGATCATTAGGGAAGTCATAAACGTACTAGAAGACCAAGGACTTGATGTTGATGTAAGACATGTTATGCTCCTTGCAGACATGATGACATGGACAGGCAAAGTGAAACAAGTAGGAAGAATGGGTATAGCCGGAGAAAAAACAGGTGTTCTCGCAAGAGCTGCTTTCGAAATGACCGTCCAGAAGCTGGCAGAAGCAGCTGTTTCTGGAGAAGAAGATCCACTCGTAGGTGTTACCGAAAACGTAATTGTTGGACAACCCGTACCTGTAGGTACGGGAATTGTAGAAATATATATGACTCCCTATAAACCCTATGGGCGTGGAGAAGAAGAGTAAGAGGTGTAGAAATAGAAATGCCCTCAATAGTAGATTTCATACGTGCCCTGCAAATGACTTTCAAAACAGGAGAAGTAGTCATAGGGAGTAAGAAAACACTAAAACTAGTCCTCCACGGCAAAGCCAGGTTAGTCGTCATAGCGAACAATGCGCCGCCGGAGCTAAAGAGAGACATAGAATACTATGCAAGGCTCTCAAACATACCAGTGTTCCGATTCCCAGGCACCAACATGGAGCTAGGAGCACTTGCCGGCAAACCATTCGGTATAGCATCACTTGCCATCGTCGACCCAGGCCAGTCTAATATTTTAGATCTGGTCGAGGAGGGGATTGAAGCGTGAGTGTAGAAGGCAGGAACGTAATAAAACTGACACCAGAAGAATTCCGATACATGGCCCTCCTCCACGAGCTAACAGGAGTACATGTACGCGATTGCATAGTCGATGAGGAGAACGGACGCATAATATTCCTAGTAAACCCCGACGAGATAGGTAAAGCTGTAGGTCCCAGAGGAATATACGTACAAAAATTACGAAAACTCCTAGGGAAGAACATAGAGATTGTCGGATTCAGCGAGAATCTAGAAGACGCCGTACGCTATTCTCTAGCGCCGGCCAGAGTAAGGGAAGTAAAGCTAGTCAACAGGCCTGGCGGTAAAAAAGTAGTATACGTGAGTGTCGAGCCAAAAGACAAAGGACTTGCCATCGGGAGAGGCGGCAAGAATGTTGCGAGGGCAAGAATAATACTGAAGAGATACTTCGGCATAGATTCCGTAATAATAGCCTAAACTAAAACATGGAAAGATAGTGTTTAAGAACCCCTACCAGACTAGTTGAAATGAATAGAGGGTGACAGAGAAATGGCTGGCAAGAAAGCACCAAACGGGCTATTCGCAGCAAGAAAGCTTAAGAAGAAAAGACTAAAGTTTAGGTGGAGCCAGCGCGAATTCAAGATCAAGATGCTTGGCCTCAAGAAGAAGCATGACCCACTAGAAGGCGCACCAATGGCTAGAGGCATAGTACTAGAGAAGGTAGGCGTTGAAGCCCGTCAGCCGAACTCGGCTGTCAGAAAATGTGTCCGTGTACAGCTAGCCAAGAATGGCAAAGTGGTAACAGCATTCGTACCATTCGACGGCGGGATAAACTACATTGACGAGCACGATGAGGTGATAATCGAGGGTATAGGAGGTCCCCGTGGACGCTCAATGGGTGACATACCGGGTGTACGTTATAAAGTTATAATGGTAAATGGTGTATCACTGAAAGCATTATATCTTGGTAAGAAACAGAAGCCTATACGCTGATGCTCTTATAAATAGATCATTTCATTCAGCGAGAATAGTTTATTAGATAAACTCTTCTCTCTAGCTTAGTTCATAAGAAGTCTAGATTCGATATCAGTACATGTCATCAAATTCCTCATCATCGTCAAGATCAGTCTCAGATTCCTCGTCAAGGAGATCATTCATAGCCATTTCTTCTTGCTCATCGATAAGCTGTCTACGCACGTAGATAGGTTTGTTGGTTAGTACAGCCAGGAATATTGCATGGCTAGGCACCATCTTTCTTCTTATAACCATACTCCCGTCACTGAACTCCGCTATGGCGCTGTATACAGCAGTATCCATATTTAGCTCATTAATTATGACTCTTTTGAGGTGCTTACCCATAAGCTCGATTACTTCAGGCATACTCACGAGAATATCGACAAGTCTTTCTCTATCATCCTCTATTTCTTCACCCCTAAGTTTCTTTAGAGCTATTATGATATCGAAGGGGACACGCTCAAGGTAGAAGTACCTGCCATCCTCCATTACACATACTATTCTTGTAGAATAGAAGAATGCCTCAGTCCTTATAACACCATAAACATCAACAACTCTTACTAATTCATCCTCGGTATAATCGGCTTGACTCAATACTATCCCTCCAGACAAATGTTTTCATGGATAAATACACCCTAATATCTGCTAGGGCACTTAGCCTGGAGGAGACTGTTCGAAAAGCCCCGACACAACGTTACGGGAAACGCTTAAAGTTAAGGATTTAAAGGAGAAAACCAGTGTTGGAAAAGGCAGGTAAGAAGCGCTGGTGATAGGAGTGGCTGAAGAGGGAGTCATTGTTAAGGTACAGGAAATAAAGTTGTTTGGTAAATGGAGTTACGACAACATTGTTGTCCGAGATCCTGGGCTTAAGAGATACATATGTCTAAGACCAGTATTCCTACCACATACAGGTGGGAGACACGAGCACAGAAGATTTGGTAAGGCCGAAGTACCCATAGTTGAGAGATTAATAAACAAGGTTATGCGTCCAGGCAGGAACATGGGCAAAAAACACCTAGCTTACAATATTGTAAAGAAGGCCTTCGACCTGATATACCTGAAGACAGGCGAGAATCCCATACAGGTACTTGTGCGGGCAATAGAGAATACCGCGCCAAGAGAAGAAACAACAAGGATCATGTATGGTGGTATTGTATACCACGTAGCAGTGGATGTTTCTCCGCAGAGACGAGTTGATCTAGCCTTGAAACACATAACTGAGGGTGCAAGAGCCAAGGCATTCAACAATCCAATGCCCATAGAAGAAGCTCTCGCTGAAGAGATAATACTCGCGGCCAACAACGATCCTAAGAGCTACGCAGTTCAGAGGAAGGAGGAGATTGAGAGAATAGCCTTAAGCAGTAGGTAACGACTATATCAAGAACTAATTCAATACTTATCATATAAATTTATCATGTAATACAGTGAAGAACCGTTTAATGTTTTTAATGTATTTTCAAGTATATTTCTAGCCCATAGATTCCAGTACACCCAATGGATATCTTTATAAAGACGGTATCCTTATCTACTCTACATAGCATTGTGCTATCTGAACCTATAGGAGGATTTAGATTTAGATCCCTGGAAAAGGGGTGTATAGATAATGAGCAGCAAGGAGAAACCACACCTAAACCTTGTAGTAATCGGCCACGTAGACCATGGTAAGAGCACGCTAGTAGGCCATATTCTGTACCGACTAGGTCTAGTAGATCAGAAGACTCTGCAAATGCTAGAGGAAGAGGCTAAGAAGAAGGGCAAAGAGACCTTCAAGTATGCATGGCTTCTCGACAAACTCAAAGAAGAAAGAGAGCGCGGAGTAACCATTGCCCTAACCTACATGAAATTCGAGACAAGGAAATATATCTTCACGATTATCGACGCTCCTGGCCACAGAGACTTCATTAAGAACATGATCACCGGTGCAAGCCAGGCTGACGCAGCACTACTCGTTGTAAGTGCAAGAAAAGGTGAGTTCGAGGCCGGAATGAGCCCCGAGGGACAGACCCGTGAGCACGCTATCCTAGCAAAGACAATGGGTATCAACCAGCTAATAGTTGCTGTAAACAAGATGGACGCAACCGAGCCTCCATGGAGCCAGAAGAGGTACGAGCAGATCAAGACCATTCTAGGAAAGTTCCTCAAGAGCCTAGGCTATGACATCAGCAAGATACCATTCATCCCAGTATCAGCATGGACTGGTGACAACCTTATTGAGCGTAGCCCCAACATGCCATGGTACGATGGCCCAACACTAGTAGAAGCCCTTGACATGCTAACACCGCCACCGAAGCCGATCGACAAGCCTCTAAGAATACCCATACAGGACGTCTACGCTATCTCCGGAGTAGGCACCGTGCCGGTGGGCAGAGTAGAGACCGGTGTACTGAAGGTCGGCGACAAGGTAGTGTTCATGCCTCCGGCGAAGGTAGGAGAAGTCAGGAGCATTGAGACCCACCATGTGAGGATCGAGAAGGCCGAGCCCGGTGACAATATCGGATTCAATGTACGTGGCATCTCCAAGCGCGACATCAGGCGTGGAGACGTAGCAGGCCACCTAGACAAGCCGCCAACAGTGGCGGAGGAGTTCACTGCCCGTGTATTCATCATATGGCACCCAACAGCAATCACTGTAGGATACACGCCAGTACTACACGTTCACACGGCCAGCGTTGCATGCAGAATCGTCGAGATAAAGGCTAAACTAGATCCAAGAACCGGTAAGGTTGTAGAGGAGAACCCACAGTTCCTAAAGATGGGCGATGCAGCAATAGTTAGGTTTAAGCCTATAAAGCCTCTAGTAATCGAGAAGTACAGCGAGATACCGCCACTTGGCAGATTCGCGATGCGTGACATGGGCAAGACAATAGGTATCGGCGTAGTAGTAGACGTCAAACCCATGAAGATAGAGATCAAGGCTAAGTAAAGTTCTTCCAAATAACAACCATAGGGTTTTTCTACCCCTATACACTTCTTCTATCCTTAGAACCATATGGATAATGGAGGCGTGAACAATGTCTATGGTAAAGATAAAGATATGGAGCACTAATGTAAACGTGCTTAACGAGTTCGTCGGAAAGATCGTGGACATAGTTAAGAAGACTGGAGTCAATATGTCCGGCCCAATACCGCTCCCAACAAAGAGAATGATTGTGAGAACGCTCAAACTACCCCATGGAGAAGGGAAGAAGAAATGGGAGAAATGGGAGATGCGAATACATAAACGTGTACTATTCATAGCAGCTGATGAAAGAGTTATGAAGCACTTAATACGTGTACGTGTACCGCCGGAGATATGGATGGAAGTAGAATTAGTTCATGGAAAAATATGATTGTAATTATGGCCGAGAGTTTTGTTCCGGAGCACTGATTATCCAAAAACCATACTTATAATTGAATTAGCATTATAATACTTGATATTATAATAATGGAGCTAGGTGCCGGGGTGCCCGAGCGGCCTAAGGGGCTGGCCTGGAGAGCCAGTGCCCCGTAAGGGGCGCGCGGGTTCGAATCCCGCCCCCGGCGCCACCATTTCTCCCTAACACCTTGTCCTGAGCAAACCAATTTTATTTAGTAGAGGCTTTGACAAGAATATTTCTCATGGGATGAAGAAGCGCTTTAGGGTAATGACCATACAGGGATGAAGCATTTCGCCCCTCCTGACCGCCAACAACAATATGTATGCTGGATCAATATACGTGTCTATTGCAGTTTATACCGCCATGTGTATGAAAGGATAAACTTATAATGGCGGAGAAATATCCCTATCAAAAAGGATTATTGAGAATAAATAATGAGCGGGTGTCCAGAGGTATTGAGCGAAAGGATATTTCGATACATCGTAAGAATAGCGGGTACAGACATTGATGGTAGCTTGAAAACTGCTTATGGGCTTGCTGAGATAAAAGGTGTCGGCGTCAATCTGGCTTATGCAATGTGTCGGGTTCTAGGAATAGATCCTGAGATGCGTATAGGCTATCTCACTGATGAAGAGATAAAGCGAATAGAGGAGTTCCTAAAATCGCCTAAAGAATACAAGATACCGGTATGGATGCTCAATAGGAGGAAAGACTATACAACTGGTAAGGATCTGCACTTGATAGGCCCCGAACTAATATTCTATGTTAAACAGGATATCGAGCGCGAGAAGAAGATTAAGAGCTGGCGCGGTATAAGGCATGCACTTGGACTGAAAGTTCGCGGACAGCGCACACGTACAACGGGTAGGCTAGGAATAACCGTTGGTGTCCGTAAGAAGAGGAGGTGATCCTTAAATGGGTGATCCAAGAAAACCACGTAAGAAGTGGGAAGGGCCACGTCACCCCTGGAGAAAAGAAGTACTCGAAGAAGAGCTGAGACTGCTTGGAACATACGGTCTTAGGAACAAGAGGGAGCTATGGATTGCCAGCACTATTATCAGGAAGTTTAGACACCAGGCGCGCTCACTACTAGCCGCACCCGCAGAAGTACGAGCCGAAGCAGAGAGAGCCCTCCTGAGGAGACTATATCACCTCGGATTACTACCGGAAAACGCTACTCTCGAAGATATTCTATCGCTTAAAGCCGAGGATCTCCTTGAAAGAAGACTACAGACCATTGTATACAAGAAAGGCCTCGCCAGAACAATCTATCAAGCACGACAGCTAATCGTTCACGGCCACATAGCTATAGCGGGTAGAAGAGTCACATCACCCGGATACATAGTCTCGAGAGAGGAAGAAGAGCTTATTGATTACGCACCTACAAGTCCATTCAAGAAAAAAGCTGAACAGGCCGCGGAGGGTGAGGCCTAATGTCATTCATGGGTAGAGAGCTTAAATGGGGCGTAGCCCACATCTATAGTAGCCTTAACAATACAATAGTGCACATCACGGACTTAACAGGCGCCGAAACAGTCAGTAGATGGAGCGGCGGCATGGTAGTCAAGGCAGACCGAGAAAAACCAAGCCCCTACGCAGCAATGATAGCGGCGAGCAGAGCAGCCGCCGAAGCCATGGATAAGGGCATAACTGCACTTCATATTAAAGTAAGGGCACCAGGAGGCCATGGACCTAAGACGCCTGGTCCAGGCGCACAAGCAGCAATCAGGGCATTAGCCAGAGCAGGATTCATTATAGGCAGGATTGAGGACGTGACCCCAATACCTCATGATACGACGAGAAGGCCGGGTGGCCGTAGAGGTAGGAGAGTCTAATCTGTAATTTTCCCGGTGATGTACTTGGAGATCAAGATTTTGGAGAAATCGCCTAATAGGGTAAAACTGTATATAAAAGACGTTCCTCTACATATTTTGAATTCCATAAGGCGAACAATGATCGCTGATGTACCGACTATGGCTATAGATACTGTCGTATTTACAGTTAATAGCACGATTTTCTATGACGAATACATAGCGCACAGACTCGGGCTCATCCCCCTTACAAGTGAGGTAGCCCTCGAGAAATATAAGCCTCCAGAGGAATGTAGAGAGGCTTCGGAGAGGGGGTTTTTTACAGAGGATTGTTTTGTAAAACTCGATCTCGAGGGAGAAAATCCACCAAATTCTAATAACATCATAACACTTTACAGCGGTGATCTAAGAACAAGTGATCCCGATGTAAAACCTGTATATGATAAGATACCGATCGCAATACTTAGCCCAGGCCAAAAGATTAGTTTCGAAGCCTACGCGAGGCTTGGCAGAGGAAGAGAACACGCCAAGTGGAGCCCGGTATCGGTTGCAGCTCATAAGTTCATAGCTGACATAAGCATCGACCATGAAAAATGCAGAGCACCAGAGTGTACAGATTGTATAAATGTATGTCCCAGAAACATATTGATAATTGACAACGATCGGGTAAAAGTGAGCTCAGACAGGATATTTGATTGTAGCCTTTGCAAGGTCTGCGAAGAAGCATGTAAGTATCGGGCAATAAAGATTAATTGGCGCAAAGACGAGTACATCCTCCTAGTCGAAACCACAGGTGCATTAAGTCCAAAACGTGTTTTACTAGAAGCCGTCAAGGTACTCGAGTCAAAGCTCGATAGTCTAGTAGAATCATTAAAGATGGAGGGGATCACTAAATGAGAAAGACCGGGCCAACAAACATAGTGGTCAGAAAAACTATTCGTGAGCTAAGGAAACTAGCCAATACATACAAGGCCAAAATATGGAATGCTGTAGCGGATGAACTGGAGAAACCAAAACGACAGAGGAGAGCTGTAAACATAAGCAGAATAAACAGATACACGAAAGATGGCGATATAGTCGTTGTACCGGGCAAGGTCTTAGGCTCGGGACATATAGATCATCCTGTAACGGTCGGTGCATTAGCATTTTCAAAAACAGCTACTGAGAAAATACTCAATGCTGGCGGCAAAGCAGTATACATACTTGACCTAGCCAGGGAAAACCCAAAGGGCACAAATATAAAGATCATAGGGTGAAAAAATGAGCGTAGAAAAAACCCTATACATTGATGCTTCTGACCAGATCCTGGGTAGGCTTGCAAGCATTGTAGCAAAGAAACTTCTCGAAGGCTACAGAGTATTTATTGTCAACGCGGAAAAAGCCGTGGTCAGTGGAGAGCGTAAAAGAGTCATAATGGGATACAAGCTGATCGAGAAAGTAACAACACACTACAACCCATACAAACACGGTATCAGGAGGCCAAAATCACCACATAACATATTAAAAAGAACAGTTAGAGGAATGCTACCAATGGATAAGCCTAAAGGTAGGGAAGCCTATAAACGCCTAAGAGTCTATAATGGAGTACCACCCGAGCTACAGAACAAGGAGTTCATCAGATTCGAAGAAGCTGACAAATCTAGGCTAGCACGAGGATATATTACCCTTGGAGAAATAGCTAAACACCTTGGATGGAAGGGTGAGGCTTGATGGCTGAAAAGGGAAAAATAGTGATCGCAACAGGTAAGAGAAAAACAAGCATAGCTAGGGCCATTATTAAGCCCGGCGAAGGACGGGTGTGGATAAACGGTGTTCCCCTAGAAATATGGCCGATAGAGCTTGCCAAGTTAAAGATGTATGAACCACTAGTACTAGTAGGCGATCTATGGAAGAAAGTCGACATATATGTCAACGTCAAAGGAGGAGGATACATGAGCCAAGCAGATGCTGTGAGAATGGCTCTCGCAAAGGGTCTCTTAGCTTATGCAGGAAACAACGAAGAGTTAAGAAGAGTATTTACAGAGTATGACAGATATATGCTGAGCGGTGACCCGAGAAGGACTGAGCCTGAGAAATGGGGCAGATATAGTGCTCGTAGAAGATGGCAGAAGAGCTATAGGTGAAACAAATGCTTTTCCCAGTACGATGCTTTACTTGTGGAGCACCCATAGGTCATCTCTGGGAGGAATTCAAGAGGAGGGTTGAAGCAGGCGAGGATCCCGGTAAAGTACTAGATGATCTTGGTGTAAAAAGATACTGTTGTAGAAGAATGTTTCTATCTCATGTAGAAATAGCATATGAATTACTCAACTTCTCTAAAGTCTCATAAGACGGTGATACAACATGAGTAAGAATGAAACACCCGAAACTAAGACACACACGAAGGAGGAGAAGAGAGGAGTCGAGCTACTTGTTCCTCTAGACAGGTATCTAGCATCGGGAATACATATAGGAACACACATATGTACAAAGTTCATGGAACCGTTTGTTTATAGAGTTAGAAACGATGGACTATACATTCTTGATATAAGGAAAATAGATGAAAGAATACGAGTAGCAGCCAAGTTCTTGAGCCACTTTGAGCCAGGCAAAATAGCAGTAGTATCCGTTAGGCAGTACGGCCAAAAACCAGCGAAGAAATTCTGCAGCTATGTGGGATGCAAAGCATTCACAGGGCGCTTCATGCCAGGAACTTTCACTAACCCAAGCCTCAAATGGTATTTTGAGCCCGACATAGTATTAATAACAGATCCCAGAGCCGACTCACAAGCACTTAAAGAAGCTGCAGAGATAGGTGTCCCCGTAGTTGCGCTTGCCGACACAGATAACAGGACAGAGTACATCGACCTCATAATACCAGCAAACAACAAGGGCAGGAAGAGCCTAGCACTCATATACTGGTTGCTTGCAAGAGAAATACTTAGACTAAAGGGAGTTATTCCACCCGATGGAGACCTGCCCGAGCCTCCGAGCGAGTTCGAGGTTAAGCTGAGGAGGTGATTTTTTGGAATTTAAAGGGGTAAGACACCCCGTAGTGGCAGGGTATTTTTACCCTGAGGATCCTAAAGAACTTATATCACTGATAGAAAAGAGTTTCTTACATCCTCTCGGCCCGGGAAAACTACCAATAGTATCCAACAAAAGGATACGTAACAGCATAGGATACGTTGCTCCACATGCAGGCTACATATATAGTGGCCCCATAGCCGCTCACGTCTATTACAAAATAGCTGAAGAAGGAAACCCAGATACATTCATAATAATAGGCACGAACCACACAGGCTTAGGCTCGCTAGTCTCGGTTTATCCAAGAGGAAGATGGTATACACCCCTAGGCTATGTAAGTATCGATGAAGAATTATCCAGAAGCATTATCGAAAACAGTAGTATCGCGGAGGCAGATACCTACGCCCATATAGAGGAGCATTCCATAGAGGTACAAATACCGTTTCTCCAATACCTATATGGGGAGAACATAAACATAGTTCCAATAGTCATGGGCCTTCATAGTCCTGACGCCGCTAAAGACCTGGCAAAATCAATTTATGAATCAGTAAAAACGCTTGAGCGTGATATAGTTATCATTGCAAGCAGTGATTTCAACCACTACGAACCCCATGAAATAACTGTGGAGAAAGACATGTTGGCGATCGAGAAGATCGTTAAACTAGATACAGAGGGTTTCTACCGTGTAATAATAGATAGAAACATATCTGTTTGTGGCCCAGGCGCAATAATGACGCTAATGGAATATGCCAAATTAGTATCAGAAAGTCATCACGTCGAACTCTTGAAACATGCTACTAGCGGTGATGTTTCAGGACATAAAAATGCAGTAGTAGGATACGCAGCAATACGATTTCTTTACTAGGGCTTGAGATAATTAAGAGTTGTTCTATATCCACTATTTTAAATAATGGTATCCAACCAATAGGTTAGGCAGAACTAGGTGCATCGATTTTGTCGGATCCAAACATTAGGAATAGAAAAATCGAGCATATCAGAATAGTCGTCGAAAAAGACGTCGGTTTTCCTAATGAGTGCTCCGAAATATATGATGAAATTAGACTCATACACCGAGCATTCCCGGGTATCGACCTTTCCGATGTTGATCTTTCAACTAGATTTCTAAACTATGAGCTCTCGGCACCATTGATGATCAGTGGTATGACGGGCGGAGACCCCGTAACGACGAAGTATAATAAGAAACTTGCTGTTCTAGCCGAAGAATTTAGGATAGCGATAGGTGTTGGTAGTGAGCGTTCCTTAATCATACATAGAGATGAAAATGAAATAATACGTTCATATAAAGTTGTCAGAGAGATAGCAAAAGACGTACCAGTTATAGGTAATATTGGCGCAAACACGCTCCTAGATCTAAGAAATGAAGATATATCCTACATAATTAGCAGTATTGACGCTGATGCACTGGCTATACATCTAAATCCTGCTCAAGAAGCTATACAGCCGGAAGGAGATACGAGATTTAACGCTAAGATCCTTGAAAGAATCGAAGAGATCTTAGATCATATAGGTGTTCCTATCATTATTAAAGAAGTTGGAAACGGTCTTTCATACGAAGATGTATCGTTATTCTATTCTATGGGAGTAAGATTTTTCGATATAGCTGGAGCCTGTGGTACAAACTGGATACTTGTAGAAAAATATAGGCAAAAGGACAAAATTACCACAACTATAGCAGACCATTTATCGTCATGGGGGGTACCAACACCAATTGCAATTATAGAGGCAAGGGCCGCAGCACCCGACTCCTTCATAATTGCTAGTGGCGGAGTATACGATGGTCTTCGCGCTATCAAGAACATTGTCTTGGGAGCTGATCTCAATGGTGTCGCCCGTCCATTAATACGAGAAATATACCTTAGAGGCCTAAATGCCGGTAAAGCATTTCTAGAAACAATGATCAAAGAAATGAAGATAGTGTCATTCCTTATCGGAGCTAAAAGCATATCGGAACTTAAGAAGAAACCATTTATTTTAAGCAGTGATATGCTCTCGTATCTTGAACAAAGAGGAATAGATTTGAGGGAATACAAAGAATTACGAGGAGGAACAGAGTAATGGAAGAATACAAGTATCCGGAGATCTTTGTAAGAGATGAGAGTTCCAACAAGTATATTTGTCATATATCGGACGAGTATGTCCTAGTTAAAGAGCCTGTATCAAATGAGTGTTATGGTCATATCATATATGAGGATATTCTCAAGTATTTCGATCTAGCAAATCCAATCCTAGAAAAAGACGTGATAGTTGTACCCGAATTCGGTGATGAAGAACTGTTAAAAGGCCTTTTTATAAAAAAGGGGACAAAACTATGCCTCATTGAAATTAGCGGCTACGAACCATACGTCTCTCCTCGAGAAGGCGAAAAAATCTATGCCAAAGACAAGATCGGAATGGTTATCACAAATAAGCATGAAGTAAGAGTAATTAAATCACCCTGTGAGGGCGTAGTCATATTCGTAATCAATATAGTGTGGGAAAAACCGGAGAAATACATACTAGCGGTAGTGAGCGAAAATGACGTTAGACAAATCATTATTAGAAAAAGTCAGGGAAACCGCGTATAAATATGCGCTTCTCAACGCAGTTAAACATGAGGGAAAACCATCTCTCAAGGCTGTAGTCGCGAAAGTTGTTGGGGAAATACCAGAAATAAGGAAACATATAAGAGAGATAATAGAGGTAATCCGAGAAGTCGTTAATGAAGTTTCTAAATTAACCTTAGAGGAACAGATAAAGATAATCAAAAAAGAGTGGCCGGAACTTCTCAGCGAAGAAAGAAAAGAAGAGAAAAAGGAACTACCACCACTACCAGGAGCCTTGCCAGGAAGAGTCATCACGAGGTTCGCACCTAACCCAGACTACGTTATACATTTAGGTAACGCACGCCCAGCTCTTCTGAGCTACTGGTACGCAGAAATGTATAAGGGTAAAATGATACTTCGCTTCGAAGACACCGATCCACGGACAAAAGCATCATTCCCAGAAGCGTACGAGCGTATAAAGGAGGACCTCAGGTGGCTTGGGATAAAATGGGACAAGGAATATATTCAGAGCATGCGCTTACCCATATTCTACGATATACTCTATAAGCTCATCGAAAAAGGGGGAGCTTATGTTGATAAATGTAAGGCTAGTGAATTCAAAAAATATAGAGACTCCGGAAAACCCTGCCCGCACAGAGACCTGCCTATCGAGACCCAGCTAGAAGAGCTTGACAAGATACTTGAAGGCCATTACGGTGAAGGAGAAGCTGTAATAAGGGTTAAGACTGATTTATCACATCCCGATCCTAGTGTTAGAGACTGGGTTGCAGCAAGAATAATAGATACAACAAAGACTCCTCACCCGATTGTCGGCGAGAAATACATTCTATGGCCCACTTATAACCTTGCGGCAGCCGTTGACGACCACGTTATGGGCATAACACATATTCTCAGGGCTAAGGAGCATATTAGCAATACGATCAAGCAAAGTTATTTGTATAATCACATGGGCTGGAAATACCCGGAAACAATACATTTCGGGAGACTAAGCTTAGAAGGCGTAATATTGAGTAAATCAAAGATGCGAGCACTAGTCAAAGAGCAGGGAATGGAGGCATACGATGATCCACGGTTCGGTACAATATCTGGGCTTCGAAGAAGAGGAATAGTTAGGGAAGCATTATGGGAGATAATAAAGGATGTAGGGACGAAAGCAATAGATGCACATATAAGCTATGTGAATTTAGCCTCGATTAATAGGTCAATAATTGATCCCATCGCCACAAGATACATGGGTGTCGAAAAACCAGTATACGCCATACTTAAGGGTTTCTCCACCAATATTAAAGCTAGAATTCCGCGTCTTCTTAATAAAAATGATTATTACGAATATATCATTAAACCAGATTCCACAGTAGCATTTTCAGCTAATGATCTCAAGTTGTTCCTTAATAAGGGAATAGTAAGATTGATGGGGCTCGGTAATTTTGTTTTAGAAAATATAGAAGTCACAGAAGAACAAATTATCGCTATACTGAATCTACATAGCTTATCACATGAGGATGCAAAGAAGTTACGAGCATCGATTATTCAATGGGTACTACCACCCGAGAGCACTTATCTAGAGCTAGTCATACCCGAGGCTATGAAGATAAGGAGAATCTACATGCTCGTGGAGAAAAACATTATCGAGAGAGAAAAACCAGGAAATCACATACAACTATATAGGGTTGGGTTTGCTAGAATAGACTCTATCAATGAAGATAAAATCGTAGCAATATTCTCACATACATAAAACTATCAAAACATTAATATACCCAGATATAAACAGTAGCTTTAGACCAGACGACCTAACCGGGAGGAGGATGAAGCATGTCCAAACCGTTCTATGTAAGATTCGAGGTACCCGAAGAACTGGCTGAAAAGGTATATGAAGCCTTCAAGAAGGCGCGAGAAACAGGCGGCAAGATAAAGAAAGGCACCAACGAAACAACCAAGGCTGTAGAAAGAGGTCTGGCAAAACTTGTTGCAATAGCAGAAGACGTTGATCCGCCGGAGATTGTTGCACACCTACCACTTCTATGCGAGGAAAAGAAGATACCCTACGTCTACGTGCCAAGCAAGAAGAGGCTAGGCGAAGCTGCTGGAATAGAGGTTGCGGCAGCTAGTGCAGCAATAATTGATCCTGCTGGAGCCAAGGATCTTGTAGAAGAAATAATTAGACAGGTACAGGAACTCAAGGCTAAGGCCGCTAAGTAATCTAGTTAAAGAAACCATCTAATACTCAATAAAGCTTTTTGGAAATCTTCATTATCCCGTTTTCTATTCTCGGATAACGAAGAAGAATATTGTTCAAACATTCTCACTAATAATGAGTGACAACAAATTATACTAATAAAATATTCACTATCGCCTACCAGAGAGCTTTCTAGCTTCACGCTCGGTTTCACGCAGTATTAAGATATCGCCTAGTCTTACAGGGCCTTTAACGTTCCTAGTGATTATTCTACCCTTATCTCTTCCCTCAAGTACTCTAACTCTGACCTGGGTGATCTCGCCAGTAACGCCTGTTCTACCAATAATCTGTATAACTTCTGCTGGGAAGCCTATCTCCTCTGTTACATTTATTTCTGGCTGCTCTACATAGATCTTGTTTTTCTCTTCCGACATGGTCAACACCAATATTTTATATCATTAATCCTAGCTCACTCATACTTACCAGAGAAGCCATTTTTATAAGATTTGTGGCAAAGCTTAAAAGGATAAAAAATCCTAAACCACTCCGTAGTTGATAAGATGGTATGGAAAGGTGAAAAGAATTGCCAAGGCTAACACGATGCAGCTTCTGTGGCAAGGAAATAGAGCCTGGTACAGGACTAATGTATATTCTCAATGATGGTTCCATCCTATGGTTCTGTAGCAGGAAATGTTACAAGAACTACTTGGTATTGAGGAGAGATCCTAGAAAGCTAAAGTGGACGCTGAAGTACGGTAAGCAGATGAGATAAGCTACTGTTTCAATATATCCTGTTTATCATGCCTAACAATACCCTATTTGGACAAATAACTTCTATTCATTTACCGAAAAATATTCTAAAACTCAAAATAATACGTCATATTACTGGTGAAAAACATGGAGCGAACATTGGTTCTTATAAAACCCGACGGTGTGCGTCGCAGGCTTATAGGTGAGATAATATCGAGGTTTGAAAAGAAAGGACTCAAGATCAAAGCTCTGAAAATGTTGTGGCTTACTCGAGAGAAAGCAGAGGAATTCTATTCCGTTCATAAAGGGAAACCGTTCTTTGAGTCCCTAATAGAATTCATGACGTCTGGACCGATAATAGCAATGGTTCTCGAAGGAGATAAGGCAATATCTGTTGTAAGATTGATGATAGGGCCTACCGATGGTAGGGAAGCGCCTCCTGGGACTATTAGGGGCGACTACGCTCTCTCAAAGTCAGAGAATGTAGTACATGCTAGCGATAGCCCGGAAAGCGCTGAAAGAGAGATTAGGGTTATATTTAGCGAGGAAGAAATAATTGACTGGTGATCGGCTAGAACACCAAACCATAGAATGGATCTTGTTTCTTCTTGATCTTTATTATTTCGTTCAACACCATTTTCTCATCGTCACTCAATTCGCTTTTATACTTGGTTAGCCATAGCCGTGCGTGTTCCTTGGGTATATCGGTATACAATATATCTCCTTCGTCAACATGCCTACCAATAAGTATCTTGCCCCTAATGCTTATTGCAACGGCTTGACCCGCTCTGGCTTCTCTCAAGACATTGTCACGGTCTCTGATCTGCATTATAACTCCTAATCTATGACCATCACTTCTCATTACCGGGTATCCCGGCTTTATCACGCCGCCAAGTACCTCAATGCCGACGATGGCCGGGTTACTTCTCCTAAACACATAGCCTGGGAGTATCCTTATTTTGCCGGGGCGTATAAGAGATTCGAGTTCCTTACGTTTCTCTTCTTCTTTTATCTTTCTAACCCATTGTGTGTACTCTTCGATCAATCTATAGATGACATTGTGCTCAAATATTTTTACACCCTCACGTCTTGCCAACTCCTCTGCTTCGGGAAGGATCTTGACGTTGAATGCTATGACGACACCATATAGCTTGTTCTGTTTAAGCGTGACAGAGGCCTCGATAACATCGTTCTTTGATACCGGTCCTACATCTGCGAGCCTGACCGGTATGTTCTCTCTTTTGAGCGCTTCGACAACGGCTTCGAGTGTGCCTAGGGTATCGGCTTTAACAACAACACCTATGTTGTCTGTCTTAATCCTGATAGATTCTATCTCTTCCAATACTTTCTTCTTGTATTCTTCGATCAATTGTTCGCTAGGTACTACAAATACTGGTGATCCTGCAAGCACCCCTTCAAGATTGGGGGCCGATATCTTGACACCGGTAGCTGCGACTACTTCTTCTACCTGTCTGAACTTGCCCTCATGTGCACGCATGTCCTGCAAGGGTCGTGGCATTAGGAGTGCTCTGACCTTAGTAACTATGGCTTCACCTTTACCGCCAACAACTATTATGTCTCCTTTCCTAAGGACGCCGTCGTAGATAATGACATCTATTGTTGTTCCGAGTCCCGGCTCTTCTTTAACTTCGAGGACGACGCCCTTGGCCGGCTCGCTGCTAGTTACGAGTTTTTTCTTCATGAACTGCTGTACTAGACCTACCAGAAGTGCAAGTAGCTCTGGAACACCTTCTCCTGTCTTAGCAGAAATAGGCACTATAGCAACTGTTCTTCTGAAGTCTTTCACGCGATCAAATCTTTCAGCCATAAATCCTGCTTCATATAATTGGCCCACGAGCCTATAAATCAGTTCATCCAGTCTACTAACTACCCGTGGATCCTGCTTCCTAATAGTTTCTAGGAAAGGAGTGTCAGGGTTAGGACGCCATCCCGATAGACGATCAATCTTGTTTGCTGCCACAATAAATGGTACTCTTTTCTCCTTAAGTATCTCTATACTTTCCCATGTTTGGGGCTGGAAACCCTCCAAAACATCTACTATTAGGATCGCTATATCAGCTACACTACCCCCTCTCTTACGCAGGTTAGTAAAGAGTTCGTGGCCAGGAGTATCAATAAATAACAGGCCCGGGATCTCTATTTTGAGCTTTGGAAAGTATTTCCTTAGAGGCTTCGCTACCTTCTCCAGTACAGACGCCGGAACAATACTTGCACCAACATGCTGTGTTATCTCACCAGGCTCTTTCTTAGCGACAGTTGTACCTCTTATCTTGTCGAGTAAGGTGGTTTTACCGTGGTCAACATGCCCCAGAACAACAACTATCGGCTGTCTCACCCATTGCTTGGTGGTTTTTCCGGTACTTGACATCATGACCATCCCCTTATCCGCCTATGTTCCAACGCCTTTATATACTAAGTATATTATTAAGCCTGTACCGGTTAGACCTAGCAATATAAATACCCCTATATACCGATAGGTTTGAAACAACCACCGGGCAACTGGTGGTGAAAAAAGAAATGGCCGACTTCAAGATAGTTATATCCGATCCGGAGGCGCCCAAACTAGAAATTATAGAGAAGGTCAAAGTCGTCGGTGACGGCGAGATCGAGTACAATGACAAAATGAAAGAGGGTTTTGAGCTACCAGTAATTAAGGTTAACGCTAAATTGGCTGAGAAGATAAAGGCTGTACATGGGATAGCCACTATAAGAATGATCAAACCTGACACGAAAGATAAAGTCAAGATAACAGGGAGACTTATAATAGACAATAATGTTCCTGAGACAGAAGCACACGTTAACGCTGAGCTTCTTATAAACAAGACTGGAACCAACGAGATAGAAGGCGAGATTTTCAGGGCACGTGCATGGCAGATACGCGTCAACGATGAACGTACAAAGAGAATTGTTGGTTTAAGAATAGGTGACGTATTCGATGGAGAGCTTGTGGGGCTTAAGGACGTTAAAGTCCAGATAACTGGTGGGAGTGACAACAGCGGTTTTCCTATGAGACCTGACGTTATGGGTGGAGTTAAGAAGAGGGTGCTCTTATCAGGCCCGCCAGGATTTCACCCACGCGAAAAAGGTGAGCGCCGTAGAAAAATGGTACGCGGAAATATGATCACCGAAGATATAGTTCAGATAAACACCAAGATCGTGTACAAGTAGCATGATCACACATATAGTAACAGTAATCCAAGAAGCTATAAGCTCTACTATTTTTCCTACAACCTATCATAAAAATATGTTTAATACATATAGAATCGTATTTGGGGTGAATACGTTTTGCCTTGGGAAGAAAAACAACCCGAAGTGAACATCGGAGTAGTAGGACATGTTGATCATGGGAAGACAACATTAGTGCAAGCACTTACGGGGATATGGACTGCTAGACACAGCGAGGAGCTTAAAAGAGGAATGACTATTAAGCTGGGCTATGCTGATGGAAACATTGCTTATTGTGACGGGCTAGAGCCCCCAGAAGCGTATACTACGGAACCAACGTGTCCAGACGGTTCGGAGTCACGTCTACTGAGAAGAGTTAGCTATGTAGATGCTCCTGGACACGAGGCTCTCATGGCGACAATGCTTAGCGGAGCGGCACTTATGGATGGAGCCCTCCTCGTAATCGCTGCAAACGAGCCCTGCCCCCAGCCACAGACTCTCGAGCATTTTGTAGCACTAGACATTATCGGTGTTAGAAACCTGGTAGTCGTGCAGAACAAGATCGATGTCGTGTCCAAGGAACAAGCAAAGAAAAACTATGAAGAAATACGGGAGTTCTTAAAAGGTACGTGGGCCGAAAATGCTCCTATAATACCTGTTAGTGCGCTTCATAAAGCAAACATAGATGTCCTGCTCCAGGCAATCGAAGAATATATTCCAACACCGGAGAGAGAACTATCTAAACCACCGCTAATGTATGTTGTACGAAGCTTTGACGTGAACAAACCAGGTACAAAACCAGATGAGTTAAAGGGAGGAGTTATCGGCGGGTCTCTGATGCAGGGAGTACTTAGAATCGGTGATGAGATCGAAATAAGGCCAGGTGTAAGAAAACCAATAGCGCCTGGCCGCTACGAGTACGAACCTATAGTGACAGAGGTAGTATCACTTAGGTTCGGAAACCTAGAAGTAGAAGAGGCGAAACCAGGAGGACTATTAGCGATAGGCACAAAGCTAGATCCTTCGTTAACGAAAGCTGATGCTTTGGTAGGAAATGTCGTGGGCATACCAGGGAAAGTACCGGAGCCTGTCACATATCTTAAGGTAAACTATAAATTACTCCAGCGTGTTGTCGGAATGAAAGAAATGGTGCAGGTAAAACCCATACAGCCTCGTGAAATAATAGTTATAACCGCGGGAACGGCGATTCGATTAGCTATAGTGATGAGGGTAACCAGCGACTATATCGAGCTAAAGCTACGAGATCCTGTCGTTGCCTGGGAAGGGTCTAGGATAGCCATTAGCAGGAGAGTGCTGGGCCGCTGGAGGCTGACAGGCTGGGGCATCGTAGAGGAGGCGAAACCGTGAGGAAAAGACCATGTATAGTGTTAGATACAAATATGTTAATGACCGTTGCCCGTGGAATCAATGTTTTTGAACAGATCGAGGACATAATCGACACTAAGCCCGACTACATCGTGCTAACACCGATTATAAAAGAGCTCGAAAAACTTGCAAAATCCAACAAGCCTAGTATATCAAAACCAGCAAGACTCGCACTAGAAATAGCGCGTATGTACTGTAAAGTAGTCAATATAGATATAAAAAACATGCCTACAGATGATCTAATCCTATACTACGCTAAGGAAAACAAGTGTGGCGTTGCAACAAACGATAGAGAACTACGTAAAAAGCTTAGAAGAGAAGGCATACCCGAAATATATCTCCGTGAAGAAAAAATGATGGTTGATGTAGAGGGAATAGAGTATTAACTGCCACACAAATCATTATATTGTTAAGTTTTTATTCAACTGTAAATAATATTTGTGTCTAAACAAGGATGGATTACGGTGAAACGAATTGGTCTACAGAATCTACAGGGTTCGAGATGTAGTAAGAATACCGCCTGACAAGTTCGG
The DNA here is from genome assembly GCA_027022365.1 of Desulfurococcales archaeon. Lineage (GTDB taxonomy): Archaea > Thermoproteota > Thermoprotei_A > Sulfolobales > Desulfurococcaceae > JAADCY01. The sequence continues at coordinate 483,756 of JALVYU010000026.1, read as the reverse complement.
AAAGCCACTCGATATCGCGGCGTGGGAAGAGCTGAGAAGAAAGTATGAAGGCGTGATAACGAGAAATATGGGCATTATAGTGACAGTATTTGATGTCGACGTTGATCCCCAAGGAAAAATAATACCCGGAGATGGTGCAACATATCATAAAGTAGAATTTACCATCCTTGCATTCTATCCTTTCATCAAAGAAGTCGTAGAGGGAGAAGTAAATACTGTTGTTAAAAACGGTGTATTCGTCGACTTGGGAGCGTCTGATGGATTCATATACATTAACCAGATAGCAGACGAGAGAATAGAATATGATCCCACACGCCCTGCGCTTCTACTCAGAGACTCTAAGAGAATGATTGAAAAAGGTGACATAGTAAGAGCAAGAGTTTACAACGTTGCACCGCTTCCAGGCAAAGGCCTAAGAGTCCAACTGACAATGAGACAACCATATCTAGGCAACCTCAAATGGCTCAAGAAGAAGGGGTGATAATACTTGCCTATAAAGCGAAAACCATTCAAAGCATGCAGGAAATGCAAAGCTCTAGTAGATAAAGATGTAGAAATATGCCCGGTGTGTGGTTCTAACGATTTCACTGATGAATGGGAAGGAGTAGTAATAATAATTGATCCCGAAAAATCACTAGTTGCTAAAATGCTTGGAATAGAAAAACCTGGTAGATACGCGATCAAGGTTGCATAACCCCAAAATACCTATACCTGTTTTAAAGCTACCTACTACTCTACGGAGCTACTTCGCTTATCCCCACGGAACATTAATCATTAGTGAAAAAGCGGGTAAATTATTTACATGCAATATAAGAGGTGATTACCTAGTAGGCGACGTAGTATCACAAAAATTCCGCGGAGACATCAGAATAATCGATTTCAAAACACGTAGAACAAAGAAATATGAGCATTCGGACGTAGATCTGAGCAATTCTATCCTGATCATTAATCCTCAAGGCACAGTATCCCAGAACTCTAGAACCCTTACAATATTGAAGAAGGAAAAATACATGGTATACGGAGAAGAGGATCTATTGACAATGAGCATCTCACTGACCAATGAGAAAAAAATAATCATATATGGATACCCTGGTTATGGAGCGGTTATTACGTGTTCGGATACCGTTAAAGCACGTCGATTACTTAAAAGATTTAAACCAGACATAGTGTTCTTAAATAAGGTGAGTACCGGAACCATAATGAGAGATAAACAAAATAAAATAGGGGGATAATGGTTTGGGAAAACAGCTACAACTAGGGGATTACACCGCCGAGATAGTAAAAGAATGGTATAACCCGCTAATTAGAAGAAAAGAAATTATTGTACGAATAGCACATATAGGACGAACAACTCCTTCTAGAGGGCTCATACGTGTAGAGCTCGCTAAGGCGTATGGTGTAGATATTGAAAGAGTTTATGTGAGAAGAATAGATACAGAATACGGTATGGGTGTTTCTAATGTTGAAGTCCACATATATGATAGCCCTGAGAGAGCAAAAGCATTCGAGCCACCACATGTAATTAAAAGAAACGAATATGCAACCCAGTCCTACCAGCTTGAACAAATGATGAAAGAACAGGGTATGGGGTGAACTAGGTGGCCCACGTACACAAACTATACGAATTCGATTATAACACTGGCACCATAAAGCCAAAAAACAAGAAATGCCCCAAATGCGGTAGCTTCATGGCATTCCATAAGAAACCCATTCCCAGATGGCACTGCGGCAAATGCGGTTATGTTGAATACGTTAGAGATAAGAAGTAATAAACAGATATCAAGTAGTTTTCTGATAAACTATCTCCTAATCAGACACCAATTAGACACTAATACTAATAGCATTGAATAGAGTAGATAAGAATTGACGACAGTCATAGGGATCGAATCGACAAGCCATACATTCGGGGTAGGCATTGTACAGCGAAATGACTATAGGATAAGGATTCTGGCGAACGAGTACTCTAAATACATACCTGCCAGGGGAGGAATACATCCCCGCGAGGCTTCCCTACACCATGCCAGGGAGGCCCCACGCGTACTAAAATCTGCCCTGGATAAAGCTGGAATAAGCATTAAAGACGTTGATGCCATAGCTGTTGCTTTGGGTCCTGGTCTAGGCCCTTGTCTACGTGTAGGTGCAACCCTTGCAAGATTTCTATCCTCCTATTATTCCAAACCTCTAATACCTGTTAATCATGCCGTCGCCCATATAGAGATAGGTAAATTTGTTGCAGGATTCACTGATCCTCTAGTGATATATGTCTCTGGTGGAAACACATTAGTCGCTATTCAAAGGAAAAAAAGATACAGAATTCTAGGAGAAACTCTAGATATACCCCTAGGCAATCTCCTCGATACGTTCGTGCGCGAGGTAGGTTTGGCTCCGCCATATGTTGTCAATGGCAAGCACCAGATTGACATATGTAGTGAGTGGGGGCAAAGCTTCATAGATCTACCCTATACGGTAAAAGGAATAGATCTGAGCTTCTCAGGACTATTAACGGCTAGCCTTAAGTATGCTGAAAAAATCAAAGCCCGAGAAGAACTTGGAGATATTTGTTTGAGCCTAAGGGAAACAGCGTTCGATATGATCGTCGAAGTCGCGGAGAGGGCTTTACTGCTCACCGGGAAGAGAGAGGTATTATTAGTTGGGGGCGTTGCTTCCAACAATGTTCTACGGCAAAAACTTGATACAATGGCCGCCCTGCATGGAGCCCGCTACGAGGGGACACCTCCAGAGGTTTCCGGAGATAATGGAGCCATGATTGCTTATACAGGCCTGCTACTATACGAGCATGGTATAACCATAGAGCCTGAAAAAGCATTTATCAAGCAGAGATGGCGTCTCGATGAGGTCGAGCTTCCATGGCTTCCAGACTGACCCTGCTGGGCGAAGGAGCCGAGGCAAAAATCTATCTTTTGGAGGTTTTTGACGCAAAACTCATAGTTAAGCATAGGATTAGCAAGCCCTATAGACACCCATTATTTGACAGACTATTTAGGGAAAGAAGGACAAAAACGGAGGCAAGAGTCCTCTCTAAACTATATTCTTCAAACTTACCAGTGCCTGCCCCTCTCTTTGTCGATCCATTTAACTCTATAATCGTAATGGAATATGTGCCGGGTAAGAAGCTATCAGATATAATCTACCAATTGAAGAAAGATGTTGTTAATTCGATCGCCTATCGTCTCGGCAAATATGTGGGAAAAATGCATCGCTTAAACATTTATCACGGTGATCTCACTCTAGCAAATATCCTCTATAGTAAAAACATCGACCGTATTTTCCTGATCGATTTCGGACTTGCAGGATATAGCACTGATATTGAAGAATATGCTATTGATATACATCTGATTGAAAGAAGTATAAATGCGTTGGCACCAGAGCTAAGCAAATCATTCGTTGAAAGTTTCTGGCAGGGTTATATGGAGGGTTATGGAGAAAATGCGCATGAGATTAAGAATAGAGTACATGAGATTAAGCTGAGAGGAAGATACGTTGAGGAAAGACTGAAAAAGAGGCTGGAACATGAAAGATATAGGTAACCTAGATGAAATTGAAATATTATTCATAACAGGTAATAAACACAAATACACTGAAGTACTACCTATTGCCAGAAGCCTAGGCTTCAAAACAGTGATGAAGCCCGGATACAAATTAGAGATCCAATCAGATAGTCTCGAAGACATAAGCATAACAGCGGCGATCGAGGCATATAAATATTTGAAGAAGCCCCTAATGATCGAAGATGCGGGTCTATTCATTGATGCACTAAACGGTTTTCCCGGCCCATATAGTAGCTATGTATACAAAACCATTGGATGTGATGGAATACTAAAGTTAATGATGAACAAGACTGAGCGATATGCAACATTTAGATCGGTGGTTACCATAATATATCCACCGTTCATCATTGTGGAGAGAGGAGAGTGTAGAGGAAGCATAGCTTACGAAAAAAGAGGAGATAAAGGATTTGGTTTCGATCCTATATTCATCCCCTTGGGAGAAGAAAGAACCTTTGCAGAAATGAGTGTAAACGAGAAAAACGTTTTCTCACACCGAGCAAAAGCTGTGAGAAAAGCATTATATAAACTAAAAAAGCTATTAGAATCGTTATCCGACATAAATTTAAATGCCCCGTAAACTATTAACCGGGATAGGTGAGAAATAAAACAATACTGGTGCTTAGCCGTGAACAAGAAACGAGACAAGGGACAATCACACTCAACACGACCTGCTAGGGCTGGACCGCCAAAATGGCTAAAACTCGATATGAGCCCTAACGATGTAGAGCTACTTGTGGTAGAGCTAGCTAAGAAGGGCTATACACCATCAATGATCGGAATAATACTTCGTGACCAGTACGGGATACCCCTAGTCAAGCAAGTAACAGGTAAAAAACTAGTGAAAATACTCGAAAAACACGGTGCTAACCTACCAATACCTGAAGACCTATTATTCCTAATGAAGAAAGCAGTTAACCTTAGAAGACATCTAGAAGAACATCCGAAGGATTACCATGCTAAAAAAGGATTAATGGATCTAGAGTCTAAGATACATAGGCTAGTAAAATACTATAAGAGAATAGGGAGACTGCCGCCAGACTGGAAGTATACACCAGATCAGGCAAGATTAATAGTATCAAGCTACATCTAGCGCTACTACACAGCTATTTTTACAATTAAACGAATTCGTTCTAAAATCTATAATAACAAGCAAAGATACTAAGATATTTTTGCGAATCAATAATTGAACTAACGTATAAATACAAGGGTTGTATCTCTTGGAGAAGAGTATACCCGTGCTTATCAATACTGCCCGTGAATATGGTTTCTTGAGAATAATACCACTCACTGATATCGATTCATTAATTGCTGCAAGTATTCTGGCAAGAAACCTCGGCGAACACGACATACATACTGTAATAAACCTTGATGTAAAAACATGTCTAGAGACCGATGAACCAACAATACTTCTCAATATTCCTAAGCCATCACAGGCGAAAAAGTGGTGCCAAGAACTCGTATGGGATAAACAGGATAGCAGTCTATCCTCATACATTGTTACAGGCCTTGAAAACTATTGGATAGTATCAGATTACGACAAGATCTTGGCTATCCTAGCAGGAATTTACAAAGAGAGAGATCTAGGAAAAGAAGGGTTCCAAGGAACTGAAAAGAAGTTTCTACAAGAACTTATCGACAACGATAAAGCCGAGATAGAATTTGGTTTCAGATTCTGGGGCTGGAGGAAAAGAAGTTTAGTTGAAATGATTACTCGTACACTAATACCATTCCTACCAGGTCTAACTGGTGAACGCGGCCAAGTACTGGCCTTTCTAAAGAAATTATTCAACACAGAAAGCGTCGAATCATTGAATTCATCTTCAATATTCCTCGAAGAGGAGCCGGAGAGGGCCAAGAAATTCGCAGCAGCTCTTTATGAAGCATTAGAAATAGATGAAAACACGCGGAAAACCATCCTATTGAAACTCATAGGATTCACATACTACTTCTATATAGGGGATACTCGGCTTGAAAGTTTTGAAACGCTTGGTTCTTTGATAATCTACGAGTCGCTAGAGCGAGGAACTGTGAACATATTATCCAATTTATCGCTTGATCCTAATATTCTATACAGCATTATCTCGCTCTACGATTATTACATAGACATGCTTGCAAATGAAATTTCGCATGGAATAAGATTATGGTTAAGTGGCAGGAGCATAGATACCGATCGTATTGAGAGGCCCGATATATATGTAGATATATTAAGGAGCCTAGGATTGCTAAATCAGAAGCCAGTAAGTATAATCAGTAATGGACGTAGTATTACTGTTCTAAGAGAACTACTTCGTATCGGAAAAGATATTGAGTATGCATTATCTGTCTGTGATGAACTACAATTGTGTAAAATATGAGGTTGAGTATGTTTGTTTGAAGCATATTTCAGAATAAGGGCTGAAGATAATAGAAAAATCCGTGCTGTATGGAAAGCATTACATCCGGACAACATGGTAACACCGGGCTTCATGGAGATCAATGAAGAGATATCCGAAAATGAATACATTATCGAAATAAAGATAAAGGATAGCTCACCGAAGCATTTTGATAGCCTTAGAGGAACTCTCGACGATGTTACATGTATGTTAGAGCTAATTGAAGATACGATCAAATGTCTCAAAATAAGGTAAAATTCATAAAGTCTTATATAGCCCCAATTAAATGGTAAGAGTCTTAGTAAGTAGAAGTGTGAGAGGAAGGATTATGCCCGCTCGGAGAAAGTTTGCTATACGTGATAAATGGAAGCTCAAGAAATGGTATACTGTAATCGCACCACCAATATTTGGCGAAATATCCATAGGAACCACACCCGCTGATGATCCATTAAAACTTATCGGCAGAGTTATGGAGACAACGTTATATGATATTACAGGTGACATAACACAGGTTCATATAAGGTTGTACTTCCAAATAATCAAAGTAGAAGGCGACAAAGCATATACGAGATTCAAAGGACACGAAATATCAAGAGACTATATGAAGAGCCTAATCAGAAGAAAAAGCAGTAAAATCCAAGGCATATTCAATGTTGAGACAAAGGATCAGTATCGCTTACGCCTAACAGTAGTAGCTCTAACAAGCTATAGGTGCAAAACAAGCCAGAAGAGAGCTATAAGGAAGATAATGGAAGAATACGTAAAATCAAAAGTACCACAACTTACGCTTGACGAGCTAATCCAAGAAATGCTATTTGGTAGAATGAGCGCAGAAATCATGGAGAGAGCACGCAAGATCTACCCGATACGTAAAGTCGAGATATACAAATCAAAATTATTAATGATACCGACACCCGAGGGCCCTAAGCCCGCAGTAGTGGTATCACCGCTACAGCTGAGGAGAAGATAGCCGTAAAGACAACAATAATTCGTCTTTCAGATCCTTTATTCCTCGAATTAGTAGAGGAATCTATAATGTCTTTGAAGGAAGGATCCTTTGACATACTTATAAAGACGGGGCTGGGCTTCGAAAAAATTGTTGCGTCGAGAATAAAGGAATACGATGAAAAAGCCGTTGTTATAGCTTGTCCGCGAAAGTTCAAAGGACTCGTTCTAGTAAGATATGGTGAGCACAGTGTAGATGAACTAATGGATTACATCGAAAAGAACGTTGTTGAGGCCGATAAGATCATTCCGATTCTAGCTGAATCCCCTGCGGACCCACATAAAATAGCCGAGATAGCTGCAGAGCTGGCTAAAGAGCATATTGGTCCTTCTGAAACATTTGCTGTTAGAACCACTCGACGTGGAAGACACAACTTTACAAGTATAGATGTCAATATAATAGTTGGAGACTATGTACGTCGTGCAACCAATGCTTCTGTCAACCTTAGATATCCAGATAAAATAGTCTTAGTTGAGATAATACAGGACAAAGCCTATATCAGTATTCTTCCGGGTAGTTTTGAATACCATAAAATATCACCCGGAAAGAAAACTATTCACTGTCTTTTCAAGAGATTCGCAGTTGTACAGATGCCCTACTTGGGCCCTACAGATGCGATCAGAAACATGGGTAGAAGAATAGGGAGAGAAGTACAGAATTTTGAGATCGGTGAACTCGTTATCGCGCCTGCAGGCATTATCGATGGTGTACAACTCGCCGAGTTCATTCTTAGTGTAGAAGAAGGAATACGTTCAAGATATGAGATACAGAAGAGGAGTTATCATCGTAAAACACGTAAGGTGCCGATCAAGGTACAAGATATCCACCAGCTTATACGTGATCGTGCTGATGAAGTGATAATAGTGTTTGAGCCTGAAGGAAAATATATATTGGATGCGGCAGATGAGCTCCAAGACCTTATATTGAAGTCGAAGAAAAGAGTTAACCTCTTATTTGGCTCGAGAGAAGGGATTCCTCTCGGGATCTACAGGTTCGCCGATCTAGTAGTAGACATAGCACCCGGAATCACTTTATCTACAGATTATGCTGCAGCCGCAGGACTTATAGCTCTAGCCACAGTCCTTTATAACAGGTTGGATAAAATTGAAGGCAATAATATTGGCGGCGGGGAAGGGGGAAAGACTCTGGCCAATAACAGAAACAATACCTAAGCCATGTATTCCGGTAATGTGTAAGCCATTAATTCGATGGCACCTAGATGCTTTAGAACAAGTACCTGAGATCGATGAGATAATCATTGTTATAGGCTATATGAAGGAAAAGATTATATCACTAGTCAATTCATTCTCCCTGAAGAAAAAGATCCGTTATGTAGAACAAGAAGATGAGCTCGGCACAGGCCACGCTGTAAAAACAGCCCTCGAAAAAATAGATGTGACCAGCGAACCTATACTAATAACCTATAGTGATCTATTTCTTGGTGAATGGGATCTATACTCTACATTGGCTAGCTCAGGTGAGAATGTAATAGTAGGTGTGCCGGTTCCCGATCCAGAGAATTATGGTGTCTTGTATCTTAGGGATAATAATCAGTTAGAGAAGATAGTCGAGAAACCATCAAAGCCGTCATCAAATTTAATAAATGCTGGTATATATGTTATTAGGCCAAACGAGATAATCAAATACATTAATACACCACCTAGCCCCCGCGGCGAAATAGAGTTCACGGACGCGATAAATAAAGCAGTATCTGAAGGCGGTTTATCTATTGCTGTCAAAACAATAGATAAAGAGTCATGGATTGATATTGGACTACCATGGAATTTACTGGAGGCCAACAAATTAGCTCTTGATAAGTTCCTAGAGGATATACTCGGTTCGAACTCTAAAGAATGCCCAGCATACATTGAGGGACCAGCATATATAGGCGATAAAACCACTATAAAGCCTGGAACATACATAGAAGGACCGGTATATATAGGTGAAAATGCCAAGATAGGGCCGAACACTAGAATCAGACCATATACTGTAATATGTAATAATACACGAATAGGGTTTTCAGTCGAAATAAAAAGTAGCCTAATAATGGAGCACGCAAAGATCAGCCATTTCGCATACGTAGGTGACTCCATTATTTGTGACCATGTAAATCTAGGCGCTGGTACAATGATCGCAAATCTTCGATTCGACGATAAACCAGTCAAGTCTCTTATCAGGGGAAAAATGATCTCAAGCGGAAGAAGAAAATTTGGCAGCGTGATAGGCTCTTACGCTAAGACTGGTGTGAATGTTTCGGTACTGCCGGGAGTTAAGATCGGATGTTATTCTTGGATTTACCCAGGTGTTATAGTTGCCCAAGATGTGCCATCACATAGCTTTTACAAGGTATCGATAAAACCCTATATAACACCGATTAAAAACGAGAAAGGAGATGAAGACCATGAAGATGCGGATCGAAGACTTTAAGAAAAAATTCCCCCACTTAGCCAATGAGATCCTTGATAACGAACAACAATTGAGTCTTCGAGTAAACATAGGAGTACCTGATCCATGGCGGGGCTATACACCCGGTATTGAGGATTATATTCGTAGATGCAAAAGCATCGATGAAGCATTGAAAGTCATAGATTACCTCGAGAAACACGGTGAGATCAGGGCGAGTGAAGCGGCCGAGTATAGGAAGCTACTTACTGAGAAAGGCCTATCTTATTTCGGCCCTAGGAAAGAGGATGATTATTATTATAAGAGAGCCCAGGACTTCTGGAACAACCTACGTAGAAAATCTATCTATGGGCGGCGGCAGCAACAATCTTGATAACATCATTGTCTCTGAGAACATAGTCTTCACCTAACCTTTCACCAGTCTTAGCATTGATAGCGTATAGGAATGTTTTACCTAGGTCGGTATGTATCATGTACGCTAGTTCAATAGCTGTTGTACCCTTAGGCACCAGATACGCGTCGGGAAGAATCCTGCCTGAGTGGTCAGTATACTTCTTGTGATCCTCGACAGGATAAACCACTATTAGTTTGAGGACATCAAATATTGCCTTGTTCAGAAGTTCTTGCACACCTGTGGAACCATATTTTTCAAGCACCTTCTTTCTGACAAGCTCTAGGGCTTTTTTTTGCTGAGCTGATAGTTTTTCGGGAGCAATTACTTCGAAATCTTTATCTCCGGGCAAGTAGCGTATTAGGCCTGCAGCAGAGGCTTTCCTTAGAATAAGCTCTGCGAGAGCACTTATTGGGACTACCATGTGTTCCCCGAATTCTTCTTTTAGTCTCCGGATGTTTTCCTCGGCATGTGGCAGATCCATCTTGTTTGCCGCTATTATAATGGGCTTGCTTAGGCGTCTGAGCGTTCTAGCGAATTTGATGACGTCATCCTTACTCCATTTCATTAGCTTTGTTGGGAGACCCAGCTTGTTCACTGTCTCTACTATGTATTGCTTACTAATACTTAGGCCGGAAAGAGTCTGTGAGAGATAATCTATCGGGTCACGTATAGTATATATGTATCTTGAGATCTTATTTTCCCATATGCGGAGGATTATGTTTATAAACCATTTGTCTACCTCTTCCTGAATAAGTTTGGCTTCTTCAACAGGATCGTACGTGCCCGGCGAGGCAGGTGTACCATCGGGAGCTGTTGAACCGCTAGCGTCTACAACATGGACCAGCACGTCGGCTTGCCTTAGATCATCCATGAACTTGTTACCTAGTCCGCGTCCCTCGCTGGCCCCAGGTATGAGGCCAGCCACATCCATTATTTTAACCGGTATGAATCGATTACCATTTATACACATACCAGTCCTAGGATTACAGCCTTTGAGACCAAGTTCCACATGAACACATTGTTTCCTCACATAACCAACGCCGATATTGGGCTTAATAGTTGTGAAAGGATGATTGGCTATCTGTGCGGGAGCCAATGTTAGTGCTGTAAATAATGTTGACTTACCAACATTGGTTTTACCGATAATCCCAACTATTTTTTCGGGTGGCGGCAAAAACTCTCACCATAGGTGTTGCAATGATATAGCTATATAAGAAAAGGGTGTTCAAGCTTTATAAACCCAAATCTAATATGATATTGGACTAGCTAGGAGCAGGAATGGTGTAAGGATAATGGTAAAAAGCATGTATCACTTCATCGCAGAACTATGGAAGCGACCATATGATGGCGAAATGAAAGAGGTTATGAAGCAGAGGCTTATAAAATGGAGAAAAGAGCCCGCGGTAATAAGGATCGCCAAACCCACACGTCTAAACAGAGCTAGAGCACTAGGCTACAAAGCTAAGCCGGGCTTCGTAGTGGTAAGGGTGCGTATTAGAAAAGGCGGACTAAGAAAACCAAGGCCCAACAAGGGTAGGCGCCCGAAGAGAATGGGTATCTACGGATTCGCACCCGCCAAGAGCCTAAGACTAATAGCTGAGGAAAGAGCAGCTAGGAAGTACCCTAACCTAGAAGTGCTCAACAGCTATTATGTGGGAGAAGATGGGAATTACAAGTGGTACGAAGTAATCCTCGTCGACCCACATCATCCAGCTATATGTAATGATAAAGACATCGGTTGGATCTGTGAGAAACAGCACAAGGGACGCGTGTTCAGGGGTTTAACAAGTGCAGGCAAGAAGATGAGAGGGCTGAGAAAGAGTAGAGGACTAAAGTACACTATAAAACATAAGTGGAAGAAGAAACAACGTGAGAGAATGCTAAGAAAGAGACATGAAGCCAGCCGTGGAGCACGCGATCCGTGGCAGGTAGCTGCTAAAAAGGCTGAAGAGTAAAGATGGAACCTAAAATAAATGAATTAATAATTTCTAGTCATTGTCATTCAACAGAAGATCTCAATAAGGTAAAAAAGGCAATTTTAAACATTATTCCATCGGAGCTTAGATATGAACTCTCTTCTAGACTCAAGGTCGAAACAGTACATGGATTCTATGGAAACGAAATAAAAATTCTGACTCTGAAAATATCGGGCGAAAAAACACTAATGATACTAAAGCACATATCGAGCACTCTCTCTAGCATTGATAAGTCAATAATAAGGGCTAGCCTCGATCTAAGGTATGATACTAAATCAAACAAACTATATCTGAGATTTAGTAAACAACAAGCCTATAGAAACAGATTATCAATAGATGACTCTGATGATGTAATCAAGGTTGTAGTATCTTTTAGAGGTAAACACAGATTAAATGATGTAAAGAACATATTAAGGGAAATGGGGCTGATCTAAGGTATTGAATATCCCATTAATAGATATAGGGAGTTTTTGCAACAACGAAAAATGTATTGAAACCTATACAATTCTAGGTTATAGAGCCGCTTGCATAGAGGGACTCAATCGTAAAATTATCAGAAAAAACAATTTCATAGCCGTCAGAAAATCAACAATTTATAGCGAATCACAAAAGAGTTTGAAACACGATATTAGGAATGAAAAATCGCGCTCATTCATTACTGCTGTAGTCCCTTTATCAATTGAAGCTGCACGTTTTGCCGCACGCGATGGGAGAGTTGATACGGTCGTATTAGTCTCAGACAGTGTAAGGTATATTGATAAGACCGAAATAGCAATGCTGAAACGCTTCTCTAAACCATTAGAAGTACCCATCAATACCTTAATTACTAGCCCATCAAGTGTTAAAGCAATGATTATACGTAGAATAGATTTAGCGTTGAAATACAATGTAACAATAATACTTAGTTCGTGGGCTCATGAATGGAATGAGATACCGGCCCCAATATCTTATACTGCATTGGGAAGCATACTCCTACGTATACCTATGAAAGATGTTCTAGTAATGCTTACTAATTACACGCGAGAACTCATGGTTAAGAATGGTGTACACATATGATTTCATTACCACTAATAATTTCATTTATTGCAGTAATGTTTAGTGTGGCAACATTGGTGCTTGTTATCAATAGAATAAAGATAGTAGAACGCAGACTAAGATATATTTATGATCTAATTACAATGAAGAGGAGAAAGAAGCATGGCAGAATAAGAAAGAGATACATAGTATTCGCAGTAGTTTCAGAACAAGATCTAGGTAAGAAGGATATCGAGAAAGCAATACGGAATATGTGGAGAGAAATTTTCGGTGAATTATCACTTTCTAGGGCTGATCCCCAGCTCATATACTTTGAACCATCAATACAAAGGGGAATTATTAGAATAAGGCATGTATATAAAAAGGAGTGTTTAGCACTGCTTGGAATAATTCATGAAATAAACGGTGTGAAATGCCTGCTCATACCAATAACAGTTTCGGGAACTCTAAAGAGAGCTCAGAAGAAACTTTACATGCTACGCCGTGATCTTCAGCCAAAATAAAAATAATAATAAAAAGCCCTAACAATCATTTACTAGGACAGGATGATGAGGCCGCTCCAAACACGAGACGATGAAGACCTCGCGACGAACTGACTCCTATAAAAGATAAAAGGACAAAAAATAGTTGTACAACATTTAGGTGCGGGGGTGCCCGAGCCTGGTCAAAGGGGGCGGACTTAAGTCCAGGTGCCTGGGGGGAGATCCGCTGGCGTAGGCCTGCGTGGGTTCAAATCCCACCCCCCGCACCATTTTATATAGAGTATTCATATCCTCAGAACCCGTTATCTCCTCATTGCAGGGCTCAGTAGTCGGACTCTTCATCATAGGGCGAACAGTCTTCTGTAACAAATTTAATATTGCTCTCTAAAACATTAGGGTTTAGAGGTAGAATAATATTTTAATATCGAGGGATGCTTTCATGGGTCTAGGTATATCGGCCGCAGCAGCATACGATAGAGCAATAACGATATTCTCGCCTGACGGGCGTCTATACCAAGTAGAGTATGCATTCGAGGCAGTAAGGCAAGGATGGACGACTATTGGCATTAGAGGAAAAGAAGGTGCTGCCGTAATCGTTGAGAAAAGAAAGATATCGCCTTTAATGGATACTTCACCAATACAAAAGATCTTTAAGGTAGACGACCACATAGGTGCTAGCTTCGCAGGAATAGCAAGTGATGGTAGAGTACTCGTTGACTATGCACGTCAGCTCGCTTTATTACATAGATTCTACTATGACGAACCAATAACGGTTGAGTACCTTGCTAAGCAAATATGTGATATAAAACAAGCATACACACAACATGCTGGCGTTAGACCTTTTGGTGTAGCAGTGATATTTGTCGGTGTTGATGAGAACGGCCCGCAACTAATTATGACCGAGCCTAGCGGTAGGTACATGAGCTATTATGCGGTCGCTCTAGGCGCAAAAAGCAACGCAGCTACAGAATACCTTGAAAAACACTACAAATACGATGTTCCAATAAAAGAAACAATAAAGATCGGAATATCCGCTCTAATAAAAGCTCTAGAAAAGAAGCTAGAAGCGTCTAATTTAGAAATAGGATATGTTGACACTAAGACCAGAACATTCAAAATACTCAGCACTGAAGAAATCGCCAAGTACCTAGAGGAACTCAAAGAACAACAAACATAGTCTAGAGGATTTTATTGCTTACAATAATTATTTAACAGCAGGGTTTTCTTGGTGATAACATGTCCGGGAAATATGTAATTGCCCGTTTTGAATACAAGGGTCATAGATTTGAGATTCTAGTCAATCCTGATTTAGCCCTCAAGGTAAAAGAAGGAAAACAAGTTAACATTGATGAATTACTTGTAGGCGACATAGTGTATAAAGACGCTAGAAAAGGGCTAAAAGCCTCGCCCGAATCCCTCAAAAGCGTTTTTGGCACCGACGACATTAAAAAAGTAGCCATAGAGATCATTAAAAGAGGAGAGATTCATTTAACAGCTGAGCAGAGGAGAAAACTACTCGAACTAAAGAAGAGGCAGATAATTAATCTCATAGCAAAGAACGTAATAGACCCTAAGACTAAACTCCCCATACCTCCTAAGAGAATAGAGTTAGCTATGGAGCAGGCTCGAGTATCCATAGATCCCTTCAAGCCACCCGAGGCACAGTTTGAAGAAATAATATCAAAAATATCTAGGATAATACCTATCAAAGTGGCAAAGGCGTATATCGCGGTTAAGATCCCACCACAATATTCGGGGAAGGCGTACAAGATCCTTCCATCGCTCGGCACTATTAAGCGAACTAATTGGCTTAGCGATGGAAGCCTTCTTGTAGAACTAGAAATACCCGCTGGAATGCAAGATGAAGTCATAGACAGATTAAATAAAGTGACTCATGGCTCCTCACAAGTAAAGATCCTACATGTAAGGTGAACACTATGTCTAGTCAACTAAAGATATTGGTAGCAGATAGGCAAATCGTCAGACCAGGAGATATATTAGCTATAGTGGAACAAAAGATCCGGAGGCCCAGCTATAACCCCGAGAAACACGTCTACATCTACGAAGACAAGATCATATCGGCAGTGCTTGGACTAGCCTCTGTCAATGACAACGATATATCAGTTATACCTCTTGAAGGCAGATATTTTCCGAGAGTAGGAGATACCGTCATCGGATTAGTAGTTGGTGTCGGGATAACAAACTGGCTACTAGACATAAGGGCTCCGTACAAGGCCGTGCTTAATGCTGGCGAAGTGATTGAGAACTTCAGCCCTATAACAACTAACCTTAGAGACTATATCGATGTAGGCGACTATATTGTCGCAAAAATAGCTGTATTTGATAGAACTCGAGATCTTTTGCTAACAGTCAAGGGTAAAGGATTAGGGAAAATAACCGAGGGCATTGTAATAGAGATAGAGCCTAGCAGAGTACCTAGAGTCATTGGGAAAAAAGGTAGTATGCTAAACCTTCTAACAAGTAAGACAGGATGCAATATTCTGGTTGCCCAGAATGGCGTTGTATGGATAAGATGCAAAGACGAAAGAAGCAGCGAGGTAGCGGTCAAAGCGATAAGACTAATAGAGTCAAGAGCCCATATGCGTGGGTTAACCGAGTATGTAAGAATGTTTCTAGACAAAGAACTTGCTTAAATCATGATAGGTGAGAGTATATGATTGAAAAACCCGTTCTGATCAGAGATGACGGGCTAAGGCATGATGGCAGAAGACCTGATGAGCTTAGACCGATAAAAATGCAGGTCGGAATCCTAAAGAATGCGGATGGTTCAGCCTACGTGGAGTATGGTGGAACAAAGGTCGTTGCAGCAGTGTATGGGCCAAGGGAGGTACACCCTAGACACTTGGCATTACCCGATAGAGCACTAATTAGATGCAGATACCATATGGCACCATTCTCAACCAGTGATAGGAAAAGCCCTGCTCCAAGCAGGAGGGAAATAGAGCTATCTAAGGTGATCAGAGAAGCTCTCGAAGCCGTCATATTCAGTGAACTATTCCCGCGTACAAGTATAGATATATTCATAGAAGTACTACAAGCAGACGGAGGCACACGAACAACAGGTCTAACAGCGGCTTCGCTAGCATTAGCCGATGCGGGTATACCCATGAGAGACCTAATAGCAGGCGTCGCTGTAGGAAAGGTTGATGGTGTTTTAGTACTTGATATTGATGAGCTGGAGGACGAATATGGAGAAGCAGATATGCCTATAGGTTATGCGGCAAGTATCGATGAGATTATGCTACTACAGCTAAACGGGGTGCTCACACTCGAGGAGTTCAGGAGAGCAATCGAGCTCGCCAAAGAAGGAGCTAGGAAGATTTATGATCAGATGAAGAAGACTCTTCATGACAAGTATCTAAAGATTATTGAGAAGTGAGGTGAAAAATATGTCTCTCACACCAACAAAACAACCAATAATTCCGAGGATAAAGAGGGAAACCATAAAGAGCCTAATTAGATCAGGAGAGAGAATAGATGGGAGAAAACCCGAGGAATTTAGAAAAATAAGTATATGGCTCAACCCCGTACCCAAGGCTGAGGGGAGTGCTCTTGTCAAACTAGGCGATACAACAGTCATGACGGGCACTAAACTGGAGATAGGCACACCATTTAGCGACAGACCAAATGAAGGGGTTCTACAAGTACATGCAGAGTTTGTTCCTCTCGCATCACCTTCATTTGAGCCGGGTCCACCAGATGAAAACGCTATTGAGGCGGCCAGAGTAGTTGATCGTTGTCTCAGGGAGCCCAGAGCTGTTAGGCTTGAAGACCTTGTTATAATACCGGGTAAAAAGGTATGGCTAGTATTCAATGATATTTATCTGCTAGATCATGATGGGAACGTTATTGACGCCAGCATGCTTTCAACGATGTTATCGCTTAACATGGCTAAAATACCCAAGATTGTTAGCATTGAAGATGATGATGTTATAATAGAAAAGAAAGTAAAAGAGAGGCCTTTGCCGATAAATCTCAATGTTGTAACGGTATCTATTGGGTTGCTCGAGGGCTACATGATCGTTGATCCAACATTAGAAGAGGAAACAGTCCTTGATACGAAGATAGTCATTGGAGTAGATGAAAAAGGAAGAATTGTTGGTATTCAGAAGACAGGCATGGAGGGTATTAAACCAAATCAACTTGACGATATCATAGACCTAGCATTAAAGAAATCGCAAGAGCTTCACTCGATCATAAGGGAAGTATTAAATAATCCAAATGCATACACTACTCCACTAGTCTTACAATAGATGCAGAATAGGTGGTGCCAGTGGCGAAAAGAACACGTGTGGTCGGCATAGCTGGTAGATATGGTGCAAGATATGGTTCCACACTAAGAAAGAAAGTCAGAGATATATTAGCGAGAAGATATGCAGACCATATATGTCCCTTCTGTGGCTCAAGAGGCAAGGTCTACAGGATTAGCGTAGGAATATGGACATGCAAGAAATGCGGTGCAAAATGGGCAGGAGGAGCATATGTGCCGAGAACCGAGCTAAGCAAATACTTCCCCAAATATATTATAAGGGAGTAACAATACTGTTTCCCTATAATATTTGCATATCTGTGCCATCTTTGTTTTCTAGGGAAAAGCCAAGTGATGCTAATTGATCATAGTAACGACATCACATAAACCGAGCCAACGTACCAGAAGCTTTGCCAAGGATCTTGCCAGCATCCTGCCAGGAGCAAAAGTTGTTACCCGAGGTAAGAAAACACTTAAAGATCTCTCAGTAATAGGATATGGACTAAAGGCTAAACACATATTAGTCATTAGCGAAAAACACGGTAATCCCTCATTAATTAAGATCTTCTATATTGATAGTACAACAAAATATCCCACACTAATACATAAGTATTCTATTATGCTCAAAGGAGTGGCCCTCTCAAGAGAAAATCCTAATGCCATTAAAACTTATGGAGCCGAAAAATATAGGGTGAGCTATGATCTCTGCGGAAGTGAGCGTTGCTTCAGCCTAGCAGACATATTTACCGAATTATTATTCAACTGCATAGATAATGATGACTATGATATAGAGATCGTGTTGAAAGATACTACAAACCTTACGATAATCGAATTTGTTAATGCTTACAAAAAGGTATGCGGGCCCGTTATAAAAGTATCGAAGGTAAAAAAGGTTGACAGGAGAATATGAGGTTGGACTGAAGATAACTGTAAGTGAGCCCTTATTTGTTAAATCCCTAATTAGCTCAATATTTCCTGACACACACGATGTACCTAGAGAATGTAGGATTATACTGAATAATAAGAACAGAATAAGAATTATTATCTCATGCAGACGAATAAACCTTTTAAGAGCGCTACTGAATAGCTACCTTAACGTTATATCAATGCTTCTCCATTGCTTAGAGGTGCTAGAAAATGAGCCAACAAAAACTCCCACCCGAGGTCCAACAGACCCTGATTAGTTATCAAACACTCAGAGAAACATATGCAAAACTTGAAGCGGAACTAAAAATAGTTGAGAGCGAACTAGCGGAGATAGAGCAAATACTCAGCAACATTAAGGATCTACCCGAGGACGCAGAAATATACAAACTAGTAGGCCATGTAATGGTCAAGAAAAAGAAAGAAGATATAATGAAAGAGCTTGAAGAAAAGAAAGAGCTTCTAGAAATAAAGAAAACAAAATATAAGAACCAATTGGATATCCTAGCGAAACAAATAAGTGATACTGAATCAAAGCTAAAAGAACTGCTATCTAAATATGGGATGAGTGTTGGTCAGTAAAAAGGAGAAAACCATAGGTCTTAACCTAGACCTTATCGATCAAGATATTCTATCATCTATTGCTGAAAAGATCGAGAAAGAAGTAAAATCTTTTATTGAAAAACAAGTGCCCCCAAAAACAGATTATGATGTTATAATACTTCTGGAAAATGATGGAAAAAGAATCAATTTCAGTATAGACATTATTTTGAACGGAGAATTCGCTGGAATAATAGATTACGACGCTATAGTTGGGGATGCAGTTAATGTGGCTAGAAAAATATTGGAACAGGAACTCCAAAAATATAGAAAAACTTCTTGAAAAACTCTTCACAGAGTTTGTTGGGAAAAATATATTTATATTAGTCCATCGAAACGCTGATCCCGATGCAATTGCTTCCGCAATCGCTCTACACGAATTATTATCCAAAATGAAGATAAATACATATATAGTTCTGCCCGAGGGGATGAACGAAATCTCAAAGTACATTTTACAAGAACTTAACTTTATTGAGATGTATAAACGTCATATTCTCGATCTTAAGAAGGGCGAAAAACCTCCCATAAATATTGATGTGTTCATTATAGTCGACACAAATAATCCGGAACAACTAGGTGAATTAGCACATTCTATCGCTACAAAACCATATATATTAATAGATCATCATCGTCCAGGCAAACTATGCAGAAACGCATCTATTTCAATAACCGATCAAAGTGCTCGCAGCACATCAGAAATAGTAGCCAAGATAATACTGTCGTCGGGACTAAGCCTGTGTAAGGAGACAGCAACCCTGCTTTTGGCAGGAATACTTTATGATACGCGACGATTTTTCTATGCGACAAGAGAGACTTTCGCAACAGTATATAATCTAATTTCGATTTTTAACGCAGACTATCCAAAAGCACAATCGGTTCTCCAGCATGAAATGCCTTTTGCCGAGCGAATGGCGAGACTGAAAGCGGCCCAAAGGTTAGTAATCAGAAGAATTGGGGATTGGATCATAGGATATAGTCATGTAAGTGCATATGAGTCGAGTTGTGCACGTGCTATTCTAGATTTAGGAGCGGATGCAGCGTTTATTATATCAAAACGGAAGAAGAACCTTAGGGTAGTTGGTAGGGCAAAACAATCATTCGTGAAAAGCACAGGGATTAGTCTAGGAAGAGATCTAATGCCTCACTTAGGAGAGCTTCTCGGTGGTGTAGGGGGAGGACATGACACAGCAGCTGTTGCCGAAGGAGCGGCTAAGTATGATTTCACATATGTAGTCACCATAATACATAGGATTTTAGAGAAAAAGATATTACGAATAAGCAAACAAGCTTTATAATCCGTTACCAACATTTTCAACCCAATGAAGTATATTTAACAGGCCAAGTGCAAGGTTGATGGGTATGCCTAGATACAAACAAGTAGCTGAAATACTCAGGATAATGAAAAATCTTGAACAAGTAAGAAACATTGGTATAACCGCTCACGTCGACCACGGTAAGACCACATTATCAGACTCGCTACTAGCAGCGGCAGGAATAATCTCAGAGAAGATCGCAGGACAAGCTCTAGCGCTTGACTACCTAGATGTAGAGCAGAAGAGAGGGATCACTGTAAAGTCAGCAAACGTGAGCCTATATCACGAGTACCGAGGAAAACCATATGTTATTAACCTGATAGACACTCCAGGCCACGTGGACTTCTCGGCCAAGACTACCAGAAGCCTAAGGGTACTAGATGGTGCTATTCTAGTTGTTGATGCTGTTGAGGGCGTAATGACCCAGACAGAGATGTACCTACGAATGGCTCTCGAAGAACGTGTACGACCAGTGCTATTTATCAACAAGGTAGACAGGCTGATCAAGGAGCTCAGGCTAAGTCCTCAAGAGATACAACAAAGATTCATACAAATAATAAAAGAAGTTAACCAGCTAATATCAATGTACGCCGACCCGGAGTTCAAGGCTAAGTGGCAATTAGATCCTGCAAAAGGACATGTTGCTTTTGGCTCCGCACGTGACAGGTGGGGCTTCACAGTCCCAATGGCCAAGCAGCGTGGAATTAAGTTTAGCGACATAATAGATCTCTACAAGAAGGGTAAAGACGCCCTTCCAGAGCTACAGAAACTCGCACCATTACATGAAGCAATACTGGATATGGTTGTGAAATTCATACCAAACCCGAGAGAAGCCCAGAAATACAGGATCCCGAAGATCTGGCATGGAGACCTCAATAGCGAGATTGGAAAAGCAATGCTCGAAGCAGATCCTAACGGGCCCGTTGTAATGCTTATTAATGACATGCGCATAGATCCCCACGCAGGACTCGTAGGAACAGGACGAGTATTCTCAGGAACACTACGCCCCGGCGAAGAAGTATGGCTTGTCAACGCACGGACTAAACAGAAGATCCTGCAGGTAAGCCTCTACATGGGTCCATACAGAGAAATAGCCGACGAAATAGTTGCAGGAAACATTGCTGCCGTATTAGGATTAGATAAAGCCAGAGCGGGAGAGACCGTTGTAGATATAAAGTATCAGGACGTAATGGTGCCGTTCGAAAAATTAAGAACTATCAGTGAGCCCGTGGTAACCGTAGCTATAGAGCCAAAGAACCCACGCGACCTGCCAAAACTAATAGAGGCTCTCCATAAGCTAAGCATTGAGGATCCAAGCCTGGTCGTAAGGATCAACGAGGAGACAGGGGAATATCTATTAAGCGGTATGGGTCCCCTCCATATCGAAATAGCGCTGACATTCCTGAAGGAGAACTACGGGTTAGAAGTAGTTGCTTCACCACCAGTAATCGTATACCGTGAGAGCATAAGAGCCGCCAGCAAGATATTTGAAGGCAAATCACCCAACAAGCACAACAAGTTCTACATAAGCGTCGAGCCTCTCGACGAGAAGACTATACAGCTAATTCACGATGGCATAATAACCGAAGATATGGATGCAAAAGAGCGTGCCAAGATATTGCGTGAACAGGCAGGATGGCCCGCTGATGAAGCAAGAAGGATATGGGCCATTGACGAGACAATCAATGTATTCATAGACCTAACCTCGGGCGTACAACACCTACGCGAGGTCAAAGACACTATCATACAGGGCTTCAGACTAGCCATGCGTGAAGGACCGCTAGCAATGGAGCCTGTAAGAGGAGTCAAGGTCAAGCTCCACGATGCAGTAGTACATGAAGACCCCGCACACCGTGGCCCAGGACAGATCTATCCCGCAATAAGAAACGCCATCTACGCTGGCATGTTAACCGCTAAGCCCACACTACTAGAGCCTATACAGAAGCTCGATATAAAGGCGCCTATAGAGTACCTAGGCAACATAACAACGATAATAACGAAAAAGAGAGGTAAAATATTGCAGGTCTCCCAGCAGGGACCAGTCGCAAGGATCTTGGCGGAAATCCCCGTCGCTGAGACATTTGATTTAGCCGAACAACTGAGAGGAGCAACTGCTGGCAAGGCTATCTGGGGACAAGAGTTCAGTAGATGGGCGCCTGTACCTGACAGCATGTTGATGGATATAGTGAGAAAGATCAGAGAGCGTAAAGGCCTGAAGCCAGAGCCGCCGAAGCCGGAGGACTTCATAGGTTTCTAGCGATAACGTCGTCGGAGATACCAATATTTCTCCTCGGTTTTTCATAGACTACCATATACACACTATCACTCCATTTGATAAGATAGCCTAGCCTCGCCATACTGTTGAGAATCTTTCCAGCAGTCCTTGGTGAGACGGCCAGATCATATGCTATCTCATGGACTTTGACAAATCTTTTACCGCTCTCCCTTAGCTTAATTGCTAGTAGCCTCAAATCTATGGTTACATTGACAGTGTATCGAGCCAATACTAGCCCACCCACTAACCTGATAGCATATTTATGGTAGAGGGGTCGACGAAAATATTTCAGAATCTCCCGAAAACAATAAAACCCAACACAGTATTATCAAATAGCCGGAGCCGGGGTAGCTCAGCCAGGTAGAGCGCCGGGCTGTTAACCACGGGTTCGAAGCCTGGCAGAGACCCGGTGGTCCGGGGTTCGAATCCCCGCCCCGGCGCCACCTTTTTAAATCATCGTAAACGTGAAGTTCTCGTAGCAAGAACAGCAAATGATGCTGGAGGTAAATAGTGTTGGCTCCTATACAGGTAAGCAGTGTCGATGAGCTCAAACAATACATTCCGCAAGCTATAGAATGCAGGGTTGTAAGGGATGAGAAAAGCGGAAAAGCCAAGATCAAGGTGCGCACGAAACGCAAGCTCGTTACCCTAGTTATACCTATCAGTGAAGTCGACAAGGTGCTGGGAGAACTGAACTGCCCTGAAGTAGTTGAGTTCTAATCAATGTTTTTAATCGAGAACTATCTCGTCGCCATTCAGCGGCCTAAATACGCTAATATCTTCACCTATTTCTTCACGAATTATTCTCTCGAGATTACTCGATGAATCAGGTTCCCCATGAACGATGATGATGTTTTGGACAACATTCTTATATCGTTTCACAACATCCAACAAGCCGTCCTTACCAGCATGACTAGACAAGTCGAACCATTCTACACGGGCATTAACCCTATCGATCCCGAACTCGTCTATGCCTCCCGTCTCCAGAAGCTTATGGCCTGGACTATCTACGGCCTGGTAGCTAACTAAATATACGGCATTACTCGGGTTATCACCGATTTTCTTCAAGTAATAAACACTAGGGCCTCCCTTCAGCATTCCAGCAGAAGAAATAATCACTGCTGGTCTACGCCAGATCTTTCGCCTATCCTGCCATCCTCTGACAAACTTCACATGTTCAACGACTTTTTCGAAGAGACCCGGGTCGCGAAGATATGTCTTATGTCTTAAGTAAATACTAGTGATCTCTCTACTCATCCCATCTATGAAGATATCTGCCCCAGGAACCTCTGCATGGACAAGACACATGACTTCCTGTGTTCTCCCAACACTAAATGCCGGTATTAAGACAGTTCCACCGGAATCCAGCACCTCTTCTATAACACCAGCCAAACGATGCTCGGTTTCATGACGAGGAGGGTGCTTAGTGCTACCATAAGTCGACTCAATGATCAGAGTATCTATCTTTATTGGCCATAATTCCGCTTTTGACAAAGTCCATGTCTGAATAGTATTGATATCACCAGTGTAAAGGATTCTATGCCCCGAAGGGGTCTCCAGATACACCATGGAACTCCCAAGTATGTGTCCCGCACTCGTTAGTAGAACTCTGAACCCACCAAGCTCTATCTCCTGACCATATTCTACAGCAATTGTTTTTGTACTCATATTTTCGACTTCCTCAAGATCATAATCTATGTAGAACGCGTTTATCTTGAGAAAATCTCTGATAAGTAAACGACCAATATCAAGGGTTGGTTTCGTCATAACTATTGGTGGATGACCAGTAATATAGAGGATGGGGGCTGCCCCTATGTGATCTAGATGAGCATGTGTGATAACAATACCTGTTAGATCTATAGGTCTCACATGTCCCGGGAACTGCGGCCTGTCGTTCTCGTCGAAATTAACTCCATAATCAAGAAGGATATTCTGGCCCCGATCACTAACCAAGTAAGCGGCCCTCCCGACTTCGCCGCCTCCACCGAGAATCTTTATTTTTGCCATGATTTAACACCATCGTAACAGACTACAAACTATCCCACTATTAATAGTATCTTCGCATGCATTCCTTAATTATGGATAATATCCTTTAAGACCAGCTAGTTATTAGAATAGAGAAGGATAAAAGAAATAGGTGTGTAAGATGCTACCGGGAATGAGTCCAAGAGAACTAAGACGGGCTTTAAAAAGAATGGGGATAGAACTACGAGAACTCGAAGATGTAAAAAGAGTTGAAATAATACTCTCAACGAAAAAGATAGTAATAGACTCGCCCCAAGTCATCCAAATGTTTGCTAGAGGCACCAATATATTTCAGATAACAGGCGGTAGCCTACACGAAGAGTCACTAGAGGAAGAAGTAGAGATCGAAATCAGCGATGAAGATGTAGAATTCATTGTCTCACAAACAGGTGTTTCCAAAGAAGAAGCAAAGAAAGCGCTCATTGAGGCAAAAGGTGATATAGCTGAAGCATTATTGAAACTAAAGAGTATGGGGTAAATAATCATTGAAAATCGATAAAATAAAGGATGTTTATCGACTTGTTCCGGATAGGAGGGTTAAAAAGCTTGATGAACAAGCCTATTTATTAGGCGTGTTTTACGACGGTGAACTAGGAAAAGCTGTTCTTGAGTTCATTAGTCTTGATGGAGGAAAACTCATATATTTACCCGATCCTGCAGGGCATAAACCATACTTTCTCACAGATCTACCTCCTAACGAAGTGAGTAAAATAAAAGAAATTATTAATCATCCTGGTTTCGATTCTATTGAGACCATAACTAAGATAAATCCATTAACTAATGAAGAAGTACAATTAACAAAGATAATAACTAAAGATCCACTTAGTGTTGCTAAGCTTAGAGGAAAAGTGCCCCGAGCATGGGAGGCACATATCAAATATCACGAGAACTATGTATTTGACTACCAACTAATCCCCGGCATGAGATATCGCGTCAACTCTACTAATACCAAAAACCCATTCCACTTAATCAAACCAATAATACCACAAGAAGTCGTGAATACTGTTAAAAACATATTCAGAGGAGAGGATGAAGAAACAAGAAAGCTAGCCCTTCAATGGCTACCATTATTCGAGGAAAAACCGCCAAAAGCGAGAAGAGTTGCTGTAGACATCGAGGTATACACCCCGTTTAGGGGAAGAGTGCCACATCCCGTCGCAGCAGAGTATCCCGTGACTAGTATTGCTTTTGTCGGGAACGATGGATACAAACGAGTACTACTTCTTGCTCGAGAACATCACTGGGGAGAAATCCCTGAAGAATATCCCATGGACGCTACAATAGAGTTCTATGATAGCGAAGAAGCTCTTATAATGGAGGCAATCCGCGTTCTCGCGTCATATCCAATCATAATAACATTTAACGGCGATAACTTCGACCTAAACTACTTATATCATAGAGCCCTGAGGATCGGAATACCGAAGGAACTATTACCTTTTAGATTTCATGAGGACATGATAAAGATTGAATCTTCAATACATTTAGACCTATATAAATTCTTCAAGAACCGTTCAATTAAATCCTATGCATTCGGTGGAAAATACCAGGAGGAGAACCTTGACACTATAGCCTCGGCACTACTGGGAATATCAAAGCTCGAGGTCGAAGGAAACATAGGAGAACTCCCCTATGGCAGGCTAATAGCATACAACTTTAGAGACGCCCTAATAACGCTGCAACTAACACTGTTCAATAAAGAACTTGTATGGAGGCTCATGATCCTATTAGCTCGTATTGCTAAGACCAGTATAGAAGATATATGTCGAAAGAGTATATCCAGATGGATCCAAAACCAGTTCTACTGGGAGCATCGAAGACTAGGCTATCTCATACCGGAGCCGGAAGACATAAAGAAACATAGCAAATCAAGCACAACACAAGCAACAATCGAGGGCAAAAAATATGCTGGAGCGCTAGTTATAGAGCCTCCGAAGGGAGTCTTCTTCAATATAACTGTTCTTGACGTTGCATCGCTGTATCCCAGCATAATAAAGAGATATAATCTGAGCTACGAGACCGTGGATTACGAAAAATGTCCCGAAAACCAGAGAATCCCCGTTATAGATGAGACGGGGAAGAAGATACACTTCGTCTGCATAAGTCGTCCAGGCCTAACTGCACAGATAACCGGCCTGCTGAGAGATTTCCGTGTAGGACTCTACAAAAAGAGAGCTAAAAGTAAGGACATACCAGAGGACCAAAGGACCTGGTACGACGTAGTTCAACGGGCTATGAAAGTATTCATAAATGCTAGCTACGGCGTATTTGGGGCATCAACATTTCCTCTCTACTCTCCATCAATGGCTGAGAGCGTTACAGCATTAGGTAGGAGATCCCTATACGCCATATTAAGGAAGGCGGCCGAAATAGGTGTCAAGGTCCTATACGGCGACACAGACTCTATATTCCTATGGGATCCTACTCCTGAGCAGTTGGCTAAACTACAGGAGTGGGTCTCAAGGAACCTAGGTCTGGAAATAGATGTGGATAAGACCTTTAAATACGCTCTTTTCTCGGGTCTTAAGAAGAACTACATCGGTAGATACGTTGAAGGAGGCATAGAGATCAAGGGGATGGTGGCTAAAAAGAGAAACACACCGGAATTCCTTAAGAAACTATTCATAGAATTAACTGAAAGGCTAAAACAGGCAGAAGACCCTGAGGATTTTGTCGAGTTAAAAGAATGGCTTGAAAACCAAGTGAAAACACTCTATAGAAAACTCCGAAATAAAGAAGTCATGCTAAACGAGCTTGCATTCAAGGTAGGATTAACAAAGCCCGTAGAGAACTATACTAAGAATAAACCCCCACATGTTAAGGCCGCACTACAATTGAAACGCCATGGAATAAATGTGGCTCCCGGCGACCTAATAATCTTTGTCAAGGTAAAGTCTAGGGATGGATATAAAGCTGTTCAACTCACCCGACTCTACGAGATCGATCCAGATAAATACATAGAAATTATTAACGGTGCTCTAAGCCAGCTTCTAGGAGCCCTAGGTGTTAGTTGGGAGGACATCATAGGTGTTATGAAGCTCAGCCCACTATCCTTTTTCAAATAGCATCACTAATATTTAAAACATAATAACTTATATTGCCCTTCTTCGATTATCCATTATCAGCACTAGAAATTACATGAGGAGAGATATAATGCCTAAAAAAAGGGAGAGCCGAGGAAGACATAAGGGTTCCAAAGGCCGAGTCGAGTACATACAATGTGACAACTGTGGAAGACTTATACCGAAAGATAAAGCTATATGCGTTACAAGATGGTATAGTCCAGTCAATCCACAGCTAGCCAGAGAATTAGAGAAAAAAGGCGCCATTATTATGAGATACCCTGTAACAAAATGCTATTGTGTATCATGTGCGGTACACCTAGGAATAGTAAAGGTCAGACCAGAGCATGAGAGAAAACCAAAGCCTCAGCCAATATAACATCGCTTTTATTGAGACAAAACCCGATTTTAACAGATACGATATTATACCCAGAATAATCAATTCGTTCAAACATACAGCAATGCTAGATAATCTGATAATAGTTTATCCTCGAAAGCACTCCATGCATCTTGTTGTGTGCAAAAATAAACAACACAAGTGCCATGATGAGAAAGCCTCGATCGAGGAGTTTCTACAAAAAATAATCAAAGACGCATACATAATTCATCTAACTGAAAATGCTCCACTAAGTATTCATTATTTTCGCTCCCGGCTTACATCCATAAGCAAGAATTATGACAAAATATTGTTCCTCTCAGGGATTCATAGCGATATCCCCTATAGTCTTCTTGAGAGAACACGTGAGATTTCACCAGGAATAGAATCGCTGAGTCTGAGTAGAGTTCCCTACCTCGCATCAAGTATCCCAATAATAATAGATTTACTCATATCAACAGGTTTAGCGGAAATAATATAATGTAGCTATCTCTTCAAATTCTATCTAAGAAAATAATGAAATAAGGTGTAAGGATGCCTAGAATAAAGAAGCTAGTACTGGTAACAGCAACGCATCATCCATATCATAGTCTTTGGACAAAAATTGCGGAAGAAGCTGCTAGAAGACTAGGTGCTCAGGTTGAAGTGAAATACGAAGATTACGTCTACCTAATCGAACACGGCGATACCGACGAATACGGTATGGCTTGGGTTCCACAGCTATTAGCAGAATTTGATGACGGCAGTATACGTGTTCTTCTATCACAGCTACCGCTAAACGAGGCATTACAGCCAGACTATGAGAAAGCCTTGGAAACAATTGTCAAAAGAGCCAAAGAATACGAAGGCTCAGCCTAGCATCGAAGAGCGTTTTTATTTCTCACAAAACACTTTTCTTGCATAAACTATGTACCCGGTATGACCTATCATTAATGTCTGGGGACGAGTCGCGCCCTTGGATACATCATATTCTCTAAGCAATAACTCGTATGCATGCACTGATAAGAATCCACCATGCTCCCGAAGAGCGATGACAGTCTTTTCCAGCTGGTTGACTGTGGGAACATATATTATTACTGGAAAACCAGGCTTCAACACTTCATAGATGGTTTGTAAGGCATTCCATGGATCCGGTATGTCGAGAAAAACAGCATCCAGACCACGTAGATCTAAGGGCTTTCTTACATCGCCTACTTTTAAAACTACACGATCTTTATAGCCTAGAATCTCTATTGCCTCCCCTAGGATCCTAATTCTTTTTTTATTTAGATCGAAACCGTATACCTTACCATTAGGGCCGACGAAATTGGCAAGGCTTATGGTCAGAAAACCTGTTCCAACACCTGCCTCGAGAACGCGTGAGCCCGGACGTATTCCGGATAAATATATCATGAACGACAAGTCTTTAGGATAGATTACCTGAGTTGTTCTCTTAAGAAGCCTGAGTTTATCGATTAGAATAGGGGGCAGGATATATGCTTTCGCACCTCTACTAGTATATACTGTTTCTCCAAAACTCTTACCAATGATATGGTCATGTTTAATGAAGCCCTTGTCAGTGCCTAGAATACCACCTCTGACTAATCGTATGACGAAGTTTCTCTTCTCGTCAATATATATTGAGACTATATCTCCATAACTGAGACTATCAGTCCTGGTGTCAGTCATCATCCTTTCCTCAGTAATACCAACCCTCTTCATCTAGAATTATACTAGATGTATATAATCCGTTTTAAAAGTAGAGAAGACTGGGTGATTTGATTGGAGAAGGAAAAGAAAGTATATTTGATGAGTATTAGGCCTAAATACGCCTATAGAATATTTGCAGGCATAAAGAAGTTTGAGCTGAGGAAATGGTTTGGCCTCAAACCAGAACCCGGTTCCACAATTATAGTTTATGCTAGCGGGAGTGTAAGAGCGATAATTGGCGAGTTTACAGTTGGTAAAGTCATATTTGGTGATTCAAACGCTGTTTGGCGTAAATTAAATGAATTTGCACAGACAGGGCTAGGGAGAGATGATTATAGCTATATATCAGGCTCTCGAGCCGCTATGGCGCTTGAGGTCGTTAATCCCAAACTGTATGACTACCCAATTACACTTAATGAGCTACGCAGGATTTTCCCAGGTTTCATGCCGCCACTAAGTTTTAGAGTTCTCGAACTAGATGAGCCACTATATAGGTTATTAATAGAAAAGGCTAGAAAATCCATCAAATCAACTATCTCCTAAAAACCGTTACTGGACTCTAAGTTCTGCCTCTTGTATCCATAATTCTTTCTTAAGAAGGTCACGGACAGCTACTCTTATTACTTCGCTCCTACTACTATACCGACCAATCTTTACTAGTTCGTCTAATCCTTCAACATATATCTCGGGCATTTTAACAGTAATTAACCTCATCCTTGCAATGCTTCCAGCCATATCTTTTCACCGTTAAAAGAATGCTAGCATAAAAATTTAAAAACCCCAAAACTAATGACTCTCGATGAGCTCTATAACTTTGGATCTCAACTCATTCAAGTTGATAATAGAATAAGGCACGAATTTTCCCTTCATATTATTATCTAGCACATCGGATACTATCATGGCCTCACTAATTATTCCCATGAACTCCCGAGGAGGAAGGATAGCAATAGCACGTACCTCACCTGCTTTAATGTTTTTTATATTTGTAACAATTATGAAGCCAAATTTCTCGGTTCCAGCCTTTAGTACTTTAAGATTATTGGCGGAAGGATGATTTTGTACTGATAATACCTCGACACCAATAACGTCCACAGCATATTCGGGAAGATTCTCATCACCATACCTTAATCTTCGACGAAAACCCATGATCATCCAAAGACAGTATTTGATCTCAGCAATGATGAGTCTTTGTTTAGTAGTGAGCCGAATCTGAGATCTCATGGCAGTGTAGTTTTTGAATAGCTCCTCACGTATATGTTTCCCAAGCTTCTCCAACTCACCGATTTCGGGAGATTTCAATAGAATTTTTGTTGGCAAGAAGGAGTACTTTATCCTGTAGACGGCGTTTTTAGCTTGTTTTACCATCTCCTCTAATTTCCCTTTATTGATGGGAAAAGGTAAACTCCAGTTCTTTATCCGCATTGCAAGCTCATCGATGGCTTTCTCTAGCAATAATACTCTGTAGTCATTCCTCGTATCCATGCTTGATCACCAGGATACTAAGTATTATATCCCATATCCTACTAAGTATTGCATACCAGTCTCTCAGTATTTGTTTGAAGCGCTCTTTTGAAACCATTATATCGAACAACGAGAAGCCTAGAACCATGTAAACGTAGGGAACAAGTTGGACCGCATAGAAGCTATACTGTGTTTTTCCGCCAAGAACATAATCTAAAACATAGCCTGTAAGCACGCCAAATAAAAATAATGAACTCAAGGCAAATCCGCGGTGCTTCCTATACGCAGGTAGTAGGAGAACAAACATTACCAATGATAACGCCCATGCAGGCCATAATGTCTGCGCAAGCAGTGCTCTGTTGTTTTCAAAATAATATAGTACAAACGAGTTTACGCCGAGAAACCAATCTATAGGCGTGGACGACACTGGGCAGTTGGGCCCACTACATTTTATGGATAGATGCCAGGATATAGCTCCAGTTATTGATTGTTGAAACCATGATGAAAAACCTGTGTACATGATCAACGGCAGTGAGACAGTGATCTGAAACAGTAGGAACAGCACGATGCTAATAAGCACAACCTCAATAGCTGAATATACGAGAGTCGAAAATCTCCGATCCTTTTTGACCGCTTCCCTTACGTATAGGATCGATATAGGTATCATCACAAACAATACGCTAAACTTAACAATGGAGCCGAAAACACCAGTTATTATTGCCAGCTTATATCTCTTCTTAGAGGCAAAGTACACGGCTATAACCGTTGCTAGTGCTACGAATACGTCAAGCATTGCTATGCTCGACATAGCGCGAAGGATAGGGTCGAGAAGCAAAGCAGCAGATACACCAAGAGCTAACCACTCATTTTTGGTGAGGTTTTTCATTACCAAAAACGTGAAAAGGATGACGAGCAAACCAGCTATAATACTAGGTATCCTCCAGAAAAGCGGATAGTCTCCAAATATTGTCATTGACAAAGCTATCAAATATTTCACGAGTGGCGGGTGTTCGTAGTTCATGTAATTATTGATATTTGCGGCGTCCGGTATACGCCATCCATAAATAACATCGGTAATATGAACTCCGTTATTCTTCAAATAAGAAACATATTTTTCTATACAGCTTATTGTTGGTGCCTGCACATAGAACGCGTTGATTTTGTCATAGCTTGTATCTATTATTTTAATATTACATAGTTTAGCTCCATCATAAATAGCCGACATATTCGCTGGCACAGTATATATGATAGACGCACCTGGTTCTCCATAGAATCTTGGTAGAGCATGAAACACTTTTTCTAGAATATTCCTAGCACTCGAAACATACCAAACCTCGTCAGAAACATATCCCTTACCACCTCTGCTAATTTCTTCTGATGTGAGCTTTTGATCTAATGAATAAAAGTTATAGGCTGCAACAGCCAACACTATGATGAGCAATATAGTGATCGCTATCTTTTCTTTTCTATCCACGATCACAGTATCTCTGCTCATGTCGATCTACCGTCAAAAACATAATTTGCCTGTAAAGTATTAATCGTATCCATAAAAAATAAAATTAAAAGAATAACCACATCTGGTGGAAACCGCTTGAAAACCTTATATAAGGTATTAGTTATATCGTTGATAATCTGGATTATTGGTTTTGTTGTTCATATGCCTTCAGTATTGCAGAAAATCTTATTTCGTAGCGAGCTCTTTCATCCTATTTATACCGATTTTCTTGCTTATCTCAAATCATCTATATCTAGCTTCGGAAGCGCTGAGAAATACTTGATGTCAAACCCATACTTTGATTACCCGTTTGCATATCCTCCCCTTATAGGATTTCTATGGCTTGTTCTTACTAGACTTACATATTTTTGCTTCTTGATGGCTCATATTCATTTATCTCCTGAGCTCATATATAATATATTCTATATAATGTATTCATTGTTCAGTTTTATCTTTTTACTGATCTATTTCTACTTCATCGATAAAACCGTTGATACTAAGTCAAAGATATTCCTATTTGTTATGCCATCGCTACTGATATATGTTATATATGGCTGGGCAATGCTCTGGCTAGTGCTCTTAATGCTTCTCATATATTTTCTTCGCAAGAAATACTATTTTCTATCAGGATTAGTGCTAGGCCTTATGATCGCTACGAATCCATACTCGGCTGTATTGGCGCCATTACTCATTTACAGCATTTATTATGAAAGAAGGGATCAGATGAGACGTTTTATCGGCGGCGTTTTTATTCCTTTATTGTCGTATACGTCGCTATTTCTTAACGATAAATCCCTAACATTATTTCTAGAAAGGTATTTTCCTGCATCATGCCTTAACTGTTCATTCCTAATCCTTACTTCGAAAATAGGCCCGGATTATATTATGCCTCTCTCTTACATCGTAACAATGTTTTTTGTTTTCCTTATACTTGGATTAAACGTGAAATCTTCGTGTTGTAGAAGATTAAGAGAGCTAGGCGCTAAAGTATTGCTGGTTATCACGTCTTCTATCTTATTTAGCATTTCTTATCTACCACAATATGGCTTAATTGTTGCTTCAAGTCTTTTACTCCTGGCGAGAGAGCTTAGGGTGAAAATCTTCATCTTATTATCTGATGTTCTTAATGCGTCCATTATTCTTTTATGGTTTCACGGCCTGTATTTGAGAAAGGTCTTGTCTTTCCTAGATCTAGGACTAGTATTTAACCCCTGGAGCCTTAATTCGCCTGTGCAGTGGATAGTACAGATTAGAAACATAATACAGATAACGGTATTCTTAGCAATTGCTTCGGAAATCTTATGCCTATACTCGAAGAAAAGTTATAAGCCAATTAGTGCGGAAAAGGTATGATTGAGGAGCCGGGGTCGCCTAGCCTGGTAGGGCGCCGGCCTGCTAAGCCCTCGGCACGGTGTGTGGAGAGCCGGTGGGGGGTTCCCCGCGCGGGTTCAAATCCCGCCCCCGGCGCTTCCCCTAATTCTCCTAGTCTCTTAATGAAATAGTTGAAGTGCTAGCTCTGCATAGATTTTGCGTGAAGCCTCTAATTCTTTGATCGATACGTATTCGTTTGGTCTATGGGCCAGTTCCTCGTTTCCAGGACCGATTCCTATAGTTGGTATATTCCTTGTTCCTGCTGAGTACACACCGTCTGTGCTGAATCTCCAGTATCCAAGTATTGCTTTGCTATTGTATTTTTTGATAAGACTGAGAATGTGCAGGCTTAGTTCGCCTTGGTATATCCAGGCCGGGAAGTAGTGCTCTATAGTAATTGTTTTTCCTGTCCACATTCTCGCTCGGTCTATTAGGTACTGTACACCTATTAAGCCCTCAACCCGCTGAATAGCGTTCTTGATCCTGGAGATTATCTCTTCTTTGTTTTCAGACGGTATCATACGGTAATCGATTATCATTTCACAACGATCCGGTATCATGGGAGGAGATTGAGGCTCGCATTTAATAATCGTAGGCGATAAGGTAGACCTCCCCAGTACATTATGGACAGGTAATTCTATTGAGTTAAGCCTCGTGATTATATCAGCCAAAGAGTTTATCGGATTAAGTGCTAATTCAGGCATAGATGCATGTGCGGATATACCCCTAACAGTTATTTTGATAACAGCTCTACCTCGGTGTCCCCTGTAGACGTTTAGTCCTGTCGCTTCACCTAATACTACCAGGTCAGGAGTTATCCTTAGTGTTTCCTCAATTGCTCTGGAGAAACAAACTCCCTCGGCGATCTCTTCATAAGGCACAAAGACGTAGTATATGTCAGCCGAGGGTTTAGTGATCAGTGTAATACTGCTGATCATAGCTGCGATTGCTCCTTTCATATCGGATGCTCCACGTCCGTAGATTTTACCATCAACGATCTTAGGTTCAAAGGGTGGATATCTCCATTGCTCCAGATCACCAGGTGGGACAACATCCATATGCCCTTCAAAAACGATCTTCCCGTTACCCTCTCCTCTAAGAACCCCTATTACGTTACCATAGCTATCTATGAATGCCTTATCTACACCATTCTCCTCGAGAAAATCCCTGATCACATACGCTATCTCTCTTTCTTCTCCAGAATAACTTTTAATACTGATTAATGTTTTGAGCACTTCTACAGGATCGTCATGCATGATCATACACCGATAGGTGCATAATTGCCCGCGGGCCGTAGCCCCACTGTGCCCGTACACCGCCCTCCCGTCAGAGCCCTTCCACGCCCACGCTCAACCCCGGTGACCCGTGAACGCTGACGGCCAGGGTTAGGTTGCTCCCTTCCGGGCCTGGCCAGGTTCCCCCGGCTAAGGCGGTTGACCCCCTCCCTCCAGAGAGGGCTCCGCCACCGCCAGCCCCACGGGGCGGGGTTCATTGCTGGGCGGGGGGTTAACGGGCGCGGTGTACGGGCACAGGGTTTTCTGGCTTCCTATGTGGAAGCCCTACCTACGGCCCGCGGGCATTTAGAGATATAGGTTATGGGATTTTATAAAGAATTTCAGGGAGCCAGCGCCAGTACTAGTATTAGAAGCGTTAGAATGTTAATAATGTGTGAAACTGTTTTGCTGCCTATTATCTCGTACACTATTCTACCTCCATCGGTAATGAATAATGGCGCGATATTGATTATTCCCAAGCTCATGTTAACCAAATATATCCATTGTGCTAGCCCAACTATGAACTCAGCCATATTAATGCCCACTGATTTGATAAGCCATAGGCCTGGAGAAGCTTGAAGATACACACCAAGTAGATGCGTAGATGCTGGTTTTAGGAATGATATGTTAACTAGACTATTGTTTTGTGGAATATATACTGTCAATATAAGACGTACTGTTTTATTAAGACCCAAATATGAGTGTAAAGCCTGGAGTGTTGCCTGGGTCCCATTGACTTTTAGGATAATGTATCCAGGCTTCAATCCTATATGTTCGGCGAGGCTGTTCTCTACAACATTAGTTATAATGTAACCATAAGATGAGACCAGAGGGATAAGTAAAACCATGAAGAACAGTGCCAATGCTATATTGCTTGCAGGTCCCGCCGACAAGGTGAGTATCCGTGCTTTTTTCGAAGCCCTAGGAAAACTTTCTTCGTCTATCTCGGTAAATGCTATCGGTACAAATAATATTATGGCAAATCCTAGTCCCTTAACGGGAATGTTATGACTTCTGGCGACATAGGCGTGGGCGAACTCGTGGGCTGCCGCCGCTATAACAACCGCGATTGCGAAGTATAGGAGAAAAATCCCTGTAATGTTTATTCCCGGTATCAATAGCTGTACCGTAACCCCTGTCTTTAGCACGCCCAGTTTGGAGATTAGTGACATTATCATTGCTGAGTAAAACATGTATATACCGATCAATGCTAGTGGTATGGACACGTATGATACCTTACTGATAAGGGGTGATGGCTTAACATCATATGGCTTCTTATAAATAAGCACAACCCCATAGTATAGTTTTATTCCTCTCGAAACAAACCATTCCTTCCTAGAAATATAGATAATATTCAATAAAGCCCAAAAACTAATGAGAGACAACACGAAGTCATAGATACTACCAATATACATACCACGCACCCAAATACCTACCTATCAAATCTACTAAGCAGGAAGCACATTAATTAATAGATGGGAAAAAGAATTGCCTCGAACAAAAATAAAGAAAACACCAGAATATATCGAAGTAATCTACGACGACAAGCGGTGGGAGATACTAGCTACGCTGAGAAGGGAAGCAATCGATATTCTTAGGGGCCTCGCCCGGTATGGAATTAACGCCATAGTTCATGGTAGTCTTGCAAGGGGCGATGTGCATAGCAAAAGTGACATTGATATATTCATACCATATACTCTACCTAGCTACAAGGTAGAATTAGCAATAGAATCTATGGGGCTACAACCTGTGAACAGATACATAGTGGTAGCAACCCCATCTAGCACGCCTAAAGCTTATATTGCGCTAGACCCCAACGACAGGATCATGATCAGCTTTCCATTAGCTAAACTAAGCCCTAGAGAGTACGAGTTCTATATTTTCGGCGGACTCCTAGATCTTAAGGGTCTTATCGAGAACAAGAGAGTCCCTGGCGTAGATAAAAGACTGGTGTTTATTGAGCCTACTAATAGGGGGCATCGAGAATCACCTGTCATAGGTAATGAGAATGTTGTTGCCAAAAAAATAGGTATAAGTGTCGAGACTGTGCTAGAACGTGTTTACGTGCTTAGTAGGAGAGACAAGATAGGTAGAACCGGTGTCTTCATAAAATATTATCTGGGTAAAGACGAGAGCTTCGAAGAGGCGCTTAACAAGATAGCCAAACAGTATCCACATGTTCGTAGAAAACTCTATGGGAGCGGTTTGTTCTAAAACTAGCTAATCGGAAATCTCAATATTGCAATAATACCTCCAAGGCCTTCAAGCTCGTAGTAGATAGGTGATTCCCTTGGAACAACGATTATTTCAGCCCTCCTCCTATATGCTTCTTCTAGGATTTTATCTATACGTCTCCGCTCATGTTCATTGTATGTCCGTAATAGCTCCTCCGAAACAACTATTTTGTCGATGGCGTTTAACATGACGGCACGTTCAACATCATCGATCCCATAGGCGATCATTTTATCATTAGTCATTAATAACTTTCTAAATTCAGCCAAGGCCTCTTGTGCCCTCATAAGACTGGCTTCTTTCAACGCTTTCTTAACACTATCTCTATGCATTAGTTCCCTAATGCCAGGCATACCACCCATAGATACATTATCGCTGATTACTATTGTGTTTCCAATTTTTTCTTTGATAATTGATGACAATCTCTGTCTTAGCATGCTTGGGCTACCTATTATGACGGAGCGAGCACCGTATCTAGAGACATATTCTGCAATGATCTTACCGATTCTATCTAAGAACCTGTCAAGTATCTTGTCGAAATCAACTGGCTCGTTCTTACCGGGAAGTCTCAATGCCTCCTCATATAAAGTCTTAATGCCTTGCTCAGACATGAGAGCTATGGCGACATCATCATAGTCAATGGCTACTAGAAATATCCTAGGCCTCCTCTCTAGGGCTTTCTCAAGTCTTTTCAATATATGTGCGGGCCAGCGTTCCTTATAAATTACTATAGGTTTTCCTGGCTCAACATTTATTGTATGGTAATGCCCCTTAACACCGAACCTTTCTGGGCCTTCAACCACTATTCCACGTATTCTTAGTCTATCGGTAAAAGGCTGGAACTCTAGCGCCTTTACCCTTATAGTCAGAGTCATTGGTATACGTCGACTGTTGCCCCCCTCGACTTTTACGTCTCTGGTAGTCTGTGCTGTAACATGATCACCCGGCGTTATTACATTATAGAGTAGCCATATATCATCCTGATCCTCGGGTATTAGCTTGACTATACCTTTCCTTAGATCCTTCTCTAATATCTTCAAAGCCCTCACTCAAGAGGAATTAATAGTTATCTAACTCTATTAATATAGATGAATTATGGGTGTTTACATGATTATAGAGTTCTATTTCCTTGATAATACCTACGAGGTTGTCGGTGCGGAGCCCCACATAATCATATGGGGTGTAACTCGGGATGGAAAAAGAATTCTGTTGCGAGATAAGAGGTTCAGACCGTACTTTTATGCTATCCTCGAGGAGGGCACGGATGTAGGACGAATTATTCGAGAAATAAAATCCTTATCAGATCCACGTTCACCGATAATAGATATCTCCTTCACAGAAAAGAAATATTTCGGAAAGCCTGTGCAGGCTCTCAAAATAACCACTATGATCCCGGAGAGTGTTAGAAGATATAGAGAAAAAATTAGGAAGATAAAGGGAATTAGGGATGTTGTTGAAGCAGACATAAGGTTCAGCATGAGATATATAATCGATCATGATCTCCGACCTTGCGGGTGGCACAAAGCCGAAGTAAGGAAGATCCCTAAGAAGCCGGGGTACCGTGTTGACGAAGAATATGAAATAGTCGGGAATATAGAGCCGCTAAACGATACAACACCGCCTAAAGATCTAAGGTATGCGGCATTTGATATAGAGGTTTATACAAAAAGCGGTAGTCCTAAACCCGAAAAAGATCCTGTGATAATAATAGGTGTTAAGGATACTGATAATGGTTTCAAACAGTTTCTAGCCAATGATAAAGATGATCGTGTGGCTATAAATGGTTTTATTAACTATATTAAAACATATGATCCCGACATAATCGTTGGTTATAATAGTAATGGCTTCGATTGGCCATATCTGATCGAGAGAACTAAGAAGATAGGTTTACGCCTAGATGTGTCAAGACGAGTAGGTGTAGTTCCTAGGACGAGTACATATGGACATATATCCGTTCCCGGCCGTTTAAACGTTGATCTGTATGATTATGCTGAAGAAATACCTGAGGTAAAGATTAAGTCTTTGGAAAATGTTGCCGACTATCTAGGTGTTATGAAGAAAAGTGAGAGAATACTAATAGATTACTTAGATATGCCGAAGTACTGGGATGATCCGAAACTCAGACCTCTTCTCCTTAGATACAACAGAGAAGATGTCGAGGCGACTTTTGGCTTAATGGAGAAATTCGTTCCGTTTGGCATGCAACTAGCGAATTTAACGGGATTACCCCTGGACCAGGTCGGAGCAGCCAGTGTCGGATTTAGGCTAGAATGGTATCTAATGAGGGAGGCATATAGATATAATGAGCTAGTACCCAATAGGATCGAGAGACCATACGAGTCTTATCGCGGTGCGGTGGTTCTTAAGCCGGTAAAAGGAGTACATGAGAACATCGCGGTGCTCGACTTCTCGAGCATGTATCCCAGTATTATGATAAAATATAACGTTGGTCCGGACACCATAGTTAGAGACGAAGCATGCAATCCTGAAAAACATTATGTAGCACCAGAAGTAGGTCACTGTTTCAGAAAGGAACCTGAAGGGTTCTTTAAGAAAGTACTGTTAACGCTTCTGGAGCTTAGGAAATCCATTAAGGAGGAAATGAAGAAGTATCCCCCGGATAGCTATGAATACAGATTATTGAATGAAAGACAGAAAGCAGTTAAGATTCTCGCTAATGCTACTTATGGCTATATGGGCTGGGTCGGCGCAAGATGGTATTGTAGGGAATGCGCAGAAGCCGTGACGGCGTGGGGGCGCCAGACCATACGTTACGCCATTAAAATTGCTGAATCACTTGGCCTTAAGGTAATATATGGAGATACCGATTCGCTATTTGTTACATATGACAAGGAGAAAATCGAAGAACTAATAAGGAGAATCAGGGATGAGCTCGGCCTAGACATTAAGATCGACAAGATCTATAAACGCATATTCTTCACTGAGGCAAAGAAAAGATATGCGGGCTTATTGAGCGACGGAAGAATAGACATTGTTGGCTTTGAAGCCGTTAGAGGTGATTGGGCAGAGATCGCAAAGGAGGTACAGGAAAAGATCACAGAGATATTGTTGAAGGAGAGAAGTACCGAGAAAGCAATAGAGTATGTGAGAAAAGTAATAGCGGATCTTAAGCAGGGTAAAGTACCTCTCAACAAACTCATAATCTGGAAAACACTTTCTAAGAGGCTTGAAGAATATAGCGTTGACGCACCACATGTTGTTGCCGCGAAAAAGCTGATGAGACTAGGTTTAAAGCTCTCAACAGGTGATAAAGTAGGATATATCATAGCTAAGGGTAGTGGTAAGATCTCGAGTCGGGCAGAGCCATATATCCTAGTCAAGGATCCCAAGGTCGTTGATACAGAGTATTATATTGATCACCAGATAATTCCTGCAGCAATGAGAATTCTAGGCTATTTCGGCGTTTCTGAAACGCAACTAAAAATGGCTGCCCGGACAGCCGGGCAAAAAAGCCTGTTCGATTTTTTCGGCAGTAAAAAATAGTATTGTGTTATAATAGATCATTAAATGTAAGAATTATTACATCTTGAGGTTTTTCATTAATCTTTCCTATTTTAGCACCTATCAATAGTTTAACTTTTTTAGCACCTGCTTTTTCAACAAGTCTCTGTGTAACGATACCATCAAATATTACAGCATAAACAGCGCCTTCGTCTAGCTCGTCGAGAACGTTGACTAGGTCTCTAACAGGTATTCTTTTGATTGGTTTCCAGTCTTCAGTATAAAGTATTGCCTCGAGTGTCCCTAGAAGCGACTTAATGTCTGATCTAATGTTCTTTGGTATACTGATAACTTCTTCGACAACCTGTCTTGTTTCGGTCTTTTCTTTTTCAATGGGTTTTTCCTCTTTTTCCTTGACTGTCTCTTCAACTAACTGGGGCTTCGGAGCATGTTTCTTAAGAGGCTGGGGGGCTGCTTGTCTGCTTAGGCGTTCTTGTACTTGTAGGAGATATTGTGCTTCTTTACTTCCAGCTGCCATAAGATCCTCGAGGTACTTCTTGGTAGGAATAGCCTTTGATAGTGCTTCTTTGATTTCTCTCCCGGTCAGCTCTTCAACCTCCTTTCCAGGAGGAGCTCTTGCTATTTTATCTACCTTTATGCTTCGCAGTATTTCTTTTAGTATTAAGTCGCCGCCATGATCTCCGTCCAGGAAGGCTATCACCTTTTTCTTCTTAGCAAGACTAGATATTGTTTCTGGAACTTTTCTTGCACCGCCCAGAGCGATTGTATTGGTTATACCGTATCTGAGTAGGTTAATTACATCGGCACGTCCTTCTACGAGTATTATTGTATCGCTTCGTTCAACATCCGGTCCCGCTGGTAGTCCTTCTGGACCATATTTTATGGGCTCGGGTGTCTTCATTGCCTGTTGTATTTCAAGCAGTATCTCTTTGAGGTCTGGCGATTTAGTACGTGACCACATTCTCAATATTTCCTTAGCGCGTTCAACTATTCGTTTAATCTTCTCCATCCTGACATCGATAATGTCGACTACTTGTATTTTTGCATTGTAGGGACCTACTCTCTCAACACTTTCTATCATTGCGGCTATTAGTGCTGTCTCTATCCGATCAAGATTGCTCGGTATTATTATCTCGCCGACGGTCTTGCCATTATATGTGCGTGTGTTTACCTGGATCCTCCCGATTCTCCCCTTGTCCTGCAGTGCTCTCAAATCGAACTGTTCGCCAAGCAAGCCTTCGGTTTGACCGAATATCGCCCCTATGATATCATGTTTTTCCACTGCGCCGTTAACTTCGACTTTTGCTTTTATCAAGTACTTGGTCAATATCATCACCCTTTTCCTAGTTGTTTAGGTAATGTGATGAGCGTGATACGCCCGCTTATTCTGCTGTGTAAATAGCTATTTTAGAGTTCAGATTATACATTTACGGTATTAAATCATTGTTTACACCATTAAATATAATCAATATCTAGATCTATGATTATTTATCCGATAAACCATGAACCTATAGATCGATAATTCTGCGGCCCTTTAGGGCTGTCCCCCACCACTAACACCCGTGATCATCGAAGCCGTACGGCTCTGCTCACACGGGCTCTTAATAGTGGGGGTGGGGCTGTCTCCCCGGGCCGCTAACTGAGAATATTCAATTCTTATATTGTTTCATATAAAAATATTATCATTGATTAAATAAACAAGATAACATGTTATGGATAGGTAAGTGTTTCTCCAGGTTTTAGTATTACGACCTTCGTCGTAGTGGTATTTTCAACTAGTTCTTTGAACTTCTCAGGATCGGTTTTTATAGGTGGGAATGTATTATAGTGCATGGGTATTGCTATTCTCGGTCTTATCATATGTACTGCTTTTACAGCCTCCTTCACGCCCATAGTATAGTGCCCACCTATCGGGAGCATTGCTATATCGGGAGAGTATAGCTCGCCTATAAGGCTCATTTCAGCGAAAAGACCGGTATCGCCTGCATGATATATGCTTATGTCT
Organism: Desulfurococcales archaeon; assembly: GCA_027022365.1. GTDB lineage: Archaea > Thermoproteota > Thermoprotei_A > Sulfolobales > Desulfurococcaceae > JAADCY01. The sequence goes on along the minus strand of JALVYU010000026.1, from coordinate 440,667 downwards.
TTTCCTCTGATCACAAATCCTACGGGGACGCCGCGCTGGCTACTATGCAGGGCTGGTGTCATAACCACTTCTAGATCCGGAATCTTTAGTTTTCCGCCAATATTTCCGTCCACAGCATCTACTCCTTGCTCATTTGCATAAAGGGCTACCTCAAATACGCCGACTATCTTGGCGCCTGTGGCTTTGGCTATTTCAATAGCATTTCCTATGTGGTCACCATGATCATGTGTGACAAATATGTAGTCAATAGGCTTTTTCTTATAATCATCTACTTTAACCGGGCTAAGCGGGTTTTCTAGCCATGGATCGATCAATATTGTTTTCTCCTTGCCGTCAAGACCTGTCAATACTACCTCGAATGCTGAGTGGCCCAGATACTTTATTATGGCCATGATTATCACCCCTTAGAACTGCGCATTTATTCCGTTTATTCTTTTAGTGACTATACCCGAAATAAATCTTTAAACAAGAAACATAATATTCTTCGGTAAGCTCTACTATATTGGTGAAAACTATTGGGTAAACTAGACGACGAAGCTATAGACAAGCTGGTCAGAGCTGGAAGAATAGCAAAGATCGTTCGTGAAGAAGCTGCGAAGATGGTAAAACCTGGGATGAAACTCATTGATCTCGCAGAGCATATTGAGAACAGGATAAGGGAGCTAGGCGGTGAACCTGCTTTCCCGACAAATCTAAGTATTAACGAAATCGCTGCACATTATACACCAGTCATTAATGATGAAACTATAGTCCCCGATAACGCCGTCATAAAGATAGATATAGGAGTACATATCGATGGTTACATCGCTGACACCGCAACAACCGTGACATTCAATCCAGTTTATGAGCCTCTCCTTGAGGCTACAAGAAAAGCACTAGAAGCTGCACTATCTATTCTTAAACCCGGGATAAAAGCCAAGGAGATTGGATACATTATTGAGACAACTATAGAAAGCTACGGCTATAAACCAGTAAGAAATCTGACAGGCCATAGTATCGACCGATACGTTATACATAGCGGCAAAAGCATACCTAACTTTAACGACATATTCAGCAGATGGAGGCTTGAGGACGGTGTATATGCTATAGAGCCTTTCGCAACCAACGGTGTTGGACTAGTAAAGGAGGGGAAAACGAAGACCATATACTCAATTAAAAAGAAACGAGGTAGGCTAACCATGTACGAGCGAAAATTGTTCGAGAAAATATGGAGTGAAAGACGCACTCTACCGTTCTGTGAGCGATGGTACAAGGACATGTTTTCGAGTATTAATGGCTTAAGAAATACTATTAAGATGCTTGAACGCCACGGTGTGATCTTGTCTTACCCCATACTGATTGAGAGGGGAGGAGGAATAGTTGCCCAGTTCGAACATACAATAGTTGTTAATGATGATGAAATTATCGTTACAACTCTATAAGGCGTGTTTGGATTAAAAATATTAAGATACGAGTACATTACACCCTAGGAGAGACAGAGTGTTAAGGTGTAATAGTTATTGGCGACCGACTGGGTCTCGCTGGCAACACAGCTCATATGGATAATATTGTTTATACTGATATTCACCGGGGCCAACCAAAAGATCCAGATGCGTCTATGGAGCTATGATATAAGGAACAAGTTGTCAGTCATAAAATCATACCTAGAACAAGACCGGGCACGTGTGGAGAGACAACTCAAAAACCTGGGAGTAAAATCTCCTGATCTACTCATCAAGCGTGCCATGGACTTTTTTATAATACAGCCAGTGGACATAGAGCCCACTGATATAATAAAACGCCTAGAACACCTGATCATAACGGGAGATAAAAGCTTCAGGAAAATGGTTGAACGAGCTATACCTACATCCACAAAGTACGAACGGAGCCTTGTTGAGACCGGATTATCTATAGTTGGAGTTATTAACCAGATATACAAAATTGTCCGCCACTACTTATTATCTGGAGAGAAAGAGAACAACTGGATACTTTTAATGCAATTAGAAATGGCTATGCCCCAAATAATGAGGATCGTCGAAACATATCATAAATCCCTAGATGCATTCCTAACTGGCACGCCAATAGGTGACAGCGTAGGGCCTCTCGTAGCCTATAGACTGATCGAGCTAGGAAAGGTGATCTCAAAGAAAGTAGTAGAGGATACAAGTATAACGGAGCTATGGCTCGATGATCGCAGAATATATGTTATCAAGGCAGAAGGGCCAGGAAGCAATGTCGGGAGGCCAGGCCATGTTCTTTATGACCTAGTAGAGGAACTCAAAGGCGGAGTCGACCTCGTCATAACAATTGATGCTGCATTAAAGCTTGAGGGAGAAGAAACGGGCGAAATAGCCGAGGGCATTGGAGCCGCAATAGGTGATCCGGGACCCGAAAAGATAGCCATAGAGAGAGCAACGACAAAGTACGGTATTCCTCTTAAAGCACTAGTAATTAAGATGGATTTAGGCGAAGCAATACATACTATGAAAAAAGAAATATATGATGCAGGCGAAAAAGCCCTCGAATATGTGCGTAGAATAATAATAGAGTCTACCAAGCCCAAATCCACAATAATAGTGGCCGGAATAGGGAACACATTAGGTGTACCGGGATGATATTCGACCAGAACACAATGCTCATACTAACACTTGTCGCTCTCGCAATACTAGTCATACAATTATACATGGAGTATAGGCGCAAACCCAAACAAGCCAAGTATATCCCAAAAGAAATAATTGTATGTAAGAAGTGCGGCTACGAAGCAGAAAGAGACTACGAACCAGGAGACTTTATATCCCTCGTCAAAGGGAAATGCCCCAAGTGCGGCGGAGAATTAGTGATAAAAGCTATTTACTCGGTAAAACTCGAAGAAAGAAAAACTTAAAAGCTAGCCACTCTAATCTAGGTTATCGGCGGTCCGACCCGGCCATAGTGGCCGGGCAACACCCGGACTCATATCGAACCCGGAAGTTAAGCCGGCCACGTTGGGGTGGGCCGTGAGGTCCGCGAGGCCTCGCAGCCGCCCCAAGCTGGGATCGGGCCGCCATTAACTCCTCCACTCCTTAATGCCATAAATCAAAATATCGATAGCGTAGTTAGCTTTTTAGTTACAGTTAAGATTCTAATACTGTATTTAAGCAAAAATATGAAATGGTGATTGTATGGATAATCTACCCTATACATCAATAAGAATTAAGAACTTTAATATCAATGATCACAGTCTGACGGGCATAGAGATAGAGCTTCCAAACGCGCCTAACCTGGTTCTACTAAGAGGAGAAAAAGGCTTCATTATGTGCGGGTATCTAAATATCGATGTGTGCGAGAAACTAGGTCTTATCGCCGCAACGGTTTCGGGTGTTAAGACTGTGGAGGACTTGCTGGATGCACAGATTAAGGCCTCTACCACTAAGGCTAAAGAACTAGGTATACTACCAGGCAAAAAAGTAAGAGAAGTAATAGGCTTAATCTAGTGGTTATTAGGGTCTGATCGAAGATGAGCCGTTCCCTAGGGATAGCACTTATTATTCTCGGGTTTACGCTTGCTCTCGTATATTTTATCGGCCTAGTTATCGCTCCAGACATGTATGTCGGCGGCATCAGATTTTCTGACCTCCTCATAAGAGCGGCTGTACTAATAGCGATATTTGGAGTTTCGGGTTTCATAATGTATGTAGGCTACGTTATGATAACTAGTGCAAAAGAGATATCAAAAGAAGAAGCTGTTAAGGAATATAAGGAATCACAGAGGTGATCTTTTGGCTTCACCGACACGTGTTAAGATAATCGCGACAGTGGGCCCAGCGACAAATAGCTACGAAATAATAAAGAGACTGATATCGGAGGGCGTCAGCTGTTTCAGAATAAATTACTCTCATGGAGAACCAAAGATCTGGGACGAATGGATCAATTATATCCGCGACGCTTCTGCCGAGCTGGACACCGTAGTATCAATAATGGGTGATCTCCCAGGCCCCCAAATAAGAATAGGAGACATAAAACCTCAGGAAATACATACCAAGGACAAAATACTCCTAGTCCTAGGAAATTCCGCCTCGGAAGAAAAAACTATTCCAATACCTATAAAGAAGGTTTTCGAAACACTCGAGATCGGTGATCTCGTACTACTTGATGACGGGAAAATAATGCTTAGAGTAGAGGATGTATCGGAAAACCAAGCAGTAGCAACAGCTTTAAACGACGGCGTCCTTCTACCACATAAAACACTTGTCATACACGGAAAAGAAATCAATCTACCCTCGTTGACCGAACGCGATGTACAATATGTGAAGTATAGTGTGAATAAAGACATAACATTCCTAGCCCTAAGCTATGTTAGGACGTCAAAAGACGTGGAAGTCGTAAGAGATCTTGTTGGTAGGCTCACCAGGGATCCCCTTAAACTGGTCGCTAAGATCGAGACCAGATCCGCTGTTAATAATCTCAGAAGCATTATAGAGGCTTCAGACGCTGTCATTATAGCTCGTGGAGACCTAGGCATGCACTATTCTCTCGAAGAACTACCGTTCCTGCAGAAAAGGATCGCCCATTTATCACTAAAATACGGTAAACCCAGCATTGTAGCCACACAACTCCTAGAAACAATGGTCAACTACCCTAGGCCAAGTAGGAGCGAAGTAGTTGACGTTATGAATGCAGTAATGGATCTCATAGACGCATTGCTCCTAACAAACGAGACCGCTACAGGCAAATATCCGATAGAAACTATTAGATGGTTGAAAAGAATAGTGCGTATAGCTGAAGCAAATATCAACAAGACAAGTATAGAGTCGATAAGATCCGATTCTGCCAGCACACTGCGCGAAAAATATGCACTTGGACTAACCTTACTAGCCGAACATATCAATGCAAAGATACTGGTCTATACAAAAACGGGAACAATACCCTCGCTCATTTCTAGATACCGTCCACAAGTGGATGTATATGCCGGCTCGGCAGATCATAAGATCTCGGAGGAATTAACGATTAGATACGGTATCAGGCCATATAGGATTAGAGTGGTGAAGGAAGACAAGCGGATAGACTATGACAAGGGAGTTCAGCTACTCTATAACATGCTGAAACAAATAGGAGAAATCGAATACGGAGACATTATAGCAGAGGCTTACGGGAGGAAAGAAACAGAGATACATTCCATAAAGATCAGGCAAGTTATATAGATAAGAGTAAAGCCGCCGGCGGGATTTGAACCCGCGACCACCGGCTATCTCGACCTCGGAGCTTTTTAGGAACCCGTTACGAGGCCGGCGCTCTACCGGCTGAGCTACGGCGGCAGACTCTAGGAAAGGATTTAGTGTTACGGGAAAAATTAAAATTTACTTTAATGCTTTCAATGCATTCTCCGCCATATCCTTCATAACTGTGTAGGGATCCTTTGCTTTTACTATGGCTGAAGCGACGAGAACGCCTAGTGTTCCTAGTCTAATTGCGGCATAAACGTCTTCACCTTTGCTTATACCAGCACCTGTTAGCAGTACTATGTCCGGGTTATGTTTCTTAACGAGTTCAACGCTTCTCGTTATCACTTCAGGCTTAGCCTTACTAACAGGGATACCTGTCCCTATGAGCTCAGGAGGCTCGACAGCCACGATGTCGGGATTGAGAACCGATACTGCTGCCGCTGTTTCAGGCACGTCTGCACAGACTATTTGCTCGAGAGACAATTTCCTTGCTTTCTTGATCAACCAATTAATGTCCGCCAGCTTTAACCTGTGCTCGCTATGATTCAGTATTAAGCCATTAGCACCGATCTCTTTTACTGCTTCTACGGGTATGAAGCCTGTTCTAGCGCCGGGCTCCACAGGGTCAGCGTGTTGCGCATAGACCTTTACTCTGCTTCCCCGTACAATCTCTAGTATCCTGTATATTTCGGTGAAAGGAGGGGCAAGTATAACGTCTACATCATACTCATCAACAATCTTGACTGCATCCCGGGCTATCCTAAGTGCATGCTCACCGAAGCTATAGGGATAATATGCCTTGAAGTTAACGGCAATTATTGGGCGGGGCATTTTGTCACCTTGGAAGTTATAAAATATTGTTTTACATTAACACAAAGTCAAATAAAAAACTAGAATTTTAGATTATTTACTGACTCCCGCTCAACAGCTCACTATGCTTCTTTATCACATGTACTTCTTCCGTCTTTACGAACCTGTCTTTAAGCTTCTCAAGTACTTGAGGCAGTGTTGTATACTCCATCTCTTCAGGCCCTAGTCTGTGCGGCATGAATGGGCCATGTCTCCTCATGTATTCTGCTATCAGGTTTCCTAGCCTCCTGGTTTCATCGAATGCAACATCGTCGAACAAGTCTGCTGGGCCGATCAGCCTGCCCTTACAAATGTTCCAGCCCAGCGCAATTATTCTTGGTGGTCCATCGAACCTTGTTACTCTAGCATACTTTAGCGGCACCGGTATTATTGGGCCATGATGACTTCCACGCATCCAGCCAGCCACTAGATGCGGGAAGCTAAATGCCTCAAGCACTTCACCGACTGCTGGTAGGCCGTGCTGTGCACGTACAATGGCCACCGGGTCATCTTTACCAACGTATTTGCCCGCGATGAGATTGAGCCTTTCAACGCTCACAACTGCTGCCTGTAGGCCGTCCTTTCTATACACACGTCTGATTACATAGCGGCTTGGCGTACCAATTAATGCGAGAATGTCGTACATCTCTTCGGGGCTCTTGAGCTTGACGCTCCTGCCTTCGAATACATCATATACCTCGAAGATGAAGCCTTCATGCATCCTGGGATCTATTACCAGTCCTGCAGTGTTGAACGGATCTGCGAATATCCTGAATATGGGAAGGTTAAACGCTCCAGGCTCTGTCTTGTCAGCGTGAAACGTTATCACGGTCTCGGCTTTACGCTCCTCCATCTCGATCTCGGCTACTCCGGGACCTAATCCCCTAACATTCCCGGAGAAAGCATCGCTTAGTAGATCCTGCCCAGCTGCATATAGTTTTAGTTCTCGTGCGACCTTTGCAGCAGCCTGGAAAGCGTTCCAAGCTAGTTCATGTATTTCTGGGCTATCTACACCCTTTCTATGCGTCATTATGAGCTGTATGTCGTCACCTACGTGTGTCACATAGAAATCAATGATCAATCCTTTCTGTTTCGCCTCAGCAAGAACCTTTGTCGCAGCTGCTAATTGGTCAGGATGCGGCATGTGATGCCCGGCTAGGCTCCCTACATCTGCTTTTATCACGGAAAGAGTTATCTTCTCAGCCATTACAATCACCCATTTTTCAACGATTACAATTGTGCCATATATATTATATTAAAATGATGGTTTTAAATCTAGCTTTGTATCCCAGCAATAAATTACATATATGAGTTTAATATATTGATTAAAACAAAATTGATAATATTATTTCTCCGACACAATCTCGGGGAGGTAGTATTGTCCAATACTTTTCTGGTACCTGTCGAGATAAGAGCCCGGTTTATTTACTCTAGGTCTGCCGGTCTGCGGATCCCTTCTTACCGTAACATCCAGCTCTTTCAAGAGTTCATTGAATCCCGCGCTAATATCCAGCGGTGATGTCGTGTATCCTTCTTTCCCAGGTATACCTTTGAAGACCATAATTCTATTTGCCACAAAGTTTTGCAACATCAGATCATGCTCTACTACGAGCGCTGTTTTCCTTTTCTCCTCAATGATTCTCCGGATCACTTTAGCAATAGCCAGTCTTTCCTCAATATCGAGATAAGCCGATGGTTCATCAAGTAAATATAAATCTGCAGGCGTCGCCAATGCGACCGCAACAGCTAATTTTTGTAGCTCACCACCACTGAGCTCATCAACTCGTCTCTCCATCATTTTGTTAAGGCCGAGTTTTCTTACTAGTTCGGCGTAGATCCAAGACGCTGGGTTCACCGCCTCTGGTGACGCTCTACGAAGATTAGCCGCAACTGTTTCCTCGGGGAAAATCTTTGGTGAAAGTTCTTGAGGCTTAACGCTTATCTTTTCGACAGATATAATGACATCCCCTTCATCGGGCCTGAGTATCCCGGCTAGTATTTTTACAAATGTTGTTTTACCTATTCCGTTAGGACCCAGCACACCTAATACTTCACCGGGATATATTTCTCCGCCCTCAACACGTAGAATGAAACCTGAACTCTCATACTTTTTCATCATATCTGTCCATTTAACAATAGGATACTCTTCTGTACTCTGTTGTTGTTGGGATACAGTTATCTTGAATATTATTGGTTCTCTCCGAATCCTCATGTTCTCCGCCGGCAGATAGCCCTCAAGGTAATTATTAATACCTGCCCTGGTACCGTAGGGCTTAGAAACAATGCCGTAGACTCCTGGCTCGCCAAAGATGACCGATATTTGATCGCTAATGTAATCGAGGATCATTAGGTCGTGCTCTATTACTGCAACATACTTCTTACTTACATCGATGAATTCTCTAATAGCTCTAGCAACACGCATTCGTTCTCTGATGTCTAGATAGCTGCATGGCTCGTCAAAGAAGTATGAGTCGGCGTCTTTCAACAGTACAGCAGCAACTAAGAACTTCTGCAACTCACCGCCACTAAGATTGGTTATCTTTCTATCGGACAAGTGCTTAAGTCCTAATGCTTCAACGATTTCCCTATATAGTCCTCTTTCATCAGCCTTCTTCAATAATTCGCCGACACGGCCCTTCAGCATACGTTTTGCGAGCTCGACATACTGTATTTTAACAACTGCTTTGATCTCGCCATTGGCTAGTTTCTTCAAATAGTTCTGTATCTCAGTACCTCTGAAGGCCTTAATTATCTCGTCCCATTCGGGGGGATCATCGTATCTCCCAAGGTTCGGCTTTAATAATCCAGACAGAATTTTCACACTGGTCGTTTTACCACTTCCATTCCGCCCTATTATGCCCATTATCTTACCGGGCCGGATCATTGGGAGATTATAGAGTTTGAACATGTTTTCGCCATACCTATGGATAACGTTTTTCTCGAGCTCATCCGGTAGATTGACTATGCTTATCGCTTTGAACGGGCATTTTCTAACGCATATCCCGCACCCTATACATGTATCTTCATGTATTATTACATGGCGCCCATCGTTGGATAATTCAATCGCAGTTCCTCGGCGACTCTTGTTTACTGGGCAGAAGCGTATGCATTCTAAGCCACACTTATTAGGTTTACAGTATTCTCTGTCGACCACAGCTATCCTTGTCATTGATATCAACCCGCTATATGTAATGTTCAGGCAAAGCCTAGAGTAGTTTACTTAGTTCAATCCATTCAATTCAAGAAAAACCGAGAATCTAGTTATTAAAGGATATTTTAGTAGAGTAATTTATGCCGGACTAAATGATGATTGGTGACGGCACAGAGGCCTTAACGGCTAATGATGACTTCGGGTGAGGTACTGATAACATATCTCTTTTAATCCTCACCGCCTTCCTCTTCCTGAAACGTTTCAAGAAATACTTCGTAGTATTCCCTAAGAATTTCTCTCTCTTCTGGGGAAAGGGCAAGGCGTTTAGCTTCCGTGGCTTTTGAAGTTATAACTCTCTTATCTTCCTCAACCTGGTACTTCATTCTATAGGATTCCGCAGCTTTTTTATCGGCCCTGATCGTGTAGCCGCATCTGAGACATCTAAGATATACTTGCTTGTCTTTCTTGACGGGAACCATTGGTCCACCACATCTGGGACAAAATCTGACCATATCTGTCCCCATTAACTGTTAATCTTTTACCAAGAGTTACGCATATGGATTGTAACATATGGGTTATTAAAAATTGCCTATCAACAAGAACCTTACTATATATAGTAGGCGGCCTTTTTGATACAACCATACGTTTTAATATCATTTAGGAGCCAATTCCATTATGGGCCAACAGATACACGGGGGATAATTTATGGTGGTATACCTCGAGGAGGAATGGTGGGAAGAAGAAGAGGAAGAATGGGAAGAGGAAGAAGAGTGGTGGGAAGAAGAGGAAGAATGGTAATTTTTACCGGGCCCTCATACTAATCTCAGATAATTATTTACGTTTTTTACAAGATGCATCGGCTCAATAGATGTATTGAGCTGAACATCTTCACTACATTTATCAGGCAGGATTACGGGGTCTTGAAGAGAAACCACAAAGTATCTTGAGTTAGAGCGGGCATACTCCTCTCTTAGTCTATTGATAATATCACTTAGCTGTCGCTCGCCCGTTATCAGCATAGATAGGAGTAGCCCCTTGTTTTTAATTTTATTATATAGGTTTTTCCGATATGTGTATATAATTTCGTAACTGATTATACCAAATATTATTTGCCAAATGGAATTTATCATAGTAAAAGGTATAATAGCTATGGGATGATATGGGGAGATATCTAGTTCCTTTAGTTCTTCATCGATAGTCTTTCTTGTTCCATTACATACATAAATGTATGCCTTGATCTCTTTACCCAAGTAGTTAATTAGGATTCTGCTTCCTTGAATCTCGATATTGATTGAAAGATGTGATGTATCATTAGATGCTTTAATTTTATCCAATTTCAACTAACCTTGATTGCTAAGATATGTTAAGAAATTGTACGTGCTTCACGCTTAAGCCTTATATTCACTAGGTGCGTTATGTAACCCGCTATCTGATTTCTCACACGTTTTGATCCTGTTATAACGAGCTGACTAACTACTTTCTTGTTGTGCTCAAAATCATTTGTGAATACGTCAGGATACTTCTCAAGTAGCTCTCTAGCGGTTCTTTTGATCATTTTCGTTCTTACTTTACCCATTCCTATCACCACTTAGGCACTGTTGATTTTGAATGATATATGTGGTTTTAAAATTATTGTTCTCCTGCGAGAGTTAACTTTATATAGAAGCACATTTATGTGGTATAATGGCAAAAGAGGTAATACATAACCATTACAAGCTTAGGTGATCACAATGGTAGTCGAGCCTATGGGAATACCTGTACTAATACTCAAGGAAGGCACTAAGAGAACCGTAGGAAGAGAGGCCCTAAGAACAAACATAATGGCTGTAAGAGCCATTTCAGAAACCCTAAGAACAACTTACGGCCCGAAAGGAATGGATAAAATGCTTGTAGATGCCCTAGGAGATGTAACAATAACCAATGACGGCGCAACAATTCTCGATAAAATGGAGGTTCAGCATCCAGCAGCCAAAATGCTAGTACAGATTGCAAAGGGTCAGGACGAAGAAGTTGGTGATGGAACTAAGACTGCTGTAATATTTGCTGGCGAACTATTGAGACATGCCGAGGAGCTTCTAGATAAGAACATACATCCAACAGTCATAGTCAGCGGTTATAGAAAGGCACTTGATGAGGCACTCAAGTATCTCTACGAGATCGCGGAGCCCATAGACATAAACGATGAGGAAACCCTCAAGAAGATCGCTAAGACTAGCCTCACAAGTAAAGCTGTGCACGATGCAAGAGAATACTTCGCCGAACTAGCCGTCAAGGCCGTCAAACAGATCGTTGAGAAAAGAGGTAACAAATACTACATCGACCTAGACAACGTACAGATCATAAAGAAGTATGGCGGTAGCTTAGTTGACTCGATGCTAGTATACGGTGTAGTTCTTGACAAAGAAGTAGTCCATCCGGGTATGCCTAGAAAAGTTGAAAACGCCAAGATAGCATTAATTGATGCACCACTAGAGATAGAAAAGCCCGAGATCGATGCAGAGATCAGAATAACCGACCCTTCACAGCTAAAAGCATTCCTGGAGCAGGAGGAAGAGATCCTCAAGAAGATGGTTGAGAAGATTGCTTCGACTGGTGCTAATGTTGTGATTTGTCAGAAGGGTATTGATGAGGTTGCCCAGCACTTCCTCGCCAAGAAAGGAATACTAGCAGTAAGAAGAGTAAAGAGAAGCGACATGGAAAAACTAGAAAGAGCAACAGGAGGAAGAATAGTAAGCAACATCGACGACCTAAGACCCGAGGATCTCGGCGAAGCAAAGCTTGTTGAAGAGAGAAAAGTTGGAGAAGACAAAATGGTGTTCATTGAGGGATGCAAGAACCCCAAGGCGGTAAGCATAGTGATACGTGGAGGACTCGAGAGACTGGTTGATGAGGCTGAGAGAAGCCTACGAGATGCTCTGGCAGCTGTTGCAGATGCTATCAAGGACGGGAAGATCGTTGCAGGCGGAGGAGCCGTTGAGACCGAGCTAGCAAAGCATCTCAGAAAATTTGCAAAGACTGTCGGAGGCAAGGAGCAGCTGGCAATCGAGGCTTTTGCAAAGGCACTAGAAGGACTAGTCATGGCACTATCAGAGAACGCTGGACTAGACCCAGTAGAAATAATAATGAAGCTGAGGGCAGCCCACGAGACACCAGAGGGTAAGTGGACGGGTGTCAATGTATTCACAGGAGATCTTGCCAATATGATGGAGCTAGGCGTAATTGAGCCAGTAAGCATAAAAGCTAACGCGCTAAAGGCAGGAACAGAGGCCGCAACAATAATTCTAAGAATCGATGACATTATAGCAGCAAGTAAGGTCGAAAAACCCGAAGAGACTGGAAAGAGCGGTGAAGAGGAAGAAGAGTAAGTTCTTCAAAGTTTTTCAGGTAAACCCCCCTATTTTAACCAATAATGGCTTTTTATAATTAGGTAGTGCCGCGACTGCTTCTCCCGGTTCGAGATAAGGAATTATGCTAATGAGTTCTTTATCCAATACGAGCGATCTAGATATAGTTTCTAAGTCTACGGAGGATTTTATTGAGTGAATTATCTTGGAAGCAGTGTTCTTCATAATATCATCACTAAGTCCGCTGGGGGACTGAGAAACTATTATAACACCAACACCAAACTTACGTATCTCTGATAACATACGTGTAATTATTTCTAGAGAATCACTCTTCTTCATAAGATTATGTGCTTCTTCGATCACAAGTACAGTGTCGCGCATACTATTCCTTAAAGCATAGTCGAAAACATAACGAATAATGAATGTAGCGTATATTCTCTTAATCCTTGTCTCCCGTATCATACTTAGATCTATAACATAGGTAGTCCTATTTTTGAACAGCTCGAGAAAGTCTTTGGTCCCTGTAAAGAGTTTATAATTATCACCGTAGGCCAGTGGGGCGAGTCTTCTTAGTAATGCGTATTTTACTTCTTTCATCCATTTAGCATTCTCGGTATTCATTTCTTCGATTAGCCTATATAGTTTCTTGATATCAATACTTGGAGCAATATTCGATTTCTCGATTATTTTCTGGAGAACATACGCTTGAGGATCTGTTAGCCCCAGTACATCATATAATGTTTCTATCCATGATAATGTTTTAGTATCAACGATATTGATGGGGGCATTATAAGGATTTATATAAATATATTTTTTCAAAAGAGAACTGTACTCACCATGCCAATCTAGGATTATCACCCTATACTTGTCTGGATAGGCGTGTTGTAATGAGTTAATAATGAATGCCGTTGTCCTAGTCTTGCCAGAACCAGTTGCCCCCACCACGAGAATATGTCTATACAGCACACTAACTGGCATTACAATAAGTGGCTCCTGCTTACAGCCGAGGGCCTTCCCTAGAACTATTCCATTATTCCCCATGCGGTTCTCAATACTTCTACCAATAAGTTGTACAGGATATCTAATACTCGCCTGCATAAAATTGACCACAACAAATCCTTTTATTTGATCATATCTTCTCCTAAAGAGCCTTAGAAAAAATTTTGCGGCACAGGAAGTTCTAGCTTTACTGTCTTGCCACGATTTAGGCGGTTACAAGTGATCGTGGTGAATCTGCTCTTGATATAGTCTACAAGTAGTTCTGATTCTCTATATGTCATTTCAGGTATTCCTCGAATTACTATTACAACGCCCTTATCTTTCCCCTTGTTCTTACTATAAGATATAATATAGTATTCTAAATCCTTGTTTTTGGCTGTCCGGAGAGCTATATACCGCTGTAGCTCGAGAAGCTCTTCGAATACCTTGTCATCGGTGGAATCATAGTACCTAAGCAGTTCGACCAATATCGTAGTCTCACGTTTCAATATCGCCCCTCTATAATTGGCTCCCTTATTTAGGAAGATTATCTTACATATGCTTAAATACATGATCAAGAATGGAGTATTTTTGCTAAGAAAGGTATTATATCATAACTTAAACATATCTAATACCAACATATACTTCATTCATAACTTTAAACGGTGCCCTAGGCTGTTCACGAAGCTTGATAACAACAAGAAGCCCCGCAATAGATAATACCACACGATAATAGTCTTCGAATTTATTGATCGAAACTACATGTGCTCGGCCACAGAAATCATGTTGCAGACACTTATCCTTACTCTTATCAATATATACCTCAACATCCGTCCCTTGTTTTAACTTCATTATCTTTTCATGAAGCTCTACTTCCATTGATACATTATCACAGCTAAGCTTAGCCCTATAAACATCGGGCAACCTGAGCGGCTCAATACTATCAATCCTACACTTGTATATTGGCATCTTGTAACCCCCGAGTAGGGCATATCATTATAAGCGCAATTTCAATATATCCCTACTCGGATATTAGTTTTCCCTAAAGGTGATACGATATGGGCATAATCGATGCTTCCAGACGATTAGCGGCTGAGCTCGCCGGCCTAGTTGACAAGAAGATCAAGGTTATTCTTGCTGATGGACGATATTACGAGGGAAAACTAGTTGGTTTCGATCATCCGAGTCTGAACCTATTGTTGGAAAACGCTGTTGATAACAATGGTAATACGTATCCTAAAGTATTTATCAAGGGAGAAAGAGTCTCGGAGATACTGACAACAGAAATACCATTATTCGAGCCCGAAGACTTTAAGGAGTTCATCATGAGAAACATGCGTATACCTGAGCATTTAATCAAGATAATACCTGAAGCTAGAGCTGTGATTATCCAGAGCCGCTACAAGGTGACAGAGAAAGGCGTGGAAGGCACAGGCCCATTAGCACAGACAATCTATGAGTTCTTCCAGAAATATATGGAGGAAAGAAAGAAGGTTCTAAAGGGAAAGTAATTTGGAATACTATGACCCAAAAGAATATGATCTAGCTGGAAGGATAGCAAAGCTAAAAACAAAAAACGGAACAATGGAAACACCCTACCTTTTTCCCGTAGTTGATCCTACTCGACAAGATGTGCCCTTATATGTAATCGAGAAAATGGGTTTTAACGCCTTCATTACAAATGCATACCTCTTCTACAGAAGAAATAGAGGAAGACCCAAGAACATACACGACACGCTAAAATGGAACAAAGTAATTATGACCGATTCTGGGGGATACCAAGTACTGGTTTATGGAGACATTGAAATAGATAATAAGACAATAATCGAGTATGAGAAACAGATCGGCGTTGACATCGGCGTTATACTTGATGTACCAACAGGAACTAAAATGTCATGGGAAGAAGCACGTAGAGCTGTCTTTGAGACTTTTGATAGAGCAACAGAAGCCTTACCTCTAATAATGGATACTGATCAATTATGGGTTCTCCCTATTCAAGGGGCACCATATAGGGATCTCGTGCTCTACTCCAGCCTACGCGCATGGAAGTATCCCTACCACATCCACGCACTAGGTTCTCCTACAGTACTTCTCGAAAGATATGATTATGCGGACATAGTAGAGCTTGTCGCACTAGCAAGATTACATTTGCCCCCTCAGAAACCACTCCACGTATTCGGTGTCGGGCACCCGATGATTCTACCTTTTCTAGTAGCCTTGGGTGCAGATCTTTTTGATAGTGCGAGCTATATTCTATACGCTCGAGACGGCCGCTACATGACTGAGACAGGGACAAGACGGTTAGACGAGCTAACCTATCTTCCATGCAATTGCCCAGTATGTTCCAGATATACACTGGCAGAGCTAAAGAGTCTAAAGAGAAAAGAGCAGATCAAATTATTAGCGACCCATAATCTATACGTCCTCATGGAGGAGCTCAGGAAAATCAAGGAACATATAAAGGAAGGTAGGTTATGGGAGTATCTCGAATATAAGAGCAAAGCTCACCCATCGCTTAGATCAGCGTTTAATATAGTTAAGAAATACGTTAGGCTACTCGAAAAATATAATCCTCTCACAAAACCTAATACCTTCGCTATAATGATGAACGACTACGATAGCTTATATCATCCAAGACTCAGAGTAATTAAAAAGAACGTATACGACTTCGTCTTGTCTAAGCTAAATCTTGGAAATACCATTTACTTAGTACCAGCTATTAGGAAACCTTATAGCAACATCATCGAGTTAGTTAAAGAAATAATTCCCGATGAAAAATGCCTATTTTATCATCCATTCCTAGGCGTATTTTCACCAAGTCTTTCCAACACTTACCCGTTCTTCCAGCATGAATACAATGACAACATCGACCGTTATACCATTATCGAAAGCTCAAATGAGATTGCTGATACAATAATAAGACTCGAGGAGGTTGGAAAGAGTATAGTTGAGGTAATAATATATTATGTTGGGGATTCCTGGTCCGAAAGCCTATCAGAAACAGTATGTGATATGCTTTTAGGGCACGGTATTAAATGCGCTAGACATACATTGGATGTTCTCGTTCGGTCTCAACCTCGCCTTCAAGAGCCTTGAGCATCTCTTTTTTCTTCTCCTCGATCCTCTCTATAACCTTAGCTTCTTCCAGGAGGCGATCAGTCTTTATCTTAACCCCCAGTATATCTGAGATAATATCGACAGCAACAGCAGTAGCCCTAGGATCCGGGCGGTACAGCTCCGTATAAGCAAATATAGCCACGCCTGGAATATCGTTGGCTTCTAGGAACAACATTGTTAGAGCAAGAGGTCCTATAACGTGTTTTTCTTCGAGCAATGGTGCATCCAGCTGTCTCTTACAATCTCCTATCGGGATCCACCGGTATTTCTCATCTTCTTTCTCCCTTACAGCAGGGTCCAAACCGCCTATAAGTATGGCTTCGCTAACACCTACACTTTTAAGCCAAGAGCCCAGATATTCGGCGTATCTTGTTCTTTCACGTACATGGGGTGTACCGTGGTTAACGAGTACCAGTAGTTTCTTATTATTTACAACACCATAATACAGTTCGAAAGGATAGGTGAGCCCATATCCTTTTTTATAGAATGTTGCTTCGGGCATGTGCTGTGTTTTTATAAAGCCTACGCGTTGAAGACTCAGTTCCATAGCTATGTGTCTACTAGCTAGATATCCGACCATTCCAAAGCCCTGATAACCCGTCACGAAGATCGAGCCTTTGAGTTCTGATGGATCAAATCCCTTAAGCATAAAGGCCTTTATCCTTGCAACCAAGATTTTATACCTCGTTTATTCCCTCCCTAATCCTAACTCCCTCGCCCCATCCATAATATATCATTTCCCATCCGGGCTTAGAGGCTTTCCCTACACCAATAACTTCTCCTGTATCATAATCTATCACAACAACTTCATCGCCGGGTCTTATATCTGGATCCGCCCATACAACATGCTTGGTAAACACGTTTCCCCCATCAGCTATGAAACCAGCATATTTATGGCTAACATAAACTCTACAGAATGGCTGAGGCAACAATTTATGTAATGTTAGCCCCGCAGGAATATGAAGTACGAATCTATAATCACTAGCTCTCACCGACAAATAATGTTTACCATCAAGAATAAGATATCTTATTTTATGCGTAGATGGACTCAATACGAGACGTATATCTTCAGGAATAAAAGCATCAGGTATCCCTCTAAACTGTAGTTTAGCTATTGTTCTTAGCTCTCTCAGTTCAGAAAGAGTTGGAGGACGAACTAGCAAAAACCAACACCGTTCTACTGGAATATCGGTGAGAATCTTCTTTTCTCACGCTCGTTGTCCAGATACTTCATATTATTATCACGTATGTGTTTCTTCGACATAACCTTGTCGACAGCCCTAATGAAATCAGTCATAGTAACGTATTTGCGTCCATCACGTATAGCATTATATCCGGCCTCGGTAACTATAGCCTTGATCTCGGCTCCCGTAGCTCCTTCAGTGCGGCGAGCTAATTCGTACAGATCCACGCCTTTGAGCTTCATCCTACGTGTATGTACTTTGAATATCTCGTACCTGGCATTTAGGTCGGGTAGTGGAACCTCGATTAGCCGGTCAAATCTTCCAGGCCTCAGAATAGCCGGGTCAAGTATGTCTATTCTATTAGTAGCTGCTATTATCTTAACATTATCGAGAGACTTAAACCCATCTATTTCTGCAAGTAGCTGCATAAGGGTTCTCTGGACTTCTCTCTCACCACTGGTTCCGATATCAAGTCTTCTTGCAGCTATAGCATCTATTTCGTCAATAAATACTATTGCAGGGGCTTTCTTCCTGGCTAGTCTAAAGACTTCTCTTACTATTCTTGCACCTTCACCTATGAATTTCTGAACAAGCTCGCTCCCAACAATACTGATAAACGTTGCACCAGCCTCATGAGCTACAGCTTTCGCTAGAAGCGTTTTTCCGCATCCCGGTGGGCCATAGAGGAGTACTCCCTTCGGAGGCTCAATACCGACTTCTCTAAATAAGTCCGGGTTCTTCAAGGGTAGTTCTACAACTTCTCTAAGCTCTTGGATCTGGCTCTTAAGACCTCCTATATCACTGAATGAAACCTCCGGTCTTTCGATCACTTCCATCGATTTAACGTATGGGTCTTCGTAATCCGGAAGTATTTCAACGATCGTTGAACCCCTCTGGTTTAACGCGACATGCATCCCCGGATGAAGCTTCTCCTTATCTATCTTCTCGCTGATACTCACAATCAGGTTTGGCCCAGTAGTGCTTTTAACAATAGCTCTTCCATCATCGAGTACATCGATCACTATTGCCTCTACGAGTGGGGGAGATAATAGTTTCTCAATCTCGGTCTGATAATACTTTATCTGCATTTTCAGTCTCTCCTTCTCGACTTCCAACCATCTCAGCTTCGACTCCAAGAACCTAATATAGTCATCAGTGCTCATCTTACCTGTTAACGTGTCCTTAGGCTCATTAGTGCTCATAAGCATCAACCCCTAAGTACTAATGGTTATATCTACCCCTAAAAACCATAGTATCTAATATCACTATCTGAGGATGAGAAAATGCCCTGCTACTGCGAGTTGTGCGGCAGAGAGATCCCAGATGAACGACTATGTAGAACTGTTATGGTTGAAGGAGTAGTAATGACTGTTTGTCCGCAATGCTATAACAGGCTAATGAAGAAAAGAGGCGTTCCCACCCAAAGAACATTTACTACCCCATCATTAGCAACTCGGAAGCCCAGACCCGTAAAGCCCAGGCCGCCGAGGAGAATACCTAGAAGAATACTTGAGGACGATTACGAGATTATAGAAGACTATGCCGAGAGAATAAGAAGGGCTAGACAAAGACTTGGATGGACCCAGAAAGTACTGGCGCAAAAAGTTAGAGAAAAAGAGAATGTGATAAAGAGAATTGAGGCTGGACGCCTAAAACCAAGCATCGAGCTTGCTAGAAGACTCGAAAAAGTACTGGGAATAACTCTATTAGAGCCTATTGCAGACGAGGTTGAATTTGACTATAAGAGTAGGAAGGGGGACGACTACTTCACCATAGGTGACTTGATAAAGATTAGGAAAGAAGGGAAGTAGTTCCAATGAACACAGCACTGGTTTTCATACCGCATAAATACAGGGGTCACCTCGAGGAAGAACTCGCCCTGGTAAGAACGGTTTATACTGAAATCGAAGACATAATATATGTGCGTAGACCTAATCCAAAGTACTATATTCCCATGAATAGGCTTGAATACATCAAAAATACTGAGTCTGAGATCATAGTTTTAGACAGACTTAGACCCGTTCAAAAGATCAATCTACTACGGACAACCGGGAAAGAACCCGTTGATCGGATCGACCTAATCCTCGAAATATTTGCGTTACATGCTGGGAGCAAAGAAGCAAAGATGCAGATAGAATTAGCAAGATTAAAGCATAGGTTGCCAATTATCAAAGAAGCTATTAGAAGAGCAAAACTAGGCGAACTTCACGGATTCCTCGGCTCGGGACGTTATGGCTATGAAAAATACTATAAAATGGCGAAAGAGCGTGAAGCACGGATAAGGAGAGAACTACGTAAATTGAGTAAGACGAGAGAGATAAGAAGGAAAAAGAGGATCAAATATGGCTTGCCTCACGTCTCTATAGTAGGATATACGTGCTCAGGTAAAACCACACTATTCAATACATTAACAGGCTATAATAAACCAGTAGGACCCGAGCCGTTTACAACACTCAATCCTAAGACTGGCTCCTTCTTTTTCAATGGGAAGAAATTCATTGTTATAGATACTGTCGGGTTTATCAGAGATCTTCCTCCCGAGATCATTGATGCATTCTATGCAACACTGGAAGAAATAGTTTACTCCGATATAATAGTTAATGTAATTGATATTTCTAAGGGGATTGATGAAACTTTAAAAGAGCTTAGAGAGACGAGAAAGATTTTACTCGGCCTAGGTATTCACGGAAAACCAGTAATTATCGCATTGAATAAAATCGACCTTATAGATCTGCAAGACTTGACGGGAATACTCAGAAAACTCGATAAGCTATTAGAGCCTTCCGAAATACCCATAATGATCTCTGCTAGAACGGGCTATAATATAGAATTGCTCAAGAGGCTTATCAACGATATTTCAAGTGGTGATCTAAATGCGGAGAATATATGTGTTGAGATACGGGCATAGACCGGGGCGAGATAAAAGAATAACAACACATGTGGCACTGGTCGCCAGGGCTTTCGGCGCTAATGGGTTTATCCTTACAGACGTAGTTGACAAGAAAATAATGGAGACTATTAGGAAGGTGGAAGAGAGATGGGGCGGTAAGCTCCACGTAGAGATGGGCGTTGACCATAGGAGGTATATGGAGAAATGGAAACGAGAAAATGGAATTATTGTTCATCTGACAATGTATGGGCTTCACATCGACGATGTGATAGACAAGATAAGAAATACTAATAGGGACTTATTAATCGTCGTGGGTGCAGAGAAAGTGCCTAGATATTTCTACGATATTGCCGACTATAATGTCGCTATCGGACATCAGCCTCACTCCGAGGTTGCCGCCTTAGCTGTGTTTCTGGACAGACTGTTCGAGGGCCGTGAACTACATTTATCATTTCCAAACGCTAAAGTTATCATAGAGCCCTGTGCTCATGGTAAAAAGGTGATCAACGTTGGCGAAAAAGAAACAAGGAAGAATTAGAGATCGTGAGAAAATCATCGAGGATGCCATAGTAGAACTAATAACTAGGATGTACGGGCCTAATGCTAGAAAAGTAATTACACATATTATTAGAAGCAGGGGTGTTGTCGCCGAAGAAACTCTGGGTAAAGAACTCGGCATAAAATCTAATGAGGCTCGCAGAATTCTCCAAAAGCTGGCCGAAGAAGCAATTATTTCGTACAGGAAGGTTAAACTAGATGATAGAACTATTCACGGCTGGATCCTTAATCGAGAACAGCTAGAAGGAGTACTCATAAGCAGATTGAAGAAGACATTAGATAAACTCAAGACAAGACTAGAATATGAAGAGAACACTATTCTCTACGAGTGCCCGGTCTGTGGTAGAAGATACTCATTAGATGAGGCGATGGACTACGATTACATATGTCCAATAGACGGTGCACCGCTAGACGAATATGATCCCTCAGAATCAATTAAGGTCTTAAGGAAGAAGATAAAAGAAATCGAAGCTGATCTGGCTTTCCTGGGTGCGATCTAGTTTTGGGGAACGTGTATAAATATGTAGATTTATTTTCTGGAGCAGGAGGATTCTCCGAAGGATTTCATCAGCAAGGCAGATTTAAGTGTTTGCTAGCAATCGATAATTTCCGGCCCGCAGCCCTGAGTTTTTCGGCAAACTTTCCTCAAACACTTGTGGTAATGGAAGATATAAAGAAGATAAGTAGCTCCATTCTTTATGAGCTTCTAGGTAGCGAAGAAATAGACCTGGTTATCGGTTCACCCCCTTGTGAGCCATATACGGGCGCAAACCCTCGCAGACAGAAAGACCCTATTAATAGGCTTTATAAAGACCCGCAGGGTCAATTGACACTACATTTTATAAGAGTAATTGGGATTCTCAAGCCCCGAGTATTTATCATGGAAAACGTTCCGGCAATAATGGATAACGGCCTCAAGTACGCGCTAATGAGAGAATTCAGAAGAGCAGGATATGATAAGATCTACTTTAATGTGCTGAGAGCAGAAGATTATGGGACCCCTAGCCATAGAATTAGAGTGTTCATATCAAATATTAAGATCACTCCTAAGAAGCATAAGAGATTAGTAACAGTAGGAGAAGCGCTTTCCAACATGCCCAAACCAGGCATGCTTCTCCCAAACCATGAGCCCCCGCCTCCTTTACCCTTAAGGAAGCTCAAACGCGTATCGAGACTGAGATATGGAGAGGCCCTCATCTATTATGAAGGGGCAAGACGCAGGTTACCGAATCTAATACGTCTAGATCCCTCAAAACCCGCCCCGACAGTGCTTGGATGTTCCCGGTTCATCCATCCCTATGAGAATAGGCTTCTAACGGTGAGAGAACAAGCACGTTTAATGGGTTTTCCAGACCAATTCGTATTTTATGGAGGGAGAGACGAACAATATAATCAAGTGGGTGAGGCTGTCCCCGTCCCCCTTTCAAGAGCTATAGCGGAATACGTTGCCAGACTACTTAACGAGGGTGATATCTAATGCTATATATAGCATTGTATGCACCATCGAGTGTTCAAAGAGTCGTGGACTTTGTCAAGACAGTGTATGCTTTCAACGATGTGATCCCAATAATTATAAGGCCCTATGGCGCCGCCTCACAGATCGGTGTACCTGAGGCTTTCAGGATATCCTATAGACTTGGTAAACCCCTTATTCTAGTCCCGGAGATCGAGGATCTAGAAACCACGCTGGGCATTAGCAAGAGATACTTTATCACGGACCGGGGTTCCGAGAAGAAAATCGAGGATATCGAGGAAGGATCATGTATTATAATTAATGGAGGGGATCAGGAGCCAAGCAAGAAGGAACTCCTAACCGTCGAACCGATTAGATTGGCTGGAATACCAAATAATCTGCCAAGCCCTGCCCTAGTCTCAGCCTTAATGGTTATTAAAAAAGAGCTAATACATTAAAACATTAAATACGTAGCTTGACCAGCCAGTATTTCGCCTAGTAATATACAGAGTATTCTATCATAATATTTCTAGACAACTTCTCAAGCTCTAGCCAGTCATGTATGCTCATCCGCCACCCCACGCTTTCAGCATTTTGCACGACTTGTTCTGGTTTCTTGGCACCTGGTATAGGGATTATAGAGTCACTATACATGATGATCCAATTAAGTGCTATCTGAGCTGGTGTTCTACCATATTTTTCCGCGAGTTCAGTAAGTTTGTCCACCAATGGCTTTATTTTCTGAAAGTTTTCGGGATGGAATATGGGATCAGTTCTGCGTACATCGTTGAATACTGGGAGGTTTTCTAACGTGTATTTACCAGTTACAGCTCCTTTAGTGAGTGGACTCCACGCCAAGAATACAAGATCGTTCTCTTCGGCGTACGGGATAGGTTCTTCCTCTGCCTGTCTCTCAATGATATTATATCTGTACTGCATGCTGACAATATCTATTGTTGAGAGACAACTTCTTACCTCATCCACGAGTGCTATCGGATAATTACTGACACCAATGTGGTTTATAAGGCCCAGCTTTACGAGTCGCTCAAGCGCTCTCATATATTTGCAAGTGGGAAAATTATGCCAGCATGGCGGCCAGTGTAGTTGTAATATATTTATATAAGTTGTCTGAAGCCTTTTGAGCGATCTCTCTACTGCCCTGAATACATCCCCCGGATTAAGGTAATCCCCAGGTATTTTGGTGGCGATCACTACCTCGTCGCGTTTAACACCAATTTCCCGGAGCGCTTTTCCCAGGAATTCTTCGCTTAGCCCATTACCGTAAACCATTGCTGTGTCGTATAGATTAATGCCCATCTCAACTGCTTTCTCTACAATATCTTTTGCAATTTTATAGTCTGTTACTCCCCATGTTTCACTGAACTGCCATGTTCCAAGCCCGATCCTAGATATTTGTAGCCCGGTATTACCGAGATCAACGTATTCCATGTTCTTCACTAGTAGATGTTTTGTTAAAAACTCATATTATTTAGTATTACGTTATTTGATTGTATTTACATTTAAATAATTAGGCATTTGAGACAGAAAAATAAACCCCTATACGAATCCATGTAAGAAGGCGATGTGAAAATGAGCCTACGCTTTAGCCTTTCAGGCTTGTCAATAGATTCTGGTCAAGAGAAGAAAGAATACGACATAGTTATAATAGGTGGAGGCCCGGCGGGCCTCACAGCGGCACTATATTCCGCTAGGTATAATCTAAGCTCTATAGTGATAACGGAGCTCATCGGTGGATATATGTCGGAAGCACCACTAGTCGACGACTATCCAGGATTACCTGACATGCCGGGAAATGAATTAGTGAAAAAATTTGTGAACCATGTCAAGAAGTATGACGTGCCAATAATAGTTGAGAAAGCAGTAGAAGTCGTACCGAAAGATGATAAATGGATCGTGAGAACCTTATCGGGCAAGGAGTATGTGGGCAAAGCTGTGATTATCGCTATAGGGAGTAAGAAGCGGAAACTCGGTGTTCCAGGAGAAGATAAACTAGTAGGGAGAGGAGTTTCATATTGTACCACGTGTGACGGCCCATTATTTAAGGATAAAGTCGTCGCTGTAATAGGAGGAGGTAACTCAGCAGTAACAGGAGCATTATACCTTGCCGAGATCGCTAGTAAAGTATACCTTATACACAGGAGAGACGAGTTCAGGGCGTTCAAAGTATATGTAAGCAAAGCAGAAAATAATCCAAAAATCACTATTCTCAAGAACTATGTTGTAACCGAAATACTAGGAAAAGAAAGAGTCGAAGGCATAAGGATTAAGAACAAGAAGACCGGAAACGAGAAGATACTCAAAGTAGATGGAGTATTCATAGAGATAGGATTAGTTCCCCCGACGGAATTCTTCAGATCAGTTGGCATAGAAACCGACGAGAACGGATACGCCAAGGTAAACCCTGATCAAAGCACCAATCTACCGGGAATATACGTCGCTGGCGATGCCGCTGGGGGTCCCTGCAAGTATAGATTCGAACAAATAATAATAGCTGCAGCAGAAGGAGCTAAAGCAGCTGATGCAGCATTTAAATATATCATGTACAAGTTTTCACAAAGAAACAATACATAACCTCTATCCTACTGCTCCGATCTATTCATATCCAGAGAAACCTAAATTCTATTAATTTATTATGGAATTAAAAGGTGGGCCCGGGGGGATTCGAACCCCCGACCACCGGGTTATGAGCCCGGCGCTCTACCTGGCTGAGCTACGGGCCCCCAGGCCCATTTTATCTTGATTCTAGCTAGGGGGATATATAGCTTTAACGATAAACATGATAAAAACAATTATGTTCCGAGCTGCCAAGACTTTAGGTACCGTTCTTGCTCCGCTGTCAATCTATCGATCTCTATACCCATTGATTCGAGCTTGAGCCTCGCTATCCTCTCGTCGAGCTCTCTCGGCGGATTCAGGACTCTTGGCGGCAGCCTGCCCCTATTATCGTTCAGATATTTGACTGCTAGGAACTGGTTCGCGAAACTCATATCCATGACCTCGCTTGGATGACCCTCAGCGGCAACGAGATTTACGAGTCTTCCTTCAGCCAATAGGTATAACGATCTACCATCACGTAGTATGTACTCCGTAACGTTGGGGCGGATAACCCTCTTGGATACGGCCAGGGCTTCGAGATCAGGTATCCATATCTCTACGTTGAAGTGCCCAGCATTAGCGAGTATTGCACCGTCCTTCATAACCTCGAGGTGTTCCCGCCTGATCACGGCTTTGTCTCCCGTTGCTGTGATAAATATGTCTCCAACCCTGGCAGCCTCGATCATAGGCATTACCTCGAATCCATCGAAGACTGCTTCAAGAGCCCTAATAGGATCCACCTCTGTAACTATAACCCTTCTAGCTCCTAGTCCACGTGCCCTCATGGCTATTCCTCTGCCTACCCATCCATAACCAGCTACCACAACTACTTTACCAGCGACCAGTATGTTAGTAGCCCTAAGTATACCGTCGAATGTGCTCTGCCCGGTACCGTACCTGTTGTCGAACAAGTGTTTTGTATAAGCATTGTTTACAGCTATGACCGGGTACTTGAGCAGTCCATCGCGCTCAAGGGCTCTTAGCCTTATCACACCCGTTGTAGTCTCCTCGGTACCGCCGATCATTTTTGATGCTAGTTTGGGATACTCCTTATGTATAAGTGCATGAAAATCTCCGCCATCATCCAATATTATATCGGGCTCGTTCTCAGCTGCTTTCCTAATACACCAGTAATACTCCTCGCTTGACTGTCCTCTCCACGCATATACTCTTATGCCGTACTCTACTAGTGCCGCTGCCACGTCGTCCTGTGTGGATAACGGGTTGCTCGCTGCTAGCACGACGTCCTCTGCTCCAGCATCCTTGATCGCTTTCATTAGGACGGCGGTTTCTTTAGTTACGTGTAGGACGGCAGATATTCTTAATCCTTTGAATGGTTTCTCGTCCATATACTTCTTCCTGAGAAGCATTAGGACAGGCATATGTTTCTCTGCCCAGTAAATTTTCAGTTTACCGGCTTCCGCCAGCCCCATATCCTTAACCTTATAATCACCCGTGCTCATTGTTCTAGCACCCAAGCTACTCTTTGTTTAAAAGCATAGTTATTATGCCTTAAATATTAAGGTATACCGGGTAGATAATAATGCTTAAAAGAGAACCCACTAAGCGGGAAACAATACTGGTTCTAATAACTAGGAGGCCGTGGCTAACTCCATTTATAGCTGAGATACATAGTCTGGGAGGAACAAGTATCGGCGAACTAAGAGAACTACTCGGCGTCAGAACACCGATTATAAAGAGGGCATTATGGTGGCTCCAAAAATACGGCGTGCTCGAGAAATCAGGCGAGAAATATGTCATAAGCCAGGAATACAGGCCTGTCGTGGACGAGCTGAAGCTCCTGCTATGTAAACAGGGACGAGTATATGTGCTGAAGCTTGGCGCCACGTATTTCGTTATAGCCGTGAGGAGAACAAAGATAACATCCTATACTGTGCCAGAAAAACTGATCAAGAAACTAGACGAGCTGACTACTAATGCTGGAGGAGCAGAATTCACGCCTAAGGATCTAGTTGATACTCTCAGTATACCATATAAGCTGGCGAGCCGAGTGGTTAAAACATACAAGTTACTAAGAGAATGTACTTCGACTTAGCCTGGGTTCCCACTACGAGTCAGTATCGCAGGGCCTCAACACGTTTTCAGTGTCGGAGGTTGTCATCATCCCCGCGGTACATCGATAATATCTGGCTAGGCAGGATAATATTGTTGCGCGGCTGTGATGAGGATCTTTGGGGCTGAAGATGATGAGAATGGCGGAGCACTGAGTGTAGCGGGCCCGCCGGGATTTGAACCCGGGACCTCTGGCTATCCACCCCTTACTCCTAGGCCGCAGGCCAGCGCCCTATCCAGGCTAGGCTACGGGCCCACCTAGTTTTTGTGGATTTTTACACGCCTATATAATGGTTATCAGTGCCCCCTACGGCGGTGTGCGATTTCCTTAGATATTCTGTCGGCCAGCGCTGTTGGTATGGGTAGCTTGTATCTAGGTGTAAGCATTCTTTGTATGATCCGCCATGCATCATCTAGGCTTATCTTGTACCCCATGCTTATGTACAGTGTTTGCCCACGATGACTAACGATCTTGGCAGCCCTCAGTCCATGCGCATAGAGGAATACCTCGCCGTTTTCCTCCCTTACTTCGCCGTATAGCTTCTTCTTAGCAACACCTATACTGGGTACGTCTAGTACCAATCCGATATGACTGGCTATACCGAGCCCCCTAGGATGAGAGACGCCGTGACCATCCACAACAATAATATCTGGTAGAATACCTAGTTTCCTTACAGCGGATATGTATGCTGGTGCTTCTCTGAAAGCTAGTAGGCCCGGAACATATGGAATAGGTGGTTTCTTCTTAACAACACTATATCGTATTAGCTCCCCAGAACAATAGTCTATAAGAACTGCGACGCCGTACATTAACCCTTTAGAATAAGCAGCATCAACACCTACAACATACCTGACATTATCAGGATCCAATAAGGAGGGGTTCTCCAGGCTTTTAAAGACTTTCTCGGCAAGGATCCTCTGTATCTTTACGGCCCTCTTATAGTCAAAGTATTTGGGCAAACCACAAGCCCTAACTCCCGGGTTATTTGAACAAGTATTCTTTCAGCTCATAGCCGTCCCTCGTTATGATCAATAGGTCTATACCATCGCCCGAGACAGCGTCTCTTTTCAACGCGGCCTCAATAGCACTTACTGCTAGATGAGATGCATCATCAACGCTGATTTCATCCTTATATTCTTTCTCCAGAATACCTAGTGCTAAGGGCCCGCCCGAGCCGAGCGCCGCGTACTTGTCTTCTATATAGCTACCCACAGGATCTAGGACGAAAAGCTGCGGGCCTTTATCATCAACTCCTGCAATTATTGTTTCAGTCATCATGGGCATTAGCTTGTATGAGTAAAGTATTATAGATGCCACTTTCGCCATCGATCTAACACGTATCTTCCTATTGTGCTGAAGCTCATAACTCTTAGCCTCGAACCGCAGCATCTTTAATAATACCTGCGCATCACCCATAAGCCCTACGACTCCTATACCTATATGATCCGTTATTGGATGCACTTTTCTCACGTTCTTACTGAGCACAAAGCCGTCATAGGTTAATCTCTTTTCACCAGCTAATACGATACCATCCCTGGCTCTGATACCGAGAACGGTTCCTACACCATTCATTGTTCTTTCCCCATTGAATTATCCGTGAAACTAGTAAGAAGTTATTGGCTTAAATAGGTTGGCCCGGGGAACAGAGGCCCCGCCCTCATCCCCTTAGCCCTCGATGAAGGGGTGTCAGGGGGGCGTCATACTCAGGTATTCTAGAACGGCCTAATTATTCTTCGCGCAAAGATAAACAAATAGTTTCGTTACACCCTCAGAGCGCGCTACCATACACTGTTCTCGAGAAATAACAGAGAAGCCCTACCAATGTAACGGTGTCAGTAGATGAGAGAAAACACGTGCCCCATATGCGGAGGCATTCTGATCTGGGACTACGAGAAGGGAGAAATAACCTGTAGTTCCTGCGGAACAGTTATTGATACAATATATGATTATAGCCCGCCGTACAGGAGGGAGGACACCATATATCAATGCCAGGCAAAGAAGCTCGAAAATCCCAAACACAGGAGACAACACAGGCAATACTATATACATATAAGGAGGTATAATACAGCGCAAAAATACGTCACAGGCAGACCATGGCTACATATAGACTACGATAAATATCTCCACAGCGGGAAGCTCGTGAAAACAATAAAGTCGGACGCTACTATCAATGCCGAGAAAAACATCGAGGAGCTAGGAATTCGCCGTGAGCTACAACACTATATAGAGCTAATAGAGAGAGTCTACCCTGCAGCCCTCGCTAGAACCGAGAGAAGCAAGTATGCACTAGCATATATACTCTCATTCCTAGATAAGAAGAGAAGACCTCCCCTCGAGCACAGAGTTACCGAGATATTCAATATAAGCCCCACAAGCTATAAGCGCCTCCTAAGACTCGCCAAGAAAATACATGAGAGGATAAAACCAGCAAATATTAACCCGCCATAACATCATGTTTAGAGAAAACAACATAAACAGAGATGAACCATGAAAAACAATGAACAAACAATAACCCCCGACAAGCTCAAGAAATACTGGATACCATTATATGAGGACATATACAGACGCGTAGACAACCGTATGCGGTCAACGCCTATCCCGCCACCCCCACGAAGTACTGGTAAGAACACGTTGCTCCAATTCAAGAACACACTACTCGCAAAACTAGGGACAGCATATACTGTCCTAGACTCAAACATGGAGAAAATCGTGAAGGCCCTCGAAGCCGTAGATAAGATGCATGATTTCTACAAAGAGTTATTCATAATAAAAACGGGTAGAAGCCCAGCAGATCTGCTGGGCAGATACAGGGCTAAGAGGAGGATCCTCAACAGAATATACCGTGATACAAGGACAGGGATAAAATCCAGCCTAACAGGAGGCGAGGCGAAGAGAGCCTTTAGAGGAGGATTAGGGAGAATGCTATCGCTGCTCAAGAGAGACCGAGCACTACTAGAGGCCGTCAAAGAAGCCATAAAAGAGATCTCGGGGATGCCAGATGTCACGGGCGATCTAGTAGTTATAATTGTTGGAATGCCCCAAGTAGGAAAATCAACACTGCTCAAGAAGCTCACGAGGGCTGAGCCCGAGATAAGCCCCTATCCCTTTACGACGAAGACAATAATCGCAGGACATATAGAGGTGAAGCCTTACGGTAAAATAACACTCATAGATACGCCCGGCCTACTCGATAGACCCCTCGACAAAAGAAACGAGATAGAAATGAAAGCGGTTCTAGCGCTCAAACACCTGTCAGATATCCTACTCTACTTGTTCGACACGAATCCTAATACCTACTATAGTCTCGATGAACAACTAGCCGTGTACAGGGATGTCATAAACATTATCGGTTCGGACGACATCATAGTAGCAATAAACAAGATCGATATAACGCCAGAGGATATCCTGGAGGAATCAAGGAAGAAAATAGCGGATACAACAGGGCGTGAACCACTGCTTATCTCGGCTGACAAGGGGTATGGTCTCGGCAAACTGCTTGAGATACTCGAGAATAAACTTATCGAGAAAATCCGATCCCATCTATCCTGATAATGCCTGGCTCACCCTCTTCGCCATCCACCTCTACAGCCGCATCCCTTAGAAACATCTTCGTGATCCTGATCGCTGTCAGTGCGTGACTAGTGAGCCTAGCAACACCTGCAACACTGGATCCCCTTGCGAGAAACATGTAGGGAATGAGCATGTCCGCCATATGCCTGTCAAAACCCATACCTGTACCTATGTCTTCTACAAGCTTCAACGCGGCCTCACGGCCCACCTTCTCGGCAGGCTTGCCTTTCTCTCCAAGACTATCAGCTCCGAGCCTAGTACCCGTTCTTGTCTCGGCGTAAACCACTATCCCACTGCCAGGACCTAGATGAGGATCCCTTCCCTTCTCATAGTACTCTATATCGATAAGCGGCTCTAGGCCGAGCTTTTCAGCTATAATAGCAGAGGCTGCACGTGCCTGCCTCTCAGCCACATGTTTAGGCAGTCTCACGGCGTGGCTTCTGCCACGTATCGCTACTATGCCGTTATGCTTCACAATATTGATCGGCTTCAAGTAATCCTTCACAGGCTCTACTTCAACAACTACTCTGCCACCGCCCCTCGGGTAATGGCCCCGCCTTAGTAGCTTCACCTCAATTTTTGCGCCAAATAACTGCAGATTATGCTTGAAGACAAAGATCATATAGTCTATCGGGGGGCTCCAAGGAACATCTGTGCCACCAATTATAGTTACTCTCGAAGTATGATCGACGAAGAGAAGAACTGGCAGAAGTGCTTGAAGGACCAGCGTTACGCTACCAGCAGTCCCTATATTAAACTCGAAAATACCTGATTTTCTCGTCCTAGGCTCAAAGACTATTTCCATACTACCAACTCTATCCCCACGTACAACAGCATCAGTTATTTTTGCAAGAGCCCTAACGGCTGTTAAGTGCTGGGGCCTTAAACCAGGGTTTCTCCTCTTGGCCCTTATATTGTATATCCTCACCGGGATCTGGAGAACGGCTGAGAGAGCTATGCTGTACCTCAGTATCTGCCCCCCGCCCTCGCCTATACTCCCATCGATCTCAACAAGTATTTCTGCACACCCTCTTAACACGCTCTACGCCATCTATGTTATCAATATATCTCGCAACAGGTTTGGGTACTCTTTCACGCCACGTATCACTAACCATCATGAGCCTACGTATAACAGTGCCGCTGTAGAGATGTGGATTGTATAGCTCGATCTTTACGACATCGATGCCGAGCCATCTATAAAGAAACTCTACATGAGGGTTCCCAGTTGCTACAGCTTCTACTCTCGGAATCATACCTAGTACATATGTAGTCCATGCCATGGGTTTATGTATATCAGGTACCGGGATCAAGAGATACTCGTCTCTAGACATACCGGAGGCCCTTAACGTTTCATCGATCATCTCTATTCTCTCACTAGCCGTAAACGGATTCCTACAAGTAAATCCCTCCTGCGCGCTCCCGATAGCTATGACGACTTCATCAAATTTATCGGCGAGATATTTAACGATCTTTAAATGCCCGTTATGGAACGGCTGGAATCTCCCGGGAAATAACACTCTTCTTACCATCGTGTATCTTCACCTCCGCGCAGTCAAGTGTATAGAGTCGAGAATATTCGGTGTGAACACTTGTGTCGAACCAACATAGCCACTTCTAGGATTAGATACGAGGCGTGACACAAGCCTTGCAAGCGTCATAATGGCTGTGGGCTCGCCGTGATTTAGCACGATGTTGCGGGGTCTCGGCGCGATGTTGCGGACATACCTCAGTAGTTCGCTCTGGTCGCTATGCCCTGAGAAGCCCTCGACACTGTATACTTCGAGGTTTATCCTAACGATCTCTACCTTGTTATCAATCACCATTTGGAGCTCCCGGAGACCATCCTTGATCCTCCTCCCCAATGTTCCCTCCGCCTGGTAGCCAACGAAGACGAGGGAGTTCCTTGGATCGCTTGCTATTAGTCTTAGGTACTCCACTGCTGGCCCGCCGGTCAGCATACCACTGGTAGCAATTATTATGGATGGCCTTGTCTCCACGATATCAGGCCTAGCCTTATGCCCCTCTATGATGTGGAAGTAATCAGCCACAAAGGGGTTCTCGCCACGGTATATCATGTCTTTCAGATTGCGGTTCAGGTATTCGGGGTACTGTGTATGTATCGCTGTAACCTCGTTTACTAGGCCCTCGATAAACACGTCAACTCTGGGCAGTAGCCCGCGCTGTATGGCGTCGCTTAATACAAGCATTATCTCCTGGCCCCTACCAACGGCGAAAACAGGTATAAGGACTATGCCCTGCCTCTCGATAGTTCTCTTGATAATACTGATTAGTTCTTGTTCCGCCTCACGCCTATTCTGTTGCCTTGTAGCACCGTATGTTGACTCCATTATTAGGGTCTCCACACGGGGGAACTTGTCGTTGGCTCTCTCGAGGAGCCTGGTGTTAGCGTACTTGAAGTCGCCTGTGTAGACTATGTTGTGGAGCCCGCTCCCTATGTGTAGGTGGACAATGGCTGATCCGAGGATATGGCCGGCATTATACATTGTAACCTTTATATCGGGAGCTACATCAGTCACTTCATTATATCCCAGCGGTATCGTGTGAAGTATCATCGTCATGAGCTCTTTCTCGCCGTAGGGCAGGTATTTTCCCTCGCGCTGCGTTACCTCTATATAATCCTTGATCATGATTGCCATGAGCTCTCTCGTGGGCTTAGTAACATATACGGGGCCTCGATAGCCGTATTTGAATAGGAGCGGTGCCAAGCCGCAGTGGTCTAGATGAGCATGAGTAACTACTACGGCGTCGAGCTCCGATATTCTTATCTGGCTTATGTCTATGTATGGATAAGCCCTGTTAGGATCTGATCCTGCGCCGACATTTACGCCAAGATCTAGGAGGACTCTGCTCTCCCTAGTCTCGACGAGGATGGCTGATCTCCCGACCTCCATGAACCCTCCTAGCGCTGTTATCCTGACATAATTGTTCTTAAAGATCACGTCTCGATGTATTCTCTCGCCTATGTACCTGAGGAACCTCAGCCTATAATCACTCTGCTTTAACAGGTTCGTCATGATGACGTTAAGTGTTTTCGACTCCAGCGGTGACGCTCTGAATACTTCGGGGCGCCAACCCGTCTCCGCTAGAATTAGATGATGGAGCACCGCCCCCTTACCTATAACCATTCCGGGCTTCTCGGCCTTGATCCATACCTCCCCCAGGGTTTTATCAAACACTATACTGTTAGGATCGATTCCGGCATCCTTAGGAACAAGCTCTAGTATTTTCTCCTTAGCCTCTTGCGGTGGAAGCCTGGCGTCTGGGTGTACTCGTATCACTACCCTCTTCCTGACCTTCTTAGCGATGTTCTTGACCAGATCTAGTTTGTTGGCAATAGCCTTCCTATTCTTAACATAAAGGACTATCTCCGGTCCCTCGAACTCGATGTTTGTCAGCCCTATATCGGGCGGTAATTCCGCGAGGATCTGGCGGAGTAGTGTTGTTCTCCCTCGATCTATTATCAGTCTTTTCACACTCCAACACCATTATATCGTTGATCGAGTTGATTAGCTAGAACATCAGTATGTTTAACTAACTAGAAACACGAGCACATAGTGTGCCCGATTATTATCAATATGTGAGTTATGATTGTTTACTTAATATACCTTATTATATTCTAGGCCTCGGAGAACGTATTAGCCTATAAGAGACTCACTACCTTTTTCCGGAAAAGCCTTGTTTCCTCCTCATACAAGTCCTTACCGATCACAACTATGTCCACGCCTTCACCACTATAGCTATCCCTCTCAGTAGCAGCCCTGACAGCTCTGTACGCCAGATCTTTCGCTTCCTCGAGACTTAGATCTTCTCGATAGCCCGACTCTAGAACGCCATATGCAACCGGCGAACCCGAGCCCGTAGCTATATATTTTTCTTCACTAAGGCTACCGAATAAGTCTACATAATATATGTGAGGCGCCACATCATATCCGCCTATGATAAGCTGGACTATGAACGGATTCATCCTAAGGTACGCCTGTAATATAATGGAGATCTGCGAGGCAAGCCCTCTAATACTTATGGGTTTCCCCATGTCGAGGCTGTATTTGCGCGATATATATCTGGCCTGCTCAACAATGTACTGAGCATCAGCGACTAGGCCTGAGATAGTCATCGCTGCATGATCATCTATCTTTTGTATCTTCATAACCCTATTATGTGCGACCATAGTGCCCGCTGTGGCACGCTTATCAGCTGCTAGGACAACATAATCTCTTACCACGAGCCCAACGGTCGTCGTCTTAGACGCGGTCTTACTAGTCATTAACACCCACCGCTACCAGAGATAATGCCATGCACAAACTATCTAATTATGCTTATTTATAAATACACTTGTAGCCACCGATAAATTGTATGTAAATGGTGTATTAGAAGTGAACAGCGCCAAACAACATAAGATCATCTTACCGAAACTCGTTGTTGTGGGAAACAATATTGCATCGAACATAACGCGTTATCTCGAGGAAATAAATGTTTCAACAGATGACCGCATCGCCCTGATAACAGGGCCCCACGTATATGAAAAAATATCCCGTAAAATAGAGGAGCGTCTTAAGGCTTCCGGCTTAAAGGTGGGCACATGGATTGTTGAATCCCCCCATATATCCGTCGCTGAGAAAGTAGCTGCCGAGACGAGGGAGCAAGGTATAACCATATACCTAGGTATCGGCGGAGGCAAATCCATAGATATAGCCAAGTATTCTGCATCCAGGAATAACGGGTTACTGGTAAGTGTTCCAACGGCCGCCAGCCACGACGGGATAACATCTCCTTTCGCAAGTCTTAAGGGCAGGGATAAGCCGACCAGTATGCCGGCCGTCACACCCACACTGATCCTCGCCGACATATCGATCATATCAAGAGCTCCTAGAAGACTAAATCTCAGCGGTGTAGGAGACCTCATAGGGAAACTCACAGCTGTTAAGGACTGGCAGTTAGCGCATAGGCTTAAAGGAGAATACTATGGCGAGTACGCCGCGCAGCTAGCACTCCTATCGGCGAAACATGTGCTGAGATACCACGAGCTCATCGGGAGCGGTAACCCGGACGGTATCAGAATCCTTGTCGAGGCACTGATAAGCAGTGGTGTAGCGATGTGCATAGCTGGTTCAAGCAGGCCTGCAAGCGGTTCTGAGCACTTGTTTAGCCACGCCCTGGACATACTTGCTCCAGGGAAGGCACTACATGGAGAACAGGTAGGAGTTGGGACGATTATGATGCTATACCTCTACGGCGATAAGCGGTGGAAGAAGGTCAGATCCGTAATGAAAAGGATCGGATTACCCGTAACTGCGAGAGAACTGGGTATACCGGCTGAGATCATTGTTAAGGCTCTAACCATAGCGCACCGTATTAGGCCGGAGAGATACACGATACTGGGCGAGAACGGCCTTACCCCGGAAGCGGCCTGGAGACTTGCTAAAGAAACAGGTGTTATAGAGTAACATAAGTTGAGCTGTTACAGCTCGGGCTAAGCCTTCTCCTCTGCAGCTTCTTCTTCCTTAGGTGCTTCTCCCGTCTTCTCCTCGGCTTCCCTCTTCTCGGCTTCTTCTTGTTTCCCCACCTTCTCTTCCTTCCGCCTCGTGAATACTTCCTGGAACACTACCTTATCTACCTCGTCTTTCAGCATATCGTAAATGTCTGTGACCAGGAGTATCTTGGCGTACTGTATATCTCTTCTAGCCATGTATTTCGTCGGGATCTCTATGACGACCTTCTTCTCCTCAGGATCATACTCTATCTTGAGCTCTTCCTCCGGTATCTGCAGATACCTCCTCGCAAGGCCCTTGATCTTCTCCTCTGTTCCCTCAAGCTTCCTAACTATCTTGACCTTGTAGATGAGGGTCTTACCCGCTAGTGGGTGGTTGAAGTCAATGATCACTCTGCCGCCAGTTATGCTTTTTACAATGCCTTTCTCGCCGCCAACCTCTACAACGTCTCCAACCCGGACCCTGTATCCCCGCTTCCTAAACTCTCTTATACTAAACACCCTTACTTTGCCGGGATCCCTTTCACCAAACGCTTTTTCGGGTGGAACCTCTATCTCGGCCTCTCCACCCACGTCGAGCTCCTTGATCTTCTCCTCAACATACTTGTTGAGCCAGCCCTTACCGAGAACTATTAGGGTCGGCCCGTACAGCCTGCCCGACTCGTAAACACCTTCTTTCTTAGCGAGCTCCTCATTCGTTGTATCAACTATGTTGCCCGTCTCCTTTACCCTGATCGTGTACTCGAGTACTATGAAGTCGCCCTCATTGAAAGGCATTCTAGGCGTTCACCTCTGCTTATCTTGTTTTGTCTATGCTAGGCATATCTACGGTGTTGTAGTCTTTATAAAAATATCATGTCTGTTCCAGAGGATGCGATCCCGTGTAACCCCCCGGTTAACACAGAGCTAGAGTAAACGCCAAATCCTATCACCGACACGATGGATATTCCTAACAACCCTCCCCCTCTTCATACCGGGGATTCTGACTGAGTCTACAAGAGCTATTCCTACAACGAATGGTTTTCCATACTTTTCATCCACGACCGCTACGGGATCGCCTGCCCGGAACTCCCCGACAACTCTCCTTATGCCTGGGGCCATAACGTCTGCTCCTCGGCCCAGGGGCTTGACGGCCCCCATATCCACAACGATCCGTGGGATCCACTCGTATCCTTTACTGAGCAGGTATTTCAGATGTGGTACCCATTTATCCTCGTACTTGAAGAATGCTGGGACATCATCAACTATTATGATTAGGGGTAGTTCTCTGGACTGGTAGTACTCGATCTTCGAGGACGGGTCGAGCTCCAGGCCCGGATAAAGACTGGACAATTCCTTGACGAGCTGTTTCCTCTCCTTCTTGGATAACACCCACCGCCTAGGCAATACGGATCACCTTCGGGGCGACCGAAAGCTCATCATAAGATCAGCCAGGGATC
Organism: Desulfurococcales archaeon; assembly: GCA_027022365.1. GTDB lineage: Archaea > Thermoproteota > Thermoprotei_A > Sulfolobales > Desulfurococcaceae > JAADCY01. The sequence continues at coordinate 402,755 of JALVYU010000026.1, read as the reverse complement.
CCCTCCACATATCCTTCGAGATAATATTGTGGAGGGAGACTTATTACTTGTCACATACACATGTGATCCATAGTACTTATATACTTGGATACATTACCCAATACTCCTAGGCATAGACGTTATGATTGAATGGAGGGAACAAGCACTAGACGGAGATGAGTAGACGTGGCCGAGACTGCTCATAAGCTCCTACAAGAGTATCTCGGTAATATCGTATTGATAAAGCTCAAGGGCGAGCGAGAAGTCAGGGGGAAGCTGAAGAGCTTTGATCAGCATCTGAACATTGTCCTCGAGGATGCCGAGGAGCTCCGAGGAGACGGCTCCACGAGGAAGCTTGGAACCATAGTTATAAGGGGAGACACCGTAGTCCTGATCTCCCCGACAGAGCTCTAGTCATGGCCGAGAAGCCCAGCCGGGGTGATCATGTATGGGTAAAGGAACGCCTTCAATGGGTAAGCACGGGAGGAGCAAGACACACATAAGATGTAGGCGGTGCGGTAGACACGCGTTCAACGTCGCTAAGGGCTACTGTGCTGCATGTGGTTTTGGGAGAAGCAAGAGGATCAGGAGGTATAGTTGGCAGAACAAGAAGGTCAACCGTGTAAGGATCGTCTAGCCTCTATCAGGCTCCAAGATAATCCTCTCCGACAATCCATCCTTAGGGCGATAACGATATCTTTGGTTCAAGACAATCTCCATACTATAGTCTACGGGGTGTATACGTATTGGATGTTGAGACACGGCTATCCTATATCAAGGAGTTCGCCAGAGAGATCGTGACCGAGAAGGACTTGAGGATTCTTCTTGAGACAAAGGAGCATCCATGGGCCTACGACGGCTTCGAGCCATCCGGCCTGGCACACATCCCTATCGCCATCTACCGCACAATACTTACTGGCTATCTTCTCAAAGCAGGCTTTAGGATGAAGTACCTGCTGGCCGACGATTATGCATGGATAAACAATAAGCTGGGAGGCGACCTAGAGAGGATCAGGAGGGCTGGGGAGTATTTCCGCGAGGTCTGGAGGAGGTCGTGCGAGGTCCTCGGAGTACCTTTCGACAAGATAGAGATTGTATGGCATATGGACTTCTTCTCGGACCCCGAGTACTGGAGGAAAGTAATACTGATAGCTAAGGCCCACAGCCTCCGTAGAACCAAGCGTGCATTAACCATAGCTGGAAGGATAGCGGCGGAGGAGAAGGAGACAGCTATTTTCTTCTATCCCTCAATGCAGGCAGCCGACATCTTCCACCTACCAGTGGATGTTCCCCAGCTCGGGATTGATCAGCGGAAAGTGAACATGTTGGCCAGGGACGTGGCGGGTAAATCTATAGAGCTCGCCGGCCGGAGATACAAGATGTATAAGCTCCTCGGCTACGAGGACTACGGGGTAAACGGAAAGCCCGTCGCCGTCCACCATAGGCTCCTCCCATCCCTGACGCCTCCGCCAACGACTCTGCCCGGGTTTGACGATGATCCGTGGAAGGACTTCATCATAGCGAGTAAGATGAGCAAGTCTAAGCCCGAGACAACGATTCTCATCCATGATAGCCGTAAGAAGATATTTAGAAAGATCAGGAAGGCGTATTGCCCGCCGAAAAGCATCGTAGAGCATAGGGTTATCAGGACAGTTAATGGTAGGACGGAGGAATACAGTCTAACCATTGAGAACCCCGTCCTAGTATATGTTAAGGAGATAGTGTTCAGGACACGGGACTCGTTCACGGTCAAGACAAGGGAGGGCGAGGAGACCTATACCAGCTACGACGACCTAGTCAAAGACTATGATACAGGTAAAATACATCCACTAGACCTCAAGAACGCACTAGCAGATGCCCTAGACCAGCTGATAGCGCCGATAAGACAGTATTTCGAGGAGGGGCCGGGGAAGAAGCTGTACGAGGAGGTCAGGAAATACCAGATAACCAGGTGAAACGACGAGATAAAGGATATAAGGCTGCTGAGGGACTCTATTAAAGAACATGGAGATGGGCCGGTAGCTCAGCCTGGAAGAGCGCCGCCCTTGCACGGCCCCTCCAGGGGAGGCGGCAGGGGTCCTGGAGAGGCGGAGGTCCCGGGTTCAAATCCCGGCCGGTCCACCACCTCATCCTACCTGGTCCTCCCGAGACATGCATGGTCTATTCTTTTTCTGGATAGGATTGACTGTGCAGGAATTCATTTGCTGGGGGAGAAAAACGGTTTAGTAAAGCCTAGGAGGTTAGTCTTACTCCTGCTTCTTGAGCTTACCCTCAACGACGACCATTGTGCTGGTCGTCCTTATCTCTGGGAACTTCCTTATCTTGCTCGTTATAACCTCTCTTATTCTCTCTAGGCTCTCGGCCTCTACCTTGGCTACTACATCGTATATTCCATAGACGATGTATACCTCGGTTACCTCGGGTATCTCGTAGAGCTTCTCCATAACCCTTGATTCGGCCCCGATCTCGGTCTGGATCAGGACTATTGCTGCGGCCTTAGCCATTATTATCCCCAAGAATATACTGGGTTCTGCGGAATATATAGTTTGGCGACGCGGCTTGCCGAGAATAATGGTAGTCTACATGGCCGAGGATGATCCGAGGAAGAACACGAGTTTGAAAATGGTCAGACACGGCCTAGCATTCCGTGTCCACCCGAGAAGGGTCAAGGGATGGCCCCTGGTCCTCGACCCTTACAGCGGCGAGTACCTTGGCCCGTGGAACCGGGGGGTTATCGAGAAGCACGGATTACTAGTATACGACTGCAGCTGGAAAAAACTAGCAAGACACAGAACAGTACATGTCAAGGGGCTCCACAGGAAACTGCCGCCCCTCCTACCCGGAAACCCCATCAACTATGCAAGGCCCTGCATGTTATCGTCGATCGAGGCCGTCGCCGCAGCACTATACATTACGGGCTACCATGATCTCTACGGGAAGCTCCTCGGCCTCTACAAGTGGATGAACACGTTCCATACTCTTAACGAGGAACTATTAAGGGAATATAGCAGGGCGGAGAACCCCGAGGCGCTCCGGCGCATCATACGTGATTTCTGGGGTGATCGTGTGCTCTGTTGATCTGTGCATGTGTAACCCCCCGGTTATACCCTATGGTTTCCACTCCATGAGGCCCCGACACTACATCAGACATCTTAATAAGTATTTGACCGGGGTTAAGTGTGGCTTGGTAACTCCCCGGTTATACCCTATGGTTTCGGCTGGAAGAACCGAACTAAACATACTAACGTCAGTCACCCCTATATTTCTTTTGGAGAAAGCATCAGCTAGGACTGGAAAGAGTAGGATTAATCGGCATAATTATAATTGATTTTGTTATTTTATTTATGAACTCTTATCACATATAACTAATTAATATTTAGTTTGTATAATGATACTGTGATTATCTTGGATATTAAATAAATAATAATTTATAGGCATAATGTTAATCTCTATTCTATAACTCGCTGTTCTATTTGCTTGTCCACTGGAAAGAGTGGGGTCTGGGTGTTCTGGGTAATGTTTATATGTTGTATGATTTGCTAACTGGGGAGTTCAACTCTATTGTTTCCGCTCCAACAGAGTAATACACGGGTCTATACGAAATTAAAGGGGGTCTGCTATAAGTAGTATTCGATGGCGCCGGGGAAGGGCCGGGCTACCCACGCCCCCGCGTAGGGGGTGAGGAAACTCCGCACTCCCCGTGGGGCCACGGCCCCGAAACGGGGCACGGGTAGGACCCGTGGCAACGGCACAGAAACGGCACGTCCACCGCTTGGATGGCGATGAGGCGGCGTGGCCGTCCCGGCGACGGGGCGGCGGCAACCCGTCGAGTACGGCGGTGGTTGCGTTGAAACGGCCGTCCCGTGGGGAGCAAGGCCCCCGGCGGCTCCGGGGGGATGAGGCCCACGCGATCCCCTGTGGGGGCCGCTTAGTCGAATGTAGCCGTTAACAGAATGCGGGTTACGAGCTCTTCCCCGGCGCCCCCGGGTTATGCAATTCTTTTTATTCTTTTTCCCAGATATATTGTCTTGAGCAAGGAAAACGACACGTGATATGTCCCCTTGTTTCTGGTGGTTGAGAGCCTTGCTTAAGGAGATTATATTCTATGGTAGGGGTGGTCAGGGAGGAGTTACTGCCGCCAATATACTGGTCAGTGCCGTGCTCAGGGAAGGCCTATATGGCCAGGGATTCCCGTTCTTCGGCGCTGAGCGTAGAGGGGCCCCCGTCATGGCTTTCAGCAGGATAAGCGATAAGCCCATACTGAGGCACGGCATGTTCTATGATTGTGACGTACTAGTAGTCCTGGATCCCAAGCTCGTCTCGCTCGGGTTGACCAAGAGGATAGAGGTAAGGGATCGTGGGGTAGTGGTTGTTAATGCGCCGGACAACATGGTGTTGGAGAAGAAAGCCTTCACGCTGAAGGGCTCCGCGAAGTTCTATAGAGTCAATGCGACCAGGATAGCGCTCGAGAAGAAGCTCGTCATAGCGGGGTGGCCCGTGGTGAACACATCGATGCTCGGCGCGTTCGCACGGGCCACGGGCCTGGTCTCCATAAACAGCGTCGCCGAGGCGATCAAGGAGTACTTCCACGGTCCAATAGGAGAAACCAACGCGGAGGCAGCCGTAGAGGCATATAAGCAAACACGTGAGGCGGAGGTGTGCTAGAATGGCCGGGCAGGACCTGATCATAGAGCCTATAAAGTACCGCGTACCTCTCTCAAGGCCCGAGAAGGGAGTGGCCGGCAAGACGGGTTTCTGGAGAACAGAGAAACCGGTGGTGGATAAGGAGAAGTGCGTCAAGTGCTGGCTATGCGAGATCTACTGCCCCGTCGACGTGATAAGAGTAGAGCCAGAGACGGGGCCAACCATAGACTACGACTACTGTAAGGGATGTGGTGTATGTTCAAACGTTTGTCCGTCAGGCGCGATAACAATGGTTCCCGAGGAGTAGAGGGGGTGAGATCTGGATGGGCAAGGTTGTACCCATAACGGGTAACTACGCGGTCGCATACGCGGCTAAAATGGCACGTGTACAAGTGGTGGCGGCATACCCGATAACGCCCCAGACAAGCATTGTTGAGAAACTGGCAGAGTTCATAGAGTCAGGCGAGCTCGACGCGGTCATGATACGTGTTGAGAGCGAGCACTCAGCCCTTGCAGCCACTTTCGGCGCAGCCCTGGCGGGTGCTAGGGCCTTCACGGCGACGAGTAGCCATGGACTACTATATATGCATGAATGGGTGCACTGGACGAGCAGGGCCCGGGTACCAGTTGTCATGGCAATAGTTACGAGGACAATCGGTACTCCTTGGAACATATGGCCGGACCACAGCGACTTCATGGACCAGAGAGATACGGGCTGGATACTGGGCTTCGGCATGGACAACCAGGAGGTATTCGACCTGACAGTGCAGGCGTTCAAGATAAGCGAGGATCCGAGAGTATATCTGCCGGTAATGATCGGGCTTGAGGGCTTCATCCTAGGCCACACAACAATGCCCGTTGAGCTACCCGACCAGAAGGAGCTGGACGACTGGCTTGGCCCGAGAAGACAGGGATACGTTATAGACGGTCGTGAGCCCCTAGCGATCGGGAACCTCGCTTGGCCCGAGGACACGGAGGAGATGTTCATGGATATACAGAAAGCAATGGAGGAGGCGAAACAGGTTATAAAAGAAGTTGATGAGAGCTACGGCAAGCTCACCGGCAGGAAGTATGGGGGCCTAATACAGTGTGTTGGGTGCAGCAACGCTAAATATATAGCCATAGCGATGGGCGCGTGGGCGGGAGACCTGATAGAAGCGGTCCAGAAACTACGCGAGGAGGGATACCCTGTAGGCGTCGCCAGGATAAGGTTTGTGAGGCCGTTCCCAATAGAGGATCTCTGGAAGATAATAAATGGCGTCAAAGGAGTAATAGTGCTCGACCGCGCAATAAGCTTTGGTGCATGGGGACAAATATACACCGACTTAGTAGCGGGTCTGGCGCAGTACACGAGGAACCTACCAGTAATATCCAATATAGTTGCGGGGATAGGAGGAGTCAACGTGACACATACAGACTTCTACAAGCTCGTCAAGAACTTCGTAGATATAGTCGAGAAGGGCGAGCAACCACCTGTTTTCACATGGTACCACAAGAGGTGATCCCCTATGGCCCAGACCCGTCCAAAACCCCCACTACCCTATCGTATGAGAGACATAGTGCTCCCAGGAGACGCGGCCTGCCCAGGATGCCCGATACCGATGGCCTGGAAAGTACTAGCGGCAGTATTCAGGGATAAAATGATCCTGGTAATACCGGCATGCTGCTCCTCGGTCGTGGTAGGAGCTTATCCGGGCAACTCGATAAAAGCCAGTGTTGTACACGTGGCTTTCGCCTCAGCGGCTGCCGTGGCTTCAGGCATAGCGGAGGCGCTCAAGAAGCGTGGAGTAAACGATGTACAGGTGATAGCTTGGGCGGGCGACGGTGGAACGGCAGACATAGGCATGGCGAGCCTCTCCGGAGCGGCCGAGAGAAACCACGACATGATATACATAATGTACGATAACGAGGCATACATGAACACCGGTATACAGCGTAGCAGCTCAACACCTTTCGGCGCATGGACGACGACTACGCCTATCATAGGTAAGACTGAGCACAAGAAAGATGTGGCCAGGATAATGATAGCCCATGGAGTACCATATGTCGCGACGGCAAGCATAGCATACCCGCATGACTTCTACGCGAAACTACAGAAGGCTAGAAGGATCAGGGGCTTTAAGTTCATACACCTGCACGCGCCGTGCCCTACGGGCTGGAGGTTCGACCCGAAGTACACAGTAGAGATCGCGAAGCTGGCTGTCGAGACAGGATTATGGATACTCTACGAGTACTATGATGGCAAGATTCACTTATCGGGGCCGAGCAGGCCCTACATGGACCCGGCAAAGAGGAAGCCGGTAGAAGAATATCTGAAGCTTCAGGGAAGATTCAAGAAGATGACGCCTGAGAAGATCGAGGAGATAAAGAAGTACGCTGAAATGTACTGGGACTGGATCAAGAGACATATGTAGATCGTATCCATAATTACACTATATTTTTCCCATCTAGTCCAGTGTGCAGTATATTGCTTTAGAATCCTACGAGCTTCTGTAATACTATGACCGCAACAGTGAAAGCAATAGCCATTATTATTAGTACCTGTGGCTTCATCTTAATCCCTATATCGGCCTCCTCATAGAATCTAATGAGACCTGCTGCTGTGAAAGGTCCTGGCGCTTCTCTCTTACCCCTGCTCTTCCTCTTAGCTTTACTTTTAGGCATGGCTGGCACCTGTATAGGGATGCTTCTTGCCTGCTACCAATATATTCTAACCCACAATATATTTCATTCGGGCACCATTGATACTTTTTAGCGGGGTGCCTACGAATGGAGATCAGGGAAGCGCAAGACCTTATACGGAGGAGATATTATGAGCGAGACAATAGCAGGGGGGTTTTTGCAACATTTACTTGGCTCGTTGAAGAAGTTGGAGAAGTAGCAGATGCTCTCCTAAAAATGGATCGACGCAGCCTAGAGGAAGAACTGGCAGATCTATTTGCCTGGCTCCTAAGCGTCGCCAACCTCGTGGACATAGACGTCGAGGAAGCCTTCAAGAAGAAATATTGTGGAAAGACTAGCGATGAATAGCGGTTTTAACGGCCTCTACGATGCCTGCCGCGGCCTCCGGATTTTCTTCGACAATAGTGCCTGTCACAATAATGTCTGCGCCAGCCCTGACAATTTCGTGGGCTATAAGAGGTGATTTGATACCGCCACCTACGATCACAATGAGACTAGTGTATTTCTTTACTGTGCGGGGGAAGCTGGGCGGTACTGGTCTGCCCGACCCACTCCCAGCTTCTAGATAGACGTACTTCATACCCATGAACTCGGCCGCAAGAGCATACGCGCCTATGATCTCCGGCTTCCCCGCAGGTATAGGGTGTATTCTCCCAACATGAGCTACAGCCGTATCCCCATACACAACGATATAGGCTGTAGGGAGGACCTCTAGCCCGTACTTCTTAATTATTGGTGCGGCTGATACTTGTGCCTCCACGAGGTAGTAGGGATCGAGGCTGTTCATGAGCATCATGTAGAGGACCGCGTCAGCCTCAGGTGTTAAGCAGTTGAGATTGCCGGGAAATACTATTACGGGCTTACCCATCCCACGTAGGGTCTTAGCTACCTTACCAGCCTCCTCGGGTGTTACAGCCAGGCTCCCACCTATAAGGAACGCGTCTGTCCCTGCTTCTATCATTTTCTCTGCGATTCTCCTTAGATCGCCGGGCTTGTCCGGGTCTATGAGCGTAAAATGTAGTTTCTCTCCTGAAGAAAGCTTGTCCATGATGTACTTATGTACCTTCAGAGCTGATCTCCTCTTCCTCCGGCTTTCTGAACTCGGGTTCGATGCTTCCCTCTTCGAAGAGGTCAATGAACTTTCCATACACGTCGACGGGCTCAAGTATCTCCGGTACATCCATCTCGTAGTACAGGCCGCAGGTCCCGCAAGTGATCACTGCTTTTTTCATCCCTTCTACTTCGGATTTCCTGAACCTTATCGTGAGCGTCCTAGAGCCACAGTTGGGGCACTGGAAGATCTTTGGTATCCTTCTAATCTTCTTTACCACTTTCTTGTATTTTTTCCTGCGTCGACCCATTCTTCTTCCCTCCTATCCTACCTGATCCCTTATGTCTAGTTTTTTGTTTATATAATAATCTTCTCAACGTAGGGCTTATACCCATTCTGAGTATCTCAGTGAGTATCCTAATGTATTCGTTAATATCTAATACAACTATCCTGTAGACCCCGGTGATCTCCGATAATCGTTGTGCTAAGACATGCTTGCAGGAGAGGCTATGTCTTCTTGTCATAACCCTTATGGTGTAGTCTTTGCAAGTGCAGAAATAATGAGGGACGACTACATGGTCTCTTCTAGGAGACACATAGAACCATGCAGGCCCTTCCCCGAATCCGGCCAGTACTGGTTTGACTATTCTTTTTAGCGCCGAGATCGAGGATACCTCAGGAGTACTGGATAGTTCCTCGGCGCTCAGGCCAGCAATATACTTCACGGTCGTCCTAATATCCATTTCCAGCACCTAGAAAGGAATAAGAGGTGGGCCCGCGGGGATTTGAACCCCGGGTCACGGGGAGTTTCGCCCGTCCCAGCGGCGGGATCTCTCGGGTCCCGAACCCCGCATCCTAGTCCAAGCTAGACGACGGGCCCACCATATTTCAGATTGTTGAGGTAGAGAAATTATATATTTAACCTTCTCTCAACAACGTGTTTAAGGTTCTCGGGGAAGGGCGGTTTTACTATTCCTCTCTCAGTTATTATAGCTGTTACTAGATCAGGATCTGTTATGTCGAAGGCGTAGTTCAGTGCTTTTGCCTCCTCTAACGTAATTGGCTTTCCTAGGACCTTCTTGACTTCATTAGGGTCGCGTTCCTCTATTACGACATCGTCGATTGAAGAGTTCAAGTCTATCGTGCTCGTTGGAGCCGCGACGTAGAAAGGCACATTATTCCTCTTGGCGGCGAGCGCTATCATGTATGTACCTATCTTGTTTATGACATAGCCTTCCCTCGTTATACGATCCGCTCCAACGATCACTAGATCGACGAGCCCCTTACGTATAACGTACCCGGCCATGTTATCGGTTATGAGAGTCACGGGTATTCCTTCCCTCATCAATTCCCATACAGTCAGCCTCGCGCCCTGGAGAACGGGCCTGGTCTCGGTTGCTATTACCTTAATCTTCTTGCCCTTGTACCAGGCGACACGCATTATTCCTTCGGCAGTGCCGAAGGCAGCTGTTGCTAATGCACCAGCATTACAGTGTGTTAGGATTGTTGCATTGTCAGGGACCAGCTCGGCCCCGTATTCACCCATACGTATATTGGCGCGTATGTCTTCGTCCATTATTCTTATTGCTTCCTCGCGGAGCCTATCGGCTATCTCGCCGGTGTTCAGTCCCTCCTCCGCTGCTGATCTCAGTGTGTTGCGCATACGTGTTAGCGCCCAGAACAGATTATGAGCTGTAGGCCTGGTATTCCACAGTGTTTTAATAGCATCCTCTATCCTATCGATGAACTCCTCTCTACTGCTAGACGCTATTTTTATGGCGTAGGCGGCTATGCCGAGAGCGGCAGCAACACCTATGGCTGGCGCACCCCTTATCTCCATGGCGATAATGGCTCTGGCCAGTCTCTTAGGCTCATCTGTACAGTAGGTTTTCTCCTCGAATGGTAGTTTAGATGTGTCTATCCAGCAGACCTGGTTGTCCTCCCACCATACGGCCCTGATCTTGATTGGATATGGGTAATCCATAGACGGTACACCTGCAATAATATATTATTGTTGTAATATCTGGTACTCTAGGGAAAAAGATGTAACGTTGATCAGTGCTTGCGTGGTGCAGTATATGCCGAAAATACATAGGATAATCTTTGATACAGATACCTGCAAGGGGCTTATCAAGGACAACTACTATGATCTATCCAATAAGTGGTTCGGCAGGGAAACCAAGGAGGGTTTAGAGCTGAGTATAATCGAGACGGCATACCTACTGATCAGTGAGCGCGCAAAAATAGTCATATGTGATGAAGAGATATCGGGTCTCGAGGAATTCATGGAGAAAGCCTATAATTGTCTGCGAGAATTCTTTTGGCCAAGCCTCCTTGTCTACAAGGATCTAAGGGATCGGGGGCGGAGAATAAGGGTCATACAGGATGGTGAGTTTGTGATCAAGGATAAGCATGGTGCGCTCAGGATGATCAAGGTGCTTGAGGAAGGACATAGGATCACGCTTGACGGAATAGTTTCCAGTATCGAGAAGGCGGTGGATAACGCGTTGTCTCTCGTCATAGCGGTAGTTAGCCTACAGGGCGATATAACATACTATGAGGTCGGACGCATGGATCCCAAGAAATAATGTTAAGATAACAGTTATATGGCTGGCTGATAAGACATTGTCTAAATACATACCCTATAGCGTTGAGACCGGCGGGAATGGTGACTATTATGGTGGGGGATTTCTCTCTCCTACCGCCTCGTGGCATGCGGGACCTAGTTGGCGAGGACGCCGAGATCCTAGAATATCTTTTCAACGAGTTCAAAAACTATGCTAGGATAAACGGGTTCAAACCAGTTATACCGCCTACGCTCGAGTATTTCAAATTGTTTGAAAAGAAGAGCGGTGAAGAAATAAAGCGTTCTATGTACGTCTTCGAAGACAAGGCCGGCAGGTTATTATCACTGAGGCCGGAGATAACAGCAAGTATTGTACGGATATATCTTCGCCTCCTTAGAGGCCTTCCCAAACCCGTAAAGCTATACTATGTCGCCCAGTGCTTCAGGTATGAGGAACCACAGCATGGCCGATACAGGGAGTTCTGGCAGGCAGGCCTCGAAGTTATAGGTGTTAGGGGTGTTGAGGGTGATCTAGAGGCAGCGCTAACGGCTTCATCGTTTCTAGACAAGATTGGGCTCGAGCACTTCTACGAGGTAAGCAACGTATCGTTACACAGATCCATCATGTCAGGATTCGGGATCCCTGTGGAGACACAGGACCACGTGCTCCATCTAATCGATAAAAGAATGAATGACAAGGCCATAGAGGAGCTAAGAAACGTTAATAGCGACGCAGCGGATGCCATGAAGAAACTGATAGAGCTTAGCCTCGATGATGTAAGGCAGTATATTGATGAGTACAATGATGTACTGAGTAATTATCTTGAAAAACTAGAAGAAGAACTGGATAGAACAACCAGGTTCATCGAAATACTCGGCGATATGGGATACAAGGCAGTATATAATCCCAACCTCGTCAGGGGCCTCGCATATTATTCTGGCCTCATATTCGAGTACAAGGCTATAGGAGGTTTAGAGCTCAGTATAGGCGGCGGTGGAAGATATGATGGATTAACAACTGTGTACGGCGGGCCATTTGAATATTCTACGGGCCTGGCACTGGGTCTTGACAGGATAGCATTGTCGATTAAAGGAGTTAAACCACCATATCGTCCTAGAGTGTTGATAATAGTCTTGGATCACAATCTAGTAGGCTATGCGTTCAAGATTAAGAGGATCGTTGAAGACATAGGGGCTGAATCAACATTATACCATCATAGCAAGATCAAGAAAGCATTGAGCACAGCGTCTAAAGCCGGCTATGATCTAGCATTGATCATCGGTAAGAAAGAGTTTGAGGAAAAAGTAGTAACAGTAAAGGATCTTAGAACCGGGCATCAGACACGTGTAGCTAGTGATGAAGTAGTCAGGGAGATCGTGGAGAAACTAGCAAGGATATAATCAAATATTAACAGAGTACTTTATACCTATATTAGCCTGTCCACTAATAGATATTCTAGGACAATTATTGGCTGTTTTGGATCAATAGATAATTAATAAATGGTCGGGTGAGATCTGATGAGTCATCATATGAGGTTAGAAAAGATTGGCGAATATGAGTACATGATACCGAAGGGTACTAAGCACTGTATGAGGGTTCCAGCCATCATATTTGCGGATGAGTATCTCCTTGAGAAAATGCGTAGTGATCTAACGCTTGTACAGGCTGCGAACGTGGCGTGTCTGCCAGGGATACAAATATCCATGTACGTAATGCCGGACGGCCACCAGGGCTATGGGTTCCCGATAGGTGGGGTTGCAGGCTTCGACGTAGACACGGGTGTTATCAGCCCTGGAGGTGTAGGTTACGACATAAACTGTGGCGTAAGGGTTCTCAAGACAGATCTTGATGAAAAAGATGTAAGGCCGAGATTGAAGGAGCTGGTTGACACACTGTTCCGAAACGTGCCAAGCGGTGTCGGTAGCACTGGTAAGATAAGGCTGAGCTTCTCCGAGCTGGATGAAGTGCTTAACCGGGGTGTCGAATGGGCTGTGGAGCACGGCTTTGGATGGGAGGAAGACATGGAATTCATAGAGGAACACGGTTCATGGAGAGCTGCGGATGCATCAAAGGTTAGCCGTAGGGCTAAACAGAGGGGGCACAACCAGCTCGGAACGCTTGGTGCAGGTAATCATTTCCTCGAGGTACAGGTTGTAGACAAAATATATGATCCGGAGACGGCGAAGGTCATGGGGATCACGCATGAAGGACAAGTAACAGTAATGATACATACTGGTAGCCGTGGCCTAGGCCATCAGGTTGCGAGCGATTATCTACTCATAATGGAGCGTGCTATGCGGAAATACGGTATCAGGCCCCCCGATAGGGAGCTTGCAAGTCTACCGTTCAAGTCCCCAGAGGCGCAGGACTACTTCAAAGCCATGGCAGCGGCAGCGAACTTTGCTTGGACCAACCGGCAGCTGATCATGCACTGGGTTCGCGAGAGCTTCAAGGCAGTATTCCATAAGGATCCCGAGGATCTTGGTCTAAAGCTAATTTATGATGTAGCTCACAACATCGCTAAGATCGAGAAACACGTTGTGGAAGGTAAAGAATACCACGTCGTAGTCCATAGGAAGGGCGCTACAAGAGCATTCCCGCCGGGACACCCAGAAATACCTGATAAATATAGGAGTATTGGACAACCAGTTCTAATACCTGGTTCAATGGGTACCGCTAGCTATATTCTCGTCGGCACAGCAAAGGGTGCCAGGACATGGCATAGCGCGCCACATGGTGCTGGCAGGTGGATGAGCAGAGGTGCAGCCATAAGAACATACAGGCCGGAAAGAGTAGTGGATGAGCTCGCTAGGAAGGGTGTAATACTGAGAGCTGCTACTAGGAGAGTTATAAGCGAGGAAGCTCCTGGGGCCTATAAGGATGTTGACCGGGTAGCCATGGTTGCTCATCGTGTTGGTATTGCTAGGCTGGTAGTGAAGATGAGGCCTATAGGTGTTGTCAAAGGCTGATGTAAAGGATGTGGCGTTATAGCGCTGTTGTTAGGGATGATCATGTTTGCTAGATAAAATGAGGCTAGTGTTACTACTAATAATAAAGGGGTTAGAACGCTATACAGGCTCTTACCACTAGATATTTTTGAAGCGATTATCCCTGCTATTAATGATATCGAGTATGTAAGCCCCACTGCTAGCTCGGGATCAAACATACTGTTTAGACTAGATTGTATAGTGGTCATACCTTTGATCATCACAATAGTTATGATGGGTAGCGTTAATGCATAGAAGAAATACATCTTTCCCCTTTCAGAAAGTATGCGTCGGAGCCTCACAATATAATCCATGATCTTTAAAGTATATCCTAAATGTTTTTCATGATACCTACTATACTCTAGAGGGGAAAAAGCTAGACCCAATAATTTCTTTGAGAAAGGCGGCATTCTTAGCTTCTCAAGTATAGATGGTATAGGGATGCCCAGTCTTAGGAGATCCCGAATTTTCTTGAGTGGATGTATCAGGTTCTCTTTCTTCATTAAGGCGTGGTCAATGGGTATGCCTTGTTTAGCCTCGCTGTAAAGGTCGTCAAGGAGACTAATAACATTGTTCTCTATATCTTCCGATGATTTTTCGATCTTCCTGAATATAAGTGTTAAGAAAATTATAAGGAACGTATATATGATCATCCCCCTAAGCCCTATATTGAGCATTATGAATGGTGTTATTGTTAATAGTATTAGTGAGATTAATTGGGACACTTGAGTCTCGTATCTGTAAGTCCGAGATGTAAGTGAAGAAGAGAGCATATATGCCGAGATACCTGTAATTGAAACAATGAATGCTATAAGTTCTTTTGGGACATAAGCTACGGGTATAAGCATGAACGTTATTATCGACATTAAGATAATTAATAATCCCTCATAGAGCGTGTCGAGGCCTGATAGACTATGGCTTATTCGTTGCTCCAGACTAGCCAGTTCTTCATCAAGTTTCGATTCAACATATGTTAGAGTATCATTCGTAGTCACGAGTATCTCTGTGTAGCCTCTGAAGAACCTAGATATTCTCTCACTAGGCACTAGTTTGGCTAGATATCTAAGCCCTGTATATGGGTCTGGATTTAACGTCTTGATAAGACTGTATATTCTTGCTATGATCTCGTAAGCGGGTGGTAATTTCAATTTATGCTTCAGAGCTTCATCGAATACATTATCTAGTCTTAACCCGTTTGCTTCCATCGTAAGGTTTAGGGCAAGGAAATCGGGGAATTCTTCTTCAAGCTTTTTCTTGAATGATAGTCTTTTGGCTATAATAATGAGAGGCGGAGTTATAGGTATTGATACGCTGAGCAATAAGTAGTAGCAGTGGGTTGTAAGTGCTAGGATATCTAATAAAAGTGAAAATATGATAATCGATACGAGTACTTTTGGATTAATTATTTTCCTCAAAAATGCCCGGGCCTTCATATTCTTCCTCCTCCAAGCTATAGTATTCAATGAGTTTTTCGCCTAAGGAATAGATGTCGAAAACCCCTTTGTTAACAAGCATTTGTAGGAAAGCTGTCCTCGACGCGAGCTCTGATATTATAGTATCTTCATCCAGAATTTCTTTTAACCGTATAGTGTTTTCCGCTATTGTCTTCACACATGGCTCGATATCTTCATTTAACCCCGCGATTCTATGTGCTCTGGTCCTATGATCTATTTCAAAGATCTCTCTAACATGTCTACGGCCGTTGGTTGCATCCATAACGAATATGGACCAAATACTTCTCAGTAGATTCTTTGGTATAGATATGGGTGGTGCGGTCAGTCTTTCTATAACTGACTGTGCCGTGTCTGCGTGCATTGTCGCGAGAACGCCGTGCCCTAAACGTGATGCCTGCACTAAGAGTCTTGCCTCTCTCCCTCGTACTTCTCCTACAACTATGTAGTCTGCCCTCCGTCTAAGGCTGAATTTTAGTAGATCATACATGTTGATACTGAGTTTGTCTCCGATGGTGCTTACTCTTTCAACGAGTGGATCCCATAGACCCGTTGTCCCGGTTATTTCTGGAGTATCCTCTATTGTCACAACTCTCCTTGTTGGTGGAATGAGTGTTAGTAATGCTTGGAGTAACGTGGTTTTACCAGTGCTCATACCGCCTACTATTAGTATTGAACCCTTGAGCTCCAGTACAAGCCAAGCATATGCTGCTAGCTCAGCTAATATGACTTCTTGATCGATTAGCTTGGTTATAGTTATTGGTTGTGATGGTTTTTTCCTAATGACGAAGCTACTGCCTTTACGTGAGACTTCGTGGCCAAATGTGAGTGCTAGTCTAAGGCCTTCGGGCGTTAATCCCTCGGCTATTGGTTGTGCTATGCTTAGGTGACGTCCGATGATCCTTGCTAGGCTTAGAACGAGTCTATCCATGAGTTTTTGCGTTATTGTTATGTTTGTGGACATCCAGCCGTACCAGCTGTACTTCCTATGAATTATGCTTACGTATCTGTCTTCGCTACTCGCCGCTATCTCCTCTATGTGGGGGTCACGGGTTAGCGGGTATAGCGGGCCATAACCGCTTGATAGTTTGAAATAATTATAGATAACTTCGAGGGGTTTTTCCGTATAGATCCGCTCGATGTATTGATCCGAAAGACTTCTTATAGTGTCTTCAATACAAGCTATATCTTTACAACGTGGGTTTTCTAAGTAGAGTCTAGCTATAGCTTCTATAACATCTTCTTCTAGGGCGGGCTCGGTTATCACGTATTCCAGTTTGTTCCTATTCTTTATTATGCGAACTGTAATTATATCGTCAATTGTGTATTCTTCTATTGTGTTAAGGCTGTGTTTTTCTGCTAGTCTAGTGTCTTCCACTACTAGTTTGATAAGCTCTACAGCGTTGTCTATGTCGAATGAGGAGAACGAGGATTTAAAGATCCTATTGAGTCTTATTGAGTTTATTGATTTAAAAAATCTCACTGGATTAAGACACCCCGTATTAATCTTGCTTATTAAGTTGTACTCGCCTCTTCGATCTGGACCGGCTTAGTCTGTACTCCATTATTATAATTCACTATGACGAGGTGGTTGCCTGTAAGAAGCGATGATACAACCGTTGCGTTATCGATGACTATGTTTATGTTCTTCGATGTACCGGGTTTTACTAATGTATTGCTGAGGCTGAATGTGTAGTTCCCCGGGATTATTGTTATACTATTTATTGTTGCCGTGCGTGTCCCCATGTTGACTACTTGTATGTTTAGCACCGCGGTCGTGGTGTTGACTTGGTATATCTTGGCCGAGGTTACAGCGATATTGGCGTACTCTTGGGGTGCTGATAGGGTGTTCATCATGTAGTTGTATAGGAGTACCCCGCCGGCTATCGTTATTATGAGAAGTATGGCTGTTGCGACGAGCGGGGATATAGCCTTCATGTTCCCACCGTTATAGAAGAGAAGTGTTTATGGTAAGAAAATGGGCTATATGGTTAAATACTGATGGAAGAGCCTGGGGCAATCGAAACTATTTGTTGATAGAACCAGTATCTTAAAAGTAATTATAAGGGGATATTTTTTAGGGTAAAAGGGGTTGGGGGTAATGAGTGCTGTCGCGCCGGCAGAACGCTACAGGGCTATCAGCCCTGCAGAGTTCTTCTACAAGTATAGAGAGATAGCAGGCTTCTCTAATCCTGCTAGGGCACTATATCAGGCTGTAAGGGAGTTTGTGGAAAATGCTCTTGATGCAACGGATTCCCATGGAATACTACCTAATATTAAGATCATTATCGAAAAAGCTGATGAGAATAGGGAATTCTATAGAGTAACGGTTGAGGATAACGGTATAGGGCTTCCCCCACACGTAGTACCCGAGGCATTTGGTAGAGTACTTTTCAGCTCAAAATACATTCTGAGACAAACACGTGGGATGTTTGGTTTAGGTGCGAAGGTAGCCATTCTTTATGGGCAGATGACGACGGGTAGGCCTGTCGAGGTAATAACTAGTCAGCCTAATCTTAGGAGAATCTATTACTTCAAGCTAAGGATAGATATCAATAAGAACGAGCCTATAATCATTGAGCGCGGTAGTTGGCGTAAAAACAGGGATTGGCACGGCACAATAGTTTCGATGACGCTTGAAGGTGATTGGAGCAGAGCCAAACAGAGAATAAAAGACTACATACTGCGAACAGCCGTTGTAACGCCCTATGCAAATATTGTTTTCATGACCCCTGATGGTGAGATATACTATTATGAGCGCGTAATTGATAAGCTTCCTCGACCGCCGAAAGAGGTTAAACCCCATCCATATGGCGTTGATCTCGAGCTCATGAAGAGAATAAGGGATAGTGGTTCGTTCTCCACAGTCAAGGAAATGCTCATGAAGAGCTTTCAAGGAATAGGCAGTGTCACAGCATTATCACTTCTCGAAATAGCTGGTATAAGCCCTGATCTAAGCCCTAAATCCCTCAATGACAGACAACTACTTGAACTAGTAAATGCTATGAAAAACTATAAGAGATTTAGAGCTCCTACATCAGAGGCATTGTCCCCGCTAGGCGAAGAAGTCATAAAAGCGGGGCTCAAGAGAATCTATGAACCTGAATTTGTCGAAGCGGTTACGAGGAAGCCGTCTGCTTACCAGGGCCACCCATTCATAGTTGAGGTAGGAATAGCTTTTGGCGGCAAGGTCCCTCTGAGTAATGATAAGTATCCAACTCTCCTTAGATACGCTAACAAAATACCGTTGCTCTACGATGAGGGAAGTGATGTAAGCACAGCGGTCGTTAAGGAAGACATATCATGGGATCAATACCTCGTTAAATTACCTGCCCCCATAATCGTTCTGGTTCATATATGCAGCACAAAAGTCCCATTCAAGGGTGTCGGCAAAGAAAGTATTGCGGATGTCAAGGAGATCAGGAACGAGATAAAGCTTGCAATACAAGAAGTTGCACGAAGACTAAGGGTATACTTGTCCAAGAAGATTAAGGAGGAGGAGAAGAAAAAGAGAGTTGTAAGCCTAGCAAAATATGTTCCAGAAATAGTGAGGGCTCTCACCATAATCCTTGGTGACGGACAGGGTGGGAAAGCAAAGCTTCTTGAAGAAAAATTAGTTGAAATAGTATCACTTCGAACAGGTCTTCCTAAAGATGAAGTGTACAAGGTTGTTAGGAGTGTTGAAATAGGTGTATAACGGGTGAGCTGAGATGGCAATATCATCGGTTGACAAGTACGCGAGACAGAGGAGCCTTGAGATATTAAGGAAAAAGTTTGCATCAATAGCTAAAAGAATACTTGAGGGTAAAAAACCTGTATTGATAATGCCTAAGAGGGTTCTAAGTAACACAATATATGATATGAAGAAGAAGCTTCTCCTTCTAGGCCCAGAGATGAAAAGACGTAGTCTCCTCGACGTCAATGAAGCAAGGAAATTCATGCAGACACTGTTAATGGCGTCAATAATTTATGAGGCTCTTGTTAACGACGAATACCCGACCATACGTGATCTCTATTACAGAGGAAAACACACGATAAGCTATCGCGACATATCGGGTAAAATGCATCATGAGAACACTTGGGATGAACAGAGAGAATCAGATGCTGTGATAAGGGATATCGAGGTATTTCTTGGCGTACTAAGAGAGGAGATGCTGATCTTGAGCAAGGAAAAAGGAAAGGTTGTAGGTAATTTAATCATTAAGAGCGGCGATGATGTTATTGATCTAAGCAAGATGGGGCATGGCGCCTATGCTATAGAGCCTACACCGGACCTAATAGAATTCAAGGATATTGACGCCGAATTTGTTCTCGTCGTCGAGAAGGATGCCGTATTCCAACAGTTGCACAGATATGGTTTTTGGAAAAAGTATAAGGCGATACTTATAACGAGTGCTGGTCAGCCTGACAGAGCAACACGTAGATTTGTTAGAAGGCTAAGCGAGGAATTGAAACTACCAATATACATACTTACAGACGCGGATCCTTATGGATGGTATATATATAGTGTGTTCAAAATAGGCTCGATAACATTATCATATGAGAGCGAGAGACTAGCTACTCCCGATGCGAAATTTATAGGTGTATCAATGACTGATATCTTCGGCGAAGAAGAAGCCGCCAAGAACATAAACAAACTTACATCGATTTTTGGAAAAGAAATCAAGGATGCTATATCAAAGCCTAGGAAGAAAGCGTATCTCTCAGAAAAGGAAAGAAGAAACTATATCATCAAGGCCAAGAAAAAAGACGTTGAGAGAGCAGTTGAGTTGGTAGGCTACGATGTAGCAGATAAACTCATAAGCAATCCAGAGATCAAGAAGTATATCCGTCAGAAGA
The DNA here is from genome assembly GCA_027022365.1 of Desulfurococcales archaeon. Lineage (GTDB taxonomy): Archaea > Thermoproteota > Thermoprotei_A > Sulfolobales > Desulfurococcaceae > JAADCY01. Next base: position 382,555 of record JALVYU010000026.1, on the reverse strand, counting down.
AACTCGGAGTATCAGGCTATCCATGGTTTAGAACGCCCGAGTGGATCAAAGAAATCAGTATATTCTTCTCAAAACTGGCCAAGCTGGAGATTGAAGCCATGGCTAGTAAGGGACTAAAATTCCTAGCTGACACATATATACCAACAAAGATCGAGACGGGCGACTGGATTGATTAAATTATAAGTTCTTCTTCCAGCTAGCCTCATGTGTTGGTTGATCTAGGACTTCTAGATAGCCTCTAATAAGATACTTTATATTATCTATGGCATTACCGTCACGACCTTTCCAAACAACTATCTTATGGCGCAATAAGAGGGAATATGCTATTTCACCAATATTCTTCACAATTACATCGGTTACACCCATATTATGAAGATTCTCGGCGATTTCGGCTCCTCTCAAGAGACTCTGTGGAACATTAACTTTAGTTGCTTTCCCTGGTGGGTGGCCGAGTATTGTGTTCTTGCTAATAATTTGTTTGCTGATTATCTGCTCATTATTTACTTCAACTATGAGGAAATAGTGTGCCTTGCCAAAATGGTCAGATAACGATGGGTTTGGGCCTGCATCTTCTACTGGTACCGCAACTTTTAGACGACTCCTAATAGTTGGCTTGACTGTTACAATAATGTATTTTACATCCTCAAATCTCTTACGAATATTTTCTTCTATACATCTAGTCAAACGCCCAATGGATTCAAGCGTATTTAGGGGGTGTGAACGTAGGAGCATCTCGACAAAAACAATAGGACCTGCCCATCTTGCCTTCAGATCAATCAGCTCTGCTTTACCCCTGATCAGTTCTCGTATATAATTTTTTAATTCTTCTAAAAACTTCTTATCTTTCGGCAGATCTAGGATTGCTAGGATAGAGTCATGCGCTGCCTCGTATGCGGCCAGTAATAGACCTATAAGAGCAATAATTAATGATAATGTGTAGATGAACCCGTAACGCGTGATCATGAACAACAGTAGCCCAAATGTAACGGAGGATGTTTCAATTACATCAACGAACATGTGTGCGGCATCTGCCTTCAGGGATGGAGAGTGCAGGATATAGGCAGATTTGTATTTGGATAAGACAGACAAAACTAGTAAAGGTATTGTTGATGCTTGGACTAGAAGTACAGTGAGATTAGGTGTTGATGGCTTATAAAATATTTCATCAATGCTTGTGAAAAGCGTAAATAAGATGATCATACTCAATAGGATGGCTACTAGGTCTTCTAGCTTATATAGTCCGTAGGGAAACCTCTGAGAAATGGATGACCTTACAATAAATATTGTGAAAACAATAAAGAACGAGATCACAGTATCTATAAGTGCGTGAAACCCCTCAATATTTAATAAAGGGCTATCAAGTAACATTCCCGCAGTAATCCTCATCGCCGAGATCATAAATAGTAAGATAAATGATAAAACTAGAAAAAACAATGCTCTCCGCGGTATCTGCAAAGTATTCAAACTAGATCACCGTTCGTCGGATTATATTGTCATAACTATATTGTTCTACTGCACAAAAATATCTGTCTATCCCAAAAGACCAAAGTATTTCCGTAAGGAAATCAGTTAGATTTGCACAATTAGAACCGTAATATTATTATTTAACACTCTCAAGATCTTTATTTCTCTACTATTTATTGTTTGTACTTTTTACTAGTGATTTTGACCAAATACCTACTTTGGGCATTTATACCACTATACTATATTACTCGTATCTACGGTATTAATTCCTCTATTTATTGATTGAAATAATTATTTAAGATCAGCTGAGACAGGTGTTCTCATCCCCTGCTTGGGTCATTCCCGTGGATTCATCATTTCGAGGTTCTTCCTACTCTACGTACTCTATTATATCGTGGAATGTGTTCTTTTTACAGAATGGACAATAGTGATAAAGCTTTGTGAATTCCTTTTTGAGCGGGTAGCTGACGTTGAGCTTCCATTCCTTTCCGCATGAGCGGCATTTTAGTATCCAGTAGGTCATATTGTTCGCCTATTGCTTTTCTTTTCTGTGTTTTTGATTATACCTCTTTCTAGAAGTTTTCGTAATACCTTCTTTAACGTTTTTCTTACGATATACCTTTTTTCTAGTGAATTGAATAGTCTCAAGGCTGCGGCTCTTATACTGTTTGTCCTCGTTAGATCTAGCAGTATTTCCCTATCTTTTTCCGTGAGTTCGTCCTGCAGGTATCGTAGGGCTATTCTAGCTAGATCCCCCGGGGTGAGTCCCATATAGGGTTCTTCGGACTTTATGTTGTCTAGTCGTTGTATGACGTCAAACTCTATTATTGTTACCCAGTCATCGGGTTTAATTCCCGGGTATACTGTTTCTAGAGCTTTTATAAGCTCAGCCTTGTTATTGAACCCATCTTTTACGGCATCGTTGTCATTGAGTTCTTTGAGCTTTTTGTAATATACTTTGTTAATTCTTATCTTTGCTACAGGCCTTCCTCCACCATGTACGATCATTTCTTTGTATTTAGGAATAACGATACCTTTTCGGATGGTTGCTTTTTTCCTGCCGGATAGGAGATCATCGATATACTCGCCCTTGATCATAATGTGTCGTCCGAGGAATTTCTTCTCCACCATAAGACGTTACACCGTTCGCGGATAGTGGGGCTGAAAAATATTGTTCAGAGAAAATTAAGCTTGATAGCTAGGAATGGGTCTTTGGCTGATCATTACCGGTAATGTTTGCGGTATTCTTGGATAATCTTTTATCTCCTTATCAATCGTTTTTACGAGTTCATCGACGCTCATTATTTTCTGGTCATTTGTCTTTCTAAACCTCACGTTGATAGTATTGCTCTTTATTTCTCTCTCACCGATGACAACGATATATGGTATCCATTCCCTTCCGGCATCACGTATTCTTTTGCCTAGGCTCTCCTCTCTGTCGTCTATGTCGACACGTATTCCTTTAGCGAGTAGTTTTTCAGCTATAGATTTCGCATAGTCAAGGTATTCTTTCTTGATCGGTATTATCCTAACTTGGATCGGTGATAGCCATGTGGGAATGTATGGTGTTTTTCCGTTGAGTTGTATCTGGGCCGCGGTATCCAATACCATATATATGTATCTCTCTATTCCCCCAAGGATCGCGGTATGTATTATGACTGGGTATTTCTTTTCACCGTTTTCATCAGTGTATGTTATGTTGAATCTCTTCCCGTTACCAATATCTATCTGGAAGGTCGCTATTTCTCTAGGTCTTTTCAGATTATCTATAATGTGGTACTCCACGTTTAGGACCCAATAGTATATTCCAGAAGGTATGACTGCGACGAGTGCTGGGTAGTTGTCTCTCTTTATGAAGTCTACTAGTACCTCCCTGTATTTCTCGAAGAAATCACGTGTTACATTATATAGTGCAACGTATCTGCGCCCTACTTTAGATACTTCTTCAAGAATTTTTTTCTGAACAGTTTTTGAGGCCTCTATTGCCTGTTCTAGATCTCTAGTGAGAATATGTAGGTCTGGCATATAGAATTTTCTTAGCCTAAAGCATAGGTTTAATTCTCCTCTTTGTTCTAATCTGTAACTGTCCGCGACCTCGAACATTCCGAATGGCAGATTCTTATAGCTTATGATCCAGTCTCTCAGCATCGCGAATTGCTGGTGGCACGCAGCATATCTCATAACATATTTTTTGCCCTCTACTTCGAGCTCGTATAGTCTATCACCGAATAATAGCGCGTGTTCTAGGACGGGTTTCTCGGAGAGATCGAATATGTTTGTACCTATGACTTTAAACACCGGTATTCCGAGGCTCCTAGCGACTTGCCAGGAATACTGGAATAGTGCCTCCATAATAGTTGTCGCGTGGGGGCCGTATCGCATATGGCCATGGTCACTCATGGGCTCCCACTCGAATCCGAACTTCCTACAGTACTTATTGACTATGTTCTCGCCGCCCTCGAGCACTTTTCCGAATACTTCCTTATCGACCAGTATCTTTAGGTCGGGGTATTCCGAGTAATCGAATTCTTCAGGTTTAAATACTTCTCCGTCTGGAGCAACAATATAGAATTCCTTTTTGATCTCTCTACGTACTATTTCGCCGCCCTTGGTCTTCTTTATTGTTTTAGAGAGCTCGCTTAATGGGTGGCCATAACATTCTATTGTGAAGGCTTTATACCATCCGAATGGCGCCTTATATACTTGTATTTCTGCCTTCTCCGATAACTTCTCATATAGTTGTGCTAGTATTTTCTGCGCTGTTAATGGATCGGCTAGTTCTGCTGAGAGATGAGCATACGGGTATATGACTATTGAAGATGGTTTTATCTTCTTGGCGATCTCAATGATTTCCTCAGCGGCTCTACTAACCACATTCTCGTCATCGTCTTTCTCGACCGAAGTGAACACGACCAACGTGTTCTCGAGATCTCTAGCCCTGTTCTTTTCATCAAGCTCCTCGGGGTTATTGATGGCTTTTTCCGTGACACTATAGCTGAATTTTTTGGCGTGTATTAGCAGTAGCTTCAATGCTTTCTACCCCCATACACGTGGGCTTATTATATCACGGTTCCTGGGCTAAAATCTTGACTTTTCTTACTATCTCTGCCTTGTTGTCCGGGAATGGGAGGTAATCCCGGGATAGGTGGAGGTGTTCCTAGCGAGCGGCTAATAATTATGGATTCCGTTATCATTGCAGTGAATACGGCCTGAACTATCATTGGTGGAACATTCTTCTTTTTAAGATCTTTTTCAAGGTTTTCTAGTTCTTCCTTATTATCACTGATGACGATAGCGTTTCCTTTGAGAATGATCTGTACTACTGGAGGCATTGATGAGAGTGTGAACGTGAATGGTATGATGAACTTTGAGTCTTGATGATATGGAGGGTTTGAGGGTAGGGCTAGGTTGATGTTAAATTGTATTTTTTGTGGTAGTGCCTCGGCTAGGCGTTCAGCATTAATGCTTGTTAGTTGAACGGAAACAGTTATCAATATTTTACACCTGGTTTTGATAGGGGTATAGACAGATATTTTATTGTATTGTCTATTTAGGTGAATGATTTTATTAGCGTTGTGTCGTAAATAGTAGGGCGAAAGTATTATGATGACTTATAAAGGTCTTTTTAAAAATGTTAGTATTGGGTTGGTGTTAAGATGAGTGAACAGATTAAGACGATAAAAGACCTGCCTGGAGTAGGCGCAACAATAGCTAAGAAACTTGAAGAAGCAGGATACGTCACTCTATGGGCTATAGCAGTGTCGCGAGCCGAAGAGATTAGTGCTAGAGCAGGAATACCTGTAACAACAGCCGAGAAAATAATTGCTGCTGCCAGAAAAGCCTTGGGCATTAGGTTTAAGACAGCCAAGGAAGTAAAAATGGAAAGGCTGAGCGTCCGGAAGATAACCACGGGAAGCAAGAACTTAGACGATCTACTAGGCGGAGGTATTGAGACTAAAACGATCACAGAATTCTTTGGAGAATACGGGACAGGTAAGACACAAATATGTCATCAGCTTAGTGTAAACGTACAGCTTCCACCAGAGCGTGGCGGTCTCAAGGGTAAAGCAGTATACATTGACACGGAAGGTACATTCCGTTGGGAGCGTATTGAGGCGATGGCTAGGGGTCTAGGTCTAGATCCGGATGAGGTAATGGAGAACATACTATATCAGAGAGCATATAATAGTGATCACCAGATGGCGATAGTTGACGAGCTATTCACTCTAGTGCCTAAAGAAAATGTAAAGCTGGTTATAATTGATTCCGTGACAAGCCACTTCAGAGCCGAGTATCCAGGCAGAGAGAACCTTGCAGTCAGGCAGCAGAAGCTCAACAAGCACCTGCACCAATTGGTAAGACTGGCGGAAGCATATAATATTGCAGTGGTAGTTACGAATCAGGTCATGGCTAGGCCCGATGTATTCTATGGTGATCCAACACAAGCTGTAGGAGGCCACGTCCTAGCACACACGCCTGGTGTAAGAGTACAGCTAAGGAAGGCTAAGGGTAATAGAAGAATTGCCAAAATAGTTGATGCTCCGCATTTGCCTGAGGGCGAAGCAGTGTTTGTTATTGTTGATGAAGGAATACGTGATCCCGAAGAGTAAAGACAATATCGTTGATTAGCTCTAACTCAATACTATAATGTTTTAGTAATCATCGAATAATCATTAATAAGTAAAGAAGCGGGGTGTCGCCAACTAGTATTGTAATTACAAAGCCTAGTAGTAGCGGTATGATAAATGGAATACCATATGTAACCCATATCTTATCCTCAGGTTTGATTAGGCCGTTGTCTAGGAGTTCCTTCAGCTCTCTTTGATAATCCTCGTACTCTTCATAAATATCGAAGCTCCGCCGAATACTGAAGACTATTTTTCCATCCTCAACCCTGGGTATAGTTAATGGGTAATAGTGCTTCATTTCAAGATATTTTTTCACTGATACAACTCTCCCAGTAAAGAGTAGAGCTACCTTATCCCGGAACGATGCGTTTGGAGGTACCATTTTCCTATATCTTACAAGCGAGTATAATCCCCTAATTAGCGCGATCAATGCGATTGATAGGCTTGAATATAATATAATAGGTATTATCGGGGGGAAACGGAAAAACGATGGCACATTCACGAGATTTACTAAATATATGTCTGGTACGGGAAACATTAGCGTAATCCAAAGTACAGCGAAGAAATCGGCCCAGCCCATAAGCTCAAAATATGAAAGAAGACCGAATAACCCCGGCCCTATCATTAAAGATAACAATGTATAGATGATAAACCAACTAAGGATATTCCTATATAAGATCATGGACGCTACAAAGAAAAATATGCTTATGCCGCCCCATACCCAGATATACTTGTCGGGTATATCTCTAGTTCTATAATCGAGTATACCGAACCAGATCAGAAACAATAAGGCGGTAAATATCTTAGCCATAACCAAGTATTCATTAAACATCCGGATTCACCCACATAAATGTGACACCATTAACTAAGCTACGTTTTTTTGAGACTAAAGTCCAGGATGATAAAGCAGATAGACTCTCATTAATATCTTTTACATCATACATAATATCAATCATTAATAGTTTCAACGCTTTACCTAAGCATATTTCATTACATGCATGGAGGACGCCAAGCACATCTTATAACAGATATTTTTGAGGAACGCAGTATGTTCTTTTTAATTTTGTCGCCCAAGATAGATTTTAAAGGATTGATTCTTTACTACTCAATCATGTTTATGATTTAACTCATTACATGGAACATCGAATACTCTTTCATTAGCTCTGAGTAGAGCTGACATTTTTTCAGTAATTCTTCGTGTTTTCCACGAGCAATAAATCTCCCGTTATGGAGCACGTATATTGTATCCACATTCTTTAGAGACGAGAACCTATGAGAGATAATTATAATTATTGAGTCTTCTAGGTATTTCCTAATATTCTGTAAAATAAGGGATTCATTCTGTGGATCGAGGCTATTTGTAGCTTCATCTAGTATTAGTACGTCGGGATCACGAATTAATGCTCTGGCTAGTGCTATTTTCTGTTTTTGTCCTTCAGATAATTTTTCTGGATCTATTATGTCTTCTAGATCCGCAAAATCTATTCCAACAATATTGATTATGCGCCTTAATTTATCGCTACCATATTCTTTGTCTAACGATATATTCTCCCTCAGGGAGCCATGTATGATGGGCTCTTTTGAGGAAATATATAATATTTTTTCTCTAAGGGAGAACAATGAATACTCTTTATAATCTAAACCATTTATTCTGACGACTCCACTAGTCGGCTCATATAATCTTATTAGTGTTAATGCTAAGCTTGTTTTTCCCGAACCTATTGGACCGACTATACCTATCCATTCTCTCTTACTCAGAACAAATGATATGTTATCGAGTATTTTCTTATCCCCAATACTAAGGCTAACACTGGAAAATTCTATTCTATTCACTTTCTGTAGTTTGATCCCCTTATACAGGTCTTCCTTGTCCAGGTTAAGTATCTCATAATACCTGTCCAAATACGGTATCAAACCAGATAAACCGGTAAGCATATTTGCTAGATTTATGATTGGCTCGTAGAACTCGGGTAGTACTGATGTAAAGGCGATAAGTGTGCCGACTGTGAAGTACCCATTCAATACTAACCATCCGCCAATTATTAAGACAATTATTCTAATGATCGAATTTAGGTAAAAATAGGACTTATTAAAGAAGATTGTATATAGCATGTATCTCATAAGATATCTAGACCATTCGCTTAATGAGCGTGAAAATTTCTCTCTAAAGTACTCATAAATATTGAATCTCTTAATGAACAAAAGATTATCAATAACATTCTTCAACGTATTAACAAGTTTCGATAAATATGATCTCTCTAGGCTCGAATACCTAACTATTCTTTTCACGGAAATCTTATAGATTATATAGCTTGGAAAAGTAAGACCTATCGCTAATAAGAGAAGCCTTGGAGAGAGAACATATAACGTATATATCATAACTCCCAGTCTTGATAATTGAATAAGTAATGCAGGAATAACACCGGCAAGATTGCTTGAAAGTTCATAAAGATCTGATATAAATCTCGTCAAAATATCCCCGCTTTTTAGATGAATGTATTTAGCACTATATAGTGTGCTTAGCATTTTATTTGAAAACACCATAAAAGCTTTGACACCAATCCGTCTTAATATGTATTCGCCTATAAAACTTAAAACATAACTTATCAAGACAACTGCTAATAATCCAAATCCTTTATAAAGAACCGCGTTAAAATTACTTGGGCCAATTAACGAGTCGATAAATGATTTCATTAAATTTGCATTAACATATGTCAGGATAGATGCAAAGAGAAATATTACTACAGAAAGCAAGGAATCAATTGACAGTATCTTCATGATATTAAATGATTCTTTCAGAAGATCAGTAGTTTCGGCCATAATTAGTGTACCTCGATTAGTCATTGTTTACATAATTTACATGTTTCGTGACTCTTCCACAAATGTTTTCACCCTTGTTTTCACTTCTATAAGTAAGTAGTTTACTAAGTTCGCCATGTATAAAAACGTTGTATCCGTAAATAGGTATGAATTATGTTATATATTTCCATAACTTCTATAAGTAGCTGGCGTATATTTCTCAATAAAAGGAAAGCAATATCGAGAGCATAATTAAGTGAGTAATGGGTGATAAATTGTTTAAACTACTTTGGAACCCCTGGAGATACGAGTACATACGAAAAATAGATTCCGAGAAGAAATGCGTCTTCTGCGAACTACCTAAATACAGTGATGACCAGTCATTGATCATATATCGGGGGAGGAAATCATATGTTGTTATGAATGCTTACCCATATAATACGGGGCACCTACTCATAGTACCATATAGGCATGTCGGAGAACTATCTGATCTAACAGAGGAAGAATATCTTGAAATGTGTACGCTCATTAGACGCTCTGTCGAAGTTCTTAAGAAGGCATTTAACCCTGATGGGTTCAATATAGGAGTCAATATAGGAAGAGCAGCTGGTGCTGGTGTTCCAGGGCATATTCACTTCCATGTAGTACCCAGATGGGTTGGCGACGCTAATTTCATCGCTATTATAGGTTCTACAAAAACTCTACCTATGGCCCTAAACGAGGGATATCACATATTAAAATCTAAGTGGAAAGATATTGAAAACAGATGTGGAAGCCCTCGATCACTGATGTTTGATGATGAGGGCAGGGTTTAACCGAAGATTTTATCGATTAAGATTTTGGGGTGTCAGGTTTGATTGACAAGAAGGATCTAGAAATACTGGAAAGATATGTTTTCCTGGGGCAGCCTAGGTATAGAGTTCGTTTGAAGGAGACAAATATATTATTCAATGTCAATGCGATCAGTGATGATGAAGCTCTTGAAAAGGCTTTAGAAATGGCGAGAAAAATTGGTCTAAGTAGAGAAGTGGTGGATGAAATAAGGAGAAGATTTTCAAAGGGGAATCAAAACAATAGTTGATAATGCTTTAGCCAAATAATCTTGGCCCTAGGGATGAAGACACTTGCCCCCCATGGACCGTAAGGGATGATGACATTACCGCGAGCAGACCTATTATATTTTCTTCTTTTTAATCTCCTCAAGCGATCTAAGCCTATCTTCTTGTTCCTCGATAAGCCTCTTAATGTATTTTTCAAGTTCTTCTGGAGGTACACGTTCCAGGAGCAGTCTAAAGAATTTCGAGGCGCATCTATTGCTATGGAACGACAGTATTGTTTTTCCATATGTAATTACTATGCCTTGGCCCTCGGGGAATATTCGGCCACACATTATACATTTATATCTTTGCTTCCTCGACACATTGGGACACCTTTAGGCTTTTCAGTTTTTCTACTAACTCGCTAATAGCGTCTGTGTAAAGTCTTATTCTAAAGCCCTTGTTTTTAATGCTGTGAAGCTCTACGAAGTGTCTCTTACGATCAAAGATGAAGCATAAATCGCTTGTTAGCGGTATGAACATTCTGTCATTGGCAACGATTCCGATACGGTATAAATGGAATTTCTGTGGAATCATTAAGTTCATCTGCCCCAGTTTATTCTGCATTAAAAACCGCGATAATGTTAGAATACCGAATATAACCTGGTACATTATATAGTAATCAAGAAAGTTTACAACAATAGTGTTTCCGATAGCCGAAGATAAAGCGTCGTGTATCGGTATAAACGCGTATTGCCTATAGAGCGGAAACAGTATGAATACCATAAATGTAAGCATTAATAAACTCATAGACCCCATTGCTTGTTTCTTGAGCTCCTGTGTTAATAGCTCGTCATTCATAGCGATCTTGATAGCGCCATTCTCTTTAAAAAGAGGTGCGCCAAGCTCGTTTTTTGGAGGTATTTTGCTCATTTTTCTCGAGCTTCTAAACATTACTATCATTATTATAATGAAATAACCTAGGAAAATGTACATCGAATACTGAGGCATGAAGGCAGTAACCAGTGAGATTATAAGTATGCTGATCTGACCTATCAATAAACTGGTTTTTTGGGATGGTTGCGACATCATAGCTGATCACGTGTCTTGTATTTTCGGCTACGTTATCCAATAATTGTATCCTGCTTATAAATATCAATGCTTGCCGAACGATAGAATAAAGTAGCTCTATAATTATCAGCTTGTATTGGATGATGATAAGCCACTGCCGGATACTAGTTAGATGAAGAAGGTCCGTGTTACTGATATTTTTCCATGTATATTTTATTTCATACAGAACAAGGCGATGAAGAGGATACGAGGTCTGATAAAATGAAGAAGTTATCCCCGTCTGAGCCGCAGGTAGCGATAGAGAGGTCGGGCGCCCAGTTATGCTTTAGTATTAGGATCGAGGTCAAAAGACAATATTCAATATCCTATGTTAGGTATTTATTAGAAAAGCAGGGGTTTAGAACAGATATTATTGAGCCATACATATTGAGGGCAAGTAAATGTGTTTTATTGAGGGGTCTGGAGCATCTTGTTTCCGTGACTAAAAGCATCCTGATTGAACTATCCAATAGGCTTGAAACAATATGTGCTGAAGTATATATGAGGGTTAAACATAATGTGTGTGAATCCATAGCGCTTCAACGGAAAATTCGCAGCGGAAACAATATTCTCTCGGCTTCGCGGCTGGATAACGATCTAGTTGTGTGCCTATACAATAATAAGAGAAAAAGATCCGTTATCCGGATTATACCAGATTACGGAAATAATATAGATAAGCTAGACCTATTGCTAATCCCCCGCTCCTTGTATGTAACATGTGGTGATGCACCAGTTATAGCATCTTATCTAGCGGATATATCCGGACGTTTAATTAAAGCATTTGGAAAATACATGAGTATAGGATGATGAACGCCCTATCCAAAGACCTTAACGGGATGAAATAATAGCGAATCCCGGCTGATTCTCTCAGTGTTATAGTAGACCTTAAATAATCCCTTTCATGTATTTTCGATTAGGATAGTGGCGTGTACGAAGAATATGTGGTGGTGCAACGAAGTGTTATCGCCTCAGACAAAGATAATTGATATAGGTAAAAAACACATTGATGACTATATTTTCGACGCTATTGTCAGCTTCAATGAAGGTATAGACGAGATAATAATCAAGGGTAGGGGGGACTTCATTAGCAAAGCTGTGGATGTTTACAGAATACTCAAAGATAAGCTCGGTGATAGTATCGAGCTAGTAAACGTTGAAATAGGTAGTGAGAGATTTAGAGGCAGAAGAAGATCGTATATAGCCATTAGAGTCCGAAGAAAATACTAGGGTATACCTTAGTTCTCAACGTTATACTTCTACGCTACTGGGTTGTGAACTAACAGTTATTGGTAGCTTATATGATGTTATCTTGTCTAGCACTAGTAATATAGCTGTTTCCACACTCGCCTTACCTGAAGCTATCATATCGATTGTTTCCTCCATCTTCTTAGTAGTTGATTCCGAAACTAGTTCTGCATAGTTCTTGGTGAGGTAATCGTATACTTCTATACCTGTTTTCGTCGGTATAAGATACCCCCTCCTCTTCGACCTAATTACGTATCCATGTCTGACTATGCTTGAGATTATTGACGCATAAGTACTAGGTCTTCCAAGCCCCTTTGACTTCATCAGCTTGATGATCGAGCCCTCGCTATGAAGCTTCTCTAGAGACGAGTCCACAACTTTTATACTTACGGGCATAAGCTTCTTGCCTACTATGTCTTGTATCGATGGATACGTCGTGGTTTTTCTGATAACGTCGAATCCATGATCCACTATTTCTAGGATCACTTCTAGTTCGGCCAATTCTAGATCCGCTACATATACTGAGATCTTGGCTACTTTTGCCTTGTAGGGTTTCATCTGACTAGCAATGAATCTGTTGAAGATCATACCATAGAGCTTGTAGTGTAGACCAGTTAGGGGTATTGACGGATTAATTAATCCCTCCGAAATAGCTTTTATGAGCTCGTCGACATCGAGAGGATGAGTCGGCCGTATTGCCTCATGCGCTCCTTTATCGCCCCAGTGGCTAGGCCTGAATAAACCTTCAAATCCGTGTTTTTTAATATATTGCCTAGCTATTGATATTCCTGTCGAGGATACATATGTGTAATCGGTTCTATGATAGGTTATCAAGCCCGATTCGAACAATTCTTGTGCAATCTTCATAGCGAGTCTCGATGGTATCCCTAATCTAGACGCATCCTCTAAAAGCATGTCGGTAGTGTACGGTGGTTGTGGATTGAACGTTTTTTCATTAATTTCTAAGAGTCTGAGCTCAACGCCTTCCTTCTTAATCCTATCTACTATTCTCCTATAATCATCTTTCCCAAGATGAAACCTTACTTTAAGACCGTTGGGTAGTTCAAGTATGATCAGCTTACATTTGTTCAGCTTCCATTTATTGTACTGTTCAATAACCCATCCTAGAACAGGTGTTTGAACTCTTCCAGCTCCCAACCAATTCTTGCCGTACTTAATCCATAGCTTCTGGCTCAAGCTAAAGCCTATGAGTCTATCAAGTATGCGCCTATATATCTCGGCCTCCACGAGCTTTTTATTAATTCTCCTCTTTTTACCGAATGCTTTCTTTAGCTCCGATAACGTTATTTCATGGAGCTCTATTCTCCATATGTTTTCCTCACTTACAAAGGGTCTAACAGTTAAATACACGTCATAAGCAATTTTTTCTCCCTCTATGTCAGGGTCTGTGGCTATGTATATTTCGTCCGCTTCTGATGATAGCTTTCTCAAAACACTGACTATTTCGATTGAATCATAAAAAGCTGAGCTACCGCATCTCGGGCATTTATCCCCGTATGTGAATTGATGGCCGCAAATCCTACAGCGTTTTATTGTTTCGTATTTGGGCATTATCTTATTATTATTGAAAATTATCCCGTATGCACCTATTGGTTCTGTTGTTAGATCATATATATGGCCACGCGTTGCTATTACGTTCATATGTATGACAGTATTATCTGATATGAATGGTATCTCAAATACACTAACACTGCCTATTTTTCTTCTAGTTGGTTTACCGAAGAACCTCGCAATAGTTCTTGCTTTCGTCGGCGACTCTACTATAAGTAATATATTCTTATAACTAAGCATATTGACTTCTTTCTTTTGAGTCCTACTATTGATTATTTCTTTTATCTCAAGATCCAGATCAACTTGATCAAGTTCCTTAAAGACTAATTCCTCATTATATGCATTGAGTCTTTTCTCCAGCGATTTTATTACGTTAGAAAACGTTATGTTTTCAAATATTATTGAGAGCCCATGAGTCATTTTTCCCCTTAATAGTCTGCTTGTTCTTCCACTTGCCTGAATATAGGTCATAACATCAGGAATAATTGCTTTATATGTTCCTGTTTTCTTGTCGTAAAAGAGAGTTATTGACCCCATGTTCAATACTCTTTTATTTTTAAGCAATTCTTTTAGATCGCTTATAATCTGTTTGTAGTAGGAATTAATCTCGCTGTATAGCTTGACTAGTTTTTCATTACTAATATCTTCAACTGTGATTTTGCCTTTCATCAAATATGATAATAATCTTCTTTCACCTAGACTAAGCTTAAACATAGTATTTCTTAGGTTTGCACTTATAGTTCTATAGGACCCATCACCTTTTTCTTCAGACAACAGCAGCGCCGCTCTGGAGAGTAATGTTATATTTGCAAGAAATCCCTCGAGATCTATTGTAAATGCGGGTGTTCCTAGAAATATGATGTATCTAATGTGTTCAGGCGCGTCTATACCTCTGACACTCATACCGTAGTAGCTAGAGCTCCCTATTATGATGTCGATCTTGCCTTCAATGAACTTTTTAATGTTATATGGTGTCGCTTCGGCTATCTTTAGACCAAGGCCCTCCTTCTTTAAGTGTTCGGCAACATTTTTGAAAACTTCTTTAAACGGATGCCTTGGGCTTATTAGAATTAGGCATCCGCGGCCTAATTTTTTGATTACACTGATAAGGGCATTGTTTAACTCTTTCTCGTCTTTGAAGAGATAATAAGAATCGGTTACATTTCTACCGTATATTGTTACGCCTGAAATATCGGTACGTAAAAGATCTCTAAGTATCGAGGCATAGCCGCCACGCATTCTACCGGTTGCTGATGATATAATAACTTGTTTTCTCTTAACTTTTGATAACTTATCATCTATCCTTATCTCGATCTCTAAGAGCTTCTTTATTAGTTCCTTAGATTCTTCTTCTTTGTTCAAAGATCTTAGTACAACAAGTCTCCAGAATATAGCATGTTTTTTCTTAATTAGTTCGATAATTTCATCATCATAACCCAGTAGATGGAGTAGTTTTACTATGCTTTTTGCACTACGCATTAGCGAGTCAACATCGTCGATCATAATTATGTCGGGATTGCTTTCCCGAACAAGATCGTCGTATCTTGATAAGAAATGATTAGTTACAACAAGTATATCGTACTGCCCGTTTTTCACAGCTTCAAGGATTTTTTCTCTTTTCTTTTTAGATAATGATGAATCATAGAATATGATCTTAATGCTATTAATTCCGCTATTTGCCAGTTTTTCGTATATTTGTTTCGCCAATGCTTTTGTCGGTGCAAGATATAGGATCTTATGCTTGTACTCCTTACTAGCGTATAAAGCGTATGTTATAAGTAAAGTTGTCTTACCCATGCCAGTAGGGGCTATTATTACTGTATTCTCCTTGTTGAGTAATCTTTTAGCCCATGCTCGCTGGGCGCCCCATGGTTTAAAACCATTATTGACCTCTTGGAAAAACTTAGCAAAATACTCTATCTCTTCTAAGAGATCATGATGTGATGAAAGAGCCGAAAGCGTGTATTTATTACTTCCGGCGAAACACCTTGTACAAATCCCTACTTTCTCTAGTGAACTAGCCTCTGCATCTCCTCCACAAGATGGGCATGCATGGGAGTAAATAGGATCTAAAATTGTTTTTCTCTGCATAATCATCCCTAGAAACGATATCGTTATAGTGCTTTGGATTAAAAGGAAGGGGGACAATAACACTCATATGTTATTCCTAAGTATAGGAGTAAAGTTTATATAGAAACCCTAGGATTCATAGGGTCTAGACTAAAACAAGCGTTGTCAATAGGTGGGCATCATGGCAGAGGCAACACCTCATGCAAGCAACACCGTACTAGTTGGTAAGAAGCCCGTAATGAACTACGTAATCGCAGTCCTAACCCTAATACACCAGGGCGTAAAAGAGATAGTCGTTAAGGCTAGAGGAAGAGCGATCAGCAAGGCTGTCGACACCGTAGAGATCGTTAGGAACAGGTTCCTACCCGGTAAGGTAGACATCGAAGAGATAAAGATCGGCAGCCAGACAGTGACCAACCCCAGCGGCCGCGAGACCAGAGTAAGCACCATCGAGATAAAGCTTAAGGTAAAAGAGTAACGAGGTCAAGATAACAAAAAATAAAACAATAGTGTTTTTCTAGCGCTTTCGCTACACAGCTCCTATCCGGCGAACACGTCCTTCCCTATAACTACGCAGTAAAGCATCAAAATAGCTTTCAAAACCTATACATTTCACATAAGCATTGCTTATTCTTCTTAAAAGCCCTAGCCTTATAAGTCTCCTCAGCACGTTCCAAGCCACTTTTCTAGAAAGAATAAGTTCGTTCATGATAATGTCTAACGCTTCACCGATGTTGTATTCTCTTTCACCATCCTTACATAGAATGTAAAACGCCAGCAACTCACGTTTCTTCAGTAGTCTACTAATCTTATCAGTAGCCTGGTTACTCCTCATCCTTAATGTCAGCCCTTACAATGTTCATCATATATAGCTATTTGAATACTGAAAGTGTTAATCCTGTTCAAACAACTCTATCAAGATGCGAGCTTTAATCTCGCGTTTTGAAAATGGTGGTAAAGTCTCGCCTAGGTCAACAGCTATTACAACAGGATTTCCAAGACTATCAGTGAATCTTATTTCAGCTACATATCTCTTTTTGGGTCCTTCCTCAACGCTTTTCATGAGGGCATCCATTATTCGTGATATAGCCATCTGGAACGAAACGGGGCTTGATAGATCTTCAGGCCGCAACATAATGTTTTGTAGTCCCTGTATAATCTCTCCGATCTTTGCTTGGCCTTCAAATATTTTTATCACTTTGGTCTTCTCGTGTTCTTCTTCACTCATACTAGCAGCACCCTTAACACAGATAACGATTAAAATGTATTATAAAATTGCTCTGAATACTGGGATAGTCTTATGCGAATACCGGCGGGATCAACACTGATATTTCCCACGTTTAATAACGCTTTGGAATTCTATAAATCGGTAACAGATGTTCTGGGGGAGACCATTGTAGAAGAGCTCGGCGTAATGCTTGAACCAACATATGTTGTTGCACATAGACTTGGTACAACTACTCCTATATGGATGATAGTTCCTCCTCTTGCGATAATCCTGCGTGAAACGCCTGAAATTATAGAGAACCACGGGTTACAACAAATATGTGATAATATTGGTTATTGTTTTAACATACTTAGAGATACGTGGGGAGAAGTCGGATTTATACGTGTGGACGAGTTATCTAAGCTGATCATGCTATTTGAAAATGTGTATAGAAGAGTAGATACCGAAATCCAAGCTTGCAAGACATTTAACAAGATTAAAATAGTGTTTTATAGGATAAATATGAGGCAAAGCGATCACGAACTTCTCGTGATAACGGGCTTAGAAAAGTTAAACGCATCCGGATTTATGACGCGAATAGGCTTCCTAGATGAGAAATATGTGGTAGCTATTACTGAGGCTATGAAAGACTATGGTGAAATAATTCCCGTAGCAGTCTATGTTAGCGGTAAGGAATCTTTACCTGCGGTGATTGTTAGAAGAGATGATGTTACTATTGTTGATGTATATGTTCATGAGAATTATTTAGCTGAGCTGTTAGTTATAGTACTGCTTACCGTGCTTCAATTAGTTCACCGGAAATCATAAATCGAAGTCATCAAGCACTGTTTTCTTGCGCCTTTTAGCCTGGTATTCCTCATGGGTACCCGAAACTATAATCTCATATAGAATAGCCTCTTTGTTCTTCCCCGGCCTTAGTATTCTCCCTAGTCTCTGTATAAATTGCCTCTTTGATCCTGTACCTGATACAATAATACCAATATTGGCGTCCGGTATATCGAGTCCTTCGTCTCCTACAGTCGTCACTATTAGTATTCCACTTGGAGAACTGCGAAAGTATTCGAGTATTTTCTTTCTTTTATCAGTAGGTGTTTCTCCTGTCAATACTAGTGCTCCGTATTTTTCCAGCATTTTCCCTAGTTCTTCAGCTTGTTTGACATATTGTGTAAAGATGATGATCTTGTTCTTCTTCTTTATTTCCCTATCAACTATTTCAACTACTTTCTTTAGCTTCGAATGTGAAAATGCTATTATATCATGCATTTTCTTGTGAAATGACAACGCTTTTCTGGCGTCTGGAACACCTTTCAACGCTAGGTTTAATACTTCTTGGAATTTTCTACCCTTTGCGAACCTACGATAGGTTTCACGATATGCATTGTATTCTTTCTTTTCTTTTGGGGATAGCTTAACCTTTATGGTCACTATCTTATATCGTGCTAGATATCCTTGAGAGGCTAGTTCTGCTGCTGATCTGTGATAGATTATACCGCCGAGTAGTGGGAATAATTCCTCGTGTTTGCCGTCCTCCCTAATAGCTGTGGCTGATAACCCCATCCTGTACGGGGCTAGAGAGTGTATTGCTATATATTTGAACTTCTCAGCGGGAAGATGATGTACTTCATCGATTATTAGGAGGTCAAAATAAGGAGACAAAATGTTGATATTGCGATAGCCGCTCTGATAAGTCGTTATTGTTATAGGTGATATTCTTTTCTCCTCGGAGTAATAAAGGCCTACTAGTCCGGGCTTTGCATCAGTATATTTGAATATTTGTTCCTTCCATTGAAACATTTGTTCCTTTGTATAAGTTATTATGAGCGTTCTTCTCTGCGACTTGGCTATTGCTGCAATGCCTATGAGAGTTTTCCCGGATCCTGTAGGCAGGACTATTATTCCTTGGCGTTTGTTTTCTATCCATTTATTGAGAGCCTCCGACTGGTATGGGCGTAATTCAACATCTTTAAGATTGATTGTTTGTGGTAATTTTTTGGGTTTCAATATCCCGGAACGATCGTTTAGGGGTATCGAATATGCTCCGGCCAATATAATTAATTCATTTAGTCTCCAGGGCAAGATCTCGTATTTAATGGAGGTTTTGTCTTTTGCTCTGAAGCGTGGATTTAGATCTCTAAGTCTATCTTTGATCAAACGATATGTTTCCCAGGGGATGTCAAGCACTATTTTTCCTCTAAGGCTATTCCATGTTATGGAAATCGAAAATTTACTGTACTCCTTTCTTATGGAGTCAAGTTCCTCTGGAGATATATTGATTCCGATTTCGTCAAATAAATTGACTAGATCATTAAATGAATAACCATTGAGAAGAGCTTTTCTAATATTCAGCCTAAATACTGGTCCAGATTGCTTCTCGTATCCGATATAGTCGGAGATTCTTGTGAGCTCCCTGAACTCCTGATCATCCAGCCATCTATTAGGCCTTAACATTATGGGCAAGACGCGATCACTCGTCATAAATTATTCCTTCTTCGTACGGCAAAGCTTTGATAGTTATCTTTTCATCGAGACTATGATCTCTGCATAATATTTTTACAGCTTTTCCAGATAATTCTGGTGGGATATAAAATGCTATTCTTTCATTGTATGTTCTAATTATTTTTGAGAATCTTATTATTATCTCAATATCAGAAGTGATTTTCTCGTTTCTCGATAAATATACTATGCATCCCAATACATCAATTAAATACTCTTCGGGTACAGGAGTTATTTTCAATAACAGGCAGAACTCTCTGTTATTACATTTTCTACATATGAGTGTATAGGGTTCACCTAGCTCTTCAGATTTTGTAACGGCTTTCTCGATGATTTCATTGATTTTATTAGCAGACAAGCTAAGGACTTCAATGATCGTATCAATTGATCGCAACAAGGGTCACCGCGTGGGTTTTTCCTCATCCATATACGTCGGTACTTAAGACCGTGCTCATCCCCCAGTTTATATTTTATATACGAGTAATCTTATAATATCTGTTTAAAAGTCTATATTGTTGATACGCTTATGTCAAAAATGAAATGGTGGTTTTATATGACGCTGAAGAAGAAATTAGTTATTAGGAAACCATCGGAGGATGAAATCGAGACTATCAGTAGAAAACTAGCAATGATATACAGTAAGCCAAAGTACAATAGAGTGAAGGCAAGGCTTATGGCTAATGAAATGCTGAGATTATTGAAGCCTAACTTCTCATATAGGGTTTTGTCAGAACTAACAGGCATACCTGAATCGGTCCTATGTAGATATGTTAGAGGAAGTATTATACCAAGTTTTGAACAAGCACTGAAAATACTTGCTTCGCTATCACTTTCGGTCGATATAAACTCATTACTACATGAACTTGTTGAGCGCGAAAAAAGCAGTATTATAGATTTGTCAAGAGTGCTCAAAGACCCCTACATCATACGTCTACTGACAATACTTTTAATGATAGAGCTTGCAGGTAATAAGATCGATAAAATAGTTGCGACATCATTCTCTGTGTTACCGCTGGCAACAATGCTGGGGTTAGAGCTGAATTGCCCAATAGTATTAGTTAAACGGAGGCCTTATCCGGGCTTCCAATATTATAGCGCAATAGTTGTCCGTACTCCGAGAGAAACCGAGTCATTATATATTGATCGTGACTTGCTAAGTAGAAGAGATAACGTCCTAGTACTCGCTGATGTAGTATATACTGGTAAAACTCTGAGCGCAGTCCTTGACATGGTTATTCGTTCTAGGGCAAAAATAAGCAAGATCGTCGTTCTGTTAGCGCTTGGTAATGCTTGGAAGAACAGGCTTCTGAGACGCTTTGACATACAGGTTATGTCATACATAGAATACCCATTATAGCGTATCTAAGTAGATGGGATTTTCGTGGGATAATCAATATTATTCTCAAAAATAATTATTCTACGTGACTGGTCGAGGTGGAGAGATTGGTTAAGATAAAAGAACTGGTAAGGGTTGATTCTAAAGGTAGAATAACAATTCCATTGACTATTAGGGAAGCACTAGATATTCATGAGGGCATGAATATTCTTCTTATAGCGGATCGAGAAAAGAAAGAAATAGTGTTATCTCCTGTTCCAGAGCGGGCTAGGCTTGTGGAGATGACTATTGAGATCGAGGACAGGCCCGGCGTTTTAGCTGAAATTGCCAAGGAGCTCGCCGACCATGGAATCGATATTATTGCTACAAGATGCTTGGTCATTCGTCGCGGTGAGATCGGTGAATGCTATATGGTTGTGGACTTATCAAAAGCATTGATAAGCACTCCTGAGGAAATAGAGCGAATATTGATGAAGTTGGAGCCTATCAAAAGTGTAAAAGCCCTCGAGTTAAAGAGGGAGTAACAAGTATTGAAAAGCAAATTGATAGTTAAAGTTGGATGTTGTGGTTTTCCCAAAGCTAGAAAGAAATACTATAATGACTTTAAGCTAGTAGAGCTCCAAAACACATTCTACAATCTACCATCTATTGTCTGGGCCGAGAAAATAAGAAAAGAAGCGCCTACTGATTTCGAGTTCACAATGAAAGCCTGGCAGGTGATAACTCATCCTAAGCGCTCGCCTACATGGAAGAAACTGAAGCATAAACCCCCCGGCGATATTGATAAGTATGGTTTCTTAAAACCTACAAAGGAGAATCTTGATGCGCTGGAAAAATGTGTTGAGATCGCGAAAGTGCTCAAATCCAGAATAATAGTATTACAAACACCTCCGTCTATGCCCTTTAATCATGAAATGCTTATACAAGTGGACCGCTTTTTCGATGCTGCAAAAAACATAGCTGATCAGGTGTTGCTGGGTTGGGAGCCCCGTGGGGAATGGGCAAAACACGATGATGAATTAAGAAGGATCCTGGTGAAACACGGGGTAATCCATATAGTTGACATATTCAGGCGTGAGCCGGTTTGGTACGATGATATGGTCTATATCAGGCTACATGGTATAGGATCTAGAGAAACCAATTATCGATATAAGTATACGGATGAAGATCTCTATAAACTATTAGAGAAAATAAAAACTTTCCAAACAAATGAAGTATATGTGTTGTTCAATAATATCTACATGTATGATGATGCATTAAGGTTTAAACAATTACTTACCATGAACAACATAGGCGTAGTGTAGATAAGGGCCTGCATCCCTCAGCACAGTCTACCCATGCGGGGCGGCTAGGACGTTGTGCCCCGCCGCGGATCCTGTGCCTCATCGGTACGGCATTAGGTAATTATTAGTGTTCGACATATTATAATTACACGGGGATTACGAAATGACTATTTACTGGGAACAATGCAGTATCTGCGGTCTCCATAGGCCAACGAGAACATGTACGATGGATGAGGAACTAATGGTGTGTCCTCACTGCTGCTTTGTGTGCCCACGTAGAAACATTTGTCCTAATCCTGTATGGAAGTTCGACTTATCGATCAGTAAGTCGAAGAAGATAAAAAGAAGCGAGGCGCAAAAGGTCTTGATGGATTTGTTATCCAAGCTTGAAAGAGGGTGATTAGGCCTCTATTCTCGGGACAATCCAATAAACTATACTTCCGCCTTCCGGTAGCTCGAATACAATCTTTATAGGCTTGTCTGTATCGAATGATATTGTTACGGTTTTTGATGCCTGTGTCGGTTTTAGTGTAGATTCGAGTAGACCAACACTATACTTTGCACGGGCTGAATCAACAGTAGCTGATATATAGAGTAATGGATTGTCTTGTTCGAATTCTCCACGATATTCTTTCTGTTGCGTCATGGAGTGTATCAATAGTTTTCCGTCTTTGTAGGTGAATGTAGCATCCTCCCCAACGATCTTTAGGTCCCTGATTATGTTTTTGTAATCATCGGTTAGCATTCTAAGAGTTACTCCTAGCTCTAGCTCTGGTTCAGGGACTTTTTCTTGTGCTCTAGGCTTGGTTTCAATCTCGAATGTTCTTTCAACACCGGTCTTTTTGTTTCGGAATACTATCCTGAATATGTTCTTATCCTCTAATAGCTCGAAGACGGCGGCATCGTTTCTTGTTCCTCTACGCATGATCTTATTGAACTCATCAGCGCCGATTACAAAAAATCTTTCTTCGTCACACTCATACTCTTCAAACGCTATTGATGGTATCTTGAGTATAGCTAATGTAGTCTTATCCGGGCTAAGTATTCTCGCTTCTAGCGAGTCCGGGGTAGCGTAAAATGGGATCTCATCCGTGATTTTTGCCAGTGTCTGAGCAATGTACTTGAACTTACTTGCTGTTGGATAAACAGCTCTGAACAGTACTCATCACCTCCTTCTAAAATATATGTGTGTAGGAGTATGTAATTATATTTGGTGATAGTCTCGTGGGCCGAATAAAGATTATAATTGATCTAGCCCGAAGTCCTCATGTTAAACTATCCGATAAGAAGACTATGGAGTTACTGGAGTGTATACTATCTCATCATGGAGAAACAAGGGATCTATCTGAGGCCATGAGGATCATTGCTAACTTCGATGAATTCTATAATATGGCCAGGAAAAAGTTCGAGGAATACTTGTTCATACCTAAGGATTCCCGTGATGCTATTCTTGGTAGGGTTGTTGTACATAAAATTAAGCTTGAGAAAAACAATGGTAAGAATGCAGAAATAATATTTGATCGCAGATTCGACCTTGACTTATTGAAAAAATGCCTTGAGGAGATAGGGTTCAGTGAAATAGAAGTAGAGAGGCAGATATTCTAATAAATAATGATAGTAATGTTAGCTTTTTGATTTCACTGATTTGGATTTCTTACTCTTTTTAATCTCTTTGCGTTGTTCACGTATTTTCTTTCTCTTCTCCTCGAGCTTATGATAAATTTCAAGGAATTCTTTCTCTGAGATATTTCCGGAAAGAGCTGTTATCCATAATCTTGTTTTATTGATAAATTCTGATAGCAAAGCTATTGGAACCGATTTTGCCTCGATACTGAAGAATTCCTCGGTAGTAATGTCTTGATCAAATTCTTCAGTGAGCATAAGATATCACCCTGATAATATTTTCGACGAATTCGTGGTATTACTTTAGTATTTCGATAGATAACTAAAAATGTTAACTTTGATTCTTATCTGATCCTAACAAGGTATATCTTATTCATTGTTTCTATTTTTATAACATATTCCCCCTTATCGACGTTACGTAATGCGTATTTTATTGTCTTGACTTTTGCTTGGTCTTCGACCTCACATATAATCTTAGCCATGTATTCTAAGTTTTTTGGTTCGTTTATACGGAATGAAGCCTTTACCACAGTGTTTTGAAATATATGAGAGATTAGATCTGTTGGTTGTTGTGTAATTATAATGATTGAGATACCATATTTTCTCGATTCCATTAGATATCTTGATATTATTGTCCGGGCGAATTTTCTTGAAAATATCCTATGAGCTTCATCGATAACTATAACAATTCTTTTATTAACTCTTTTAGTGTAGAGGTAGTCGAGAATATTTTGTAATAATGTATAAACATAAATTATTCGCATAAACTCGCTTGGTAGTTCCGATAAGTTGATGATCGCTGAGTGCTGGACGATTTTTTCTATATTTAACTCTGTTGTTTGTGTTAATATACTGTCCAAAGTTTTAAGATATGGTAGAACTCGTTTAGTATCGAATTCGTCTGATAACGCGAGTGCGGTATTAATAATATCTCTAGAGGTAGGCGGTTTATTGTGCCAGGTCTCCGGTTTATCCTCATATATTCCTTTATGCTCATATGCCTTAATTATTATATTTTCCAATGTTATTTGCTGTATATTCCCGAGGTTAAATATTGATGAAATCAATTGTGAAATATAGTGCGCTTGTTCCCGTGGACTTAGTCGAGTTAATGTAAACGGGTTTATAGAAACGTTTTTAGCATCAATATACAGTATATCTTCAAGATCAATTAGATCGTTGTATTCATTGTGAAAGTCGACAACAATAGCCTTATAATTATACTTTTTGATCATTTGTCTGACAATATGCTTAGCTAGAAATGATTTTCCCATCCCAGACGCGCCAACTATTACAAGGTGCTGATTGGGAAGATTGGCAATATCTATAATTAGCCTCTCGTTAGATTTTCTCCAATACCATGTTTTTCGCATTTTACTGTCGTGGGGGAAAGTATCAAAATACTGTTTTGATGGATAACCGTATTCCAGTGTTGCAACTACATCTCCAAAATATATGCCTTCCACGATCTTTTCCTTTTCTGTAAAAGCAGCATTATAACCAATGATCACGCCAGGAAATACTCCGAGGGAATATATCGAAAATGCAGCTATCATGCTTGCAATTAAAGGCTCGATCTCCCATAAAGTTATTAGTATAAAGCCTGTTGCAATTGAAATTGGGAGGAATACGATGTAAATAGAACGAATTGTGGAAGGTATTGCCACTAATTCTAAGAAGAAGTACATAACAGTCAACATAATGGTTAGACATGCAAAATATCTTGCCAATGAATGCAGTATCAGACTTATAGACCTCTTAGAATAAGTTTTTCTAGATAAATTATATATAGTGATAAGTAGACTATCCTTCCTAAATAATTCCTTGTTTAGAAACAGTGCTATGAGCAAAGGTAGTAATAATCCGGTAATGAAATAAATTGATAATGGTGTAGCAATATATAATGAAAAAACAACATATAATATTGAAATCATAAATGAGTTACTACTTAAATAAAGCATAACAAGCTGTAATATTATAGCTATTACGAGAATAACGATATGAGAAATCTTAACATTATATACGTATACAGTTGCTTCAGAATAAAACAGAATAGCCAAAATATTCGACAAAATAAACAAAATAATCTTTGTGGGTACTTTGTATTTGTAGCTAGTCACAAGATATTCCCCAATAATATATTTCCAAAGTCTATATATAAGGGGATAAAATCATCGATGATGAAAATGGGAACTAACGAAATGCGAGACATCAACAAGTGTTTAGAAGCTATCGGATACAATGAATTAACGTATTTACAGAAAAAAGCTTTCAACACGATATACAACAATAAAATCTCAACCATAATAGTTGCCCCAACAGGTTCCGGAAAAACCGAGGCGGCAATGATACCTGTCTTCTATGATATCATGGTTAGTAAAAGGAATCCGATATCAGCCATATACATCACGCCACTACGAGCTCTTAACAGAGATATTACTTTAAGATTAAAGAGGCTGGGTAAGTGTTTCGGTGTAAATGTTGAACTTAGGCATGGGGATACACCATATAGTATGAGAAAAAAGATAGCAAGAACGCCACCCCATGTACTTATTACGACACCCGAGACATTTACATATATAGTTCTAAATGAAACTCTTAGAAAGCATTTGAGAAATCTGCGCTACATAATTATTGACGAATTAAGGGATCTAATGGAGAGTAAAAGGGGAGTTTTGCTTTTATCATTAATTTACTTTCTTCAAAAACTAGGAGTAGTAAGCAATGATATTATAAAAATAGGATTAACGGCAACACTTGTGAGAGAAAACGATGCTCGACAATTGCTCGAGGGTAATATGATACCGGTAAAAACATGGGTTATAAGAGAAAAAAGGTTAAGACGACTTGATATGGATTTGTATGTACCAAAGTGTGATGAGTTATGTGAAAAAATAAGCAAAATTACATATGATAAACAATTATCAGCTAGAATAGCCATTATATTAGGACTGATAAAGAAATATCGTCACGTCTTAATATTTGTCAATACCCGTTCATTATCTGAAAAATTATCATATATACTTGACAAAATATCAAATATTCTTGGATTAGATATTAGGATCGGCGTACACCACGGCAGTTTATCACGGAAACACAGGCTCCAAATAGAAGATGAATTTCGTTATGGAAATCTAGATGCTTTAGTTGCAACATCAAGTATGGAATTGGGGATCGATATAGGTTTAGTCAACTATGTCATACAATATATGTCACCAAGACAGACAATTAGACTTGTACAGAGGATTGGTAGAAGTGGGCATAAGCTCTACGGTGTTGGCAAAGGATGTATTATTCCGCTCGATAATCCATTAGAGATCCTTGAATCATATACTCTTATTAAAAGAGCTGAGAAAAACATTCTTGAGCGAGAAAATATTACTTACAAACCTCTTGATATTCTAGCTTATGTCATATCGGTTCTATCACTAATTAAGTCTAATGGTATCAGATTATCAGAATTATATGAACTAATAATTGGTTATCCACTTTTCAACAGCCTAGATTATACTGAGTTCGAGAAGGTAATTGAGTACTTGGAATATTCTAGGATTATATACATACGTGATTCACGTATATATCCCACGAGAAAAACCAGACTATACATATACAAAACAAGTATGATTCCTGAAACACGTGATATACCTGTAGTAGAAGTTTCAACTGGTAATAAAGTAGGTGTTTTGAATGAAGAATATGTTCTAATAAACATTAACCCTGGCGATCCCATTGTTCTCGGAGGAAAGCTCTGGAAAGTTGTGGAGTACGATAAGGACTCGCATAAATTGTATGTAGAGAGACTTGACGCTGAAGCACCACCGATTATTCCTCATTGGGAAGGCGAAAATATTCCTGTAGAGTATGGTGTGGCAAGATACGTTGGTGCGATCATTAGGATGATCGCAACTAGTAAAACTCGTGGTTACCCTGAACATGTACAAAACGCTGTGAAAGAACTTACTAGTGATCTTGATGAAATGTTTAGTGATAAGAGAGTAATAGTCGAGTATATCCGGAGTAAAGGCCTCATTGTAGTATATTTAACAGGAGGTACACGAATAAATAATCTTCTTAAAGAAATACTTAGATTTCATATAAAGCTTCGCTATCCGATATACAAAATAAACGCTTATTCAACTCCATACTATATCGTTTTTCAATCGCGTAATATTCCTCTTGATACTAGAGTTTATGATCTAATATATGAGCTGATAGCCAGTCTATATCATTTAGTTTCTGAAGACATAAGATCAATAGTTAGAAAAACATCCTATTATTATTGGAGGATCTATCAGGTAGGACAAAGATTTGGTGCAATCGATCCTGCAGCGGACAAGATCACGCGGAATTTGCTTGATAGGCTTGGAGAGACTATAATTGGGGATGAAGCATTAAATGAGGTTTTAACTAAAGATTTCGACCTTAGAGGATTAATAGTTATCGCTAGAAAGATCGAAGAAGGACAGATAAGTGTCACGAAGATAATTAGACAGTCAATTGATGATAGCGTGTTGAAGAAAGTTGTAAAACATGTTCCTATATTGGCCGAAAACGTTGGAATAGTGGATTATAACGCCTATAAGGATAGGATTCTTTCGCGAAAAATAAAACTGATATGTATTAATTGTGGGTACACAATAGACGGCAGAGTTAAAGACCTAGTCAACAACAATGAAACATTCAGTTGCCCTCGATGCGGTCTTAGAACATTAGCTCCCCTAAAGATCTTGGACGATAAAACTCTAAGGAGCTTAGAGAAATGGAAGAAAGGGCGCCGTCTCAGACGGGATGAGAGAAAAATTATTGATGATCTAAAGAAACGAGCTCTTCTCCTAACATATTATGGAAGAATAGCTCTTATACTACTAGCTTCCCCGGGTGTGGGTGTCACCGAGGCCATTAAGATCTTGAGGAGAGCGTCAAGTGAAGATGAAATATATAAATTGATATACGAGAGTGAGAAGAATTATCTAAAGATCAAGAAGTTTCTAGAAAAGAAATAATGCTTGGATAGTCGCATATGCCTAGACTTCATCGACTATGCCATACTCCTTAAAGGCTTTTATTAATTCATCACCGTGTCTTCTAGATGATCTCTTCCATATTGCCGGGTCACCTGTTATTAATGGGAGTACAACTCTTTCTACGAGTACCTCCGCTACAGGGCAAACATCTATACAGATTCTACACCTGTCACATTGATCACCGAATATGGCTCCATGATTTCTAAGCATAATATTATTTCTAGGGCACCATAGAATACAGCTTCCACATTTAGTGCACCCGTATATCCTGTAGATAGCCTTCAATATGTCCGCTAACTCTTCAAGACTATTCTCAAGCTTTTTATTCACAACTATTGTATTTTTCGAAATTAATGCATGTACATCATTCATATTGATACTTATTACCGGTTGATCATCATTGTTCTTCATTGTCACATTAGGCGTAATTGTCTTCAGTGAATAGATAATTTGTTGAACCATGTTTTTCCGTAGAATATTGTTGTCGAAGACTATCTCGATCCCCATATCATTCTTATTTACCCTACAAGGGGCTAGCCCTATTTCTGAGAACTTTAATCTGAGAGCGTATTCTTTTTTCCAATCTATTTCATAGCCGGGTATATGTTTGGTAAGTCTTTGCTTAGCGACGGCTGGTGATAACCATCTCCACAGCCCCAGAGTTATCCATTCTTTTGGTTGTTGTAGTTTTTCTCTCCAATATTCCAGCTCTTCGATCCATTTATTCCATAGTTCAGGATAGGTTTTCTCTACCTCTTTGAACTCCGCTAACGTGCTTGATGGACATAAGAAGCATCCCAGCCTCTCGAATCCCTTATCATATAGGGGATTGTATGGAAGATTGTTTTTCCTTATATATAACCACTCCAGTAACTGGTTCCATTCCTGAATGGGTGTGGCACTAATCAGATGCGGTATCCAGCGGTTTCTCCATATGATAGGACTTTTTGCACGATCAATTGATTCGAATGCACGCTGACCTACTATGTTTAGTGCTTTCCGGGGCCATTTCTTCCTAGCGGTTCTTGCTAGTGGAACTAGCTTGGTTATCTTACAGCACCAGCGATAGTCTTTGCCCGGAGGACCAAATACCTTTACAGCTTTCCAGAAGATATTCCCAGCTGATGCTACAGTTAGCTTCAAGCCGTATTTTTGGGAGACATATTCTACATTCTTTATCGTATCAGGAAGTTCTAGTCCTGTATCATTAAATAGTAGTTCTGCGTCGCCAAGGGCTTTTAATGTGAGATATAGCGCTATTAGGCTATCTTTTCCGCCCGAATAAGAAACCACTACAGGGCCCCCATATAGCATATACAGTTTTCTAAGTAGCTTGACGGATCTGTCTTCATAGTACTGCAGAGCATATTCATTATGTTTTATAACAGTATCGAGATTCGCTGGTTTCCCGCTTGTTTCCACAGGGTGTTTCCTCCTCTTAAAAATCTTAATTACCTGTACTCCTTCGCCGGTATTTTCTCCTATACCTATAACCTCTCCCCTATCATTGACAATCACTACTTGTTTTGAAGTAGTAGAGGGAGTTGAACGGATGATTTTTCCGCGAGGTATGCGGGTATTAATTCTGATGAAATCGACTATACCTTGATTATACAATATGTAGGCGCCGGCAAATGTTAAACGAAACCTCCACTTATCCCTAAAGGGATCATAATATAATTGACCCATAACATTGCCGGAAGAAACAACCTCCCACATCTGATCCCAATGCGGAACCTTATTGAAAAGGATGAACATGTCTTTGAACAAGACATTATAGATCCGTAAATCATTGAATTCATAAATTATTGCTGCTCGAAGCTTCTTTAAATCCTGGTCAAAAGCTGGTCTTGCATCACCGGGCTCAGTTAATCTCAGGATAAAGAATAAATCTTCTTGGCCGGGCAGAGGCTTTATTATCGGGATATTATAGTCTGGATCCCAGTATATCTTAGTCGTCTTGGGCCATAATTTCTTCATTGTTATCAGTCCTAGGTTCGTTAATAGTTTCGGTTATCCCACCTATCAATATATTCTTAGACTCTTATGGGTGGTTGTATTGAACAATATTATTAGTTTTATTCAGGGAATAATAGTGAACGTGACTATTGTTGCTTGGGTTATATTTTTCCTGACTTGGGTTATCGGGTGGGCTATAAGAGGATTACCTATTCCATTTATGAGAATTAAGAGAACCGGGGAACGGTTTATAGAAGATGCAGTATGGGCGGCATTCTGGCTAGCGATGGGGACAACAGTGTTCGCGCTGATCGCATATATAGCGAATACATTCTATCAGCCATTACCAGCTCCGCCCACTATATGAATGGATTGGCCTAATTTTTCTAATTTCCTAGTGGGGTCCGTATTTTGGGCGTGGGATCATGATCATTAATGATGTAATCGTTATAGCGTATTATTTGTCAGTACTAGGATACTATCTAGGTGTTTTGATATACATGTTGCCAATACCTTTCTATGGCCTCAAGAAATGGGCGCCACAGCTTATGATTGATAGTATTTTTTCAGCAATACTCATCTTCTCATATACAGCGATATTATATGTAATCAGATATATCTCTAGAATTATTGGTGCTGATTGGAACGCTTTCTATCTGTGGAGCGCCAAAGAAATAGGGGCTATTGCGGGAACAATGGCCTCGCTAAGACTTATAGGTTCAGCACTTGTAAGTATGAACCTGAAATTTGTCTCGTCATCTATTATTTCGCCGTTAATTTCCTCACTAACATATCTTCTGATATTCTTTATAACATTAACAACTCTTTTAACTGCCCTTAGAATATATGCTCCTGCTCTTATCGCTATAGGTTTACTTCTTCACTCGATCCCGTTTCGTCTTTCGCGATCCGCAGGGGCTATGATAATCTCTACGGTCATAGTATTTTCGATAGCCGCCCCCCTTATGCCAGTATTTATAGAGACCATTACTCCGTCAATATCTCAGCAGATACAATATAGTTTGAACCTGTTGTCGTCTAGGATTATCGTTAAGGACATAGTTGGACGCTCCATCCCATATGCTGTAATAAAAATATATAGTAAGGGAGGCGAGCTTTTGGCAAGGTATTTGGCGGGGCCTAACGGAGAAATATATGTGGGTGCCGATAAAGGCATACCTAATGGTACGGTGTATTGGAACGTTGTTTATGGTCCATACAACTACACAGTTCTAATGAATTCGAGTCAATACACATGGATAAATGAAACGTATTGCTCAGTCCACATATCCTTACCTGACGTGGTTATTGTATCGGAGTATGTCTTTATAAAATTACCAACTGGTTCAAGCATCAGTGTATCATATCATAATAGCTCTAGTCTTGTCATGAATATAACTAGTTATAAGGATTCAATCTTCTATGTCGTATATCCAAATAGTATTTCCGCAAATATAACTGTAGGAATCAACACTACATTGCTCACAACATATAGTTACCAATGGCATAACATAACATTCGTTATCAAGAAATATAAACTACATGGGAATACATGCTTGAGTATCAGTACAAGCAAATGGATATATATGGGCCCCCCCGATGTAACTGAGTATCCATTTATTAACCATGTAGTCAAAGAAAAGATCTCGTCGCCTAGTATGCTCATTACGCCTATTACTCGATTTATATATGCAGTATTCATAGGGCCTATGGTATATGTTGCAGTTCTATTATCATCTTCATACGCTCTTGCAAGACTTCTTGGAGGAACTGAGCCCAGAATTGCCAGACTTATAGTGACGGGAGTATAGGGTGTGTAGGATGAGGATCGATCATATATTATTGATACTGTCATTCATTATGCTTGTTATATCACGGAATCGGATATCGCTAATGTTATTCTTACTAGTACTTTTCATGTATTTAATAATACGGAGGTTAAAAAATAATGTTGAAAAAGACAGTGTATAATTTAATCAAGCATTTGATAGGAGATAACATAGAAGTAGAGATCAATAATTCTTATTTAATAACCAAGGCTGGTGGAAAGATAGTTGTTCAGAGGTTTTTGATTGCCGATAATGTAGAATATGGTTTTAATGAGCTCAATGAGTATGAAATATTAAAATTAATGGATAATTATGCTTCTCTGCTTGAAAGTCTGCCTCCTGGAATTGAGATAATTGTTCTAAAGAGAGAAAAAGACCTTGTTAGGCTAATGAAGAGAATAAGTAATGAAATGATGAACATAAGAGCTAAACTCGACATACTCGAAGAGCCTCATCTCAGAGCAAGGCTACTATCACAGCTGAAAGTCTTAGAGGAACTATATAAGATGATAATAACTTCTAATACTGTTGCTAGGATCCAGTTATTGTTTAAGCTAAGGGCTGAGTCCTTCGATTTTGCTGATGCGATGGCAAGGATCAGACAACAGGAAGAACTTGTTTTTTCGGTATTTAACAATTATTTTAAAATAAAGTTGCGGCCGCTAAGTGCGTCTGAAATAAGAAGTCTGATAGCATATCACTTAGGAATAACTACTGATTTCAAGAAACGCTCAATAGTTTTAGAACATAGTAGGCTTCAAGCTCTTACACCGATCAGAAGGCATGCACCAGTATTGCCGGATTCGGAGGAAACGATTGTGCTAGGCTATGACATTGATTCCGATCTACCGGTTGGTATTAGTATAAAGAGCCTTTTTAAGCACATGGCTGTACTGGGTCCCACGGGGAAAGGAAAAACAACTCTTCTCGCAACAATAATTGAGAATATGATATCATTGTTTGAACTAAAAATAGTGGCTTTGGATTTCAAAGGTGATCTAGCTCGATACATTGATGAAAAAATGATTGATATTGTGAATCCGAATATATATCCTATAAATATATTAAAGAAGCCACAATGGCTTAAGCTGATTGATTGGGGAATAATTGTTAGAGATGTTCTTGAAAACATAGTGGGGCTCAACACGAAAAACATTGCTGAAATATTAACGCTTATTAGCAAAAATGTAGGGGTTTCCGAGCCAGAAAAAATTTTGATGGATCCTCATTTATCGAAGCTTTCTCCCGTTATTGATCTATTGGTCAGTAATCCAAACTATGGCGAGTTGTATAGAGTATTGAGGAATAGAAGCATATTATTTAACATATCAAGCCACGGAACAATGTTCCAAAACACCTACGCAGGACTAATACTAGGCATGTGTTCCAACATACTACTCCAGGAAAACACTGACAATGACAAGATAAAATCAAACAATACCACAGAGCTAATAGGTAATGTTATCACGATAGATGAGGCATGGAGAATTTCACGCCTGGAAAGCCTTAAACGACTAATAAAAGAGGGGAGAAGTAGAAAAGTATCGATAATTCTTGCAACACAAAATCCCAGCGACATACCTAGGGAACTCTATGAGAACATTCAAACAGTCATAGTTTTTGGCTCTCCTAACCAGGAGTATCAAGATCAGATACGTAAACTGTTGGGGATACCACAGAAGATAACGCGTAGGCTCTCATATCTAGGAGTTGGCGAGGCACTAGTCGTCAATACGGAAGCCCGGAAACCGATCATAGTAAAGATTAAGCCTCCTCAGGGACTAAGACATAAAGGGATGGCCTCGTAGAAAGGCGATGATGTGAGGCGGGCTTTACCGAAGAAAAAGATGGGGACTGCGGTCGTATCTGAGCACAGCAGGAAATATTTTATAAAGAGACTTCCTAGAAAACTCCATTGAACTACATTAAAGCAGAGGTGGAAAGGTATGGGTGGTAGACAGCGTACAAGTCTGTTTATGACCAAGGAAAAGACCACTGAAAGGATGAGTAGGGAACTAGCTAAGTCGAAGAAGACGGGCAAACAAAGGAGGAAATAATGTTTTCTTTTGAAATAGCTCTGCCATCAAGTGTTGTTTCTATAGAACACGGTCTTTTACTCCGTACATTAAAAATTTATCAAATAATCAGGTATGCATCGATCTTCGGGACTAAGAAAATTATTATATATTACGATAGTTTTATTCCACGAACTATAGATAAGAAGATTAAATCTCTAATAAAGAAGATACATAACTACTTAATTATCCCCCCATACCTCCGTAAAAAACTAATGCCTCTCGACAAAGACCTAAAGTTTGTAGGAGCTCTCCCCCCTCTAAGACTGAATATATATGATGTATCAATGAAACCTAGGCCTAACGAGATACGTGTTTGTTTAATTCGTAGGAGAAATGATAAGTTTACAGCTGATTGTGGATTAAAGAAAGAAGTCCTGATCATAGATAATGAATCGAATATACGTGAGGGCTTGGGATTAGTTAGAATAATTGACACATATAGGCTTATTGGTAAATATATTGATAAATATGACCCCAATGTTTATTTAGGCCCTTCTATAGATTTTGAGCGTTCACTTAAGAACATTATAGAGAGAAAACAAGGCACAAGCACATGTATAATTGCTACAAGTAAGTATGGCGTTATCCCTAAAGCCGAAGATATAAGGAGAGCCTTGTTCAATAAGAGTAGACTGCTTGTCTTATTCGGTTCTCCGTATGGAGGACTATATGAGATCGCTGAGAATGAAGGCTGGGAACTAGAAGACAGAATAAAATACATATGGAATACTGTACCGGGACAACACGTGAAAACTATAAGAACAGAAGAGGCACTCATAATAACCCTAGGGCTGATTAATTTATTAATCCGGAAGTGAGGTTTTATAATACCCTAAGTATTGTAAGATAGTCCGGCATGGCAGGTGAAGACGATGGGCCATAGAAAACACAGTGCGCCAAGACATGGAAGCCTTGGGGTAAGACCACGTAAGCGTGCAAGCAAGATAGTGCCACGTGTCAGGAGTTGGCCTGAGATCGTTCTAGATAAGCCGAAATTATTAGGATATGCTGCTTACAAGGCTGGAATGACCCATATACTGGTCATCGATGACAGGCCTAATAGAGACACTACTGGCAAAGAGATATTCGTACCAGTAACAATACTTGATGCACCGCCAATGCTTGTACTCGGAATAAGAGCATATAAGCGATTCCCAATGTCAGGGCTGCTCTCGATAGGCGAGGTCTGGAAAGACCCGACAGAATCATTAACAACGCTTCTAGATGAGATCTACAAGGACAACCCATTCATCGAGATGACCCCCGAGGAGTTGACCCGTAAATATCTTCGCGGACTTAGAAAAGTTAATCCCGGACTCGTTAAACCCGAGAATGGCGGTTACAAATTCGTTGTGAAGTATCATGAAGAAAAAATAGCCAAGATCAAGGCCAGCGACCCCGATGAGATCCGCGTCATAGCGTCCACCATACCAGTACTCTCGGGGATCGGTAAGAAGAAGCCAGAGATAGTCGAAATAAAGATCGGCGGTGGAACAAGTGTCGAGGAACAACTAGATTATGCTGCGGGGCTCCTTGGCAAATACGTTGCTGTATGGGATGTGTTTAGAGAAGGACAATTCATCGACGTCATAGGTGTAACTAAGGGTAAGGGATTCCAGGGTGTTGTCAAGAGATTTGGCGTCAAGGAACTACCCAGATGGCATAAGCATAGAAAAGGGAGCAGAAAAATAGGCTCTAGAAGCCCAGGATTCGGAACAATGAGTGAGACACCTCAGGCAGGACAAATGGGATTCCATAGGAGAACAGAGTACAACAAACGAATAATAAAGATAGGAAAGAACGGCTGGGAGATCACGCCTAAAGGAGGATTCCTTGGATACGGGCTCGTCTTCGGACCCTACCTCATGCTTCATGGAAGCGTCATAGGCGTTAGAAAGAGGCTACTCGTGCTCCGTGAACCGATAAGGCCTCCGGAGTGGAAGCCTGAAGCAGCCCCGGAGATTATCTACGTTAGCCACGAGAGCAAACAAGGTGTATAAACATGACCTGGTCGATCCTGGTACCCTACAAGCTCGAGTCTAAGACGGGAGAAGTTATAGGCATAGACGGAAAAACAGTGAGAACCATCGATCTACCCATAATCTTCAGCCTGCCGATAAGAAGAGACCTTATAAGGAGAGCGTACCTATCCGCATTCACCGCTATGCTCCAGCCCAAGGGCAGAGACCCGATGGCTGGTAGGAGAACAACAGCCAGAAGCTTCGGAGTAGGTAGAGGTATTGCGAGAGTCCCAAGACTTCCCAATGGCCGTGCAGCCTTCGTAGTATTTGCTAGGGGAGGCCACGCAGCATTCCCGCCTCGTCCGGACGAGAAACTCCATGAAAGGATAAATAAGAGAGAAAAAGCCTTGGCTACAGCTTCGGCTATCGCTGCAACCTCTGTGCCCGAGATCGTGAGGGCTCGTGGACATGTTTTCTCGAGAGATAAGCTACCAATAATCATTGATGACGATGTTGAGAAAGACGTCAAGACAGCGAAAGAGGCAAGGGTGTTCTTGAAAACAATTGGTGTTTGGCAGGACATCGAGAGGAGTTATGAGCGGATAAGGATCAGGACTGGGAGAGGAAAGATGAGAGGAAGAAAATATGTGGAGCCTAGAAGCATATTATTTGTGCTAACCAGCTATGACGTACCACTAGCACGTGCTGTTAGGAACTTCCCGGGCGTGGATATAGCTACTCCGAACAACCTCGGCATACTCCATCTAGCTCCAGGCGGTGAGCCAGGAAGACTAACCGTTTACAGTTTATCAGCCCTCCAAGACATAGCCACTAAATATGAGGTGAAACTGCTATGACCAGTGATGAAGCCAGATTATACAAGATAATAATCAGGCCCGTACATAGCGAGAAGGCATTAACACTCATAGATAAAGAAAACACACTGACATTCATAGTAGATAGGACAGCAACCAAGCCCGACATAAAGCGCGCCGTAGAACTAATATTTGGCGTTAAAGTAGAGAAGGTGCGAACACTGATAACGCCACGTGGCGAGAAAAAAGCTTACGTTAGACTAACCCCTGAGTATAAGGCAAGTGAGGTCGCATCACAGCTAGGCCTAATATGAGGTGAACATGTATGGGTAAGCGTATACTTCCTCAGCGCATGGGACGCGGTTCACCGACCTTCAGGAGCCCTAAGCACCTAAAGAAGGGACCTGCTAAATATCCACCCCTCGTAACCGATAAGACAATGAAGGGTAAAGTACTAGATCTCATACATGATCCTGGCAGATGGGTCCCCCTCGCAAAAATAGTTCTAGAGAACGGCGCAGAGTTCCTAACACCTGCTGTTGAAGGCCTATATGTTGGCCAGATCATTGAGATAGGCCCGCATGCAAAGATAGCTAACGGCAACATACTGCCTATAGGAAATATACCAGAAGGAACACAGGTATGCAACATAGAGAAGAGGCCTGGTGATGGCGGAAAATTTGTCAGATCGTCCGGTGCTTATGCACTTATTGTTGGAAGAGCTGGAGCCAAAACACATGTCCAATTACCCAGCGGCAAGATCATAGAGGTACCAAATACTGCTAGGGCAACAATAGGCGTAATAGCAGGCGGCGGAAGAACAGAGAAACCACTCCTCAAAGCAGGCAACTCGTATTACAAGTGGAAGGCAAAAGCTCACAAATGGCCCAAAGTACGTGGAGTTGCAATGAATGCTGTCAGCCATCCGCACGGTGGTGGTAGCCACCAGCACGTAGGCAAACCATCAACAGTTGCGAGAGAGACGCCTCCAGGTAGGAAGGTAGGACATATCGCTGCAAGAAGAACGGGTAGAAGGAAAGGCTGACACGTATTTTACTGAATAATCAAACTATTTAATTTAACACAATGTACTAGCTCTGTCTGCTGTATAACATTTTAATACATCGCCTAACAAGTTTCTCTTTCTCCACCGGTACGTATAGCCGTGTAGAGCTTATCTCAAGAATAATGTACAGTTTATCCTCCAAACGCTTATACCCAGCAATCACAGGATTACCGGTCAATACACGCTCCTCTAAAGCAGTACCCCTAGAACCCACCAGTCTTTTAATGTATTTGTCAAAAGTTCTTGATAAGCGTCGAGAACGATATAGTGGTTCGCGCCCTATAACCCTTATAGATAAACCTTTATCGCTGCACACCAACTCAACCCATACGGTGTCGCTACCCTCAATAGTGAAGCATTTCTTTATAACTAGCATTATTTCACCACATATTTGATTATCCGTTGTCTATAATAGATGCTTAAAGCCTCTAATTCTCTGGGGTCAGAAGTGGATGAAGATCCAATAATTGTTAAGGTTAAAGAGATTTATGACCCAGTGATCAAGAAAGTACCGAAAGTACGTTCACCAGATTTAATAATAAAATACCTAAGAGAAACGTATAAGCTGATCGTAAAACCGTATATAGTTTACTTAACGATTGCTGCTTTCATGAATAATAGGCCGGTACTCTATGAAGGACCCCCGGGGACCGGGAAGACCGAGATCGGAGAAGCAATATTATCGCTCTGGGCTGGAAAATCTGCGTTTGTCCTCCCATGTAGCGAGAGCTATGATGAATATAGAGTTATAGGGGATTTTCACCCAGCAATAGCGATGGCCAAAGGGTTCAACGAGGAAAGCTTTATTCCACGCCCATTACTGGCCGCACTTATACTTGACACCGGTGTACTCATAGATGAGATAAGGAGAAGCAATGAAGGCTTCCAAAACCTATTACTAGATATTATTGATAAGAGACGCATAATTGTACCAGAGCTTCGGAAAACCTATTATCAGCGTGGTGACGGCTTCCAAATAATAATGACGAGCAACCCCTTAGACATTGCTCAGAACGAGTTAAGTGATGCGTTCATGAGGCGCCTCATCAGGATAGAGTTTAGATATCCTACCCCTGAGGAGGAGTATAACATTATAATGCTAAGGCTCGGCGGATTAGCAAGGTACATAACAGATGAACTTATATCTAAGGCAATAAGAGTAGTTAAGGAGCTTCGACGGAGAGCAGTCTATAAACCTGGAACAGCTGATTTAGTGTCGTGGCTAACTATTACCGCTATGCTCGCCAAGGCTAAGAATAAGATGAAAGCAGACAAGCATGATCTTCTGGAAGCCGGTAGATCAGTGTTGCTAAAAGATCCTGAGGATGAGAACGTTGTCGAAGAGCTACTCAGATAAAATGAATGCTTTAAACTTATCCGTGCTGGATAACAGGATCCGGGAAAATCTTCAGAGATGCTATGAATATCTGATCAGTAGGAAATCAACCGAGTCTGTTTCCGTGGATAAAGAGATCGCATTTATAGAACTATGTACAACTCTTAAAGCTTTAACTGGTGCAAGAAAGGAATATAACGACTTACTCGACGAGCTCTACAATTCGGTTTTTGGGGACAATAAGATATCATCGAAATACCCAGCTACAAATCATGGAGTGGAAGAAAAGATAGTATATGATGGGGAAATGACTATCCTGAAAAGACTCTTTAGAAAGAGGAAGACAACAGTTTCATGGATTTTTAGGAAGAATAGTTCTTCAGTGGACATTCTTGATTATATATGGTTGAGAAAACATGGATATCTAGTAAGGTCTAGGGACGGACGACTAATAGTCGATAAGTCGATTTATTCCGAGAAACTCGATGGTATGTTTAAAAGAGAAATAAAGCTACAAGACTTGTTCAAGTATCTGAAAGAAATTCCTAGTGCACTTTGGTCAAAAATAATAGATCAGAATATGCTCTCTCGAATGAGCATAGAAAAACTACTGAGATTTACGGATCTCTACTACGGGCATAATGTACGAATAGATAAGACGATAAGAGCCGAGCTTAGGAAAAGAATTAATGAAGGCATAATTTCCTCGCCAAATTCTTGGAGGAAGCTCGGTCAGATCGCTGAGAAAACAAGATTAGCACATGATAGTTATCTTGGTCCCTATACCCTTGAATATCTAAGGAAGAAGATCAGGGACGATGACGCCGATAAGATCGCAAAGGATATTCAAAAACTACCCATACATGAGCGTATGAGGATCGCATCAAAAATATACAGGAATGCGGGTCTTGAGGAGGTTCTCGCTCGCCTCGATTTATTTACGTTGTCATCGATCAGTAGTCCGGGAAAAATAAGGAATAGCTCGTTAAAAAGTAAGGCCTTTCTCGGAAAAGCGCTCGCTGCATATATGGATTATCTAATAACGGGTAATCCGGCCTACATAGACTATTCATTTATGTTTCTAGATAAGATCGAACCACATAATCTATCATCCGAATTAATGCCTTTGTATGAATCATTATTAAAACAGGATAAAAGGAATATTATAAAGTTCTTGTCTAGTAGGGCTTCGGATGCTATAGAGTATATCGGATACAGGATTTTTGATTTGATAAGAACAGAGAGACAGATAAGCGATGACGTATTAAGGAGAGCGATTATACTTAGCAGAAAAATATTAATGAAAATCGTCAGAGGAGATACAAAGTCTAAGAAGTACATCGAGTCAATCTATTCAGGTAAACTCAATGTCAGAAAAACACTCTACAATTATATAAGATACAACTACGTTATCGCGAGAAAGGATAGGAAAAGAATACAGCGTCTCACAGCATTAATCGATGTAAGCGGATCTATGCTAAAACATTCAATCTGGGCATTGTTATCACTTGGCACAGTCTTCCCCCTACTAAGATATTGTATATTGTTTTCTGATAGAATAAGGATATACAAGGTAGGACGCTACTCACCCATTTCATTGATGAGCCGTTTTCTAAACCATGTTTTCCTAGAAGGATTTAGAGGATATACCAATATTGCGCTCGCTGTTGAACGTGCGATAGAGGTATCAAAGCCTGGTGACAGTATTGTTTTGTTTACAGATCTAGAGCAGACGGTCGATTATAAAGATCCTGTTGAAGTTATCGAACGAGCCAACAAAATAGGTAGAAGAATCATAGTTTTTGTTCCCCCGTTTCACCGGGAGGATGTAGCTTTTGAGCTATCATCGCGGGGCGTCG
This sequence comes from Desulfurococcales archaeon, assembly GCA_027022365.1. Taxonomy (GTDB): domain Archaea; phylum Thermoproteota; class Thermoprotei_A; order Sulfolobales; family Desulfurococcaceae; genus JAADCY01. The sequence continues at coordinate 340,740 of JALVYU010000026.1, read as the reverse complement.
AGGTAGTGTGTGTTGGCTCACCTGAAGAACTGCCCAAGCTTTTGGGGAAGAAACTAAACCTTAAAATACGGGATAAACTTATCCATGTTAGAGGTTAAGAGTACAATATAAATAGCGAGATACAATGTCTATGCTTACCAGAGGTGGATAATTTGGCGATAGAGATAGAGATACCGCCAGAGTGGAAGAAATTCAGATACAGGGGTAAGACGCTCGAGGAACTGCTGAACATGCCGCTGGATGAGCTGATAGAGTTATTCCCCGCGAGACAGAGGCGTAGTCTTAAACGAGGACTAACTAAGGCGCAGGTGAAATTGCTGGCTAAGATAAGGAAGGTGCGGGCGAAGAAGCTTACCGGGAAGAAAGCGATAATTAAGACGCATGTAAGGGACATGATAATACTCCCGGAAATGGTGGGCTTAACGATCGCCGTATATAACGGCAAGGAATTCATTCCTGTAAGGATTATCCCGGAAATGATAGGGCATTATCTCGGAGAATTCAGCCCAACAACGAAGAGAGTAGCACATGGAGAACCAGGTCTGAAGGCCACGAGGAGCAGTATGTATGTATCGCTCAAGTAAGGGGTGAACAGGTATGCCTACTTGGCATTACTCCTACAAAGTAAGGGACGAGTCGAACATTGCCAAAGCCGTGCAGTTCGACATACCTGTTTCTATAAAGGTTATGAGAGAAGTAACCGCTGTCCTAAGAGGTATGAAGCTAAGCGAGGCTAAGGAGTTCCTCAAGCGAGTAATTGAGAAAAAGGAAGCTGTTCCCCTCAAGAGATACAAGGGTAAACAAGCACATAGAAGAGGACTAGCTGATAAATGGAAGTGGCCTATCGGTAGATACCCGGTTAAGGCAGCACGTTATCTCTTAAAGCTTCTAGACAATGTTGAGGCAAACGCGGAGAACAAGGGCTTGAATAAGGACAACCTCGTAATCGTCCATATTGCGGCGCATAAGGGTATAACGCTTAAGAGATACATGCCTAGAGCCTTCGGCCGTGCCACCCCTAAATATCAGAGAACATCTCATGTTGAAGTCGTGGTTAAGGAGGTTGGTAAGAAGTGACAGGACCACGTGTAAAATCATATTTTATAGATTATAGCATGAAGCGTGTTATGCTGGATGAATTCCTCGCTAATTACTTCAAGGATGCTGGCTATGCGGGCGTAGAACTGTATAAGACCCCTACTGGATACAGGGTAGTGATATACGCGGAGTACCCGGGAAGAATAATAGGTAGGAGAGGCAGCGTTATTCGAAAGCTAACCACAGTATTCCAGACAAGATTCGGGCTAGAAAATACCGATATCACCGTATCATCAGTACCTGATCCAGATCTAAATGCACGTGTCGTCGCTTTCAGGATAGTTCGTGCCCTTGAGAAAGAGATACCTTATCGTAGAGTAGCTCTTGCAATGTTGAGAAGAGTAATGGAAGCAGGTGCTGTAGGCGCCGAGATAATAATCAGTGGTAAACTTAGAAGCGAGAGAGCCCGCTACGAGAAACTGAAGGCCGGAAGGATCTATAAGGCGGGTGAAGTCGTCGAGTACATGGTTGATAGAGCTGTAGGCAAGGCATTACTAAAGCGCGGTGTATATGGTATAGAGGTTGTTATAGTCAAACCAAATGTTAGACCTCCAGACTATATTGAGATAAAGAATGTAAAGCCAGAAGATCTCGAGACATTAAAGCCTCAGGGCTCTGAGGAAAGCAGTGTGGGAGGTGAAGAAGTGAATGAAGCCTGACGAGATAAGGAGGATGAGTCCTGAAGAAAGACTACGTAGACTTAATGAACTCAGACTAGAACTGATAAAGCTGAGACTTCAATCAAAAGTTGGTACACTAACCAATACGTCTCGTATAAGGAATATTAGGAGGGATATCGCCCGTATACTAACCATAATGCGTGAAGAAGAACTTGGGATCAAGAGGTAACTAGAAGTTTTTAGAAATGAAGATAACAAGGAAGAACATATATTTTCACGAACTAATCGGTCTAAAAATAATTGTTCTCGACTATCCTGATCCTAATCTGGTAGGCCTGAGTGGAAGAATAATCGATGAAACACGTAAGACCCTATTGATAGAAACATCTAAAAAACACATAATACGTTTACTTAAACAAAAGGGAGTATTCGAAATAACTCTCCCAACGGGAGAGAAAGTAATAATTAGGGGGTCTCAGATTTTAGCTAGACCGGAAGATAGGTTAAAGAATATGATTAAGTAGGTGGGGAAGAAGAGTGACTAAGGCAAGAAATATCGGTATACCAGGCATAGAGCCTCCCGAGAATGAATGCGATGACCCGAAATGCCCATGGCATGGACATATTAAGGTTCGTGGCATGATATTCAGGGGAGTAGTTGTTAGCGCCAAGATGCAGAAAACAGTTGTGGTAAGACACGATTACTATCATTATGTTAAGAAATACAAGCGATACGAGAAAAGACACACACTGATACATGCACACAATCCTCCCTGCATCAACGCGAAGGAGGGAGACGAAGTTATCGTTGGAGAGACAAGACCTCTAGCCAAAACTGTTTCCTTCGTTGTTCTAGGAGTAGTTAAGAGGGCAGGTGGTAAGTAATGCCGAAGGGAAGAAAAGGCAGGCCGGTCAAGTCGCGTAGAAGGATCAATACTGGGCTACAGGTAGGCTCCTACGTTAAGGTGGCGGACAACAGTGGAGCCAAAGAGGTAAAGATCATCGGGGTACCGGGCTATAAGGGCAGGCTCAGGAGAATCCCACCAGCGGGAGTTGGAGACCTAGTTGTTGTCACTGTTAAGAAGGGCGTGCCCGAGATGCGTAAGCAGGTAGTTAAGGCTATAATTGTGCGCCAGAGAAGACCCTTCAGAAGACCTGACGGTACATGGGTAGCCTTCGAGGATAATGCTGTAGTCATAGTGACGCCTGAAGGCTCTCCTAAGGGCAGCGAGATAAGAGGCCCCATTGCGCGAGAGGCGGCGGAGAGGTGGCCTCAGATAGCAAATATTGCGACTATGATCATCTAGAGGTGAAAAAATATGGTGCTCACATCTTCCGCAAAACCGAGTAAGCAGAGGAAAGCACTTTACAATGCACCGCTTCATATTCGTCGCAAACTAATGACTGCACCTCTTAGCCACGAGCTAAGAGAAAAATATGGTATAAGGAGGCTCCCGGTAAGGAAGGGCGATGTGGTAAGGATAATGCGTGGTAACTGGAAAGGCCATGAAGGCAAAGTAGTCCGAGTTGATCTGAGGAAGATCAGAATATATGTTGAAGGGGTTCAAATGAAAAAGGCTGATCAAACACCAGTTTACTACCCAATACATCCCAGTAAAGTAATGATCATTAAACTCGATCTAAGTGATAAATGGAGAAAAGAGATAATCGAGCGAAAGAAGTCTTTAAAAGAGCAAGTAGAAGTTGAAGAAACATCAGCCGAACAATCAAAAGAAAAAGAAGGTGAGAAGTAATGGCTAGAATGGGTGGAAAAAGACATTTAAAGGCTTTAGCAGCACCTAGATTTTGGCCCATATTAAGGAAGGAGTATAAGTGGGCCGTAAAGCCTTCACCAGGACCGCACCCAATAGATTTCTCACTACCATTACTTATAATTGTCAGAGACATATTCAAATACGCCAAAACAGCGCGTGAAGCTAGGAAACTGATTGCTGAAGGACACTTCAGGGTTGATGGTAAGATTAGGAAGAACTACAAGTTCCCAGTAGGTATAATGGATGTCATCGAGATAGTTGACACACAGGAATACTACAGGGTCATACCAGTACCGGTCAAAGTCCTGGGTCTACACAAGATAGAGAAGGAAGAGGCAACGTTTAAACTATGCAGAATAGAGAATAAGACCACGGTTAAGGGCGGACATATACAGTTAAACCTACATGATGGCAGGAACGTTCTGATCAGAGTAAGTGATCCCACTAATCCCGTCGAAGACATCTATTCTACCCTAGGCGCGCTCAAGCTAGGAATACCCAAGCAGGAGATAATGGGATACATTCCTCTTGAGGAAGGAGTAATAGCGATCATTAGCGGTGGTAGAAACGTTGGAAGAGTGGGTAGAGTCGTTGAGATAAGAAAAGGTGTCAGGAGACATAGAAGCATCGTTACGCTTGAAGACAAGCATGGAAACAAATTCCAGACAAGTCTGTCATACATATTCCCAATTGGTAAAGAAGAACCATTGATCAGCCTACCTGAGGGTGTATGGTAATGGCGATAACAGACTACGTGCCAAACATAGACGAGATCCTAGAGAGATGGAACAGTAATCCTATGATAAGGCCCAGAATAGCCAAGGTTACCGTAAACATATCCGTAGGAGCAGCTACAGAGAGACTAGGAAAGGCGATGAAGGTTCTAGAGGAAATTACAGGACAGAAACCAGTGCCTCGCAAGGCAAGGAGGACAATCAAGGATTTCGGCATACGTAAGGGAGAAAACATAGCTGCCAAAGTCACCCTTAGGGGCGAGAAAGCAGTGGCATTCCTCCGAAAAGCATTCGAAGCCATAGGATACAAGATCAAGGCTTCCAGCTTCGATGACCACGGTAATGTAAGCTTCGGGATAACGGAGCACATAACCATTCCTGGCGTGAAATATGATCCTGAGATAGGAGTCTTCGGTATGGACGTAGCCATAACTCTCGAGAGACCCGGCTACCGGATCCTTAGAAGAAAGAGATGTAGGAAGAAACACATACCTAGAAGGCACCGTGTATCTCGTGAAGAAGCAATGCTTTATCTTAATAAGGAGTTTGGTGTTGAAATAATTTAAGCCTGATTAGGTGATTAGGATGGGCAAGTATAGAGCGCCGAAAATCCACAAGTATGGAAAGGGATCAAGGAAGTGCCAGAGATGCGGTACCCGAGATGCCGTAATACAGGCCTACGGCTTATATCTCTGCAGACAGTGTTTCCGCGAAATAGCTCCTGCTCTAGGATTTAAGAAGTATAGCTGAGGGTGAGAACAATGGTCATGCTCGACACGCTCGCTAATGCTTTAGCTGCTATCCAGAACGCCGAAATGAGGGCTAAGTCCGAAGTACTGATCTGGCCTGCATCAAAACTAATAATTAATGTATTGAAGGTTATGCAGAGAGGAGGATACATCGGCGAATTCGAGTACATTGATGATGGTAGATGGGGCAAGATAAAGGTACAGCTACTAGGGAGAATCAACAAGGTCGGTGTGATCAAGCCGAGGTTCCCTGTTAAATACAGGGATCTAGAGAAGATGCCCCACTGGCTCCGCGAATACCTGCCAGCATATAACATTGGCCTTCTCATATTATCAACACCCTATGGTGTAATGTCCCATAAAGAAGCTATTGAGAAAAAAACAGGTGGTGTACTGCTAGCCTTCGTCTACTAGGGGAGGTGACCAGTATGGTTAAGGAAGTCCATGTAGTCGAGGAAGTGGAGATTCCAGAAAATGTAAATATCACAATAGACGGATTACGAGTAGTTGTAGAAGGGCCCAAGGGTAGGCTTGAAAGAGACTTCTCACATGCAAAAGGAGTGAAAATATCTAAAAAGGATAGCAAGGTTATTGTTGAGACGTTCTTTGCAAATAGGAAAAAGAAGGCATTAGTAGGAACAATAGCTTCTCATATCGAGAACTTGATTAAAGGTGTTACTCGAGGATATAAGTACAAGCTTAAAATAATATATTCGCACTTCCCAATAACTGTTGAAGTTGATAATTCCAACAGAATAGTTAGAATAAAGAACTTTCTGGGCGAGAGATCCGATAGAATAGCAAAGATAGTAGGAGATGATGTCAAGGTTACCGTAAAAGGAGAAGATGTGATCGTTGAGGGTATTGATATCGAACATGTTGGCCAGACTGCAGCTAATATCGAGCTCGCAACTAAAGTTAAGGATAAGGACAGGCGTGTTTTCGCTGATGGGATATACATTTATGATTGGGGTGACGAAGAATGACCAATGATGTAGAGAAACTATTAGAGTTAAGGAAGAAGCTCAAATCAAAGAAACCCGACTTCTACAGGCATTTATGGTGGAAGAAACCAAAATTCAAGAATGAGCCTAAATGGCGTAAGCCTAAAGGTACTGATAACAAGATGAGGTTGAAAAAGAAGGGGTACCCGCCTCTAGTACAGGTAGGCTACAGGTCGCCAAGGCTGGTCAGAGGGCTGCATCCATCGGGAAAAATACCTGTAGTAATACACAATGTTAAAGAACTCGAGCAACTTGATCCGGATAAGTATATAGTCTATATTGGTAGGACTGTTGGTTTGAAGAAAAAGATCGAGATAATGAGATATGCTGTCAATAAGGGATTTAAAGTCGCTAATCCCATACCCCTAACGACCAGCAGGTCGGAGGTTGAGGAGCAGTGACAGATCTGAGTCTACAGAAGAGATTAGCAGCGGAAGTATTGGGGGTCGGAGAATCCAGGATATGGATCGATCCAAACTACATCGATGAAGTAGCCGACGTTATCACGAGGCAGGAGATAAGAAAGCTGATCAAAGACCGTGTTATTCAGGTAAGGCCTGTACATAAGAATAGCAGAGGTAGATGGAGGAAGAGACACGAGCAGAGAAAGAAGGGGCGTAGAAGAGGCTATGGTAAGAGGAAGGGAGTAAAAACAGCACGGCTGGACAAGAAAGAGGTTTGGATGCACAAGATCAGAAAGATCAGGAGGTATCTAAGATATCTAAGAGACCATGGTATTATTGATCGTAGAACTTATCGCAGACTATACATGCTAGCCAAAGGCGGAACATTCCATAGCCTTGCTTCGCTCAAACATTATATGAAAGAAAAAGGTATTCTCAAAGAAGTAAGGTGAACCAGTCATGGCTAGAGGCCCACGATACAAAGTACCCAGAAGAAGGAGAAGAGAAGGTAAAACCAACTACTATAAACGCTACAGAATGATACTATCAGGTCATCCACGCTTCGTAGTCAGAAAAACCCTCAAACACATAATAGTTCAAGTCGTGATCGCAAAGCCTGAGGGAGACGTAACAATCGCTACAGCCCACTCACGCGAACTTGCCAAAAAGTATGGATGGCTAGGAGGACTTGGAAATACCCCGGCCGCGTATTTAACCGGGATGCTGGCGGCTCTAAGAGCACTTAAAGCCGGAATAAAGTATGCTGTCCCCGATATCGGGCTACACGCCCCCACTAGAGGGGCTAAGGTGTTCGCGGCCATTAAGGCGGCAAATGACGTAGGTCTAGAAGTCCCAATGGGCGATGGCATTGCTCCCTCCGAAGAGCGTATCCGCGGGGAGCACATAGCCTCCTGGGCCAAGAAGCTCCAGGAGGCAGATCCTGAGGCTTACAACAGGTTCTTCTCCCAATATATTGTGAGAGGGTTTGACCCCTTACAGCTCCCCGCGCATTTTGATGAGGTAAAGGCCAGGATTCTCAACGAGTATGGTGTTAGCCTAGGAGGTGTTTGAACATGCCCATGAATGCAGTAGATAGAGAAGCCCTCGAGTCCTGGGTACCAAGGACAAGAGTAGGTAAAATGGTCGTTGAAGGTAAGATCACCAGTCTCAAGGATATCTTCGACAACAACCTACCACTGCTCGAACCCGAAATAGTGGATTATCTGCTTCCCGATCTTAAATACGAGAGAATCGATGTAGGCATCGTGCAGAAAGTAACCGACGCAGGCAGAGTAAGCAGGTTCAGAGTCGTAGTCGTTATTGGAAACGGTGACGGATTCGTGGGCGTAGGTGCCGGAAAAGCCAGACAATACCTAGTAGCGCTTAGAAAAGCGTTGAGGAACGCAAAGCTCAACATAACGCCTGTGAGAAGAGGATGTGGGAGCTGGGAGTGTCGTTGTGGAGAACCACACAGTGTACCCTTCGTGGTAAGAGGTAAAAGTGGAAGTGTAGTCGTAACACTGAAACCAGCGCCGAAAGGAACAGGACTAGTCGCTGGAGATGTTGCGAAAGCAGTGCTCAGAATGGCTGGCATAAAAGATGTGTGGACAGAAACACTCGGGGAAACCAGAACAACGCTTAACTTCGCTAAAGCAGTTGTTGAGGCGCTACGTAACACCTACAAGTTCGTAACACCCGTTGACTGGTTGAAGGCTTAATGAAGGTGTTGAGAAATGGTGAAACTCTACGCGATCATAAGGATTAGAGGTAGAGTCGACGTTCCACCCGATGTTAAGTATACTTTGAAACTACTAAGGCTCCATAAGAAATTCCATATGGTGATATATCCGGCCGACCAACCTGGACTAGAGGGAATGTTGCAGAAGGTTAAGGATTGGGTTACATGGGGAGAAATAAACTACGACACATTAGTAGAACTGCTCAGAAAACGTGGACGAACAATAGGTAATAAGCCATTGACCGACGAGTATGTAGAAACAAGGCTCAAGAACTTAGGCATCTATGGCGGAATATCCGGCCTAGCTAAGGCTCTACTCGACGGGAAAGTCAAACTACACAAGCTAGATGGCATCAAGCCAGTGTTTAGGCTTCACCCACCAAGAGGAGGATTTAAGAAAAGCACTAAGCGCCACTACAATGATGGCGGCGAGCTAGGGTACCGTGGCGAAGCAATAAATGAGCTCATAAAGAGAATGCTCTAAGGAGGTGGTATTCATGGTTGTTAGGAAAAGGAAGAAGAGCCGCAAGCTCCGGGGGAGAACCCGTACAATGGGATGGGGAAGAATAGGCCAGCACCGGAAAAGTGGATCTAGAGGAGGCTTCGGCGCTGTTGGGATGCATAAGCATAAATGGATGTGGGTGCTAAAGTACGCGAGGAACTGGTACGGTAAACACGGCTTCACAAGACCACCGGAACTAGTCCCGGAAATAGTTGCTATTAATGTGGGAGAACTTGATGAGCTAGCCAAGTTTCTATTGTCAAAGAACCTCGCATACAGGGAAGATAACAAGATAGTGATAGATGTTGCGAGTATGGGATATAATAAGGTCCTTGGATCAGGCAAAGTTACGTTACCGTTAAAGATAATCACTAGATCGATAACCGAGAAGGCCAAGAAGAAAATAGAGGAAGCAGGCGGCGAAGTAGTTGTCATCAAGGAACAATAACTTGGTTTTATTTACCAAGCATTCTTTTCAATACATTTAGGAATGTATTTATCCCGGTTACCATGTATTTTTAGGGTCAAGAGAAATAATGTCCCTATGATCCGGAAACACGAGCGTGGTTTCGATGGGCGTATTGGATGCGCTTGCGAAGATGGCGTACTATATACCTACAGTTGAAAAGCCTAGGGCTAAACCCGGCCTATATGAGAGGCTGTTATGGACTGCCATAGCCCTGGTTGTTTACGTTATAATGGCAAATACTCCTTTATATGGAATACAGATCACGGGTGCTTCTAATGTTCAGCAATTGCTCTTGGTATCGATAATATTCGCGTCACGTAGAGGAACGTTGATGGAGCTAGGTATCGGTCCTATAGTTACTGCTGGACTGATCATGCAGATCCTTGTTGGAGCGAAGCTCATTAACCTCGACATGTCCAATCCAGAAGATAGAAGGAAGTTCACGGCAGCACAGAAGTCGTTCGCGCTGATACTCGCTGCTTTTGAAGCAGCCATGTATGTGTCAGCTTGTAGGTACTGGGCTCTTTCGGGCCCCAATCCGATCGCCGACTGTAGTGCGACCGCGTTGCAGAGAGTTATTGTTGGTCTACAGCTATTCTTCGCGACATATATAGTTATACTATTGGATGAAATGATACAGAAGGGGTGGGGGCTGGGCTCGGGTGTCTCGCTCTTTATTCTAGCGGGCGTTGCGCAGTACGTGTTTTGGAATCTTCTCAGCCCAATCGTTGTTAGTGGGCAAATAGTTGGCTTTATCCCCTATGCTGTGCAAGTCCTGATGTCTGGAGGCAGTATTAGTCAGATAATTGTTAGGCAGGGCGGTAGAGATCTTGTAGGTCTTGTAGTGACCGTATTCATAATACTGGTGCTGGTGTATCTTCAGGGCATAAAAGTGGAAATACCAGTGACGTCGCCGAGACTACGTACGGTAAAATCTAAGGTACCATTAAAGTTTCTCTATGTCACTAACATACCCGTACTGTTGGTCGGCATACTCTATTCGGACGTACTTGTGTTTGCCAGTCTCTCCAGAATGTATCTGCAGGGAGTAGTACCGTCAGAAGTAGCAGACTTTCTTGCTAAGTACGAAAATGGCAGGCTAGTAGGAGGACTAGCATATTATCTATCACCACCCGGAAGCTTATATGCGACACTATCAGATCCTATCAGAGCCATGGTATACACGGTAACCCTGATGGGATTGGCAACTCTCTTCGGAATAATGTGGGTGGAAATATCGGGACTGAGCGCCTCGGCGCAGGCAGAGCAATTGATAAAGAGCGGCATGGAGATCCCAGGAATAAGGCGTAACCCGAAGATACTGGAGAGAATACTTAGCCGCTATATATTCCCGTTGACTGTGCTTAGCAGCCTAATAGTAGCGGGAATAGCTGCTCTTGGCTCATTGCTCGGCGCCTATGGTACTGGGACAGGGCTATTACTGGCCGTAGGTATTGTGCAGCAGTACTACACCATGATAGCTTATGAAAGAACACTAGAGGCGTACCCGCTACTTAAGAGGCTAATAGGTGAGTAATAACAATTGTTAATAACAATAGCCCTCCTGACAGGTGTAGGTTTTTCTCTTCTTGCCGCATTAACAATGAAGTTGATAAGCAGAACCAGCTACTTTTCCTGGGCTGTACACATATTATCTGAGATAAAACTGCCCGAAAAGCCGAGAACAAAATCCGACTTCCGAAAAATAAGGAAATACAAACCGTTAATAGATAGGGCTAAGAAAAGGATTTTCCTAATGTTCATGCTCCACATACTCGTATTCATGTTCACCTACACAGCCAGTATTTATATACTCAATATCTATATTCCTCCGCATGAACAAATAGTGGAAATACCTATATACCTTCCCTTCTTATCCATGCTGTCCGAAAATCATTTTGTTACTAACGTATTATTCCTCACGCTGATCGGTTATCTTGCTCCAAGTTATTTGATTATGAGGGCGGTGTATCCTACGACGCGTTAAGTTTAAGAGTTACCAATACTTGGATATAGACACTCTGATATAGAGTTGGAACGGGTGTAACGATAATGCCCAGACCAGCCCACAGGACAAGGAGTAGGAAGAAAGTAATAGTGAGAACACCGGGTGGAAGAGTAAAAATTCACTATGAACCAAGAAAGCCCAGGCCCGCCAGATGTGCTATCTGTGGTAAGCCATTAAATGGTGTTCCAAGAGAGATCCCCAGTGTATTGAAGAAACTAGCTAAGACCGAGAAGAGGCCGGAAAGGCCTTACGGAGGCTACATATGTCCTAAGTGTCTTTCAAGGCTCCTGCGCGAATCAGTACGTGCTACTATTCACTGATAACATTACATCATTCATGTAGTGAATATGCTCCTTTAGATATTGTTCTTGGTAAGTGCTTTTTCTCGTCTCCAACGAGTATTTATTATTTGACCTATTGATCATAGAAACCTAGTTGCTGCCATACTAGGGTGTCGACAATTGGTTGTGATCGTTGTAAGCGGACCACCGGGTAGCGGCAAGACCACTCAGGCAAAGAAGATAGCCGAGTATTTTGGTCTACGATATTATTCTGCAGGTATGATCTTTAGAAAAATGGCTGAGGAACGTGGAATCAGTATAGAGGAGCTAAGTAGGATTGCTACTAATGATCCGTCGATAGACATAGAGATAGATAGGAGGACATATCTGGAGGCATTGAAAGGAAATATTGTAATCGATGGACATTTAACTGCTTGGATAATTGCCGATATAGCTGATGTGAGGATACTTATAACGGCCCCACTAGCAACTAGGATTAAGCGTATCGCCTTGAGGGATGGTAAATCGCTTATGGAAGCATACCACGAGACAGTAATGCGTGAATATCTGCAAAAAATAAGGTTCAGAAAATACTATGGCATAGATATCGATGATCTAAGCATATTTGACATAATTATCAATACGGAGAACCTCGAGATCGATAATACATTCGAAATAGTAAAGACAGCTATAGAGAAAATTTTAAAGAGGAAGCGAAAAGATTAGGGAATGCTAGTTAGGATTAAGTGGTGAGATGTATGCCTGCAATAGAGATCGGACGAATATGTGTAAAGGTTGCCGGGAGAGAAGCGGGAAGAAAATGCGTAATAGTCGATATAATAGATGATAATTTTGTCCTAGTAACAGGGCCTAAGAGCCTAACAGGTGTCAAAAGAAGAAGAGTCAACATCAAGCATATCGAGCCCCTAGACAAGGTAATCGATATCAGACGTGGAGCATCGGACGAAGAAGTATTAAAGGCCATTGCAGCAACAGGGCTCACAGACTTCATGAAAGAAATTGTTAAGCCAAAGCTTTCCCCCGTATAAAATCATTACCTGTCTTAAATTCTCCTTGTATAGCCACAAGAATACTTTGTTATTTCCAGTCAAATACATCACATAGTTATTATCTGAGACAATAGTAATAATTCTGTGAAAAATCAAGTATAATAGTAAATATCGTCACCATTACAGGGATGGTGAACAAGCATGGGTCTCGCTGAAAAAGGGCTTATCTTCATAGACAAGATAACAACACATGCTGGATTCAAGAACGAATGGATAGTGCTTAGAGAAGATGATACATCGCCCGATTACGGTATCCTCCCGTACGAGAGGAAAATCGAGGAACATATAAGGAATGGAGTGATTAATCTCGATAAACCACCAGGTCCTACGAGTCATGAGGTAGTAGCTTGGATTAAGAAAATGTTCGGGCTAGAACGCGCTGGTCACGGGGGTACCCTAGAGCCCTAGCCTTGAGGGGCTGGGGCGGGGAAACCCCAAGGTGACCGGCGTACTACCTGTGGCCCTAGCTAATGCTACTAAAGTAATAGGTAATGTAATACATACCGTCAAAGAATATGTAATGGTGGTTCAGCTTCACGGCGATGTCGGAGATAAGGAGCTTGTTGAAGCACTAGAGAATTTCAAAGGAACAATATATCAGAAGCCGCCTCTCAGATCGAGTGTTAAGAGAACTATACGTAAGAGAACAATCTATGAGCTCGAAATACTTGAGCATAATGAGAGATATGTCTTGTTGAGAGTCCTTTGTGAGGCTGGCACATATATGCGTAAACTAGCCCATGATCTAGGCCTATTGCTGGGCGTGGGGGCCCATATGAGGGAGCTCCGCAGAACGAGAACAGGGCCCTACCGGGAAGACGAGACACTTGTTAGAATGCAGGAGGTAAGCGAGGCATTGTATCTCTGGAGGAATGAAGGGGATGAGAGATATCTACGTAAAGTGGTGCTACCCGTGGAAACAGCGATAGTCCATATACCAAAGATAATGATACGTGATACGGCTGTAGACGCAATAGCCCATGGCGCCAACCTCGCTGTCCCAGGCATCGTGAGACTGACCAAGGATGTACAGCCTGGAAAGCTCGTGGCGATCCTCACGCTCAAAGGAGAACTTGTCGCGCTAGGTCAAGCTCTCAAAAGCGCAGAAGAAATTGCTAGGATGAAGAAAGGAATAGTAGTGAAGACCAAACGGGTCTACATGAAGACGGGCGTGTATCCGCCTGTCTGGAGGAAGAATAAATGACACATTATTTTAGGCCCAACAAATATAGGCTGGGGAAGAAACAGGTTATTTCGTTCGTCTATAAGGGGGTTACACTAGAATTTGTCACTTATTCTAGCCTATTCTCAGGCAACAAGGTAGATCTAGGCACAAAACTGTTGCTCGAACACGCCATAATCGTTGAGGAGGGCACAGTACTGGATATTGGATGCGGGTACGGAGTCATAGGAATAAGTCTTGCTAAGGCCTATCCTAAGTTGCAGATATACATGGTAGATATAAATCCTGTCGCCGTTAAAATAGCGAAATATAATGTAAGGCTAAATGGTGTCGAGGAACGAGTCAGGGTTCTCCAGGGCAACGTATACGAGCCCGTAAAGGGCATGATATTCGATATGATAATAAGCAACCCACCAATATCAGCTGGTAAAGAAATTGTCGAAGAAATAATTATTGGAAGCATAGAACACCTAAAGAAAGGAGGATACGCAGAATTCGTCTTAGCAAGAGGGGCAAACTACTATATCAGCAAGCTAAACACGAGAAAGGACATAGAAGTAGTTAAGAACATCTCCCGGAAAGGCTACACAATACTAATATTCCGACGAAAATAGCAAATATAAGCCCAGAGAACAAATCCATATAAACAGGCGCCGGGGTGCCCGAGCGGCCTAAGGGGCTGGCCTTGAGAGCCAGTGGGCCACGGGGCCCGCGCGGGTTCGAATCCCGCCCCCGGCGCCATAATTCTACGTGATACATCAATGCTTCATAAGGTTCTCTTTTTAAGAAACCATGTATTGAATAGAATATAAATTGTGTAACAATGGATAATGTTTTCATATCTTTCTAACAAGATCTACAATTGTTGATGAAAAGTGGTGCGGCGGCCGGGATTTGAACCCGGGATCTCCGGCTTGGGGGGCCGGCGTCCTAGTCCAGGCTAGACGACCGCCGCGTATCCATGTTTTTATGGATTATAGGCGGGGTTTTTAGGTTTACTTACCCATGTATTATCATTGATGATGATAAGAGGGTCTCTTGAGCCCGAGAAGGGCGGTGATGATAGCCGGAAAATCTGAAAAATCATCCTTGTATTTTACCGCCCATCTTGATTATTATCTTGGTTGCTTCTTCGAGGTCCTTGTATGTGTCTATGCTCTTCCAAAATATCTCGGTGTATTTTACTGCCCCTAGGACGCCGTCTCTAGCCATTGCTGGGAACGCTGTTCGTTCTAGGTCGCCGCGTTCTGGGAAGTATTTCAGCGCTTCTGGTCTGAGGGCGTATACTCCTGCGTTGATCCAGTAGTCCTGGAGCCTGGGTTTCTCGACGAAGCCTACGACTTTTCCGTCCTTGATCTCCAGTACTCCGTATGGGCTTGGCAGTGGTATGCTTGCTATGACACCTACAAGTCTCGGCTCATTCTCTAGTCTTTCGAATAGCTTTAGAGGGTTGAGGTTTGTCAATATATCTCCATTTATCACTAGGAACTTATCCTCCTTGGAGAGTATGTGTTCAGCGTTTTTTATCGCGCCCCCAGTCCCTAGGGGCTCGTCCTCCACAACATAGGTTACCTTAACACCCAATCTACCGCCGCTACCGATGTGCTCGATTATCTTTTCTTTTCTGTAGCCTACTAGTAGGACAAACTCGTTGAACCCATACTGTTTGAGCCACTCTATTTGGTGCTCCAGAATAGGCTTATCGGCTACTCTAACGAGAGGCTTAGGTATTTCCTCCGTATAAGGTCTTAGTCTTTTACCGAAACCACCAGCAAGGATCACAGCCATCATATAAGATCACCCCCAAGACAAGGTAGCCCCATAGCTTTAACGTAGACATTCCTAGCCATACATAATAAATGTTGAAAGGAGTACAAATAATTGACCACTCCATAAAAACTAATAAACCAGTAACATTAATATGTTAGTAAGCGATGCCGCCGTAGCTCAGCCCGGGAGAGCGCCCGTGGACGCCCGTGCCAGGAGCCTTTCTGCCTCTAATACTTGTTCTTCTCTTTTTTCTAATACGGCTAGCATAATTAACACTAAGGAGTTTATGGAATTCTATGGAATAATGATTGGAGATGGATCACTATATCATAGTAAAAACTGTAAATACTTCTTCTCGATAGCTGAAGGAGATTACGAATACACGCTCCATATATCAAGACTTATAGAAAAAATTATTGGCAAGAGACCAAAAATAAAATACCGTTCAAAAGCCTACCGAATAGAATTCAAGTCAAAACAATTATTTAACATCTTTAAACAACTAGGATTCCCGACCGGTAAGAAGAGCTCAATAATAACAATTCCGCGGGAATTGGTAAAAAACGAGTATGTTAATATGTTAATTAGGGGGATATTTGATACTGACTGAACAATATTCTATACTAGGAAGCCTGATGTAGAAGAGTACCCAACCATAGAGATCACAAGCAAAAGCGTAGCTTTGCTTTATCAGGTAAAATCTATACTTGTGCAAAATTACGGTATTAATTCACATATACGGAAATCAGATAAGGCGTACAAGCTAGCAATCTATGGGGTAGCACAGGTGTCAAAGTGGATAAAATATATAAGCAGTAGCCATAAAAGAAAATATTGGCTCCTGGCACGGGTGATCCGGCGAAGCTGAAGACCGGGTTGTCCGGGGTTCAAATCCCCGCGGCGGCACTATTCTACACATAGGTATGTGAAGTGATGGCTGGAATGAGGAGTAGGGTACTGATTGTGCCGCTGACTAGATGTTTTGTCTTTGATTTTATTGAGGATTGGCGTAGGAATGTATATGGGGTCCTGAGCAGTATTTCGCCGTATATTGATGTGGAGGTATGGCCTGAGGTCCTGAAGCTTCCGATGTCTTGTTTTGATTGGTCTAGGAGACAGTATGTTGGGCCGTGTATACTCGATTATCTCGCGGAGATATTTCGGGATCTTAGGGATGGCTGTGTTTTCGTTATTGGTGTCGGATACATAGATGCTTATGATGAAGGCCTTAACTTCGTGTTTGGGGAGGCCTCTCCATCTAGAGGCATAGCTTTTGTATCCGCTCAAAGGCTTGATCCGATATTTTATTCTGCTAGTGAATATGCTGGCAAAAGGTATGATCTCTACGTCGAGCGCGTGACGAAAGAAATTCTTCATGAATTAGGGCATTTACTAGGTCTCGGGCACTGTAATAATCCTAAATGTGTTATGAGCTTCAGCAACTCTGTCTTTGAGGTTGATTATAAGACAATGTATTATTGTGAAAGATGCTCTGTTAAAATAGCCGAGTTTTTAAGCTCGATAGATAATCATATATCAAGAACGAAATAGGCTTTCCACCCCTCTTCGTCCTTAATTATTTTCATTAAATGATATGTTACTGCTTTAACTTCAACGCGCGCTTCATGTTTTCTCGGATCAAATTCTTCTCCATAACATGCTCCCTTAATAGTGTACATGAAGCAGTCCTCCCGCCTTGTAATCTCGATCCTTTCTACTATTACTCGGCTACACATCACATTATGGCTATAATATACGTAGAGCAACTCCTCTAACCATCTATATAGCAAGTTCTCGAGATCGAAGCCCTCAGCCTCTATACTAAACTTTTTCAACGGCTCTACTAGGGTAGTATCAGTCATAGTCTCAAACAATGCTAGCCCCGCGTTTTCATAGAGTTCCGGTAGACTTGCACCATATGCTTTTATATAAACATCAGCTGGATGATCAAGGAATTCAAACTTCTCTTTATTAATCATCTCAGACCACCCAGTATTAGAAATGTCTTTCTAAGATAAAATAGCTAATATAGCTGTTATGTAGAAAAAGTAGCAAAACTATATTGCGAACTACTTCTTCATTAATCCGATTACTATGCCTATTAAGAACCCCAGCGTTACAGGCCCTACCATCAGCAGGCCTAGTGTTCCCAAGAACCCGAGTATGACGTTCTTAAGTTCGGCAGCGGTCATTCCTAGTTTTGTCAGGAAGTCCTGTATGCTTCCTCCCAGACTCCATATGTTCAGCACGGCGCCGATTATTAAAATCGCGATAAATGCGACGATGTATTTCGCCATTTTAGCCATAACGTAGCCTAGCGCTATCCCCATTGCAATCTCGATAATAATTGCTATTGCGACATTAGGGTTCGATAACGCTGAGTATATGAAATCAGGTAGCGCGGCCGAAGTCGTGTTTCCCGTCGTGTTTACCCCTAGTGCGTAAAATGACAGCATTGATAACATTCACTTCCACCTCATTAAAGAATTGTTGATGCCACTTATTAGTCTGTCTAAATTCTCTAATAAAAATAGGTATTCTTAATCATAATGAACTAGGCATACTTTGTCTAGTTTAACTGGATTACTCCTTCATAAAATATCTCTTGTATTTCTCTAGTGTTTTTTCGACGAATTTTATTATCTCTTTATCATCTGCATATTTTTTCTCTTCGAGTTCTTTATTGACCGTTATAACGTATGTTTCAAGATAGTAGCGAATAAATTCTTTTAAATCAGCTAATTTCTTCAGTTCTACCTCAAGAGCCTCAGAGCTCATACATTGTTTATAGCATGTTTCAAGACTCCCCAGTACTCCCGCGAATCTTATCGCAAGTGTCTTCAATTCATCGATTACTTCCTTTAATCTAAGCCTATAGTATAGGTAGCCGGACTCTATCTTTAGGTAATAGAATCTTTTATCCCATAATTCCCTGCTATCAACGTCTTTGCCGTATTGTCTTTCAAGCTCAGAATATCTCAGCCCTTTTTGGATGAGTTCCTTTAATGCTTGGAGATAATTAATATGATGCCTTTCAGCATATTGTTTAATGAGCGCTCGTATGTCTTCGGGTAGTTCTTCCTTCTCCTTATTTTTTCCACCAAATATTTTCAGCTTCAATGACTTTGCGCCCCATTTTTCTCTAAGAAAACGGTATAGTTTGGTGTAGCTAAACGTCTTTCCCAAGTAGATCTAGGATATACCTTATGAAATTTATAGCATTCGTAAAAGCACTTCTTCCCTTATCGCTTATCCTATATAGCGTCTCACCGCCCCTCTTTATTTGTTCTATTAAACCTTCATATGACAGACGGTATATAACAGTGTAAACAGTAACTGTTGCTGGCTTATATGGAAGTGTATTCCTAATATAACGTACAACCTCATATGCCTTAACCGGCTCATTTTTAGTGATCATGTATTTCAGCACATAAAGCCATAGGTTTTCAATAGTTAGCTTCTTGACAAGTCTTTTGAACGGTTTTGGAGTATTATCGCTCATTGTGGTCACACATTAGTTCTCTTCATAAAGGTTTTATAGTTTTTAACCTATATTTTTAACCATAAATATTAATGGAGATAAAAGATGACTGTAAACGTCGGAATCATTGGAGTAGGTAATATAGCCTCAATGCTCATACAATCAATAGAATACTATAGAAAATCAAACGAGTACACTGGCGTAATGCACACAGTAATCGACGGAATGCGAATTGATGATATTAACGTCGTATATGCAATAGATATATCGGAAAACAAGGTAGGAAAGCCGCTTAATCAAGCTATCTATGAATACCCGAATGTTGTGCCGAAACTCGTTGATCCAGACGAGCTAAGGTGTAAGAACGTTATTGTAAGAATGGGTAAAATACTTGATGGAGTCGCCCCACATATGGTCAATGTGTTTAAGCCATCATCACAACCTGAACCAACTGCTGACGAAATTGTAAAGGAGCTAGAGGAGAATAATGTTGATGTCCTAGTAAATCTATTGCCCGTAGGCAGTAGCGAAGCCACTAGATTCTACGCCAAAGCCGCTGCAAAGGCTGGTGTTTCCTTCATTAATTGCATACCAGAATTTATCGCCAGCGACAAAAAATACGTGTCCATCTTTAAGGATAACAAAACACTAGTGCTCGGCGATGACATCAAGGGACAGTTAGGTGCAACCATTCTACATAGAGCCATTGCATCACTACTATCCATGAGAGGGTGCAAACTAGTAAAGAGCTACCAGTTAAACGTAGGTGGAAACACGGATTTCCTAAACATGCTGGATCCATCACGCCTAACCTCTAAGAAAATAAGTAAGACAATGGCGGTAGCATCAACTCAACCTGACCCGGACGCGATAAAGAAGTATATCTATGCTGGGCCCAGCGGCTATGTCGAGTTTCTGGGAAATACCAAGATAGCCTACATGTATCTCGAAGCAATAAGTTATGGAGGAGCAAGGCTAACAATTGATGTCAAGCTAGTCGTTGATGATAAATCCATGGCGGCAGCGGTGCTTGCAGACGTAATCAGAATAGCCAAAGCCCTCAAAGAAAGAGGAATACACGGATCACCCTACTGGGCATCCGCTCCCTTCTTCAAACACCCACCTAAGCAGTTGCGCTCCGACTGGGAAGCTCTAAGCATGCTCTATACGAAACTGGAAGAACTCGGTATAAATATAAGTCCTAAATATGTATTTTACTAAGATAACTAGTATTTTTCCTTATAATATTGTATAAATAATTGTATCAATTTTTGGATATCGAAATACAACAAATAAGCCGATTATTTTAAAATAAACTTGTAATATCTTAAATAACGGACAGAAAGAGTGGATGATAATCGACTATGTAGTTAGTGACAGAATAAAACGACGGAGACGATAGCAATGGCTGATATCGATGAGCTGGTGTTTACACTCGCTCTGGTGCTCCTCCTCGGTGTAACTTCATATCTAATAAGTCGTAAGGCGAAACTCTCATATATCTTCGTTTTCATAATATTAGGTCTTCTATTCGGGCCTGTCCTAAATGTTGTAAACACTGATCTCGCCAGGAAGTTATTTGATTACGTAAGAGTTTTCGGCCTAGTAATAATACTGTTTACGGAAGGACATAATCTAAAATGGTATATTCTAAAAAAACATTTACCGACGATAGGCACTCTTGATACGCTTGGATTAATCATTACTGCAGTGCTTGCAGGACTGTTTTTCTCCTATGTTTTCCATCTTCCATTCATAGCTGGTTTCCTATACGGTGCAATAATATCAGCTACGGATCCGGCCACGCTTATCCCATTATTTCATCAATACAAAGTACGTGACGACCTCAGGATTATCCTTGAGTCAGAATCGATTTTCAATGATCCCTTGGGCATAGTTCTGACATCCCTAGCAGTCGCTTTTGTTGTTCCACAGGCACCAAGCGCCCAGTTTATCGAGTATTTTGCCCAGTATATGCCTCTTTCTCTGGCGGCTCTTTCATATTTTCTCTACGAAGTAATTATATCTATTATTCTCGGCGTAGGTGTTGCGATTATCGGGTACTTGCTCATAAGACATTTAAAGTTTGAGAGAAACGAGGAAATAATACTGTTTGCTCTCGGCCTAGCCTTTATAGGGTTCTATATAGGAGAAAAACTCATGGCATCCGGTTATCTAGTGGCGACTACCCTTGGCATAATACTTGGAAACCATCACGAGTTCTTCAGAGAAACCGCAGAGGATGAGCTTAAAATTAGGAGCACGATAGATACGGAGCTTCATTTCAACGAAGTCCTCTCAATGTTTGCCGCAGTATTTATATTTCTCCTGCTCGGGATGAGTATAAGGCTTGACATATTGATCACGACTTTTCTCCCGTCACTACTCGTAGCTCTCGGCGTGGTTTTACTTGCCCGCCCTATTGCGTGCTTACCGATAATACCGATTGGAAAGTGGAGCTTCAAAGAATACCTCTTCATTTCACTTGAAGGCCCAAGAGGAGTAGTTCCATCTGTACTTGCATCCCTACCTCTCAGTCTCGGGATAATGTATAATAACCCTACACTAATTTCTTGGGGCGAAGTTATTCTGAGCACTACACTCGTAACGATAATAGTTTCCATAATTCTCGAAACATCATGGCTACCGTTTCTCAGAAGGAAGTTATTGGGGGAATAACCTAGATATATTGATTACAAAATATAAGCAAGATAATAGTTTAAGTAAACATTACTTGCTTAGTAGGGGGATATAATAATTGGTTAATCCAAAGGTCTTCGTACTAGTAGGGCTTATAATCATGATACTATCATCAATACTAGCATATATGACCTATACTGAAGCATACTCTTTGAGGCTAAAACAAGAATATATGTATACTGGTGTATATGGCGATACCCCTATAGATCTATTTCCATATAATGGGCGAGTATACATATTATCGAGCACCACCTCAGGCGATATTGCACTTTATAAACTAAGTAGTAACGGCAATCTGCATTGGCGAATAACATGGGGTTATAAAGACCTAATCCCCCTGGGTATATTTTATCAGTATGATCACATAGTTACAGCAGCGACAACCACTAATAGACACATATTATTGCTCCGAACATATAGCCCGCTGAATGGTGCATTGATCGATAATAAATCAATAAACCTCTCTAGTATCTATTGGATATTCTCAAACGATCTATTGCCCAGATACGCAGTTATCGGTGGCGCCCGGTACGTCGCGGGGCTTAAGCTACAGAACTTTATCATGTTCACAGATATATTTAGCGGAAAGAATGAGTGGACGAAGATATGGGGAGGAAGAGAGGTTGACTCGATCTTAATGCTCACCCACAACGATCTTGGAGTAATATATCTAAGCATGAGCGGTAAGGATGTATTCATAGGAATGATCAACTACAATGGCAGAATTCTATGGAATCGTACATTGGGGGAAATCCGCGTTGTAGGATTAAGAACGAGTGGATACGAAGCATATATTCTGGCATACAATCCGGCGCCCGTGCTCTATCAGGTCGATACTCGTACAGGATCTATTCTAACGACCTACTTGAACTTCTTATCGAGAGATTACCCTGGCCTTAATTTGACAGCATTTGATATTAATGAAAATAGAACAGTAGTTCTTGGGGGATACTATGGTAGTTATCCTAAGAAAGGAGTGGTCTTACTTACAAGCATATCCCAGCTTAGAAAAGGCCATATATCAACGCGAATAATTATTTCATCGAGGGCCTCAATAATTGTGACAACAGTAAGGCTAACTGGTAATGAGCTCCTTGTAGGAGGCACAGCTTCGGGCACTTTGTTCGTAGCATTGTATGGTTATACGAGAAGCGGTGAATGGTACCTCGTGCTTCTACCAATAGCATCCCTGATCAGCGGCGTTATCCTCATAGTCATGGCCTGGCGTCGCACTAGATCAAAATCGTGAGCCTCCTGACTTATGAAAACGATATTAGACCGAATATTTTCGTTTAGCCCTCCTAAATTAATCCTTCCCATATATCCTAGGGGAGACGATGAAAGGGTTATCTCAGTATATGTCAGCACTAATATTACTACTGCTATCAGTGATCGGGATGGGAATAGTAGCGATGTATTCGATGCATATGAAAAATACAGTACAGGGATTAGTTAGTAATTCATGTGAAGTAGGCTACAGTATTAACTACATAGATTACTCAAATGAATATATATACCTCTATAATTCGGGCCCAAAAATCCAGCTACAGTCACCCATTGAGGTCCTCAACGGCGATAAATGGATAAATACAACTGTTGTCCCACACGACTCCATCTTCAGAATACACGCCGGTGATCCTGTGGCTATCCTTGTTATGAGAAACAGGTGTATTTTGGTGGTTAGGCCATGAAGGCTCTGGGCACGGTATATGCATCATTTGTACTAATATTAATATTCACAGCAATACTGATAGCTTCGTATCAGATGATCAATAATGAAATAAATCAGTCTAATAAGGCCATGCACGATAATATTAGGAAACTCGATAAAATATCTAATAAGCCTGTGCTAGATATTACCTATACTAATAACTTGCTCTACCTAGTAGTACAGGTGATCGAGCCGATTAAGATCCGATATGTATTCATCGACTATATGAATGGCACGATCTCGTTTATACAATTAAACCGCTACGTAGTCAATACCACGTATATTAAACTACCTGTAACGGATTATACACATCCATTCAAGGCAGGAATAATAGTCGACCCGGGCATAACAATATACTATAACCCGATGAAAGACCCCTGGCTCATAAACAATAACATAGTACCTAACACAACATATATTGATCAAAACCTCATAAATGAAATACAAAGAATGGGCACTCCCACTATGATTGGCACGGCAGGATTCAGTCCTGTTCTCATCAATAATACAGTGATAATAAATAGCGTTAACTCAACCATAACCATGACAGATGTGAATCTTACAACATTACCTCTCAGAATAAAATTACAAGTAACTAGACTAATAACTCCAAACTTCACCATAACCTATCCCGTAACCAGGAGCCAGATTCTAGAAAACAATGGTATTGCAAAACTAGCGACAATAACTGTACGAGGCTACCCTATAAACGTTTATGCTATCTATACGACATTCTCATCAGTTTACCTGTTCTCAGCCGTAGGAATACTCATTAACTCTTCAGTATCGACCAACATACTTTTCAACGGCACAATAAAGGTACAGCAATCAATGGCTCCAACACCAGTAAATCTTGGAGGCTACCTGGTAAAGATTAATAACCAATACTTGAACACCCCCCTGGCATTAGCGCCGGATGCCAACACGAGTATTAATCTCCGCGGTAAGCAGTATGTTAAACAAGTAGGACTCAACAAGATCACTTACCTCACAATTAATGGTAGCATAATAGGCAATATTAGTAGCGATGGAATGATAGTGCTCGGCTACGGGAGATACATCAAAAACGTGTGGGGCGCACCAACAGAGATCAATATTACAGTAGATCTAAACATTACATCAATAGAGTTTATAAGTTGGGATCCAAAGCCGGCCCTTATAGGGATAGATTCGGACTATATTACGATACAGAGATGGCGTATTGGGGTTTCAACACCTAATAGCGACAACTACGCCAAAGCTCTCTTTAATCTATTTAAATTAACGAGTTATTACAAAGAAGATCCGCTCCTGATTATAAGCTATGGGAAGAACACCGTCTTTAGGAAAATAACACCTTCTACCAGTCCGATCTATGTCAAAACCAACTACACAGTAGCGGTAAAACCAAGTATACCACAATGGCTCCTTCAATGGCGTAGTATACTAAAGATAAACGTTATAACGACACGTTCTAGCCCATTCCAATACCAGGTATTCAGAGTAATCGGAGGGACAAGTCTATCTAGCTCGGCCCTCTACATTACACTCTTCCCCGACGTACTAGTTCTACAACAATTTCCATCGAGAAGGACTCTCCTAATCATAATGCCGCACTACTACAACCAAATCGGTATAAATGCTGGCTACACATGGCAGTATCTAGTAGCAACGATATACAACGGTACAACCATTGAAATACATAATCCCTTTAACAAAACCATAGTTCTCTCAATAATACCACTTAACCTTAAAGAACAGGGAGAGCCCCTGACAATGTATTACGAGCCAGAAATACTGAGCAAAACTTCAGACTATTACCTGACAATGAGGCCCGGCATAAATAACGCCACAATAATACTGCCCCCGGGATACTACCTAATAGTTCCACTCTCCCCAAATGACAACATCCTCTATGTAGACCCGTTAATAGTCAGAATAATATAATACAAACACCCCGGTAATACCCCCCTAACCCCCGGGAAAACCGGGGTATGATCATGTAGATCATGGGCAGTATTACTTAAATATAGACCCGATAAATATCCATCCTACGGCTAAGACAAGATTAGGCTAGGTGACAATTATGAATAGGAGAACACTCGGAATAATCTTCATGGCATTAATGATACTCGGGATAGCAATCCCATTCACAACACTCAATACGATAACCTACGCAACCATAGTTGGAAGGCCGGTAATATACTACAATGGAAGCAACGCTACACAGCTACATATACCCGCGGGCGCAGAAATAGCGTTAAACCTAACTGGAATGGTCATTAGCGGAGCACAGATCTGGATATGGTTCTCAACAGACGGATCAGCAGTGATAACCCCAAGCGATGCATGGTATATAGGGCCAATCAATGTCTATCAGATATATAATGTAACACCCACGCTTTCCGAGTCAACGGTGCAAGTCTCAGGAACCTTCGGCGGAGGCACAATCAACGTCAAACTCGGTAATGGCACAGTAGTATTTAACATACCAAAGCAGTTCGAAGGAGACGTAGTCTACTGGATAAAGGTAACCGACGTCAATCCCGCCCTAAGGCCCAACATACCCTCCTCCGACGTAGCTGTCTCAGTAAACAACTTCACGGTAACACCAGTATTCTGCGTTAACCCAGATAATGGGACAAGCATAGTGCCCAAGCAGCCGATAACCATATGTGCATATGCGACCTCGGTCGGCGCAGAGTACAACATAACGTGGAATGCCACCGGGAAGTCGGGCCTGATCGCCGAGAACATACCATCACAGGTAAACACTATCGCTGCACAGGACTATAACCCCGCATGGAACTGGACAGGCATAGAATACACCTTCCCTGCCACTGACCTAGGACTACTGCCCGGCGACAACGCTACCAACATATGGTTCAATGTAACCCAGGGAACAGACATCCTCGCATCATTCGAGTTCCTCGAGCTAAATAGGACGGTGACTCTCTACGGCGAGCTCGGTTCAGAGACTCCTGCGAACGGCGCAGTCCTCGGCGACAATACTGCTCCATGGTATAAGATTGACAGGGAGTACAACATCAGTCTCGAGTACTTCGTCTACGAGGGCTCAGTAACAATAACCCTGTCCAACGAGACGCTGGGATACAGTGCTGTACTCGCATCAAATGTCCCGCTTGGCCCTGAGGGCAACTACACGAATCTAACCATAACAATACCGACAAGCATACCTCACAGTGACTATTACTGGCTAAACATCAGTGATGGAGACGTCGTTGTGTCGTTTAAGGTATACGTCAAGATAACCCCATGGATAACTATATCGCCCGAGAAGGGATACGTTGGTAGCCAAGCAATAGTTACACTCCACAGATTCGACGACTTCGTAAACGATACAGTGACGATCTGGTTCGAGGGCGGGTGCCCAGAGCTCCTAGCCAACACAACCATAACAGCCCCGAACATGAACGTGACAGTTACCATACCAGGAGCAACTTGGGGCGAACACGTGGTCTACGCAGCCGATAAGTATGGCAACTGGGCAACCTTCGACGCCGGTAACACGACGTTCTTCGTAGAGGCTAAGGTGTGGGTGGAGCCCTCGGTTATAACTGAGGGGCAGGAGTTCCTCACAATATATGCGACGGGACTGAACGAGACTGGCTACTACGACATAATGCTTGATCAGGGCACGCTGTTATGGGGCTTCGAGGCAGGTCCATGCGGTAGCCTAGAGGTAACTGTGCCAGCGACCGGGCTGAAGCCCGGGCTACACGTAGTAGCAGTATATTATGAGTACTGGGCAACACCAAACGTGACAACCCCACAGCTGTACGCTACCTTCACAGTATCAGGGCCAACCCTTGAGGACGTGCTGAACGCCGTTAATGGTCTGAGCAGTCAGCTCAACGACGTAGTAGTCGGCATTAACGACCTAAAGGCCCTGATCACGAGTCTGGGCGACGACATAACTCTGAAGCTACAGAGCATTAACAACACACTAGCAACACTGATCATTGAGAAGAACAACGAGGTGATCGCGAGGCTCTGTACAAAGCTCAATGAGCTCAACGCCACGATAGTATCGATTAAGGGAGACACAGTAGAGCTTAAGACTGCAGTAGGCGAAATACAGACCACACTACAAGCTCTCAAGAGCAGCAACGCCGAGCTCAAGGACCTAATCATAACCAAGTCGGGCGAGATAGAGGGCGTAATACAGACAGCGGCAGGCAACATCACCGCGAACCTCAACGCGCTAGAACAGCTGATCAAGAGCGGGCTAAAGGTAGACACGCAGACCCTACTATCAAAGATCGACGAGATAAAGAGCCAGCTAGGAAGCATCAGCGGATCAGTAAGTAGCGTCTCCAGTAAGCTAGACCAGCTGGCATCAACGCTGGATGACCTCAAGTCAATGCTCAGCAACGTGCAGAGCACTGTATCCAATGTACAGAGCACCGTGACCGACATAAAGAGCAACCTACAGGACATAAAGAACACCGCCAGCAGTCTGGCCAGCAAGATCGAGTCAACAGCCAACGACATCAAGAGCTACATAAGCAGCCAGAACTCAGACCTAAAGAAGGCAGTGGATGGTATTAGCGGTACAGTATCAACTTACGGAATAATCAGTATAATACTTATAATCATCGCGATCGCCGTTAGCGGTTACGGAATATACAAGAAGAAAGAGTAACGCAATGGTACAAATTAACCCCATAGTTTCATAAATAAATGTTTTTTCCTAACCAAATACTCTCTATCCTATAAAGTTTGTAGCTACTAGTACCCGTGCTTGTTTTTAGACTGTTTCGAAAAGCGAAGATTTAGCTAGGTATTTACCCACAGTAGTGGTACAATTTTAAATAATACGATAGCTAGAAAAATAGTTTGGTCTAAATCAAGCCCAGATTGTAGGGTGACTCCTATGAATAAATGGTATATTCCTCTAATACTAGTATTCGTCGCAATACTTCTCATGCCAGCTCTAACACCGTTCACAATGACATACGCTGTTCAGACCAATAACGAGTTATCATACAAGCCGTGGATGTCAAAGCTCTCTCCACAATTGCTGGACAAATCATTCTATACAGAGAGCTTCTTCGCTAAATTAAACATACCTCTAAAACAGCCTACGGAGCCCCCCATGACCAGTATTATCGCGAAGGCGAGGCCAGGTCAAGCCAAAGTCATCATCATAGCCTCCCCGATCATCGATATAGGTTTCATTAAGAAACATACAAAGGGCATAATATTCGCTTATAAGTTGCCCCAGTACTGGTACATAGAGGCCTGGGCCACATACAATGACGTCGTAGCTCTTGCCAAAACACCCTACGTTTTCAAGATAATGGCGGAGGAGTCCCCGGTAAAACAAATACTCGAGGAGGCTAAGGTTCATCCGCAAACTTCTGGGTTGCCAGGCATTGGCAGGGCGGAGCCGACACTCTATGCAGCTGTAAAGACTATAGGAGCGGCTCAAGTATGGAGCCGGTACAACATTACTGGTAAAGGGATAACGGTAGCCGTTGTCGATACTGGCGTTGATTTTGGTATATCTGATCTAGGTGTGGATGCTATAGCTAGGACATCTAATGGAGTACCCATGATCTTTGATGCCGATGAGCTAGGGCTAACCCTGACACTGAGCCAAGCAATCGATGATAATGGGACACTGAAAGTACAGTTGCCGGTAACCTTCTTCAGCTGGCCTGGAACAATAGGTGAAACAGATTATGGATGGGTGCTCTACATATCGCCCTCCGGCCATGTATATTCGGCTTCGTTTCCCCTAAGCACATTCTATGTAGGAAACATACATAGCAAGGACAACGTGTTCAAGTTTGGAATAGCTGTACAAACAGTATACCCGCACTACGGAGCGTCAGGAATACTACAGTACACTATACCCATTATACTAGCCGACACCAATGATGATGGTAAATACGACACTGTCTACGCCGACCTATCAACAACATACTATTACATAATGTATGTTCTACACGAGGCAGGCATAGCCCCAGCACCTAACCCGGCATGGGAAGACTATAGCTTCGCTGATGAAAAACCGGCCTACTACGGCCAAGAGGTCATGGCACGCGACTTCAACGGCGACGGCGTGAATGACTTCAGCGCTGGAGAACTGGCTGGATGGGTGTACGACTGGCTAGGAATACTAACAGGCTACACCAAGGAATACGGGTGGGACAAGGACTGGGAGTTCAACGCGGTCATACTGCCAGGACTAGATACCAATGGCAACTATGTTGACATAGCCTATGACTGGCTAGGACACGGTACCAGCTGCGCATCAGTAATAGCCAGCCGTGGAAGAGTAGCATACAACCTAGGCTATGGCGTATTCCATCTAAAGGGCATAGCGCCCGACGCCAAGATAGCGTCGACTCCAGGATACCTGATAAACGCTTTCACAGCAGAGTTCTTCTGGTCAGGATTCTCAGCAATCAACAACATGCCGTGGAACTGGCAGTACACAGGCGAGCACAAGGCCAACATAATAAGCAATAGCTGGGGCATGAGCTACATAGGCATAGTGGGCTTCGCGTCAGGAATGGATCCCAACAGCCTCCTAGTAAACTACCTAGTATCGGAGACGGGGACGATAATAGTGTTCGCAATGGGTAATGGAGGACCAGGATACGGCACCGCTACAATACCTGGCGCGGCGAGTCTGGTGATAAGCGTAGGAGCATCAACGCTCTTCGCCTATAGGCCGCTATACGGCTACCTACCAGCACCTGGAGGAGAGGTTGTCAGCTGGAGTGACCGCGGACCAACCGATATGGGGGTAGCGAAGCCCGACGTAGTAAACATCGGTAGCTTCGCATGGGCGCCAGCGCCGTGGCACTTTGGATTAGGAAACGGGCTGGGAGCATATGATCTATTCGGAGGAACAAGCGAAGCAACACCAATGACTGCTGGGAGCATAGCATTGATTCTACAAGCCTATCTAGAAAAATACGGTAAGCTACCAACACCAACATATGTTAAAGCATTATTGAAGAGCACAGCCAAAGACTTAGGCTATGATCCATTCACGCAGGGCTCGGGACAAGTAGACGTATACACGGCTGTGAAGACAATAGTGAGCGGCGGGGTACCAGTAGTCTATAGCTACGATACTTTTTACAATGAGCTACCATACATGGACTACCACGACCTGAACCTGACGATCAAGCCTGTCGGCGATACACAGATCTACACTGGGCCGCTATACCCTGGAGAAACAAAGAACATTACATTGACCATCAATGGTAAAGGCCAATACACGCTGAAGGCTGTTAGGTACCAGGCTGTGAGAGAGGATCTACTGAAGTATCTTGATCTAAACGATGCAATAGCGTTTACCCCTGCTGGTGCGGTGCCTTTGAAGGACTTGATGGTAGCTGTAAAAGGTGATGTACTCTACCTGAATTTATCATACCCTGCAATAACTCATATATTGATACCCGTAAATAAGGAGGCGTGGGAGAACAAGGACTTCGTAGAATTCGTTGCAAGCATACCATATAGTGTCTACGACCCGCTTGGAAGAAAAGGACAGTACCTGCCATGGATTATCGCGGGATTAGATCTTCATTATTGGATAGACTTGAACGGAGACAAGAAGATAGAGCTCAACGAAACAGCACGTATAAACTATGATATACGCTATGCGAACGTCTGGCACGTAGCCTTCGGAGACCCCAATGCGAAGGTCGAAAACATACTAAGCTACCTCAAGGAATACCTAGGAAAACTACCAGCGAACGCCGAGCAATCATTGTTGCTGGACATACGAGTATTCTCTAATACCTACTATTATGTCTACGGCTACGGCATTATACCGTTCAGACTAGATCTCATACAGGCGTCTAGGATTCCATGGAACTGGATAACCCTACCATCAGGACAAGTGAGTCCAGGCAACGTGACTGTAACGGTAAAGGTACCATCAGACGCAAAGCCCGGAATTTACCAGGGATACGTGATCGTATGTGGAGGCAATAAACCCGTACTTGTACCGGTATCAATAGTTGTTAAGGCAGCAATTACACCGAACACACCAGGACTAATACTCACTTCAACACATAACGAGACGTTATACAATAACTACTACGTGGCGGGACCCTTCGACTGGTCTTGGAGATACGAGAGCGGTGACTGGAGAATATTCCCAGTAGACGTTGATGATCCCAGCGTTGTAGGATTAATCGTTAAAGTTATGTGGAAAGACAGCAACACCAACATCGACTTATTCGTGGCAGGCTATTACACGCCATACGTACTCGCAGGACCGCCGCTTTCATTCTTCTACGGCTCAGTGATAGCTGGTAAGTTCAGCTGGTTCATCCATGGCAGTTCCGGATGGGGCACACACTTTGATACACCATCAGACACACAATCAGCTGTGTTTGCACCAACACCCGTGCTTGGAACATACTGGGTAGTTATTAGAAACACCTTGATAGGAGCGTCTAAACAGTATCCCGAGAACATACAGGTAGAGATAATACCGATCCGTGCATCGATAAATCCGAAGGTCGGCGCAGTAGTAATACCAGTCATCAATGGAACAGGTAAAGCAAACATAACAATATGGGGTAGCTATGCCCTAAGCTATGCACCGATAATGACCATAACTGAGCAGGGCGACGCAGTAGTATCGACGCCACCTATTACAGGTTTCGGAAACTACCAGAAGATACCAGTCACAGTTAAGGCGAATGAAACATCGATAGCCGTTATGCTGATAGAATTGCCTGGATATTATCAGTACATAGTAGGCTACACAATGCTAGGATATAGATCATTCCTACTAATAGCTCCTGCATATGTGCCGGTAGTACTGTATATAGTACCGACAAAGTAAAAATTGTAAGAATTTTATAACTAAAACAAAATATTTTTTGAAAACAATTATTTATTGTAGCAAGGAAATATAGAGGAGAATTCTCGATATTTGGGATTTGATGATGAATACCCATATATTACTAATAACTGATTGCTGAGAGTGTCAACATGGTAGATGTAGAACTTACTGGAGTACTTGAAGAAAAGCTGAGAAGACTAGTAGAACTCGGATTGTATTCTAGCTTAAGTGAAGCTGTTAGAGATGCTGTTAGGAGACTATTGAAGGAGATAGATCTCAAAGAGCTATCAATAAAACTTTATGTTAACGAGAAAACTAGTTTTCAATATGCAGCATATTTTGCAGAGCTATCTTTTCCCGAAATGTCGG
Organism: Desulfurococcales archaeon; assembly: GCA_027022365.1. Classification (GTDB taxonomy): domain Archaea; phylum Thermoproteota; class Thermoprotei_A; order Sulfolobales; family Desulfurococcaceae; genus JAADCY01. The sequence continues at coordinate 308,250 of JALVYU010000026.1, read as the reverse complement.
ACTACATGATCTCAAAGGGCATTATACCATTAGTTGGAGTTAACAGCGTCGATGAAATAATGAGGATGACGACTGATGAAATATATGTTGTTGATCCCTTAACGATATACCTTATATACACCTATGACATTCAGGAATACTTTGAGAAACTGGCGCTGGACGGATACCAGTTCTTTGCCCCAATATCGGCTGAAACAATACTCGAGACAATAATGTATCCGAGACTATATTATTCGGTTAAAATGAGGGGAATAGTTAAGTTCGTGGAGAAACCTCGTCGCATACATATAACACCCAAGGTCAAAATAACTCTTCATGAAGCAATAGCTATAGCTTATGCGAGGAGTAGCAAAAGAATCGTTTATATGACTGAGGATATGAGAACACGACTTATAGCCAGCGAATATGGGGTCAGAACATGTAGTCTCCTATCCATTCTCATGACACTTAGAAACGAAATAGACGATGATAAGCTTAGAACCATATTGTTTGGATTAAAGTCGTTTCCAACAATAATTCACGAGGATGTCGCCAGGGTGCTAGAAGTTGGCACATAACATGGTGTTTCTACTGGATACCTCATTAAGTATGAGGAAATCCTATAACGATCTAACACCCAATAAGCTAGTTGCTGTAAGAGACGCTGTTGATTATATAGTTGTGAAGCTACTTAAAAAGACCAGTATACCTGTTAGAATAGGTATGACTGTTTTCTTCGGCAAAGCATATCCTATCCTAAATCCTACAAGAGACTATAGCCTCGCTCTAGATGCTTTGTCAAGGCTAAGGATAATGGGTGAAGGTAGTGCACCAGGTGATGGCGTGATAGTTTCAGTGAAAATTCTACGTAGAGTACATGGCAGTAAGGATGTTATAATGATAACGGATGGCGGGTTCAACATGGGGATTCCTCTAGATGTAGCCTCAATTTATGCTAAAAACTCTTCGGTAAGACTAAATATAGTATGTCTCGGTAGGATAAGAGAGAACGATCTATTATTAGTAGAACAAGCCGTAAAAAACACGGGTGGCACAATGCATACTGTCGAGACAAAGGCAGAGCTTTATTCCGTTCTCAAAAACACGGTAGAACATATTACGGGTAAACAGTATGATTGACATAGTATTGGCTCTCGAGTGGACTAAATCATCTGATCTAGAGTTAACAATCGAATTTCTACAGAATACTTATGCACTTGTCTCGAAGAACCAGTTTGCCAGGATGGGTGTAGTACTGTACGGTAAGGAGCCATTACCCCTCATAGACCTGGTCGAGACCAGTGCTGTTGATAAATTGCTTGGCGACATACGTAATATTCCACTGCTTCAACACCCGGCTGAGCCTGCGCTAGCTCTTTACGAGGCAATCGAAATGCTCGAGGATCTATACGAACCTATTTCCAGCCGTAGAATATTATTTTTGACGGCTAGTTTCTCGTCCAAGCCTAAAATATCATTAGCAGACGCTATAGTATATGCCCGATCTATTGATGGTCTAAACTATTACATATTCACAACCAGTAGTAGGAGGCCGAAATGGTTATCAAATAATATCGCTAAAGAAGTGAGTATTTTAAGAAAAGGTTCCTTGATAAAATATCTAAGGAAAATCATATGATTACATAATTTTGACAGGGTGGATCCATGCCTCTTGATTCACGAAAAATACTTCTAGACATGGGATATGAAATATACTATCATAAACAACCACCGGAGATCCCGGAGAAAGTACCTCTCAGATTTATGGACATAATTAATGAACTTTCCAGCCTCGAGATCGGTTCTATGAAACTTTATAAGCACCAGCTCGAAGCATATGATTCTCTCAAGAATGGATTCAACGTGATCCTCAGATCAGGGACTGGCAGTGGAAAAACCGAAGCATGGGTTCTTTATTTCCTAAGAAAAACAAGTGAGAACCCAGGATATCGGGCAATAGTTATTTATCCTACTCTCGCTCTCGCAAACGACCAAATAAGGAGAATATCAAAATATGTTTCAACCATTGGAGCCAAAGCATTGCAGCTGGATAGCGTCAAGAAACACGAGATAATCCGTGAAACCGGTATGAAAGGACTGAGAAATCGGGTAGAATCAGCAAACATTATCATAACTAATCCGGCGTTTCTCATGCACGATATCAAGAAGGCATCAATATCAACATCTTCCAGTATATTGTATAATTATTTAACCAATATAGATCTAGTCATTATAGATGAAATGGACTTTTATGGTCCAAGATCTATTGCACTCCTACTCGGAATATTATGGTTCATCTCCTACGTTAGTCAAAAGAAGATACAAGTATGCATACTGACAGCAACACTCTCTAATCCGGATGATCTAGGACAATACCTAAGGGAGATGACAGGGAGAAACTATAAGGTTATTGAGGGTAAACCATTCCATGTCGAGAACAGGATCATTATAGTTCTGGGTAAGGATCTCAAGAAAGTATGGAATAAGATAAGAGAACAAGTTTTCAAGAACAAAATATTGATCGACGACGAACAGATACTTAAAGCCATAGACAACTACGAGTACTTCAAGAAAGACCCATACAAGATCATTGCCTATCTCCAAGCCTCCTACGGACTAGATGTCCCTAACATATCTGTTGATATCCCCGAGATAATATCGAGATATCTCGACGATGAATATGTCACGCTGGTATTCACGAGAGGTATTAACTCGGCTGAGGAAATAGTTAGAACAATCAAATCTAGATATGGTGAAAACGCGCCAATAGCGTCTCATCACCACTTGGTCCCCAAGGCTATTAGGGAGAAGATAGAAGATGATGCCCGAAACGGAAGAGTAAAGGTAATAGTTTCTCCAAGAACATTGACTCAAGGAATCGATATAGGTGTTGTGGCCAGAATAGTGCATGTCGGTCTACCCGACGAAGTACGTGAATTTAGACAACGTGAAGGACGTAAAGGTCGTAGGACGAATATACCGTTCACAGAGTCAATAATAATTCCCATTCTTAGATGGGATAGAGAACTTCTTACGAAAGGAATAGAGACATTGAATAAATGGTTGTCTCTAGGAGTAGAGAGAACTCTGGTCAATCCCAGGAATCTATATATGCATCTCTTCACAGGCCTACTCAAATTAATATCTCCTTGGATTAATGAGGAGCTTACTCTCTTGGAGAAGGAAGCTTTAAACAAGACAGGAATATTATCAAAAGATAAGCTAAACGAGAAGCTGTTAAAATGGACATGGGAAAGGATGAACTTCTACGAGTTTGCACCACCATATGGGATCAAACGCTATTTAGTGGAAAATAGTGAGGAAAAGCCCCTCGAGCCGATAGGCCACTGTGATCTCGTGGAGAAGTTCCAGCCCGGATGTATAGACATAGGTAACGATGCCATCGTGACAAGACTAGAATTCGGACGTAGTTCGAGGCATGTAAAAGCCGTCTATGAGGAACCGATCAGCTATCGTTTATTCTATAAAGACGACGCATTGGCCACCGCTCTGGAAGAGTATCGTTATATTAAGATGGGATGGGGAGAGAAGCCGGACATAGTCAGAGACATATTTAGCGGCCGCTTATCGTCCGAGATGCTATGCGTTGTATATACACCTTCAAACGGGTTTGGCCGTTATAGAAAAATCCCAAACAGATGCATATGGACACTGAGATCCGAGAAGCCGAGAATACTAAGGATGCCTGGAAACACTGTGGTTGTCTACGACAGAAGAAACATATATGTGCCCAAGAGCACCGGGGGCGAGTACCGCGACTACACGTATGGCTTCTCTTATGATGTCGATGAATCGGAGGATGCGACTCTCCTGCGTATAGCTCTGTCTTTCCTAATGATAATTCTTAGGAGGAAGACGGGTATAGCGTTTGAAACAATAATGTATGATGTGGTTAAAGCTGGCGAGAAAAAGTATTTCAGCCTACATGAACCGGAGGCTGCGGGTATACTAGTGGATCTTGATTGGCAGAGGATTAGGAGGATAGTGGAGAATTATCAACCTGATGAATTGGACCTGGTGTTGTTGTCTGAGATCGATGATATCGCTTATGCTGACTATATCACGCTGGGATTTGATTGGAGCGTAATAAAGCAGGTCTGTCTACGTGTAATAGACTATATCTTGTTGAGAGATAAGATACGCGCGATTTTCATGGATAGAGAGATCACCATACCAAGGCCCAGTAAGTCGTTAAAGCTTGTCGCATTATCTGGTATTGCAGAGATCATTGAATCACCTGCTGAGCTGCCAAGACTAGTTGTTGGTTTATCGTTCTTTGACGGCGAGGAATCAGTTGCGAGAGCTGAGGTTTATCCGCCAGTCCCTTATATTAAGCCGCCGGAGACGCTAAGATCTATAGAGGCACGGGTAATAGAGCTTATATCATACGATAATTTCAAAATCCTAATCTCGGACAGGGATGCTATGCTGAAGTTCCTGCGAACAGCTAATCTTAGAATGCTGGCTAGAATAGTAGAGCTTGGTGAAAACATCATCACGCTAAATGATATTCTCAAGCGCAATAATCTATCACCTTCAAGCTACCGTACAATAGTTAATGAATCCGGAGTACTGAGACTTGAGCTGAATCTGCCGGATGTAGTTGATTCTTTGAAAAAAGCAGAGATAAGGATTAGATCGAGGTTTTGGCGTGAGAAAATAGAAAAATATCTAGAAGAGGACGCTAAGGCATTATATTACGCCTATCTATTATTGTCCGCTATTGCTAGCTGATCCTAAGCACGGCAGTTCCCTTAACACGTCCCTTCTTAAGGTCTTGTAGAGCCTTATTGGCCTCCTTGAGATTATAAATTGTTATGTCAGGCATGATCCTGTGCTTCTCAGCTAACTCGAGGAATTCACGTACATCCCTACGTGTTACGTTAGCTGTCGTCTTTACCTCTCTTTCGAGCCAGAGGAGACTATAGTCCAGCTTCTCTATTGGTGTCATATAGATTTCTCCGAGGACAACTCTCCCACCTTTATCGAGCTTCTTTAGTGCCTCGATGAAAACCCATGATACGGGGGCAAAGACTATTGCTGCATCCAGTTTTTTCGGTGGCACCTCCCTAGTGTCTCCAGCCCAGTCCGCTCCTAGCTTTAACGCATACTCTATTTTCCATGGAGAATGCGTGAACACGTAAACCTCAAGCCCAAGGGCTTTAGCGGCCTTTAACATCAGGTTTGCCGATGCCCCGAACCCGAATAGCCCTAGGACTCCTTCACGTCTATCAATGAGGCCTGTTAGACGCAAAGCTCTATAGCCGACTGCTCCAGCGCAGAGAAGCGGTGCCGCGTGTAGGTCGTCATGGGTTCTAGGCATTGGGTGGACGAACGCGGCTGGCGCCACCACATATTCAGCGTATCCCCCGTCAACGCTATAACCTGTAAATAGTGCGTTGTCGCAGAGGTTCTCTAAGCCTCTTCTACAGTACTTGCATTTACCGCAGGACCAGTAGAGCCATGGGATACCTACTCGTTCCCCCCTCCTCAACCCCTCCACGTTATCACCTACTTCCTCAATAACTCCAACTATCTGGTGTCCGGGTATCAGTGGTAGCTTTACGGCTGGGAGTTCGCCCTCGACGATGTGGAGATCAGTCCTGCATACTCCGCAGGCCTTTATCCTTATCAGTACCTCTCCTTCCTTGGGACTAGGAGTATCCACATCCATGAGCTTAAGAGGATTGGTTTCAATAGGAGCTTGTTTCTTCAGAACCATAGCCTTCATAAAACTCGCCCTCCTATAACCTATACTATGATTAATCCGGGTTTCCCGAGCTGATTAATTATGTTTAAGCCATATTATATCGTACCGACTAGTGTAATAGATCCAATATATCTTTTGGAGCAAGTGGCTTGTATTCTGCTTATAGTACTAATAGGTCTACTCGCATTCCTCGACCTAAACAAGAAGGGCAAGATAGTAATAACTGCTGTATCGGCATTGATCATAGTGATCCACTACATTATTCTATACAAGGTATCATTATTTGAAAAAGTCACAATGCTCCCCCTAATATTCTTAGAGAAAAACAGTCATGGAGAAGCCTTCGCGATAGATTATGGCCAATTACTCATACTAACAAACATAGTTCTATGGAGAAAAGAAATCATTACAAGACTACATAAAGGAGGATGAGTAACCTATAAAAACTCCCCTCGATAATCCATTATGTCTGGATGCCGCCGTAGTATAGCCCGGCCAAGTATGCGGGCCTCTCGAGCCCGTGTCCGCGGGTCCTCATGGCCCGTGCGCGGGACACCCGGGTTCAAATCCCGGCGGCGGCACCTATTTTACAAAATAAATACCTATATGCTCTTGTATTACCGTTCCTCGCACACAGTCGTTTTTGGTCTATTAGGTTGACTCATCACGATCAATACACTTCTTATTTCATTACGTGAGCATTATGGTTGTTAAATCATGTGTATTAATATATTAATGGCCTGAAGAGAATCCTGAGAGGTACTTCTAGTAAGTCCGTTTGGAATTCCTTGTTACTGCATGAGGGGGAATTGGTTTTTATCATTTCTGGTTTTTAGTAGGAATTCTTACGGGCGACTCTGCTAAATATATATGATTTATGTGTATGGGGATAATGATGCGGTATAGTATAGAGATTCAGGGATATGGTATTATAGGTGTGAATGGTAATAGTGAGATCCTCAGTCCTGTTGATGCTGTTATCGCCCTGCTAATCCTTGAGGCATGTGTAGATAATGGTATATGTTGGTATGTAGGCAATAAGTCCTATGAATGTGATTTCAACGTCATGGACTTCATCGAGGAAGCCCGAAAGAAGGCATTGCTTGCTGTTGGAAAACACTTGGTTTCAAAATACATGTATAGAAGGGTATTGAGTATTGAAAAAACATAGTGTTACTGGGATAGGCCCGCCGCTCTCTTCAGGAAGCCTCTGACCATCTCGATGATTTCCTTCGGCACCTTGCCCTTCTCATAGCATAGCCACCAGTCAAGGCACTCATAAGTCTTTAGTCTTTCTTCTGCCTCTTTGACAGTGCTTGCCGGGGGCACTATTACAGCATCACCTATGATCTCGTTATTCGGCCAGTTCGCTGGGAGCGCTCTCCCGTATTCATCGGTGATCTGCAGTCCCTTCACGATACGCAGTATCTCGTCCACCAGTCTGCCGAGGTTCAGCGGGTAGTAAAGTATTGTCCTGATTATGCCCTTGTCATCAACAACGAAGACAGCACGTACTGTTACTACGGATGACTCTGCATGTATCATTCCAAGCTTTTTAGCGACATTACCCTGTGGATCAGCTATTATTGGGAAAGGTATCTCGACGCCGAGCTTCTCCTTAATCCACTCAACCCATTTTATGTGGCTATACGTATTATCCACGCTGAGTCCTATAAGCTCGGTGTTGAGCTTCTTGAAGTCCTCGTACCGTTTGGCGAAGGCCACGAACTCGGTTGTACACACAGGAGTGAAATCTGCTGGGTGGCTGAATAATACGAACCATTTTCCGCTGTAGTCGTCTGGGAGCTTTATTGTACCGTGTGTTGTATGTACTGTTATCTCAGGGAATTTTTCACCTATTAGGGGTATTTGTCCAGGCATGCTAACCACCTTTTTCTAATAATTAATAATATAATTAGGGATATAAAAACATGATGTTAGAGATTCTAATAAACATATTAAGATTTATCCAGTCTTGGTGGTGTAACGCCTCTTTGCCCCTGATACTTGCCTGAATAAGGACTATGGACAGGGCTGCTTGTCCTTAGGAATACTACATGTAGGAATCGCTGCCCGGGATAAACTCTTATCGGGCGTTTAGCCCCTACTATTTCAATCGTTACCTGGCCTTTGAATCCAGCATCAATTACCGTAGGCGGTATATAGAGGCCGAGTCTAGCGAATGTGCTTCTCAGATTAACCAGCCCAACAAGATCGATGGGTACTTCTACGTACTCCAGTGTTGTAGCAAGAATTCTATCCCCGGGCATTATAACGTAGCCTTTCTCAGCATCAATTTCTTCACAAACAAGATATCTCTCCGGAACGCCTGAGCGTGAGTCGATTACTTCTTCACCGGCCGTATATCTGCAGAACTCTTTACCGAACCTTAGATCTATGCCGTTCTCCCTAATAGTATCAGGGTACAGGGGATCTATCTTCAACAGTTTCTTCTCAATATATAATCGGATATCCCAATCGCTGAGTATCATATGGTATCACCGTAGACTTTCATAAGTCTGAAGAAATCTTCTATTGATCTCTCCCTATAAAGACCATGGATCCCGTGAGCCATATATTATGCACTTCTTTATTTGTTCTCTTTCCACTTTCTCGGGGCAACGCTCTATGGAGGGAACACATTCGTTGCTGAGGTACTCCTTTAAAGGACATAATTCTTTCCTCGATCTCTGGTCATAATATACGCATCTAGGCCCAGCATACACGAATATCTCTGGATGTACCGTGTTCAGGATCCGCCACATAGACCAGGCAATATATCTTATTTCCCATTGTGCCCTACTACACATGCGTAGCGGAAGAAATGATTCAATGAGCTCTCGCGCGTTCATAGTCATAATAATCCGTGTCTTGATAGATTGTGGCAGAACATATCGGGCATCCTCGTATGGTACGCCATGGGCCAGTAGCTCATAATAAGTTGATACGGCGTTAAGCAGGTTTTTCAGAAAACCAGTGTCTTGCTCGGATACGATCTTTGGAGGTATGATGAAGGCCTTCGAAACTATATCAAGTAATTCGTTCCAATCATTCGTACTGTCCGTGAAATCTCGCAATACAATACTGTATTGATGGAATTTTACCCGTGATCCGCCATTGTAAGCGGCTTGAGACATGGACCCGGTTATAGCACTGATCATTCGCCTCAAGTACTTGTCGCTATATCTTTGGCTCAGCTGGGTATATGAAGCGATCCTGTGCCTGACGATCTGGTGGCTTGTTACACGACTACAAGTTATTTCGAATATATAGATACTGTGCTCAAGTGGAGAGCCATGGCCGTGCAGAATTAATTCCCGGATCCATTTCCTAACTTCTTCTTCTGTGATTTTCTGTTTTATTCTATCAACTGGTTTGTGAGAAATGGTTAGCTTCGATGCCACAGCAATTATCTTGGGTGCCTCTGGAAGATATGACACTAGTCTGACACTGGGTTTATACTCGTCATTCATAAGGTAACATGCCTCTTAACAATAACTTGTAGATTTGTAAAGCTTCTCACGTATTCAGCCACATACTCTAATTCTCGCCATTCAGGATCACAGAATTCGTTGCACCAGTCCTTATTTCTAGGGTCTGTAATCGGGGGGCCTAGGAGTGGCTGAACAATTATATAGCTTCCTCTATGATCTTTGATTCTCGATAATGCCTTTGATAAATCCTCCATATATTCATCCGTTCTAACCAATTTTCTCGGAACGGGTATACGTAGTTCTAGAGGAATATCGTATTTCTTAACTAGCTTGAGGCCTTCAAGGAATAATTCCCATAGCTTATCCGAAGTATTCTCTTCGTATCCGTAGAGTATTCTATGTGGTGTCTTTAGATCTGTTGCTATGTGATCAACTAGGTGTCTCTCTAGGAGTTTTTTGAGAGGGTTCAGGAGAGTCAAATTAGTGTTTATACTAATCTTCACATGTAGTTCTCTAATTCGTTCTAGAAGATATTCTAACACCTTGTACTGTACTATTGGCTCGCCACCAGTTATGTGTAGGTAGTCAATAAGGGGCTTCGCGGCGTCTACGCGTTTTACTATTTCGCCAACGTCAAGAGGACGACAGTATAATGGATCATTCGTGGCTAGGTGCCAGTTATGGCAGAAAGGACACTTTAAGTTACATCCACATAGCCATAGTGTGAACGTGACGCTCTTATAGACATCTACCATGCTTATGGATTTCCATCCGGAACCGTATAGATATGCGGGTTTATTGTTTTCTGATAGTTGTAGTGATCTTGAGATAGTTTTCAAGCCTGTATTACCTTCTATAGTTATTCCCATATATTGATATTTAAAAATGAGTTAAGGGAAACGTGTTTGCTACATATAGTGTTTCCTTGTCCAGAACTCCCTCCTACGATACGGGTTCCAGTTCTTGAGCGGTCTGTAGTATCCTATTATTCTGCTCCATATTTCTACTCCTTCATATCCACATGCAGGACATCTCCTGTAGAGGCCGGTGAATGTCTTGCTACATCTCGGGCAATGTGTTATTGCCGGTGTGTAACTCCAGTATATTAGATCCGTGTTGATGAGTCTCTTGGTGAGCTTGGCTAATGCGTCCGGGTCAGGCTCTTCTCCTAGGAATATGTGCATCATTACTCCGCCGGTGAAGTGTTTCTGCACCATAGACTCGATCTCGATCCTATCAGCTAGCTCTAGTTCTCCATAGTAGGGAGCGATACTGGTGCTGTAGATCGGGTTCTCGGGATCGCTCAGATAATCTACTACCTCCGGGAATTTCTCTGAATCCTTAATAGCTAGTTTAGCCGCCGCACTCTCACCAGGCACTTCTTCGACATTCCACGGGATACCCGACTCGCGCATCCATTCTCTGGCCTTCATCACGGCGTATTCTACCATCTTCTTCATCAACTCGGTTGCGCGTAGCCAATCCTTCTTACTTCCCTCCCACCATAGCCTCGGCTCTCTCATAAGGATAGCGGCTGCTTCTGGCAGTCCAAGTATACCTATCGTATTAAAGTGGCTGCTCGGGAACTCCGTAAGATATTCTTTGATCATCATATACATTCCAGGGTATCTGGACATTAATTTAACGTATCTCTTTCTAAACCAGTCCTCGCTCTTCTTGACGAGTTCTAGTATCCTATCATATATTTCCCAGAACCTTGTATCATTACCACCTGACTCCAACGCTATGCGCGGTAGATTTATTGTTGTTACATTAACACTGCCAGTTACGTCCGGCATTGCCCAGAGTCCCCCGAACCTTTGTTTCTCGATCATCTCGAGATTTTCTTCGTGTAGCTCCTCCAGATCCTTCTTAATGCTGAAATTAAGGCCCAGTCCTTTTGCCTTGCCGTTGTAAGCGTAGAGTAGCTCGTTGCGATCTATATTTATTCTACAACACATGCTGAAGCTTGCATCAGGATCTACTATACGGGTGTTCAGCCAGTAGAAGCTCCCTCTGCGCGCAGCTGTTCTAAATATTGCCTCATATACTTCTGGCTCCTCCCATATCATATCGGCTGTTGTCATTAATGTTGGGATCGGAAATGTAAATGGTTGTCCATACATATCTCCATGATAAAGTATATCTGTTAATGCCAATATGAATGTCTTAGCCTCCTTATAGTACTCTCCGAGGCGGGCTATTTTCTTACCATTATATACTGCATAATCACCCTCAAGCATCTTCTTCGGAGCATCAAGTGTTACTGTAAAATTAGTAAAGGGGGTATTGCCTGTTATGAATATTGACCCTTCCCTCATTGCTATGACTGTTTCGTTTTCCGTATTGACAGACCAAATTATCCCGTCATAATCAACTTCCTTTATTTCTTTAATATAATCAGATTTCGTCGTAGTAAGAGAGATTACATATTGAGTCTTCTTACTTATTTTAGATGATGGTTTTCTTTCTTTTAATGATACATTATAACCGGCGAGTACTGCAAGGGCAACTAATGCATCCTTTATATCTGGTTCTACTGTTGATATTCTAATTCTCTTTGGAACACCACCTTTATATTCTACCCATCCATCACCTTTAACATATGTTTCAATAAATATTCTTGCCTGTCGTCTGCTTAACTTATAAAGCCATTTTGGAGGTTTCTTTTCTGGCTTTCCTAATAGATTAAATATTTTCTCAGAATCTTTAGCACTTAATACTATTGCCTTAGCATATCCTAAGCCTTTATCTTCTACGATACGATATTTAATACCCAGCCTATTAAGAAGGGATAAAATTTCATTGAAATTATCTGGATTAGCTATATCTGATTGTATAATTCTTATTCTATAGTATTTCTTCTCCCCTCTTCTTCTATACAGGTCTATGGAGCCCTCAGACAAGATCCATGCTATTAATTTTAATTCGTCGTCGCTTATAGGGTAATCTTTACTGTCATAGGCCGGATAAGCAGTTGTTGGGATGGGTATCGGAGATTTGTACTTTAATATTTCTTCTATAGGGTTGTATCTGACAATATCTTTATTCTTAAAATCAAGCCATACTACTCTGTGTTTAGGTGAAACCAGTTGGTTCTGTGTTCTATTTCTTAGATTATACATTTTTCCACGATATTTATCTACGTATATATGCCTTACAGGCTTAATTTCGATTGTTTTTGTTTTAATGTTAAAGGTATATATGAGATCTCCCTCTCTTATTTCACTATAGCCCTTCCAGCCCTCTGGAGTTAGTATCTTTGTATCTTCTGATAGACATTGCATCCCAACTCTTGTTGGGTAGTTTAGATTAAATACTAGGCGTTGTATTTGTTGTTTTACTTGTTCATAGCTTAGCTTATCTCTTCTTATGAATGGTCCTGCATACCATTCTACACTGCTGAATGCCTGTGCGCCGGTGAAGTAGTGTTGTAGTGTTATGAGGTAGTTAGCTATGTGATCAACATATGTATCGAAATGTCTGGCAGGTCTAGAAACAATTGTAGGTGTTCTTAACCCTTTCTTGAGCATCCTGGATACACTGTGGCCCGTACAGTATGGGATGTATAGGCTGTGTGGTAGTTTATGGATGTATATGTAGCCGTCGAAATGAGCTCGTAGCAGGTCGTGTGGAAGCAGTGATAATAAGTCTCTCCTCATATATGTCTCGAGTAGATAGGAGAAGAAGCCCGTTGGTCCCATGTATCTATTCGCATTCTCATTCACATCTATACTGTTCCACTTGGCGTACTCAACAATTGGGTCATTCTTCGGAATGGTCTCTTCGCGTTTCTCAACAACGCTAGTCATGACTACCTCCTCCGCTCGTAAGAAGTATTCAATGGTATTACCATTTAATTGTACCGGGTATTTAATATTGTATAAATCTTAGAACAGATTATTCATATATAAACAATTTAATATACTCTACGGCAGAATTCCAAGTATTTTCTCCGCAGCATATGCGATCCTAGAGGCCACGACCCATGAATTCAGCGGATCCCTATATATCGAGAACTTGTATGATGCAAGCGAAATAATCTTTTCGCTGAAATCACCATGCGGGAACCCGCCAATCCCTATCGCATAGTTATTGTTCATCGCAATCGACACTATGTTTTCGGGACTAGCCCTTTCTCCCTTCTCCCATAGTATAGCTAAGCCCTTGCACCCTAGTTTTTCTAATAATTTTTCAAGGGTTAGTGTTTTGATATAAATTAACGGTTTTTCCGCGTCTGGTGGAACCTTGCCGTACTTGAATAATTGCTCCATTAGTCCTACAAATCGATTATAGTTTCTAGGGATACGCGTAGATGGATCTATGAATATTACGTGGCCCTGATAAGTATGAACATATACTTCCAGATGTCCCTCCTTATTAAGTGGGCTCTCAAGAAGTTCAAGAAGCGTTATGTGAACTATGTCTGGCCGACCTCTCTTCTCGCGATCCTCCAGGTTCTTCATAGCATGATAGTGTAATGAAACATCAAGTAGTGTCTCGCCTGGCTTCTTACCTCTCCTCCTCGCATTCTTAACTACTGCGGGATGCCCCCATATCTCCTGAGGCACTGTTTCCAGCGCTGATTCAAGCAGTATTATTCTCAGCCTATTCATGCTTGTACACCCTACTAGGATTTCAAAATAATATTACATAATAGTAATATAAGGGATATGGGGCTAAGCCGTATGAAATGGAAAAATAAACTAAGGCTCATGAAAGACATGGCGAGGCAGAGAATAGCTCTGCTCTATAGATTGGCGCTCACCGAGACCAGGCAGGGAAGGTACTGGCTAGCGAGAAGATATATTGAACTAATTATTAGGATCGCGCACAAAGCTAGAATAAAACCTCCAAGATATATAAGGAGGGGATATTGTAGAAAATGCCATATACCCCTAATACCGGGATTGACCTCAAGGGTCAGAATAAGAAGTGAGGGACATAGAGGTTCAAGGGTAGTTGTGACATGCCTGATGTGTGGATGGAAGAGGAGGTATATGATAAAAACAAGATCAAGAACCTTATCAAGGAAAGAAGACGCGGAAAAGTAGACATACAGCTCGGAAAATCAGGGCTAACCGAGGGATTCATAAACGAGGTGAAAAGGCGTCTGAAGAAACAGGGTGTTGTCAAGATAAGAATTCTTAGATCCTATCTCAAATCCGGGGAGAACGATAGGAGAAGCATAGCTAGAAAAGTAGCCGAACTCGCCGGGGCAAGACTTATAGAAGTAAGGGGGAATACTTTCATACTCGCATTAAAGGGAAAAAGTATAGGTAAAAATAAAAACACTGAATCTATATTGGAAAATCCAATTAGAAGAGGGGGAAGATAATGGTAACAGCGCTTGAAGTACCAGCTGACAAACTCATAGAGCGACTAGCATTGTACCTAAAGAATAATGTACCGCAGGTGAAGCCTCCGGAGTGGGCATACTTTGTCAAAACAGGTGCCCATAAGGAGAAGCCTCCAAGTGATCCCGACTGGTGGTACTATAGAGCAGCCAGTATACTGAGAAAACTATACAAGTCCTCAGAGCCCATCGGCATAGAGACTTTCAGGACAATATATGGTGGTAGAAAGAACTATGGTTCCGCCCCAGAGCACTTCGTAAAGGGTAGTGGCAGTATTGCGAGGAAAATACTACAGCAACTGGAGCAGGCCCGCCTAGTAAGGAAAGTTAGAGGGAAAGGAAGAATACTCACACCACAAGGAAGAGCCCTTCTAGACAGGCTTGCCTTCGAGATAATGATTGAGCTCGTAAAGGAGCAGCCAGAGCTAGCGAAGTACCTGCCAGTCAATATACGTAATAAGGTCCTTAGAAAGTAATATTTTAGCGGTGACAAGAATGGCTGAAGGATACGATGCTGATCTCGAGGAGCTTAAGCGGAGAAAACTGATAGAACTACAGAAGAAAATGGAGGAGGAGCGACAGCGTAGGCTACAAGTAGAAGCATTGCTCCGCAAAATAATGACTCCAGAAGCTCGTGAAAGACTGGCTAATCTAAGACTCGTCAAACCCGAGCTCGCTTCCCTGGTGGAACAACAGATAATTGCTTTAGCTCAGGCTGGTAGACTACCTATTCCAGTGACGGATGAGTTATTGAAAACTCTGCTTGCCCAGATATATGAACAGACCCATAGGGAGACACGTATTCGTATTATTAGGAAATAAGGGTGAACATATATGGCCCGCTATAAGCCACTCGCCCGCAAACTCAGGCTTGCAGCAGCTTACAAGTCCAACGCACCCGTACCTATATGGGTAAGTATAAGGACACGCCTCAAAGTAAGAAGAGGCATGAGAAGAAGACACTGGAGGAGAAACAAGCTAAAAGTCTAATGATATCACACATGGCTTGGGTGAGCCCCTATGAGTGAGGAAGGAAAAATCGTGAAATCAATACATGTGATCCCCTTAAAGCGCGTGTACTGGGGAAGGAGAACAAATAGGGCAGACAGGGCGATAAGGCTGATCAGAAAGTATGTAGCTAGACACTTTAAGGACGCAGAGAGAATCGTGATATCAAATGAAGTCAACAATTATATATGGCGGTTCAGTAGAGAAAAGCCACCGAGACGAGTCATGGTCGAGATAAGATTTGACAAAGAAGAAAAAGTAGCCAAGGTATTGCTTGTCCGCAAACAAAACATAATTAGCTCGAGGACCGAGAAATAATTCTTTTACATGATCTGGATTATCTAGAAAGCCGGAATTATTTCCTTGTTGCTCAGTTGATAAACTGCATTGTCTCTATCGGTAGTATGGTAGATTACTATAATATCTCCTATATAATATGTCAATATATATTGAAATACAGCTGATGCGGGAGTGAATTATGGAAATATATAAGCTGGGATTAATGGGTAACGCCAATGTCGGCGTATTTATCTATGCTAATGACAAGGTAGCGCTAGTACCACCCGGCATAACTAGGGAAGAGGAAAATACTATTCAGGAAGCTCTCAACGTTGAAACAGTTCGGATAACGATCGCGGGGACTTTTCTACATGGAATACTTGTAGTTGGTAATAACAACGGCATCATACTACCCAGGAATACTAATTATGAGGAAATCGATGCATTGTCTAGGCTCTTGAAAAAATATGGCTTAAACATATACTTATCTGGCTCTAGATATACTGCTCTGGGGAACATGTTCCTCGTAAACAATAAGATAGGAATAGCGAGCGAGGAGATAGAGGATTCGGAGATTGACAAAATATCTGATACGTTAGGTATAGAGATCATAAAGAAGAACATAATGGGGCTGCCCATACCGGGAAGCTTAGCCGTGATAAATGATAATGGGGGAGTAATACACCCAGATGTGAGCGATGATGAGATCAAAGAACTTGAGGAGATACTAAACATAGGTATTGAAAGAAGCACTGTAAATGCAGGAATACCTTTTATAAAGAGTGGTCTAGTAGCTAATAATTATGGCATTATAGTTGGGGAAATAACCACCGGACCTGAAATACTACGTATTAAAAGAGGCTTCGAAGGTGCAGAAAAATGAGCGAGGTCAAAATATTCAAGGTAGAGGGCTACATGCTAATAAGCCATGATAGGTATCCAACATGGCAGAAATTCTCCAAAGAAGTTAGAGCATTAACGAAGGAACAAGCGATTGAATATGTATACTCGGTACTGGGGAGCAACCATAAGCTTAGGAGAAAGCACATAAAGATCACGAGTGTCAAAGAGATCAGTTTGGACGAGGTTAGAGACAGAAGAATCGCAGCACTCGCCATGATCAAGGGGTTTGAGATATGAGTAAACAACCAAGAGAAGGACGTAGAAAAATATCTTTGACAGAGCTGATGATAAGGGCTAACGAGTTACGTGAATATATTGGTATATTGCAAACCCAAGTACAAGAACTGTCAGCTCAACTAACAGAGCTACAACTATCTCTAACAACAATAGATGAACTCCCAGAAGGCTCCACTGATTCTTATGTCATGTTGGATAGAATGAATACAGTCTTTCTGCCCGTTAAAATAGTTGATGAATGGCATAAGAAGCTTCTGGTAAATATTGGTGGCAACTATTATATCAAAACTGATAAAGAAAATGCTATGAAACTTCTAAACAAGAGGATAGCCGAGACACGCCGTCTATTAGATGGGCTTCAGAGACAATTAGCGTCGGCACTGACGGAATATAATTACATACAGCAGATCCTAGCGTCCGTGTATGCGCAGGTACAACAGACCAGTAAAGCTCAAGGATAGGGAGAAAAATAGCATCGGTGTATTCCAATTGTTTGGAAAGATAAAGAAAGTATTTTCCAGGTTTATAGAGAAAGCCTCCTCGTTTTTGGGAGCCAGAGAAAAACTAGATGAGATTTTAGAAGATTTCAAGTTCAGCCTTATTGAAAGCGATGTTGCTTATGAATGTGCTGAATACATAATAAATTCTCTTCGGGAAGAGATAAAGAGAGGCAATATAAGGAATAAGAAGGAGCTTGTGATAAAGCTTAGAGAACTGATAATTAGCTTATTCAGAGAAGCAGGAAATCTAGATATATTTGAGGAAGCCCAAAACCATAAACCCTATAAGATAGTCTTTCTCGGGGTTAATGGTGTTGGAAAAACGACAACCATTGCCAAGCTCGCTGTTGCATATAGGGAGAAGGGATACAAGCCACTAATGGTTGCAGCTGACACGTTCCGCGCCGGTGCGCAGGAACAATTAAAATTGCATGGTCAACGAACAGGTATACCGGTGTTCATGGGGAAGTACGGCGCTGATCCTGCGGCTATAACTTTTGACGCTATCAAGTACGCTGAGAACCGTGGATACGATGTTGTTTTAATAGACACTGCTGGGCGGATGCATACAGATATAGATCTAGCTAACGAGCTCAAGAAACTGGTTAGAGTTTCTAAACCTCACCGTAAAATACTTGTTGTGGATGCCTTGACTGGTAATGATGCGATTGAGCAGGCAAAGTTCTTCGACGAATACATCGGGGTTGATGGCGTTATTGTAACTAAGGTCGATGCGTATGAGCAAGGCGGTGTTCCGCTTAGCATAGTCTATGCAATAAGAAAACCGATCATAATGATAGGTGTTGGACAGGAATATAAAGATTTAAAGCCTTTCAGCATCGATGAATTTGTAAATAAGATATTACCGAATATATATTAAGGATATGGAGCGGATCGATAATGGGGTTTAGAGAATTAATCGATTCATGGCGCCGTATAATCAGGCTTGCCACTAAACCCACACGTGAAGAATACATGACCAGTCTAAAAATAAGTCTCCTCGGCCTGACCCTCGTAGGTGCTATAGCCTTCGTCATCAGACTGATCTTCCTAACGTTCCTATTCCCGCAGCTCTACGGAGGATGATATCGTTGGCAACAAGGACTTCACAGTTTTTCGCAATACGGACGACGGCTGGCCGGGAACTGGATGTTGCTTTAATAGTGGAAAATAGGGCTCGCGTCCTTAGGGAAGAAAGGGGAATAGACGCTCGATCAATTATTGTTCCTCCCGGGATCAAGGGTTACGTCTTTATAGAAGCCCCTAATCTGGGTTCAGTTTACCCATTAATAACAGATGTTAAGTACGTGAAGCGAGGCCAGCTCGTAAAAGTTAAGCCCGAAGAAATAGAGAGGCTGGTCAAGCCCAAACCAGTTATTGAGATGGTTAGTGAGGGAGATATTGTCGAAATTGTGCGTGGTCCGTTCAGAGGTATGAAGGCCCAGGTCGTGAGCGTAGATAGAAATAAGAATATGGTAATGCTTAGTATCTTAGAGGCTGCTTTCAATGTGCCTATAACCGTTCCAGGTGATTATGTTAAGCCCGTGAAGAAAGGTGGTGGGTAAAATGGGTAAAAAAGTAGTAAAAGTAATGGTTGAAGGAGGTAAGGCGAACCCGGGCCCACCGCTAGGCCCGACGCTCTCTCCCCTCAAGGTCAATGTCATGGAAGTAGTAAAAGCGATTAATGAAGCGACGAAACAGTTCGAAGGATTAACAGTCCCGGTCGAGATAATAGTTGATACTGCAACAAAGAAATTTGAGATAAAAGTCGGAATACCGACAACTACAGCTCTTCTCCTTAAAGCCGTTGGTGCAAAGAACCCATCCGGCGATCCGGCGCATCAAAAGATAGGAGACCTGCCCATTGAGAAGATCATAGAGATAGCTCTAATGAAGAAAGAGCAATTAACAGCCAAAACACTCAAAGCAGGTGTTAAAACAATATTAGGCTCCGCTAGAAGTATAGGTATTACAGTCAACGGCAAGGATCCGAAGATAGTCCAGAAGGAGATCGATGAAGGCATATATGACGCGGTGCTAGCCAAGTACGAGCCTGAGTGGGAGAAAGAAACAGAGGAAGAAGAGGTGTAACCATAATGCCTCTCCCATCAAAGGAGAAACTAAGGGAATCAATTGAAAAAGCAATAAAATATAGTCCGCCACGCAGGTTTAAACAAAGCGTCGAGTTAATCATTGTGTTAAGAGATATTGATCCCAGGTCTCCTGAGGGTAGAATACGTGAAATAATCGTTCTGCCCAAAGGGCTAGGTAAGGATAAAATAATATGCGTAGTAGCCGATGGAGCAATGGCCGAAAAAGCGAGAGAATCAGGCGCAGCTAAAGTCATAACGAAGCCCGAGCTTGAAGCACTAGACAAGAAGGGAGCCAAGAAGATTGCACAGCAGTGTGACTGGGTTCTCGTGAGAACGGACTTAATGGCTATTGCTGGTAGAAAACTAGGACCGGCACTTGGCCCTAGAGGCAAGATCCCCGTTCCTGTGCCGCCAGCGGCAGATATCTCTGTTCTCATCAAGAGATACAAGTCAGCAGTTCTCCTTAGAAACAAGGATCAGCCCCAATTGATGACGCGTATCGGTACTGAGGACATGAACATAGATGATCTCGTTGAGAACGCGCAGACAATACTCTCATTGCTCGAGACAAAGTTGCCTAACGGTGCAAATAATATAGCTAAAATAGTTGTAAAAACAACTATGGGTCCACCAGTGGAAGTTATAGGGTGAGTGAGCCGTGTCAGCGACTGCAGTGCCTAGAGCTAAGAGGATACCTGAATGGAAGATAAAGGAGGTAGAATACCTGACGTCTCTGTTCAAGCAGTACCCCGTATTCCTAATAGCGGATATACAGGGATTCCCTACAAACCATCTACAAAAACTTAGGAAAAAGCTCGCCAAAGTAGCCGTATTTAGAGTATCCAAGAACAAGCTCATACTTAGAGCTCTAAAGAAAGCCGGGCTAGACGTGTCGAAGTTTGAAAACCTACTGACAGGCCAGAACCTCCTCGTGTTCAGTAACCTCAATGCTTTCGAACTAGCCCTACTGTTCGAGAAATACAAGGCCAAGACCTTCTACAAGCCAGGCGAAGTAGCTGACCAAGAAATAATAGTCCCGGAGGGTAACACCGGGTTATCGCCAGGACCGATTCTAAGCACTTTCAGCAAGCTCAAGATACCCGTAAAGATACAGGGCAACACAATATGGATAACTAAGGACACAAAGGTAGCAAAGCCGGGCGATGTCATATCCGAAGAGCTAGCAAGCATACTACAGAGGCTAGGAATAGCGCTCAAGGAGGTAAAGCTCAAGGTAAAGATAGCCTATGATACAGGAGTACTAATACCAGGTGATCAGCTAGTCCTAGACCTCGGAGAATACGAGAACATGTTCACCAATGCTCACCTAGACGCACTGAAGCTGGGCTCTGAGATAGCATGGCCTGTACCAGAGGTAATCGAGCTATCAATAACCAAGGCATACAGGCACGCGCTAGCATTAGCTGCTGAAGCAGGATTCGTGGCGCCGGACACCGCAGAACATGTGTTCAGAACAGCATTGATGAAAGCCTATGCACTAGCCGCAGAGATCTCCAAGTACGCACCGGACCTAGGGCTAGAAGTACCAACAGTAGCCGCTGCTCCTGTGCAGCCTGCTGAGGAGAAGGAGAAGAAGGAGGAAGAGGCTGCTGAGGAGGAAGAGAAGGAGACTGTTAGCGAGGAGGAGCTTGCTGAGGGTCTAGGCGCCCTCTTCGGCTAAAAAGTTTTTCCTGACACTAGAAAGGAAAGGATTTAAAACTCCTAAACCCATGTTACTTGTATGCTTGAATAAAAGGCTGGATAGATAAAGGACGGGGTGAGGAGCGATCGAGTACATCTACGCGTCTCTATTACTATACAAAGCAGGCAAGGAGATAAATGAAGAGAACCTTAAGAAGGTATTGGAAGCCGCTGGAGTAGAGGTAGACGATGTAAAGGTAAAATCATTGGTAGCGGCAATAAAGAACATAGACATAGCCAAGGTTCTCGAACAGGCTCTTGCAGCGCCAGTAACAGCTGCTCCAGCCGCTGCTCCTGTGCAGCCTGCTGAGGAGAAGGAGAAGAAGGAGGAAGAGGCTGCTGAGGAGGAAGAGAAGGAGACTGTTAGCGAGGAGGAGCTTGCTGAGGGTCTAGGCGCCCTCTTCGGCTAAAAACAGTGGTTATATTGTGTAGAGTATTAACGTATTAGTTTTTAGGAAAACGTAACCTGTTAGTTCAATTCTATCTATGTTGTTTTGCTAGCGTGTTTTCGTGATTAGGTATAATTAGTTGTAAAAACCATGATATTATTCTCAGTAAGACGTACTATAGAGAAACAATATGGAGCATGCAAAATAGTAGTGGTGTTAATTCATGACAGTAGAGCCCGAGTTCAAGAACAAGTTTCTGCCAGAACACGACTATAAGCCCTATAAGTGTAAAGTATGTGGTGCAACGTTTTGGAGCCGAGTACCTCGGGAAACGTGTCCCGATAGACCGTGCAGTAAATATGATTTCCTAATCAAAGACTACCCTAATATCGAGAGCTTGGGTTTGGAGGAGGTCCGCAGAAGATTCATAGACTATTTCGTAAGGAATAATCACGGCTATATTGAACCCTATCCTGTTCTCGCTCGTTGGAGGAACGACTTATACTTGACAATAGCATCAATAGTTGTTTTCCAGCCGGCAGTGACTGAGGGAATAGTTGATCCTCCTTATAATCCATTAGTGATAGTACAACCATGTATAAGGCTAGAAGACATAGACAATGTCGGCCTAACATTCGGTAGACATCTTACAAGCTTCGAAATGGGCGGGCACCATGCATTCAATAAAAAAGATAATCGCGTCTACTGGGTAGACGAAACTCTAAGCCACGCATTTGAGTTCTTCACTAAAGAAATAGGTATTGATCCCGACGATCTAGTATTCAAAGAATCATGGTGGGAAGGCGGAGGAAACGCCGGGCCTGCTTACGAGGTAGTGGTTGACGGTCTTGAACTTGCAACGCTTGTATTTATGAAGTACCGTATAAGAGATGATAAGCGCGAGCTTATGCCTATAACAGTGGTGGATACAGGGTACGGCATAGAGAGAATAGCATGGTTCACTCAGCGCTTACCAACCTCGTACCACACCATCTACGGAGAACTGGTCGGCAAATACAAGGATCTACTAGGGATAGAGGAGCCGCCATATGATGTTTTAAGAAGGGTTGCATACCTGCTTAGCGATAAGGAGATTGATAGTCTGGATAAACTGAAACATGAGGTAGAAAGGATCGGGTATTCTAAGTATTACGAACAACTGATCGAATCAATAAGGCTATACACTCTCCTAGACCACATCCGTACTGTATCCCTGATGCTATCAGACTATATAGTCCCGTCAAATGTTGGTGAAGGCTATCTGGCCCGCCTAGTAATAAGAAGGACCCTCAAAACCCTTCTCCAGCTGAATGTCGAGCCTTCGAGACTAGAGGATATAATCTTAGAGCTGTTCAAACTACAGGCCAATTATTGGAAAGACAAGTACATCTACTCAAAGTTTAGGGAAAGAATGAATTATATCGTAGACGTATTAAGCGTGGAGACTAAGAGATTCCTAGACGTCATCGATAGAGGATTCCGCATAGTGAAAAGGATCCTTAAGAAAAAGAAGAAACTCGATCTCGACGCCATGATAGAGATATATGACTCCCATGGCATCCCGCCCGAAATAGTAGTATCATACGCGTCGAGACTCGGTGTAAAAATAGATGTTCCACCAAACTTCTATAGTATCGTCGCGTCAAGACATGGTGGTTCTCGAGCCCTAATAAAGGAAAAGAAGACCGATGTATCATCAGATATAGCTTCGTGGGCTAGTAACTTTCCAGAAACAAGCCTTCTATTTCATAAGGATCCATATATGAGGGAATTCAAGGCGAGAATACTCGGTATCAGAGATAATTACGTCATACTTGACCAGACGGCCTTTTACCCGCGTGGAGGCGGGCAAGAACACGATACAGGCGTTATCGAGATAGCGGACAACAAGTACCGAGTCGAAGGAGTCTACAAGGTAGGAAACGTCATTATACATAGACTAGACAAGGAACCCTCCCCCGAAGACATCGGTACAGAGATCAGAGGAGTTATTGACTGGGATAGAAGATACACGTTGATGAAGCACCATACAGCCACACACATTATTCTCTCTGCCGCACGTAGAGTCCTCGGCGAACATGTGTGGCAAGCAGGAGCTGAGAAGACTACTGAGAAGGCTAGGCTGGATATAACTCATTATAAGCAAATAACAGGGGAAGAGATACGAATGATCGAAGAAATAGCCAACAAGGTTATACAGGAGCATATAGGGCTGAAATTACATTACCTACCAAAATTCGAGGCAGAGAAGAAGTACGGCCTGAAAATATACGAGGGCGGAGCGGTAATTCAGCCAATAATCAGAATAGTCGAGATCCCCGGTTATGATGCAGAAGCATGTTTTGGAACTCATGTAGCGAATACATCGGAGGTCGGTGCAATAAAGATCATAAATACTGAGAAAATACAGGATGGAGTATACCGTTTAGAATACATCGCTAGCACAAGGCTACCGCCCTACATAGAGAAGCTGGAAAACGAAATAAAAGAAATAGCAGACGTGCTAGGTCTTGACACAGGAAGTCCTGTCAACTCGGCTCGGAAGAAGGCTAGAGAACTATATGAGCAACGCATGCTCATCTCCGAGTATAGGAAATTAGTGAAAGAACTTCTCATGAAAGACATAGAGAACTCCAAGACACCTGTATGCAACACTTACGTAGCTGTGATAAAGCAGGGCATAGGAGACAAACAATTGTTCCGCGAACTTGTAGAATATTACTCACTAAAGAAGAAATACATAGTGATCAGTTATGATGAAAAACTAGTTGAAATAGCAACTCATCCCGAAACATGCAGGAATAACAAGGTAGATCTAACCAAGGTCGTAGAGGAGCTTAAAAAATATGGTGCTAGAGGCGGAGGGAAGAAAGATCATGTAACAATAAGGATTGAACAACCAGAGAAACACATAGATAAAATAATAGAGCTCATAGCAAACCAGTGTAAACCAGCTCCATAAAGCCTATATCCCCCGAAAAATATTTCCTAAGATGAAGGCTGGCGTGGGGCAGTGGGCCCGTAGCCTAGCCAGGATAGGGCGCCGGCCTTCTAAGCCGGAGACCCGGGGTTCGAATCCCCGCGGGCCCGCATATTCTCTATCATTTTAGAGCCCATATGAATATTGTTGGTGATCCTATTGTTCTTTGGGGAATATTTAATTTTAAAAACATACTTTAGATTATCATCGTGGCCTGGGTATCGTTACGGAGATTTACAATGATCTTTGAGCAATGGTGCTTTGGCGGTGATTAACTGGAGCAGTATCTTGAAGATAATTGGTGCTCTACAGATAGTGCTTGGTCTTTTGATGCTGAGCGTACCATTGATTGATATGATCACTTTGAAACCTATAACTTGGCCATTCTTTATCGCCTCAATAGTCCTTATATTCGCGGGTTACCTGCTCCAGAAAATCGAGGCAAAACCCCTCTCTCTCCTTGAAGGATTAATTGCTACATCTATAGCTTGGCCATTGATCTCCCTCGAAGCAGCCATACCGCTAATGATATCTCTGAAGATAAGCTTTGTCAACGCATGGTTTGAATCGATCTCGGGCTTCACCGGTACAGGCTTTACTGTCCTGACAGGCCTCGATCACATGAAGCCATCCATAGTAACGTGGCGTAGCATAATGCAGTGGAGCGGCGAGCTCGGTGTAGTTGTTTTTGCCATGGTATTGTTTCCATACTTTTACCGAGTCGGCGCGGCCGCCTATGGTGTTGAGAGACCACTAAAGATAGAGGCGACGTTCTATCGGACCGCGCAGAGACTCATAAGGATATATCTGATCCTAACGATAGGCGGAATAATAGCGTATGTTTATACGGGCATGAATTTCTACGAGGCATTCAACCACGTATTAACCACAGTAGCGACTGGTGGTATGTCAACATATGATCAAGGCTATCAAGTCATATTCAATAGGGCGCCCCTGACATACATACCGGTAATGGCTCTAATGTTTCTAGGAGGTATGAACTTTGTTTTGCTGGATAAGATGTTGAGAGGAGAACTACGTAGCGTATGGAGAAGCGAGGAGTTCCGAACATATCTTTACTCAATGATCATACTGGTCATAGCAACAGACCTCAGCTACGTGCTAGTAGATCATAAACCCCTAGAATATTCTCTTGTTGCTGGCTCCTTTAATCTAGTATCGGCTATGACAACAACAGGATTCAATATAGGAACTATCGCCGGACTATCAACAACCACTAAACTCATACTTATACTATCTATGTTCATAGGCGGAATGATATTCTCAACAGCTGGTGGTATAAAGAGCTTCAGGCTACTAGTTTTAGTGAAGAAATTCAAATACGCATCAATAAATACCATTGTTGGAGACAAGATACAGAAGACGATAAAAATAGATGGGAACGCCATCACCGAGCAAGAAATAGGGCAAGCTCTTCTCTTCACAATAGTCCATATGTTCGCAATATTTATCGGAGCCCTACTAATAACCGCCGAGGGATACAGCTTCATAAACGCTTTATTCGAGGCAACATCCGCAGCAGGATGTGTAGGTTTAAGCGCTGGAGTAGTCGCACCCAATGCTCCCCTACTGGTAAGAGCTGTGATAATGATATTGATGCTGATCGGGAGAGTCGAATATACACAGGTCTTCTTATTAGTAGGACTTATATCTGGGCGCAAGGTTATTAAAATACTAAGGTAAAGAAGCGCTGATCCCTAAGCACGGAGTGATGATTCCTTGAGAATACTCATTGTTGGCGGCGGAGGAGTTGCAGAGGAGTTATTGAGTCTTCTTGACCTGAAGAAGCACCAAGTCTACGTCGTAGAAAAGGATCCTCAGAGGAGAGCTGAGCTATCAAGTAAATATGATATTTTTGTCATAGGAAAGGATGCGACGGATGTAACACTATATGCAAGCGACATACAAATGGATGAAATCGACATGGTAATAGCGCTGACGGGTAGGAACGAGATAAACTTGTTCGTGCTTGCAATCGCCAAACTATATAATGTCCCCTACAGGCTAGCCAAAGTCACCGATCATAGAATAGCGAATCTACTCCAAGAACTCGGACTAGGAGTACCCATCTCTCAGGCCAGTCTCATAGCATCAATCCTCAATAGCTATCTAGACTCAATATCCTCACCAAGACTGATCAGCATCGTAGGAAACTATAAGATATACCAGATATCACTCGCAGAAACAGATCCTGTCATAGGGACAGAGCTTCGAAACCTAAAACTCCCTGAGGACGTGAAGATACTCTTGCTCTTCGATGGAAAAACTCTTCGCCCCCCTATAGAGGATGACGTGCTTCGTCCAGGCTACCAATTAATAGTGTTATCCAGAGTAGAAGATGTTGAGAGGTACTTCAAAGGGTGAATACACGTGTATTTTAACTGGACGTTCACTTTTCCATCGCCAGAGCAACTACTGTTTAAATTCCAGTCAGTCATACTCGTAATAATAATACTCGTACTCATGAGAATACTGCTCGTTAGATTTCTGACCTCGCTCATGAATAGAGGAATAGTATCTGCTTCAACAAAGAACACGATCAGCAGATTCATAGATGTCATTGTCATATTCATAATTCTGGTAACAATCCTGAACTTATTTGTTCCTCCCGATATAGTTATTATAGCTATATCGATATTTGTTGTATCAAGCTTCATCTTGTTCTTCTATGAGATCAGGGAGTTCGTCGCATATATCAATCTGCAGCTACTCCGCCACATCAAGGGGAAGAGCTATGAAATAAGGTTGCCCGGGCACACAACACCTGTTTATGGAAGAATAATTGATGTAGAGCCTATGGTCTCAACACTCGAGGATATATATGGTAAGAGAATATACATTGCAAACAGCCTACTAGTTAACGCTATTATCAAAGAGTACGTACCATCGGTTCAGATACGAATCAGACTAAATACTGGTGAGATAGATCCACTAAGAGTTGTCGACGACCTTATAAAAAGTATCGAGGAGATAGATCTGGGAATATTCAGGATAGACTCGAAGAAAATAATGATAGAGAAAATAGGCGTTGGGGAGGTTGTTGCAAGGATAAGGGCTTATCCCGTATCAACCCCTATTAGGTTATCCGATCTTGTCAGACTGGCTAACGAGATAAACAGGTCGTTGATTAAGTATAACCCTGAGATAGAATTTATAGAAACTACGATCTAACGAGCTATTTCTCCTCGGAGATCATAGAATGTAGCGTCCCTGATAAATACTGTTGCATGTTTGCCGTAGTTAAGTGGGCTGAAGTCGTCCAATATGATCACGGGAATATAGTTCCTAGTTCTACCGATCCACTTATTGGTCTTCTCCGTGATAAACACATTCAGCGTTGACCCAATGTAACGCGCATGTA
This sequence comes from Desulfurococcales archaeon, assembly GCA_027022365.1. GTDB lineage: Archaea > Thermoproteota > Thermoprotei_A > Sulfolobales > Desulfurococcaceae > JAADCY01. The sequence goes on along the minus strand of JALVYU010000026.1, from coordinate 280,278 downwards.
CTTTGTAGCCGACCTCTTCTACTACTCTAAGTAGTCTTAGCATCCTGTTTTTCTTTGTCTTGGTCGGGACTTGAGGCATTCTAGCGGATAGAGTGTTAGGTCTAATACTGTAAACAGCAGCATGTACTCTTTCGAACTCTAGTTTCTCTATAATATTGATCGTAGCCTCGAAATCTTCTTCTTCCTCGCCTGGATGCCCCACAATTATGTCTGTTGCTATGCTTACCTCAGGTATTTTTCTTCTGAGCTCTTTGACTAGCTCAACATATTCGTCGACAGTGTATCTTCTCCTCATGATCTTTAATACCTTATCACTTCCGCTCTGGAGCGGTATGTGGAGAAAGTGATAAATTCTCCTGCATTGCCTCATGGCCTCTATCACTTGATCCAATATATTTCTCAATGTGTCTGGGTTCATCATGCCTATTCTAACCATGAAATTCCCGGGTAAGTCATCGATGCGTTCTAGTAGTTCCGGAAGCTTCTGGGAGCCGTAAAGGTCTAGGCCGTATGACGCAGTATCTTGTCCTGTAAGCTCAATTTCCACAGCACCATTAGTAACGGCTTTTTTGATCACATCAATAATTTTTTCCATTGGATAACTAGTGAGTTTTCTACGTGCATTTTTCACTATACAGAAACTGCAATCGCCTGTACAGCCGTCTTGGAGCGGAATATATGCTACTCCCTTCTCAACCCATAAACCAATACAATTCCTGTCTCTATCGCCGTCTAGGAGTACTACCCTACTATTTTCCTCGATAGCCAGGTGTATTCTGCTACTATTCTGTGGGGATATAAGGCTGGCCTCTGGCGCTATCTTGGAGATCTTGTAGGGTTGCGCCTGAGCCATACATCCAGCCACCACCAGTTTCTTACCATGTGCTCGGCAGAAATCTCGTAGTTCTTCGATTCTTTTTACCATTCTTAACTCAGTGTCTAGTCGGACAGTACACGTGTTAATTACTATGACATCGGCATGATCCGGCGAAGATACTATCTCGTGGCCTCTCTCAGTAAGCACAGTCTTCATAATTGATTCATCAGCTCTATTCAGAGCACAGCCATATGTTTCAATATATATCCTCACTTCTACCCCTCGATTTTCAAGGGGAGAAACCCCTTTATAAGGTATCTATGACACTATTCTAAACACGCATTAGCACTTAATAGTAAATAAATAGATGTTTTTGAATACCATTAATGAGGTGGTTGATTTGGTCAAAAAAGTGAGTGAGTACACATACGACGAATTACTCGAGAGAGCATATTCGAAGTTACCGACTAAGGCTAGGTCGCAGGAGGCGTTCCAGATACCGAAGGCCGAGATAATAATTGTTGGTGGGAAGACTGTAATACGTAATTTCAGGTGGATAGCTGATTATCTCAACCGGGATCCCAAGATTCTCCAGCGCTACTTTGCGAAAGAACTAGCTGTCCCGGCATATATGGATGAATCACAGCAATTAGTGCTCCAAGGCAGGTTCGGCGCGCACGTCATAAATAAGCTAATCGAGATATTCGTGAAGAAATACGTATTATGCCCAACATGCGGTAGCAGGTTCACGGAGCTCAAGAGGTCAGGAAAAGTATTCATACTGAAATGCCTTGCATGCGGTGCCGAAACATCTCTCCAAGCATTCTAATGCTTTATTTTCATTAACAGAAACATTTATCCAACATTCTAGAACACCAAACCCTAGGGGTAGTAGAGATTATGAGTAACAATGACATGGTTTATATCAAGAGATACGAGTACGACGGAGAAATAATTATAGCTGTTTGCGACGCTGACCTACTCGGCGCCACGCTCAGCGACGATAATATAAAGTTCTACGTAGACCCGGCTTTCTACAAGGGAGAACTGGTCACAATAGATGAAGCCCTCAATATGTTGGCGGGCGCAACCATAGCTAACCTCGTAGGCAATAACATAGTTGAAGCAGCAATTAATCGTGGACTGGTTCATCCTGACGCTATTCTCGTGGTTAGAGGAATTAAACATGCCCAGTTCGCGGTACTGGGGGTTAGTCATGCGTGAAAAATACTGTGTAGTATGTGGCCGGAAGCTCGGCGAGAACGAGCCCTTGATAGACGGGATGTGTCCAACCTGCTTCTTAGATCGTAAGGGATTATTTAGGGAAAGACCAGTACTGACTATAACAATATGTCCTCGGTGCGGGTCCTGGTTGTATAAAGGTGAGTGGAGAGATCCCTTACCGATGAGAGAAGTTATCAGGAGAATAGCTCTAAGAGAGCTGGAGAAAAACTTGCGTGACAAAATAACGATAGTGGACATAGATATAGTCTCAGACCTTTACAAGATAAATAAGACACAGCATGGTGTCAAGGCCCGTGTCTCGGCTATTCTAGCAGATTGCTATCCGGTAAAGCATGAGATAGAGTTAGTGCTCAACATAAAGAGGGTGCCTTGTCCCAGATGCCTAGCTGTAGCCGGGGGAGCACACAAGGCTTTAGTGCAGATTAGGAGTGCACGTGGCCATCTGGACGAGAATGACATGAAGATCATAGGAAGGGCTCTAAGGGATCCCGGTGTCGCGGCGGAGATAGTCGAGATTAAAGAGAAGAAGACAGGTTTAGATGTGAGACTATTGAGCCAGGTCGCAGCTAAGAGACTATCAATGCTTTTGAGTAGAGACGCTGGTGCTAAGGTTGTAGAATCGTTTAAACCGACAAAATATAATCCCGATAAAGGCGCTTGGGACGGGATCACTACGTTATCCGTGAGACTGCCTGATCTAAGTAGAGGCGACTTGGTAGAATACCGTGGCCGCCCAGGTGTTGTGAAGTCGCGTGATGTGCACGGAGTAGAGATCAGCATGCTCGATGATGGTTCAAACATACGTGTACCATATGATGACTATTGGAAGGGCAGGCTGAAGAAGCCGGGCTACATGGTGTATGATAAGGAATTCCTAGTAGTTGCAGAAGATGAATCAACTCTATATCTCCTAAACGAGGAGACCGGAGAGCTAGACGAGTTCCCACGGACAAAGGGCTTAAAGAACGTAAAGACCGGTGAACGATTGAAAAGAGTAAGAGTAAGGGATAAAGTGTACATGGTCAAAGAATAGTTTAATTGGTGAAACCATGCCTAGAAAAAGGAAAAAGAAAAAACGAAGATATAGGGAGGAAAGTAGTAAAGAACCGCCACTGCCCGGCGAAGGAACAATTATCTGTGGAGTTATCAGGTTGCTCGGCGGAGACTACCTAGTGGTCAAATGCATCGACGGTGCTGAAAGAAAAGTCAGAATACCCGGAAAAATGCGTAGAAGGGTATGGATGAACGAAGGCGACATCGTACTAGTCGGGCTATGGGATTTCTCGCCGGATAGGGGAGAAATAGTACACAAGTATAGTAGGGGCGAGGTAGCGAAGCTACTGGAGAAGGGTGTACTGCCACAGGAATTCCTAGAAGCACTAAGTGAGTACATATGAGCATAGATGATGACATCTTCTACCCCTATCCTCGCCGTGAGAAAAGAATAAAGGACAAAGATCTCTACGAGACAGTCGAAGAAGTGTTTGATACAAGAACAGTTATGACGATATACAATCTAATGAGACGCAAGATCATAAAGCGAATGGCGGGTGTAATCAGTTCCGGTAAAGAAGCGCGAGTCTACCTTGCATACGGGCTCAAAAACACTTCTCTAGCCGTAAAAATATATTTAACATCAACCGCAATGTTCAAGAAAGGCATCCTAAAATACATCATTGGAGACCCCCGCTTCGAGGGGTTTAAGCCCCGAAACACGAGGGCACTAATCTATGCGTGGACCAGAAAAGAATTCAGAAACCTGAAAAGACTATATGAAGCGGGCGTTAAAGTACCCAAACCTATTACTTTCCTAAACAATGTATTAGTCATGGAATTTATGGGTGAAAATGGAAAAAGATACCCATTACTAGCAGAAGTATACAATGAGCTGGATAAGGAATCACTTGCCGAGATACTGAATAAGATCCTAGCGGAACTCAACAAGATTGTATGCAAAGCCAAGCTCGTCCACAGCGATTTATCTGAGTTCAACATAATGGTAACACCAGATCTCGATATAGTCATCATTGATGTAGGTCAAGCCGTTCTCCTAGATCATCCTAACTCCATGGAATTCTTGATCAGGGATATTAAGAACCTTATTAGGTTCTTCAAGGATGAAGTAGGTATAGATACACCCGACCCGAACAAAGTATTGGAGGAGATCAAGTCGTGTCTAATGAAGACAAGGGAAGACTGACAATAGGCGTGACAAGACTATATGAGAAAGTACCGCCGGATAGGATAGGTGTACTCATAGGACAGGACGGCAAGGTAAAAGAAGAGATTATGCGCCGTACAAACACGTTGATAACAATAGATTCCACTACAGGCTCCGTGATAATAGAACCAGCATCACCATCAACTACCGCTCTAAACCTTATGAAAGCACGCGACATAGTGAGAGCGATAGCATATGGTTTCAGCCCAGAGAGGGCTTTTAGACTGCTCGATGAGGACCAAGTGCTCATAATAATTGATCTTAAGCAGTATGTTGGAGATAAGCTCAACCACCTGCAGAGGATAAAAGGTAGAATTATAGGTGAGGGGGGAAAGGCTAGGCGTGTTCTCGAAGAGATGACAGGCACCTACATATCAGTATATAAGCACTATGTTGCAATTATAGGTGATTTCGAGTCAGCGAACATAGCGAAAAACGCTATCGAGCTCCTTATAGAAGGGAGAAGACACGGGACAGTATACAGGTATATAGAGCGTGAAACATTCCTTGAAAAACGCAGAAAGATGCGCATGCTATGGAAAGAAAAGATCTAACCCCCTCACATGCGGGCCTTATCTACATTGCAGGTATTCAGACGGGTTTTATACCCGGGTTCATTCTTCATCGGGGGCACTAATAGATTATCCCTTGCTTAGAAGATAAAGTTAATCCGGTTATACTACAGCAAAAACCTTTATACCTCCAAAAACTAACCGTAATTCCTGGATGACAGCCTGGTGGGCCCGTAGCTCAGCCAGGCAGAGCGGCGGGCTCCAGATCTCTACGGGTCTTATGACCCTATCAGGGGGATGAAATAGATCTGGAGAATGGACAGCCGGGAGAGACCCGTAGGTCGGGGGTTCAAATCCCCCCGGGCCCACCATCTCTCCCCGATCCATCTTCTAGCCCGATATTCATTCGGTTGAGAAAAATCCTAAATAAAGGATAGACGAGAAGAAATATTATTGCACGGCGGAGCCTCGCCCGTACAAGATCCCCGTGACTCACGGGGACCGGTGAGTACGGGTTCCGTCGGGCGGCACCCATCTAGAATCCTTTTGAAGAAAAGATTTAATTTGGTAACCTGCTACTCTGAAATACTGGTTATGGGCCCGTCGTCTAGCCTGGTTAGGACGCCGCCCTTACAAGGCCGGGTTCGCCTAGGAACGGCGGAGGTCCGGGGTTCAAATCCCCGCGGGCCCACTATCATTACTTTCTAAGGTATTTTGATATTAGCCCTATGAATGGTGGCAGTGATCTTGTCTGTAATACCAGTCTACCAGGTCCCTCTACCTCTATCACAAGGCCTTCTCCACCGAATAAGAATGATTTTAATCCACCAAACTTTCTCACTTTCCATTTCATGCCGTCGTCCATTGCTACGAAGTGGAAGTTGTCAACGATTACTCTTTCACCAGGCTTCAGCTCGAGTTTTTCGAGGCCGCCATAGCTCGTAACCCATACTAGTCCCCGTCCCTCGGCTTTTAGCCAGAAGAGCTCTCCCTCCGCGAGTAGTCCGCGGAATCCCCGCCAAGCAGTGCCTATTGATATGTCTCCGTGATGTGCAAGGTAGCTAGTGTCCTGTATTATGAGTCCTTTACCATCTATGTTAAGTGCTTCTATATCGCCTGGAAGGCTTGGGGCGAACCATATTTCTGCATGTGAGCGTGCACGGTATGTGTTGAGCCAGAAGCTTTCTCCTCCAAGCATTGATCTCATAATGCCCTTTAGTATTCCGCCGCTACTCGTCTTGATCTCTATATCTCCCTTCATATAGACCATCGCGCCCGGCTCGGTCGTGACAGTTTCACCTGGCTCGAGCTCTACTTTTAATAACGAGTAGGACGGTTTACATGTAACATTCCATTTCATATAACGTTCACCATAAAACTTGGCTCTTAAATAATAATACTCGACCAGATAACATATATTTTACTATAATGGTGGCGATAATGGCTTCTCTGGGCCCACGTGATCCAAGCGGCTACTACATCATTATAATCGATAAGCGCTGCTACCAAAGTATTAAAGATTATCTTGCCGGAATCGACGTCATCGATGCTGGAGACGAGGTAATAGCAAGAACCAAGAGTAGGTCAAAGGGCCAGAAAATAATTAGGATCATGAATCGTTACTGCCGCTGAGCATAATCTCTGCAAGGTCACGGAGTTCCGGCCACGCCTGGTAGCTTCGGGAATGGCGTTGCTAACCCCACGTGCTTTAGTCCCGCCAAGAACCTTGTCAGCCTCTCCAGTCCTAGGCCCCAGCCAGCACTGGGAGGGATACCTCCCGCCCTTGCGAGGTCGAGGAACCACTCATACTTCTCCAGCGGCTCGCCGACAGCCTTTATCCTTTTGACGAGTTCCTCGTACCTGTACTCACGTTCTCCCCCATCTATTACCTCGCCATAGCCTCTAGGCAGTATTAGGTTGAAGTCCCTGTTATACCGTGGGCTGTCTGGGTCAGGGAGGTAGTAGAAGCCCCGGCTCACGACCGGGAACCCTGTGATCCACACTGGCGAATCGTATTCCATCGCTATCGCTGTCTCAGCCTCATGGCTCAGCTCCTTACCCCACTCAACACTGTATCCGAGCCTCTTCGCAACCTCTAGTGCCTCATCGTATGTTAGTCTTGGGAAGGGAGGCTTAAACACGTACGGCTCCACGCCGAGCTCCCCATACAACCAGCTCTTCTCTCTCGCAAGCTTCTCCGAGACGTATTCTAAGAGTCTCTCTGCAAGCCTTATCACATCATCCACGCTAGCCAGCGCCCACTCCAGATCTATCTGCGTGAACTCCACCAAGTGCCTCCCAGTCCCTATGTTCTCGGGAGGCTCCTCCCTAATGTTTCTCGCAACGTAAAATATCTTCTCAAACACTGCCGCGGAGGATTGTTTATACATTATAACACTGCTCGTCAACTCATACTCGACGCCATATAGGCTCGTCCTAAGCTTCCTAGCACCCCTAAGGCCAGGATCACTGACAACGCTGGCTATCGGGGGCAGTAGCTCTGTGAACCCCTCCCGGTAAAGGAATTCGCGGACATACTCCAGGATATATTGCTGAAGCCTCACTACGGACTGCAGTAGCTTGCTGCGGAGAACCCATGGTGAATACTTGGCCGCGGCAACAGGGTCGGTGTCCCGCGTTACACTTGTGTAGTCGAAGCCTCTTTCCCTGCGCGGTAATGTCAGGGGTATAACCTTCTTGACAAATAGGATATCATCTCTAATCTCCCCTTCGATAACTACGAGTGTCTCAAGCGGCAGTTCAGAGAGATCCTTCGAGCCCTTAACTCTAAATTCCCTGTAGCCACTAGCATCTCTAAGAACGATCTTGTCTTCGTGCTTGTCAGCTATCCATGCCACAATAATGGCTTCTTCGTCTCTCCCTAGATCTTTGAGGAGAGACCGCCTAGACATGTATACGGATAAGGACTTGGGGTGAAGAACACGTGTTTCAGACCCACTAGTTAAAACACATCCCTCATATCACCTAACGCACAATTATGGTGCATAGACACCTATAAAAACACATTGATAATCATTTCTGTAAAACTTATGAAATACGCATGGGAAAGAACATATACAAGCCGGATATTTAACGAACACTAGTTCCAAGTCGTTTATCAGCTAACATTAAAAACCACACTAAAAACTGCCCAACAATTATACAACTAGATCCTTCCTGTAGCTATAGTGTTTTCAAGATCATCATCTGAGGTATTAGAAACTTCGATACCATGACGCTTTTCTCTTCAACCATCAAGCCGTATTAAAGCCTTTTTCCAAAGGAAAAATCATTCTATGAAAGAAAAAATATAAGTTATTTATTAATTTAGGAAAATATCAGGCGATAAACATATGGAGAAACGTTCGCTTATTGCTCTAACGCTTATGATGCCGCTTTTATTTATAGTGATTATGGCTGGATACGTAGGGCTATATAGTATTCCTTTCATCACTCACGCTAACAATGCGAGTAAAATCAATACTAGTGTCGGGGATCCTTACTGCACTAATCAGGCCAGCAGTAACTGTGATTCTATCGAAGTAAGTGCTCAGATAACTGGTTCAAATGATTTAGATTCTTATGGTGTAGGAACCGCTACAGGCGATGCCTTACTAGGGGGCGCGTGCTGTGTTGCTGATAGCTACGCATTAGTTCAAATAGGATACTATGATATATCTCTAGGAATATATAACCATACAACTCTAGTCCTCTGGCTCGATGGGAGCACAGTATCTGCCAGCTATCATCCCGCTGGCAATATAATGTACACCTCAGTTGTCCAGAATATGTGCGGTAGTGTTGAACCTTCTGTAGCAGCATCTCTTGCTGGAACATGCTTCACATAACTGTATGAAGGCGATATATATGGTTGGAAGTAAAACTTCCACATATGTTCTAGCTGGTGCCGCAACCGCTATATTAATTCTATTACTTGTACTTAGCGGTACGATATATAACGTCCCCCCATCCATTAATCAATTTAGTTCGCCTAGCTCAATAAATACTACCAGTGCCTCACATGACGTTGTTGTAAAGCCGGTAGAAACGCTATATCAGGTCAGAACCTTGGGTGATATTAATGATACGATACATTTATACATATTCAGAAGCATTGCTAATGAGATAATCAATAAATATGGGAAAGGATTAATCAACGGTTCATTTTATCCAAGATATTATGTTGTATTATACAATAGTTATAAGGATTACAGAGCTATTATGTGCCAGCATAATGATCTAGAAAGCATAAGCAACCTATTAAATAAGATATCATGTAGAATATTATCGGAAAGAATGTATGTAGTTATACAGCATAACAGTAAAGCGAAGATTAACATAACGCTCGTTTTCGAGAAAGGGATAGCTGTGTGCGGTGAGAAATACAAGCCGCTTCCACGGATAGACTCTAGCTGGATAATTAAAGATGGGTTTCATATCGCGGTCTTCAACTATCTAAACATTACTAGAACCGTACATGTTAATATGCAGACGGGATCAGTAGTTGATAGCCATGGTAGATTCATTGGAGAGTGGATTTTCCATCTAACAAATAGGAGCATGTATAGTAACGAAACTCTAATATTATACAATGTACTCCCCAAAACCATAATGAAAATAGATAATAAGACATACTCGTTAGCAAACCTAATATACGTTGAAAAATGCGGTGATGAATATATAGCTAAACCAATTATGATATTAAGAAATGGGACTATTGTACATAGAGGCGGACTAATCCTAATAGAGAAAATAATTTCTCCCTACCAAAACATCGGCTCTTGCCCCATCTGTGGGGAGAATATAAGAATCATGAATCTACCCCCGTTCTTGACATATCGTAAAATAGTTCCAGAGAACAAAACACTGATAATGTATGATGTGAAAACAAATATGTTTTCAAGAGCTAATCATCATAAGGAGCTAATGACAATAGTCATCGTTGGAAAACATGAACATATATACAAAACTATTAATGGTGAGATAATAGTCAAACATATAATTTATGGCGTTAAAATACGAGACAACTGCTACGTTATAGGGATAAATCTAGGACTAATAAACCTCACATACAGCAATGACGGTTCACTTCTAGAATTAGAAATGTCCGTAACTACCGGGCTATTGTACAACGCGTTGCCAATGATAGTAGACAAGGTATTCTGTATCGGGTATAACTCGCTAGTCGATGCCTCAGCTATAGAAATATCCATGATTAGTAGATAAGCTCATTGCTTTTTTACTAAGTTATTTTATGATCTTCATTGAATAGAATATTATATTGTATGTTAGGTACTACTCTTATTGTCTCTAGTGGACTGATAAGAGGTTTATAAAAGCTATAATGATCGGAACAAACGCATTACCAAGACAAGGGCTCAACATGCTTTACTGAAATCATAACAAGAGGCTAAATGGAGGTATAGAAGAATGTAAGAGATTGGAAACCCGAACTAAAATATATGGTTCCGCCAGGGAGCCCTCACTTTTGCGTTCGAGTCTCTTCTTTAAATACATAGAGAAGCAACTTCTGCGGGGCCACAGCAGTGGTTCAATTATATGTTAGCGAGGATACTATAAAGTCGCTGTTATTGAAAGACTCTTACGATATGCTGACGACACAAATGTAATCGGTCTATTAACCATTCACTTGTACTTAAAAGGGGCAGACGAATAAGAGAAAAACATCAATACAATACACAATACAATCATAATATGTCAGGAATTCGGAGCAACCAACCCTAAGAAAGCCAATTACTGCTGGAGATGTGCCTATCCACTACACCAACAAGCAACATTGGAACTGGAAATAAGAGAAAAAGGAAACTGAAGAAAAATTAAGGAAGCTCCTAGCAGTCATTAAGAAGTACCCGGAAATATTAAAAAAATAAATTAAAAATAATTCTTCTTCGGATTATTATGTCATGTTATCATGTATCGTAAGGCCTTGGATATGAGCAGTTTACTCGGCTCTTTCAATGATCGTGTTTATAATATACTTGGTTTTAAGCTTAGAAAGTATCAGGAACATGTTGCTAATGAAGTTATTGGAGCTATAGAAAGAGGTTCAAGGTTTATTATAGTCTCTATGCCTACTGGTAGCGGTAAAACATTACTCGAGATGTTTACGGCATTTTACGGTCTCCAACATGGTATCCCTCGTATACTTGTATTGAGCCTACCAGATTTCTCTGTGACCAAATGTATGGGAGAGGAAGGGAATGTGGCTTATGGAGTAGAGTATTCGGGGATCTCGTCGGTAAAGAATATGAGGGAAACTGTAATAGCTTTCTTGAACTTGGCAAAAGAATTGTTATATCAACACCACAGACGGCCCTCAAATGTACATCTATTCTCAAGGAAGACTTCAGAATGATAATAATTGATGAGGTACACCATGCTTTTTGGCGGGAAATACTACATGGAACTACTCACGGAGCTCAAGCCGGATATTATAATTGGTTTTACGGCTCTACTACCCAGTTATAAGAGGTACCGGCTAGACCTTGGAGTTGTAGAAGTGACCGGTGATCCTCATCTCTTATCGTATGATTTCAGGAGATTAGAAGAAATGGACCCTAACTTCAAGCCTCCAAAAGCCATAGCAGACCTGTTCGATGCAGAAATGAGCGATCTCGAAAACAAGGTCTACAATGCCCTATTCAGAGCACTACCTAGTGGAGATCCCAAGATAATTAAGTTCCTCGAGTCAACACTATCAAGATACGGTAAGGAAGCATTCCGTGAAAGCTACAGGAGAGCCATCGAAAGAAACAAGATAATACCCCATAGAGACCTCGACGAACTATACAACTCGAGTGAACCCTCGCATAAAGCTCGAATATTAATTGATATTTTAACGGTCTATGGTATTAAAGAAAATGATAACCTGAAGCCAGTACTGGTATATACATCTCGTAAAGCTACTGCTAAGGAATTCCAAAGAACAATTGTTAACCACATGGGGTTCTCTGACGATGAAGTAGCCGTTTTAACAAGTGATACGAAGAAGGAAGAGCGACTAAAACTTGTTAAGAAGGCTAAAAGTGGCGAGGTAGATGTTATCATATCTACACTTGTCGGGGAAGAAGGCGTCGATATACCTGAAGCCGGGCTCCTTGGAAATAGTGTTGATGACCAGTGATAAGATTGTGCTTAGACGGGGCATGGGCCCGGTCAGGGTAGTGGATGTGGGGAGGGGGAAGCTGAGACTGTATATTGGTGAGGATAAAGCCCCCTTCAAAGAAGGAGAGCGGGTCCTGGTAACGGTCCAGGACGATAAGCTGGTGGTCAAGCGTATAGACTACTACGTCGTGAAGCCGACCAAAGGGCGGGGACAGTACAGGGTAAACATACCCTGGGAACTAGCAGAGAAAACCGGCCTGGATAAGTATGAACTGGTAAAAATACGCGGGGACGGCGACAAGATAATAATAGAGCCTTTCAAGGAGGGGGAAGATGAGAACAATACATAAAGCGGCCGCTACGGCATTAATCGTCATAGTGCTCATACTCCTCGTACACGTAATGTATACAAACATAGTTGCAGAACTGAAACAGAGAGAACAAGAAGAAAACCAAACCACAACAACACAGAACAATAGAATAATACTCGTTGTTAATAAAACAATTGAAGAATGGAAAAGGATATACCGAGACTACATACTGTACTCTGATAGAATGGTTAGAGAGGGAAAGCTAGTAACAGGGAAATACAACTTATTGCAATTACTAAGCATTATAGACCATGCAAACTCCTCAACAATTACTAGAAAGTTCTACTTTTACGATGACATAATTCATAGATATGTTGTCTTAGAAATAATTATTCCAGAATTCGTAATAGAACTACACCTTAACAACATGCCGGAATGGGGTTCAGAACCAATCATAAAGGCAATAGCTACTACACTAAGAAAATACGTTGAAGAATACCCGTCAAACTACACTGAGTACAGACTAGCCCTAATGATATTAAGTATAGCCTCACAGATCCATTACAAGTGGGAACCACGATCATACGATGCACTTCTTGAAATAGTATATGACGAGGGAAACTGTATGACTAAATCTGGCTTAGCTATCGAGCTAGCGGCTGACGCTGGTTTATGGGTGGCTTATATAACAGCTAAAGCCTGCCCAGCAAATGGTTTCCCAGCTGATCACGCATACGTGGCAATAGCCATTGATAATCCCCCTCCTAGATTGAAAGGATGCTTTAACTTCACATGGAAAAACCACATATTCTACCTGGCAGAACTGTCAGCAGGCTATGAGCCAGAATTCCCAATTAAACCCTACCCATGTTCTGAGGTGGAGAATATAATTGCACCATATTATAAAAAACTATATGATATAGGAAGACCCCTCTGGTAAAAATTACCATAAATTCTTGTTGCTTATGTATAGGAATACGCTTTTAAGGCCAAGTGTAGCGGATCCCCCGGCCTCTGCTCTGAGCCTTATTTTCAGCTCTACGATGTACCAGCCTGGCTCGATATTCTTAGGTGTTTTGTCGAGAGACTTCTCTACATGGATGTCGTCGAATACTATGAACTTGGGGTTGCCTGGTTCCAGCTTGAAGCACGCCGTGTGGGGAACCCCGTCAGGAACAGATATTGTGTCTTCTATCTCTCCCGTAGAGACACTGTATACGCTACTACCATCGAGACCGGTAATTATCAGGGACCATGAATAGTAGACCGTCGCGGGATAGGCGGGCCCCGTGCCCTTATCAATAAACTCTACGGCCAGGACGAGATAGTTCTTACTGCCCAAAACATATCCGTCACTATCCGTGCCCGGCAGATAAACCATGAACTCAAAGCTAATGGTCTTCGAGGAGACCGTAGTCCATTCGGGGATCTCGATATTGCCCCCGTCAATGCTCCAAGCACCATCCGGAGCAGTCATCTTATAGTAGCCCAGCCTGTCTCCATGCCACCAGTCATTATTCTCTATATCCATCCAGTCATGAGCAGACCAGTAGAATAATATCGTGTTGTATCCCGGTTTTAGACCTGACTTCGGAGGTCTCGGGACATATACAGTTCTGAATACGTTTCCGTATCTTGTCACTATTCTTGCTTCTAGTATTCTTGTCATGTTGTTCTTGTACCAGTACTCTATTTGTGTCCTGTTAAGTTTCTGGTTAGCCTTTATTACTAGTGAGCCTCCTACAGGGAGATCCCTATCCTCGGCTATGATCCATGGTCCCTGGACTATCTTGGACCACGAGAGCCTGTCTGGATCCTTCTCCCTTATACTGAGCCTAACCTGGACAATATGTATCGGCACTGACCCAGTATTATTTATGATAAGCTTGGGATACCCCTCTGTAGCCGACACCATATCCCAGCCCCATACAATCTTTAAGCTCTCCTGGGCCCTTCTTTCCAGGTACTTTAGCGACATTTCCTCGGCTATGAACAGCTTCACAGTCTTGGAGACTAGGCTGAGGAACACGGCCCCCATTATGATCATGGCTATGAAGAACAAGGCAACACCAATAACAGCCGCCTGGCCCCTCATATAGTATGCACCGATAAAAACAGTGAAGCAAACACATAGGAACATATCATTGATGAACTGTGAAAGCAGATCTATGAGATAGATTTCTTTACTAAACGGTTTAAGCTTATATCATACGTGGATGTTAAATATATCCGAAATAGCTTAGTGTATGTACAAGGAGCACAGGGTAGGTGACTGTTGACGCTATTAATATTTGTTGACGAGTCGGGTGATCCTCTTCAGCTCGATGAAGGCCCATATATTTTGTCATCTGTCGCCGTCTGTGAGGATAAACTTGGTGTAGTTGATAGTAGTTTCTCGCGTTTCCTCTCACATATTAATAATCAATATGGTATCCGGGTTAATGAGGTCCATACCAAGCATCTGGTTAAGGGGAATTCTCCGTGGAGACTCCCCATGCGGGATAGGGCAAGGATATTTCAAGAAATCGCCGAACTCGTTTCAAGGCTTGACATAGTACTAAATATTGTAGCTGTTGTTAAATCAAGACCAGGAGTAGAGATTTCGAAGAAGAGGGCCCGAGGTATAAGAAAACATGCATTAAAACTCCTTGTCGAGAGACTATATATGACTAGAGCAGATGAAAACATAGCGCTCATCATATTTGATTCAAAGAATCTACGCGAAGATGCAAATATTAGACATGATATCGAGAAGGGTATAGAAGAAGCACTCGCAAATCCAACATATAGAACATACATCACCTTCTCCTACTCCCACTTAGAACCAGCGATCCAGATAGCCGACTATGTGGCATATCTGACTAGATACATAGTTACGAAACAGTATAGATGGCAAAGTTTTGATTTCGAAAAAGCATTCCTCACCATAGAGCCGAGAATTAGGAGGTGCCCCGGACAGAATACTTACGAAGGATGCGGGTTGAAGATATGGGAGATAGAATGAATAGCTAGAACATCTCCCCGCGGTCCGCGGCCTATAGGACCGCTACCCGCGGGATTCTCCGGAGGCCAACGGCCTATAGGACCGCCGCCTCCAATATACGTATCTAATTTTCTGGCTATTTAAACGTTATAAGTACTAAATTAAAATCGCTTACCAATGGTTTGAAGTTAAAAGCAATAATGCAATCAACGCTATGAAAACTATTGAGAAGACAATGATAACTTCCAATATGATATCTGTTTTTACTGGTTCAATATACTGGATCGTGGTGCTGTTTTTATTTCCTTGCGCGTCAAACACGATTATAGTTGCGCTTCCCGATTTTAACGACGGGTAAAGCATCAATGATATGTTTCTCTGCGCGGAGAACATATATTTCCAAACTTTTTCTCCCTGGACGAATATAATCGATGAAACGCCAGAACAGTTACTTCCCGGATCGTAGGCTTTAACCATAATACCATAGCCTTCTTGTCTTGCACTCAATATTATAGGTGGTGTTAGATCGACTATTATAGTGTATTGATTATATCCCGTATAGAGAACTATCTTCCCTAAGGCCTTATGTCCTTGATACTCAACTGTATAATTATAGATCCCTACGGGTAGAACCAGGCTTATATGGCCGTTTGAATCTGTAGGATAGGCCCCATTAGCTATATTGACAACGGCTCCGGATAACGGCTCACCATAATCATTTACTACACGGAGATCCAGGTAAGCCGTAGCATTAACTACTATGAATGTGTAGTTGAAATACACTAGTCCGTGAACGTCATCATGGGTTGTCATGTTTACCGTTAATGCTCCGATATCCGATTCATTGAAGCTTATAGATAGGGGTATCGTGTAGGAGCTGGTAGCGTAGAGTTCATTAATAACGGCTTCCCGTGGAACCACACTTATATTAAATGGTTCTATAGTTATCGACACGTTCTCTACTATATACTGTCCGGGATCAGTTAGCGGGTTCGAGACCACCAAATAGTATCCGGTAGCGTTGTGGTATAGGTCAGCCGTTAGCAGAGTAATGTTTCTAGGTATAACATCGACCCAAGCCTCCTCATACACGTTGTTGATCTCAGATCCGTGTACATAGGTTATGTTGAAGCCCAGAGTATAGTTGCCGAAGCCTATATCCTCAGGCACCTTCACCAACCACATAAACCTGACCCGGGCTCCGGGATCAAGGCTCTCCACCGTATAGTTAGACCATAAGAGAATCATCGGATCCAGGAACGTTTCAACACTAATGTTTACGGGTTCATCTAATCCATTATAAATACTTAGAGCTAGCGATACATTGCCTCCCCGATAGCTTTTATTCCCGGGTATAGGGGTCTCTACACCAATACTTGCGGAGGCCCCTGCATCTCCGCTACCCTCAACTGGGGATAAAAGCAATATCGATGATATCGATGAGAAGAAGAGTAAAAGAATCATAAACACGGAGACCTTCAACCATTATCACCGCCGAACCCATTTATCTCGAACACGAGCCTGAGAACAGGTAGGTCATTGTAGAAGTCGGGGGCTATTTCCCGGGGTCTGGATTCTACACCATTTTCTTTCAGGAACTTCTGCACAGCTCTAATGGTCGACTCTATATCATCATAGAACGTGTAGCCTATGACTACTATCAGTAACCACTTGTCGGCGAAGGGTACAAGCTTGATCTCTAGCGCATCTACTAGTTTGCCGAGGAACTCATAGTCTATGCAACCATTAAGCAGTCCGCAGTCCATCCAGCTGCACCGATACCGATTAGGGGAGGAGGGGGACATAGTTACGGATTAAGGAATAATGGAGACGGAGGGGGTGGTTGAAGGGCTAAAAAACAGTTTTGTATTTCCAAATACCTTATG
Source organism: Desulfurococcales archaeon (assembly GCA_027022365.1). Taxonomy (GTDB): domain Archaea; phylum Thermoproteota; class Thermoprotei_A; order Sulfolobales; family Desulfurococcaceae; genus JAADCY01. Next base: position 263,178 of record JALVYU010000026.1, on the reverse strand, counting down.
GGAAGCTACTGCTAGAACGTGGATGTCCTTATGGTGGCGTACTGGATTATAGTGTGCTGAGCCCCGTCCGGCCCGGTCTTCACGGATGGCGCCATCCGTGAAGACCGGGCTCTGGCTGCTGGCCTCGCCGGTGAAGTCCTCTGTGCTACCAGGGCTTATCCTGGCGTTCCGGGGGCTCAGCGTCGTATTGATCACGTTGTTCCCGGAGCCAACGCTTACCTCGACCTTTGACACGGTTACAGGTACGTTACCAGAGTTCCTCAGAGTCACGACGAAGCCACAGCTCTTCGCGTCAGGGGCCGCATTGGCTTGTATGCTCACAACGTCGAGCTTCACAACGCTCCCCGTCCTGGCATTTCTCTGCACCAGCATCCAGAGACCTGCTACGGCCGCAATGGTTATCCCAATTATCAGTATAGTCGCCACTACAGGGCTTATCGCCTTCATTACCATCACCACTAGGAAAGAATAGACACAAAAACATAGTTACTTATCAATGAACACACGTTGCATTTTTCCTTCAACATGGGTCTAGCCAGCATATCCGTTAATGATCGGATCCTCTACACAAGCATAGCAGTACCCCCTCCATTTCCTTATTAACGACGACCCACATAGCAAGTGAATGAGCGGGGCAGGCCTATGAACGACTATATTATAGCTACAGCGTGGAAAGGCGGAGCACGAAGGGAAAACCGTGACTGGAAGAGGTTCACATACGGGATCAGGATAAGAAAGCCCGATAGAGACACGTTGTTCAGCAGAACCTGGAGCTACGTCGAGCTAATCATTGAGGATAAGTACCGTATAAGCGTGGAGATAACGGATTCATTCTGGAGAAAATGCTCAGAGCTCAGGCACGAGTTCTTTAAACACTACTTCAGAGAAAAAGAATATAATCCATGGCCCAAAAGGAAACCCACCAAAATTCATGCTCGTACATGTAAGGGATAACGTGTTTAAACTATACCCGCTAGACTAGCGTCTTGATAATCTCCTCGGCTAATGGTTGCAGGAAGCTGAACGAGGCAATGGTTATCACTATGACTATTACTGCTCGGAGCGTGTTCTTCACGGTGAAATCTATGGTCTTGCTGGTAAGGACTGCTAGGGATATCGAGGCTAGCAGGGTCGATGTCCTTATTTTGCTTAGGACTGCTTTGTCGAAACGCCCTATACTGAGGCTGAAGCCTGGGAGGCTCGAGAAAGCCGAGGACGCGGGGGCTTGGAATCCTGTGCTGAGCCCTGTTACAAGTGAAACTGTTAATACCAGCATTACCGGGGTAGTGTAGGCTAGGAGCTCGTAGAGGCGGAGCATTCCCCGCATCTCGTTCTTCGCAATATTATACTCCTGGACAAAGTTCACAAGCTCCTCGAGAACCCTAATCGTACCCCCACCACTAGCCTCTATCTCGCCCAATATGAAGAACACCGTTCTGACGAGCCGGGAGCTCGTAGGCACTACTACCTCTCCCAGCCTCTTATGCATCCTTAGCTGGAAAGCGATATAGGAGAGCAAGTCATCGAAGAACGAGTTATAGCTCCTCCTCTCAGCAATAGAGACAATAGCTCTAGAGACCGGCAACCCGATCTTCCGGTACTCGGCAACATCCCGGAGAAAATCTTGCAACGCCCTCTCCTGAGCAGAGATGACTTTCTGCTGCATATAGTACTGGAACCCATAACCGCCAGCCAGCCCTATCACGAACGATGCAATGATCAAGGACGGGTCCCAGCCCGAGACCACGGCTATGAGGGTTGCAAGAGGAGTTGTAATGGCTGGCAGAGCATGGCTGACCCTATACCTGTCATAGAGCCTCGGCTGAATAGAATTAATTACCGAGTAAAGCACGATCGTGATCAGCGGTATCGCGAGATAGTTATACATCCTAATAGCTGTAAGGGCTATATCCCCAGGCAGCAATAACCAGTGAAACAACAATGCTCGTCAATATAAAGAACATTGTTATGAGTATCTCGCCTAAATCAACCGATCTCTCAGCATATCGTTTAAGCCTGAACTTGAGAAGCTCCAAGTACTCTCTAACCCTGCCCTCAAGATACGATACCAGGTCCCCACCGGTCCTCAATATGGTTGTGTACGAGTATAGGAATTCGCTGAACCTCCTAGAGGGATGACGCCTAGCCAGAGCCTCAATAGCGTTCACCTGATCCATACCGAGCATCTTAACATTACGCTCAATAATAGTTGCTTCACTCTCTATAGCCGGGAGGATCCCCTTACCTATCAGCCTCTTAAAGGACTCGTATAGGCTCAACCCAGCACTCTGCATAATACTAGCGTATAGGGCGAACCAGGGAAGCTCATCCTCAACCCTACGCCTCCTATCACCCCTCCTCGAGGACAAGTACATGATGGGGAACAATAGGAGGATCGCTGGAACAGAAAACACTATACCCAGGACTATGAAACCAAGCCTACCCAGTAGCAGAGGAGCAACCACACCTAGCGGGCCCAGCGAAACAAGCATTAACAAAGCCGGGACAAAATACCTAGAAGCAAATACGAGGGATCCCTGAAACACCCCGGCTTCAACGAGGAGACGCTTAATATAGCCCGTGTACTTTTCAGCGAAAGAATAGATCCTCGGATGCCTGACCAAGAAAGCAGTATACCACTTCCTCCTCAAGACACGAATCCTAACCTCCACGGGGGGTTTCAGCAGGTTAGCTACATGAAACCCCATCCCCGCTAAACCATACATGACTAGGGCAAAGCCCAGGCTGGATACAAGTATGTCAACACCCGTTACCAAGAGGTAGAACCCGAGAAGTATAGATGGTATGAAGAGCATTGCCGTAAACAAGTCTATATAAACAAATATCTCCAGCTCCCTGGGAACAGACCTGCTCCAGCCTTTCTTCTCCCGGATTCTCCTAACAGCTGTTCGCCTAGACCTAGAGATTAAACCCCTTACACGGCTCCAACCATCTATAAGGCCCGTGGAAGCGAGAGTAGCCTGCATCACCAAAGCTGGGGCTAGATGTAGGAATCCGAGAAGAAGCGGGATCATTAAGAGCATGAAAGATGTAAATACTACGGCAATAAGCATCTCGACATTCCTAACGACTACGGGATGAATATATCTGTACCATATTATAACATCCGCAAACAGTAAAGCCATACTGAGAACCGCTAACGGAACAGCAAATAATAAGCTCCCTGTTAAGAGCGTTGCTTCTACAAATAACAAGCTGGAAGAAATCATCAAGACGATATAGATTACAGCATATAACATCCTGCCCATTAGCAACACCGAATTATATAGAAGGACCGTATAGACATAGGAACAGACTATTATCAAACCGTAACAATGGATCACAGTGATATTTTACTCTTTAGACTTAAGAGTATAAAGTTTATACTCTTAAGTCTAAAGAGTAAACACGAGGCGGGGAAAATAGTCCGGATATACACTCTAACCCTGAAAACCCTCAAGCTCAAACCCGGACAACACATCATTACTCGTAGAGGCGAAGTAATCGGGAAATGCAAGGTATGCTGAGAAATAATCCACGCAACGATCCACCACCCAGAACCCTGTAGAATCTACGACTACATCCACTGCCCATATAGGGATCAGAACCTCTGCCCTAGCGAAAAAGTCCTTAGATTCAGCTTTAAAAGATCCCCTACGGCTTAGTAAGGGGGAGGTGCATCATGGCCAGGCCCCATAAAGCAGTGCTCGTGGAGAATCTCCGCAGGAAAGGCTATATCAAACACCCCGTTCCTATCCGTTTCAGCAAGTAGCTATATCTATGATTCACATAATCTCGATCTCACTTAGATTAAAATGATTGGTATATCATGACTACTCTAGTGCTAAAAATGATAATTTGTCAATATAATGGTCTTATGTTTTCTCCTCTTAGCTCTCTTATGACGAGATTTCTTAGTTCTTTTATTGTTAGTCCAGATTTTCGTGCTGTTCTGGTTATTTCGATTGTTCCGTTGGGCTCTATTGCTATGATTCCTATGTTTTTAGAGTATGTTCCTGAAGCTATCTTCTTAACATTGATAGGAGGCGTTATAATGTCCTTAGTTGTTCCATCTTTCCAAATCTCGGCTATTTTAGGTACAACTATATAGACATAGTCTACTGCTAACAGCCTTATGATCGCTTGTTCGACAACCTCTTTTATAAGTTTATATGTTGTAGCAACCTTGGTTTCGAACGCGTACACATATCTATCTCTGACTAGTCTTATTCCCTCTCTAGTTATCCTCGCTGAGGCTAGTGCAGCTACATCTATTTCAAAATTCTTAACATATAGTCCTCTCCTTGTTATGAACCCGTTGTCTCTCAGCCATCTTATTAGCAGTTCTTTCATTTGTTCTTCGTTTTCGAACATTGTAGGCATATTATCATCCTTTCACCTTTGTTGCAGGATATCGAAGAGAGTCTTCTGCTTTGGTTTATCCTTGAATATTGGTACGAGCGGCTTTACTGGAACTGTTCCTTTTGGTGGGTAGAACAAGCCTATTATCATGAAGGATTTGTGATACTTCCACGTATTACCTACTATGAAGTAGAGATCCCTCTTAAACACTAGCTCATTGAACAACTTCTGTTTTACCGGTCCTTCAACAGTCCTATACTTGCGGAATAGTTCCTGCGCTTCCCAGTCAATAACCATCATCTCATGTCCTCTGCATCGAGGATTACCACAGTAAAACTTGTAGCCTATCCATGGAAGTTCTTCTACCTTAACGTCAGGTTCCCTTACCTCAGGTAGTAGGTACTTATCACCTATCTCAAGATATTCTAGGAGTGTTACCGTGCTATCAGCTTCATCCATCTTCTTCAGAACTTCTTTCTCAGCTTCATCTCTAAGCCTATGCCTAGGCTTACTGAAGAAGTCTAATACTTTAGCAGGTTTTATAACACCTAAACTCCTACCAGAATTAATGATCGATTCTATATCTGGATCAAGTAGCTCTTTAATTACGGCTAACCTAGTTTCCCAATCCTTTATATGGCCTACAACCCTTATGTTCTTCCAGTTAATCACGCGTCTACTCTCAGATCTTCTATCATGTGGTGGCGGTTTCTCACTAACTTCAACTTCTATTTTATCCCATTTCCTGAATCTTATATCCTCATACTTCTCGTTTATCCATATCTTAAGCGGTATAGGATAAAGTCTACGCCACTCCTTATACTCATTTACTCCAGCAACACATACTAGTGGACCATGTTTTGAACTAAGCTCTGGATACGTTTTCGCTAAAACTATTATCCTCTCGACAACCATTTCTACCACCTAGAGCTTATTTCGTCGAATAGAGAAAGGAGCTTAGCTTCTAGATCGCTAAGATCTTTATCTTCAAGAATATTGGTGTTAGCCACTGTTATCGCAATACCGCAGTGATCACAATATAAGTGAAATACTGTACATCCTTCACTCCATCCCTTAAGTTCTTTACGGCAGAGAGGACAGTATATTGCTTGACCAAATAGTTCTCTAGATGTAACTAACTCAATACCTAGAATCTCTACCTCTTTACTTCGATATATAACGCCTACAAGCATTGTAGCCTCCCTCATATAATATCAACTCTTTTTTCGAAGAAGCCTTGTCTTATTAGATAATCAGCAAGGATATCTCTATGACAGTAATGTTTCTGTGCTCCATGTGGCTTAGGATATCTTTCGACACATAGTAAAGTAATGTACCCTATTCTCTTTGCTTCCCTTAGCTTCTTCTCCCATTCATCACGATTCTTCTCAATCCACCATAGATACCACTGCTTAAAGCATTCAAATGAAAGTTTACCCTCTATATATGGCTCTCTTATCATTCTAGGTACTCCAAGCTCCTTCAACTGAATATATCTGATACCATAGACAGGGAGTTGCCTCTTTAGTAGCTCTCCCGAGAACTCCTGCTTAACGAAGTCTACTTCATGCCTAATATCCATAACAACCTTGATCTCATGCTTCTTCAATAAGTCTACGAACTCCTCAAAACTCCTACCTTCATAGCCTATCGTGAATATGGTATCGTTTATGAACTCTATGAGTGCTTCCTCTGCTTGTTTAACGCTCCAACTATTTCTTATTATTAAGTAAGCGAACTTTACTTGTTTAGTAGGATCCTTGATCCTCGATATAACTACAGCGTGACCTAACGATAACTTACCTTCAGCTACCAGCTTCCTAACCTTTTCATGTACCTTAAGTACTAGTGCTAGTCTCTTTGAAACCCATTCAACAGATACCCCGAGCCTTTCAGCTACTTGCTTCTCAGTAAGTTTGTGTTTAACCATTATACGGTATATCAGTTCGCCCTCTTGAACAGGCTCAAGGTTCCTCCTAACAAGATTAGCCTTAAGTGATAGAAACTTAGCTTCAAGATCATCTACTGATACAACGTTGGCCTCAATGTCCTTCCAGCCAAGTCTTTTAGCAGCTTCCACTCTGTGAAGACCATCAATAATTTCATATCTTCCATCAGGTAGTGGTCTCACAGTAATAGGATGTAATTGGCCATCCTCCTTAAGACTCTTCATTAAAAGCTTAAGGTATTCCTCATCAATTTTAGTTCTAGCAACGATCTCGGGATTTATAATAAGCTTACCTATAGGAATTTTCAACTACGAGACACCAAGTACTATATCACCACTTTAATCTTATAAAAAATATGACGTGTATAGGATTATAGCTGTTCTTCTCATAGAGTTTAACAATATGATGTATAACTAATGAAAAATTATATAAAAGAAATACTATTCCATAGTTTTATAGTATTCTAAATGAAGTTCATTAAGAGTTCAGTAAGTATTTATTTAGGATGAAAATAGGAGTTGACCGGTGGTACATATGTACATTAAAGTACTTAAAGTTATGGGTAATGTATCGTACTATATAACGTCTAGACACTTCATAGTACCAGCTGGAGAGGAGGTGTTTGCTGTTCTAGGTATTGATAGGATTCTTTATGTGCCTATCGATAGCAATATAGGTAGAGAGTACGCTGTACGTGTAGTTAAGAAGACTGCGTGGAATGTGAAGAAAGTTAAAGTGTGGAAAACAAACGTAAGTGCGGTATACTCTATACCCAAGGCTTTCGCTAAATCGCTGGATATCAAGAAAGGCGACTTGGTATTGGTCGTGGGCCGAGACAACACTCTAGAGATCATACCAGTTAGAGTATTGTTAGAAAAGATAGGCAAATTCAGAGAGCCTATGCTTATGTAATTCTATATAGAGAAAAACTTGGTGTACAAGCATTGTTATTTATAAGTAACTTTGCTTTATCAACCTATAGATAACCTTTCTACGTAATTGTTTATATGAAGTATGTTCGATACATGTTTAACCGAATACATACATTGTCCATATAGAAATTAACACTCATGCTAAGGAGAAAGAGTAGTCTTTCCCAGCTAAAATGGCTCACTAAATTTCTAATCTCCATCATTTTTACTCAAAATGAGCGGAATCGCTAGATCCTCTTTTATAGTTATGACTAGAGTGCACCGGAGGTCGCCAAATACCCGTGCTAGAGGCGTGAGGCCGCGTCAGCCCCTCCTAAGGCTACTTCACTTTTATCGGATCAAAATTCCTAATTAATTTATTTCTATCACGTTAGAGGTTCTAGGTATATTGCTTCATGCTTGTTTATTAGTAGTGCGAACATTATGTCCCATAGGCTGTTTGCGTGGACATGTATGTATTGTAGGATGGGTTTTATGAGCGTGTGCCAGAGGATATCTGTGAGGTTTTCCTCGAACTCCTTGAAGAACCTCGTGTTTTCCAGTGTTTGCGGGATTTCTCTCGAGTCGAAGTCTAGTTCGGCCACTTTTCCATGTTCATCCCGTAATGCCGTGAACCCAGTATCATTGAACCTCTTGATCCATTCATCTCTAAGCCGCCTCAATTCCCCAAGATATTCTCTGAAGTTCTTGTCCATGAAGACTTTATCCGTCATATTATGTGTTATCACGACAATATTTGCTATATATACTGGGGCTAGTTCTTCATCATAGGGCTCGGTAAAGGTGTGAATGTATGGTGGGACGAAATAAATGTACCAGAATCTTAGATGTTCGCGATCTCTAGGGCTACAGGGGCTGGGGAGCTTTATATATGTTCCGTTGTATTTGAAGGTGGTTAGGCTGGTTCCGTTCGGTATGCAGTATTCTGCTGGTACGAGATTGATTATCACGAACCTATTCTTATCGAGGTAGAAGAGTGCATTAACATTGCCAGCTCCCGATGGCTCATCTCCTGAGAAAATACCGTTATGGTATATCAGTAGCCTGTTGTGGACCCGGTCATATTGTATCCATGTAACATTATCCCACGGATGATGAGGCGCCCTAAAATAAAGCTCCGTTCTCGCCTCGATCTGGCCGAGTATTTTTCGGAGAATAAAAACCCGGAACTCATACGAGTAGTTCAGGGGATAACTATCATATTCGATCTGTATGTCTTTTCTGCTCCAGTAAATATTCGTCTTGTAGATCCAAAGCTTATCAACCTTACCCCAATATTTATCGAGTATCCTCTCTACTACATCCTCTGCTTTCTTAACGCTCCCTATGCTAACTATGATCTCGTTATTACCCGATACCCCAGGATAGTATCTGTAATACGTGAGGAAGAAGAAAGTGTAGAGAGCAAAACCAACAACAATAACAATAATAAACAACAGCTTCATCCACTTCCTGAGAAGCATTGCAACCACTTCAAAACCAACAACTCCTAACGATAATACACGAAAAAGAAACGTTTATATAAATGTTACCTCCATGACATTAGATGATCATTTTATATAAGATATATTTATTTCCCTAGGTGAAGAAAACTATGGTGCCTGAGTATGAGGGGGAAGACAGGTATCCCCTTTCTCGCAATATTCATTACATTATCTATTGTCATTATACCAGCCTATATTCCGACAGTGCACGCTGAATCCACTACATTAGTAGAAGGGCCGTATAACTATGATTTTACAATACCTAGCAAGTACTATAATGTAGGTGAATTATTCAAGGGTCTAACTTTCGATCATGAAGGAGATCCTAGTTATTGGAACATTATAGCTGACAGTTATAGCAGAGCATATGGCAAGGGTATTAGAGGAGATTATGCACTGTACCTTTATTCTACGAATGGTTATGCATCCATATATCAGTACTCTGATAATACACATATAAACTCTGTGAAGAGCGAGAAAGTACTCTTTTACGCATATGTTAGAGCAGAACAACCATCTTCCGGGAAGATTAGAGCCAGAATAGCCGTAACGGTATCCACGGGTTCTTCTGGAGGTGGTTGCCCCCGATTATATAGCTTTATCGATGGAAAATATGTATATATCAATAACCTGCTTCCACTGGCTAAAGGTACTGAGGTGAAGAAGGATTATTACTTGATCTATCCCAGTCAATTCAGTATAAATGAAAATAAGATTAAATTTAGAATCATAGAAAGAGATGGAGAAGAAGACCATATTTACAATATTAAAGCATACTATATAACAAAGACTAAGGGGGACATAGTTGTCTCTGAGAGCAGTACAGGCAAAGTCTTTATTATAAAAGACAAAAATAGACTTGTCAGACCAATCAAGGTACTGGATAAATATGGTAATAACTTTGCATTCAAGGTATGGTTTATGAACATAGGCTACATCACGACAAGGCCTAATGATACATATACTGTTATTTTTCCGAGACTGGGGCACAAGCCCAAGTTACTACTACTTGGTACGGATGTTCTGTATAAAACATCATTAATAATATATGGTTATTCTAATGGGAAGTGGATAAAAATAGCCACGATAGAGCCTAGGCATAATTGGTATCTTGAGGCAATAGATCTATCAGCAACGCCCCTGCATAATAGTAGAGACATAGCGATCAAGATAGTCTCAACGGGCTTTCATAAAATCAATTACATAGCACTAGCCGATTCAAATAATGTTAAGGAAATTAAAAAGAAACAATTAGAGCCTCTTAAATTCGCCGAAGCGGTTCTCTCGGATGGTACAGAAAAATTAAACGTACTACAAGCTTTAATCGATAAAGATCAAGAGATCGTTATTAAAAATGGTAGCTCACTTGATTTAGCATTTAAAATAATGGATAAATTACGTCATCGTAACAATAATGGTTATATACTATTAGAAATAGAGGGCTATTATAAAGTTGAAGGAGACCCCGCTACCACCACATACGGACCATGGATCGATCTCAGCGATGGCAAGTATCATCAAATAGCAGACTACGTTGAAATACCGAGCGATGCCGAATCAATCATGCTTAAGATCGAGTTTGAATGTTACGACTATGGTCCAACGCCTCCACCCATAAAAGCTTATGTAAGCAGAGTCGACTTTTATATCGAACATGAATTCGACGGAACAAAAGCCGTAGCGTATTATAACTGGGAATTCGGTGAGGAGAGATATTGGTGGATAAACAACCATGGCTACCTAGGAATTTACGATATCTATTGGAATAAAAACTTAGAATATGCTACAATACGTCTATATCTCGGGTACACTAAGGAAGTATGGTACCAGTACTGTCAAGAATCTGTTTGCTTAGCCCCCTATCATCCGACAAGCAACTACTATAAGATCAGCAAGATGGAGATCAATGCAAAGGTCGGCACAAATAATCCCAATGAGGGTCAGCCAGGATTTGGGTATAAAGACTTCAACGTTGTATATGCTAATGATATGAACCAAAACGATGTAACAAGCGATGTTCACAGGAAAATATCACAAGCTAGATCCATAGCGGTAGCAATCGAAGATTACGCCAATGCGGCTTCGACAATACTATTTGTAGCTGATCTTATAGTTCCTATACCATATGAAACAGTGTTTGAAGCCGCAGTTACAGTCATTGGAGTAAGCGCTAGTATCGCGGATAAAATACTGTATTCACTTGACCCGAGTACTATGGATACTGGCAGTAACAGCCTCGATATACCGATAAGATTCTACTATTCAGGTAGTGGAACACGCGTCAATGAAGCACATGCATCATTCTATATAGAATGGAACTATCTGGCAACATCAAGTGACTCATATATGAATATAAATTACGATAAAGATGTCGGAGACTATCTAAGTTGTGAAATAAATATTCATGTAACAGCCCCACAGCTATCTTAAAAATCTCTAAACAAGCACTTTTTAATAAACATACATATCTGAGAATACTTTTCCTTTATAACAATATAAATTATAACAAATTATAAATAAAGATAGCTAATTCTTTTTTATCTTACTCTTATAATATTTAAACAATCTCTTGGATACATCATTGTAATCGAATACCTTATCCTTCACCATCTCCTCAAGATACCTAGCCCTTATTCTTATCTCTTCCAGAAGCTCATTCGATGCTAAGCCGCTGGCTTTAGCTACTTGCTTCAACCTATAGCTCCTACTGATAACTTCCTCGGGTGTATCTGGTTTGAAGGAGTCCGTGAACGGATCCCAAGAGAATACCTCCGTATAGTTTAGGGGTATTGGTTTGTTTGATTCTAGATCTAGCCCGGTTATTTCCCATACCTTAGCCATTCTCCGGACAACACGGCCGTCCTTCAGTCTTACACGCCTCATAAGGACTATACTCCATATCAGCATGAGGAAGGCTGGCTTAACATCGAGCGGGGGGCTAGTAATCCTCAAGAAAGCCTCCTCGATAGAGTTAGCATGAAAAGTACACATAGACCCCTGGCCAGTAGCCGCAGCCTGGACCAGGGACTGGATCTCCTTTCCACGGACCTCGCCTACCACAATATATTGGCCTCTCCTCCTTAGCGAGAATTTTGTTAACTCAAAGAGGTCTATGTCGAGTTGTGAGGATCCTATTGTATAGCCTTTCCTGGTATACAATGGATCCCAGTGGGTATGAGGAAGCCTTAGTTCTGGCGTGTCCTCGATCGTAACGTACTTGTAGTCTGGTGGACCTAAAGTTAGAAGGGCTTGAAGTGTAGTGGTCTTCCCTGTAGCCATCCCTCCTATTATTAGGATAAACGCTAGGTTTTCGAGGAGGATCCAGAAATAAGCCGCCATGAGGGGGGATAGGGTTCCATAATCTATGAGCTGAGTAATCGTGAGGGGCTTCTCAGGGAACTTCCTAATCGTGAAACTGGAGCCCCGGCCAGATACCTCGCCTAGAGCCAAGGCTATTCTATGACCTTCCGGGGAACGGGCCTCTAGGATCGGGAAAGCCGTCGATATATACTTACCACACTTCTGGGCCAGTTTCTGGACAAATACAGCCGCTTCCTCCTCGCTCGGTATAACAATGTTTGTGTCCAGCCACGTATAGTTAGAGACATCGCGGTGAACAATAGCTACTGGTACACCCGGCCCCTCCATACTGATCTCTTCAACAAGGGGATCCCTCATAGGGACATCAATATAGCCATAGCCTATGACATCCCTCATAATATAGTAGTTCAGGGTCTTGATGTGTTGCTCTACAATATCTACGACTCCGAGCTCCTCAGCCGCCTCCCACACCAGGTTCTTCACATAGTCCTCAATATTAGAAACCTGGGCCGGCTTCAGGGAGTAGCTCAGATGCTCCATTATGAGGCCATAGACATTCTTGACTTCCTCCGGCACCCTGGGCTCATCAACAATGTATAGTCCCCTACCGCCCTCATCTACGATGTAGACCGTGGCCATGTTCTCATAACCAGTATTGTAGACCTTGATAATCTCGCCAGAGGTAACATATGCACTAGCATGATAGCTGATAAGACGCGGGCCAGCCCCCACGATCTGCTGTCTCCTCTCCCGTGGGGAAAACAATAGTTTAATCTTGAAGGGGAGCCTGATCTTCTTCAATCTAGGCCGCCTCTTCGACCTCTGTAGGCCTGGTAGTGAAGAGCCTATACTCCTTCTTCGAGAGGGTGATCCTAAGCGAGAGCCTAGTGTTCTCCGTGATAAGGATCCCCTCGCCTGGCTGAGCCCGGAGAAGCTCCTGCTTCTCGGCCTCGCTCAGCTTGAACTCTTTAGAGACCGCATCGATGGCATTAATATCCTGCATAAGGAGGAGCTTAGAAGCAGCATTCCTGACTATGAGGCTACCAACCGGGTTGCGTAGAACATCCTGTGGTTGCTGGGTAAGAAATATGAATGCAACATTGCGTTTACGGCCTCTCCTAGAAATAGCCTCCATCCACCTAGCAGCATTAGGGTTCTTTAGGAGGAGCCAGGCCTCATCGACGACAACAACTTTTCTCCTCGATCTTGGGGCTTCCTCAATGTTCCTCCAGATCCTAGCGAATACTAGGAGTGATATAATGTTTTTGAGCTTCTCGCTCTCAACACCGCGAAGCAATATACCGACACGGTTGCCCAATTCAACCGGTTCTCCCTGGAAAACAAATGACTCGGGTCCCTCGAGTAGTCCTTTCAGATATTTTCTAAGTTCATCGGAAGCTTCTCCGTAAAGGCTCCATATACTTTCATGTTTCTTTACAAGGCTGGCTAACTCTCCGTATAGATGCCCTGGAATATTAGCTAGTGTAGAGACTACGTCGACGGCATCGCTTTTCGGTAGTAGCTTTAACGGGTCGAGGCCTAGGGGTTCCCCGGGCTTGACCTCTATGACCTGCCCCCCTGACTGATGTAGAAGGGGTCGGTACTCGTTCTCAGGATCTATAACGTAGAAGTCGATGTCCTCTCCATACCTCCTATAATACCTGTATATGAGTACTTTGCCGGTAACCGATTTACCGGCGCCCGGAATACCTAGAACCACCAGGTTATAGTTTGTATGGATGTAGATATCGTAGAACACCGGGCTCTTATCGATCCTAGACAGCCCGAGGAATACCTCGTCGGTCTCCATAAGCGTGTTAGATATGAATGGGAAGAAAGCTCCCAAGGTATGAGTATCAGTGTAAATAGGGTTAGGTTCTTTTAGCTCATACATAAGCCACTGTAGAAAAGCCGGGCTGTCAACGTCAAAACCCATAGATTCCAATTCACGTTTTACATACTCTGCTCTAGCCCTAGCCTCCTCACGAGAACCACCACTTACTACCAATACGAATCTAATACCGAATAGACTGGTCTCCCTCCTAACAAGCGATTGAAGAAGCTCCTCGAGGACGGTATATTCCTCTTCGATGTGTAAGTCGGGTGGCCTACCCTCATACTGGTAGCTGGCCATGAGGGCTCTTAGAAACCTGTATCTATGCTGAAGCATTCTGACAGCATAGTGTCTGTGGAGGGGCTTTACAAGGATCCTCGCTTCATCGACCAGTGGAAGGATCTCTTGCAAGAAGCCCTCTGTAAGCGTTGCAGGCAACCTGTAGGCCGATAGGACACGGTAGATCCTCCCATCATGGATAATGTATCTGGGCTTGACCAGGGCCCGGCCGGGATCGAGGAGGCTCGGAGGCGGGTTCAGGAGAGGCTGGTAGAGCAGGCCTGAAACCTCTAACAACTCATCGATACGCTCCAAAGACTCTATATAGAAGCTGTAGAGGTCGGCTTCGAACACGCGATCCTCCCAGCGTATTTCCTTAACCTCCCTCCTACAGGTTATTATCAGGTCCCCCCTCACCTGGTTTAGGAGATCCTTGAAGCCCTCGATAATACTGATCTGCTCGTCCTCGTGGAGCAGAGAATAGTTCACCGGGTAAACCTGGTAATAATACCTCTTCAACCCCGCACACCCACCCTAACCCTTTTCCTGAGAATAGTTCTACCACCAAGCCTGATCTCTACCTCATATAGGCCCGGGCCATCCGGGGTATAATACACTGCGTACTCGCCGGAAGACCCTGTTCTAACCCGGGTATGCAGCCTACCGTTAACATGGACTTCCAGCTCTTGGTTCGCAAGGGGGTTTCCGAGAGGATCCCTCAAGACACCCACGATTTTGACCGTAGGTATCCGGGTAGAATCACGTGCTACAACTTCGACTGTTTCAGGAACTCCTGCTACATGTCTTCTCTCGGCAACCGTCTCAGCACTCCTGGCCAAGGCCCGAGGCTTATACCTCCCGGTTAGAAAGACGAGAAGCTGTTTTTCCGGGAGAACCGATTTTACTGGTTTCTTAGCGATGCCGAGCCCTATGAAGAGCATTATCAATGAGAAAGCGAAGGTCTCCATGAATCCTAGACCAGCGGTAATGCTTAGTACTACTACGGGTACAATAAACAGCATCAAGATGAGGAGTTGGCGGACGCTTAGATCCCCTATAAACGGGAAGCTGAACAATGGCTGCATCCACCAAGGCTTATCCTCGACAGCGAGAACCCTGACCTCCCTAGGCATAGATTACACCATTTAAGAAAACACAGAATATAGTTCAGTTACGGATGAAGATAGAAGTGTAAAAGATACTAATGTCTCTAGAACTTTTCATATACAGAGCTCAGCTCCTGGTAAAGTATGCCTAATAAGCCATGAATACTATCTGTTTTAGAGAAATCATGAATTATTTAATCAAATGATTAAGGTAGGGCTCCGAATGCCTACCACTCAGCCCTCACACGGTTCTTCATCGCAGATGCTCTGTTCCGAAGTCGTTCATCACATGTTATCCCTAAGAACTATTAGCGGTTATATAGTATTTTCTAAACGGTGTACTACATCATGAGGCCTGCCGTCCTAGTTATAGATATGATCCACGAGTTCGTTCACGGGAGGCTCAAAAGTCCTGATGCTGAGAAGATAGTTCCAGTGATAAACAAGCTCCTCATCAAGGCTAGAGAGAAAAATGTACCGGTCATATATCTGTGCGACAGGCACTTCCCCTTCGACCATGAACTCAAGATATGGGGAGAGCATGCACTCTATGATTCGCCTGAGAACAGAGTCATTGACGAGCTGAAGCCTAGCCTCGAAGATATAGTATTGTATAAGAGAAACTACAGCGGTTTCAGAGATACTGGATTGCTTAACGTACTTCACGATCTAGGCATTGACACGGTTATATTGACAGGCATACATACGCATATCTGTGTACTTCATACTGCATGGGATGCATTCTATTATGGTTTCAACCTTATAGTTGTCAGAGATGCTGTTGCCGCGTTCAGTAGGGAAGACCACGAGTACGCCCTAGGGTACATGGAGAAAGTATATGGTGCTAAGATATTATCGAGCGAGGAAGTGATGGGATTACTTGATAATATCGGGGATTAATGCTTAGTCATAAACCGGAATTATGCCTATTAGTTTGCCTTTATCATAAACATATTTTAGCCTAGCACCAAAGGCTTTTTCTATGCTCTTCCTCCCGATCACCTCTTCTATTGTTCCTTTATCGATGATCTTCCCATCTCGTAGTAATATGAAGTAGTCTGCTGTATTAACTGCAAATACGGGGTCATGAGTTGTGATTATGATAGTAGTATTTTTTCGGCATTTTTTTATGAGCCTAGATATTTCTATTCTAGATGATATATCTAGATGACTATCTGGCTCATCGAGTAACAAGTACTTTGGCCTCTTAACAAGTGCCATAGCAAGTACTACCTTTCTAAGCTCACCGCTACTGAGTTCATTAAGCCTTCTATCAGCCAAGTGCTTTATACCGGTCTCCGCCATGACTGCCTCCGCCTCATGTATATCTTTAATTTTCTCAATCAGGCCAGTGTATAGACTAGACCTTGAAATTAATAATGCCTCGAATACCCTTAACCCCATCATTTCTGGAAGGCTAATATCGCCCATGTAGGCTAAGAGCCTCGCAATATCAGAGCCCCTAATCCTAGCTAGTTCTTTGAAATCTATTACAATTGTGCCCCTATACTTGACCCGCTTAAACAACATTCTTAGTAGGGTTGTTTTGCCGGAGCCGTTGGGGCCTAAGATCGCAGTTATCTTATAACCGGGTATTCTTAGATGAAGATCTTTAAATACAATATTATTTCTATATCCTGCCATCTCGACATCTATTAATATATCATTCAATCGGTTCAAGCCCCGTGACCCCTAAGCCTTCTTATCATTATCGATATAAAGAATGGTGCACCAAACAAAGACACTATCGCGCCAGCTGGAACCTCGCCTACAGACACTAGGAATGGGCCGGCGAGTACGAGCCTCGAGAAATTATCGCTTAACAGCAGGAGAATGGCGCCAGTTAACCCAGCTATCACCGGTATAAGCCTATTATCGCTTGTTCCGAGCATAAGTCTAGCTATGTGTGGGGACACGAGCCCGATGAACCCGATGAGGCCGCAGCAGGCAACAACAGAGGCACCTATGACGCCCGAGAAAAGAACTATCAACAGACGCGTAGTCCTGGGATTATATCCTTGTTGCGCAGCGTACTCGTCGCCCATCAACAACGTATTAAGCGGTTTAGATGAAAGGATGTATAGAACAAATGATATTGCGGAAATTACTTCCAACAACGGTATCCAGTCAGGATCTATAGCGATGAAGCTACCTACAAGCGCGTAGGCGATATACGGGTTTTTACTGGCGACAATATATGATAATAGGAGGCTTGCACCAGAAAACATCGAGTTAACACCTATGCCTGCAAGAACATATGCTATATCACCTCCACCGACTGATTCAGCCACCATTATAGTTATGGTAAGCGCTACTAGACCTCCCGCCGCAGCGATAATGGTTAATATCGCTAGGGAATAAGCGTTTGACCTGAATAGGTAGAATAACATGACGGCGAATACTCCACCGCTTCCAATACCCAGTATGTAGTGGTCGACAAGAGGGTTCCGTAGGCTTGACTGGAGTAGCGCGCCCGTGAGACCTAGTATCAAACCGACTAAAATGGCTGCCGTTATCCTGTTAAGTCTGTATTGATATATTATTGTGGATGAACCGTAACCCATATGCAGGAACAGATAAGACATTACAAGGAGAAGAAGAGAAAGTACGGCTGTTATTGTTGTAAAAATAATTATCTTTCTCCTGTGTAGTCTATAGATGCTCATAATTTATCACAGTCAGTGTCTCCTACTAATAGCGTATCCGATTGCTATGCCAACTATGATTACTGCAATAGAGATACCAATTATCTCCCCGTAGGATGCGGTCTGTCCAACAGTTTTTGTACTCGTTATGGTTGTAGCGGAGGCGTATTCCTTCGTCACAGTTGTTACACTAGTTTTGACAACGGTATGAGATACTGTGCTTGTTGAAACTATTGTTTTAGTTACTGGTGTGGGGGTTGGTGCTGGGCCTAATGCGTCAGCTATTCTTTTAGCTAGAAGCACTGATGCTTCGCCGATTAATGGTCCTGGCCTCGATAACAGGTCTACTTCTGTTTTGTTTAAGAAGATCAGTTTTGCATTGATCTTGTTGAGGCCGTACTCGGTTAAGGTCTTATTGGTGACATAGGTTGTATCTATTATTACTATTTGTGGCTTCCACGACATTATGGTTTCTATATTTACTGCTTTCCAGCCAATAGTTGTTGCGGCATTAGTTATTCCTATTTTTGAGAGGAGATCATCGATAAAGGTGGCTTTGCCGGCCACCCATATGCCTTCATAGAAGCCTACAACAACTACTGCTCTAACAGTCTTGTATGGCGCGATGTATTGTCTTGCCAGGGATATGTTGTTATCTATAGACTGGATTAGTTGTGAAACCCTTGTTTCGGATACATTGAATATCCTCGCGATCATGTCTATATCGGAATATATGTCCTCGAGCGACTTGGAAGCACCTGCATGAAGATAAACTACTGTGAGGTTATAGTTCTCGAAGAACTTAAGGAGTTTAACATGCGCTCCAGCATCAGCCAGGATAAGATCAGGTTTTAACGCCAATATTTTTTCTGTTTTTATTGCTGACCACCAATACCCTCCGACATCTGATACGTTATGTGATTTACAGAACTCCGCGATGCCATAGTAAGGATCTTTATATGATATAGAATCTACACCCACTAGTCTATCCAGTAGACCGAGCGATGCCATGATTTCTGTTATGCTTGGTGATAATGACACCACGTGTTTCGGGGCTGTCTTTATCTCAACTATTCTGTTCAGCGCATCTTTTACTGTAACGGGGTAACTATAAGACAAAGGAGATAGCAACACCATCGCCAGCACTAGTATGGCCATTAAGATATAGGGATACTTTGTCACGGCTATACACCCCGGATTAAAACAGTTTTGAATAACTATCATTGATCTTGTTTATAACGGTATCTGGCAGGCCGCATATTAGCTTGAGGGCGTCCAACTCCACAGGGTGGGGCTTAGCAACAATTATCATTGATTCTGGCGGGCCCGCGTAATCATATTTTTTGAGCTCTGGGAACATATCTGCATGTACTACTTGTTCGGGTGTTCCCGCTCTTGATAGCCCAACAGCTATTATTTTGGAGAGAATTCTTTTTTCATCTAGCTCCAGCAGTATGTCTACGGCCTCGGTTATTCTCATAGCCTTTTTCTCCTCTAGCTTTAGGTCGAGCAGGACGAGGGTGTGGAGATTCCTCATGAGGTTCCCATATATAGTTTCGATTGTTGAGTAGGGCTTGAAGGCTTCAGGATATACGAGTGTCACTGTTTTTCCGAACCTGTATATTTGAAGACCTGTTGCTGAGGCTGCGACCGAGTATATTGATACACCATGGATTGTCTTCACAGTAACTCCTTGCTCAAGAGCCTCTATTCTTATGGCGTCATGAGTGGTCGCGATGAAGGGATCCCCCGGGACAAGTATTGCTATATTTTTCCGCTTAGCCTCGTCGACGATTTCTTTTATAGATCTTCCCTCAAGATCCTTTCGGCGCGCCAATACTAGTTCGGCGCGTGGGTTAAGACTAGCAATCTGCTCAGGCGTAAAGCCGTGTATTATGCTCGTATAGGTATCAATGATTATCTTATCAGCCTTGTTGATAGCATCTATGGCCTCCAATGTTAGATGTTTACTGCTTAGACCTAATCCAACGAAGTACAGTGTCATCACGATTACGCCACCGTCTATGACTCTAGTGAACCTATGATTTAATAGATTTAATAGTTGATTATTACAATCCTATAACGCCGATTAGAACGAGTATTCGGGGGAGTATAAAATGACAAAATATAGGCTTGCCGCATTTGATATTGATGGAACTCTCTCACTGAGCCGCAATACAGTGGAGCTTGACCTCGATGCCCTGAGAGCTCTCAGGGCATTGGAGAAAAGCGGAGTTAGTGTAGTACTTGTATCGAGCAATATGATCCCCGCAGTGGCAGCTCTCAAAAAATACATTGGATTATCCGGGCCAGCTATTGGGGAGACGGGATGCATAATTTACTGGGATGGGAACGAATTCGAGGTACTGACAAGGTATTCTGCGAGGAAAATTTACGAGGAAGTACTGAATGAATTTTCTGATTACGTATACGGCTCTTGGCAGAATAAGTTCAGATCATATGATTTTGCCCTGAAAATAAGGTCTGAATACAGAGGAAAAGCCGATGAAATAGTTAATGAAATAAAGGCATTCGTCAAGAAGAGAGACCCTAATATCAAGGTAGGTTTTAGCGGATATGCTATCCACTTAACTCCTAAAGATGCTGGTAAGGGGAAAGCCCTTGTACATGTCATGAAGAAACTAGGAGTAAAACCTGAAGAAGCTATTGGCGTTGGAGACAGTGTAATGGACTATGATTTCATAAGATATGTTGGATTAAAGGTTGCTGTTGGAAATGCGGACGATGAACTCAAGAGGCTCGTAGACCTCGTAACCACGAAGCCGAGTGGTCAGGGTGTTGTAGAGCTTGTAAGTAGGATTTTAGACGGCCTCTTATGACGAGATAAGCCAAGCTCAATTCTTCTTAGCCCATAGATACGGTATAGAATCGCGGCTAACATAGAGTTGTATATTACTGTGTATAGGATACTTGAAGCCCATCTGTAATAATATAGTATAGCCATAAAGCTGTAGAGGTAAGCCCTACCGATTGAAATCATCTCATGAACTATAGATTCCGAACCAAGAAAAGATTCCTGGATCAACCATACAGCTGAATAGAACTTCTTATCCTCAGCAATGAATACTTGGCCATGTACTACTGCAGCTGAACCAAATATTGTAAACGGATATAATAGCATCGAGACTATCGGTAAGGATATATATAGTGCTTTCATACCCCATGAACCTAGTGCCCCTTCGGATAATAATATTGCAAGGAAGGGGATAACCCATGTCAAATAGTTTAGATTGCCGACCTTATTGGTTATAAGGCATACAATTATTATGGCTGCGTATGCCTTTGCTAGGGATAACTCATTGGTTTCATTGCTTTTATAGAAGACGTAAAGATAAGCAGTTACTCCTGTAATCATTACTGGCAACCACAACCAGATCTCCCATGAGGGGAGCAACATGTAGTTATATCTCAAAACATACAATGGTATAGCCCATATACTCAGATCTTGAGGTAGGCGATCGCTGTGGAACATCACGACTTTCCTAAGGAAATCAATAGGATTATACATCATAAACGGCAACACAATTGCTAATCCAGTAATCAGACCAGCACCAACATAGCGTATTAGATCTCCTGTTTTATGTTCAATATAATACTTGATCAGCGGAATAAAGCCAACGAAAACCACGAGAGGCTTAACAAGTATTGCAAGCGCAAGGAACACTCCCGTTAATACAGGGTTTTTGTATCGTGCCATGCTTATAAGGCTTAAAAGTAAAAACATTGACGTGTATAAATCGAACTGATAACCAAAAATTGTTGAATATGCGCCATAATTAATAAGCCAGTACTTGGCGGTATTCCAGCCATAATATTTGAGTAAAACATAGTAGATCAAATTAAACATTATAATCAAAGGAAGTTTTACCACGAACCTAACAACGAAGAGATTATACGAGATCATAATTGCGAGCAAGTAAAAAGGAACAAAAAGGACGACAGCAAGAGGAGGATATGATACTTTATCCGCTAATGCATATACGGAGAATAATCCATGCGTTACTGTAATTTTGCTCCACTCAATAAAATATTTGACATCGTAGTAATTCCAGTTGTATGGAGCGACGATGAAAATGTATATGTTAGCTAGTAGAAGAAAGAAAATCCCCCGCTTATGCCAAAAGCGTTCTATAAAGTCTTTAAACCCGTTCACATAATTCCTTCGACCTACCACTAGACGTCCACACCATTTCTTCATTATAGTTTTAATGACTGATAAAAATTTATTATAGTAATGATAGGTGACCACGTCTTGAAGACTGGTAAAGACATAGTATTTGTTAAGCTTGGAGGTAGCTTCATCACCTACAAGGATAAGTTTTACTCTATTAATTTCAATGCACTCAAAAATTCTGCAAAGATAATCAGAGAAGTAATCGATGAATACGATATCCTGCTAGGCAATGGTGGAGGCAGTTTTGCCCATCCAATAGTCCTATGTAGCGAAGAAGGATCTACTTCGACGCTTGTAAAATGCCAAGAGGCTACAAGGGATCTTAATCACTTAATTGTTGATTATCTTGTGAATAACGGTATTCCAGCTGTCTCTTTTCAAACATCAGCTATAATATATGAGGGGGAACAGGGCCTTGAAGTGTTCGCGGAACCGATAAAGATCGCGCTAAGAAACGATGTTGTACCAGTAGTATATGGTGAGTGTATTCACTCCCTAACAAGAGTGTTTAGGGTCCTATCCACAGAAGACGTTTTCCTAGAGCTGTCAAAACATATCAGACCCGTGCGTGTTGTGCTTTTAACCAATGTTAAAGGAGTGTATAATCGTGATCCTACCAAATACGATGACGCCGAGCTCATCAGAATTATCAATAAGAATAACTACAAGGACGTGATCGATAAAATATCCAAAAATACGAGTACAGATGCGACTGGTGGAATAGTCGGTAAGGTAATTAAAATGTATAATCTATCGTGTAGGATAGGTGCTCCTATCCATATTGTGTCAGGATTTGATGTTGAAAACACCATTAGAGCCATAAAAGGAGAGGAATTTATCGGCACAACGATAAAATATGCGGACTAAACAAGATAGATGGTGAGCCCGTCATCTGCTCTCTCAAAATAAGCGTTTCTCTTCGCCGATATTATTATACACATTTGTTCATCGGTTAATATGGCGTGATCATATAGATAAGCTCCTGGGAAATTTATGGTTAGATAGTTACCATATTTTAGTCTCGTGTAGCGTACTTCGATCTGATAACCAATGTATTCGTCAATAGCTTTCTTTCCGAGCTCGCTATAGGGAAAAAGATTTTTCGAAAAGATAACATAAACATATCTCTTTTTCTTGGAGTAAACAATCCTATTTCCAGCTACATTCTTCTCCACAAATACCAATCGTGGCCTAAACAATATTGTGTTGTTTGAAAATAGTAATAAATACTCTGAATCTCTTAGTTCAAACACAATGTATCCGTCGCCCCATCGTAGATACTTTCTAATCATCACTGAACACCTTTCAAGAGAACAATGATTGACAGATAAAGTATTTAACTACACTTTTGATTCAAAATATCCCAGTTTCAAGATGTAGGCTAGAAGGTGGACAACATGCCGAAAACGCCGAGCAAGATACTAGCTGATCTATTGTCTAAAGAGCAGGTAGAGCTGTTGGATATATATCATCGAAAAGATGGAGACCTTATCAGAGTTAAAGATAAGCTGTCGGGCAAGGTAGACCTGTATGTATCAAAGACTCATGTTAGAGATATAGTTTCGGAGGAAGACCTAGCAAAGCTCGCTAGTGAAATTATTGCAAAGATAAGATCAAAGTGATCATGTTTTCTCACATTTTATAGAAACGCAGATCTTATACCTATATTTGATAAATTCTTGTAACAGAAGCTTTCTAACTTTATCGCATGGTTCCTTAACACTTATAATTAGTGTGTAGCGCGTGAAACGTATTCTTGTTGGTGTAAGACCGGCTTTCTTAACTATATTTTCTATTTCCGCAGTGGATGGTAAATTAAATCCGGCTGAAACTATTCTTTCCATGACCATACGGAGGCAATACATACCATGCGTATATATGTTAGCCATACAGGCCTGCGGGAAAAAGATGAGGCCCAGCGATAAGGCCTTATCCTTGATCTTCATCTTCAGATCGGATACCCTGACTGGGACTTGCTCGTTGCCGCGGAGAGGCCTTGTTATTCGTTGAAGAATTTCCTTGACAGGAACACCTTTCTCTGACAGTCTAGACAATATGTTCTTTGTGACCCTCAGCCCTCCAGCAACTACGCCTATAGCTCCAGTTGCCTTGGCCCTCGCAAGTATTTCTTCATATTCTTCTTCAGCTATTCCGGGAATTATGGGTCTGTAAAAGAGAATCGGTTTAAGACCTGCTTCCGAGAGATTCTCTATGGTCTTGAACCTAAGCTCGGGTATTGGGGCATATGGCTCTAGTTCGGCTCTATGTTTAATAGTAACTATTGTTATCAACGGGCTTATATCGGGGTCTATACTGGCTATTCTCTGGGCGTCTCGCTTATCGATATAGATTTTTGTCGAAAACTGTATAGGGTTGCCCAGATACTTAGTTATCGCCTCGATATATCCGATACTGAGATCCTTTGTCTGTGGTAGGAAAGGCTCGGTCACCGAGCCCATAGCTATTAATGTGCCGTTTCTACCCGGTATGAAATACGGGTTAGAGGCTAATGCATATACTAGTTGCTCGGGGCTTAAGGGATATTGCCTGGCATTGCTCTGGAACCCCATATCATATATGTAACAATACACGCATCGTAGAGGACAACCTATACCTGTATGAACTGTTAATCCGCAAGGCCTCGGCCTCCTACGAGCATGAGGATCATGAACGGCTTCACGTATTTCTTTCTTGGAGAGCTTATGGCTGAGCTTGTCCCTAATCTCCTCCTTCAAGGCGATGATTTCATCAAATGTGCTCGGCAAGACCGGCTCATCTCCCTACAAGTATTTATCTGGCTAGTCATCCTAGTTAATTTGATGATGCATGATGCGCAGGGAAATATTTGTTATAAGCAGATACGATCCGGAGTTTGATAAGAGATTCATCGAGCTTTTCGAGAAGATGGGGGCAAGGACGGAGTATGTTTCTCTCCATGATATTCGGCTTAAGAATCTTAGAACTTATATTGAGAAATTATTTGTATTGAGGTCTGTTCCCGAAAATGCTCGTATTGTAATTATTTCTAGGATTGACAGACATCTCCCGGTAATACTATCGTCAATTGCAAAAGTGAAGCCTGTCTTCCTACTACTTATAATACCGCCCGATCCCCACCATAACATTAGCTCTAAGAATATCGCACTGCTATCCGCAGTCAATCTAGCCCTCAGCCGATTAAGAGCGCGCGGCACCTACATTATGATTGGTTACACCACCCCGAGAGAGAGGCTATTATTCGGCTTCATATTTGATAAGTTTGATTATATCTATCTCCCTATATACTCGTGGGAGAAAGAGAAGTTCATAGGAGAGATACCTGTTGATCCTCCTAAGATATTGATAATGTCCAAGAAAATCGAATATAAGACCATTAAGAGATTGATCGAGCTATTAAGAGAAGTCGAAATAACCCCACTTATAGTAATCGGGCTCACCAAGGAGAATAAAGAAAATTGCAACATAGATCCACGTGTAGTATGTGTGATGAGCGATACGCTTGAAAGTGTAATTCCAAGGGTTACAGCAGTAATCGTAACGGACATAGATCACACCTCTACCAGTATTGTAGCACGAGCTATAGGTAGCAGACGCCCGATTATAACGTCAAAAGAACAGGGTCTAGCATGGATATACGAAGATACGGGACTAATAGTTTATAGTCCATCAAGTGATCCTGAGACTATTGCTTCCAAAATACTTGATGTACTCAATAATATTGATAGGTACAAGCAGGCGTCACTAAGAATAGAAATATCACCACCAAAACCTGATAAGATTATCGAGTATTTGTTAGGCATCATTGATAATCTATAAATCCATATGCGGTTCTCCAACCATGATAGTGCTCAGAGAAAGAGTGTTCATTCATGGCCTCCCCGCCCTGGCCTACGGAGAGGCTCCAGCTTCCGGCGCGTTCCTCATAGCTTGGTCTAACACTATATCTTTTCTAGGATTATAATGGTATCGTAGGGTGAAGTCCTTGAGGCCGATATACAAGTGCGCGGATGGCAGATATGTTGAGAACCATAATGAATGTGTTGGGGGCTGGACACTATTGATCGATCCTGCTAGGCGCGTCAAGCTCAGCAAATTGATTAGCGGTATCCTCAGACATTTTCCGCGGGAAGCATGTGTAGAACCCGATAGTGAAGGATGGGTAAAAATAGATGAACTCGTCAGAGGTATTAAGAAGTGCTGGCACAACAGGGAGTTTTACCAATGGATCACTTATGAGCATGTAGTTGCCATAGCGAGGCTTGATCCCAAGGGTAGATTTGAGCTGAAAAACGGAATGATACGTGCTAGGTATGGCCATAGCTTCAAAGTATCCATTAATTATCCTAGGATAAAATGGGATAAACCCCTATATCACGGAACATCACTGTCTTCTATTAAGAGCATCTTGAAGGAGGGGATTAAGCCTATGAAGCGCCAATATGTTCATCTAACAATCGATGAAGAAACAGCTATCGATACAGGAAGAAGGCATGGTAAACCAGTTATTCTCATCATTAACCCAAAGTGTCTTGAGAGACATGGCTATGAGTTGCTCTATGCAACTGATCGTATTTTTCTGACTAAGTATGTTCCCCCCGAGTGCATTGTTCGTGCAAAGAAGATATGAGTTTCTTCAAGAGCCCAAAGTGATAACCCGTTAGTCTCATAGCGGCATAGAGCCTGACTTTTCCGTAGCTCTTCGCATTCTTCGGAATTATGCCCTTGTTCTGTAATCTCTTTATTTCTTTCACAACATCACGTATATGCAGATCAAGTTTTTCCGAGAGATCCTTTATCGTTGGAGAAGCCACTATTTGCTCTAGAAGCACTAGGTCTCCGGGAGGTATTTGTTTATCTTCAGCTATGATCGTGAGGAAGTCGGCCAAAGTATTTGTTATCGTGTCCCTTATTATGTTCTCTAGCTCCTCCGCTTCAATTAGAAAATAATCACTTAACTGTATCACCTTAACACCAAGTTTATCGGCAAGCTCTCGTGCCGAGTCATCCGCGTACCCCTTGGCCACCACTAGTGGTTTATATCCGGCAACAACCGCATTCACATATGCCTGGCGGACACCATTAACATCTATCCTTCCAGCCTTGATCTCAACAGCATATCTATTCCCATTCTCATCATCGACAATAGCATCTATTTCTGCTATTTCGAAACCATGCTGTTTTATACGGACATGAGTATCGATGATCCTGTATCCTAGCTCTTCGAGAAAAGAAAGGGCTATTCTTTCGCTACTCCTCTATTTACGTTTAGCCGATATTGTCATCGCTTAATCATCCAGTTGGTCTCCTTACCTCGATCCATTAGTACAACTCCTATTTTTGCGAGTTCTTCTCGTATGAAGTCGGATAACTCGTATTCTTTTTTCTGCCTAAGCCTTGACCTAATATCAACAACGATTTTTATCAGTGATTCCACAAATGTCTCGAGCTCTTCAGGTGTCTTTGTGAAATATTTGTCGAGAACCCCTAGAACAACATTGAATTCCTTGAATAACCTATATGTTGTCCATACAAGCATGTATTTTGGCCTGTACTGGAGCTCCTTAAATACTATGTTCGTAAGTTTTCTCACCGCCGCCAACGCCTCAGGCGTGTTGAAATCATTGCTCAGTGCCTCGTGGAACCGTGTATGTGTTTCTAGGATCTCATTAAGCAATGCAATGTCCTGTTCATCCATACGATGCATATCGATTGCTTCCCTGCTTAGCTTCTCTACGAGCTGAATAGATGCAACTAGTCGTTCGTATAGTTTGGATGCTTGGTTCAAGGCTTCATCTGTGAATATAAGTGGTTTACGGTAATGTCCCGTGAGATACCACAGCCTGAGGGTCTCCGGGCCCCATTTCTTAAAGGCTTCTCTAAGCGTTATTATGTTTCCAAGACTTTTGCTCATCTTTTCCCCGGAGATCTCAACCATTCCCACATGGACCCAGTACTTAACCCAGGGCTTTACACCTAGGGCTGCTTCGCTCTGGGCTCGCTCGTTCTCATGATGTGGGAATATTAGGTCTGTTCCTCCACCATGTATATCGAATTGTTTGCCTAAATAACGTGTGCTCATGACACTGCATTCTATGTGCCATCCGGGTCTTCCTCTTCCCCATGGTGATTCCCAGCTGGGCTCTCCGGGTTTAGCAGCTTTCCAGAGGGCAAAATCATAGGGTTTCTTCTTTTCTCCGAGGAATTCTTGTTCTTGATTCCAGAGTGAACGGTCCAGTCTACCTGATAACCTACCGTAATCGGGGTATTTGTCAACTTCGAAGTACACGCTCCCGCTGGGCGCAACATAAGCATATCCCTTATCGATCAGCACTTGTATGAAATCAATTATTTCCTTAATGTGATCAGTTACTCTAGGATGTATATCCACATGTACATTTAGTTTCTCTAGGCTCTCAAGATAGTCCTTTGTATACTGATCTGCAATCTCTCTCCATGAACGATTTTCACGCTGAGCTCTCCTGATGATCTTGTCATCAATATCTGTAATATTCATCACATGGACAACATGATAGCCTCTGAGCGAAAAGTATCTTTTCATAGCATCGTATATCACATAGGGTTTACCGTGACCGATATGGTTGTAGTCGTAGACTGTCGGGCCACATACATACATCTTGACAATGCCCGGTTTTATGGGCGTGAATTCCTCATAGTCTCTTGACAATGTATTGTATATCTTAATCTTAGGAAGCATTTTTCTCCCCAATAATACGGGATCTTAGATATGAAAAACAAAGTGTTTAATAGTATTTAGTATAGACATTCATAATCGTTTTTGCAACTCTCTCGATTCTAGCACGTAGTTCTTCGCTTGTAGCCAGGTACTGTTTTTCCGCCAACAGGTTATCACTAACTATAAGTACTGCTGCTGTGCTCCAACCCCTCATCCATCCAAGTGTGAAAAGTATGGCTGCTTCCATCTCGACTGCTATGACGCCTTTCTCCGACCATTTCTTCGCAAAGCCCGGATCCTCAGCATAGAATGCATCGCTGCTAAATACGGGGCCATAGTAGTACTTAATGCCCTCCTTGTCTAGTTCATCCATGATCCTTGTTGATAACACCGGGTCAGGGGCTGTCGGACCGCAATGTCCATCAAGATACATTCCAACACCGCATCCGCCTGGCGGATATACGGCGCCAGTTGCAACCACGACGTCCCCGATTTCCATTTCGGGCTTCATGCCACCTGTTGTTCCGAGCCTGACAATTCTTTTCGCGCCGAGCATGCCTAGTTCTTCGAAGACGATAGCGGCTGATGGGCATCCTATCCCGTGTGTTGCTATAGTTATTTCTTTGCCTTTGTAGGTACCCGTATAAATCAGGAAGCCTCTGTGCTCATTAACTAGTCTCGCATCGTCAAGAAGCTCAGCTAGCATCTTGGCTCTTCCAGGATCACCGACGGCGATGACGTTTTCAGCTATATCCTCCTTCTTGGCTTTTATGTGGAATGGGGGGCCGCTCATCGTCTACGCCTTTTCTTTCTCTTTGTCTTGTTTCTCTTTTTCTTCTTGTCGGATTTTGTCTTTTTCTTCTTCGCCTTCGTTTTTCTATGGGTTCTAGGCTTCATTGACTCCTCAACGATTTTCTCACGTAGGGGTAGCTTAGCCTCTTCTCTCAGTATGATCCTTTTTCTCTCTGGAGATTCTACGAGTATGGCGTCCCATTCCATGTTTTTCAAGAACTCTAATTTGGTTTCATAGCACCATAGTTCTTTGGATATATTGAGCTCCAATATTTTTTCGAGCATGTCTGTCTCCTTATTCTTCTTGAGGATCACAATGCGTGTTACTGGTTCCGGCTTAAGGAACAACAGTGTCTCCGTGTCCTTTATTTGGCCGTCACCAACTATTGCACGTAGACCGGGGGCTTCGACTTCTGAGAAAATATACTTGTTTTCTCCACCTACACTACTCATATGTCTAACGACATTGTTATGGGCTAGCACTAACATACGATCTATTAGTTTCTCGTGCTTACGAAGATTGTGTTCATTCCATTCAGCTTCTATTCTTTCAAGTAGGGTAATCCTTACTGTGTCATTTCCTATTTTTCTCGGCTCGTAGTATACTGTTTTTGCTAAAACTTTAACCAAAACCAATACACCTAGATAGGAGAATATGTTCTAATTATGTCAGTGCATATTAGTTGGTAACACCCATTAATATTTAACGGTAAGGCTTAGGAGGGGGTGAACATCTGTGTCAGCCAATGTGAAGCTCCACGTTATCAGCGTACCAATCCCAGAGGGAGCCAACATAATTATTGGGCGAACCCATTTTATTAAGAGCGTTGAGGACATATATGAGGCCCTAGTAACTAGTGTGCCTGGGATTAAGTTCGGATTCGCGTTTAACGAAGCGAGTGGCAAACGACTCGTGAGATGGGAGGGCAATGATGAGGAGCTCGTCAAGAAAGCCATCGAGGCGGCTCTGAAGATCGGTGCAGGGCATACCTTTGTGCTCTTCATTAGAAATGCTTGGCCGATAAACATCTTGAATCAGCTGAAGAACGTTCAGGAAATCGTAGAACTATATGTTGCTACCGCTAACCCTATACAAGTCATAGTGGCCGAGACTGATCAGGGTAGAGCCATCATAGGAGTAGTGGATGGGTATCCGCCAGTTGGTGTTGAGACCGAAGAGGATAAGAAAGAGCGAAAAGAGTTCCTGAGAAAGATCGGTTATAAGATGTAATTTAAGATGTAATTAGTATTTATGCTCTTACATGGTTATTTCCCCCAAAGCGCTCGGTTCAAGTTCTTTTTTAACAGCATCACGTACAGCTTCTACGTATTTGAACCTATCAGGCGACTTCTTGAGATCGGCTGGGCCATAGACTCTGATTAATAGTTTAAACAATATGCCGTCCTCGTCGAGGAGATGAGGTATATCAATTGATTTAGTGATATTGTTCGGGATATCAATGAATGTTATCTTACCAACAGGTAATGGTGGAACGGGACGAAGAGTATTTATCGCTACCCAGAAGTCCTCCATTTCCTTATACTTTAATCCTTTATCAATGATTTCCTCGCGCACCGCTTTCTCTATCCTGTCCCTGAATTCTATTGCAGTTCTCCTTTTGAATAATATGGATACTGGCCCCCTCAGATTGATCGGTGATAAGACGTATTTTTCCTCGTACAACAGCTTCCATAGAGGCTTCCTATTGACTATGCTTGAATATAGTCTACTTATCCGTTTATCCTTATCACGATAGTTTGAAGCTAGTCTCAACGCCTCATAATCGTTGAGGGAGAGATATTTTGTTGGATCCCCTTTTCCGAGGGAGTTAATTGCTTCTCTGTATATACCACCACTTATATCATCGGTTATTCTTAGCAGTTCTATCGCAGCCTTATTGAATACAAGTGTTACCGGGTGGAAGTAAACGTTTTCGAACATTGCTATGCGGGATCTAAGATAAGAGGCTAGTGCTCCTCTTGCCCTTAGCTCCAAAACTATGTTTCCCGGTTCAAAGGGGGAGGCGTGGCTGAGCCTTATAAGCCTGTAATAGTCTATTAGTCCGTACTCTCTTGTACCTGTATAGTAGCTATCACGTATGAGGAAATCGAGTATATCGGCAGGATATATCCATTCTTTCACAGTCTTCCTTAAGAGTTTAAGTATGGGTTCTTCGGGCTGCTTATTAGATAATAGTTGGAGAACAATATCGAGCAGACCATTCTCCTCAAGGATATACTTGATCTCAGTATTCTTTATTATATTGTATCCTGCTTCTTCATGGTTCTTGATGTTCAGGCTATGTTCATAAGTCCAATAGATCGCCTCCTCGAAGGCATGACTGAACGGCCCATGACCTATATCATGTAGGAGGCCTGCGATACGTGTTGCTTTGATGAGTTCTACGGCTTTATAGCCCTCTATGATAGATTCCTTGCTAATCCCCTGGAGTAAGCTCTTAGCGAAAAGACCCGCTAAGTGCATTACGCCTATACTGTGTTGAAATCTTGAATGTTCAGCGCCTGGATATACTAGATAGGATAGTTGGAGCTGATGGAGAAGCCTTAGTCTCTGCATGGGAGCGGTATCCATCACTGGTTTTTCAAGCGATTTATCATACTCGATGTAGTTGTATACGGGATCCCTGATAAACCCTATAGACCCCATAAAACACCACGCTTTATTCGCTGGCTTAAAAATAATATTTAGTTTTAAGATTCTAATATTCTGCTTCCGCTATATTATATCTACACAGGGAGAACCTATAGCTGTGAACAACACTCATTGAATATCTTTCGCGCATAACGTATTGCCTCATCCATATTGACGCTTTCTTTCTCATACATATACGCCACGCTCTCTCCATGACTCCTTGCAAGCACTATTATGTATTTGTCATCAACGACTATAACAAGAACATAGCATTGAGGAGGATCGCCTTCTTCATCCTCATATTCTACCCAATATTTGTGCCTACGTGCTATATCTACTAGCTTCCATGCATCAGTGGAAACAAGTGGTTCTCCAGAAAATAGTGCCGATACATTGTCTATACCGAATTCCCTGATGACCTGCTTTATAAAGCTGACTCCGCGCTGCATAATAATCCCGTTATATTGGCAGTGGCAGGTCTAGTATTCCGTATCAGTTTCACTGAGGGTTTCAACTATTTCCGCGTAGATCGTTTCACCGATCTTTCTGACTGCTTTAACCCGTACCTTCGAGCCCAGGCTCGCATCATAGACTATAACTTGGTGTCCCTGGTATCTTGCTATGCCTCTTCCTTTTTCATCGACATCGTTGATCTTAACGATGAACTCTTCGCCTATTCTAATCGATTTCTCTTTTGGAACCTGTATACGAGGATAGACGCTGAATCTTTGGACTTCGCTTGTATAGGGGTTCCAACGATGTTTACGAGCTCTATGTCTAGCCACGAATGCATCCCATAATTCTTGTTTTTCCCTGTATCTAATCGTCAGAGAACATTATATCGTTTATGCATAATTATATTGATCAGTCAGCATTATTAGAGTCTTCAACACTCTTATCACCGCAGGGAGAAAACAATGAGGTACCCGGATTTTCTGAGACATATTGTGAACTCTAAGCTGGCGGAGTATTCGAACAATAAAAGTGTCGCTAGCATTATCGACGAAGTACGGAAAATGATTGCAAAGGCCGAGGAAAAATATAATTTCAGTAGCTTCGGCGGTAACCCCGAAAATCTCGCTAAATACTTGAAGAGCGCGGACTTCAAGCTTGTAGTATCTCTGTTTAAATCGGCTAGCAAGCTGGACGTTCTCAAGGAGATACTTACCGAGACCAAGAAGCTATATTCAGAGCTCCCAAGTGTTGTGAAGGCTATTGACGAGGTACTACCAAGTCTTGCTGGCGAGGAAAAACCACTAACGCCGGAGAATATTGTTGAGAACTTGAAAAAAGAGTTTCCGAAGGCAAAGATAGGTATTGATGATAACAGGGTTTCTCTCAAGCTAGACGATGTAGAGCTCGTTATAGAGATAGGCGATTCTACGTATGATGTATCTGGCACAATTAAGCTGAAATACAGTGCGAAAACACTTGATGAGCTACTAGACTATATCAAAAACATCGTTTCGTCAATGAGTACATCTGGTGCATCAAGCCTTGAAAGGACTAGTGTTCTTTGATTGTGATGGCGTACTAACTGTTGAGCATAGCAGTTGGGGTGTGCTACACGAATACTTCGGGAGCAGAGACAATAGTTATTTCGCTGACCTGTATAAGCGGGGTTTAATCAGTTACTTGGACTGGATGAAGATCGATATAGCACTAATGATCCACAGTTACGGCAGACCTATTACGAAGAAAGATGTAGTCAAAGCTTTATCCGGTATTAGAATAAGGAGCTCTGCCAAAAGAGCAGTTGAGATGTTAAAAGAAGACGGCTTTAAAACGATCGTTATTAGCAGTGGTGTCGATTTACTGGTCAGCCGCGTATGCCGCGAGCTGGGTATTAGTGAATGCTATTATAATGAGCTACTATTCATCGGCGACGAGCTTATCCCAGGCGGAGTACCAAGAGTTCCTCCTGACAAGAAGTTGGAAATCATGTGTGAGCTTGCAGAAAAGCATGGGATCCCTATGAGTAAGACTGTCTACGTCGGTGATAGTTCATGGGATATCACTATATTCAGAGATGTAGGCGTCTCCTTCGCAATGAGCCCGTGTGGAACGGCGTGTAGGTATGCTGATTATGTTATTGGGGACCTAATAGAAATCCCCAAGTATTTGAAAAAACTATTTCACTAGCTCACTTCTCGCTCTGAACTTTAGTCCCTTCTCCTCGAGCTCCTCTAGAGCCCTCACTACATCATCGAGTGTTTTCGCCTCCACTATTATCTCAACTCTTGCTTTCGAGGGCAGTAAGGCGGGATCCCAGCGATCATGTCTTATATCAACGATGTTTAGCATATGTTCGGCTAGTAGTTTTATCACCTTGCCCAGTTCTCCCGGCCTATCATCTACTTCGCCTATTAGGGAGACTAGTCTTCCGTCTTTCGCTAGTTCATGCATGATAATCCTCGACAACAGTGTTGGATCGATGTTTCCTCCGCTGACTACACATACAACTGGTTCTTTTAGCGGAGCATATTTTCCCGAGAGCAGTGCAGCTATTGGTAGGGCACCAGCTCCTTCTGCCACTATCTTGGCTCTCTCGAGAAGGAAGTTGATAGCATATGATATATCCTCTTCATCTACTAAGACTATATCGTCCACGAGTTTCTCCACGATCTTACTCGTTATCTGTCCTGGCTTCTTCACTACGACCCCGTCAGCTATTGATGGTTTAGGTCTATAGTTTTCCAGGCTCCTCGTGAGGAGCCTGTACATTGCTGGTGCATTCTTTGGCTGAATCCCTATTACCTTTGTGTCGGGTTTTCTTTTCTTGACCACTATACTTATACCAGAGATTAGGCCTCCACCCCCTATTGGTACGAGCACACACCCGGGAGATGCTAGTTCGTCCATTATCTCATGGCCTATTGTGGCTTGTCCAGCAATGACATGGGGATCATCATAAGGATGCACGAACACATAGTTTTTCTCCCGAGCGATCTCCATGGCTTTCTCATAGGCTTCATCATATATATTGCCGTGGAGAACAACTTCTGCGCCATAACTTCTAGTTGCATTGACTTTCGTGGCCGAGGTTGTTTTCGGCATGACTATGACGGCTTTCAGCCCGAATACTCTTGCTGCGTACGCTACCCCCTGAGCATGATTGCCGCTGCTAGCTGCTACTACTCCTTTTACCTCCTCGCCCCTGGAGCGCGCCTCCTCTATGATCTTATAAACCTTGTAGATCGCTCCCCTAACTTTAAAGCTACCCGTTTTCTGTAGATTCTCAAGCTTCAAGTAGACATTACGACCAACAATACTTGATAGTGTATAGCTTGTTATTAGAGGTGTTTTGTGGGCATGTCGAGAAATTATTTCCCTGGCCTCAAGGCTGTAATCGTATATCTTATCGATTAGTTTATCCACATCCCCGAAGCTCATCTATTTCCCACCAATCAATATTAAGGATTCAATTGTTAGAAATAGTTTCCAGTGATAGCCCATGTTATCCGACGATCTTACTCTTCGCGAGAAAATAATTGAGGTGCTTAAAAACACTGAAACGCCCCTAACGATAGATGATATTATAGCTCTGCTTGGGCTTAGACGGAGTGATCGACGCCTGGTCTACGAAGCGATTCTACATGCCGCCAAATCACTTAGCCGAAAAAGCCGTGGACGCCTCGAAATAGTCATGGTGCCCCCATATTGTATGAAGTGCGGCTATTTGTTCAAGGACTTGAAAAAACCGCGAAAACCAAGTAGGTGCCCACGATGCAAGAGCGAAAGAATAGCTCCACCCAGATTCAAAATAAGAGAAAAGACCTAGTTATTTCTCTTCTTTGATATTACTGATCAGCTCTACTATTTCATCGAATTTCATGTCTTTGATAAGGATCATTTTCAGTCTATCATGCTGACCACTCACTATGTCTATTTTTGAAACTGGTATTCCCAGCCTTTTGGATAAGTATTTGATCAATGCTGCATTTGCTCTTCCTTTTTCGGGAGGTTCAGTAGTATAGAACACAAGTTCGCCGCCCTCAAGAACTAATTCCTCTCTGTTAGAGCCTGGCTTAACATATATCTGTATAATTACCCCTTTCTTCGACTCAGTGAGTATCCTTCCTAATACATCCAGCTCAGGCATGATGTTCTCCCTCGGTTATCCATAGCTATAATAGGTTTATTTCTCCCAATATATATCAATAACATACACGCGGCAATGAACTATACTATGGCGGGACTGAATATGTGATGACGCCGGGCGCTTATTTGAGCCGCGTTCTCGGAAGTATTATCCCCTTCCGTCTTAGCTCGACTATTTTACGAGATATTTCTTCTTGTTTAAGCCATTGACCGTATCCTCCGCCCTTCCCTATAATCCTCATGATTTCACGTCTAAACCATTGCGGCACATGTTTTGGCGACTTATACGCGTATGGTGTGCCTGGCAACGGCATGAAAGTATGGAGATGTATCCGTGCACCCAGATCTACAAGCTTTTTGATAGCCTTAAGTGTTAGAACAAGATCCTCTTCCTCTTCAACCGGGAGTCCCACGATGAAGTCTATATCCGGCCGAAACCCATATTTGGTAGCGTTTTCGACTGCTTCAAATACATCTTCAATAGTATGTCCCCGTCCAAGGATCTTAAGGACTCGGTTGCTCCCGGATTGAGCCCCCATGATCAGGTTTTTGTTATGTACATATCGCGACAATAGTCTCGCGGCTTCTCTTGTCAAGTGTTCCGGCCTTACCTCACTTGGAAAAGTTCCAAAGAAAAGTCTTCCTCTCCCATGTTTCTCGAAGACATTATGGATCCGAGTAAACAATTCTTCAATAACCTCCAAAGCCGGTTCTCGCTTATAGTATTTAAGCCCATACGACAAACTGTCCGGCGATACAAACCTCACATCATTTAATCCATCACTGAGCATTATGTCGATATGCTCTATGATTACATTTATGCTTCTATGTCTCATTTCCTTTCCAAAGACATAACTTACCTGACAGTATTTGCAACCATGTGGACAGCCCCGAGTTATCTCAATGGGATTGTACAGATGCCTCCAGTACGGGAATGGGGGATAATCATCTAGATCAACATGCTTGTTTCTTTGCCCAGTAAATAATGGTTTTTCATCAACAACGGTGAACAAACCCTTAACCTTAAGTGGATCAAGAGAATTCACTATTGTTGAAAGAAACTCATAGATAGTCTCTTCTCCTTCGCCGATTACCGCGTAGTCAAAGCCCAGAATATTTAGAGTTCCCAGCGGGTCACCGGATGCATGGGGGCCTCCAGCTAGGGTTATGAACCTTTTCTTCTTTGCGGTCCTAATCAACCTAACTAGCTTTGCACGGAAATTATCATCTACTAGTGCAAAGGTGTTTAGAGAAACAGCTACTATGCCGATACTATATTTTGCTTTTAAGACGTCGAATAGATTAGTTGATTTCGATGGCTCAATGTTTTCAACTATATAGACGTCGACATCATCAATGAGATCCGCTACAGCTGATATAACATTCACACTATATCGAGTGAACCTTGTGCGATACAGTATTAGGGCCGCACGTGGCAACTCCATAAACACCAGTGTAAGAAGGCTACCAAAAAAGTTATCCGGTTCTATACAATATAACTTATCCAGACAGAGGCGACGATCAATAGATCGGTGGAAGGCATGAACAATATCAGCTTAACGGACAAGGAAATAGAGTACTTCATGAAGAAGATCAGGTTAAAGATACTCCACGAGGATAGCGACATCGTGCTGATGACGGCGCCTAATGAGGACGAACTCATAGAGATAATCCGAGAACTAATAAGCGAGAGACCAATGAATCTCAGGGAAATACATACCATATTATCCGGCATTGCCAGTGAAGACAAAATAAGAAAGGCCTTATCAACACTTATCGAACAGGGACTTGCAACAATGGGGCCTGACGGACGGTATATGGCTATAGTTTACTGATCGGTCTTGAAAACTATTTTCTTTGTCCTCTTTATTTTATCTTCTATCTTTAGCTATGACATGAACTAGAAACGAATTATCCTGTCTAAATAACAAAATAATTCATCAAAATCGCTTACTATAATCTCAGCACCAAGTTTTCTGAGAGTTTCGGCTCTTTCACGATACCTAGTTATGCCAATGAATCTTACCCCTGCCTTAGAGCAGCTGATGTAATCTTGCTTATAATCGCCAATATATATAGCGTGTGATGGTTCTACGTAATACTTTTTTATAACCATTCTTATGAGCCAGCTTTTATCGAACAGTTCTTCTTCGATACCGCCATGCATCCTTAGATCAAACACCGTATATATTTCATCTATATAATCATCTAACCCGAACCGCGCCAGCTCATGCCATAAAAGAAGAGGGTGAGAATCTCTTCCGGAGATAACTACTACTGGTGTATTCAGGCTCTTCAATACAATGAGAAAGCGCTTAATTCCCTTCATAGGATATCCTGATTTACTAGGGTATATTCTCCGGAAATACATCCAAAACTTCAGTGGTCGTATTTCTGGGGGAAGAAGATCATGCAGACTATCGTCCAGTACATGTTTAATAAATATATCATAAGATACTGGTTTGCAACCAAATCTCTTCAAGGATTCTGAGAAAGCCTCATAGAAATCAATCATGTTATCCATAATAGTTAGATCATAGTCTAGTAATACTAGGTTCTTACTCACTAAGCAACACCATGGTCAGATTTCGGGAGATTCCGCACAAGCTACGGTAATCGGCAAACTCATCATCCCTACGCGGGCTAACATACAGGTTATTATTACCGGGCTTAAATTAAGAATACGGTGCGAAGCACCATGCATGATCTAGCATATTATGATATCTGCGTCGTGAATAATAATACGGTTAAATGCAATGTGAATGAAGCTAAATACATTAGAGACGGCATATTAGTTCTTGAGAAACTCTCCTCATACAACATCTTATTCATGGTTAGTGCTACCGATAATATAATATGCCCTGGTAAGGACTTCCAAGAACTTGTCTGGGGTAAAGACAAGGGTTTTCTATGGTCTTTTCCGGATTTCCTACAGGGCAAGAAGATATATTGTGTTCGCACTAAGGCATATATGAAAAAATTCGATGATAATCTATATGTTCTCAAGAATAATACTAGTTATAAAGAGCTAGATGTTCTACAAAACATTTCATACTATTCATTGGTCATTAAATCATTAATTGGACACAATGCGTGCATATTTTTTATCCCATTCTTAGAGCCAAAGTACTCTATGCTCACGATCCTGTCGGGCAGAACCAGTAAACCACTATCGTATGCTACACAGAATTTTTTGAGACTTTTTATCAGTGATACCGATATTGTCCAGAAACTCGCTGATCTGATAACGGATGGTCTCTTGTCTCATCATATTATAATATCAATCATAAAAGGCATCATAGGATATAGTAAGATAAATGTGTTTACTAGTGATAACAAATTATTTGTTGAGACAAAGAGATTTGATCTCACCTACAAAAAGCTTGGAAAAGGGAGGGAGATAATTATCCATGATCATTGATATGCATTGTCATGCCCACGAATACGATGAAAAATCCATCATTGAATTCATTAACAATAAAATCTTAGTTGTATCTGTCGCCGATGATCCTAGTACGAGTATAAAAAATATTGAGATCGGAAAAAAGTTTAAAGGTAAGATAATACCTTGCATTGGAATACATCCTTGGGAGATCACTAAATACAACATTAATGATGTCTACAAGCTTGTTGACTTAGCGATCGAGAACGATGTAAAGTGTATTGGAGAAGTTGGTCTTGATCGATTATTTGTCGCTGAAACGATTAATAAACAGAA
Source organism: Desulfurococcales archaeon (assembly GCA_027022365.1). Lineage (GTDB taxonomy): Archaea > Thermoproteota > Thermoprotei_A > Sulfolobales > Desulfurococcaceae > JAADCY01. The sequence goes on along the minus strand of JALVYU010000026.1, from coordinate 223,113 downwards.
CGAAATCTTAAAGGCTTTCCTAGAAGCAGGTAGATCACATGATTTCATATACAATCTCCACACTCCAAAGACTTGGCGTGAAGTATTCAATTTACTCGTAAAATACGATGTAAAGAGAGCATATTTCCATTGGTATACTGGTCCTGCGGATCTATTGAAAGATATTGAGTCGATGGGCTACTTTATAGGTATTAATCCTGCAGCACTTATTCAAGAAAAACATAAGAGGATAATTGAGAAAGCCCCACTTAAAATAATGGTTACGGAATCTGATGGCCCGTACAAGTATAAGTCGCTTCAGCTCAATCCATTCCTTATTGAGAAAACAATTGAGCTGATCAGTTCCTTAAAGGGCGTTGAACGTGAATATGTGGTTAAAATGATTGAGCTTAATGGAAAGAAAATCCTTAACTTATGATCTGAATCGAAATATGGATTGGTAAATATTTTACTCGTATTTAGGCCTCCATTGAGGCAGTAGCATTGCTATTTATTGATACTGGTATGCTCGGCTCATATATCATTGCTACGACAACTTTATCTCTGCGCCTAAATACCGTCAGCTCTAGATCCTCGGTCTTCACGCTGACGTTTTTAGGCGTTTCATAACCTAGTTCTCTTACAATGAAATCAACGGTTCTGAATATGTCGTAGCCTATTCTAACCGCATTCTGTATTTTTGAATAAGGCATTGAGCTGGTAGAGCTACACGTTATTAGACGGCCATGAAGATCAAGTACCGCTACAGCTAGTTCAGACATTGCTTCCACCCGTTTCTGTTATCTTGATTGAACATTGAGTATTTATAAGGGGTGCAAAGGAGTAATTCTAAAGGATATCGTGGAGTATTACGGTGTTTGTACGTTGATGTGGAAGCTCTACTTATCAATGCTCATATCAATCTTAATTGTTACAGGGGCGAGCCTATTAATATTATGGGCTATATCACCATTAATTGGCGGTATAAGCATAGAATCTCTTGTCGCAATGGTAACAATGATATACTTTATACAATGGTTGATCTCCCCATACCTAATAGACGCTATGTATCATGTCGAGCCCTATGACGATAGAGCGCCTTCATGGCTTAGGGAAGCCGTAGATAAGATATCGAGGGAAAGCGGTATCAAGAGACCGCGCCTTATGCTTGCAGAAATGGACGTACCTAACGCATTTGCATATGGTAACATCATCGCGGGATATAGGATAGCGGTTACACGTGGCCTCCTAAATATTTTAGAACCGAGGGAAGTCGAGGCTGTAATAGGACATGAGATAGGGCATCTAAAGCATAAGGATGTCATGGTAATGATGATGATAGGGTTACTCCCAGCTATTCTATGGTGGCTAGGAAACATCATGCTCCGCTGGGGATGGTTTTACGGGTTCGGCAATAGGGATGAAAACGATCTAAGCCCAATCGCGATAATGATCATAGGCTTGGGCCTCATGGTCATAGCATTTATTCTGAATCTAGGTGTACTTTATCTTTCAAGACTACGAGAATATTATGCAGACATGCACTCAGCACTAACAGTCAAAAATGGAGCCTATTATCTTCAGAGAGCACTAGTCAAGATACTCGCCGCTACGGGCAGGTTGTCAGAGAGAATGAGGACACAGATTGCCAAGGCTTCTCAGCTGAAGATGCTACTGATAAGTGATCCCGAGAACATAATAATGGTAAGTACACATGATATAGATTATCTAATAGAATATGTTAAATCGCTTAAACCTAGTCTCCTGGAAGAATTATTTAGTTCTCATCCTCATCCTTCTAAGAGGCTAAAATTCTTGGATAGATTTAGGAACACGTAATCATATAATTATTCTTCACTAGGCTATTTTCAAAAATTTATAGAGAGATTAGTTAAGATCTATATATTTAATGGTAAAAATATGTTTACAAATGGAGGCGATCATTATGGAAATGAAGATAGGAATGCCCATACATAGAGAGGATGGAAAAATTATACAGAAATTTAAGGTGAGGAGAGGAAATTATACTTGGCTTGGCATAGCTAGATATGAGCAAATGAATATTCAACCAAATATACTATTTGAGCTAATAGAAAAGAGTATTAGCGACGCCTCTAAGGGCTACGAGTACAAAGTTGTAGGAAGCATTAATGGTTTTAAGTATCAAGTTGTACTGAGGAGGGATGAGGATTTCAAATTACAGAACATATCAAAGATTGAGATACAGATAAAGGATAAGGAATCAGAAAAAATACATCTAAGCATTAGGATTAAAGAGTGAAGTTCTCGATAATCTCCTTGATCTTCTTGAGTGCTTCTGTAAACTTGTTGAGCCTATCCTCTAATTCTTGCTTCTCGTGTAGTAGCTGATCATACTTGTTCTTGAGATCCTCGTATTGTTTCTTCAAGTTTTCTAGTTCTTCCTTCGTTTTCTTCAGCTCCTCTTCAAATTTCTTCTTCTCCTCACGTATCGCTTGTAAGTCGGCTTCCACCATGGTCTTCGGTACTTTTAAGAACGGTACAACTATTTTCAACTCGCCTCGCTTTAATTTCTCATACGTTTGAAGTACTAGTTTTCCAGCTTTTGTTTTACCGCTAAGATGAGCCCTTATCATTGTTTCACTTCTTCCCACTTCATCAGCAATCTGTCTGATCGAGTAGCCCGCCTTATATCGCGCTAAAGCAGCAGCAGCAACTGCGAGGCTATCAACCCATGTTGCACGCTCAATAGGATCTTTGATTAATTCTATTACTTCAGGCGAGTATAGCGTTGCTATGATTAGCGCCATCTCAAGCTGTTGTATCTCTTTCTTGCTTGTTGGCCTTAAAGGTATATGCGACAGATCAATTGTTATCTCTTCAGTCATCTCGTTGATTTTTTCCTGGATGCTCATGTTCTTCACCCTCCACACCTTGATGTAACTGATATATTCTGCATAGTATTCTATAACACATTATCTCTAAATATATCTTTTCTTAAATGAGCTTATACAGAGTTCAAATCCAGCAATATTTTCTCATAAATCCATAAATGTTTAGTAATTTTAAAAAAGAATACTGGACAATAACAGTCTATTTAAAGGGAAGACCTAATAAAGAGTCGACAAGGGATTAAGCTTGCCTAAGTGCCCTTGGTACAATAGTGGATTGTGTTACAGTAAGAGAGCAATTGCAAAATATGGCAGTCCTTCACCCGAGCCTGTAGTTGAAGACATTTGTCTAACAAATAAATTCACTTCATGCCCACTATATGAGAAGCCCGGCCCTGAAGAAGGACTTGCAGAGGCTTTAGGTGTTGAGATCCGTAGAGGCTATTATCCGTTGGTCCACGTGTTGTCGGAGCCTGTAGACTCGGACTGCCCGTTTTATAAATTGGTAAAAGCCGGCGATAACATGTATGTAGCCTATTGTTACATAACTGAAAGATACATAACTAGAAGCGCTGTCAAGAAATGCGCCCTTTATTGGGATAAATGCCCGTTCTACGAGATAGGCGCTAATATGGAACTCGTATAATTGCGGATAGTTTCCAGCTAGATCTCACTTGGTACGAGTCTCTCATTATGTATTGTCTCAATGCTATATATATCATATACGGCTCTCACTATATTGATCAGGGTGTCGATTTCAGGCTGTTCATAAAGATAGAGCGGAGGCATATTGTCTACAATTAAGTAAGGTATATCGGGATTATCATAAAGAACACTATAGACGACGGGTAAACCATATATTTTCCTAAGTAATTCAACCGTGAATCCAACTATGTTATCTAGTACTATTCCTTGACTTGTTCTAGTGGTATGTAAAACAATGTTTATTTCCTTCATAAACTAGACACCTTTAATCAGTAATACTGATAAAGTAGTCGTGAACCCGTGTGATAATGGATAGGGCTGAGAATAAAACTTGTAGGGCCCTGTATTAAAGACACTGGTTTATACTTCTTATATCAACTAATACTCCTCCCATAGTCTCGGTAGATTTTATTCCTTCCCTGCTAACGCATAGGGTTACTTTCATGCGACCACTTATGTTTTCAAGTTTTACACCCAATAACCTGCCTAGTCCTCTACTGATTGTTAGTGGCGATAATTCCATGAATATGCGGCGAGCTATTGCCGTAGATTTCCTGTATTTATCATATTTTGTCTCATTGAATTTAGCGATAAATATAACTGTATTGCTATACTTAGGATTAGCAAGTATTCTTCTAACTATTCGTGGAAATGGGGGATTCGAACCATATATAATGAATGTCTTAGTATCTATGGGTTCTAAGACTAAATCCACGGGTCTATCTCGTAGTTCGTAGAAGAATATTCGTGAATAACAAAGTTTACCTGAACAATTGTCTGACAGTATCTTGAATACTTGGAGAAAGCTGACCGATCTCCTTGGGAGTATTATGTATTGCCATTCATCAGTCTTTTTCGTGTGCCAAAACTCTGGAATAAAGTTTTCCACTTCCGGAGTCACAACAAGATCAAATCCCGACAAATTCAGTAGAACAATACTACTATTAGCATAAATCTGACTTAACATTTTATATCAACTCATTTTATTTCAAACACTATTTGTATTGATTAATTAAAAATATTTTATGCAAACTTGTTAAGACCCGCTGTTTCTTTCAATAATTTCTCTTATACCGCTATGGTATAAGATAATAATCCCCATAATTACGGTCGTATAATATATGAATGAGCGTGAAAGAATAACTAGTCCTGGAGGAAGAGTTATAGATAAACCATATTCCATGGTACCAGCTCCGCCGGGTGTAGGGAGAGCGCTAGCTGTTATTGCTAGAAAATAAGCAACTATAGCTCTCACAACGTTTACGTTGTAAACATTGAAGCCCAATAAATAGATCGTGATACCAAATAGTATTTGAAAAACAATTGTTAAGGCACAAACAACGAATCTTCTGGTAATATTCATTCTTGAAACAATCGTCTTAAAAGATGAGGCAAAAGATGTGTAGGAATCGCCTAATCGTTTACTGAGCTGGTCGTTGACTATTCTAACCACAAATCTTATGATGCGCGGCGCGTTATCGGGATCAATCATGTTTTCGAGTAAGAGGTACATCGTTCCCCAAAAACTCGTGTTTGCTATTCCCACGATGATTATAGGTATCGTTAATGGCAGGTAGAATAGGCTAAATACTACAGCACCTATTGATGTAACGAATACATCGTATAGAACCTCGTATATGACTAGGGCGAAGTATTTTGAGAACCGTTCATGACACTTGTATGATAAATAATATGCACGAGCGGGCTCTCCCCCTATTGCAGACGGCGTTATATATGCCATTAACCCGCCTAGCAATCTTGCGTATAAGTATTCTTTCAGCGGAAGCTTCTTCTCGGGATCGAGGCTGGCGTGTATGGTTCTTAATCTAATAGCTGAGACCAGCCAAGCCCCGAAGAATACAATAAAGGCTAGGAGAAGATTAAGCGGATCTATGATTGGCGGTTTCATCCCTTCTGTAATAACATTATAGGCTATCATAACTGTAGTAACAACAAGAATAACAAGTACTATTGTTTTCTTGGAGATCTTTATTTCCTGAATATTCAATCTCAACCACTCATTATTCTACGGTAGATTCTCGATATGATAACGTAATCTACGGCTCCTTGTCTGATTAGGGATAATTCCCGGTCATTTATACTAACAATTGTTGACGGTGCTTTAAGTGGTGTCTCGCCTGAATCCACATATATCTGCACGTCCCCGTTGAAATAATGTATGGCTTCCTCAATGTTCAAGGGGGACGGCTCGCCGGAAATATTAGCACTTGACCCTGTTATGAATCCTCCATTCATTTCTGCTAGTTTTCGCGGAAAAGGCGCTGCAGGAACACGTAGAGCTACACTATTATTCCTACACACAAGACTAGAGAATATATTACAATCAATATCGTTGAAAACAATCGTTATCGGGCCAGGCCAGACCGCTGTGAGAAATGCTCTTAACTTGTTATTCATCTCAACGATCTCTTCAACAGCCGCTATGCTAGATGCTAGTACAGGTAAGGGCTTAGTTTTTTCTCTACGCTTAACAAGGAAAACCTTCTCCACGTATTCATCATTATATACATCGCTGAAAATACCGTATACGGTATCCGTCGGACCTACAACAAGCCATCCACTTCTTATTGCCCTGTATGCTTCCTCAACAACTTGCTCGCTCGGACGCCAAAACGGTGTTTTTACTACACGCAATGCTATCACCTGTTCCAAACCTATATAATAGAGTTTCAACATCCACGAGTTAATGAATTATGCGTGAGAGAGGTGTATGAGGGGTGGGTTTTTAGCTATAGTGAGGAGAAGCTCCAGTCGCTCCGTGTTGATCGGAGGCAGCTGAAAAACATAATTAATGAGCTCAAGAAATGGCGTGCACCCGCGACTGTATTGTTGAGCCTGTATATTCCTCCGGGAAGACCTGTAAGCGACGTACTGAACATGCTGCGACAAGAGCTTTCTATTACTGATAACATCAAATTGAAGAAAACACGAAACGCCGTCCAGAGAGCACTATCGGCAGCCATCGAGAGACTCAGCAAGGTTCCAAAGATACCTGATAAGGGATTGGCACTGTTTTGTGGAGAGGACATGAATACCGGTGACTTCATATGTATAATGCTCATACCGCCTGAGAAAGTGCCCGTATACTACTATAGAACCGACAAGGAGTTCCACACAGAATTCCTAGAAGAAATGGTGCTAGAGTCAAATCTTGTCGGACTAATACTTGTCGAGAGAGACGCAGCAACACTTGGACTGCTTAAAGGCAGTAGACTCGAAGTCCTCGAAGAACTAGAAGCCTATATCCCAGGCAAACACCACAGGGGCGGTCAGAGTCAGCGACGTTTTGACCGTATAATAGAGCAACTTGTAGACGAGTTTTACAAAAGAGTTGCTGAGCATGCCAAGAAGCATTTCCTACCACTTCTCGAGCAAGGAAAACTAAAAGCGATACTTATCGGTGGCCCAGCCTATAGTAAATACGATTTCCTAGAAGGAAATTATCTAGATTATAGGCTCAAGCAGATCGTGCTACCGAGACTAATCGATGTTGGTTATCAGGGTGAGGTAGGGCTTAGAGAGATGATCATGAAGGCTGCGGATATTTTGAAAGAACAAGAATATGTTGATGCACTAAAGGCTGTCGAGGAGTTCAAGCTCCACATGGCGAAGGACGACGGCCTTATTATTTATGGTGAGGATGAAGTTAGGCAAGCACTTCAAATGGGAGCTGTCAAGACACTGATAATCGATGAGAGCAGAGCGGATGCTCTGGAGTGGGCTGAGCTCGCGAAGAAATTTGGTGCCAAACCAGTTTATTTGAGCGACGATATACCGGAGGGAGCATGGCTTAAGAAGACCTTCGGGGGCATAGTAGGCATACTAAGATATAGGATTTATTAATCCAGTCAATAATTCATGTATTCTGAACATTAATCCCCTCCACTATTAGGTGAAGAAGATATTGCCTATAAAGGCGCCAAGGCAAGTCAAGTACGAACCCATACCTGTATATGAACTATTAACCGATATGAGCGAGTACTCGAGACTAATGGTCGATCTAGCCTACTACTCAGTAGTAGTGAATGACTCTAGCCTTGCCTATGAAGTACAGCGTGTAGAAGACAAACTAGATGCCGCTTGGAGCCTCCTGGTAATGCAGGCAAGCCTTGCCGTCAAAACAGTGCGTGACGCCGAGGAGATGGTAAGCGTGTATAGGATGGCAAATGCCCTCGATAAATTAAGTGATTCGGCAGCTGATATAGCCATGCTCGTATTGAGAGGTACAGGAATTAGTGAACAAGTACGCGCAGCGCTTCTCGAGTCCGAGGAAGTTATTGCGAGAATAATCGTTAAGAACAAAGCCTACGAAGGCTTTAGCATAGACAGACTGTATGAGATGATGACAGGCTTCAACATAATCGCTATCAGGAGAGAGGATCACTGGATCATAAACCCTGACGAGGACACGGAGATCAAGGTCGGCGACATATTGATCGTGCGGGGAACCTTCGATTCTCTAAGCCTAGTTGCAAAGATGTTGGGCGATGAAATCGCTCTTAGGAAACCAAGCACTAATGTTGTAGAGGAAAAACTAGCTAAGAAAATAGCTTATCTCAAGAATATCTCTGACGTCATGATTGATCTAGCGTTCCACGCAATAGTAAATAACGATAAAATCGCCGCCAACGAAGTACTAAATCTTGAAGAGGTCGTTGACGACCTGGCGTACAAAATGATCCTATACATATTATCCGAGTACAATGGCGAGCCTGAAGAAAAGGCCGGCCTCATGAGCTTCGTAACATCTATGGAAAACATAGCTGATGCAGCGACAGAACTAATAGTGCCATTGGCGTCAAACCTACCGATCCATCCTATTGTTAGGAGGGTAGAGGAAGAAAGCGTAGAACAAGTAGCAAGACTGAAGATCCCTGAAGGATTCAAGGAAAGAACACTAGAATCTCTTGCATTGGACGACCTAGGCGTTCTCGTGATAGCTCTTTATAGAAACAACAAGATAATACCCATGCCTAAACCTAATACCATAGTTAAACCCGGTGATACACTCCTAATAAAATACTATTCAGGAACCGAGGCCAATCTTATAGAAAAACTTGAGTCTCTGAACATTGAATACGAGGGCATAGAAGAAGAGGAAGAATAAGGATCCGTAAACCTAAGCCTTAATTAGGGCCGGCGACAAAACTATTTTCGGCACAGGATTCCTCGCAGGGATTCTTCTATGACGCCCAAGTTGAGCCCTTCTGAAAAATACGAGCTTGTCAAATTAATAGTCGATGCGGGCCTCGAAGAAGACTTTATGGAATGGCTTAGGAACCAGGGATACACTCATCTGTTTGGTAGGCTGGATAATATCCCTGACGAACTAATAGAATCATATATTAGGGTTAGGAAACTACTGCCTACCGACGACTATGATTCTTACCTTGAAGCTCTTAGAAACATGGATGAACTTGAACCCCCGGAGAAGAGAACCTATATACCTGCAAGAAAAGAATGATCATTCTTTTCTGGAAAAGGCGAACGCATAGCTACCACTTATTCATTATTTTTTAATTCTTAATAACTTATCATGCCTGCTGCTTTTATATCATAATAAGAATCTACTAGAATTCAGACAATGCGACATGTTGTTATGGCCGGGAGTGACCCGTCCTACGCTCATACTCCCCCGGTACTCGGGGGCGTTGCGTAGGCTCCGGGGCACTCGTATAGAGTTTATTGTATTGCTCCTAATTTAACTTATTTAATATCTATGATGTTGTTCTTGTTAACTTTGATGTTTAGAGTAGCTTCGGCTATTCCGCTACTATATCTTGTGATTCTCCGTAGACTATCGTAGATTAGTGTTAAGACTATTTTCTCTTGATCACTTATGTTTCCTAAGAGGATCTTGTTCAGTAATACATCCTCTATCTCACCGACTATTTTCTGCGCATCTCTGATCACCTCTTCCGCCTTCTTTCTCCCTAATTTGTATAGGTTATCCATTGCGTTGTTGAAAGTACTGATTATTCTCTGACCGAGCTCATAGGTTTCCTGGCATAAGACGCAATCCTCGGGCATGTGCTTGATCCTCTTAGCTATATTTACGGCATGATCAGCTATTCTCTCGAGGTTTCTAACGACTATTCTATAGTTGATTGCCTCAACGGGGTTCGAGATTCCGAGCTCATACATTATCTTGATATCAAGTAGTGCTAGGGCTAACTGTCTAACGATCATGAAGTGAAACCTATCTGCTTCATCATCACGTTGTATTACCGCAGCAGCCAGTTCCTTGTCTTTCTTTATGAACGCATTTAGAGCATCGTTGAGCATGCCGTTAACTATCAAGTGTAGCCTCCTTATCGCTCTAATGAGCGGTAGCTCCTTTAGGTCAAGGAGTATCTTAAATGATATTGAATTATAGGTTTCGTCGACAACCTCTATACCGGCAAGCTTGATCCTTGCCATATTCTTGAGCTCGCTTATCCGTCGCGCCAGATTAGGAATGTTAGATGAGAACGTTACAGCTATGTTGTCATAGCCAGCGAGGTACATCGCGACGAGTACACGGAATATTTCCTGGTTATCGATATCCTCTTTGATATGGATCTCTCCGCTCAGTTGTCTAGCCTCCGCTTTAGGAGAAGTAATTATTAGTTTACCCTCATGCTCATATATTAGTACGTAATCACCTGATTTTAGTCCCATCATATCTATCCATTCTTTTGGTAATGTAACGATATATGAGGAAGAACCCGTTTTCTGTATCTTTCTTTTCTCTACCACTATTGGTCACCCTGTGTCCATATAATATATACTAATAAATACAATTAATTATTTCTTTTTTACAGATTTATATTGGTTTAATAAAACCTGTTATATTCTACCTACAATTATTTTACATCACTGTATTGACGTTAAATAGTATGTATTCTATAAACAGTACCATGTATACGTATTAGCAAAGATAATGTTCCAAGCATATAATGATCAATACTAAAATATAAACAGAATACACGTTATTGTGAATCATTGTCCAAGACAACATTATCGTAAAGACGAAAACATATTGGTTCTAATGAAAAATAGATGAGTAAAAGAACTTGATGTAAAACATCTGGGTAACTACAACAGCTATTTCGGTATAAGGTTTGTATATCCTAGCTCAACAAGAGCAGACATTAGATCGTTCCACATAGCGATAGCATCTTGATATCTTTTTTGCTCATCTAATGTTATCGCTTTAAGAATCACTTTGACTAGTCTATCAGGTAATTTCTTACGTATAGTTTTGACAGCATTTGCATCATGATCTCCTATTATGGATAATATGTTTGACATTAGTTCTTCTGGTGGTGATTTTCTGGTTGAGCTAGTATAGTTGCGCAGAATTACTTCGAGCCTTCTATGTATTTGAACTAGATCTGGGTTTTCGATCAAAAATACTCTTAGAGGGACAGGCGTGCCGTAGAGGTTTTTAAGTATCAATAGGTTTACAAGGATCCTTGTCTTAAGCTTCTGGCGTGTAGCGGCATAGAATAATGTCAGCCCTAAGCTGTATACATCGTAATTGTATCCAGCCTTTCCTCTTATCAGGGCTAGAGGATCAGCATATTCTGGCGTCGACTTCTTTAACTCTATGGTTTCGTTGAACAAATGCGGTGTTCCAACGAAATCACTTATTAGTGGGGCGTACCCATAAGGTTCTCCATCGTCTTCCCTTAACAGTATGTTCTGAGGCTTAATATCCATGTGTACATAATGATTCGCGTGTATCAATCCTAGAGCGCCAGATGTACGTATCGCTATAAAGGCTACTTCTCTCGGATCGATCTTGTATTTTTTGATCCTGCCATCCAGGTCTCCTAGATCAGCATAATCCTCGATCACTATTGGCGGGCTCGACATATATTCATCTTCTGTATAAATATCTCTTAACACTATAATCGCTTTCGGATATAGTATGTATTTCCTATAGACAAGCAGTTTATCGGCGAGCGCTTCATCGTATCCTCTGAGCATTAATGATTCGCGTATACCCTGCCTATTAGAGTGGGCTACTTCTAGGGAATTGAAGACTCCTTTGAGCACCTCGTTTAATCCCATCGACCTACTACTAACAGCTAGTGGTTTCCCCTCAATGGTTTTTTCTCTCGGTATTTTAACCGCGTACCTATATCCGAATCTATCGCGGCCTAGGAGAACATACATGTAGGCTCCTTTCTCAGTCAATATCTTGTCAATATATATATCATATATCATTTTATTGAGCCAAATATATGGGGGTTTTTCCCTTGATTTTTCCTGCCTACAGTTTATTACATGCTCTTTCAGCTGATCAGGGAGTTCATCTATTGGAAGCACACCCATACTGTATTTTACCATTGGGTTGCTAGGATAGACCTCTTTTATGAAATTACTATAAGCTAAACCGCCTACTATCTGTGTGCCTTCCCTAGTCTCGTAAATCATTCCAACGATATTTGTAGAGTAGAGTAAAAGCCTTATTCTCCAGGATGAATCTGCGGCTCGCACGGTTACGTATAGTACTTGCTCATTTTTAGCAGCATTTATCGCTCTTGTTTTTAACTCGTCTATGAATTGGGCTAAATTAGCCTTCTTATTAGCGACAATCATTTTTTGTTTAAGTAAAATAGTTGATAATACTACTGGATCTACAAATACATTGCTTGAATCATCTATTCTTGAATACGGCCTTAAATCAACCAATTCTCATCCACCAGTATACTGACAAATAATGAAAACCAAATACAACCTTGTCATTGAATATGTTATTTAACTACATCGTTGTTTAAGTTGTTTATTCTTCCTCTGTTTTCTCAACAAATGATACTGCGAGTATTGTTAAACCAACAACTATTTCTGAACCATCCTCTAGCTTGACAGGTTCTTTTCCCTTAATATCTTCGTTATTTACAAGTGTACCATTAGTACTACCTAGGTCTTCTATGTACCATTCTCCTTCTTTAAAGAATATTCTTGCGTGGCGACGAGACACATACGGATCAGGAATTACTATGTCGTTAGTAGGATATCTTCCGAGAATGTATTCTCCCGGTTCTAAGACCCATTGATTCTGCGGCATGAAGAAATTACTCTTGACGACAGTTAGTTTTAGTAATTTGGGCTTCTCTCCCTTTGCCTCGCTCATTCTTTTTCACCTTCTTCTTTCTCTTTTTCGATTCTTCCAGATAAAATCTTTGATATTATACTCGCCATCTCCTTGGTTACGTCGGGTGTGAATCCTTCTTCGCTCAACATCTCCTTTATACTCATGGTTCTTGTCACGAGGTTCTTTGAGCCCAGTACACGTGTAGCCTCTACGAGTTCTTCGAACTGCTTCTCGATCTCCTCTTTCTTAGGCTTCTTACCCACATTCTCGCTCAGGGCCAGTGCGGCCTTGACGGCTCTTACTTCTGCTTCTACGGTATTATCCACCATTATTTCGCCAGCACGGCTTCTCTCTATGATGTTTAGTGAGAACTTGATTGGTTTTAGGAATTCTTGTTCACCAGTTTCTGGGTTGATGTACGATATTGTTATGGTTAATGCCTCGTGTGTGCCTGAAACCATAGGCTCCACGAGCAATTCGCCAACTACATCAATCACCTCTCCATAATGTATGTCTCCAATGTTTACTCTGGTCTCGTTGTCGATGGTTATAGATTCTCTATTATAGATATTCACACGAGTGTACGGTGATGAGACAAACGTTGCGACTATTTCTCTCGCACACAGCTCTCTTACGATCGACGTGTATTCGTACATGGTTTTTTCAAGTGCTTCCGGATCCTGTGCATGTTCGAATACACCGTTAACGGCACGCGCAATATCTAGGAGCAGTTTCTCATTATATTTATCGCCTACACCGATCACTAGAGCTGTCCCGCCAGCCTCACGGAGCTTTCTTGCCATCTCGAGTATTTTCTTGGGCTTCTTCGGCCCAGATGTGGGTTCTCCGTCCGTGATGAATATTGCTCTAACAGCAGATACTGTTTTTGACTCTACAAGCTTCCTAGCCTGCTCCGCTAAGACTTTCAATGCTTCATAAATATTCGTACCACTATCTAGTTTAAGCGAAACAATGGCCTTCTCGACGAGCTTCTTATCGGTGAAGGGTATTGGCTTTAGTACTTCTTTGACTTTACCGCAGAACCCATATACCCCGACATAGTCTTTGTCACGAATAAGCTCAAGAATTTTCAGCGCGGCCTGTTTTGCCCTGAATATCTTTTCACCGTCCATCGAGTAACTGACATCTATCATTATGAGAAAGGCTACTGGTGGTGATGCGCTATGTACTCCCTTGATCGATAGAATAAATGGCACAGTATCTTCTACGCCTTCGATGACTTTGTCCTTGGCAGGCTTGAATGTTGCTTCTATAAGCTTCATTGTATCACCCATTTTTTATCTTCATTATATTACTTGTTCAAGAGATATAACTATGTACTGTTTAAAACCTATATTAGGATACTATCAAGCCCATAAGAGGTAATTATGTTGGATGCGAAAGAACTAGAGAGAATAGCCCGGAGAATAGTTGGTGAAGTTGCTGGATATCTGCGCGATATTCATGGAACGAAGGGATTGGACGAGGTATTAGGCAGAGGCGCCTCTGGCGATACGACGAGAAGAGCTGATAGACTTGCTGAAGATTTCCTAATTGATCTTGTTGAGGCTGAAGGCCTAGATGTTCTGATCGTGTCCGAAGAGAAAGGAATTGTGAGAATAAGTGATAGGCCCAATCTGGTCTTGCTGACAGATCCACTGGACGGTTCTCTCAACTATGTCCTCGGAATACCGGTTGCCGCGGTTTCCGTGGTTTTCTATAGCATTGATAAACCCTACTTAAGCCAGGCACTAAGCGGTGCTGTCGCTAATGTGTTTGTACGTGAAATATACAGTTTCGATGAAGAGAACGTGTATGTTAATGGGGCGGTTATGCATGAGCGCCGCGAGCTAGAATCGGGTATAGCCACTGTTTATACTAATGATCCATCGCTATTCATGGTTGTTGAGAGGTATTTACATGGCAGATACAGGCTTGGTTCAAGAATAAGGGTGCTCGGCTCGGCAGCTCTCGAATCAACATATGCTGCCATAGGCAGGTTCTCGCTATTTATCAATAATACTGGTAAGCTTAGAAACCTCGATATCGCGTGTGGCTACGCTATTGCTAAGAGGTTCGGCTTGCCCGTTATTGATGTTGAGGGTATTGAGATCGATGGGAGAACGGATGGTATTAGCCGCCTTAGATCGATGCTTATCGGCGGCAAAGAAATACTTGATTTTCCGAAGTTCCTTAAGGAGTAATTATTCTCTCGAGGCCTGACGAGAGTATTTTTACTCCTTTCCCTGTCATCACAGCATCTTCTTCTATTCTAATGCCGAATTCGCCGGGTATATATACGCCGGGCTCAATGGTGAACACCGCGCCGGGTTCCACCTTGGTAGTCGATCCTAGTGTTAAGTAGGGGTGTTCATGGACGACCACTCCTAGTCCATGTCCTAGTCCGTGGATAAATCTCTCTCTATAGCCATGTTTTGCTATTACGTCTATGGCTATCTTCGCTATTTCTTCTCCAGTCATCCCCGGCTCTGCCTTGTCGATAACCTCATTTATGGCTTCGTTGACAGCTTCTAACGCCCTTCTCCATTCTTTTCTGGGCCTACCCCAGAGGATCATTCTTGTTAGGTCGCTGCATCTCCCCTGGTACTTGACACCAACATCTACCAGGATGAGATTCGGTCTTCTGAGCTTGTTAGGACCAGGTATATTGTGCGGATAGCTTGTCCCCGGGTTGAAGACGATAATTGGGTCGAAAGCGTACTGTGATACATTGTACTGTCTAGCTCTATGCTCGAATATGCCAGCGAGCTGCGCCTCAGTTATTCCTTCCTGTATGTAGGAAACGAGCGCTTTTATCGAGTTCTGCGTAATTTTTACTGCCTTTTTTATCCTCTCGATCTCCCAAGATTCTTTCTTCATCCTATAGCCCATGATAGTCTCTGATATATCAGCTATTTTCTCTCCCAGCTTTTCCCGTAGTGGATTTACTAGTGGTGATGAGTAGCCTATGTCGCATCCTATCTTCTCTTTCCCCGTACCTATTTTTTCGAAAAGATCCTTGTATTCGCCCTCGAAGACCTTTGCATCGTTTGGCTTGATCTTCTTGGATACTGCATAGACTTCTACATCCTGTTTACTGAGCATGTCTCTGTACCTGTAGTACTCGAGTATCGGCACATAGACTTCTATGTCTCCTTTATGGCTGTAGAGCACTATCATCGAGTCTGCTATGGTTGGTACGCCGAGAAAGTACTCGATATTCTCAGAAGAGATTATCACAATGTCGTCGAGACCTGTCTCCTCATGTAGCTTGCGAAGCTTATATATGAAGTCCATTCCTTTTACACCGGTGAAGCTGTTCTCTAAGCATACGTATATATTGGGTACTAAATTACTACTTACCCCTAGAATACAGAGATTTTTGCCGGGGACACGATATGACCGGTACATTGTACTGTAAAAAGGATGGCAGGCCAATGTATCTTGTAGAAGAATCGGAGAGAATGAGTGATGGAAGCCATAGAATAACGTTCTATTATAGATGCCCTGTATGCGGGTATAGGATCACTATTGAGCAGATAATAATAGAGAATAGCGGGCCAAACATCATCGTGAGGAGGAGCCTACGGCTTTCTCCTTGATCTGCCTCAGTATTTTTAGCTCTTCTGCAAGCTTTCTTATCCTGTCAACGATCGCTCTCCTTGGATAATATATTTCGATAACATAGGTCTCCTTGGTCCGTGGCCAGACAAGTATTATTTCTTTATCAATCTTGATCTCATCAAGTAGTTTTATGAGGAGCTTTGTTATTCTAGTCGAGGAAACGTATATTCTTTCAGGTATCCCGCTGGGCTTTTTGGGGGGATTATCCAGGCTTTTACCGATCAACGTGTATGCTACACTAGTTTTCGGTTTTCCCCTACCTTTCCGCGACGTCCTTACTAGTCTCTCTAGTTTCCCCTGTATTTTCACCCATGTACCAGATGGTAGTTTAACGTAGATTCCGGGCGTGACACTGTCTTTATCGCCTGTCATGGCTTCTTCCCTTAACCAGCTGATTATTAATAGACGACGTGTAGTGTGTCAGGTATAACTCCTGTCCTTACTAGTTTCTCGTAGGTTCTCCAGATCCTTTTCACAGTAACGTACCTTGTGTCAAAGCCTTGTTCCTCGAGTATTCGGTAAACCAGATCCGGGAATTCGTCGGGATGTATCCCCCTTGCATGGAGGGCTGCTTCTTTTACGGCTTCTACTATGTCTCTGCTAGAGGGGTATTTTTTCCTTGTTTTCCGCCTGTTCGGTTTTGCCTCGTATTCCTCGATCTCCTCCAGCACATCTTCGGGCACTATCTCGCTATAATCGATCTCTTCTTCCACCATGATCATCTGACCCAGGATTATTGATCAGTATCTGGATATATAAGGTATTGGATTTATAGACATGTCTGGGATGACCGGGCAGAGACGATCTGAGCGATGATGTAGGTGGAGCGACTGGGACCGCCTCTCCTTGATCGTATGGAATCATATATTACTAGCATATCTCTATATAGGCAAAATTGACTGAAGCATACTGGAGGGTATGTGCTATGAACTGTGATGAGATCCTACGCGAAGTTGAGAAGATTATATGGCCTAAGAAGCTGAAACTATTCACTGCTGGGCCAGTAGCGTGTTTTCCCGAAGTACTGAAGGCTATGAGTTTCCAGATGTTCAGCCACAGGTCTAAGGAGTATCAGGCACTCCACCGCGACACAACCCTGAGGCTTGCAGAGTTCCTCGAGGCAAAAAAGGCTACGGTACTTCTAATACCTGCTAGCGGCACCGGGTTCATGGAGGCCAGCATCAGGAACGCCGTAACTCCCGGCGGCAAAGTCCTAGTAACGATCATCGGTGCTTTCGGCAACAGATACCGTGAAGTAGTTGAGAGCAACGGCCGTAAAGCTGTTGTTCTTGAAAAGAAGCCCGGCGAGCCTGTCCTCCCCGAGGAACTGGACGAGGCACTGAAGAAGAACCCCGATGTCGAAGCAGTTACGATAACATATAATGAGACAAGCACAGGTGTTCTCAATCCATTGCCTGAACTCGCCAAGGTTGCTAAGGAGCATGACAAGCTCGTGTTTGTCGATGCCGTCTCGGCTATGGGTGCAGCCGATATAAAGGTTGATGAGTGGGGCCTCGATCTGGTCTTTGCCAGTAGCCAGAAAGCGTTCGGTGTACCGCCAGGCCTTGCCATGGCTGCTGTAAGTGAGGCAGTATTCGAGAAGGCCAAGAACATTCCAAACAGGGGCTGGTATTTCGACTTGTTGAAGTACAAGAAGTACTTGGAGAAACAATGGTCTACCCCTTCGACGCCCCCGATACCACAGATTATCGCGTTGAACGTTGTGCTGAGAACCATTGAGGCTATGGGCGGTAAGAAGGCTTGGCTCGACATGTATGCTAGGCGTGCGGAAAGAATTAGGAAGGGTGTGCTTGACCTGGGGTTGGAGCTGTTCGCTACTCCGGGATACTATAGCCCTACCATAACTGTTGTTAAGACGCCACCGGGTGTCAGGGGTGTTGACGTCTATAACAAGATGAGGGAGCGCGGCTTCGAGATAGCGAAGGGCTATGGGCCCGTCAAGGAGTACACGTTTAGGATCGGGCATATGGGTTATATCACCGATGAAGAGATCGATGAGCTGTTCAAGAACTTAAGGGAGGTTATCGAGGAACTCAAACAGAAATAAATTGTTTTCAGCCGACTCTTTTTCTTCTCTTCCTCTTCTCGCTGTTACCTAATTTATTAAGATGAAAGTATCCATACTATTGTTGTAGGTGATACGCTATGGTAAAGGTGCTGGTTGCCGCACCCCTTCATCCCAAAGCGATCGAGAAGCTCCGAAGCGCTGGCTTCGAAGTCATTGTTAAAGAGTATCCTTCCGAGGACGAGCTCATCGAGCTGATAAAGGACGCCGACGCTATCATTGTGAGGTCTAAGCCGAGGGTTACTAGGAGAGTTATCGAGGCCGCGGAGAAGCTAAGGGTTATTGGCAGGGCTGGCGTCGGCATTGATAACATCGATCTTGAGGCGGCCAAGGAGAAAGGGATCACAGTACTGAATACTCCCGGTGCTCCTTCAAGGAGTGTTGCCGAGCTAGCTATTGGATTAATGCTTGCTGTTGCACGTAAGATCGCCTTCGCCGATCGTAAGATGCGTGAGGGTGTTTGGGCCAAGAAGCAGTGCATGGGGTTTGAGCTAAGGGGAAAAACCCTCGGCATTATCGGTATGGGCAGGATTGGCAGGGAGGTAGCCCGTATAGCCTATTATGGTTTCGGTATGAAGATAATCTACTATGATGCTCGTGGGAAGATAGAAGATGTTGAAAGAGAACTTAATGCCGAGTATAGAGAGCTTGACGATGTTTTGAGGGAAGCTGATATAGTCAGCCTGCACGTGCCCTTACTGCCTTCAACGAGACATATGATTAACGAAGAACGGTTAAAGCTTATGAAGCCCTCAGCAATACTGATAAACACCGCAAGAGGCGGCGTCGTCGACACCGAAGCCCTTGTCAAGGCATTATCTAACGGTTGGATTGCTGGTGCGGGGCTTGACGTGTATGAGGAGGAGCCTCTACCCAAGGATCATCCGCTGACCAAGTTCGATAATGTTGTGCTAACACCACACATAGGCTCGACGACTACCGAAGCCCAGGAGAGGGCTGGCGTCCAGATCGCAGAGAAAATCATTGAATTCTTTAAGTCTAACTAAATTATTCTTTCTTTTTATCTTCTTCTCTTTTCTCTAATTTATCTACGAATATCTATTGTATGTATATGCAATTACCGTTTTATAGATGTTAGTATATTCTTGTCTCTCAAGAGAAGCTGTGGGGCTGGTGCCTTGTGTCAGTGATCATAAAGCTGCCGAAGCTAAATATACCGGTTAAGCGGGTTGAGCCAGTTCTGATCGATGTTGATAATATGGTGCCGCACGAGGAGATTGTTACTAAGCGCCTTGAGGATGTAAAGAAGATGATCATGGACTTGGGCGCTGTGGATATGCCCATCATAGTTGCCCCTATACCGGGGACTGATAAGTACTTGATTGTTGATGGACATCATCGTTGGGCTGCTCTAAAAGAGCTGGGGTATCGCAAAGCACCAGCGATCGTCGTAGATTACTTTGACGATAGTATCAGGCTCGAGACATGGTATCCCGCTATTATAGGTAGTATCGATGACTTCCTGCGAGAAGCGTCTAAAGAACTAGATATAAACGAGTCCAAGCTCGATGCGGAGCAAGCGATAAAACTATTGGAGCAGGGAGGTATAGCCTTCATAATATTGTCTCGAGACGGTAGAGCATGGATCATAAAGGGAGGCGTAGAAGAACAAAAGAAAGTATCAAAGATCCTAAACAAGCTTAACGTCGAGGGAAAAATAAAGCTCGCCTATTACGGCTTACGCGAAGAAGCAATACAAGACCTCGAAAAAGGAGAGATCGACTACCTGTTTCTGAGAAAACCACCGACAAAACAAGAAGTAATAGAAATAGCTAGGCAAGGAAAAGTATACAGCCCAAAAACAACCCGCCACATCCTACCATACATACCGGCAAAAACATACACACCGCTAAACCAGCTAAAATAACTCCTTTTTCCCCTCCCCTCTCCCTCCTCCTAGAAAGAAACAACACAACAAGAAGAAAAGCCCAGAAAACCTTATAACCACCGAAAAACACCACAAACAATACGGCGGGGCAAAACAGCGGGGTAGGGCAGCCAGGTAGCCCGCGGGAGGTGCAGGGGCTACCGTCCCTTCCCCATCTCAATATATATTCTAAGTGTTTTGATAAGTTCTACTATTCTTTGTTATAAATTACATATTCTCTGTTACCTTCCTTAACAGAATCGAGGAGGTTTAAGAAAAGTACGGATTCTATTTTATAGAGTAGCTTGTTAATTAAGCTGAATATATAGTTTTTATTCTTTTTGTTAAAGGAGATGTATGCATAGGTATATTTTTGCTTTTTTCTAAATTTAAATAAGGTAAGTGTTTTTAGATCATCATTATCAAGTTTGTCTAGGATTTCTTTAATTTTATAATTTGTTAATGTGATGTTGTTTAGAACGAATCTTTTTCTTTTTCTCAGGATTCTTTTAATCATAGTTTTCTTATGTTCCGAGACTATGTTATTTATTAGTTCTTCTAAAATGCTTAGTTCCCTAACGGCTCGTGTTTTTATCCTTAACATATATCGTTTTTCATCATAAACCAAATTATTTCTAAAGATTTTTTGTAAAATCGTGTATAGAGGATCACGTTTATCAATGCATATTCTTATATTATCACAATCTATACTTCCATCACCATCTATTATCCCAGCTAGGAATTGTGCCAACGCCATTCTATCATTAACTAGTGCATCTATAAATTGATCCGTATCTAGTTTGTTTTCTTTAATACGTCTTAGAAGTAATGCAGTATCCGGATCCTTCACTACGATGTTAATAACAGGTATTATCTTGTTAGTTTTTATACTTAGCATGTATCTAGCTACGTAGATCTTTATATAACTAAATCCATACATCACGGCATCTATTGTGTGTGGTTTTGATGTAGAGAATATTATATTACTTTTACCTAGGACAGAGCCATCGCTTAATGCTAAGCCTAATCTATACCATAGCGGGGCCTCATGCGTTGACCTAATTACTAAGCACTTACTCAAGAACTTTACTTCTTTAAAGGTAGTTGTTTTTATGTTGTGAAGTTCTTTATAAAGAAGAAATAGAATTTCTGACTTTATTTGTTCATCGACATTATATACCAAAAACTTTCTTCTACCCAGTAAATGTTCTCTTGATTTCCATTTATTAAGATAGTTTGATCCATAATTTTCCAGCAAATTTGCGATAATATTACCCATAGACTGCTTCATTTCTTCACCTCTGTTAGGAATTCTGTAAAGAATTCCTATATAAATTTATTATCTACGATTATATAGTATTTCTTGGTGAAATAATGAAACTTAGAAAGAGGAAAGGTAAACAAAAATATTACACCTATGAAATAACACTACCAAAACAATTAGTTGAAGCCTTAGGCTGGAAAGAAGGGATAGAACTTAGTGTCGAAATTTATATTAACAATAAAAGAAAAGGCTTACTCATAACACCTAAGAATAAAACTTTATAAGACCCCCAATAATAAAGGTAGTAGCAGGGACGGTAGCCCCGCCCCGCGAAGCTCATAAGAGGCTGCCGCCTCAGGGACACCCCGAGGTCGGTGGTTCAAAACGGGGCGGCTGTCCGCTTTATATTCTCCTATTCTATCTAAAACGGGAATAACATGTCCTTAATGGATAATCCTTATTTTGCAAGGATTCATGCACATATTTGCGGAGATGGACATATATATGTCGAGAAAGGAGATAGAGGAAAACGTTACATTATAGAATATATTAATAAATCAATTGAACTAATTAGTTCATTTGCCAGAGACATATATGATGTTTTGAAGATAAGCCCGACTATTGTATATTCATCCAAAAACACGTCTATATAGCAAGAGTTAAATCAAGATATCTTTACTACACACTTAGACGTTTAGGTGCAAATAATTCAAAAATTATGGAGAGCACAGGCATTCATAAGAAAAAGTCCCAATATACTCATTAATTGGATCTCAGCATTTATAGATGAAGGACATATTGATAAACAAAAACATAGAGTTATCATCAATTCTGTGAACTATTACGGAGTGTTAGATATTCAAAATGCTTAGGAAAATCAGCATAGATTCTAAGATATAATTATGGCGAGACCTGGGGATTTTATAGATTAGTTATTAGTAGAAAAGATAACGTATGCAATCTATATAACATCATGGATATTCATCATCAAGCTGAGAAAAGGGCTTTGACTAAGATTTGTAGTAAGTTTTAAAAGGGTCAATAATACTCATTACATATAGCGAATAAGACTCTGCGGACAGCCGCCCCGGGAGAATCCACCCCCCGCTACCATTGTGGGGGCCCCGCCACCATTTCTTCTAATAAGTTGTATAGGTGTGTTATCTGGGAATTAAATTAACGAGATGTGCTGATGCTATGTGTATTTGTGGCTCATATTTATTGCGATTTTTATAAGATGGCTGTTTTACTGGCATGTTCAGGCTATATAAAATCATGTATCAATGGTATCGGTGATAACTCGGATCATGCTGGTAATATATCATGTTGGGGTTGATGTGTTCTATAATTGTTTTCAGTACCAGAAACCTTCATCACCGTGTATTTCAGTTTATCTAGCCTTCATCACACGTTTCGAGTTTCTGGCGTGGTCAGGACTTAAAGGTTTCTTCACTTGTCTCTGTGAGTACGGCCTTCATCATCCCCGAGGGTTTTCTGTGCCTGTATGGTTTTTATATTTACATTTAGAAGATTTTTCTAGTGTGTAGCTGTACTTAGCTGTATGTATTGTATGTACTGGGTTCGGTGAACAACATGGATATTAGTGTATTGATTAGGGAGGGCTTAATTACCCTGGTCTTGTTCATCTGGGTAATGATCGTCGTCGGACCACTGACGAAGTTCTTGTACCAGAAGATGCGTGCTAGAGGGATGACACACATTAAGGCCGTCTACTATAATAGGAAAGTAATACACATACTGGCCGGAGGACTTGTATCGGTTCTAGTACCATTCTTCTACACAACACCGTTGTACCCAGCACTACTAGCCGTAATCCTAGCCATATTGACATGGCTGCCTAGAAGAAGGAATCAACTAATGGACTGGTTCCAAGTAGAGGAGAACAACTACGAGATACACTTCATAATTATGTGGGGAGTAACCATTACGCTTGCGTGGTTAATCTTCCACAACTGGTGGTACGGTGTAATACCCGTAGCCTTTATGGCGTTCGGCGACGGCGTAACAGGTATTATTCGAAACATGCTGTACAATAAAAGAACAAAGTCCTGGATAGGAAACATAGCAATGGCCGCAGTAGTCATACCAATAGGATATATAGCCTTAGGATGGATAGGGGCATTAGCAGGCCTACTTGCAAGCATCGTTGAACACTTCGAGTCAAACCCGATCGATGACAACATAACGGTGCCGCTAGTCAGCTTCCTAACAATACTTATAGGTACAGCATTATTCTAATCAAGAGAACAAGTAATAACAAACACTCAATTTTTAAATAATACATATCTTCCTCCGCCAATAAACAATGAAGTAATCTTATCGACTACTATACATCCTATGAAGAATAGACACTAGGATAATCAAAGACCTATATTACGAGAAAAGATGAAGAACAAGAGAAACGATCTCATCCGAGCTCAGCAACAATCTCGGCATGCTCCCTTATAATTTCGGCCTTCCCACCAGTAGGCCTGACAAGCAGAGTACCGCATACCTTGCATCGAGCCGGGAAGGTCGCGTGGCTAAACACTATATTCTCAGCACCACAGGTCTTACACACAACCTTCAAGAATCTACTCCTAGGCTGAGGAATAAGGATCTTTCTCCTCTTAACCATGGCTAACGAGTCACCTCCACAAGCTCATACTTCTTCATACGAATACCTCTCCTATGCAAGATATAGCCGCATTTCCTACACTTAAGCTTAAGCACAACCTTCTTGGTAACCTTAGCGAATCTCTTCTGCTCGCTCTTCCTCTTAGAACCATAACCTTTCTTCTTAGCCGCGTATCTACGCTCACCCTGAGCCATGCTCCTCCTCTTGCCATGCTTATAAATCGTCACAGTATGCGGTGTATGGGTCTTGCACCTCGGACAATACGTCACTATCATCTTGGGGATCCTCAACCGTAGCACCCCTCAACCATTCCGCTCCAACTACGCAGTAGTATCAATCCAAACCAACTTAAAACATTACCTATAATAAATCTAGCGAAAAACTACCATCGTCTATCCTTAACCCCCATATAATAGGCGATATTATTGGTGACAATATGGAGAACCAAGATAATAATAAACGCGTAGAGTACGAACAAAGGCCTATAAGCAAAACCCGGGTCTACAAACCAGTAAAATATGGTTGAAGCTACTGCGAAGTCCAGCTGATCAATAATGGGGAGAGGATCACCTTGCTTAAGCCCCAAACGCCTCTTAAAGAACGAAGCCACCATATCCCCCAGTAAACCAGCGACACCACCAATAAATCCGTAGGGGACAAAATACTCGTCACCAACAATAACTGATACAAGCATTGAAGAAAAAAGAGCCATTAAGGCCCCGGTGATGAAGCCCTCAACAGTCTTACCAGGCCCGAGCAGGGGCTTGCCGTCGATAAATACTCTACCACCATCGATAGGATGAGAGCCACTAACTAGTAGTGGAGAAGCATTAGCGATCATTGGGGGCACATAATACCTTATGAACCAGAGCAAAAAACACACCGTGAAGACATTATTCGAGAGACTCAAACCATTCAACACCCCCATTCTCGATCACGAAGTATGCCTCAGCCTCCAATCCCTCAGGCTTAACAATACGGGCATAGCGGAGCCCCTCCTCTACACCCAGAAAAACTATTACGTCAAACCAGTACTCAAGGATAGACATGCCGCTAGCGACAACCTCCTCCCCCTCACCACGCGGCTCAAGCTCGGTCAAACCCCTCACCTGGGCCGAGGCGAACAAGTAGGCCCTACCCTCATCGGTCTTCTTCCTCAGCAGAGCAAGTATGAGTCCAAATAAGGGTATGGATTCCTCAGACCCCGACGCCTCTCGGAACGGAGCATTAATACTATCCACAAACACAGCACAGGGTTCAACCGGGTAAACCCCTCGAATAATCGTCTCAAGCAAACCATACAAATCCCTGGTCTCACCAAACAATACATGCTCGTAGTCCTCAGGCCTACGTGCAACGATCCCCTGGTACAGGGAGCCCTCAGTACTGATATAGATACATGGGCAGCTCTCCCTACACACATTCTTCGCGATCCATAGCAACATGTTCGTCTTACCGATACCGGCTTCCCCATAAAATAGGATGGCGCGCGGCGGGGACCCAATAATCTTATCGAGGGCACCCCAGCCAGTAATACTTCGCGCGCCACCCAATAATTATGGCACCACCCATTAGCGGTTACATGAGGATAAAAATAGAGGTTACAATATAATAAAGGATTATAGTCTGAAACCTGTCCACGAAAAGGGTGGAAGAACTGACATTGAGCACGCCAAGATACAGAGCACTGGTGCTTGCAGTATATGATCCGAGATGGTTCATGAAAGTCCTTGACAGGCTGAAAGCCCGTAGAATACCTTACACCCTATACTATACACCTGACAACATACCATACTATAGCGTACTCTATACGGACTACAAGTACTTCGTCGACCAAGTAGCGGGGAGAAAAGACCTAGAGATAGTATATGATCCAGAACACCGGTCGCTAGTCGTCGAGAAAGCAATCCTAAGAACAAAACTCAAAGAAACATATAATGAGATCATAGTAGGAGTTGATCCCGGGCCCAGCCCATACATTATAGTGCTGGGAGACTCGGAGATCCTCGAGATGAAGAGATTAGATCCAGAGGCCCCCCTGGCAAAAGAGATCGAGAGGATCAAGCAGGAATATCCATACAAGACACTGAAAGTGCGTGTCGGACAATGCCACAACGGGTGGAGAATAGCATACACGCTGAAAAAAGCCGAGAGAGACATAGCCGTAGAAATAGTGGATGAGGCTAAAACCACGCCGAAAAACGGCACGGGAGAGATAGTTGAGAGAATAAAAAACATGCTCAAACCATATAGGAACAAGGACGCCTATGCAGCCTTATCAATCGCACTAAGAAAAGGAATCGAGGTAATAGCGTAAGATGCCGAGAATCCATCTAGCAGAGGGTGAGCTTATAAGGGTCTTCGGCCCAGCCGCACTAAACGTAGCCACGGGGGAAATAGAGGTTCTCGGAGCACTATATAGTGCAGGCGAGAGAATAATCATACACAGACTAAGAAGCTATACCATCCTGGCCCTGAAAGAATCAATACTAGACGTAAACCTTGGCTCCGAGGGAACGATTCAGGCGGCAGGCCAAGAGGACCCGTATCTTGAATGGAGAAAAACAGCTGAGGAAATAATCAATGATAAGCCCCGCAAAATAATGGTTATCGGCCAAGTTGACTCGGGGAAATCATCCGTATCAATACTATTATCAAACATTGCGCTCAGAAACGGGGGAAAACCAGCGATAATAGATGGTGATGTAGGACAAGCAGATATAGGGCCCCCGGGCTTCATAACTCTATCCTATCCCAGCGGGAAAACCGTGTGGATGAGGACCCTCAAGCCCCAGGCAATGAAGTTTATAGGAGATATCAAGCCCCAGGGGCACATGTTCCAGATAATACAGGCCATAAAACAATTGATAGATATCTCCATACGAGACAATAGATCGCCTGTCATAATAGATACTGATGGGTGGATAATGGATACCTATGCAACAATATACAAGTCAACACTCATCGAGGAGATAAGGCCTGACTACTTAGTGGTTATTGGGGGTACCCTCTACGAGATCTATAATAAATATAGCTCGATCGGGATAAAGGTGAAGATGATCAAGCCGCCGCCCAGCAAGAGGGAGAGAAACAGAGAAGATAGAAGGTGTTTGAGATCAGAAAAATACAGGGAATACCTTGACGGCGGCAAACCGGTAAGACTAGGGCTGGCCGCCACTATAATCTCAGGCCACCCATTATTCCATGGAGCACCAGTGGATCCCGCATTAATACGGGAGATAATTGGTGTGAAGCCACTATATGCGTCAAAGACTCCGGACACACTATATATGGTTGTCCAAGAACCGATCAAGAGCCCGCGGCTCGACCTATTGAAAAGCGCTTTCGGCGTACAGAGGATAAGGTACTATGTGGCCGGATTCGAGAAACGGGCTTATGCAGCCCTTATTGGTGACCAGACAGACTATCCCGCGATGATCGAGAAAATAGACTTCGCAGGCGGGACAATCTACCTGAAGACTAAAGAACTAACAAATACACACATAGTCAGACTCGCAAGATATAAGCTCACAGAAGAATATCACGAATCATTGCTCGAATACTAGGTGCTAGGCAAATGCTTGTTCACCCTGCGATAAGCCTGGCTAGTGGGAAGAAAATAGAGGATCTAGGGGAAATAGAGGCCGAATACACCATAACAAGGATAAGCAACAGGAATCCCGACACCCTATACATATACAGGGTTAAAGGAGCAAAACTTCCCTGCTACTCAAACATAGTAACGACAAGGAAAGATCTGTATAGCCTGTTCCAAGTAGACAGTGATACAGTACTCTATGAAAAATACATCAACGCTATTAATAGCCCGCCCCCAAAATACAGTCTTGAAGTGTTCGAAGACTACTATGAGAAATATAGTGGTAGTCTCGAAGATATACCGTTCATAAAATTCTACCGAGAAGACGGGGGATACTATCTAACAGGATCTATCGTTATTACTAAATGGAACAACATCCATAACGCCAGCATACACAGGATTATGAGGCTGGGACCACGCAGAGCAACACTAAGAATAGTTCCACGCCACCTCTACTACATAGTTAAAAAACATGCTGAGAAAGGAGAAGACACGCCTGTAGCGGTCATCCTAGGCGCGCACCCTGTCTTCGAGCTAGCGGCCGCGAC
This sequence comes from Desulfurococcales archaeon, assembly GCA_027022365.1. Lineage (GTDB taxonomy): Archaea > Thermoproteota > Thermoprotei_A > Sulfolobales > Desulfurococcaceae > JAADCY01. The sequence goes on along the minus strand of JALVYU010000026.1, from coordinate 194,807 downwards.
CAGCCCGCCGCTCGGGAAATACGAGCTAGACATCTATGCTAGGATAACAGGGGATAAACGTGTCGTAGAAACCCCTATCCACGGCCTAAATATCCCGGTAAACGCCTCGGTAATAATCGAGGGAAGGATAACACGGGATAAAGCATGGGAGGGCCCCTTTGTCGATATACTCCGAATGGTCGATAAGAAGAGGCTACAGCCAGTACTGGAGGTTGACGCGATATATGTGAACAAAAAACATGACCCAATGGTCCACGCAATAGTCCCGGGATATCACGAACACTACATGTTCATGGGTTTCCCGAAGGAGCCAGTAATATATGAGAGCGTGAAGAAAGCCGTGGCCGGCGTCAAGTCCGTGAGACTTACGCGTGGAGGCTCTTCATGGTTGCACATAATCGTCTCAATCGAGAAAACGAGAGAGGGAGAGGCGGTCAACGCCGGGATGGCCGCGCTCGCTGCCCACCCTAGCGCCAAACTGGTTATCGTCGTTGATCACGATATAGACGTGGATGACTCATTCATGGTTGAATGGGCCATAGCGACACGCGTCAAACCAAGCGAGGACATACATGTGATTAGAAGGACTAGGGGAAGTACACTAGACCCTAGATGCGATGAGGGAGTATGTGATAAGGTGATCATAGATGCGACAAAGCCGTTGTCCGAGCCGTGGACAAAGTATAGGATGGTGAAGCCCAGCTAATGTACCTGACCAGGGAACAGGAAAGAATACTTGCCGGGGAAGAAGGCTGGGTGAAAGCGAAAGCCCTAAAGGTGATTGTCCGGGTAGGGGAGGCGCTGGGCGCCGACAGGCTGGTTAAGATAAGGCATGCACATGTCTCCGGCATATCCTACACAAACATAGGTGAGCCGGGCCTAAAGTTTCTGGAAGAATTAGCCAGTAGTGGTGCGGAAACAGCTGTCTACACCACGTCCAATCCCACCTGTGTAGACCTTACTGGAGAATCGAGTCTGATCGATCATAGTCATCTAGAGCAACAACTCCTCGTCAATAAAGCACTCGAGAAAATGAGGATAAAACCCACTTATACATGCCTTCCATACATGCTGAGAGCCCCCGCGCCCCATGAACACCTAGCGTGGGGGGAGAGTAATGCCGTAGCTATGGCCAACAGCTTCTATGGGGCCAGGACGAACAGGGAGGGGGGCCCTATAGCGCTCCTAGCATCAATAACAGGGTATATATACGACGCAGGGCTCCACAAGATCGAGGAGCGCACGGCTAGAGTTATGATTAGATTCCATGACCGGCTAGATGATCTGACGGCGAGCCTCCTAGGCCTATGGATCGGGGAGAGCATCAACAATATACCCCTGCTAGAACTTACTCCGAGGCCAAGTATTCATGAGATCAAGCTATTGCTGGCGTCTGCAGCTGCGACTGGGAGCCACGCCCTAATAGTGATCCGTGGAGTGACGCCTCCGAGAACCTATGGGGAGGATATAGTTGACAAGATCTCATTGAGGAGGGAGGATCTCCTGAAAGACTATAGAGACTACTTGTGGAGTAGGGGAGACTATGATCTTGCTTATATCGGGTGCCCACACCTTTCAGGCGCCGAGGTGCTCAAGATAATGCGGTCACTGGAAAAATGCTTATGGAAGGCTAGGGGTAAAATGATCTTATCAATACCACCTATAGTGTTTAGCGTGTTCGGAAGAGAATTTGGTATTCTTAGGAAGAAATGTATAGAAGTTATTGCGGGCACATGTCCAGTTGTAACGAGGTTCAAGTATAAACCCGGACTAGTGGTCACTAATAGTGGTAAGGCGTTCTTCTATCTGAGAAGACTACACAAACTAGACGTGTACCTTGCAAGCATAGAGGAAATTATCGGTGCAAAGTATTGAAGAGGATAAGGATCGACAAGATCATAGTTGACGGCAGCTGTAGGGCGGAAGCCCTAGTAGTCGATCACAGGATCAGTTTCTTCGGCGAAGTAGATCCTAGGATGGGTAGAACTGTTGAGGGCCACTACATCGGCGGAAAAGCCCTCATCTTCCCTGGAACAAGAGGTTCGACTGTCGGCACGTACATAATATATGGCCTTAAATACTATGGCCATGCACCTGCATGTATGATTGTGCATGATGCCGAGCCAATACTCATTGCTGGAGCAGTCCTTGCAGATATACCATTGTTTATAGTCAGGGAGGAGTATGAGGAATTAGTAGGACACGTTAAGAACAGGGAGCATGCCATAATACTTCATGGACGCGGGGAAGAGGTGCTGTTTATTGAGTAGGGGAAAACTTGTTGTTCTGGAAGGAATAGATGGGGCTGGCAAGACCAGCATCGCCTATAAGCTATTAGAAGATATCGAAAAAAGCAAGTACCAAGCGCTATACACGTATGAGCCGTACAATACCCGCTATGTAGAGATACTCAAGAACGAATACAGTAGTTTTCGGTCGGCTTTCCTAGACGCCCTAACATATGCTGCCGACCGATTACTACACATCGAAATGGTCATAGAACCAGCCATCCGTGAAGGAAAGATAGTTTTGTGCGACCGCTACTACTACAGTAGTGCGGCCTACCAGGGAGCCATGGGAGCACCAATAGATTGGATACTCGAGATCAACAGATTCGCCATGAGGCCCGACATAGCGATCTACCTAGACATAGATCCCGGGTTAGGGCTTAAGAGAAGGAAGGGATTATCGTCTAGGTTCCCCGAGTACGAACAGCTGGAAATCCTCGAGAAGGTCAGGCAGAACTACTTGTACCTCGTTGATAAAGGACTACTCATAATGGTGGATGCATCGAGAAGCTTCAACGAGGTTTATCGGGATGTTAAGGAACTAGTTGCTGAGAAGCTTAGGATTGACTTCTAGGGGTCGCCCTAATCATCTTCTTGATCCTCTCAACCCTCTCAATCACTTCTAGCCACTCAATGATAAGCGACGGATCAGAAGCTTCACCCACCATAGAATCAATCGTCTTAATCGCATAGTCTTCTAACTTATCCAGTACACCGGCCAAGCCATACTTCTTAGTGACCTCAACAGCTTCCTCCTCGCTCCGAACAACAACTACTCTTCCATGAACAGGGCATACTATCTCTCCTGATCTGAGCTTGAATAATGGTAGATTACATCCCTGAACAGGGCATGTATCAGAAAGCATCACGGCCCCTGCTTTCATGAGCTCAGCCATTTTCCTGACAACCTTGTCTCGGCTGATTCTACTCATTCTTCACCACCTACAATAATGCCTGGCTCTATAGCCGGACACTATATTTATGAAAATAATTATTATTAGTATGTGAAGTACAAGTTTAAATAAAGATTATTATTTAATACCAAATACCTGTTATGGAAAAATAGGGAGACGCTCCGCTTATAAGATAAGCTGTAGGGGTGAGCGTTATGGCCACGATAATCGATAATGAGACAAAAATAAGGAACGCCATGTTCATGCTTATGAGTATTATTAACGATACCGGTGTACCACGAAACATTCGTAGAGCCGCTACAGAGGCTCTTAACCAGCTACGTAATACGAAGTATAGTCCAGGCGTCAGAGCCGCCAACGCTATAAGCATCCTGGACTCCATAAGCCAGGACCCGAACATGCCCATAAACACTAGGACAAAAATATGGCAGATCATCGCTATACTCGAGACAGTTAGAGACTAGCGTGGTCTCGGCTTGGCGAATGTACGTGTGCGTGGAATCATAGCTACAGCTGTATCCAAAATTCTTTTTGATCATGGCTACACTATTGTTCAGGCCAGCAAGCCTATACAGGAAAGACTAGGTATAGGCTTCAATACAAGCCCGGCAGAAGTGACTGTGAAGGACGCGGACAACGACGAGATACTAGTGATCGGCTTCCCGGAGCCAGCCAGACAGGTCTACGAGCTACTTGTAGAGACGCTCGAAGACGTGTTCACGTGGCGCTCGAGGCTCGGCCTATGGAGCATAGTCTCCGGAGTAATCATCGAGAGTAACGATAGAGTGTGCCGGGTCAAACTACCACTCGGCCTTGAAGGAGAACTATTCAACTGCGGGAGGAGGCCTGGAGAAAAAGTCATTCTGGCCGTGGCGAGACCCCCTGTCAAGCCAGGGGAGAAGATCAGGCTTACAACAAATATCAGGATCATTGGAAAATACGTCGCGCTAATCCATGGCGTGCCCAAACTTACAGCATCAGAGCACATAAGGGATAAGGCTAGGAGAGACTACCTACTAGCCCTTGCCGCATCCAAGGTCTTCGGAAAAGGAGTCGGCGTGCATCTAAGAAGCAGTAGCATGTATGCCTCGGACGAAGACATAATGAGAGAGATAGACGAACTATTGGAAAAACTGGACGAGATCCTAGTTATGGAGCCGCCTGAAAAACCGACAATAATCTATCCCGGAGAATACCTCGGCCTAATAGGTCTCACAAGTAGAGCCAAGGAGAGACTAGACGAGATACGCAACCAGGTAGTCCCGACGATAACCGGGCATCACAGCCTAAAATCAACGCACGACCAAAGCCTCAGCGAGCTAGTAGACTATACGGAATACCTGGTCCAGAAACAAGTATTCACGAGAGAGCATGCCTCACATAGTATCAGAGACTATATTCTAGAGAAAAACAAGGAGACCAGAATAGGGATCACACACATAAAGCCCACAGGTGAAAAACTACATCTAACACCAGGAACAGTACACGAGATAAAGATAGGCAAAAAAGGTGCAACACTCATTGTTAAAAGAACAATGCGCTCCAAGGGAGTATACGACGGGCTAAACATGGAGAAAAAACCGGGAGACATAGACTACATGTTCATAAAAACTGGAGAGTGGTGGATAAGCCACAACTACTACAGAGGAGAAGAATGGCTAGGAACATACGTAAACATAAACACGCCGCCAGAAATACTGCCCCGAGAAATAAAATACCACGACCTAGCAATAGACATAGTCATAACAAGGACAAAAACACAGATAATAGACGAAGAAGAACTAGAACAACTCTTAGAACAAGGAGTAATACCGGAAAAACTAGCCAGAAAAGCCCGCGAAACAGCCCGAAAAATCAGAGAAAAACCCGAAAACCACATTTATAACCCCAACGCCCAAATCCAATAAAACAGACGCGGGGGTGCCCGAGCCTGGTCAAAGGGGTCGGGCTCAGGACCCGATGGCGTAGGCCTGCGTGGGTTCAAATCCCACCCCCCGCACCACGAGCAAATCCTCTCTCCTACAAGAAGACAACTACTTTTCCGACAATACACTTGGTTATCCCTTATTTCTCAAATTCTACGTAGAAAAGTACCTCAGAGATAATTGTTACCTAGAGTTTAGAGTTCATAGAATAACATAAAACTATTTGAATTATTACATCAAGCATTCATCTTTCAGTTTATCTGTTTGTAACTTAGCCACGGCTTTGTCCTCGAGTATGCTGGTCTCGGCGTCGGCGATTCTACTTTCAGTTCTACCTGTTTGTAACACCTTCTTCATTTTGTGATTGTGTCTAGTTCTGGGTGTTTCATGAATAACTTTCAGTTCTTTTGTTTGTAACGAAGGCAAGGATCAGAGGGGAGAAGCCAATCAATCCGAAGTGGTACCCATACACTTTCAGTTCTTTGTGTTTGTAACAAGTATTGTGAATGTCTTCACCGTCGTGGGTTATACGACCCAATATGTATTGCTTTCAGTTCTTTGTGTTTGTAACTGTTCTTTGTTGTTTATTTGGTTGTTTTAATATTTTATGTTTTGCTCTGAGTGCTTCCACTAACGATCCACTGGCCCGGTGAGAGCCACCATAAACCGGTTGGTATAGATCAGCGATAAAGTGTTAAGCATAGGCTAACACAGAATCAAGAACAATCACATATTCCCAGAAATAAACAAGCACAAAACACATCCCGGAAATAATCCATTACCGACAGTAGTGATTTGTCTAGTACCTTTGTGGAAGAGGAGTTTGTTTAGGTAATTAATGTTTTAGGTGGGCGGGCATCTTTGTTCTTGTGGAAAAATTCTTTAAAGGTGTTTCCGGATTTTGTTTTTAATGGTTTGTGCCGCCGTAGCTCAGCCGGTAGAGCGCCGGCCTTGTAAGCGGTTCGGCGTATCAGGCCCGTCGGGATAGCCGGTGGTCGCGGGTTCAAATCCCGCCGGCGGCTCCATTATTTTATCCTCCTGATACTGGCGGCATTATCGTTACTGTATCGTTTTCTCTTAGTCTAGCTCCTGGCCGGGCTGTGCGGCCGTTAATTGTTATTAGAACTGGGTTTTCTCGTGTAAATGGGTTAGCGAGGTGTTTTCTTAGGTTCTCGTGCTTACTGATTATTTTCTCGAGCAGGTCTTCGATTGTGCTGTTCTCCTCTAAGATATACTCCTCCTTGTTCGTCCCTGCTTTTTCCCGCATCCACAACAAGTACTTGACAACCACCCGCATCTCTACGGCTCCGCCTCTATGTTCCTGCATACTTCTAGAGGTATCTCTTCGTTTAGGTCGACAACATATATCTTCCTAAGTTTCGTCCCTAGGTCGAGTATCTCCTTGATCGCTCTGGCCATAGCCTTACCTGCTTCTCTCGGCGATAAGCCTCCGACGCCTGTACCCATACCTGGCAACGCTATTGATTCGAGGGATAGATCCAGTGCTTTGATCAAGGCTGCTCTGGTCGCCTTATAGGCGTTCTCAACCGGTATCATCATGGCCGGTCTCTCCATAGTCGGGGCGTGTATGACGTACTTCGCTGGAAGTCTGCCAGCACGGGTAACCACTGCTCTCCCAACGGGTACGGGGGCGTGCCTCTTCGCTTCCTCCTCGATCATCTTTCCTCCACGCCTCTTTATAGCTCCGGCAACACCGCCGCCCATGATCATCAGGCTGTTCGCCGGATTCACAATAGCATCGACTTTTAGGCGGGTAATATCGCCCCTCAAACCTATGATCTCGGTGTTGCGATACATCGTCCTACAGATGATCTTATCCACTATACCGGTCGCCTTATCGTTATCTAGATATCGGTCACACGGTCGACTCCCAAGAGGTAGGCGTAGAGGGACAAGTGCCTGCGGGCCATTCTCAGCCACTGAGTTCTCACAGCATAGCTGTATAGCGACCCCATATACGCTATTGCGAGGTCATAGTTCTTCGACAGCCACCTGATCTTCTTTGTTAATTCCCTCGGTGATTTCGGCGGGACTGTGAGGCGTGGGGCGTGCTGGTATAGCTCGATCAGCCTAGGCGTCCTAGTACCTATGATCGGCTTCAACCCGCCCATGGAGAGATGAAGTATGCCGGACACGCTATAGGATTTAGGCCTATCTCTATATGGTAGCACGACGGCGTCGGCCAGGGCCACGAGTTTGAGTATTTCTTCATTGGCCAGATACCGCTCTATGAAGATCGTATTGGGCCCGTTCCTGATCATCTCCTCGAGCTCCCGCCTAAGAACAGGATCCTTCGTCTCCCCTGCAACGATAAGAGTAAAACCCCTCTCCTTCAACAATGGCTTGACGGCCCTGACAAGTATGTCGAAACCCTTATCCTTCCTGAGAAAACCCGGGACAACAACTATGAAGCCCCGTAGCTGCTCTGATTTGAGGCCGAGCTCCTCCATTAACTTGAATCTCGGCATCCAGAGGTATGGGTTCAACATGGTTCCATGGGGGATCCTATATATTTTTAGTGGGTGGATATCCTGGTGTTGTAGTTCAAATTCCTGGAGGACGCTGTGCACGATGACGGCATCGAAAACATTTAGATAGGACTGGAACTCTATCGCCGCCTTTCTCGGCGAGTTCGGGTGATCAACTGTGTGCATGGTTATAACTATCTTCTTTGCAAGCCTCTCCCTGACAGCTTCCTCAACAGCATGGATCAACCCGTTGTGCAGGCCAAAGATACCGTACTCGTGCTGTACATGAAGAACATCGACTCCGCCGAGTTCCGTAAGCTTATCGAGTAATCCGCCGTAACCCCTCTCCTGATGAGTAAAGGACGGATAAACCTTTACACGGGCGAACTCGTCGAATCTCTTGTCACCGCCGAGCCTGTCCGCGAAAACATATGCCTCGATAGAGGGCATAATGGATTTCATAGCCATTAAAAGCATGCGAGAGTACTCGGCAATGCCACAGTGAGTGGGGGGGTATGTTGTCGCAAAACCAAGTTTAAACACCAATCAAACCACCACCTCTCCACATAATAGATAGTGGTGGACGAGGTACAAATACAGTATAGTCGACCATAGGTATGTGGGAGGAAAGAATGGTTTCAGCGAAAGACTATGAGAGAATGATATATGCTGTCATCGAGGCTGTAAGGCAGGGAGAGAAAATTAAACCCGTGCAGGAACCGATCAGGAGAGCCATGATCAAGTACAAGCTCCAGGGGACACCTCTGGATAGGCGGGCATCGGGCATAATATATAGTGTCTTCAGAAACCTCGGTATAGTAGATAAGATCATAGAGGAGATTACAGGGAAGAAACCATACGAGTTAGATAGCATCACGAGATCGGTGCTGAGACTTGTTACATACGTCTTACAGCTTGACCCAAGAGCCGGACATAGCCTGAAACACACCGTGACAAGATATGCTAAAAAGTATCTGGCACTCCGTGCGAGAACCGATAACATAGAATATATCAATAAAATAGCGGAGACTAAATGGAGGCCTAAAAGCCCGGAGGAGAAGATACTTCTAGAATACCGTGTTTCACCTAGCCTCTACTACGCGTTGAGGAATAGCTTCGATCTCCTAGGAGAAGACCTCGAGGCATTCTTGGCTCTAACATATAAGCAGTATACAAAGACATTTAGAGTAAACACTTTAAAGGCAAGCCGAAAAGCGATTCTCGTATTCCTGAAAAAAGCAGGATACAGCGTCGAGCCGGGAAGATATAGTAGAAACGCGGTCATAATACGTGGCCCTCTCGGCAAAGATGCTGTGAAGCTGATAGAGACAGGGATACTGACTCCGCAGGACGAGTCGAGCATGGTGGCGGTCGAACTGCTGGATCCAAAACCGGGCACACGTATTGCTGATCTATGCTCGGCGCCGGGGGGAAAGACAAGCTACTTGGCCGAGTACACGGGACTAAAATCAGAGATCCACAGCTTTGAAATATACAGTGATAGAGCTAAAAGGTTGAGAGCGCTTCTCGAACGAACAGGCACGCTGAAGGCGGTAACAATACATGTTGAAGACGCCAGGAAAGCCCCCGAGATACTCGGAGAAGAGACCATGGACTATGTACTCGTAGACCCCCCTTGTAGCTCTACCGGTGCACTGGCCAGGAACCCTGATGTGAGATGGAGGTACAGAGACGAGGATATAAGAGAGATAACGAGGCTTCAACGCGAGCTTCTCGAGGCTGGATGGAGGCTGTTAAGGCCAAGTGGGAGACTCCTATACACAGTATGTAGTGTCCTAGTCGAGGAGGGAGAAAAAATCATAAAAGAATTCACTGAGAGCCACGACGATGCAGAACTAATACATCTAACAAAACCCTTCAAGCCATCACCACTACTCCCCGGAACTATGAGAGCGTATCCCCACATTCACGGGACCATCGGCTTTTACTACGCGTTGCTGAGAAAGAAGAAATAAAGGGTCAGCAGAGGCCAAGGCCCTCCCCATCACTAGGGACAGGCCGGCCTCATCATCCCATGCTTAGCCTAGGTGTTGTTCATCATTAGAATCAGGTACCAGCCGCTCAGCACCCGACAAAATATGTTTTCCGATCAAGTCTCATAATGTTTAGGCTGGTATTGTCCGATCAAAACACCGACTTAAGGAGCCCTCCATCTATAGGTATAGATGCACCATTGATATAAGATGCGTAATTGCTCAGCAGGAAAGCGACAAGATAACCCACTTCTTCGGGTCTACCTATCCTGCCGAGAGGCACTTCTTTGATCATATCATTGATTATTTCTTCTTCAGATTTCCCGGTTCTCACAGCCTTATCGGACGCGATCTCCCTGATCCTATCCGTGTATATGTACCCAGGGAGCACCGCGTTGACTCTCACACCTTTCCTTCCAAGTTCTCTTGCAAGTGTCTTTACGAGACCATGAACACTTATTCTCAGCGTATTAGACAAAGCAATGGTCTCGATAGGCTCCCTTACAGCGACGCTCGTGACATATACTATAGAAGGATTAGCCGACTCCAGTATGTAGGGCAGGGAGTAATAAGTAAGCCAGACCGCGCTCATTACCAGCAGTCTGACACCGTATTCCCAATCATCGAGTCCAAGGTCTTGGAATCTCCCTGGCCTAGGGGGCCCAGTAACATAGACTATGGCATCTAGCCCGCCAAGCTTATCCAGGGATTCTTCGACTAATCTCTCAATATCTTCTCGGCGAGTGAGATCAGCCTGTACAGCATAGGCCTCTCCAGAGCCTATATTGTTAAGCTCATGTAGCGCCCTATACAGCCTCTCCTTATTCCTAGAAGAGATCACTACCCTGGCCCCTTCCCTGACTAATACCTTGGCAATACCGAAGCCTATACCTCTACTTGATGCAGTAATTATCACTCTTAATCCTTCTATATTAAACACGGATACCACCTGGTCCCCCTACACTAATAAATTGTTAGTATTATTGATAATATTATTGATGAATGTTTGCCCGCATAGCCGAGCCGTGGACGGCTGTGAGGAGGTGGGCCCTTAACCGAATAACCATTAGTTAAGGGGAATAATTTGTCCAAAAACATTTTAACCATATTATTGCTTGCCCTGATCATTCTCGGAAGTCTCACGAATTTGTTAGTGTATGGAGGCACGGATAAGAGTACACTATACATTGGCTACTACCTGTATCGGGGGTATTTCAGAATAATATATTCGGGCAAGCCACTTGTCCCCGTACTACTCGGGCTTGTATCACCTAAAGGATTTGAAATAATCATGAAATACAAGCTCCTTGTAGGTCCTCTAGGAAAAAATATGGTTACACCGGTATCAGTATCGCTGATCAATATAAGTATAACGAAAATAGCTGGAATACCAAGTATAACCGTAAACGCTCAGATAGCACATCTACATGAATACATCACTACTAAGAACAGAACCATGATCCCATTGATCCTACAGCTAACCAATATAACAGGTAATGTACAGATAAAACTTGCGTCTAAGCCCTTCATATGGCCTAAATGGGTTACGAAGCCCAACGCAACGGTTGTAGCATATTATAAGAACACATACTGCCTCGAAACAAGATACTCCTACACTTACCGCCACGATAAAGTTGTTGAGAGATTCATTTATGCTTCGTACAGCGACATGCTAACAGGCACACCACTATACGAATACTACATGTATTACCAAAAAGATAACAAGAATAATACCAATTTACTCGTTGAATCGGAAGTCGAGATAACCACTGATAACCCGGGTTTCGGAGCACATTACTCTACTGGATTACTCATAGAACGTAGAAAACCCGAGATAATTGGGAAAATAGCATTTATATCTTCAGCACCTATCAATGTCTCCCTACAGCATCAGGACAAGCAAATAAGGGTAAACCTAGTAGGCTCTTCTACATCTCCTTTACGTATTGTGATCGAAGAAGAGAATATTAGTGGCCCCGCTCCCGTAAAACAAAGCTACAGATTAGTAATTATATACAAGAACGGCACAACCGCGTCGCCAATTTATGGGAAGAAAATTTTTTCGTCAAACTACTATGTCCTGATATCGAAACCAATACCTATGAAGGAAATAAAGCATATACTCATCCAGACACCGAGTAGCGATACAAGGGTTAAGCTTGTCAAGAACTTGGACATAACATTCATAGTGCATAAAAAGACGGGGCCAGCCACAGCATTTCAAATAATAATAATCAATATTGCACTAGTAGTAGCAATTGTGCTGATGGCATACCTTATAACGTTATTAATAGAAAAAATATGACGGGTATAAACTATGAACAATCCCACCGAACACCTTCTCATCACACGAGACAATGTTTTCAAAGTCATCGCAATATCCTCAATATTGGCTCCATACATAGCGATAATACTGGCTGTAATACGTGCACCTTGGTTTAGTATATGGTCAAATGCTCTCAGCGACCTAGGCGAGATGGAGCATATATGTTCAGCACCAATCTTCAATTCGGGACTAGCGCTCGGAGGATATCTACTCGGTTTGGCAACCGCATTATCCCAGGGCATCAGAGCAGTAAATAGGCTCATATTGTGTATTGCCGGGTTCACATTAATCCTCATAGGTGTCCTGAATGAATCGTATGGATACATTCATTTCATCGTATCGGTCGCGTTTTTCCTAGCGATAATTGCTTACCTGACATCCTATGGCTACATCCATGTTTCCTTGCCAGCGTTTATTATTGCTATTATAGATGTCGTAATATGGATGCTTCACTTCGCATATCATCTTCCGCCCGGCGCCGCTATTCCAGAGATACTTTCAAGTATATCATTTATCCCATTCTTCCTACGTGAAACAATGAAGACCGAGAAATAATTGATAAAAACGTTTATGTTATGTTTATGTAGATCTTATTCATTCTACTCGGTTTTCAGAACCGTATTTCTCGATGGGTAGTTTCATCTTCATACCAATGAATGTCAGTACCGCACCGAGTATCGCCATGAACAGTATTATACCCCAAACAGCAGTGACGCTGTGCACTGCGACAGATGTCATAGGGCCGACCAATGCGGCAGAGTTGGAGATCAAACCGAGAGCATATCCTGCTCTTATCGCTAGGTCTTCAGGGTACGCCGTTGATGGCGCCGACCAGAATGTAGGGCCTGTTCCCTGAATCATTGCTACAAGTACTAGTCCCGCCAATAACATAGCGACGTTACGGGAGTTCATAACGATCAGTACTCCTACGAACGTTACTATGAAGCAGAACAGCTGTACTGATGCAAACGTATTGAACATGTTGTGCGGCGTCCCGGTTTTGCGACGGGCTAAGGCATATGCTACTCCGCCTATGATTATAGACCAGCTGAGATAGGATGCTTCAAGCACCGTTGAGGACAGCTTATTAACGCTGCAAGGGGCACCCATACTCTCAACTATGAATGAGATCAGTGGTGCCAGTGTGAAGATTATCCATATTGCTGGGAAGAACGAGAAGCCCCAGAGGATTGTGAACGGGTCTTTCCATACACTAACGCGTTTCTCGGTCTTAACTTCTTTGTGAACCGGTAGTGCGTCACACGGCGTCAGTCCGATCCATATGAATGCCGCTATTAACATTGCGATACCGAACAATATGTAGGTGGCTCTCCAGCCTATGCTTGTTGCCAGTAGAGGGCCTACACTGGAGCCTATTAGGCCTCCGACGAATATTCCCGACAATATTATGCCCAGCGCTAATGGTCGAGCCTCAGCAAACAATAGTCCGACCTGTGATGAGAATATCGGCAACGCCATCATAACCATTCCCTGTATGAATCTCAAGATGACCACTTCCCATGGATTTATGGAGTATGGTATGAGGAACTGGGGTATTGACGCCAGTATGGCTGCGATGAACACTGTCTTCCTGGGATGTTCTTCCGTGTATCTCGAGTGGCCGATGAAAAACGCGGCGAATATACCAGCGCTATAAACGGCTGACGCCAGCCACTCGGTGAACTTATCGATACCGATAGAGCTTGATATATACGTACTGAGTGCGGCAAACAGTGTTAGTGCGCTGAAGTTAACGCTCATGAACAGCAAGTCCAGGCCTACAACTAGTCCCCTGGGCTTTGCCATATCTCATCAACCTTACCCTATTTATCCTATATCATAGATACATGCATATGTTTCTCCGGATACGAATTAATTGAAGGATAACAAATAAATTCTTGATGGAATGCCTACTCACTATGCTTCCTTTGATTCTAGTTTTTTGTGTTGTTTCTTGAGCCACTCCTCTTTTTCTTCTGGCCTCACCAAATGTATGTCGACAGGGTACTCTCTAAGATGGGGTTTAATAGTCATGAGCTCTAGCTTCTTCTTTAGCCTCTCATTCTTGTCTGCCGGGACCTTACTACTAACAATCATTACGTCGACATCGTGGGATCTATGTATTTCTCCCCTAGCAATGCTTCCGACAATATATATCTCCGCATCTCTGAATTCCTCGAGGATCTCCTTGATAACCCTGTGTATCCACTCGTGCCAGCTCCTTATGTGTTTCTCGCGCTTCTCGAGATCCGGGTCTATGTATTTCGATATCTCCCTGCCTGTCGTGCGGCGTATGATGTATTCTATGAGGAACGAGAGAACGAGGAGCGTTATGAACACGGATAGTTTCGTCGGGGCAAGCTGGATCATCCTAAGGACGAGCAGGGCCAGAGCAAATAGTGTTGCGAAGCCTCCAAGCAACGTTATGTATTTATTTGCGCCTGTTTCTCTACGGAGCTTATAGGCAGCGAAATTAACCATCATGAAGATCGTTAGGAAGCCTCCACTACCAGCCGCACTTATTGCTTCTAGGCTTGTAGTGTTAACCATTATGACGCTGAGGATACTGATCAGTATTAGTCCCTCGTAGGCGTTTCTCCATACTCTCTTCTCAACGATCTTTGGTAGCTGGCCATATTTAGCGACAATATAGCTAGCCCTTGCTGTGCCGTAAAGCGTAGCATTGATGGCGCTACTAGTTGATGCAAGAGCTGCTACAACTATGAGTAGAAAGCCTAGCTCGCCGAGGGCCGGTTTAGCCGCCATGGCTAGTGCATAGTCTCTGGCGACAGCGACTTGTTGTGGGGTCAGTGTACCGGCCGTGACGATCGCTACTAGGACGTAAATTGTTGTTACGAATACCACGGCTGATATGAATGCTTTGGGCAAAACCTTTATGTCACTGACATCCTTTGCAGTGTTGGCTATTAGTTCGAAGCCCTCATAGGCTAGAAATATGATCATCCCACCAGTTATGATGTTAACAGGACCTGGCCAGTTTGAGGGAGACATCCGCCCCCAGTCCACGAAGGAGAAACCAGCACCAACAACTAGAACGAGTATCGCCACCTTGAACAAGACAAGGGCGTCCTCGGTCCTCCCGGTTATCACCGCCCCCAAGGCATTGATTATTGTGAATATGACTATAGCCAGTGTTGCCAGTAAGTGTTTAGCTAGTATGGAGCCCCCAAGTATGCTTGCTCCATAGCTTCCAAAGGCATAGCTATAGAGCGATATCATAACGATGTAGCTTGCAAGCAACATTATGTTGAGGCCGCCCGAGAAGACGCCGTTCCCATAAGCCCTTACCAGGTACTCTATCGTTCCTCCCTCGCTGGGGTATCTAATAGATAGTTTTGAATATGAGTAAGCCGTTGCTAATGCTATAAGGCCAGCAATAAGAAAGGCTATTGGCGCAGCAGCGCCTGCTAGTTGAAGGCTGAGACCAAGGACAGCGAATATTCCTCCGCCAATCATGCCGCCTACTCCTATACTAAAAGCCTCGGTGAACCCAATGGATTCTCTATTCGTCAATCATAACACCTTGATCTCTATCATGTACCTATATTATGCTCAATAAGATAAAATATGCTAGCACCACCTTAGTTTGTGTGAGAATGCATGTTTATTGCATGACCGCAACATTATGAGATCATAGAAGTAGCTAGCGAACCATAATTGATTCACTTCTTTTTATTAGAGGATATAGGGATTCGGGATGCATTTGACTAGAGAAGGAAAATATTACGTTTACCGAACAGTAAGGCCTGCTCCTCAGTAAGACGAGAAAAATTATGGTTAGTTCTCAGAGAAATTCTCCTTTAACGCTAATGTGACAAGGGCAATCGCGATAACTAGGGGCAGAATCATTAGTATCATAGGTAATACTAGTTCTCCGGCGAGATAGATGTTGCCTAGACGATCAAATAATAAGCCTGCGATAGCTGATCCGGCCATGCTGCCGATGTTTCCAGAAGTATTTATTAGGCCGATACTCGTTCCACCATAAGATCTAATCGAAACGGCTAGTTTCCTTGTTACAGGTACAATACTTGATCCACCTATCATTGCAAGGATGAGCCCGGGTACTGCTAGTAGGGGATTTCTAGTTGATAGTAACAATCCCCCTAGAATGCCCATAGTCAATGCTATTTCTAGCGCTATTTTGCTGCTTTTCTTATCAGCTATCCAACTGATCATATAGTTCACGGGGAGAACGATCACTCCTGCAAACCCGATTATGAGGGAAGCAGCAGATCTGGATAGTCCTAGGTATACGTTGAGGTAAACATATATAAGATCACCCTTCAGTATCGAGCTGAACATACTGCTTGAAAGCACAACAAGTATCAACGGCACGATTGTCAGGATGGTTGTTTGGACAGCATGTCTTGCGCTTGGCTCGCCGCGCTTCTCGAATCTACCGTCTATCGATACGTTCTCGCCGATCATTGATTTAGCGAGTACTATCTCGATGCCCGAGATAATGAAGAATATTGATGAGATCATAAGTATACGTGTTAGCGGCGCTGATGAGAGCACCGAATATAAGAGATTACCTGATAGGGCTCCAAGCGCTCCAAGTATAAAGTAGATCGAGTATATTCTTCCACGTATGTTCTTACTAGTTATAAATCCGAGGAGAGCCTGTATAGGCACCCATGCAAAGCCGTTTAGTACTCCTTGTACAAATCTCAGAAGGAGCAACCAGTATATGTTGGGTACAGCGGGGTAAAGCTGTACCACGAGAGCATTCAATAGGAAACCCGCTGCCGATGCAACCAGCACCTTTGATCCGAGCTTATCCGTTAGACCACCCGCAATTATTGCCGTGATTCCGCGGGCAATAAAGAAGGATGAAGTAAGAAGACCTATACCTAACATTGATGCTTCGAGAACGTTTTTTGCATAAAAAGCTATGGCTGGCATACTCAACCTAAAAGCAACTGTACCAGTGTAGGCCGTGACTATGAATAACATTGCCGCTAGTTTTCGCTGTATCAACTCTTATTCCCTTCAGTTGTTAATCTTTTCTGCTATCTTTCGTCTCCTCTGCCCTCTCCAGTGTTTTTAAGGAAAAACAAGCATAGGTATAGTGTATTCGAGGATATTATCGGTGCTTGTCAGCATACGTCCTAGACCCGGATAAATATAAGCTTAGAACATTGTCGCAAACATTATCATAAAAACTTTAACAACGTTCTTGTATATCCTTCTTGGTGTATAGATAAAATCGTCTGGATAAATTGCATAGCTTATATGGTTTTCCCTAAAAAAGTCCTGTTGATATACATTCGATGAATTTCAGAAACAATGTGTTGACAAAAACATACTATTCTATTATAAACCCCAGTTTTCCGTGCTTTCCGTAGCCTGGATTACGTTATCATTGCAGAGCATGCCATGTAGCCGTCATGGCTATAACTAACTATGTCGATACTAGGTACAGGCCGAATTTACTGATGAAAAGATTCTTCCTAAATAATCGATAGTAGTATTGCAATTATAGAGATGGGATATAGGTATTTCCACATAAACTTGACAGCTTGGTCAGGCCTATACCTAGGTAGAGAAGCATCAATTACTGTTATCGCAATGAACACTATGATTGTCTTAAATAACACAGCAACTGTACCTGCCAACCAGTTGTCAGGAGACGCTGGCCATATTCCACCCAAGAATAAAAGCGAGTAGATCAACGGATAAACTATCTTCTCCGCAAATTTTAGGAAAAAGGCCAGTGCAAGCCTAGGACCACCGAGCTCAGTAAATATGCCCCAATAAAGCTCTGATTCTGCTTCGGGCGTATCGAAGGGCTTTACCATCAGCACGGCAAGTAATCCGAGAAACCCCGCAATAGCCGCGAGTATCATAGCTAGTGTTTTCGAGAAGCTTATACCCCATAAGTAAGCAGAATATATGCTTGTCATGTATAGAGAATAGGAAGCACTGAACTCTTTTGATGCGATTATTACTGGTACGAGAAGAGATAGTGCGAATGCCGGCTCGCTTGAAAACAACTGCGCTATAAACCTACCGGCACCAATAGCCGTGTAGGGGTTTGGATGGGCGACAGCTAAGTACGCTAGCGTAAATGGAACCATCAATAATAGATAAAGTATTACTATAAAGTCGTAATCTCCATATATGGGCTGAAACGCTATTGGAGTTGCTACAGTTATTGATATTAATGCACCTATCCCGATAGCAACCGCTATTAAAGGACTGATCTTCATACTGTACTTGTTTATCAAGTCCTTCTTCATCACGAGCTTCAATAGATCGGCCATTGGCTGGAGAAAGCCTGCCGGACCAGCATATATGGGTCCGCGCCTAAACTGTATTCTCGCAACAAGCTTTCTTGCAAGCCACTGTGTGAATATAATGAGGAATATTGTGAATAGTAAGCCGGGATAAAGCAGGGCTTCAATAAACAATGTAACTGCCTGCCCAGTCATTCCTACCACCCCATAATGAATGATAACAATACCAGTATGAGCAACAAGACTATTGAGACAAAATACCAGTCACTCAGATATGATGACACGCTCCTTTCTACAAACTTTGCTCCCTGCCTCCAAGCCCTATATAAGATCTCCTTAACTATTTTCGTAACCGGCGGACTATCTATTTCATCGACAACGAAGCCGCACATGACGGGTTTTTCTGAAACATCGTCTCTCAAAGCAGGTATTTTAACCGCAATTAGCCTCTGGAAAAACTCGTAGAAGACAATATAAATAATGAAGCCTATCAGCACAGTCAAACCTATTATAGTGCTCAGGAACCCGAACACGCTCATCATTTATACCACCTACTCGAAAACCTTTGTAAGGTGCTTCTCGAATTCCAGTGAAATATTCCTATATGCGTCATCATCAGTTAGACTGGTCGGCGTGAGCCAGTGAACATAGTATGCTTTTTTATTCTCATCCATATCTACGACAACTGTTCCAGGGGTATTAGTGATGCTGTTGGCGACGAATACTATAGTGTAAGGATTATTAGCTTTGAATGGTACCCTTACAATTGCTGGTTTGAGGCTCGTATTTCTTGACAGGATGATTTTCATAACGCTCCAGTGAGCCCTGGCTTCTATGACAGTGAAGTACTTAATTAGATATGCTATAGCGTGGTAGATCCTTGATAGCGAGAACTTTGAAGGATAAGTTATAATGTCTCCCGCAAATATATATGCAACAATTAATCCTATTGCTATTGATAGTATGATCTCTACTAGAGAAAACACTCCAGTATATACTAGATATACAATAGCCATTAGCAAGCCATATATTATGATCGATACGGCTTTTCTCATTCTTTTTCACCTTCGATCCTCCTAATATCGAATGAGCCAGTTGATTTCACCAAGTGCATCGATATAGTTACGAGGAAAACGAATTGTGCGAGTCCTATAACTATAGCTGTTACGATCAGTACTTGAGGAACAGGATCAACTACTTTATGCATAAACTCCACGATTGTTTTATGGGACGGAAAAACCGGGTTTTCGAGTACTCCGCCGGGAACAACTGGTGGATTCGTTGCCCCTATCCTGTAACCCATAAGAACAAGCAACACGTAGACAGCATCAGAGACTATGGTTAGTAGGACGAGCTTCTTAATAATATGTGGTTTCGTAGCTATGCCGTAGAGCGCACAAGTAATCGTGAACAATATCGCGACAACTATATAGTACCAAAGAAAACCATCCAGTGACATCACTTCTTATCACCTCTTTCGAACTCCCTCGTCAATAATAGTATGGCTAGGGTAAAGCCTGCGGCTACAGCAAAGAACTCGAGTATATTGTATATCATTATCGAGCCTGCAGTCAGTATCATTCCTATAGGTGTCGGTATAAGGTACGGGTACGTAAAAGCTGAGTCCGGCTTATACGTGTTCTGGAACAGATACGCTGTACCATGTGTTAGGAGATACAGAACAGGTAGTAAGCCCACAACAAATATCAGGGTCACGCTTAAAGCTCTGATGGCTAATAGCCTTAGCTCATTGAAGCCTCTAGACGATAAAAATCTGCTCCCGTAGGCCAGGAGCATCAAAACTGGTGCAACAACGAAAACGCTACCGCCCTGAAAACCTCCTCCAGGGGTCAGATGACCATGAATAGCTATAGAGGCGCTTACAACAGCGATTATTGGTACAACAAGTTTTGTTACGACTTTTACAATCATAGTAGTGTATCCGTCGCCAGTACCTTCATGTACGTGTCTTCTTCCATAGTAAGACAGTAAGGCAACAGATGCAACTATCGCAAGAAATAATACGCTTGTCTCAAAGTACGTGTCGAGGCCTCTTTGATCCCACAAAATAGCTGTAACTATTTCAAATGCGTGCGATGACCAGGGCTTAGTAGGATCGGGGATGTTTAGAACGAATAGTTTGGCTAGCCCCGTTAATTCGTTGACCCCGTATGTTGTAAGCCCAGATATATTTAACAGAAATGCTAATATGAGAACAATCGAGATCGCCGTTATTAGGCAGATCGCCAGGAAGGACTTACTCCTCCTCATATCTTTCACCCCTCTTCAGCGCATATATAAACAGTAAACTGTTCAAACCAAGGCCTATTGCAATATAGGCTATCAGTAGATCCGGTGCTAGAAATATCGCTAGAGCAATAGCAAAGAACACCGACTCCACACCGGCTAGGACTATCGCCTTTAAAACATCTTTTTCATTAACAATAAGTATCGCTGAAACAAGTGCTAGTGTTACAGCTATAGCTCCCATTATAAGTGTGATCATTGCTCACCATCACCTTTATCCATGTCTTCTTTAATTCTATCAACAACTACCTTCGGCACGACCTCCCCGCTTCTATGAGTTGCTCTCGCAAGTATATGGGAGCCCGCCGGGGCAGTTAAAGCTATCAGGGCCGCAGCTATAACGCATACGCCCGAAATGTAAGCTTTAATGTAGATGTCAAGATCTAGTGAGAGGGCTATTAACGCTAAGCCTATCAAAGGATAAAATCCTCCGCCGATGGCTCCTATAGTTGCTGCATGAAGCCTCATATAGAAATCCTTGAACCTGAAGAATCCTATGGAGGCTATTAAATCCATTACGCCACCTAACAGTGTGAGCGCTAAGCCTATATAAAACAATATCCAGTCAATCATTTCCTATCACCCTTAGAAAGATACCTAGACACAACTATGTCTAGTATTAGAATCCATGCGGCAAGAGGTATCACGCCTATGAGTAGGTACGGAGACTTATAATACAATCCTATGAGAACAAATATTATGATTAAATCAATTGTTAGAGCATCAACAGCTAAAACCATATCCGATACAGACTTTGATGTAAATACTCTTAAAGAATAGATAATCATAGCTAGCGTAAACAAGCCGAAAAGTAGTGGTAAAACTCCTTCGAGAACACTATAGCTAACCATTTGGGCTCACCTTCCTAGATCCCTCCAGTGTCTCCACGAACTTCTTGAGAGCATAGGAGGGCGCGTAACTGCTTAATAGCTTCTGTTTGGTCAGCGTTTCTTTCCCGATCGGTTTTAGGTCCTGTGGCATCTTAAGCGTCCTCGATTTATCTGTAGTAAACAATTCAAACCCCGTCGCATCAGTCATTGACAAGGCATTGAACGGGCAGTATTCGACACATAGCGCGCAGAAAGTACACTTGCTATGATCTATCCTTGGAAACCTTTTCCTATGGTTACGGGGCCAATCACCCTCGACGACCACCATATCAATACATGCTGCCGGGCATACCCGCTGACACATTGAACAACCAGTACACCTATCCATGTATAAGATATGTGCCCCTCTCAGGTTCTCGCTCCTGTACTTGTCGTCTTTCCGGGGCACTTGCCTTGTGTACGGTTTTTTAACCATGTATTTTATTGCGTTCTTTATAGTTGAAAGCACCATAATAGATCACCTGTCTAAGTCGGGTGCACATGGATCTAGCGAGGCAAGTAATACCGGGAAATCAGCTATAGTGATCTCCTCGTTTTCTATGATATAGTTAACAACAGTTGTGAGTAACGGCATTGATGTGCTCCTAAGCCTCACACGATACGGTTGTCTACCACGAGTACTAACAATATGAACTAAGTATTCTCCCCTGGCTGTCTCGACCCTAGCGATCCCTTCACCTGCAGGCGCAACTATTGGTAGCTTTATCCTGAAAGGTTCGCTAGGGTCGAGTTTCGACAAACTTTCTCTGATGATCCTTATGCTCTGGTATATCTCCTGAAACCTTACACGACATCTATCATAAGAATCTCCAGCAGAGCCTGTCGGGACTTCAAAGTTTACCTTATCATAATTTAGATAAGGCCTAGCCTTCCTTATGTCATACGGCATACCAGTAGCTCTTAGAACGGGCCCGGTTACACCTAGTTCTAATGCTTCCTTGGTGGAAAGTTTACCCATACCAATGGTTCTGGCCTTGAATATACTGTTCCGCATTAATGCTTTCTCTACATCCTTAACTGTTTTCTCAACGAAGTCTAGAACTTTAAGTGTTCTTTCGATGAATCCCTCCGGAAGAGTGTACCTTACCCCTCCAGGAACGCTTATATTGTGGTATACTCTATGCCCGGCATACCATCCGAACCACTTTAAAATCTCCTCACGTGCAGTTACTGCCCAGTATGCTGGTGTTCTGAGACCTGTGCTTCCACCTATGAAATGAATCCAGAACATATGGGAGGCTATTCTGGAGAACTCTGCCTGGATCATTCTAATATACTTGGCGTTTTCAGGTATTTCTGCACTAAATAAGTCCTCAACTGCTAAGGCATACGCTATTTCCAAGGGATCAGGATCTTCTACACAAAACCTATAGCTGAGCGTGATACTCATTTCCCACGTTCGATTTTCCATCATTTTCTCAAATCCACGATGCAGAAAACCAGGTATAACTTCCGCTCTAACAATTCTTTCTCCGTCTAGCCACAGCTTGTAACCTATATTGCCGGGAGCTCCCGGATGTTGCGGCCCGAAATAAACCTGTACTAGCTTCCCCTTATCTCCCATACCTGTAGCCCCCATACATCGTTTTTACGACAAAACTAGGAGTATCTACATCTTTCCTAAGCGGTGGCGGGCCATCCCAGTTTCCTTCAAGTATCCATTTCTTCAGATTAGGGTGCCCACTGAACACTACGCCCATCATCTCATAGACTTCTCGTTCGATGTAATAGGCTATCGGATATATGTCGTGTACACTATCGATCACGGGATTAGCCCTTGGAACAAATGTTTTCACCCAGACTTGTTCGCCGCTGGAAGGATTCTCGACGATATAGAATATCTCAATCACTCCTTTCTTGGGCCAATCAATGGTATTAATATTGATAAATAACACGTATCCCTTGTCTTTTAATTCTTTAAGCGCCTTTCTAACTTTAGTCGAGCTGATACTTGTCTTGCATATTCCCTTGGCTTCATCCTTCTCAAAGCATTTGGGATAGGTTTCGGCGAAATCGTATTGAATAGGTGTATTAGATTCTTTCTTCATTTTTTCCTCGTATTCCTTAAGCCATTCACGCTCTAGTTTTTCCCACTCCATAATCTTCTTGAACGCTTCGGGCTTTATTCTGGAAACATATTTTTCGATCTCTCTCTCCTTTAGATTTCTTCTGAAGTACTCGATGAATGCAGTGTAGTCGTCAGGCATAGGCATGCATCCAGGAACCCATCCCTCTACCTCGACGAAGTCATCAAGCCTCTTGTATGTTGCATAGCTATCCCAGTATAATCCTCCTGTAGCCGTACAATTGCATCCAGCAGCTACAAACTTTGGTTCTGGCATCTGCCTATACATATTAAGGAAGAATTTCACGGTTTTCTTGGTCAGGTACCCCATTCCAATATAGATGTCACTCTGTCTCGGGCTGGGGGCGGGCATGTACCCGTATCTCTCCCAGTCCACCGGGGACATTACTAAGGGTGGGAATTCCACGGCTCCGCATGCAGAGCAGTAGTGTATCATCCACAAACTCCTACTGAAGGACCACTTGAATATCTTCTCTAGGATACCCATGTCATCCACCCGCTAATTGTGGTATGAGCTTTAATATTTCGTTGATGTAAGCGTCTCTGTGCTCGATTAGAGTATTTGATGCTGGAACTATCACTTGGCTATGAAATGCTGGGTAAAGTAGTCCGAAAGCGAAAACGGCTAGTGTTAGCAGTAGTACATATGCCTTTATACCGGGCTTAACGCTAAATGACTGTTTATTCGGCGATAGAATAGTCGCCGATATCGCCTTGATAAACCCGGCGGCGGCTAGGCCTGAACCTATAAAAGCAGCTATTATTGCGATAATCATTAGCGGGTCTCCCAATAGGCTGTTGAACATGTTGATATATAGTTCGAGTTTTGCGGCAAACAAGATAGTTGGTGGAATACCTATAACTGCTAATGCCCCTGATACGAATCCTACTTGCATTAACCTACTCGATCTGAACACTCCTGATAATCCGTCAAGCTTATCTGTGCCTGAAACTTGCCTAGCCCATCCCGCGGAAATGAATAAGAGCGGCTTCACAATAGCGTGTGCAATGACATAGGATAACACAACGGGCACTCCCTGAGGACCGATGGATACTGCTAATGCGATATATCCTGTATCCAAGACAACGCTATATGATATCATTTTGAGTAGCCTGTCAGAATAAACGATGCCGAACCCTCCTATGATTATGGTTATTATGCCGAGTACCCTGAGGAGAACGGCTATGCTCCAAGGCACGCCTGCGTATATTGTGTAGTAGAATCTAAGCATGAGATAATAGCCTACAGCCTCGCCTACACCAGCCAGTAAACCAGCAATAACTGGGGGTGCTGAGCTGTATGCGTCGGGTAGCCAGAAGTGCAATGGGGCGAGGGCCTCCTCGGCTATCAGGCTCCATGTTAGCAATAATAGTATAAATCCTATAACAGCACCCATACTTGCTCCGATATATACTGATTTTCCAGCCAATATTCTGGGAGCATAGTTCCATGCCGCAATATATCCTATAGATAAAGATCCTGTCGCGAAATACATCAAAGCAGCCGCGAAGAAGTATAGGATGCCGGTGATAAACATTAGAATACCATAGCGATAAACCGCTACATAGGAATCCCTGGTTTTAGACATAGCGATCAGGCCGAGAGCCGAGATCGTGAGTACTTCAAGCATAACGAAAGAATTAAACAAGTCACCAGTATAGACCGCTCCAAGCATACCAGCCTCCAGGCCCAAGAACAATGCATAGAAATACTCATTAGCATCAGATAACACGCCGATCAGGGGATAGAAGACAGCAAAAAGTACCGCAATGACCAAACCAAGAAGGGCGGAGAAACCGTCAACCTGGTAAACAATCCCGATAGGAGGAGGGAAGCCTCCAACAGTATATACAAATACATTGCCCCCGCTTGTTTCGATGTAAAGCCAAAGCGAAAAAGCTAGGGAAACAAGAACAAAAATATAAGAATAAATCCTGGTCACTACCTTGGGAGTTTTTAAAGCCTTAAGCAATATTACTGAAAACGCGCCGCCAATCAACAAAAAAGCAGACAAAGGCGCCAGCAAACCTGGCCCCGTAGAGTCGAGCATTAGGTTCACCTAACCTAACAAATTGAATAAAGTAATATATAAACTATAGTGCTTGATATCCAAACATCAAAAGACCTTTGTAAAAATAGCACAACAGCAAGGTATAGATCCAGTAGGATCCCAATACTGACTGGGTGTTGGGATCCTACTGGAGTATGCTATAAAAAGACTAGCTCGGCATATCCGATTATTTGTCCTGTTTCTTCGAGGACTATAGTTATGGTGTTACTTTTCTCTTGTGCTATGATAATAGTTGCTTTACCATATTTCCTAATAGTGTTTATTATTTTATCGTCATCAATTTCGATGTCGAACTTAATGTTCAGCTTAACCACATTAAGTCACTATGTTGCTGTTACTCTTTCTCGGCTTCTAGCTTTAAACCGCCTTCGGCCACCGATTCCTTGGTGGGCTCAGCTGTTATTACTATTTTTCCGCCTATGTCCTTTACTTCTATGACTACTTTTTGAGGCGCTTTGCTTTTGCCTAGTCCAAGGCTCTCGGCAATTTTTCCGAGAACCTCATCGGCTATTTCAACAGTCATATTCGCGGACATTTTAGCCAATTCCATCACTTCCGGATAAGATTTTGTTTTGAAATAGTATAGTGTGTAGTTATTTTTATACTTTTTGTTTATTTCGTTTGTTCGGTTTTAACTGAACAAATAAAATAAATAGTAGTGATACAATCGTTAGTACCGGTAGAATAAACAGTAATCAAAGGTGTAGACTGTGAGGGAATCACCTATCTTCTATATATCCAAAATACTGGAACATTTTGGTTATCCACCTGCAGCGGCAAGGGTATACGCTATACTCCTGTATACTGGTAAGGAAATGTCTATTACAGAGCTAGCCGAGAAAGCAGGAATAGGTAAGTCAACAGCATCGACAGCACTAAGACTGCTCGAGCATGACGGCCTAGTGTATCATGTTAAACTAGGCAAAATGAAACTATACAAAGCAAAAAGCGCTCTGAATCAGCTACTTCTATTCCCTAGAAGAATACTCAAGGAATATTTGATCCCCCTGAGAAATATCCTTGAGAAAGAAGTAACAGTTAAACACTCAGATAATCTGAACGAACTTTTGAGAGATCTAAAGAGATTCGAAATACTTGCAGAAAAAATACTTAAAATCATAGAGGAAAATAACGAGCAAGAACAAACACCATCTTAATAACGAATTAATCATTAAGATTTTCAATATTCTGGTAATTTTTCCATTAGGATAGTGGCTGATTGCCGTCAAAGGATTTTGTATTGATCTATTGTCTCATATACTTTGAACCCTTCATTCTTGTAGAGTTTCAATGTTTTTAATATAGGGTTCGTAGTCCCTCCTCCGTAAGTCTTAGCGGTGAGGGTATACTTCCCTCTAATGCAGGCATACTTCTCGGCTTTCTTCAGTAAGTGAGTTTCATATCCTCTTCCATGTTAATTCTTCTCCACAGCTAGCCATAATATCACATAACAATATTCTTTTTTCTCAAGGGTTCAAGACTCACAGTCAAGAAATCATCGACGGACGGGTTTGTTGGTTTGTAGAGTACGAGACGGATAGCTATGAGGTCACTGACGAAGAAGTACTTCTCTTCATTAAAGTGTTTGTACTTGTTTATCTCAACCAAACTTAAGAAACGTGGTACGATGAAGTGAAGTGGACTCTGAAACCGTATGTTAAACAGCGTGATATCTGCCAGTTCGGCAATTGTTGTCTGTATGTAGCCGTGCAGGAAGTCTATGGAATCCTTAAACGTCTTCTTATCCCTGTATTTGTTGCCCTCATCTTCATACCATTTCCATAACTCTTCTTCTAACTGGCTCCATTGATCAAGAAGTTTTTGAGCAGCATTCATGCTATAAGCTATCCAACCCAACTTTACACGCCTTCTCAGCTCCGGAGCATTCTTAACCCTTTTAGGCCCATACTGGAGATCCCAATAAGCATGCATACATAGAAGCAGATCTAGCGAACGCCGAACATCACCGAAATATCCAAGCTTCTTATCCTCCAAAACCCTTCTTACATCCACAGGAAGAAGCCTATAACTCTCAGCACAACATCTATATATCGAAGAGAAAAGTGTAGGTCTAAGCCATAATACTAGGGGATTCCAGGATCTCGAGACAAAAGCTCATCTCGCCCTTCCTATTCTATAATGGGCTTGGCGCCTTGTCTTTATATTGGTCTTCTTAAACTAACTAGCGTTCTAGAGTATATTCAAGATCTACCTTCTATAAACTTGAGCTCGGGTATGAATATTATGAATATAGGCTTTATGAAAAAGAATGAATAGCATATGAATTCCACTTGAAGATCTAGATCTACTAAGTGCATAACATATATACTCAAATATACTCAAAATCGAGTATTATTATACTCGGGTACGAGTATAATGTCTACGGAGCAACGGTATAAGCGGGTACAAGTCCTTTTTTCTAAAAAGCAATATGAAATAATTAAAATGATAAGGAAAAAACTTGGACTTAATAGCGATTCTGAAACTGTTAAAGTAATAGTTTTGTCATGGTTGGCAGAGAAGTCCATAATATAATCATTTATAATTTGATTAAAGAGGTGAATAAATATGAGGGAGAAGAAGACTAAGGAGCTAGGGCAATATTTCACGCCAAAATTTGTTGCCAAGTTTATGGTTTCTCTTATAACTAAGCCTAAAAATGCATTGATTTTAGATCCGTGTGCTGGTACTGGCGTGTTCCTTTCTGCTCTTGTTGAGGCTGGATACACGAATATACATGCTTATGAAATAGACCAAAACCTACCAAACTACTCGCCCGTAAAAATAGTGTACAAGGATTTCTTAGAAGTGAAACCTGAAGAAAAGTATGATGTAGTTATTGGAAATCCACCCTATGTTAGATGGAAAAATATACCTAAAAAATGGAGGGATAAATTTAGAAGCGATAATTATTGGAGTTCTATAATGAACGGTTTATCGGATTTAACCTACGCATTTATTTATCATAGTGTTAATATGTTAAAGCCCGGAGGAGAACTCATCTTTATTACACCAATTTTCTGGACAGAAACTGTTCATGGAAGGAAACTGAGAAATTACCTTATCAAGAGGGGTCATTTAGAATTACTGATTAATTTTAATGAGATGCGTATATTTGAGGAAGTGTCCTCTACTATTATTATATTTAAATATGTGAAAAGAAAATCCTTGAAACAAATAAAAATAGTTAATTTACATACAAAGGAGCGTCTCACGCCTACTCATCTTGATAGGATAAAGAAATTACTCCTTAGACTAGATAACGGGGAAAAATATATCCGTGATGGCATCTACGAAGCTTTTCTTCACGAACAATTCAAAGACGGAGAGCCGTGGAGACCTGTTCCTGATAATATATCAACTTTAAACCCCCTGTTATCTTTCCAATTCTCACCATTAATACATTTCAGGAGAATATCGCTTCTCGGTAATATAGCTGAGATAGGCAACGGAATGGTCAGTGGCCTCGATAAAGTTTTCCAGTTAAACGAAAATGAAATACAAAAACTAAATTCAAAAGAAAAGAATCATGTGATATACGTATATAAAGCAAGCACTCTAGATAGATTTTACCCTATAAAAAACCCCATACCTTATATTTATATAAATGATGTCGAGAGGGAAGATGAGCTAAGGAAAGACTATCCATATTTTTATCAAAAGCTTACCCAGTACAAAGACAGGCTACTCAAGAGATATAACTACGGGAGATACATACCGTGGTGGCATTGGGTGTTCCCCCGGAATAAGCATCTTTTTGAAAGATATGAAGAAAAAATACTTGTACCAAGCAAGGAGCGGTACGATACCCGGGGTTACTTCAGGTTTGCTTATATAAAGGGCTTATACTATGCTACTCAAGATGTAACCGTAATCTGTCCTAAGGCTGAATTTCGCGAAGGCGCAAAGTATTTATTGGCCCTGTTAAATTCCGAGCCTTATCAACAATATATAATATATAAGGGATTTACCCGTGGAGGAGTTTATGATTTCTCAGAGAAACCTTTAGCAACTATACCCATTATTAGAATAGACTGGAATAATAGTGAAGAAAAGAAACTATATGAAGAAATAGTTAATTTAACAAATGAAATAATTAGTAAGAAATCGTGGAGAACGTATATCGATGAAATTAACAGACTAGTTTCTAAACTTCTACGAATCACCCTTCATTAGAAAAGCCTTCTTTAGCTTTTTACCTTCTTAATTAACGACTTCAATTCTTGAATTGTTTCCTCTAGTTTTTGGGTACGCTTCTGCACGAATTCCTGCCATCTTTTAAGATACTCCTCTGCAAGACTTTCAATGAATTTTAGCTTGTCCATATCCTCTTTCTCAATCATATTTTTAACATGCCACTGTATCTGAATTGCAGCATCGAAGTTTATAACAGGTATTCTTGTAACATCAAGTTTGAATAAATCTTTTACATATATTTCTTTTATTTCACTATAGCTTCGATATCTCTTATAGTAGAAACCTATAAACCATAAATTAGCCTTATCGATGAATTCCGGATAGGTGACAGCCTTTTCCAAGAGATCCTTGAAAAACTCCAAAACTCTTTTAGCTGATATAATATTAGGATCCCTACTTTTTCTATCAATATCATGTGATTTGACATTGATAATAACTATGTTATTGAGTTCGCTGACTATATCATTTCCATAAAATAGTACAATATCTGCAATACTCTGTTGATATGTAGGTATATCGGTATTTTTAAGAGCTGCCTCTAGTTGTTTTCTTGAAACCATGTAATCCTTCATACCCCACCAAGTTCTCTCCCTGATAATATACGATATTTTGTCATTGGTATAACCTCTTTTTCTCATCTCTCTTACAACTGTACCAATGAACTCTTCTTGAAGAAATACAGAGAATCCACATTCTTGTAGTATGTCTCTAGCCCAAGGCTCAAAAGGTAGTCCACTTGCACTTCCAGTTGCCCTTCGAGAAACAGCCACTTTTCTTTTTTCTGAATCCTTAATAGCAGAAGAGAAACATAGCTCCACATTCTTTCTTAATATAGCAAGATCCATTATAATTAACCTCCGGCAATCTCTAGCATATCTCTACTAAATAAAGTCTATTACTTGCTTTGATGACACGATAAAGAGAACCAAAAAAGAAGCAATAGAGAGAAACTTATAAAAGATATTGACCCTTCATTGGTCATATCCTTTTGTATGGCACAATTTTAATACAAGACGTAATTTATAAAAGCAGATATACGTAGAAGCAGTAGGAAATACCCCAAGATCATCTTAATTCCTTATGACCTAAACAGATATTTATAGATATTCTATTATCTCATTTGGAAGCATTTATGCTTTATAGTTAATACCTTTGTCTATGGCTGTTTTCCAGCCCAAAACCACAATTATCATAGTAAGAATATGGCGTATTTTAGTAATGTTTCTATGATTATAGATTATAACACACTTTCTGGAAATTTTCTGAAATAGTCTTCGAGGTACTTTGGAAGCTCTGAATATGTAAGAGTTCTTCCTCTGGCAGTAATTCGCAGAGCCTTACCCTTAGCAGAGCTGGGATTGGCTGCTCCCCCTTCAATCATCTATGGGGAGTACTCTTACTAACACTTAACAGGCTAGCCAGCTCTCTAATACTCTTGTGCTGGCAATAGAGGTGCTGGAGAACTTCCTTTGCCTGCCACTCCTCCAAGATACAATGCAAGTGTCCCAAATCTCATGAGGAGAAATGGGACAATCCCAAGGGTATAAAAACTTATCGGGAACAGTCAGGAAAGACTTATATAGTGAGTTCATAAGTGGCGGGCCCGCAGGGATTAGAGCCAGGATCTCCGCTCCGAAAACCCGGGAAATATAAGTGGAGTTTCCAGAGGAAACCATGAACTGGAAACAAACTTCAAAAATGATTATCGCCCATAAATATTGTTACTGATGATCCGGAAACGCCTAGACTAGAAAGGCTAATTGCCTTGAGGAGTACTACTTATAAGTGGTGGATAGGGTCTTGTCTAAGGCTATACGTGTCCGATATGAGAAGGGAGTATTAAAGCCGTTGGAGCCGGTAGAGTTACAGGAGGGAGAGGAGCTAGTAGTCTTCATACGTAAGCATAGAGTGAGCGAAGTACTCGACAAATATGTTGGGTTATTCGGTAAGGCTTCTGTAGAGGAGCTCAAGGAGTATGAGGAGGAGGCTCAAGCTCAGTGAATAAGGTCTTCATAGACACGAATATATTTTATAATGTATTATTTGAGACAAACCTCACACGTAAAGCCCGAAAGTTGCTAGAGGATTACGAAGAAAACAAGTTCTATACTAGTCTAACAGTGATAAACGAATTACTCTACATATCCACAAGAAAATGCTACAAGACCATGGAGGAACTTAAAGGGCCGTACAGCCTAAGAAAACTAATAGTGAACAAGGGATATCCAGAGTTCATAGTTAATGGTATAAGGAAGTTACTGGAAGACCTTGAGGTAGAAGTCCTAGTAGAAAACGTGGAATACCAAGACATGATAGAAACAGCTAGCCAACTAAAACTCCTTCCAAGCGACGCAATCATAGCCCTAACATGTAAACACAATAACATAGACACTATCATAACATTCGATGAAGACTTTAAGAGAGTTCCCTGGCTAAAAGTTGCGCCCTAGATCGTCAAGATTATCTGCCGAGGTTATCAACGATGAAGCTAGGAACTAATTTAGTTCTTATCTGAACTAGAAGCTACGGCCTTATCTTGGATAAAAAGGAAAGACTTATATAGTGAGTTCATAAGTGGCGGGCCCGCCGGGATTTGAACCCGGGGTCTCCGGCTCCGAAGGCCGGCGCCTTGGTCCTGGCTAGGCTACGGGCCCTGTTGTCCGTGTATTTTGTGATAGTATTGTTGCCTATTTCTGTGTTTTTG
Organism: Desulfurococcales archaeon; assembly: GCA_027022365.1. Taxonomy (GTDB): domain Archaea; phylum Thermoproteota; class Thermoprotei_A; order Sulfolobales; family Desulfurococcaceae; genus JAADCY01. Next base: position 162,352 of record JALVYU010000026.1, on the reverse strand, counting down.
CTCGGCTTGATAGCCCGGTCATCATTTGTTCAGTCTCGTGACTCCTTCGTCATTGCTTCATTTTATCTTGTTTTTGTCTCGGTGTTTATTAGAGTATTCTATCTTGTTTGTTTTTGCTGTACATATTATTTGTTGGAAGGAATGCTTTGCTTATATGAAGAGTAAACACTCTGTGATAGAATATTGGGGAATGCTTATTATCCGTCGTGGACCCTACATTTTCTATTTGAACAACATGTCCTGGTGATCTAATTGTATGGTTGGGGAGGCAGAGTAATCTATGTCGACTTAACCAGGGAAAAAGTCGTAGTACAGCCTCTCAGCGAGACAGAGGCCAAGATGTATCTTGGCGGGAGAGGCCTTAACTCCTACAGGTTATTCAAGATGGTTAAGCCGGGAATAGACCCGCTGAGCCCGGAGAACGTGTTGTGTCTAGCTAACGGTGCGTTGGCTGGCACAGCCTTATCGATGACAAGCAGGACCGAGATAAGCAGTCTATCGCCTTTATCAGGAATACTAGGCGACGGCAGTGCTGGCGGCGAGTTCTCAGCGATCCTAAAGCATGCCGGCTACGACCAGATAGTCATTACCGGGAGAGCTAGCAAGCCTAAATACATTTGGATCGAGGACGACACGGTGGAGATCAGGGACGCAAGTGATCTGTGGGGATTAAAGGTCAGCGAAATGGTTGACACGCTGAGAGACATCCATGGCGACGACATAGCTGTGGCCGGCATAGGCCCGGCGGGCGAGCACCTCGTAAGATTCGCCACCACCATGATCGATAAGTACCACAGTGGAGCCCGTGGAACAGGCGCTGTCTGGGGCTCTAAGAACCTCAAAGCCATAGCAGTGAGGGGAACCAAGGGCGTCGAGATCGCTGATCCCGAGACCTTCTTCAAGCTGGCCAAGGAGGACGAAGAATGGTTCAAGAAAAACGAGTTCGTAAAGAAAATATACAGTGTGATAGGGACCCATTACGGACTACTAGCATGGTATCCCGGCTGGAAATACTTCGAGAAATACCTGGGCCCCGAAGAACTGCCCGAGGGCATAAGGCCCGTTGACCTCGCCAAGTACGAGGTAGGCAGGACACAGTGTTTCAGCTGCCCAGTATCGTGCAAGGACGTCTATAAGCTTCCTAGGTGGAACGAGTACGGAGTATCGAGCGAGTATGAGTCGATCTACGCGCTCGGAGCAAACAACGCGATAACCGATACTGAGGCTATACTGAAGATGGAGCAGATGGCCGACGAGTACGGCATGGATGTGATCACGCTCGGAGACACCCTTGCAATGGCCAAGTTCCTTTACGAGAAAGGAATAATAACAGACACGGACACCGGCGGAATACCGCTGAAATGGGGCGATGCTGAGACCCAGATCAAGCTCATAGAGATGATAGCATACAGGGAGGGCTTCGGAAACAAGCTGGCTGAAGGATACAGGAACTTCGCCAAGATCATAGGCCCAGAAGCGCTCAAATACAGTTATGATGTCAAAGGACTAAGCAGAGGATGGTACCACGTAGACTTTCTCAACGGCATCTTCACACTAGCACATGCAACCTCAACGAGAGGAGCAGACCACCTGCGCGGAAGAAGCTGGGCATACTGGGAGAACGACAGAAACATGGATCCAGAGCTGCCCCTAAAGCTCCTTGAGGGCGGCCTCCCAGACTATAGGAAAGACCCTGTAGGAGCGTTGATCGTCAGCGAACGCGCCTGTACACTCGCCGACAGCATCGGTAGGTGTAAGGGCTCAATCAACTCTTGGCCACAGGCCGTACCACTAGTATGGAAGTACCCGTTATTCAAGGGGCTAGCCAAGCTACTGACAGCCGCCACAGGCTACGAGTTCACCGAGGAGAAGCTAGTAGAGATTGCCGACAGGATATACCTGATCGAGATGGCGTTCAACGTCAAGCAGGGCATCAAGAAGAAGCACTACGCAGTGCCGTTCCCGCCAGAAATAATCAATACGCCGAAGGTACAGGCCGAGATAAAGAGGCACTGGGAGATGGTCGACGAGTATCTTAAAAGGAGAGGGTGTGACGTAGAGACCGCGGTGCCGAAGAGAGAGACGCTGAGAAACCTGGGGATCGAGTGGGTTGCCGACGAGATCGAGAACAAGGAGTTCCCAGAATGGGATGGCCCACCCCTATGGCCTCTGGACAAGTATCCGCGTGGGAGGTGATCGTGATGGCCCATAGGTATATCCTAGCCGTAGATTATGAGAAATGTACTGGATGCCATCTATGCGAACTAGCATGCAGTATCAAACACTACGGCGTTGTTAACCCGTACCTGTCAAGAATAACGATTATCACGAAGCCCGAGATACAGGCATCAACACCAGTATTCTGCCTGCAGTGCAACGACGCATTATGTGCACGTGCATGCCCCGCTAACGCGATATACTTTGACGAGAAGGCTGGTGCATGGCTTATAGATTATAACAAGTGTATAGGTTGCCGCGAGTGTGTGTACGCCTGCCCGTTCGGAGCCATATCATTGACTGTGAAAGCCGAGCCGATCAAATGTGATCTCTGCGGCGGAGACCCAGAATGTGTAAAAGTATGTCCGCACGGAGCAATATTCTACGGTCCAGAATACGAGGTTGTAAGAAAGCTGAAGAAAGGCAAGTCTGTTGGAATAGTCTATGAGGTTCTCGAGAAAGGCGTTGAGGTACCTGCTGGCAATAGGGTAAAGGAGGCCGAAGAGGCCGTCAAGACCCTGTATAGGATCTGGGAGGAGAGGAAGAAGCTCAATATCTAACCTTAACACTATTTTTTCTCTTCCCTTCTAATTAACCCTCTAGTTAGATATTGTTGGAGGATGGAGCATAGGGGTTTGTTTGTATAAGGGAGAGAGATGATCGGTATTGGTCAAGCACGTGCTCGATATAGATCTGGAAAAATGTAACGCGTGCATGAGATGTGTGTTTGCCTGTTCTCTTGCCAGAAGCGGTGTAATCGATGAAAGACAGGCCATGATAACAATAGTGGTGGAGAAAGGAGTAGTCGTAGATATAGCTGTGTGTAGACATTGTGAACCAGCACCGTGTGTCAATGTCTGCGAATTCGATGCCCTCCATGTTGAGAACGGACGCGTTATACTAGATCAGTCGAAATGCACCACATGTAAAGCATGTATATCCGTCTGCCCCTTCGGCGCGATCAGGGAATCCTACGGCGGTGAGCTGGTCAAATGTGATCTCTGCGGCGGGGATCCAGCCTGTGTTCGCGTTTGTCCCACTGGTGCCATAATGTATTTGCCAGCACACCAGGTGAAGATGAGGCGTATAGGAGGCGCTACAAGAACAGTGTACGAGTACCTAAACATAATAAATAGAGGGTGAGCGGGCCGTGAAGACAGTTATTATAGGGGGAGGAATAGGGGGATTATATACTGCATATTATCTAGTAAAATATGGTTATAAGCCAAGCAATATAGTACTGGTTGCCGCGGAGTGGCCGCCTTACTCAAAACATAGACTTGCAGAAATCCTCGGCGAGAAATTATCGATCGATTACGCCTACATAGGGATATACAACATGCTCCTAGATAAAGGAGTGAAAATCCTGCAAGATGTAGCCACGAGACTCAACATTGGTAATAAGACAGTTGTACTAAGACGTAACGGTGAGATCACATATGATAACCTCGTGATCGCCACCGGTGGGAAGCCGTTCATACCCCCATTAAAGGGGACCGAGCTGAAAAACGTTATGACATTCTATGATCTCGAGGACTTGAAGAAATTATCTAGAATACCTAGAACAGCAAGAGTGGCGGTGATCGGTGCGGGACTAGTTGGTCTCTCAGCGGCAACGGCACTCAATAAGCTTGGCGTACGAGTTACTGTCTACGAGCTTATGGAAGATATTTTGCCGGGAGTGATAGATCACCCGTTATCTACTAAACTGGAGAAATACCTGATGAGCAAAGGTATTAGGATACGTACGAGGTCAAGGGTCGAGGAGATCGTAGGCGATAAATCTGCTAGAGAAATAAAAGCCTCTGGGAAAATCGAGCCAGTAGACATAGTTGTGTTTGCCACGGGTGTAAGGCCGAACACCGAGCTAGTTAAAGGAACAGGTATTGAGATGCTGCGTGGAGTGATAAGGATACGGAGAAACGGCATGACGAGCATTGACGGCATCTATGCCGCTGGAGACTGTTCATTAAGCCATGACCTGATAACCGGGAAAGAAGTGTATAGGCCCCTCGGCTTTATTGCCGCCCATTATGCTAGGATCATAGCGAGGAACATTACGGGGACTAGGAAGGAGACAAGAGGGATCGTGCCAACAATCTATGAGAATATCGGTGGAGCACATATAATCAGGGTAGGGCTGAGCTTGAAGGAAGCTGAATCTCTCGGCCTCTCACCGACTATAAAGTGCGAAGAAACATCTAGTTATGCCAGTTGTACTGTGCTTCAAGAACGGACACCGATAGGCTATGAAGCCATAGGCTTTAGCAATCGAATTAGGAATAAGGCGTGGCAGATATACTACGATATACATACGATGTTCTCCTAGGTATGAATATATCTAAAAAGTTTTAGGCTATCTCTTCCTATTTTTAAACAAAAAAGTTTCGTGGGAGATGAAGAAAATATTGATATCCAACATGTCAAAAACACTACTATGCGTAGCTATAGCAGGTGTATTCTTCATAACAGCGGTCATCTATAATATTAAATTCTTGTTCCTCATAGCAGCCTTCTTCGACTGGTTGCCACTACCAACTGGATGGATGAAAATAGGTGGTAACGATCAACGCATAAGGAGAGCCGGGATCTTTCACGGTGTAGTGACCCTGATCGCGTATTTTATAGGAGTTCTATGGCTCATACTAACCAGTATCGGGCCACTATACCTTGGCTACTTGTTCCTAGAATTATGGTTTATCGCAGTAATAGCTGGAGCATACGTGACTGGTCTGAAGGCGGAACAATGTATCTGAGCTGTTGTAGGAGAATGAGTTATGCGGGCCCGCGGGGATTCGAACCCCGGGTCTCCGGCTGGCCCTGCAGTCGAGATGTGCTTAGGAGGCCGGCGCCCTATCCTGGCTAGGCTACGGGCCCATCCAATAATTGTTCTCCTAGGTAGTTGTCTCTATATAGTTTTCTCCCTAAGGGACACCTATACTTTAAATTAGCATTGATGAAATACTATCATGACTCGTGAGGGTGACGGGTAATGGGTTATGGTTTGAAAGAACTAGCGTTTGTCCTAGGTAGACTTATTGATCACGGTGTAGACTATGTGATTATAGGAGATACAGTCGTGCAATTGGCATTAAAAACCCGGACGTTTCGTGGAGACGTGGATTTATATGCCTTGGAGCCGAGTCCCCTTATTGAGCAGGAGTTCTATGGAGAAATAGCCGAGAAGGAGGGGTGGGGCTATACTACTACCGATATAGGTACGCCCAGGTTCATAGCGTCGGTGGGCGATAAAGAGATCATAATTGAGATATATGAGAATTTCATGGATTTCAATATTCCTCTAGAGATACTAGAATCTGCTAGAAGTATTAAGCTTGAAGGATACAAGGTCAAGCTCATCAAGCAAGAAGAATATTTTGTACTGAAAGCCAGGCAGGGCATTGATTTAGAGAAACTCTCCAATTATATAAAGAAGCTGAAAAAGATTGATCTAAAACTGATTGAGAGGACTATTAAGCTATTCCCGCGGGAAGAACAAATACTCATAAAGAACAGGCTAGCCAGTATCGGTCTGAAGATCAAGTAGCGTCGGGTCAGCGAAGAGTACATCATCGCCGGGGCTCAGTTCCGCCGGAACACCTCATCATAACGAGGATTTGTACTGGGGTCAAAAATATTTATCAGAAGAGAACAATAGTGGAGAATGACCCCCGCTCCCCGAGCGACATCTGCCGAACAGGCATGGGATGACTCGGGGGTTCCCGGCCTTCAATCCATTGTTAGTGCAATGTTCCAATGAGGTACCTTCTCCTCGAGACCGGGCCGGGATGATTGATGCGCCGGTTACCGAGGAGACAAAATGTCACCTCTTCCTTCATGCATGCTTTGCAGGGATACCTAGGGATACCATTAATATACTCTACTGACTTATCTAGTCCTAACTGTGAATGAAACAGAGTAATGGGCGGACGGTGAGGAAGAAACATTGAGGTACCCGCTCGATAGAATATGTGTACGTAGCGGTATACTCTGTCCCAGCTGCCAGCGCAAAGTAGACACGGGGATCGTTAAGGAGTACGAAATACCGATAATGAAATCACTAATGGAGATCGAGGAGCAGATCAAGGAGCTAAGAGATCAAGGAGAATATGTTCGCTCATACAAGTATGATAGCTTCATAGTGATACTGATACGCGGAATAGACAATATGGAGATACTCGAACGGTTAAGCAAGAAGTTGTCAAGCAAGCTTAGAGCAAGGGTCAGAGTTGTCAATTATTCTCCGGAGAAGAAGAGGATTGTTGAGCAGTTAATCTATCCTGCAAGTCTCCTAGGCATAAACACTCTATGGCTACCGGATGGATCGGAGCAGACGGTCATAAGGATCTCTAGACAAGACCAGAGATTTTTGGCTGGCAAGAGGAAATATCTGGAGGAAATATTGTCAGAGCTCCTTGGGCGTCCTGTAAGGATAAGGTTCGAGTAATATGAGTCCTAATATAACATATATTTATTCTTAAAGATCTCTCTGAGAACTACTGAAGCATACTCTCCTACTCCTAGCTCGAACTCGAGGAAAGTCCTATCATCGAGATTATAGATTGATACATTCTTTGGAATAAGGATCCCTGTTCTAAACCAGCATGGAATGCCCTTGAGGAGATCATATGGTATGTCCTCAGAAACAAGTATTTCACCATAATATTTCTGGGAATCCCTACAAGACGCTACCGGGTAAACTCTGTTTAGTGCGCTCCATCCATGTTCCTCAATTATCTTATTCAGTAGTGCGTTAAACAGATATGATAGATATGCTTCCAGTAATAATGTTAGGATACGCTTTCTTGATGTACTCGTCTTGAAAAGCTTGTACACTGAAGAAAATAATTCCTCATAGATAAAACGTTTTCCAGAAAACCTTTTCGTACACCTAGCAACTATTTCCTTGTCGTCCTCATAAGAGTAAATAGTGTTCAAGAGCTCTCCTGTAAAGAGATCGTATAGGTTAAGGAGAAGAAATTTTCCGAGAATATGTGAATTTGGCCTTCTTGCACCGAATCTCTGGTAGCCATAATAATTGGGTAAACCACGGGAATTAATTTCTCTCATCATTGATTCCAAGTCTTCAACAACGTCTTTGTTTTCAATAACGATCTTGAATTTATTCCCTAAGAGAAACTTTCTCGAAGGCTTGCGCCTAACATAGCCGATGAGTCGAAGCTCTATCATATCATTGTGGAGGCTTTCGGGAGGTTTTCTCCTTAGAATAGATGTTTTTATGAAGATATATTGTTTCGATGTAGCATGCTTGTCCTTTAGGCCGAGATAGTATATGTTCGAGGAAGGTATGCCGAGCACTCGTGCAATGATCTCTATCGCTTTTATTGTCTCGATATTCCTCTTAGTCATCAAAAATACCGTGTAGTCTGTTTTCTCTTCCGTAAATCCTAGGCCCTTGAGGTCAACGATCTCTTCAACGTAGAAGGTTTTTTCAGTATGTCTGAATGGATAATCAATATACTTATTGAATAAATAGTATTTGATCCCAGTGATATGGTCTATAAGCCTATTAGATCTAATCATAATAGTTTTAGCCTCCCCGTTATACGGTCTATTTTATCCGCTGGAGCAGGCCCGATCGCGACTGCCGTGAGAGTCCCGGGGGGAAGCTCTGTGAGGCCGGCATCCCTAACTATACCTACTGGTAGATCAGAGCGTATGGCCTGGTCAGCTATCGCTAAGAGTTCTTTCTCATCACCTCCTTTTAACGCAACTTTTTTCTGGCCAGTAGACCACCATTTATCGAACCATTTTCTATATTCTCTATAGGCTGTGAACGCTGCTATCACGGAGGCATGCGCCACTTGAACTGCTAATTTGCCCTTACTCATACGTATATCTGTACGTACGACTATTACCTGCTTATAATCACCATCGATCATCCCTAATCACCGAATGCTCAGAATACATTACTCGGGAGTAGTTTGGAATACTTTTTTAAGTCTCCCTAAAAGATTATCGGATAGCATAGTAGAAGTGCATTGTGGGAGTGACTGGAAATGGGTGCGAAATACACTTTGGAGACGGAGAACATATCGCTGCTGGAGGCTGCTTCGCCGCCAGTATGCAGTAGTTGTCACCGAATAATCCCGCCCCACGAGCACGGTACAGCGTTTATCTGCCCAAACTGTGGACAGGTAATTATAAGAAGATGTAAGAAGTGTAGAAAGCTATCCGTACCATATGTATGCCCCAACTGCGGGTTCAGGGGCCCATAACTAGGAGAGGTGTACATGTATGGCTAAGGTGCTCGTACTTCTAAAGGTTCTACCTGAAGATATAAATATTGACCTAGAAGAGCTCAAGAACAAGATCGCTGAGGCTTTACCGAAGGGCTACGAGATCAAGGGATACGATATTGAGCCCATCGCGTTCGGCCTGAAAGCTCTCAGGCTATACGTATTCATGCCCGAGGAGACTGAAGGAGGCACAGAGCCGCTGGAGAAAGCCGTCATGGGTGTTGAGGGGGTAAGCCAGGTAGAGGTAGAAGCCGTACACAGGATTAGCGAGTAACGGTTTTTATCCCTCCTGTAACAATAGCATGAACTCTTTTGTTAACAATAGTATTTAAGGGGATTATACGATTCTCTAACCGTAGGATGATGCCTATCACTAATTCATATGTGTTTACCACTGTTTAAGGTGTGGGGGTCGGTGAACATATCAGCCTCTTCCAAGAAGGATAAGAACAAGATCACATTGAGGGTTCTAGAAGCAGAGCCTAAGGACGTGGGTAAGGGTATTGCACGCATAGATCCGGAGGTCATGGAGAAACTGGGGCTAGAGAACGGCGACATAATAGCGGTCGAGGGGAAAAGGAGGACTGTTGTAAGGGTAATACAGGGGAGGCCTCAGGACCGCGGACTAGGCATTATCAGGCTCGACAATATAACCCGGCAGAACGCCGGCGTTAAGATCGGTGACAAGGTGGTTATCGAGAAAATAAACGTGCCACCAGCTGTCGTTGTAAAACTAGCTCCCGCTAAGTACTTCGCCCCGGCAGACCATAGGCTGGCTAATTATGTAAAGAACAAGCTCCTCGACAGGCCTGTTATGGAAGAAGATATTGTCATGATACCAATACTTGGCCAGAGCCTGCCCCTCAAAGTAGTCTTCACGAAGCCGAAGGGGCCTGTCATAATCAAGAGAACAACTAACGTCGTCCTTCTAGAAAAACCCATGGATGCCTACAAAGTGCCGCGCGTAACTTACGAGGATATCGGAGGCATGAAGCATATCATCAGGAAGATACGCGAAATGGTTGAACTTCCACTGAGGCATCCGGAGCTGTTCAAGCGCTTAGGAATAGATCCGCCTAAAGGCATACTCCTATACGGCCCGCCGGGCACGGGCAAGACATTGCTTGCCAAAGCAGTTGCTAATGAGTCAGAGGCTTACTTCATCGCGATAAACGGACCAGAGATAATGAGCAAGTTCTATGGTGAGTCAGAGCAGAGGCTAAGAGAAATATTTGAGCAAGCAAAGAAGAACGCTCCAGCGATAATCTTCATCGACGAGATCGATGCAATTGCGCCGAAGAGAGATGAAGTAATGGGCGAAGTAGAAAGGAGGGTAGTAGCACAGCTACTAGCCCTTATGGATGGTCTAGAGAGCCGTGGAGACGTAATAGTGATAGCGGCGACTAACAGACCCAACGCTCTTGACCCCGCGCTGAGAAGACCGGGCAGATTCGACCGTGAAATCGAGATACCGCTGCCAGATAAGCAGGGAAGACTAGAAATACTACAGATCCATACCAGAGGAATGCCTCTGGCAGACAATGTTGACTTGAAGAAGCTCGCCGAGATAACACATGGGTACACTGGCGCCGACATAGCTGCACTCGTAAGAGAGGCCGCCTTAAACGCGCTACGCAGATACCTGCCCGAAATAGATCTGGACAGCGACACGATACCGCCGGAAGTACTCGAGAAAATGGAGGTGAGAATGGAGGATTTCATGGCGGCATATAAAGAAATAGTGCCGAGCGGCCTAAGAGAGATCTATGTTGAAGTCCCTGAGGTCTCCTGGAACGATATCGGAGGCCTAGAGGAGGCTAAACAGGAGCTAAAACAAGCTGTTGAATGGCCCATGAAATATCCCGAGGTGTTCAAGCGCCTCGGCATAAGGCCTCCAAAGGGTATACTACTCTATGGCCCCCCGGGTACTGGTAAGACTTTGTTGGCTAAGGCTGTCGCCACCGAGAGCGGCGCCAACTTCATAGCAGTAAGAGGGCCCGAAATCCTAAGCAAATGGGTAGGAGAATCAGAGAAGGCTGTTAGGGAGATATTCCGTAAGGCGAGAATGTACGCGCCCGTAGTGATCTTCTTCGACGAGATCGATGCAATTGCGCCAGCTAGAGGATATGCTGCCGATACAAGAGTTACCGAGAGAATAGTTAGCCAGCTACTAACAGAAATGGACGGGATATCCGGTCTTGAGAACGTAGTAGTGATAGCGGCGACCAATAGGCCCGATATACTAGACCCAGCCCTACTGAGGCCAGGGAGATTCGATAAACTCATCTATGTGCCGCCACCCGATGTCAACTCGAGGCTCGAAATACTAAAGATACATACGCGTAACATGCCTTTGGCGCCCGACGTGGACCTCTACGAGCTTGCACAGAGAACTGAAGGTTATAGCGGTGCTGATCTAGAGGCACTTGTTCGTGAAGCAGCCATGAGAGCGCTTAAGGAAGACATAAATATCACACAGATACATATGAGGCACTTCCTAGAGGCGATGGAGAAGGTAAAGCCATCGATAACCCCGGAGATAGTAAGGATATACGAGGAATGGGCGACGAGAGCAAGGCAGAGGCTTCCAAGAGAGTATCTCAAGCCGTCTGTTTATTCCTAGCTTCCGCTCATAGTTATTCTACTTGTTAATGCTTATATAACTCGGAACAATAACCCATACATGACCAATTACAATAACGATGCAGAACAGGGTAGATAGTCATGCCGCGGTTCTCCGAGATATGGAGAAATCAGCCATTATTCAGACTAATACTAGAAGAAGTACTGAACCATACATCTGGTGTCAGCGAGAAAGACCTGCTTGAAACACTGAAGAAAGAGCATGGTGTAGATGTATCGAGATCAGAGTTCTACGAGGAATTAATGAAGCTCGAGCTGAGAGGATTTATTGTTGTCACCCGTGTCGGTAGGGATCTAATAATTAAAGTATCACCCAATATCATAAAGATTCTTTCTTGAATTATGTTCACTGCTTATTTTGCTATAGATATAAATAAAATAATGATAGCTAGGGAGGTGTTCCCTTATGGGTGTTAATCTTAGGGATTTGATCCCTGACAAGGCTAAGATAATAATTGAGGACTTAAGGGCTTTACGGGGTAAAGTGATTGTTATAGACGGATACAATGCTCTCTACCAGTTCCTAACGGCGATTAGGCAGCCCGATGGGACGCCGCTAATGGATAGTCAGGGTAGAATAACAAGTCATCTCAGCGGCCTTTTCTATAGGACGATAAACATCATGGAGCATGGGATCAAGCCTGCATATGTTTTCGATGGCAAACCACCTGAGATGAAGGCCAAGGAGATAGAGAGGAGAAAGAAGATCAAGGAGGATGCGACGAAGAAGTATGAGGAGGCTATTAGAAAGGGTGACCTGGAGGCGGCCAGACGATACGCTATGATGGCTGCGAAACTAACGGATGAAATGGTAGCTGATGCTAAGAAGCTCTTAGATGCAATGGGTGTACCATGGGTTCAAGCACCAGCAGAAGGAGAGGCGCAGGCAGCATATATTGCGAGCAGAGGGGATGCGTGGGCTAGTGCATCGCAGGACTATGATAGCTTATTGTTCGGTTCGCCTAGGCTTGTAAGGAATCTGACCATTACTGGTCGGAGGAAGCTTCCGAGGAAGAATGTCTACATCGAGATAAAGCCTGAGGTAATAGAGCTTAAGAAACTACTGGAAGCACTTGGTATAACTCGTGAACAACTAATAGATATCGCGATAATGCTTGGAACAGATTATAACCCTGATGGAATAAAGGGTATAGGGCCCAAGAAAGCGTTGCAACTTATAAAAGCCTACGGAACAATAGAAAAGATCATAAAACTATACAAGGCGGAATTCCCGGTACCGCCAGAAAAGATTAAGCAGTACTTCCTAAACCCTCCCGTTACATCGGATTATAAGCTTGAATGGAGAGAGCCCGATGAGAAGGCGATCTACGAGATACTCGTCGAGGAGCACGATTTTAATCCGGAGCGAGTGAAGAACGCTGTCCAGAGACTAATGAAAGCGTACAGGGAGCATATCAAGGGCAGACAAATGGGTCTCGAGGCTTGGTTCAAACGCTAGTATTTCCATCCAAACTCGCCGATCAACGGGACGAAGAGGCACTCGATCGAACGCCTGATAACGGTTTTACCATTCTTCTTATCAATAATGTAGAGTCTCTGTATCCATCTATCACCCACAGGGATAACCATCCGCCCACCATCCTTTAGCTGTTCAATCAGAGGTTTTGGTACATCGGGTGCGGCCGCCGTCACGATTATTCTATCATAGGGCGCCTCCTCGGGATAGCCGCGTGACCCATCCCCGGTTATCACAGTGACACAATCACTATACCCTGTTCTCTCAAGGTTCCTGCGCGCGTATTCGGCGAGCTCAGGTATTCTCTCGATAGAATACACGTGTCCATATCCATCTCTACAAACTATCTCGGCCAATACTGCTGCTTGATAACCCGACCCTGTACCTATCTCGAGCACCTTGTCTCCAGGCCGGGGATCCAGGGCCTCGGTCATAATGGCGACCATGTGGATAGCGCTTATTGTCTGTCCGTACCCTATGGGTAGTGGGCGATCAACGTAGGCTAGATCTCTATAGGGCGCGGGTACAAACTCTTCCCTAGGTACACGGAGCAGTGCTTTTTTGACCTTCTCGCTCTTAATATATCCCAGGCTCTCCAAGTACTTGACTACACGCCTTCTTTCTTCGTCAAACCGTTTTTCGTTCATAACCCTCAACCATGAATATAGTATATAGTAGCCCTCTATAATGCTAATATGGGTGAACAGTGCTGGTGCTCCATGAGACTATTAGGGCGTATGGCCATCCAATGATAAGAGCTACGCATAGAACGACATTTGAGATAACCAAGGACCCCTATCTCACTCCTAGAGGCGACTGTATTATAGGTGTGAATGCCGATAAGTCCGCTGACGATCTGGATCCCCGAGTGAAGGATGCGATAAGGAGAGATGATGCTATCATAATCATAGTATTGAGGGCCGGTCATGTGCAAGACATAGTTTTAGCGCAGGGGTCAGCAAAGCTCCAGTTAAGCGACCAGCGCAGAATAGTAGTTAGGAAGAGCGCCTATGTCGAGCCGGCAACGCTAGCTATAAGAGCCAACAAGGCTGCTAGGGATATCAATAGAGTCCTCGTTGATATGCTTAGAGAAGAAGAGGAGCTAGTCTTGGATATATACGTCCTAGGGCTTGACGAGATCCGCTCTCCATATAAAAACGTAGGGAGCATAATCAATGACTTTCCTAATGCCGGTTAATTTCCAGCGTGCGAAATATCGTTTTATGAATTCGTCCCGCTCGCTAATACTGGATAGGAAGTAAAGGTGAAGTATGCCTTTGCTCCTAAGTAAATACCAGTAGATCTCCTCGAACAAATGGCTAGAACGCGGTATATTGGCTATAACTCTATCAAAACTCTCAGCCCTAAAGTATTTGGGAGCAAGAATAGCGTCCATGTGGAGAGGTATTATTGTCCCCCTGATCCTCCTCTTGTTAAGCAGTATATTCTCGACACCTAGTCTCACCGCGTACGGGTTCAGATCATTCATCAGAACAGTGGCTTTATGTAGTGAAGCAATATGTATTGCAAATCCTCCTATTCCGGAGAAAAGATCGAATATGGTTTCCCCGTCCTCAGCGTTCTCAGCGATCCTTTTATGCTCTTCGGATAATCGTGGATTATAATATGCTCTCTTAAGATCAACCTTTAGTCTCAAGCCATACTCTTTATGGATAGTTAAAGGATCATCGACACCCCATAATAGCTCAAGTTCTGCAACCCTGAACTCGCCCTCCGTTCCTTTCTTAAGATATATCGTCCTAATTCTCGGATAGGTTGTACGGAGTGCTTCCACGATCTCTTCTATACTCATGTATTCGAGAACATTCTCCCTTACAACTGCTATGTCTCCTACAATATCGTGGGCTGGAACCTTAACTTCTTTCTTCTTTTTCGCAGGAGGATTACATATTATTAACTTCATAGGGATAGAGCTTAACTCACTATTCACAGGAGGCTCCTTCTTAACGGGAATCAACACATAGTCATTCTTCCTAGTAATAATATGTTCATTATCCATAATATGCAGTGCACGAAGCAGTTTTATCGTTCTTTCCGCGTACTTCTTAGGTACCTCGATGCATTTCAAGCCGTTTTCTCTCCCTATCCTAGTTTTTATTATCTCTCCATGTAATTGTTTAACTATAGGCCTGCTACTAATTAATCATAGACATGATATGCTTACCGACGGAGTACGGATCGGCGTTGCAGAGGAATAGTTATTTCAAGGAAGCCTACATCGTTTACAGGCCGAGCGAGAAATGCATAGAGCTAGCAAGGACTGTGCGTCGCGCCCTTATGTCGAGGGGTGTTAATGTCGAGACGTTCTGGGTTGACGACATAATACGTGGGGCGAGGGAGTACGTTGACCTAATAGTTGGGATTGGTGGTGATGGTACTCTCCTGAAAATATCGAGGGTGTATCCCGAGAATACACCGCTCATCCTACCAATACCTTGTGGTAGACGTACAATTCTCTATGAGGACATCGGAGCTGATGATATAGAGCCTGTTATTGACAGGGTTATCAACGGGGATTTCGTGATCGAGGATTACGACAGGCTGCACATCCTATCACCTAGAGCTAGCTACTATGCATTGAACGAATCAGCTCTCATAAGCATTGACCACGGGAGAGTACTGAGGTTCGAGTTAGAAATAGTGACTCCCGGGATGAGATCTCATCTTTTCTTCTATGGAGATGGAATAATTATCTCGACGCCTGCCGGTTCTGCCGCCTATAACTTGTCTGTGGGCGGCAGCCTAATGGAGTATTCTGTCAGCGGGATCAGTGTTGCTCCCCTAAATCCTATGGAACTAAATATTAAACCAATAATAGTGTCAAGACTATCAAAGCTACTTGTTAGAATACACGGCCACGTCGACCTATACGTTGATGGGGAAAACATGGAATCCATGGGTAAGGGCTCGGAGCTCCTCGTCGAGATGGATTTCCGTAGTTTTAGAATAATAAGGCTGAGTGGACGTAGAGATGTGGCTAAGAAAGTATTCGATAGGAGGAGGCTCTTTTTCGTCCAATAAAAAGATCTGTATAGTGCTTGATACAGGGGCTCTCCTAGCTAAGTATCATTTAATAGCTAATATAGGTAATGCGGACTACTTTGTCCCGGCAGAGGTGTGCGATGAAGTTAAGGATAGGGAGAGCCGGGAAGCCCTAGAGCTAGGGCTTAACATAGGCAGGATCAGTGTTGTTGAGCCTGAATCGACAAGCATAGATGAAGCTATGAGAACTGCTAAAAAAGTAGGCGAACTAACTAAATTATCGCGTACGGATATAGTGGTCGCTGCCCTAGCCCTCACTCTCAGAAAGAAGTGTAGAGCAGTAGTAGTTATAACCGATGACTATAGTCTCCAGAACCTCCTGTACCATATGGGAATAGGGTTCAAGCCCCTCCGGACCACCGGGATCAAAAAGCCCAGGAAGTATCGTGCTTTCTGTCCGGTCTGCGGCTACGTGCCCTCAAGCCCCAAGGAGACTCTATGCCCGCTATGCGGCTCGGCAATAATTAGGAAGAGGGCTTCCTAAGAACCGAGATGAAAAAGCCCGGCATATCATCTATGTGCGGCCCAAACCTGTAGGCTGTACAGTCTCTGAAAACGAGTTTTTCCGCATACGGTATTCTTCCCAGATCAACGCATTCCAGTCCATGTTCTTTAACAGCATATAGTATGTTGCCCTCATTCTCCTCGTATGTGAGTGTGCAGGTGGAGTATACTATCCTGCCTCCCGGCTTGACAATCTTCTTCGCGGGCCTGAAGAACTGTCTCTGATAGAGATAACTGTTCACGAGATCAGGTTTTCTCGTCCTTATCTCTATCTTCGGCCTAACACCGAGTCCTGTGCACGGCGGATCAATAAGTACTGCATCGGCTCTATTCTCCCCCAGCAGGTCTACATCGATATACCTCGTATCAGCCGGGGCAAGTACTGTGTTCAGGTATAGTTTAAGCCTAGTGAGGGTTTCACGTACTCGTTCCACCTTCCCCAGATTACGATCGAAACCAAGTATTCTGGCACTCCCCCTTGTGAGTTGCACCACATGGCTTGTCTTGCCACCCGGGGAGCAGTTCATATCGACTATGAGTTGCCCGGGGCGGGGATCCATGAGTTTAGAGACCATCATGGCTGGGAGGCTCTGTGGGTAGAAATAACCCGTCCTGTACTCGGGCATCTCCCTTATCGGGGGCGCACTGTACACGCTCTTAATAGTTCTGGCTACAAGGCCGTGCTTCATCTTCTTGAGCTGGCCGGAATCAATAACAGTGATACCTATGGCGACAGGCCTCATATTCGGAGCCATGATCGTGACAGTGTCTCCACGCCTGAAAGGATCATAGCTGACAACGCCGGGGGCATAGGTGTTGGCCCCCATTAATATGGATTCTGCCGCGTGTCTGTTAACCACTATCTTTTTCTGGAGCGCCTCGATTCTGAAGGGGCCTTCAAGAACAATGTACAGTGCTTCATCAACGAAAGGATCCGGGTAAGCCCTTATCCCCCTCTCCCTTAATCTATCAATAAGCTCGCCCCGTTTAATCAAGAATGTATTAACCCTCAAGTAGAGCCTCTTAGGAGGAGTATAGAGTGCATCGACAACACTCCTACAGAGACTTCCTAGTGCACGACACAGGCTTCTCAACACATATTCGTCCATACCAATAACACCGGAGCATCTACTAGGAAGAATAAATAACAGCTAAACAGGAAAATAAGAGTCTAGGATGATGATTATTGGTCTTTGGGGAAGCCCTCGAGGCGATGCCCTAGGGAACGAATGCTGATCTCGGGCGTCACGACCACATGCTCCTCCATAGGCTTGGTCTCATCCAAACTCTAATGACAACGTCATCCTCAGACACACCTGAGAAAAGTGGATATTGTCCCTAGTAAACAGACGCAAGGCGATGAGGTCTAACCGATCTCGAAAACTATAAGGATGTAGCCGAGAAGTCAATGGAAGATGATCCCGAGATTATGGATGTTAAGCGTGGCTAGAAATAGTGATCTACGGGATAACTAGAAGTGCAGGGAATCGGGCTCCCAGCGTTCAGTGTAAGCGAGGCCGTAGACACAACCGGCACTAGTGATACCTTTACTTCAGACCTACTACTAGGTCTCTCAAGAGGAAAACCAATCTTGTCGGCGAGTAACATTTTAGTTGCTGTATGTCCCCCTTCTCTTATGTAATATAGCGTATGCTATTAATGAGATAGTGACAAATATGATAAACCCGGCCATATGTGTGTACATGGAATTACCCGTCCTATGAGTTGATGGTGAGAGTGTGTGCCTAGTAGTACATGGAGTAGTATATGTCGAGGAGCTTGTAGATGTTGTAGTGTTCGGACTTGTTACATGTATGTGTCTATTGTTTTCATATAAGAATCTATAGTTAGAAAGTGGTGTAAATCCTGTTAACGTTAGATAGACAAGGACTGTGTTTATGGCGTCTGGAAATGGCCTCACGACGATCCACTCCCTAGTAATGTTTATCCATCTCTTGTTTGGTGTCCTGAAACAGTTGCCCCCAAGGATATAGCGGAGTATAAATGAGGCTGACGCACCAATATATATTTTCATGTAGCTGTCAGGGCTTATAAGATCATGAATATCCGTAGGTGGCATTAGCGGGGATCCTATAAGCTTATCAACAGTATATGTCCTGTTCCTGCCAAGGTACTTGTCAAGCAATACTGATTGCTTCCTGATCCTCAAGTACGTGTTGGCGCCGTAGCCGTTGATACTTAGACCTATGAGTAGGGCTGCATTGCCCCCGTCAACTCTACTCCGTGGATATAGTATTCTAATATCTGTATAGAGATAGGTTCCGTTGATTGTTCTTATGGTTAAGTCTATTGATGATGAATTACATATGGCTAGAGAATTGGAAACTAGTATTTCTACGATATGCTGAGCCTCCCATGTTATTGGGAAAATGTTGTATGTCTCGATAGGGTGAAGTAGGTCAGATAGTCTGTAGATATTGTCACTCATATTCATGGTCATATTAATGATCCTATCTAGGCCTATAGCATACTTAACCTTGTAATTTAGGGTGAAGCTTCCATTTGCAGATGGATAGGAGAGCCCATTATATTGCCAGCTAACCGCATTGTAGTTGCCGGTGAAATTGACCCATATAATTGCGGGGATCCCTGTATACTCAACTCTCAACAAGTATAGTGTTGTATTATGTCTCACTCTGAGGCTTAATGGTCTACCTAGGAGCGGTGTTACTATGAAAGTCTCTATTGCATTTTCCACAAAGCTCATAGTTGCATTATTTGCTTTAATTATAGCGTCTATAATCGACTTGTTATCACTAATATTTATCCTTACAATCCCCGATCCCGTCCCAGAGATTATACTTGAGACGTTGTAGACCCTATAGTGATACTCGAGATAAATTGTCTCGAATGAAGAATTATTAATAGTTGTATTTAGCCTCAGGGATCCTTTTCCCCAGATCACCTTCGTCATCGGCGTGTTGGCAGGGATCATTTTTAAGCTGAACGTTGATATGCTTCGTATCATGGTATTATTTATATGTGCACATAACGTACCGTTAATCCGTGTATTAAATAGTGGTAGAGGGATGGGGAGAACATTCTTTACCGGGCACCTCAATTTGAGATGCGCCATGGTATATGAATAGCCCATGGGCTTGATTATCGCGGATATAAAGTTATTACATACCGGGACTATGCCCTCATGAACAACCGGGCAGAGTTGCTGTAGCAATACAATGGCCAGTAATAGTCCAGCCATGACCCACTTGTTCAACAACTAAACACCCGGCTCACCAACTATATAGGTAGACAATACATATTATATACTATATATATTATATACTATCATATGATCGTAGACTGACATGCCAGGCGGCGACTATAGAAACTAGAGATATCCGTGCTATACATAAGAGATAGATAGAGTTCGGATAAGATCACAGCTTAAAAAGCATTGTTTGTGATATATCAATTACTTAACAATTACCTAGAGTACTTGCCTAGGAAATCCTCTCCTAACACTACCTAAAACTAAGCGTCCCAGCCGATAAATACTATCCACAATACGTGAAGGTACTAGGTAGATTTTTACAGAGCACGAGGCCCTAGCACCTTTCATGTTTTAGGTCATATTCCCTCAGCTTTACAAGTATTGGGTAGGTTTTTTCAGCAGCTTCTCTAATTGCTTCTTCCCATGTCATTTTCTTTCCACGACTCTTTTCCTTAGCCATTCCAATACACCTGTTTTTACCTATTTTCTTCTCAGCAACCTTTATAGCTAATTCATACAATTCCTCAATCCCCCTAAGACTATACCCGTTCCTGAATAGATAGGCATTAAGCATCAATACTGCCGATCTCTTATTCCCATCGACTAGGGGATGATCCATTATTATATCATAGAATAGAGAAGCCGCCGAACTAATAAACCCGTGCAAGCGTAGCTCCCACTTTAAGTGTTCAATGATAGTGTTGAATGCTTCAGGCTTCAATACGTGAAGTCGTCCTTAGGGAAAAGTGTCTTAAGGACACTAATAGCCTTATAGAATGTTGTTGAGCGTGGAATGTATATTTTCCTCTTTTTCCCTTCTCTTTCACCATTACTCCTCTTCATAGTCTTCTCCCTCTTCTTCATCAACACCCTCCTCCCTACCATTAATATCCCTCATAGGCGACGACTCGATAGACATAGAAGCCTTATCTCTTAGCTCCTCTATCTCGTTCATTGTTTCTTGGAGTTCCTTCTTCATTTTCTTTATCTCACTTGGTGGGTAGGTCTTTGGCTTGTTGGGGTCAAATAGTGTATGGTAGTCGTAGCCACATAGTATGCGTCCGTCCGAGGTAACTATGTAGTTTACCCAGCCATGCTTGGAGCAGTAAACCCTTTTACCATCACCGCTGAACTCCAGTCCTGAGACCTTGCTAACAATATCTATCCAGGGATTACTTGGTGCTCTATAAAGCCGTACGTGTCTGCCCCTCCAGTGCTGGATGCCTACCTTAATATCTGGTATCTCCTTTTAATATGGCTCGGGGTTTTCAGGCTCTTTCATTAAAAACTCAGGGTTTTCCCCTGTTTCTCCTAAAAGTTTAAGGAGCCCGGGCAGCCTCTCAAAAGGGATCTTAATCTTCTCTAAAAGGACTGGGAACTCTATTTCGAGCAGTATTTTCTTATCATCATCATTATCAGTAGCGGAACTTATCTTTGAGTAGGGTTAACATGAGATTGTTCGGCATCAGAAAAAATACACTTAATCTTACACTGTGTTAGCCTATGCTTAACACTTTATCGCTGATCTATACCAACCAGTTTATGGATGCTCTCATCGGGCCAGTGGATCGTTGGGGGAGGCACCCAGAGCAAAACATAAAATATTAAAACAACCAAATAAACAAACAAAAACGGTTACAAACAGATAGAACTGAAAGATTATCTGGGATGTATTCGTAACACCAACACAGATAGTGGTGCTGGCTCAGTTACAAACAGATAGAACTGAAAGAGTGGTGGGCGTAGTGTTGCGGGTGCGTTCACGCTTACAAGTGTTATCAGGTTACAAACAGATAGAACTGAAAGCGTATCGGGATCCACGGCGTAGCTCGCATACATTGCTATCACCATGAAGGGTAGCTGTAGTAGCGTGAACGGCTCCAGCATCAAGAACTTGTTACAAACAGACAGATAGAACTGAAAGATCAATATTACAAGATATGTATCGGTAAACAGGATCGTGGGTGTCTACATGTTACAAACAAGAAAACTGAAAAGTCCTCTCCTGCTCCCCCGAGACCTCAATTTGAGAAATAAGTTGATAGGTTGAGATGAATAAATAACCAAGTGTATTGTCGAAGAAGCTGTTATCTGCTTCTTTGAGGAAAATCTCTAGGAGAGTGGTGCGGGGGGTGGGATTTGAACCCACGCAGGCCTACGCCATCGGGTCCTAAGCCCGACCCCTTTGACCTAGCTCGGGCACCCCCGCATCCATTATTGGGATAGTTATTGGAGGGGTTTTAATGGGTTTTGGGTTTTTGTTAAAGCTTATATCTTATATTTCTTGTTTATTGTTATGGTGATGGGCTTTATGCCTCGCGTTAATGTTAGGCTTGTGTCTTGGGAGGATATTGTTGATTGGGCTTGGGGTCTTGCAGATAAGATCCGTTCTTCCGGCTATAAGCCCGATGTTGTTGTGGCTCTTGCTCGCGGCGGTTATGTACCGGCGAGGCTGATATGTGATTTTCTTGATATTGAGAATCTACTAAGTATTCAGAGCCAGCACTGGACAGAGGCTGCTAAAGCAGAAGAGAGAGCTATCATCAAGTTCCCGTACAAGATAGATCTCAGTAGTATGAAGGCCCTGCTTGTTGACGATATCGTTGACACTGGTGATACTCTCAGCCTCGCCAAGAAGTTCGTAGAGGAGAACTGGAATCCTGCAGAGACACGCACAGCAGCTCTCCAGTGGATCAGCTCTGTAGCCAGGTTTAAACCAGACTACTACTACATCGAGGTCAAGGAGTGGATCTGGTTCCAATACCCATGGACAAGGCTAGAGGACACATACCAGTTCATTAAACGAATGATGCTCGAGACATACAAGGAGTCAGGGAAGAAGGAGTGGACTTATCAGGAGATCATTAACGGGTTCAAGGAGTGGTACGGTATAGATGTTGGTGAACGATACTATCGCGATGCACTAAGAATACTTGAAGAGAAGGGCCTCATTAAATACGATGAATCCACGAGAAAATACGTGCTCAACGCCTAATACGTGCGGGGTAGGATAGAGTGCTGATCAGGCCCAAAACACGGGTCGAAATAGGCGTTATTGGTGGTAGCGGGCTTTACAGCATTGATGGGCTAGAGAAGATCGACGAGATAAAAGTATACACCCCGTACGGTGAGCCCAGCGACAAAATAGTGATCGGGCGGTTAAGGAGCCGGAAAATAGCGTTCCTCCCAAGGCATGGCCGAGGACACCGAATACCACCCCACCGCGTCAATTATAGAGCGAATATATGGGCGCTCAAAGCACTGGGCGCCAAATGGATTATATCATTCTCAGCCGTCGGGAGCTTGAGGGAAGATTATAGGCCCGGAGACTTCGTAGTGCCGGATCAATTTATAGACATGACCAAGGGAGCGAGGCCAATGACGTTCTTCGAGGGCGGAGTGGTCGCACATGTAAGTATGGCTGACCCGTTCTGCGAGCATCTCAGGAGAATAATAATCGAGGCGGCTAAAGACGTCCCTGAAATAAGGCTCCATGAGAGAGGCACATATATCTGTATCGAGGGCCCAAGGTTCTCCACGAGGGCGGAGAGCAATATATGGAAGAACGTGTTCCAAGCCGACATAATAGGTATGACACTCGTCCCAGAGGTCGTCCTTGCATGTGAGGCAGAGCTATGCTACGCCACCGTTGCTATGATAACAGACTATGATGTATGGGCAGAGAAACCCGTTACGGCGGATGAGGTGCTAAGGGTGATGAGGGAGAATACAGAGAAGGCTAAAAGACTGTTGCCGAAGATAATTGAGAAGATACCCGAAAACCCGGACGAGAGGTATTGTAGCTGTTGCAGAGCACTGGAGAACGCAGTGATATAAGGCTGCTGGCGAATAGGGTCCAAGCCCTAGAAGATATTGCGAAGAAGATCTCAAATAATCTTAATCAGTATCTCGAGTCCTCGAGAGGCAGATTATACATTGTTTATTCACGCCTAGGATATCTTCCAGCCAACATACTCTACTGGATAATATCGACAATGACGCCGGAAAACGATGTCCGTCTTCTAGATGCAATGAGCTACTCATACTATGTCGCAGCATATACTGAGCCTTCAACAATAGTTTTCTTCACCACTGATCCGGGATCAAATATAACGCTCAACATATTACAAGCAGCGAGACTCATGGGCAACAAAATATTAATGATATCAACGAGGCCGCAGAACGACATACTAGCGGATATGTTGGCCCCGTACGATAAAATATACGTCGACCTACAAGATGAGATAGAAACTTCCATCACCATGGGGATAGCGGCGTTCAACACAGGGATAAAGATCTATAAGGGGCTTGGACGAAGACATGAGCGTCTGGATACACATATGAAGGAAGGATTCCACCCAGTGACTGCAGAGTTAATCGAAAAATACAGCAACGTAATAGATAGTGTCGCCAGTACCGAGGACATCATTGTAACGTCACCAAAGATACTGGAGCCATCCGCATACCTGATCTCAGAGGCGCTGAGACGTAGAGGTATTAAATCAAGATATGAGCCCCTAGAATACGTCGCGGGCCCCGGCGATGTTCTCATTATATCATCTACCGTCGAGGAACACTATATGAAGGAAAAGATCTTCAAATTAAGGCTTATGAGGGCGAAAATACACCAGATAGTGTTCAACACAGATCCTCTAGAAACCAATATTTATGCCTCAATAATTGGATTATATATAGCCAGAAAACGGTGAACACGGATAACTGGGAAGAGAAGTGAGCACTAATGGGTATCCTCGAACGTCTTTCATACTCCCGGAAATTCTTGATTCTAACATTCATAATCCTCTATATTGATCTTCTGTATCTCACCATGACGTTTAAGCTCGAGACAATTATAGCATGCACAGTAATAGCCGCGATAACCCTACTCTACCACGCATACTATACCAAGGAGCACAGAAGCGAGCGTGAAGGTATTGCTCTCCTGACATTCGTACTGCTCTCTATGTCCCTTGGCGCGATCACCGGTACGGTAATCAATCCTGCACTAGGATCCGCATTCTACACGGTAACAATGACGGTTGTATCAATCATAATATTGTTTACTGTGACGAAGTTATCAAGGATCTGAGGTACATCATCTTATGAAAATAGGCATTATCCACTACCGATCCACGCCTCCTTGGAGCGCACAAGACCTCATAAGGGCGACCAGCGGGCTTGGCCATACACCAGTATACATGAAGATACAGGAGCTAGATGCCGAGATCGATAGGGGCGAAATACGGGTCTACAGCAGAAGAAACAATGTAGAAGTAGACGCTGCAGTGGTAAGAAGCCTAGGACTAACGCCTAGCTTAGAGCTATTCTTTAAGAGGCTGGGCATTATCGAGGCATTGGAACATAATATATGTATAATCAATTCCTCGAGAGCGATCATTGACACGAGAGATAAGTGGCGTAGCCTACTAAGACTAGCCTTCAACGGAATCCCTGTCCCGACAACTATAATGACCGAGAACCCATATATTGCGAAGGATTTCGTGGATAAACATGGTAAAGCCGTATTTAAACCCCTAATAGGGAGCCTAGGCCTGGGCTCCACACTTATACCGGATCCTGATCTAGCCTATCATATATCGAGGAGCCTGTTATCACTGCGTCTACCAAGCTATCTCCAAGAATATATTGAGAAGCCAGGCTATGATCTGAGGATATTTATTGTAGGGGGGAAAGTCATAGGGGCAATGAAGAGAGTTGTAAGTAGTGGCTGGAAAACAAATATAGCTCAGGGTGCACGAGGAGTAAGGGTTTCCGAGAAAGACTACCCCGATGAATTCGAGACGGCGATCAAAACAGCCGAGGTTCTTGGCCTAGACTATACAGGCGTCGACATAATAATCGATAAGAATACCGGGAAACACTATGTGGTAGAAGCAAATGCTTTCCCGTTATGGCGTGGCCTAAGAGAAGCAACCGGGATCGATCCGGCTAAATCTATTATCTCCTACCTAGTAGAGAAGACTAGGAGATGATGAATAGCAAACCATCGGATCAGCTTATACTCGTGAAGAGGAGCTCTCACCCTGATCCATGTGTTACTTCATCACGAGCAGGCTCAAAATAGTGAGACCATACGAGATCCCGGGCGAGAACAAAGGAATTACTACTAATGCGTCATAAAACCCTCCTCCGCCGAAGACAAGCTTTTCTCTTGAACTCCTATAACCGAGAATATCTGCCCCAAGCAAGGTCGAGACGTATCCCACGACTATTGATAGCGGCAGTGAATAATATGGCGAGATATTATACATGGACAGTACAAGCGCTGTAGCTGACGAAACACCTATTATAGGCGGCAGAAAACGCACTATGACGCCGTGACCTACAACGACATAGGATGAAAGATATGCGACGACTATATTTATGAAAACAGGTACAACAAGCACTTGCGGATATAATGCTACAATATTATATGTCCTGGCAAGCATTTCGGCGGAAATAATCATAGGCACAAAGAAGCCCCCAACATTAATGAAGATATGGCTAGATAATCTGACCACTATTTTGGAGCCAAAATAAAGAGTTGCGACAACAATACTGCTTTCAAACAAAGCAGTTAAATGATCAGTTAGGACTAACAGCGACGAAAATATGGCTAGCCAATACACAGCGGCAACAATAATACCTATAACACTGTGTCTCAATATAGAACAACCAGCAACTATCATGATTCGCCTAACAGCTTATAATCTTTGAGCGGGTGTTAAAAACTTTGAACACCTTCATTGTAAAATCCTTTATGGAGGGCGTACATCTCGCCGTCTACTCGTCGATAAAGCCTGGATGTTATCATAGGCTAAGCCTCGATAAGGACGCAAGGTATCTGGTATCATCGCTTGTATCAGTGATCGACTACTTAGACCAAGCAAGCATGATCGGTGAGAAGATAAGGCGAGGAGAACTAGCAGCCCCCCACGCCTCCTGGGGAACACTATTAGGGAAAGCGCTGAGAGAAGCATATAGGTGGATTCCCGACCATGTGTTCCCAGACATCATTGTCCCCCACCTAATCTATGCCTCCGTGCTAGCATACACGGACGTAGACAGTATTGTTAAGGATTCGGGGAAGATACGTAGAACGCTGAACATATTCCTCCACGGCACCGGTTGGAGAGATATAAAGGTGTTCATAGATGCTCTTAGAAGCATTCATAGATACGATATGGTCGATCATCTCAGGACGTCGGGCATAGACCATGTGCACGCGCTGGAGAGCGGCATGACTCTTGAGGACGTCTTCAGAGTTCTTGGGAGCAAATGGCCTGGTTTCATGTCGCTAGACACAAGATATACTGAGTTATTCGACCACGTTAAACGACTAATTGAATATAATAGGAAGTATAGCGATCCAGAATCCGCAGTCGTCGCCACATACTTGGATCTAATAGAAAAGAGACTTCCAAGCTGGGCTGAAAAAATGGTCGAGGAAGCGAGAAACAATGGACTGATGACTTCTAGAGAAGGAAGCAAGATGCTGTTCAACATAGATTTACGGCTTAGGAAGGAGAAACGCTTGTTCAGAGAGTATATCGGGTTGGTGGCGATAATAACGAGCCTCGCAATATATGAGGGGCTAAGACCATGAGGCTCTTAGTAGATGAAGTCGTCATAGTATAGTTCGCTCATGGGTTCTCCTATGTGCTTTTCTAGGCTCCTAAATACCTTTATCTGTGCTTTAATCCTTGGATCCATGAAGAACGGGGCGAAAGCTATGCCTGAGAGGAATCCTCCTATATGAGCCCAAAACGCTACCGAGGACGCAAATCCTATCAATACATATACTCCCATGACCAACTGGAATATGAACCACATGATTATATAAGCCCATGCCGGCAGCGTGAATATCAATGGTATAAACCATATCGGGTAAACCATTGTTATCTTCGATCTAGGATAGAATACCAGGTAAGCACCCATAACGCCGCTGATAGCGCCGGAGGCCCCCAGAGTAGGCACTATCCAGGGGTTAATACCTGAATAAGAGCCAGCCAGTGTTTCCTGGGGCGTTATAGCGATACTAAATATATGGAAAAATGCTGCTAGAACACCGCATAGAAAATAGAATACGATGTATCTCTTCTTACCCATAACGCTCTCTACGGGAGCGCCGAAGAAAAACAGGAATATCATGTTACCGAGAATGTGGATAAGGTTGGCGTGAAGAAACATTGCGGTGAATATAGTCCATAGGCGGCGCCCCATCACTATATCTAGGGGCACCATTGCCAGAGCACGTTGTACATCAAAATAGGTTTTGGCACCGTTGACGAGGAGGGATGGATCAACATACATGAGTATGAATATTATGAAATTTAAAGCGATTATTGTGAGCGTGACTACTGGTCTCCTATGTGGAGCGCTCTGCCAGATCGGAATGCCTGCCAATAACTAACACCGTGGACAAGCATGTTCTAGCATACTATTTCATTGTGCTCAGCGTCTAAATATCCATCTCTCTAGGCCTTGCGGGGTATATTGATCTATATCTATCATTACGATCTTTTTTCTCGCCGGGAGAGATACATTGTATACCGGTGTTTCACCAATAGTTATTTTCTCGATCAATCCATTGTGTGCATGGCCATGGATAACAATGTCAAACAATCCTTTCTCGATCAGCCTCTCGAATTTTGTAGAGGCTAAGTGTGGCCATACATGTCTTGGTTCTCCTTTTAGGTTTCGATAAGTTACACCATAATGGCTTACGAGGACCACCCTGTCTACGCGGTTCTTGAGGGTTGAGGCTATCTCCGCTATCTTATCGGGCAATGTGTCGTAGTATCTCTTAATTCCAGGTATGTTTTTGAGCTGCCATGTAGTTGGCTTGTCGAGCGCTCCTCTTGTGCCTATGAATCCTATTTTTAAATCATCCGCTTGAACCACTGTGTAGTTGTCATTAAGCCAGGTAATCTCAGGGTATTTCTTCACATATTCTTCTTCATGATCTCTGAACTCCTCATTACCAAATACGCTGATAATTGTTATGTTTCCGAGCATCCTGTGTATGGCGTCTACAACAGGTTTCAGCATCTCGATTCTATTCTTGTAGACAAGATCCCCGGCTAGGATGAAGAGAGATGGTTTTTCTTTAAGTTTCCTAAGTGATCTTATAAACAGGGCCAAGTACTTAGGGCTATGGATATCTGCTGTCGCAGCTATTTTCATTGTCATCGCCGAGATAAATGTTATTAGGGAAATATTCCCCTATCCTACAGTTCGAGTATAGTATTATATGTTGGGTGAAAAGAATATGACGATCGGATTGCTAAAAGGCGTCAACAAGGCAGGACATAAGGGATGGACCACCGTCAAATGCGTGATCTGCCACAGAGATCTAGACCTCTTCAAAGCGGTTGATACCGGGGACGTATACTACTGTCCGAAGTGCTTAAAAGCTGGTCGAGAAGCATATTTCTGTGCAGCTCATGCAAGAAACGTACACTATAAATGCCCATTCTGCGGAAGCGAGCTAAAACCCTACTACTAGGGATCATCATCGATTATATTGATCGCTTTTTCGGGACATAAAGGAATACATGCATAGCACTCTGTACAGTTTTCCTGCTTAACCACGAGCTCTCCATCAATGATCACAAATACATGTGCGGGACAGTATTCAACGCATAGCTTACACATATTACATCTACCACGATCAACCATCACACTAACCAATACATCCCACCGGTGATAGAGCTTTGAGGCTCAAAGCGGATCTCCACATACATAGCACGTACAGTGATGGCCGTTGTACGCCAAAGGATATTATTCTCGAAGCAATCAATAAAGGCATCGAGATCATCAGTATTACGGACCATAATAGTTTCCAGGGTGCAATTATTGGTTCCCGTTATGCTAAGGAACTACCCGACGCGCCCCTAGTAATTATAGGTAACGAGGTTAGAACAGATCTGGGCGATATACTGGTATATTGTCTCGAGGCATTTGATCCCCCTAGAAATGCTTTGGAACTAATAGATCGGGCGCATGAAAACAATTGCTTAGTTGTTCCGGCTCATCCCTTCGATATCATAAGACATGGGGTTGGCGAAAACCTTTATAGCATTCGTGGATGGGATGCGGTCGAAGTATGGAATGCGTCAGCGCCTCCAAACGCGAATAAAGAGGCCATAAAAGCCGCTAAAATACTGGGTCTCCCCGGCATAGCTTCTAGCGACGCTCATATTCCCGAATATATTGGTGTAGCGTACACTGTGATAGATGTTGATGAACCCAGCGTTGAGAATGTACTGGAAGCTGTTAAAAGAGGACGTGTTCAGCCCCACTATGGATATCCTGATTTTAGGGCGTTTGTTAAAAGAGTTGGTTGGAGTATTAGGAGAAGGCTAGGACTGGACTAGATATATGCCTGCCCCTATCTCTATTGCTTTCTCGGGCTTCTCGTTCTCCTTATAGAACACGTAATCTGTTATATGGTGAAGTCTTATGAAGTCTTTCTCGAGTGGCCGCATTTTCTCGGGCAGTAGCAGTGTTCCTGGCAATGCCTTCTTAAATCTAATGTTGTTTTTCTTCTTGTAGCTCCATATAGCCGAGTTTGCCTGAACCAGTATTTCCGCTAGATCAGCTGGCGTTACTAACCATTTATCCTCGGGGTCCGGGAAGTGCTCGAGGTGGACTGTCTTTCCGTATAGTTCCCTATAGATCGCATCTGTTACGAAGGGCATTATGGGTGCGAGTGCTCTTAATATCGTCTTCAGCACGTAGTGGAGGGTGTACCACGCGGCTTTTTGCTCTGACTCCGTGAAGGAGTTATCCCGGTTATAGGCCCTGGATTTAATGAGTTCCATGTAGTTGGAGGCGAAGTAGTTCCATGTATACTGGTATATCCGGGTTACTGGTTCGTACACGTCTAGATCGCTGTATGCTCTATCTATTTCCTTCAGCTCCCTATGCAGCAGGGCGATCGTTGCCTTATCTATAGGCTCCAGTTTATCCTCGCTAATATCGTCCGGCTCCGGGAACATCGATATGAATCTGGCTATATTCCATAGCTTGGTGGCGAAAAGAAGGCCCGTTCTAAGCATTTGTTCGGAGAACCTATAGTCATATCCGAGCTTTGAGGCCGCTGCAGCCCAGTAGCGGAACGCGTCGGCGCCATACTTTTCTATGTAGGGCTCTGGGTCGATGATGTTGCCCTTTGACTTATGCATAGCTTCTCCTTTCTCGTCCAGCCCCATACCTGTTATTCTTACCCATTTAAATGCCGGTTTTCCTGTGAGCTGGTATACTCTTAGGAGGCTATAGTATAGCCATGTCCTGATAATGTCTTGTCCCTGAGGCCTGAGCGTGTTATTGAATGCTCTTTTGAATAACTCCTCGTTCCTCCTATACCCGGTTACGTAGAGAACCGATATGCTTGAGTCAAACCATGTATCAAATACTTTTTTCTCTCCCTCAAGCTCTTCTTTGGGTGCACCACATCTCGGACACTTATCCCATGGAGGCTCATCGATCCACGGCCTATAGTATTTGCCGGGCTCCGGCACTAGTACGGCTCCACAGCGACGGCATCTCCACAATGGTACCTCTGTAGCGTAGTATCTGTCCCTGCTTATGGGCCAGTCAGTTGAGACACTGTCTATCCAGTCTAGAAGTTTTTTCCTATGCATTTCGGGGTGGAAGCTTATCTCTTCAGCTATTCTTCTTATTTGGTCTTTGAAGTCTAGTTGTTTTAGGAACCATTCCCTAGTATGTATTATTTGGATGGGTGTCTTGCAACGCCAACATATGGGGATGCTGTGCTTGATCTTCTCCTTCTTGACTAAGGCTCCCTTCTCCTCGAGTATCTCGACGATCTTCTTCCTGGCCTCCTCAACTGTTAGCCCGGCCAATGGCCCCGTTATATCCCTCATCCTGCCGTCTTTATCGATTATTATCGTTGGCTCCAGGCAGAGGTCCCGGAACATCTTGACATCTGTCTGGTCACCATAACTACATACCATTACAAGGCCTGTGCCAAATGAAGGATCTACTTCTGGATACTCAGTGATAATCATTTCGTGTCCATAAGCAGGGTTTATCGCGTGAAGACCCTTAAGCCTCTTATACCTTTCATCCTCGGGGTTATAGACGAGGGCTTTACATGCTCGGAGCATTTCGGGCCTAGTTGTAGCGACTACTACTTCTTCTCCAGTCTCCTTTATCTTGAACTTGATGTAGTAGAGGTATCCCTCGACATCCTTGTGCTCTAGCTCCGCGTCCGCCAGCGTTGTCCTGCATCGGGGACACCAGTTGACGGGTCTTTCATCCTCGTATATTAGGCCCTTATTGAATAGCTCGATGAACGTTGCCTGGGTTATCCTCCTATACTCTGGGCTATCCGTGCCGTTTCTCCAGTAGTCGAAGCTACAACCTATCTTCCTCCACACCTTAACTATCTCGTCTTCGGCCTTATCGAGAAATTCCTTGCATAGTTTTAGGAAATGCTCTCTCCCTTCAGGGGTCTGTGATATTTCATGCGGGTTTATACCGTATGCCTTCTCGACCTGTACCTCTACGGGTAAACCATTTCTGTCCGCATAGAATGGCACGAGTACGTTATATCCCTTCATTCTAAAGTACCTTGCAATCATGTCGATCTGTGCATAATGAGCTGTCCCCCCGACATGCCATTTCCCGCTCGCGTATGGCGGGGGGGTATCAACCGCTATTATTGGCCTCTTATCTTTTGGATCAAATTTGAACTCGTAGAGTTTTTCCTCCATCCATTTCTCGTAAAGTTGCTTCTCTTTATCAATGCTCCAACGCTTATCCTTTATCTTCGGCTTAAACCCCAATACTCACACCTAGTACTATCTTTCTCGTATCGTAAAGATTGAACTAATTAATAATACAATGTGTGATTAAAATAAGTTATACCCGGTTCTTCTCCTCGGGACATCTAGTTTCCCATGCGGACACAGGTTGTCCACAACCAATAATCCGCCATGACTGATAGAACAGTCTTTCTATCAAGGGGTATGTTGGTTGTTGATCCATTATATAGCGTACGTTTATTGTCTCCTTACGACCATCGTATTTGAAACCCGTAACTATTATTTTTGAGACACCCTTGTCCGCGAGATCATATCTGCCGGGATCCACCTCGGCATATAAGAGGCAGTAGTCCTTAATACATACTTGATCGTGTTCTTCAAAGACCCAGTTACGCCTGTAAACATCCACCGACAAAAGATATTTTCCCGAGGCAAGCCTTGCCACAATTACTCTATAGTGGTCTAGGAACCAGTACTCGCTAACATTTTCCATGGCTGACACGTTGTTCACCATACATCTATGCGGATTCAGGATACCGGTCTAAAAACTATTCCTAGCTCATCGGCCAACCTATATGCTTCGAGGAGTTCCTCTTTCTTTATACGTCTCGCTATTTCTGGATATCGTTCCGGATACTTTCTAACAAGGTATTCCGGCCTATACTGATCCATGATATTGACTAGTGCTCTCGGCGTGTTCTCTGCGATCCATTTCAGTATTTTCTCGGTACAGCAGTTAATGTGGCCAGGGAGTACTAGATGCCTTATTATCATGTCGCCATTATCATGAGCTATCCTTATGTTATGGGTAACAATCTCCCAGTAGTTCTTGACGAGCGAGTATTTCTCGGCACATTTATTATTACCGTACTTTAGATCGGGGAGCCAGATGTCTATAACATCAATGATCAGAGTGAGCGCTTCCCTGGTCATGTACATATTGCTATTCCATAGCTGTGGAACATTCACGTCCAAGTACTTTAAGCTCTCAAGAATAAATGGTATGTGTGGTATTGGATCTCCTCCGACATGGTTGATGTTACGTGCCCCACCCAGCCTCAACTCTTTCTGTATCTCAGCCAGTCTGAACGGCGTTATCTTTGCTCCATCCTCTATACCTACCTGGCTGATATCCCAGTTCTGGCAATAAACACACTTTAGGGGGCATCCTCCATAGAATATTGTGCCGCTTGGGACAAGTGGGGCTTCTTCGCCTAGGTGGTGGAAATACGAGTGTACAATGCAGTGACCGCTAACACCGCATACTCCTTTCTGACCCATATTTCTCTCGGCTCCGCATCTTCTCGCACATAGTCGGCAGGGACTATAGAGTCTTTTGGCTAACGATATTTTTAGGTCTAGAAAACTATGTTTTGGATAAGAATCCTGTTTTTCTAATTCGACATGTCCTTCTCTAATTTCCACCCATATCTTCCTGAAGGTGTCCCGGTATTTCTCATGTATTCTCCATAGCTCTTCCTCCGTGATCTCAGGGTCATAGGGGTCTAGGTCTATCTCTAGACTACGGGCTATGATGAACTTAGCTGGTTTTTCGTTCTTCATAACGCTGTAGTACCATGATAGCCTCTCCCTGACATCGGGGTCAGCCCACACGCTTAAGGCATCGGGTCTTAGGTAGAAGTACTCGAACAATATTATCAGCCAACTACTTTTTTCTTGAGGAACTCGTTCAGAAGGTCTATACCGTACTTCCTTAGCTCTACGTAGAGCCTGGACAGAGGTAGCCCAACAACGTTGTAGAAGTCACCAACTATTATTTCAACGAATAATGCACCGATCCCCTGTATCGCGTAGGCGCCTGCTTTCCCCATGGGCTCCATTGTTGCTAGATACTCATGTAGTTCTTGTTCCGTGAAATCCCTTAGCTTAACACTGGTTTCTGTGGTGAAACTGCTTGTTGCTAGGGTATCAACATCAATTATAGTTACGCCGGTTATTACGGAGTGCCATTTCCCCCGTAGTTTCAATAGTATCTCGGCTGCCTCGTTCATACTCCGAGGCTTTCCTATGATACCGTATTGTTTTGAATATATAATTGTATCGGCTCCAATGATCACCGCTCTCGGAGGGGCTTCATACAATACGCTAAGGGCTTTCTCATGTGAATTTATCAAGACCGTCTTGTAGGGATCATCGTATATTTTCTCAACTATCTTCGGCTTTAATATGACTAGCCTCGAAACATATTTTCTAAGTAGTTCAGCCCTTCGAGGACTGGATGAGGCTAACACTAATATTTTCTCCAAGGATACTCCCCGGTATAGTAGGGTGTAAAACAGGGTTACATAGATTGCTTATCAGCCTAGTTGTGCCCTCCCATACCCTACATATATGATCTTATCTGGATTCAGTGCTTCAATAATGTCGGGCCTGTTAGTCGCAACGATAAGGGTTATCCCGGCCTGCCTAGCTAGTTTACCGAGCTTTCTAGCAACCCTCTGAGCCGTTAGAGAGTCTAGATGAGCAGCGAACTCGTCGATTATGAGAAGATTAGGTTTTTCAGCCAGCAGGCTCGCTAGTTTAGCTCTTTCTTTCTGACCAGTTGATAGCTCAACGAACTTGGCACGGTAGAATACTGCGTCGCTTAGGCCGACCATATTCAGTATTTCAACGGCTTCTGCAGGATCTCCTACCTTCATCGTTATGTGTTCGAGCAATGTCTCTGAACCAAATGAGGGTTCCGCCTCGCCGGGGAGGAGGTATGCTAGCTTGGTGTTGGGCGGAACTCTGACTTCTCCTTGGCTTGGACGATAATTCTCATTTGTGCGAAGCTCGGGTTTAGCGGCTCCTATGATCATTCTTAGCAAGGTTGTCTTGCCCGCCCCGCTGGCACCTACGACTACAACTACTTCTCGTGGCTTGATCTCGATGTCCACATTTCTTAGGACATATTTCTCAACTATTCTCCTCTCAACACCGAATGCGAGTAGGACTTCTCTAAGGCTAGGTGGCAAGCGCGAGACATCCAGGACGCTGCGATATATCTTGGCCAGCCCCCTCAATACTATGTTATCCGCTAAAACATCTACACCACTATATCTTGGCCTGTATAGTTTTCCCCCGTGCTTTCTGGCATATGGGTCTGTCTCAAGGAATCTCTCTATGTATTTTCTTGCCTCCTCGGTCAGGGGATACATTAGTACTGGTCTACCGCTCCCAGTGTCCCACATGTAGTAGAATCCTGCCTTCTCGAAAAACGGGTTGTACTTTGCCATCATCGCTATTGTCTCTACAATGTGTTTCCTCTTCTTCATCTCCGGGATTCTTCTAGCCCTAATCCACTCAATCGCTGCTTTCACTGCAAGTATGCCGAGTCCGTCGCCTCTATAGTCTGGATGAACAACTACTCTCGCTATTCTCGCAGCGGCAGAGTTCGCGATCTTGAGTGCTCTCTCGCTTACTTCTTCGCCGACTATGGCTCTCGCTAACCTACGGCTCCCGTACAGCTCTCTAAGGTCCTTGTATCGTGAAATAATGTTCATTCTCTCGTTGAGTGCTGTGGGCCAGAAGGTCGGGTGGAACCAGTCTTTGGGAAATACTTTTTCACGAATCATCTTCTGTATTCTGCCGTCGGGAAGCCTCCTGTTCATCAATGGTATTGGTGTATCTACTCTTACGTAACCAACTATTCTTGGCTCATAAGGCTTTCTTGATCTTAGCTCGAGGACCAAGAACCTGCTACTAGGTATACTTCCACGTATTTCTTGAAGCTTCATCGGTATTCTGCACCGCGGACATCTGGGTTGTATGTTTGCCTCCATGTACTCGCCGCATCTGGGGCACCTCCATATGGCTACGATCTCTTCTTTGCTTGCATAGTGGTGTTGCTCGAGGTTCACGATATCCATATAATCTTCTTCGGATACGGCTTCCCTTGCAGTTATCCGGTACTCGTAGACTTTCTTGGTGTTGAGAGGGTCTTTTCTCTCGAGAACGTAATCCTTGCTCCAAGGAGGCCAGATAGGTACTTCTTCACCGTTATATATTCTATAGAGAACGTAATCCTGCGGACCAAGGATCCATGTGCTCCCTATCTTTTTAGGCTCATCCTTTATGATTATCTTTACCTTCTCGCCTCTACTGAACCATTGAGCTATAACACCGGTTGTCCACAGATTTACTGTCTCATTCTTTATTCTAACAGGTATTATGCCGAACCACTTGTAGCCACGCCTACTCATCAGTCTAAACGGGTCTATCGATACGGTTGTCTCCACCACTATTCCTTTTTCGACAAGGTGAGAGTCCAAGGCCTGATATTACCTCGTAACAACTGTATTACATTGAAAAATTCTATTTGAAGAATATTAATGATTATCTAAAGAATACGTAGAATCAGTTATGATTTCAATTGCTTTCGCGAACAATTGTTTTAGATATTCAACTAGATCATGCGGCTCAACATACCCCTCAGCTCCAGCGGATAATGGCGAATACCTTCCCCTTAGACCCCCGTGTTCTATCGGATTGTCGACGCATTTATCATCAGATGCTATATCGTTTAATGCGTTGTAGAGTTTTATCTCGGTACAGCAAGCATGACAATATTTTAGGCCGAGATCGCCGGCTGCTCTCCATATGTCGATGACTATGAAGGGCTTATGATACTTATTCCAAAACCGCTGTGCATATCTCTCGACTATGCTATAGTTTCCGCCGTGCCCATTGACAATGATATATCCTTTTATCCGGAGTCTTTGTTCCAGCGATTCGATAATATCTGATATAAGCTCGTAATATGTTTGGGGCTTTATTGATATTGTTCCAGGCCATTCCAGCCACTCTATCGACGAACCGTAAGGAAGTACTGGTAAAAGGAGCACCTTGTATTTATCCTGTTCTCCGTCAATACTGTGTATCAGTAGTTTGGCTAACTTATCAGCGATAAAAGTATCGACGCCAAACGGTAACTTGTTAAAATGATACTCTGTGCTTCCGAGAGGCAGCACTACTATATATTCATGTTTTTCATCAACCATTGTTGCTGAGGACAGATCAATCGCATCCATGCATGGACACCGTATAGTATCATCATACTATTATGTTCTGGCCCCAAGTATTTGCCTGCCGAGCTCCCATATTAGTGCTTTGATCTGCTCAGGATACTTGCCACAGATTCTAGGAAAGCATCGGCAGAAACTGCCTACTGCTGATGTAGGGCTCTCAGCATACCTGATATGAGGGGCTATATTCCAGGTCAGTGCATCGAGCCTATAAAGGGGTATTCCTGAATGATGTTTGACAGTCTCCCATGCTCTGACAAGTAGCTTTGAGTATTTTACAGATATTAGTTCCGAGACACATTCTTCTATGCTGGAATTACATCCTTTTACGAGTCCCGAGCTAAGGGATATGAATGCGTTCCTCCTATCAATGGGCATGCCTATATCTCCGGAAACCTTTCTTCCGAGAGCCCTACAGATATACCAGTACATCTTGGATGCAAAAACTATTGTCTTGCTGGTTTCTCTTGAACCAGTAATCTTGGCTAAATCTCTGGCCAGCCTAGCTATATCATTGGTATACCGGAACGGATCGACCATTATCTTAACACATATGTTTGAGCGATAGTACTTCTCTAACCTAGCATACTTGTTGCGTAACGATAATTTATTGAACCTAGAGAAACCTAGGAATTCCCTATGAAGAGCTAATAGATCACTGCATTTAAGCTTCTCCGACAACAATGATCTCTTGGCCAGTAAGAAATTGGCGAATTCGCTCCAATAGTCTTCGCCTTTACCGGTCAAGAAATAACTTATGAGCGCATTAGCTATAACCATATTGGTAGCGATATTTGCTGGGATCTTCCTTGATAGTTCTCTTAGAGCTATATACTGCCTATCATGTTCCTCGATCAAATCAATTATTTCAAGGATCTCGGGAAGAGACTTAAGAAATACACCTATTTCTCTACATCTTTTGATATCTATCCTGTACATTCTTGGTCATCATTCAAGATAATATATTAACCGTTTAAAATACTAATTGAAGTACCAAGCTACAGGTGATACGTAGTTGAAGGGATACATAGTATTGATACTTAAGAAAGGAGATAATGTCGGTGGCCTCAAGGATTCGAGAGAGATACTCGTGCTGAACATAGACAATGGTGAATCTACTACCATAGATAACAGATATTCTGACAAGGGAATAGATTTTCTCGAGGAGCTTTTCGACGAATATGATCCCTCGCTAATATTTATATCAGACGTAGACGATGAGACGCGGTTCAAGATAGAGGAAAACGGGGTCAAAGTCATCGAGACAGGCCGTCGAGATATTAGGGGATTACGGGAAGAATTATTTCTCTACTAAACAACGATTACACAGCCCTAGTATTATTGGCACGTTGTTCTAAAACCATTTATTTCATTAAGACATAGTTATTACAGGTGCTAGTTCTTGCTAAAATTTCCAGAGAGCTTCATATTTGGAGTCTCCGCTTCAGCATATCAGATAGAAGGAGACAACAAATATTCTGACTGGTGGCTCTTCGAAGAAATGGGCAAACTACCATATAAATCCGGCAAAGCAACCGATCATTGGAATAGATACCAGGAAGACATAGAGCTACTGGCGGATCTTGGAGTGGATATGTATAGGTTCTCGATAGAGTGGAGCCGGATCTATCCAGAGAAAGACTACGTTAACTATGAGGCTTTATCCCGATACAGGGAAATAGTTGATCTACTGAGAGACCATGGAATAGAGCCTATGTTAACGCTCCACCACTTTACTAATCCTATCTGGTTCTACAAACTAGGTGGTTGGGAGAAACGGGAGAACATAGATTACTTCATTAACTACGTAGAGACCATTGCCAACGAATTCTCAGACGTTAATTACTGGCTTGTCTTTAACGAGCCGATAGTGTATATGGTGGAGAGCTATATCGAGGGGCACTGGCCTCCTATGAAGAAAAACCTCTTCATAGCAGAACAAGTAGCCGCTAATATGGCTTACGCATACGCGAGAGCCTATGAAATACTACACGATATAGGCAAGGTAAGCATAGCCAAGAACATGATTTACTTTGAGCCATATAGTGATAAAGAAAAAGATGTACAAGCTTGTCTGAAGGCTGAACAAATGTTTAACTGGAGCTTCATCGACGGGATACTCTCCGGCAAACTCAAGATAATAAGGAAGGAATACGATATACCGGAGTCAAAACTTGACTTCATAGGGCTAAACTACTACACTGGTATGAAGGTGAAATATACTCTGAACCCACTGAAACTTCATCTCGACGTAGAGCCTATACAGACAGACAAATGCACACTCATGGGCTACTGTATCTATCCCAGAGGGCTATACGAAGTCCTTAAGAAGACGTGGAACAGGTATGGTTTACAGATTATAATAACGGAGAACGGGGTGGCTATGGAAAACGATGAGGATAGAATATTATCGATTGTAAGGCATCTACAATACACACATAAAGCATTGAGCGAGGGCGTCGATGTTAATGGCTACTTCTACTGGAGTATTCTCGACAACTTCGAATGGGATAAAGGTTACGATAAAAGATTCGGCCTAGTGGAAGTCGATTATACCACATTCAAACGTAAGCCCAGGAAAAGCTTCTACGCATACAAGGAGATAATCAAGAACAGGGGCATCCCTGACGATCTACTCGAGAAATATGGGGAAAAAATACCATAAGATATTCTTATAAGTTTTTGAATACATCTAGCTTATATTAGGCAATACAGTGTTGCCAATAATCTCTACGATTTTATCGGAGGAGGCGATAAACTATGTGTGCAGGCTCATATGTTTCAGACGACGAGCTCCAGAAAGCCCTCGAGAAAAAATCCGAGAAAAACACGAGTGAGAAACAGCGCTGGATACAGCGTATGCTGAGAAGCGCCAAGCACCACCACAAGATATGCCCGTACTATGACAAGAAAACAGGTATGTGCTTCATAGCGCTAGGCGAGAAATGCGACCGTGACGGTAGATATGATAATTGCCCAAGATTCCTCAAATTCCTCGAAGAAAAGTACGAGTACTACAAATCTAGGAATCTCCCATTACCAGTGGACTTTGCCGACATCGTTATTGCTCCATTCTGAGTTTTTTAAACATGTTTAAATAACCACTCTAACAATTATTCCCCAATCAAGAAAATGAGATAACACATGGAAAGGTGCTCTAGATTGTCCGAGCATTCTGAGAATAAACCCGAGGCAAAAATGTATTCGATCAAAGACCTGGACAAGATATGGATCGAGTACGATAAGCAGAACGACATACTGTACATCAACTTCGGATACGACATAGAAGAGGCGGACGAGGAGTTCCTAAGTAAGGATGAAGACATAATAGTGAGGATAAAGGATGGACGCGTAGTATCTATTATGATTATGAATTTCAGTGGGAAAGCCGGAATAATGATCTATTAGCGCTCGATATAATGTACTACTATCAGCCGCTTATCAAACGT
Organism: Desulfurococcales archaeon; assembly: GCA_027022365.1. GTDB lineage: Archaea > Thermoproteota > Thermoprotei_A > Sulfolobales > Desulfurococcaceae > JAADCY01. The sequence goes on along the minus strand of JALVYU010000026.1, from coordinate 121,686 downwards.
TCCTATTTTAGAGAACAGCTCAACGGGGTCAGTATCGCCGTAAGCATGGATATCTATGTAGATTTTGTCACCATTATAGCTTACAAGAAGAATAGAATCATCCAGTACGAGGAAAAGCGTTGAAACAAAACCATTAGTCTTTAAATACCTCCTCGGCTTAAGCTTTTCGAGGAGCTTATCGGAGAACTCGTCAAAATTACTAATCCTTTGCTTGATTTCCACCATTAAGTGACGCAACCATCAACACCAAGCCATAGAATTGTGGTGCGGGGGGTGGGATTTGAACCCACGCAGGCCTACGCCACCGGGTCCTCAACCCGGCCCCTTTGGCCTAGCTCGGGCACCCCCGCGCATATCCTAGGTAAAAGTAATTTTGCAACTAGTGTTTATATTCATAACGGAAAACACCAGCTTGTAATTGATATAAATAAATAAGGGACACGCTAAACTTATTTCTAGACTAGACGCCGGGGTGCCCGAGCGGCCTAAGGGGGTGGGCTCGAGACCTTTTCCGGCTTTCCCGAGCTGAGAGACCCACTGCCCCCTCGGGGGGCGCGCGGGTTCGAATCCCGCCCCCGGCGCCACTAATAATATCTTTTCCTTGCCAGATTCTTGTATGGTGCATGGATTGGTTGTCCCCTGCTTAACGTTTAAGATTACAGAGAAACTAACGTGGAGACTGGTGCTTGGCGCATACAGTTTTCCGTGGGAGTACGATGGGGTAACTGGGCGTTTCGCGGTAGGTGATACAGTATTAGTTGCGGAGACCAACAAGGATCAAGTGGAGGTGTGTGTTTATAGTTTAAAAAACGTCTGCGCCGACATAGATGAAAGGATCATCGTCTCATTTTTCGATCTCAGGAACAGCTATAGGGAGTTTTACGAGAAAGCATTAAAAGATCCCCTTCTCTTCGAATTTGCTAAGAAATATTATGGATGGAGACCCAGACAATCAGATCTATGGTGGGCAACGGTTATTGGTGTCTGTCAACAGAACGCTAGTTTTCTTCAAGGATGGAAAATGCTGGCGTCGATAATCAAGCTTTATGGACGAAGAATACTTGTAGAAAATAAGGAGTTGCTAGTTCCACCTACACCCAATGATATTCTCAAGCACCCCGAATTACTTGTCCAAGCTAAAACAGGATATCGTGCAGAAACAATTATGCGTGTAGGCAAGCTATTCGTAGGGAAGCCTAGTAGTGAGATCGAATTTTATGATCTGGTATCAATTAAGGGGATCGGCGAATACACTGCGTCTCTAGCCATGATCCTCGCGAGGAGAGAATATTGGAGAGCACCGATTGATCGTTGGCTCAAAAGAATAATTGCACATGTATATCGCGTCAGCGATAGAGACGCCCCGAAAATCTATCGAAGACGCTGGGGAAAATACCAGGGTCTCGCTGCACTGGCGACGACCATTGCTCTAGACGCGGTTCCCTTAAGACAGGCGCTTAAAAGGATAGATGAGGGAAAAACCGTTCCATCTATAATGGATAAGCCTACGCCAGCAAATATGTGGATGTTCACTGAGTACTGGTAGGTGTACAAATTGGGGATAGTGCCCCTGGCAGAAGTAATCGAGATGCTCTATAGGATAGATGGTAGAGGCTATAAGAGTTACAAGAGGTTATCGAGTATAAAGTTCTCGATAAGCGGCTGTATAGCTACGTTCACGAAGATACAGAGCGATCCTTATGCTCCTCCATCAGTATTAGAGGTTGAGATACCATATAAGGTACATAAGATCAAGGAGCTAAGAACGCCTATTTTAGATTTTGTTTCACGAATAATACATTCAGCTTCAAGAACATACTCGGCCAAACGGGGGACAGGCAATAGTGGTTATATAGGTATACCCAGGCTCAGCCCATGCGTCATATATAGATCTAGTGCTGAAGCACGCGGCTCAAGCCTTGTGGTTAGACTATATGTGGGCTTACCTGCTAGAGGAAGGAGAGTACTAGGTAGAATAGCCGCCAGGATGCTTCGTGAATACCTAGTAGGAATACTCTCCAAAATAGGTGATTTTCCGAATAAATACCGAGCAAAGCTCAAGAAGCACGTAACGGTCTATGACGATTATTTCTTCATTAGGAAATGGCTGAGAGAAAACGAGTTTATATCATTTATTGCTAATGGAAGCATACTTCCGAGAAAAACCAGTAGAAGTGATAAGCCCTTACCAAACGCCATACCATTTATAGTGGATAAACCTTGCTCAGAAGAGATAGAGCTTCCGGACGGCAAGGTTCTGAAGGGCCTAGCGATAAAGGCTGGGATAACAGTCATAACTGGTGGCGGTTTTCACGGCAAATCAACGCTGCTCAATTCTATTATAGAAGGGATTTATCCCCACATACCCGGTGATGGGCGAGAATACGTTGTAACATTGCCCGAAGCCGTGTATGTTAAGGCTGAGGACGGTAGAATAATTAATGGCGTAGACATATCGGTTTTCATCAATAACCTGCCTTCACAAATAGACACGCAGAAATTCCATACGCTTAATGCAAGCGGCTCTACAAGTATGGCTGCAGGTATTTCAGAGGCTATAGAGGCGGGCATGAACATTGTATTGTTCGACGAAGACACAGCAGCAACAAATCTGCTATATAAGGACAAGTTCATGGATGAGATAATCATTGAAGAACCTATAACACCCCTAACAAGCCTATGCACAGATATGAAGAATAAAGGTATAAGTATTGTAGGAGTAATGAGCGCCTCCTCAGCTATGCTACCCCACTCTGATACAGTCATAGTCATGCGTAAATATAGACCGACTATTATCCCTTCACAGAAAATACGCATAGACAATGATCTCTACCCTAAGAAACCCGCCTGCTTCAAAAAACCACGTACCCGAAGGATCTGCCTAACTAGAAAAACACGCATCAAGGCCAAAAACGATAAGATCGTGATAAAATTCAATAATCAAAACTACGACTTACTAGTAGACAATCCGAGGATAGTAGAGAAAGGACAAATCAACTATGCGGCAAAGATAATTGAGAAGCTAATGCATGAAAGTATATGTCTTGACACAACCTCTCTTCTACAACGCATAGATAATATTATACATAGAGGCTTCATCGCTGTATCAAGAATAGTTACTCCTGATCTATCTGTTCTATATCCCTTCGATGTACTATGGATCATTAATAGGCTACCGATAATTAATACTTAAGCCCTCCTAGCCGAGGGACTCGTCACCACTCAGACGATGCGGGCGACACCCGACGGGCTGTCATCGGGCAACCAGTATTTCTAATCTACACGTTTAATATTATATATGTCACCTTCTATGTGCTATGTCAACAAGCTCGTGCAAGTATGAATTCTACAACGGCCCTCAGAGTCGCAACACCACTAACACCTATGATCTCGTAGTCTGCACTAGCCTTCAATGCGGAGCCTGGCTCAATGCCTTGACCACCTATGCCGGAGCGAGTATATTTTGACAGTTATCTCTTTGGATGATAGTTTTCTCTAATCATCGTAGCCAGCGATAGATCGATAACCCTGGTTGATCCCGAAAGGCTCTACATGGGGGATCATTACGAGTGCTATGTCTGCTAGCTTGTATCCAACACTATATGTTACACGTCACATACTTCTTCGACAATACCCCTAACTCCCGGCAACCCTTATCATATTAGGAATGATAGCCCTACCTTTATACCTTCAATATACTTTTTGGCCCGAACAAGCTTAGCAATAAATTCTCCGATCTCCGCGTTCTTATATGGATCGAACGCAAGAATTATTCTTGAAAAGTCATCACTGCCTTTTAATGATTTTTACAAAATACGTGTACACAGGGGACGGTTCTAATGGTCTGCTCTTGAACTCGGGATGAGGCTGGCTCCCGAAGAATATTGTCTTATACTGTTTCATCTCTATGAATTCCGGGTATTCCTCTATACTCCATCCACTAATACGTACTCCCACAGATTCTAGTTTGTCGAGATACTTTGGGTTTACTTCGTATCTATGTCTATGGCGTTCGTAGATCAATTCTTTATTATACATCTTATACGCTATTGTGTCTCGAACAATTCTAATTGGATGTGCTCCGAGCCTCATTGATCCTCCGAGATGTTTTACATTGTATTGGCTTGGCAGGAGATCCACTACCGGGTAAGGAGTATTGGGGTTAAGCTCAGTGCTATTTGCTTTCTCCCAGCCAATAACATTCCTGAATATCTCTATAACCATTAACTGCATTCCAAAACATATCCCTAGTACCGGTTTATTGTTTTCTCTAAGCGTTTTGATCGCGTGTATTTTTCCCTCTGCACCTCTTTTCCCGAAGCCTGGGAGTATGATAGCGGCATCTGTCTCTTCAACTATTTTCTCGGGTTTGATCATTCCTCTCTCTATCTCTGTCGACTCATACCATTTGAGCTCTATGCCGACGTTGTTCCATGCCCCTGAGTGTCGGAGTGCCTCGATTATGCTTATGTAGCTGTCGTGGAGCTTTGTGTATTTTCCTATCATTGCTACCCTTACTTTCTTACCAGTGTTCTTGACCCGGTTAACGAACTCTTCCCACTTGGAGATATCGGGTTCTCTGTATTCTAGATCTAGTAGTCTTGCAATGTATCGGGTGTAGCCCTTTGAGTGAAGCAGTAATGGTACCTCATATATTGTATCAACATCAGGATCGCCGAACACGGCATCGACTGGGAGATTAGAATATAACACTATTTTCCTTCGAGCCTCGGGTTCCAGGTCTCTCTGGGATCGTACAACCACTATGTCTGGCATTATACCTATTCTTCTCAGCTCTTGTATGCTGTGTTGAACAGGCTTTGTCTTCTGTTCTCCAGTGACGGATAGGATGGGTGCTAGTGCCACGTGTATGGAGACCGTATTGTTTCTGCCTTCTTCTATGCGCATCTGTCTTATTGCCTCGAGGAAGGGAAGGCTTTCTATATCTCCGACAGTTCCACCAATCTCTACCAGAACTACGTCGGCTTCATTATCCCTGGCGATTCTCCGTATACGGTTTTTTATCTCATCGGTGATGTGAGGTATTATTTGTACGCATTTGCCTAGATATTCGCCCTTTCTCTCCTTTGTGATCACTGATAGGTAGACTTGTCCTGTCGTGATATTGTTTTCCTTGCTTAGGTTGATTCCTAGAAATCTCTCGTAGTGGCCTAGGTCTAGGTCGGTCTCGCCACCATCTTCTGTTACGAAGACCTCGCCATGCATAAATGGATTCATGGTGCCAGCATCGACGTTGACATAAGGATCGATCTTGATTGCCGTAACGCTATAGCCCATGCTTTTTATCAGGAGACCTGTAGATGCTGTGACTATTCCTTTTCCCAGCCCTGAGAGAACGCCTCCGGTGATAAACACGTATTTTGTCTTTGCCACGTGCCCACTCCAAGATTTTATTGGTTCATATCTATTAAATTCTACCCTGATCAAGGAAGTATAATGGTTTAAAAACACGTACTTGAATAACGTAGAATATGGCGAGCGAGAATATATCCATAAGATATATGTCCTGGAAAGAGCTTCATAGAGCTCTAATAATGTTGGCTAAAAGACTGTACAGAGATGGCTTCATCCCCGACATAATCTTTGCTGTTCTTAAGGGAGGATTAATACCTGCAAGAATACTATCGGATCTGGTGCAAGTAGATGAGATCGGATTTATCGGTGTGAAGTTCTACAAAGCTGTCGGGACAAGGATGGCTAAACCACATCTGACATTGCCGCCCACACATATGATAGCCGGGCTAAATGTTCTTGTAGTGGACGATGTTGTCGAAAGTGGTAGGACTCTTCAGCTAGTAATAGAGGAGCTGTCAAGATATGAGGCTAAAGAAATAAGGAGTCTCACATTGTTTGTTAAGCCCCAGCGAACTATTTCGCCGGACTACTACTACGAGGAGACTAGCCAGTGGGTTCTATTTCCCTGGGAATATATTGAGACTATCAGAGACGGTGTCGATATAAGGGATAGCGTAGGTGAAGATAAGGATCTGGTCGAGGAAATTCTGAGAAGAGGGCTTCTCAATAAAAATAGTTTTCCTGTTTAGGGGTTAAACAGTTATTATTTCGTCCTTAAATGTTATGAATTTATTTCGAGCTATATGTGCAAGGAATCCTGCGCCGGGATCCGGCTCGTTATTCTTGAAAACCTGCAGATCATATGTATAACCCGTTATTTTCCCGGCAAAGAACGTGTGATCACCATAATCTCGTGCATCTATTACCTTACACTCGATATTGGCGAGGGCTTCCTTTATACTGGGCACACTAACTGTTTTTGACGGAGTTAATGTGACATTCATTTTCCCCAGTTTCTGTGGCCCCGACTCGGTGCCAGCGATCCATACGTCTTTCAACATATCGACTGACGACACACTGATCACGAATTCACCGTACTTCGTTATCAGCTTGTGCGTATATCTTCTAGGTGATATAGCTACGCCGACTATTTCTGGCTTGAACGAGAGCACGGTGACCCAGTCAGCCGCCATAATGTTTACTTCGTCCCCCGTACCCGATACTATGAGATATGTTCGCAGAGGATATAGGAGCCTATACATTACCTACACCCATTAAATAATATCTTGTTTACGCCTATGTATTTGTCTTATTAAAACCCACGATCTTCTGGATAACATCGTTATCGATATAGAACCTGATCTTTGCGGCACGGTATCTTTTCCTAATCAGCCCTCTCTCACTATCTATCTCTATATCATACTGTATGAGGCCTGCTTTAATCAATATCTTTAGGTGTGCTAATAGTAGAGGCTTAGATATACCTAGGGCTACACGTAGCTCTTTGCTGGTCATGGGCTTCTGCGAGCAAAGAGCAAGGATCTTGAGCCTTATAGGATTTGATAGTGCCTTGAATAAATAAATGTAATTATCCATATTATTGTCTTCATCGGCCATAGGCTCTGACCTCATCGAACAATAATTATATGGCGGACGAAGCACCTATTTTATGGTTTAATCCCTTAATTCTTCTCTCAACCATCTGATTTCTCGTTTGAGGTCGCGTATCTTTTGTAAGAGCTCCCTGAATATTTCATCTCTTCCATCGGTATTGGTGGTGCTCGTTGATACCGTCGTTTTTCTCAGGCTTGTTAATAGGTGTTCTGCCACGATTACACCTACGATGATTGTCGAGAATAGTAGGAGTACCCATACGATTATATCGAATAATCCAGCTATGTCTGGAGGTATAGGCATAATGCATCACTGGTAAATATTTAGTTATCCGGGTAAATAATTTTTTACCCATTCTGCGCAATAGTGATCATATATAATAGTCACCAATGATAGAATGAAACAGAGTGCCGCCGCCGGGATTTGAACCCGGGTCACGGGCTTTCTCCGCAGTACTATTATTTTTCTGCTCGAAAGGCCCGCATACTTGGCCGGGCTATACTACGGCGGCATCCAGACATAATGGATTATCGAGAGGAGTTTTTATAGGTTATCCAGGGCTTTCTGTTTTACATTATTAATTCTCTATTTTATTAAACCACAGTTTTATATTGGCTCTACGGGATAATCCATATTGGATCAGTGTAAGTGCTCTGTATCATAGTATTCTATGGGTGATTAAATATGAGGATCTGGGAGATTGCCAGGAAGCCAAGACTAATAGTGAGGGATCTAGGACTACCCGTATCCGTTGTTAGAAGCAGAGCTAGAAGGGTAGAGGAGACCATAGTACCAGTAACATCTGATCCTATTGAGGACCGTGTAATAGGGTTCTTGACACCAATAGAGTTGTTGATGGTTACCAGTCACCACGGTACTATTCGTGTACGTGATGCCATCCGAGAACACCCGCTCCTCGACCAGAATATGATGCTGGGCGAGGTGTTTAATGAGCTCCGCAGATTTAAGAGCATAGGGGCTCCAATTGTCAGTGATCTCGAGAAGAAGAGGCTTGTCGGTGTAGTCACCTATAATGATATGCTTAACTACTTGATTAAGACTGGCTATAAGCCTCTAGCCAAGAGTGTTGGAGAAATCATGAAGGTAAAAGATATTGATAAATACACAGTGCTACCCGACGATCGCGTCAACCGTGTTTGGAGCAGAATAGTATTTCATGGCCAGGAGGGCGTTGTTGTAGTTAGGAGTAAGGAGGAGCCAATACCGCAAGGTATCCTCACATATAAGGAGCTCTTGAGGACTGGTAGGTGGTATTTCCACCGAGAGAGTGAGCAACACATTACGAGCCCAGCTAAGGTTAAGCGGATAATGCTAAGAGGAGTCATGGTTGCCACGAGCGACATGCCCATCGAGCCTGTAGCGGAGGCTATGGCCCGGCTAGACCTGCCCCTAGTACCAGTTGTTGATAAGAGTGGATATGTAGTCGGTATACTCACCTATGAGGACGTGGTACAGGCATACCTTGAGGGAGCAAAGCCAGGCAGAGCACCAGTACCAGTACGGGCACCCATGCCGATACCTGTCGCAACAGAAGAGAGGTTCTCCTATGTCACCCGTGAAAAGATGCTTGCACAGGTGCTTGTCGAGAAGCCGACTATTGCTGAGAGGGCGGGGATCAAGGCCTCCGATATTATGGTTGACGAGCTCCCCGCGATCACAATCAATGACACCGTTGAACATGCTAGGAAGGAGATGCTTAGGAGGCGCACGGACTACCTTATCGTTGTTGACGAGAATGGAGAGATCGTTGGCGTAGTCACCAAGTGGAACATGCTTTATGCCCTAGGAATTAAGGGTCCTCTATGGAGGCGCAGGACTAAGGACAGGTACTTCATAGACTATATAATGTCTAAGAATGTGCCCCGGGTCAAGCCCGACACGCCTATCGAGGATATAGCGTTGGATATGGTGAACAGCGAATCCGAGGTTGTGTTTGTCGTCAATGAGCGGGGTGACATAGTAGGCTTCATCACCAAGGACCAGGTCATCGATGCTGCTAAGAAGCTAATGGGAGACCTGCTCGTAGAGAACATTATCCTGCCAGGCAAGATAGCCTCTGTACATCCATTCCACAGCCTCTACCATACTGTCAACAAGATGAAAGCGCTCTACATCGATGCACTTACAGTATACGATGGGTCACAGGTTGTCGGAGTAGTTTCCGCTAATAGACTGCCATTCGTAGCGTTCGAAGACGCGGTTAGGGGAGTAAAGAGCAGGAGGTTGATCTGGGTACGAAAACTAGTCAGAGGAGCAGCGAGGAAGGGAAGATACGTTAAGATAACACCACTACTAGCGATGGATGTAATGGTGCCGTACAAGAACTATATACCGCCGAATACACTGATAACTAAGGCAATCGACATGATGAAAGAAGCAAACCTCAACGGAATACCAGTCCTTAGCGAGGAACGCGACATTGTGAGCATAATAACAAAGAACGACATACTCAGAGAACTGGCGAGAAGGGCCAAGAAACTAGTAGCGGAAAAAGCAGTAAGAGAGGAAAAAGTCGAAGCCAAATGATTTTTCTAGGGATACCCCGAAAACAATTTTATATCCCCTGGAACAATCATGGATACACTGGATACGCGGCGGTCGTCTAGCCTGGACTAGGACGCCGGCCTGCCAAGGCAGTAGTCCTTGCCGTTGAGCGCCGGAGATCCCGGGTTCAAATCCCGGCCGCCGCACCACTTCTCATCATGTTTTATCCTGTGTTCTCCAATATTTTCTCGATAGTCTGTGATACTTTGAGTGCATTCCTAGTGTTCAATAGTAATACTCGTGTGTCCTCGATCAGCCTCCTAGCGACGTCTACTTTGTGTCTTAGCCCAGGCACTAGGGCGTCGGGATAGTTCAGCTTTCGTAGCCACAAGTATATAGTCTCCATAACATTGACGTATTCGTTGGCCTCATCTATTCTTGCTTCATTAAGGAGCATTATGACGTGTCTCCTCAGCTCCCCAATCACGTCTCCGAGTCCCTGCAGATACGGTACATAGTGTATATCTAGCTCCTTGTAGCTCGGCATGTTCTTCTCGACGATCAAGCTATACGATATCCTCGCCTCAGCATATTCTGATACACTATTATAGACGAGCCCGCTATAGTAGAGATCCGGGTGTTCCCGCAGCAAATCCTTTAATGTAGACACTAGGTGCGAGGCCGCCTCAATATTCTTACGTGCATCATCATACCTTCTAAGATGAATCATTCTGACAGCCTCGGTACTGAGCCGGAGAATATCCCGAGTAATCCTGATGGTTTCCTCGCGAACCTCATCCTTCACGGATAAAGCATTATCTATTTCCTCAATATCACGGGGCAAAACACGGTCGATATTCTCCGAAATCATGGACCCCATAATAGACACCAACACGATACAATAGAATAGACCACAAAAATATAAATCCCACCATAAGACTAGAACAGTAATGGGTGGTCCCGCGGTAGCTCAGCGGCAGAGCGCCCGGCTGTAGTGGGGAAGCCGAGCCCCCCACCCGCCATACCGGCCCGTGAATGATCGGGCCTGGATGAAGGCGGGGCGGCGTGGCTCGCAGATACCGGGTGGTCGGGGGTTCAAGTCCCCCCCGCGGGACCATATATTTTAGTTCGGGTCTCTCCCCTCAAGCTTTCTCGCCTCTCAGGAATTTACAGATTATTATTGATCTGTTGACGGCTATAACGCTTTATTTATGATCTGCTACTATACTCTTGGCGTTCTCACCTATATTGGTATAGTTAATGCCTAGAGAAGTTAGAGTTCCAGCAGTTGATGACGAACCTTGGTGGATGCAACCACTGTTCAGCTTTCCGTTTATAGGGGATCTCGGTGTCCGTCAGGTATTGCAGCTCCTAGCCTACACCACCCCGGTAATGCTGGTATTAACAGTTTCACTAGTAACAGGGCTGAGCACCAGCTTCGCTTCGGGAGTCAATGTTAGCAGTGAACTCACCGATCTAGTTCCCATAGGTTCGGTAAGCATCGAATCCGATCTGTTGAACGAGATAAAATCGTCTATGCTACTCTCCTCCATAGCACTAGCTGTCCTTACCAGTAAAACAATAGATTTTACAGTGAGAAATACTCTAAGAGCAATTATAGTCATAGTAGTATCTATTATAGCGTTCTACACCATCCAGCCTCTAGCCGAAGAAATAATCAGAAGCTTTCTCTGAAACCTATTTATCACCGGAAACTCTATCTATTAGCGGAGAGAAATCAATCACTATATATGGTGCCCAGCATTTCAGTCTCTTCTCTCTAAGAGTCTTATTACCTGTCGTGTAAAAGAGCCATATCTTCAGCTCTCCGCTTCTATAAGGGTCTTTATCCCAAGGATCCCCAGGTATAGAACGCACCCTTCTGCATCTCTCATCTTCGAATTCTTTGGGCCGCGGCCCTCTGTATATGGCTTTAATCATGCCTTGGTGTATTAGGAAGTCTAGGTATTTCTCTAAATACCATTTCTTATAATAAGGGATCCTTGTAAGCCGCTTACTGGTTGTTCCTCCACGGATAAGTTTGTATACTATATCAGCTATTAATCCGACTACTCTTCTCCGGAGTTTTTCCTCCTCTTTATCTTTTAGCTCTTCAACATGTTTTTCAATTTCTTCTTTTGATAAGCCTTTCCGACGGAGTTCTTTCTTCAATTTTGAGATCTTTGCTCTGATATTTCTAGATCGTTTAAATTGATTAGTATTCTTAAATGTTATCTTATCAAGACCTAGTTGGATAAGCTTTGATTCAATCATGCTTCGAGATATTTTGTCTTCAATTCTTCTACGCCTCTGGAAGCCTCTATATACTGTATTATTGTCGAGTAACAAATTATGTTCAACGGTAATGAATTACATATAACTATGTTTCATTATATCTCCGTATCAACGGTGTCCAAAATGCGTAGTGATCTTCCAGCTATTGAGATCATTGATACTAGTCTAGTGGGTATAGCTTAAACACGTTATCCCTTACATGTACGAGCATGAATTTTGGTGGGTTTCCTTTTGGGCCATGGATTATATTCTTTTTCTCTGAAGTAGTGTTTAAAGAACTCGTGCCTGAGCTCTGAGCATTTTCTCCAGAATGAATCCGTTATCTCCACGCTTATACGGTACTTATCCTCAATGATTAGCTCGACGTAGCTCCAGGCTCTGCTGAATAGGGCGTCTCTACCGCGCCTTCCTATCCTTATCCCATAGGTGAACCTGCTCCAGTCACGGTTTTCCCTTCGTGCTCCGCCTTTCCACGCTGTAGCTATGGCTACATACTCGTGATCCGTGGAAAAGCCGTTTGCTTCACATTTAAATCATATACTTTTATATGAAATCTGTTTTGGCTAGTATTATGTGTTTTATCTTGTATTCTACTCTTAGTTTTTGCATGATTAGTTCTAGTGGTGGCCATTTCGTGTATTCTATCATGAATACTCCGGGCCCTAATCTTATTCCTCCCATTTTTTCTATGAGTCCTCGTGCTCTCATCTTGTGGCCTCTTTGAACGACTGTTGTGCCAGTGAGTTTTCTCCGGTGTTCTGGTGGTGCTCTATATTTTATGATTAGGTATGGTTTGTATTTTGGGGGTGCTGTCTTGACTGGTTCTGATGCTGGGGACTGGTAGAGTAGTAGGCCTTCTAGTAGGGCATTAAGATATAGTTTCTTCTTCTCGGGCTCAGTTAGTTCGTCTGGTGAGATAGCTACTGGTTGAAGTATTGATAGTCCTTTTTCAGCCCCTATTCTCATAGTTTTTTCCTCGCATATTCTCGGGTCCTCCGATACTATTAGGAGGTCTACATCGCTCTTAGGACCTGCATCTCCGCGGGCGTAGCTACCGTAGAGTATGACCTGGTATACGTTTCTGCATTCTCGGATTATTTCCTTGGTTATCTCTCGGAGGATCCCTATCAATATGTTGGTGGGGAGACTCATTCTGTGCCGCCCTTTAATGATTCCTTTATATTCTCCAAAGCCTCTTTGGCGAGTTCTAGGGATCTCCTTGCTAGTTCTCCGTTCTCTAATAAATATGTGCTCCTCTTATAGATCCTCGTTAGCTCATCGAATATTGATAGGAGTCTGTATGGTATTTTTCCCTGGTGGATCATTCGTGTTATCCAGCTCCTCCTACGGCCGTGGGTGTTGAGTAAGTTTGCTTCTTCTGGGGTATAGTAGTATGAGAGAGCCATGATCATGTGTTCTAATGCTCTATGAGCTAATAGCGGTACTGCTTCTGGTGATTCATCTAGGATTTTCTCGGCTGATCTTAAGAATCTCTTAGCGGCTTCCAAGTATTTTCTCCACTGTTCCAATATTCTCAACCATTATGTGTTTAGGACATAATATTATTTAAATATTATGCCCTTAACACATAATATTTATTATATCTCGGCGAAAGGCTCCAGCACTACCCTTTTTCCATCACTATATATTTTGACTAATCGATACTTATCCAGGCCGGTTTTCTCTGCTAGTTCCCAGGGTATGTTTACCCTGTACTGTCCCCGCCCTTTGGTCGGCTTCACGACGTAGTAGTCTATACGCTTGACCACCAGCTTATCGTCCTGGACCGTTACCAGGACCCGCTCTCCTTCTTTGAAGGGGGCTTTATCCTCACCAATATACAGTCTCAGCTTCCCCCTCCCCACATCCACTACCCTGACCGGGCCCATGCCCCGTCTAAGCACAATCTTATCACTGGTCATCAACACTATTTCCAAGGAGCCCGGCTTCATGCCAAGATGAGCCACTACGTCTCTAGGAATATTGATTAGAAGCTGTCTCCCCAGCTTCTTAACCTTAACATCTCCCGTAGGCTCTCTCAGGGCTACTCCCCTCCCCTGATATGATATATTGCTGAGAATATATTATGGTTTACTCTAATGACATAAAAGTAAATTATAGAGTCGGAGAAAAATAAAGGGAGTTAGGGCGGATTCAATCCGGTGAGCCAGCTCACTATAGGCTTGGCTAAAGCCATTATGGCTCCTGCTAGGAGTATTGCTGCTATCCTCTTCTTTGCCCGGGCCTGCTCCTCCGGTGTGTCTGCCGCCGCGAGCTGAATCCCCGCATAGATCATTCCTCCTATAAGCACTGCTACCCCTATGTACTGTAGCAGGCTCAGGATCTTGTCGACCATTTCCGTGAGTTCCTCGGGCGGGGCCTCCCCTCCCTGGGCGTAGGCCACCGCCGATAAACCAGTGGCCAGCCACAGCGGTATGAGCCGGGATATCTTCTTAAATTTTACCCACAGCCTCAAGCCCGTGCACCGTTAATACTTCCCGGGCTACTTCCTGCATAGTTACTGGTTTACAATGATCCTGTACTTTGCCGGCCTGGCCTTACGGGAGTTCAGCCTCTCCACCAGACCGAGCTCCTCCATCCTGGCGAGTATCTTCCCCGCCCAAATCCTGTTTGTGCCGAAGAGCTCTGCGAGGTCTCCTGGCGTTATCTCCTCGTACCCGAGTTTTTTCAGTCGCCTGGCCAGCTTTTCAAGGTCTAGAGAGGTCCTGACCACGACCAAGCCCATATCTTTTCACCCCTTTCATGACCTAGGAATCCTGGATACATAGTTGCTTCAACAACTAGGCCTCAAGCTTTTCTCGGTAGCCGTTGGGGTACATACCATGAATGCTTGGTTCAGGGGATAAACCAATCCCTTATAGTATAATAAGGGGTCAGTGCATTGGTGAAGAACGAGTAGAGGAGCAGAGTAGCTAGGGCTACCAGTAAACCGTTGTACACCATATTGTCGTATTTGAGGCCTAGTATTCCGATCTTCTTATTAGATAGTGGATAGAGAATTGCTACTCCGGATCCAGTCGGTATATCGGCTAGTAGGTGGCTTAGATAGGCTAGTATGTAGGCTACAGCTGAACTGGCCGGATACAGGTTTACCGGAGCCATGTTCAGGGCTTCAACAGTATTAAGAACCATATATATCGTTAGTCCGGCCAGGATGAGGGCGAATATGTTGTGGAGGGTTGCCCGGTGTTTACGCAACCCGTCCAGATCAGGAGTCACGGAGCCTAATAGGGCTAGGCCTCCATATATGAATGCCTGCACGAGGTCTCCTGGTCTTAGGACATAGTAGGCTACCGCTAGTCCCAGGATCTGGTGTGCTAGTAGCTTGGCCATACCTTCTCTCCCGCTATGAGCGTTGTGGCGAGGAATAGTTACGGAGCATTCATGATACGTAACTATGTCTTTTACCACGTATCTTGTACCGGGTGCCCTCTATGGGTAGGAAGAGGATGAAGGCTATAAGCCCCGTCATAGCGGCCGTGGTCTTGATAGGTGTGGCTATAGCGGGTGCATTGCTGCTGGGCTACTACATGACCACGACGATAAAGAGTAGCAACCCTAAGGGAGCAGCCATAGCGGTCAGCGGCGTCGAGCTATACTATCTGGGCACCAGCAGGGTTAAGCAGGGGTGGCAGTGGAAGACCGAGTACGACTACATGGTGAGCGTTAAGCTGGCTAACTCGGGCACGGATCCCGCCACCATAACGAAGATAGAGATCATTGGGACGGATAGCCAGGGGCAGTGGGGGACCAGGTACACGATCAACGTGGGGAAGCAGATACTTCCCGGCGAGACATACAGTGATACATGGACCTTCACCCTGGACAAGCAGGACATAGGTGTAGGGAAAACATATGTTGTCAAGATAACCTACTCGGATCCCTACGGCAACACGAAGACTGTGTCCGTCAACATTATGTGCAGGAGAGGAGTAGGGTGAGCCTTGAAGGCCGTATCAAACGTTGTGGCGGCAATCGTTCTCATAGGGATAACCATTGCTGGATTCGCTCTAGCCTACCCTATACTCTTCTCGAAGGCGAGAGGGTTTTCGGGCATCGGCTCCCTTATAGGCCTTGAAGCACACGCTAAAACTGTCAGGCTCGTCTTGGCGGACTATAGTGTAGCTTACGAGAATAGACACTATGTTGTCAAGCTCTGGATATACAATGCCGGGTGGGAGGAGGCCAGGATAGTTAAGCTCGGTGTGCCGGGGTACTCCGTGGCAGTATCCGTAACCGTGGAGCCGGGGATGGTTAGGGAGATAACGCTGTATGTTCCCGAAAAATATGGATTTCCTGACAGAGTAGTCGTTGTTACGGGTTCAAATGTTTTCCTTTATAGCCTGAACTGACACGGTTTTTTACCGTTCTGTTACTATATCCTTTCTCCAAGCTGTTTCTTTTTGGGGCGTATTATGAGGGGTTTCGCGGTCCTTTTAGCCCTGCTGATCGTTCTTGGACCCGCCGGAGGCGTTTATGGGTACGGGTTTGAGTCTCAGCCCTCAGGGAACCCTATCGAGGACATCATCAACAAGATTAAGGAGGCCATACTATCCGCTTTCAAGTGGCTCGCAGGCCAGCTTAACAGTGCTTTCTGGGGAGCCGTCGGCCCGTTGCTGAGGGCTCCGTCTAAGCCTGTCCCAGGGAACCCTATTCCGGAGTATGCGGATTGGGGCCCGGTAAAGAATGTTTCCTGGTACGAGGTCCGTGTACCGGAGATGCTGATGTTGTATGAGAAGACTAAGCTCGTAGCCTATGTCCTTCTATCTCTGCCCATAGTCCTCGGTGCATTATCTATTGGGCTGGAGAGCTTCGGGTTGATCAGGGAGGGCGAGGGCATGCTCATGGTTAAGAAGAGTCTCTGGATAGCCGTACTCATACCCCTATCCATGCTTCTCTACGAGTACTCCGTCCACTTGTTGTCAGCCATAACGTATTATCTATGCCCGCCCGATACGTTGTCATGGTATCTCGGTATAGGCTTCGGGAGCATAGGCGGGCTGGCCATCATCATTGACCCGTTGATACTCCTCTTCATACTCGTGGTAGCCGTAGCCGGGGCCGTGAGGATACTGGCGGTAGCTACCCTGGCGGCTATTCTCCCGATACTCCTCGTCCTAAGCCTCATCCCCAAGATAAACAGGATAGCCGCTATGCTTATCGAGACCCTGATAGCCCTAACACTGGTTCAGCTCGTAGCCGGTTCAATGATCGCTGTGGCCTCTGCAATAGCAATGGGTATTCCGGGCTCAAGCCTCGAGGATGCAATCGTCAAAGTAATGATAGCTATCGCGAGCCTAACAATACCACTCATAGCACCAATGTTCGTCGGCCGCAGCGGTTTCGCGAGCTTTGCCGCTTCAGCACTACTAGGGTACACGGTCTACCCTGCCGTGAGGGTATTCAGGGGATACATCCTAGCTAGTGCCGCTGGTAGTGGGGCAACGGGTCTAGGCCCCGGCTATGGAGTAAAAGCAGGAATCAAGCTGGGGAGATACATTTACCGCGGAGCAACAGCCCTGCCAAGACTACCACGAATAATACGGACAAGATACGAGAGCTATCAGTTCGAGAGACACTGGGATAAGGACTTGTATAATACCTATGAGAAGAGCGGTTAATTTTTCAGTCCATTTGTCTAGTGTGTTAATCGATAGTGAGCGTGCTATTCGTTTTCTTTTCTTTGCAAGATACTTGTCGATGTCCTTCAGTATCTCGTCTAGGTTATTGATCACAAAGTCATAGACTTCTCTGTGCAACTCCCATTCTTGTGCCTTATTCTTTAGGAGCTCGATTATTATGTTCTTATAGGATTCATAGTCCAGCTTCGCTATTTCTTCCGTAAGCCTTTCCAGAGATTCAGAATATTTTCTTCTATTCCAGTAGAATTCTTTTACGAGTTTCATCCTCTCGCTTAATGGTTTACCGCTTGTCGCGTGAAATATTGATGAGCTAACAATTATTCTGGCCAGGTTCTCCGGGCTTCTTATATGTGTTAAATAGTCGAGGACATGGTGTAGTTCGGTAGCCATTACTCCCTTCTCCCCAAACCGTATACGGCAGTAAGTCTTCAAAATGTCAAGCCTAGCCTTACCCTTCCTACCCCAATCATGTCCTATTAGGGCGGCTTTAACGCCCTCCGGATCCCTCCTATACAGTTCACCCAGCTCTGTAGGGTCATCCTTCAATACTTCCTCAGGGTCATCAATCAATTTATTGATAAACTCTGCAATCTCCCTATCTATGCCGAGCCTACTAGCCCATTTAACATGAGTATTCCAATCCGGCAACCTATACCCCTAGATAAATCAATGTAATGCTATTCACTAATAAGCCAAGTGAAAGAGCATGTAATGCTTAATCCGCTTCCTCCGGGATTTCAGGCGGGGGATTAAGTATTATTGAAGCAGTTTTCACCGGCAAAGTATCCAGTGCCGTAGGCAGGTTCACATATGCCGCTAGTTCTCTAGGGCTCAGGACCGGTATTTTCTTATCCTTAAATAACAGGCCCAGTCTTCTTGGTTTAAGCTCTTTTATCTCTCGGAGGATCTTCTCGTTCACCTCTTTTACTTTAAAGGTGAAACCATTTAATGGGAATTGATTGAAGCTACTGGCTATATCGTAGACTAGGTCTTCCTCCTTTGCTAGGACTATTATCCTCGTTGCGTATAGTTGGTGGTGCATCTTGTACTGGGCTTCACGTAGGATTCTTTTCTCCTCCTCGGTTAGCTCGGGCTTATACACGTATTGTTGTTTTGACGTGGTAGAGCTTGTTGAGCCGAAGAATGCGTCTCCTAGGCTTAGGGCTTCTTTTAGTATTATTTTCCCAGTGCTTGCTGGTTTACCTGTTTTCTTCTCGTAGACGAATCCAGCTATTACTCCTGCTCCGCGGGGCTCTGGCGTAGCTATTATTAATACCATGCTCTCCCCTCCGAGCATGCTTGAGGCAATCACGTCTACGGGGTTGGATTCTATCTCTTTCTGTCTTGTTAGGTGGAATAATGGGTAGTAGAAGCTTTTGAGCAGTCTAAGCTCCGTATAATATTTATAATCGATCAATCTAGGGGGCTTGGATTCCTCTATAATGATCTTGTTGAACCTTGACTCAAGGCTCTTAACCGTACTATTCGTTAGTTGCCGAGGCACTATGTAGTAGAAGCCTAGATGGCCGCCGTCATATACTATAATGTATGCCCAGGTAGCCCTTGTACCGTAAAGTGCCGCTATGAAATCCTCTAATTGTAGGGGTTCAATCCTGGTCTCCGGGTGAGGGATTATCTCGAGGTAAGACCACACGGTTCATACACCACGTTATAGAGTGGAACGGTTAAGCATAGTTGCGGGAGAATACTAACCCGTAATCCCTTGGAGGCCTCCATGACTAGCTTGTAAGGGGTCGGTACACCACACTTATCCATTAACCTGCAACTACGTGTCTCCCGTAATCATTTTCCCGATGGTGAGAGGGTAGTGGAGCTTAAGCGTCTAGACGAGGTAGTGTACCTTGGATCCTTTAAGGAGAAGAAGTACGGGATCTATAAGGTGGATCGCCTCCACATAGCGGTTTTCGGTAAATCCGGCACAGGCAAGTCGACGTTGCTCAAGTTCCTTATCAAGCAACACATAGACCTCGGCGAGGGATTCAGCCTGCTGGACCCGCATGGAGACCTTGCCCTTGAAATCGTTAAGCTGATACCCGAGGATAGAGTTGATAGGCTTGTCTACATAGACCCCACAACGATTAAGGTATTCGGCAAGACCGTGAGGATAAACTTCCTCGAGTATCGTGATGAATGGGATAGGGAGCGTGTGGGTGAGGCGTTTATTTCTGCGTTGCAGAAGCTTTTCAAGGACTTCTGGGGTCCTAGGCTGGAGCATATATTGAGGAACTGTGTAAACACCCTCCTAGAGCAGCCGCCTGGGTCTACTAGTCTCCTGGATCTCTACTATCTGCTTGTCGACGAGGATAGGAGAAACGAGCTCGTAGCTAATGTCGAGGATCCCCTGGTGGCTAAGTTCTGGGAGGAGGAATGGCCCCGCCTACCAAAAGACGCTATTATCAGCGTTGTGAACAAGATAAGCAAGCTCGTTGGCTCCAGGATACTCCGCCCTATATTCTCTGCTAGAAGGTCCACTATTGACTTCAGGAAGCTCATGGATTCGAGGGCTTTCATAGTCATTAATCTCAGTAAGGGTAGGCTCACCGAAGAGGTTTCACACTTCCTCGGCACATTGATCATCGGCAAGATTTTCTCGGCGGCCATGTCCAGAATCGATGTTGCTCCTAGGATGAGGATCCCACACTACCTATACATCGACGAGGCCCACAACTTCACCGTTCCAACCCTTATCGATATTCTTGCCGAGGCCCGTAAGTACAAGCTATATCTTACACTGGCTACTCAATATCCCGAGCAGTACCCGCGGGAGATACTGGACGCCATACTAGGCAACTGCAGAACCTTTATAACGTTCAGGGTTGGGCTTAAATCGGCTAAGCTACTGGCCAAGCTCTACGAGCCTATATTCTCCGAGAAAGACTTGATCAATTTGCCTCTCTACTGGTTCGCGGTTAAAACCGAGGTCCACGGTAAGCCTGTTAGACCCTTCACCCTCAATACAGTATATATTCCCGTTGATGTCCAGGGATCTATGTTTGAGGATGACCCGGAGATCAGTAAAAGGATAGCAAGGAGCCTGGAACTCTACGGGGCCCCGGTAGAGGAGAAAGCCGAAGCTAAAGTAGCCGAGGAGGCTGGAGAAAAGGAGGAGCCCGGTACTATCCAGGTTAAAGAGCCCCCGGTCAGGCCTATAGAGGCTTATGTATTGTATGTGTTGTACTATGAGGGCGATATGCCTACTAAGGTTTTGGAGAAGCGTGTTGCCGGGTTCTTCGGTATATCGGGTAGTTCTGTGTATGGCGTTTTCCGCGGGCTGGCTGAGCTCGGCCTTGTAGAGGTCTATGAGGCAGGAACCCGTGGTAGGGGTAGGAGGCCTAGGCTCTACAAACTTACGGATAAGGGTAGGAGGCTTGTAGAGATGGTGTTTAGCGGTGAGAGGGCTGGAGGACCCGAGCACCAGGAAGCTATCAGGAGGATCGTGGAGGAGCTGAGGCTTAACCTCGGAGTATGGACATGGATCGATACCGGCGAAGAGCCTCTCCGGGAGATCCCAGATGTAATCGCCATACCATACCGAGACGCCAATTCATGGGATACTGGTAATGTCTTGTTCATCGAGGTGGAGACCCGTCCCAGCAGGGATCCCGGGAAGATAAGGAAATACATTGAGAGGGCCGGGAAAAGCGGGGCTAGAATACTGTTCGTGGTGGGTGAAAAATACCTGGATTACATTAGGGGTTTCGGGGCTGAAGCGGCTATCCCCGACAACGTTGTAGATGCCGTTAAGAGGGTTCTCGGCCGGTAGCCTCCAACTCTATAACTGTTTTTCCCTTCTCCAATAATTCTCTGCCTTTATCGGTTATCCTGTAGAGCTTCCAGTTAGCCCTCTTGGCAATCGCTTCGACGAGGCCGAGCTCCTCCATGATTATCAGGGAGCCGAACACCAGGTACCTCGATATTTTCAGGTCACGCTCCACCTGTATGGGCATCGCTATCTCCTTCTCCGCCAGGTAGCCGAGAATACACTGGACAACCTTCAATACAGCCACCATTAACAATCCACCAGCGTAGTCCATAGTTACTTATTGATAACGTAGAGTGACATGCTCCGCATAGTACACCGATACACTCGTGTCTCGCTCCCAGAGTACAAACTGGAGTATAAACACAAGTACAAACTGGAGTGTACTCCCCAGTGTATCGAAACTACATGGGGAATTGTATAGATAAATAAAGCGAGAATAAAGCACCGGACACCGTATAAGTACCATGTACAGTGTAATTTACAACAACTGTTTAAGCATCTGAACAACATATAATAATTATTAACATCATTATGTAATTATATATAGTGTAATATGATTTAAGCGACGCTAAAATACGTTCCAATTAACACTTCATCATCAAACCGCGAGGATCCAGCCCATACATTGCTATTTATGGGAATATATTTTTTATTTTGTATGGTTCGTGTTCTATCATTCCTACACAGTAGTTGCTTTCCGAGAATAATGGGTCAGCTATGATCCATATGCCGTTATTGCCTTTTATGTATCTTACCGAGTATTCATCTGGCAGTCTTGATATTAGTCCTGCCATGAATGCTATTGTTTCTTCGCTGTCTAGGAATTCTTTAGGTGTTCCATGGTAGTACACTAGGACTGTTATATGGTCTATTTTTCCGTCTCCATCTGTATCTACTTCTGCGAATTTGGTTTTTAGCCCTACTGCTTGATACATAGACGCCATTAGTACTGCTACATCATCACAGTCTCCAGCTCTTAGCCTTAATGTTTGTTTAGGATCTTGTACTAGTTCAAAATTTGGATCCGGGATGTAGTGTATGTTCTTTGCGACCCATACGTTTATTATCCATATATACCATGCTTCTCTGTCTTCTATATTATATGGGAACCCGCTTAGGAAGGGTTTCGTGAATGTATCGACTCTTAGTTTTACCCTTGCATTCCCATATTTTGCATATACTATTAGATAATATGTTCCATCACGTGGTGCATTCCACTCAAAGCTTGATCTGTATATGTTTATACGTGAAGGCTTTGTGTAGTAATAGAATGATTCTCCTTCTTTGAAATGTAGAAAGTCTTCTTCATCAACAACATAGAAATCTACTGGTGTATTTGACTCTATACTTCCATTTATTCCTTCGAGCGTACTCAATCTAATCTTTATATACCAGTAATAGCCTTTCTCGAGGAATCTTTCCTCATCTATTAAAGTATACTTACTCCATAGATTAGGAAAAGCATTGAGAGGATCAGTTGTTAGTTTAACGGCGAATTCTCTGACGGCTAACGGGTCGACCTTGCTTAATATAAGCTTTTCAAGGTCCGCGGAAGCTCCTCCGGTGTTATTCGTTGATGATGTGGTAAAGATGTCGACTTTGGGTGAAAGAATAGTCAATAAGGCAATGAATACTAGTGTAATAATGAGAGCTACAACTGGTACCCCAGCTTTTCTTTCTCCACGATCAATCATGCCTGCCATTTATATTCACCTTGTTTGAGTTTATTGATTGAACGAATAAAGATAGCTCCTCTACGAACTTCTTCCTTGTTACGGCCACATTGTATCCCTCTAGGAGCATAACTATTGCGAATACAGTAATCGCTAAAAGAAGTACAGCATCCCAGGGCGCGTCTATGAGTAGTCCATATATAGTGAGAATAAACGATAGCAGTATAGACAATATTAATCCGGAGATATATTCCCTAAGAAAGTTAAAGTATAGATTGACTAAACTATGATTGCCCAGCTTCATAATATTGATATCCACAACCCCTAACGCTTCTCCAAACCATAGTGAGAACAATTTGCCGATTTCCACTTTAATGTGTGAAGGTTTATGTAGAGATAGTATCTTTAATCTCCTTCCTACAAAATACTTCACTAGTCTATTAAATGTCTCCTCCTCAGATAAAACTATATGGAAGCTCATTAAAAACATCACCATCTTTTTCTATATAAATCATGTAATATTCTATCACTTATAGTTACTGTTTCCGGATAATTTATGGGATATATTTCATAGAACATTTTCAGCAACAGTGCTTAGTCTGAGAATGCAGAGCACACTTTGGCTCAAATATATTACTGGCTAGAATGTATTACGGAAATATATTGTTAACAACATGTTCGGAAATCATATAGCATTTTTTAATGGACTTTGCTCCCAGCATTACTAGTTTTCCGTTGTGTGATAGCATTATCACTGTATCGTTTATCCTTGCCACCATGTATGGCCTGTAGTCCGGGTCATAGATGCCGCCAAGCCTCTCCGCGGCTTCTACGAGGTTTATCCTTCTACCTAAATCCACCTTAGCAGTTACATTGACTATCTCGTATCCCCTAGGCTTTGCTTCCATACCGTACCTATGAAGCACACTTACTAGTTTCCTTATAGTGTCTCTGAGCTCCTCGGTATTCTTCGCCCCGGTTACTATGATTTTCTTCTTGTAGAACAGCACAGGGGTTTTACCGATCCTCAGCATTGCTCCCCGGAACCTCTTAACTGGCCTGGAGCCCGGTATCTTCCCCAGTACTTCTCCAGGATCTGGCATCGGCTCTAGCTTGATCGTTGCGACGATGTTTACTATTTCTACGCGGGGCTCCAACGTCTCAGGCCTCCACCCGTTTCAATGCCTTGGAGAGCGTAGAGGGGGCTACTCCAAGATACTTGGAGACTTCCCGGGCGGGGAGCCCGGCTTTGACGAGGGCTACGGCGGCTAGGGTAGTGGATCTATAGCCTTGGTTCCTCTCCCTGAGCCTCCTATATAGTTTAACCACTAATGGAGCTAGGTGCGGTTTGCCGAGTCTAACCGCCAGCCCGGCCACCTGGGCTACAGCCGCATCCTCCATCCTACCGGGCGGCCCCAGCTCCTCCACGATCCTCCTATAGACCCTGTAGACGCTCCTCTTCTCATAATCGATGAAGTAGAATACCTCGGCTGGTAGGGGTACGCCGTACCTCTTGGCGGAATACATAAGGGCTGCTAGGGCCCCTGCACGGCCTCCGAGCCTCAGCTTCCTCATAATATGGCCAGCGTCCTCATACACGTATCTGGGTACTAGGCCCCGGAAGAACCTCAGTTCCTCGGGTTCCCGGCGGTGCATTATGTGGCATCTACGGCTCTCCGGCCTGTAGCTCCTCCACTCGGGCCCCGGATCAATAAGTCTATCCTCAACCACTAGGCCGGTCTCCGCATCCACTACTTCGGCCCTGGATTTATCATAGACAAGCATGACGCTGTACCCCTGTATTGAATACTTTCATCCTTATAAAGCAGAGCCTTGAAGTACTCAGGAGATCCTTTTCATCCCCAAATAGTTTTGCCGGTGCCCCAGTGTTTTAAATACGGCTACCGAGAGCCTAGCGGGGAACAACCGCGGGGGAGGTGGGAGCCGGGTGAACAACCCATGCTCCGAATGCATAGCAATCATAAAGTATATCCGAGACCGGGTAGCTACAGCCCCAAGCATAGATGAAGCACTTGAGATCATTGACGATATAATTGATACCCTAGAACAAGAACACGTAGCCGGAGTAATAGCCAGGCTAGGAATACACAAGTAGCCCAGAAAGAGCTAGAAAAGCGTTCCCTGCCCACCCGTCGCCTGAAGCCACAGGTTTTTCGGCATATCATAATCCCCAAGTACCTTATCTTCCAAGATACTCCATGTACCCTTTTTATGGAGAAGACCTCATAAACTAATATTAGGCTGATATCCTATGCCGGGCTGGGAGATTCACTCCAAGGTTTATAGGATCCTTGGATTAGACGATGTTCTGTGTAGGGTTATAGATAGGGTTATTGATGAAGAGCCTCCGCGGGTTAAAGATGTTCTCCCATACCAGGATTTGGAGGAGAAGGCCCCGGTTCATTTCGGGTTTAAGAAGAACGAGTTCCCACTCATGTACAGCTATATAGTAAAGAACTACGGGATACATGGAGCTAAGTGTTTACTGGCCCACTTCATCCTTAACCGGATAGAGAATGATCTTAGAAAAGGCATGGATCGGGACAATGTTAGAAGAGATATCGAGTCATTGTTTTCAATGTATATGGATAGATGTCGTGCTATCGAAGAATCCTGTCCTTACTATGAAGAGGTCTTCGAGAGTGTTAGGGAGAAGTTCTTCGGCAAAATCGACCAGGTAATAAAGATCGTGGAGGAATGGCTTAATGAAAGAATGTTATCTGTGGATGTTCTCGTCAATGCCTCCTCGGAGTTGCTGAGTGAGCTGGTAAGGAGAGAACTGTTTCTGAAAGGTTATAGAGGAAAACGCGGCTACACAGTTGACATAAACATGTATAGAAGGGTCTATCCAGCCGCAAGGAGAATGCTAAAACAAGAAATATACAAAGCCCTTATGAACCGGGAATTAACAGCCGAAAACGTGCTGGAATCCATAAATAGAATAAATAAACTGCTCTCCCAGAAAAACGTGAAAACTATTGCCGATTATTTCGCGGTAATAAAGCAGGAGACCGAGAAAAACCATGACTTCAGAAAATTCATAGATATAGTCAATAATATAATATAGTAGAGAAGCTAGTAGAAGAGCTTTCCACGGGGTAGCCAGCGAAGCTATACAGGTATTGGTATGAAGATTGGTGGTGGGGCTTCTCCTCGTTCTTGTCTAGGTTTAAATGGAAGTATAGCTAAACCCAGGTATATTACTGCATATAGGAGATATGAGGGATTTCCCCTGTATAAAAGGCTAAACACCATCGCTAATACAATGTTGAGGGCTAGGATATAGAGGGTGTTTACAATATATTGTTTAACACTATATTTTCCCGTAGTCCATTCTCTTAGCCCGATAAAGTAGCCTATGGTCCAAAAAGAATTGTAAGCGAATGCTATCCACGTACAGTACTTTATGAATCCTGGAAAATCATATACCTCTAAAAATAGGAGGAAGAGGCCTAGGTAGAAGAAACCCGCTATACCCCCACTTATAACACTTACTACTATACGTATTCTCCCATAGGCACGGCTACCTTTTCCACGTCCCCTGTAGAATATAATCCATTTATCATTAATGAAGACAGCCTTCAACAGTATCCTGGTAAGAATCTTGTTAAGATCACTGGCAAATGAATCCCTATCCTCTATCAATCCTCGGGCATCTATACTATTCAGCACTTTCGTTAAACAATCCTTGAACTCTGAAACCCTCTTACAACTATAAAGTTCATTCAAGAACCCCTTATCAATACCTAAAGAATCAAATAATCTCATTAAATCACGAACAACTCTATCCCGTTTGCGAAGAAACTCCCTATCCGTTATAAGCACCTAATATCCCCGAACACTACCATTAACTCATCGAAGCCTACACTATACTCACTCCCTGTCAAGCTTATTAATTTCCTCAAGGAGCTCGAGAAGCTTTTTGCCCTTCTCAGTGAGCTTGATTAGTCTTATTGTTCTTCTCCCTTCTCTTTTTTTCTCGCTTACAACATATCCTTTTTCTTCGAGATATGGAAGGTATCTCTGATAGAATACTGTTGAGCCCGCTATGGCTATAGCTTCTGAAATCAGCAGGTGTTCTCTCTTTTCTAGTTCCTTAAGCACTCTGTTTAAAAAGTGAGGTAAGAAACATGCAGGACGTCAAAGTAATTAAAATGTTATCTTCACAGGGCAAGATATTATATGCGTTAAGCGATGGGCCAAAATCGCTGAGTGAGCTACTATCAATAACGGGTCTTTCAGTCGGAACAATATATTATAATATCAAGGAGCTGATAATCCATGGATTCGTAATTAAAGTTTCTAAAGGAAAATACTCCATTACAAAGAAGGGGCTTGAAGTTCTTCACAGAATTACTAAAGAGCTTCAAACAGTAACCCAGAGCTCAACAAGGTGATCTCTTTTATGTATATCGAGCCATTAACCGTGTTAGTGCATCGTGTTGAGGATCTTGTTTTGGAGCTTGCGGATAGGTATGGGTTGCCTTACAGTGTTGTCAGGGCTCGGTGCAGGGGATTTATTGATTCTCTCCTGGAGTGCTGGGTCCACAGTCTCGAGTGGGATAGGGAGTGCAGGCTGGAGAGGGAGCTGTTGGAGGAGTGCGTGGAGGAGCTGGGTGATAGCTATGGATGAGTGTAGACAGCTCATATGGGATTATACGCGTGGAGAAGTAGTATGCATGGATACCGGGGAGGTTGTCGACAGGATCTACGACTACGGCCCGGTTCACGTAGGGGAGGAGGCCAGGGAATGGGCTAGGATCGAGTAGCGTAAACGTCTTAGACGCTACGGTTACCGGGCCGATAGGGAGCTTAGGAGGCTTGAGCATAGGCTCCGTAAACACTACAGGTTACTCAGGCTCGCCAGGTCTATTACGAGTCGGGGGTACATGGTGGATGAGGAGAGGCTGCTTAGGCAGGGCAGGTTTGTGCTTACTGTGTATTCTCGGAAGAGCATCGAGGTTCTCGACTGGTTTGAGAAAAGGGGGCTACGCCCGGTCCTTGACAGGATCATCGGTGTTCTCGGGGAAGTCGAGCCTCTGGCTATTAATAGGAGTATTCGCGGCAGATACCTGCTATCCTATATCGTCTACGAGCTTCTCCGAGGCCGCTATACTTTCTCCTATAGAGACTTGGATGGGCTGAAACCCCTCGTCAGCGAAACAACGTTTAATCGGCTCCTCCGCATAGCCCGCTCCATCATTAACAAGCATAAGACCCTCCTCGAAGAGGCTGTGGGGAATGAATAAGCGGGCCCTCGAGGAGGCCCGGAGACTTATTGAGGAGATCCAGAAGGAGGATCCGGCTATCGTGGAGAGGGTTCTTTCTAGACTCGGTCCTGAAGCCTACCTGGTGAAATACCTGCTCGCTAAGAGGAGGGCGAAGGCCTACGCCTAGCACTTTACTCGAGAATATTGCCCGGAAAACGTAGCCGTACAAGTGTTTCCTGAGGGTTAAGGCATTGATTCGGAGGCGTTTAGTCAAAATCATTTTCCGCGGTGTGCTGGTTCTTGTTGTGCTACGTAGGCGTGGAGGTATTATCAAGGCTTGGCACATACCAGTTACCCGCTGGTTAGGACTCGTGAAGAAATACAGTGATTCCGCCTACATAGTCATCTCTCGTCACGAGGGGTAATTGCTTTGGCCCAGTCCCTGGATCCTGTTCTCTTGTATACCGTAGAGCTCTACCGTCAAGGGTTTAGTCTCCGTAAGATAGCCCGTATGGTTTCCTCTAGGTTTAACCTCTATATCTCTAAGGATTGGGTTCGTAGGAAGCTTATCGCTCTGGGAGTCTATGTTCCGAAGAGGTCTAGGTCTAATCAAATGTCTCATATAGCCTATAATGAGACAGCTGCTGGCTTATTACCTGTCTCTAGGAAGAAGTGCTCCAGCAACCAGGTGTCTCATGGAGTTGTCTCATGTTGTGAAGAGACTTCTGCTAGGGTGTCTCATGGTCTTGAAGTGACTTCTAGTCCTTTGTCTCATGGAGTTGATGTGACTCCTGGTCCGGGTGTCTCAAGTAGTGTCTCAAGGCATCCTAGACCTAGTCTCCTAGGCATGGTCTCCCGCAGGATCCTGGAGGCTGCAGCTAGGCTCCGGGTGTTTACTCCTTCTACTCTAGCCTTCTACCTGAAACTGGATCCCCATCTTGTTAAGAAGTATCTGTGGAGGCTCCGTAGAACAGGCTATGTCGAGAGGATTAAGCGGGGACTCTACAGGGTTTCCAATAGGATTTGTTCACTATTACCATTAATATGTAGTAGTAAAGCCCCCGACGCCAGCAAGGGTTCTGATACCGGGCAAAATGTGATCGGGGAGGCTGGGGGAGGGGCCCCGCCTGCGGCTGGGTTTGGCGGTGTTAGTGGTGAGGATGGTTCTTGTGGTGTTAATGGTTTGGTTTTGTATGTTCCGGGGCATTGTGGTTTTGTGTGTTTGTCGAGGAGGGGTTTTCGGGTTGTTGGTAGTGGTATGGGTGGTAAGCTTGGGTTTGTGTTTGAGGTTTTGGGTCGTAGGGTTAGGGTTTTGTGTGGATATAGTGGTGGTTGTGAGGTTATTGTTTCTGGGTCTTTTAGTGGTCCCGGGGAGCTTGAGGGGTTTCTGGAGGCTTTGGTTGGGGAGCTTTCCGGGGTTCTTGGTGTAGAGGTTGGGGTTGTTGATTTATCTGTTCTACGTGTCGACCTGCACTGTGATTTGTGGAGGGGTAGCCTCCAGTTCCGGGCCGGCCAGTTCACGGCCGGGGACTTGGTTGCCTACCTAAAGGGTGGTGTCGACGGTGATGGACCGCTGAGAATTGAGAGGAGGATCCGTAGGAGAAAGAATGAGATGAGTGTTGAGGACTTATTGAATCTCTTCCAGGCCCACGTAGATGTTGCTGGCTCAATAGCCAAGTTACACCGGGAGATAGCAGAGGTTAAGGCGGGGCTGAAACGGGTTCTAGTGGAGACGGTGTTCAATAAGCAGCCAGTAGTATGTACTTTGTCCGAGAAGGATTATGAAAAGATCGTTGAGGCCGCGTGGAGAGGCCTAGGCCCAGGACTCAAGCAACAACTAAGACAACTATGGGAAGCCGGCCTAGTCAACGTTATCGAGCCCCTCTACAAGCAGGCCGTGATACAGTGCGGCGAAATAGTCATCAAGAAAATAATACCAGAGCTCATCAAAGCCCTCAAGAAGAACAAGCTAGTACTAGACAAGGAGACCAAATATGAAGACTACACCAGACATCCAGGCTGGAAAAAGCTATACGAGCTAATAGAAGTAGGACTAATATCCGTAGACCTGGAGAAAGGCATGGTCTATTACAGCCCGGACCTGTGGAAATACATTAGAACACGAACACCTGCAGGCACGATGCGTGGACTGGACAAGAGACTCTTAACACAAATAAGAGATCATCACGGCGAATGGGCAGTGAAACTACTATTAACGATACAAATGTATGGTGGAAAAATAGATCTAGAAAAAGCCCTTGATATAATTACCCACTCCTATTAGACGCAAATCCGTATATTATTATTTAATACCCTGTTAGAAGAAGTTTTGACAGCTTATATAGGTCTATAATATTAATGAGGGGAAGCGGTGCGACAAGAAAATTTAGTAGATAGAATTCTTGGACTTCTAGTATATGCATATATTAACCGGGACCATTATTCTTCTAAGGCTATTCGATACGCTCAAACTATAGGGCTAGATCAATGTCCTTCGTAGTTATGATAAGATTAATCAGTCAATTCATATGAGAGTTAATATCTATATTATTAGTATTTTTTATTGATAATCGGTATAATCATCGTGACCATTGTAAATTTTGAACGACACATTATGGAATACGTTCTCGTAGTCAAGCTGTAAGGATATAATACGATGTTATTTATAGCAACATAGTTGCTATAGATTTTCTAAAGAACTCTGCTTGGTAAAAAATATTTGCTTAGATTATCAAAGATATTTAAAAATTATATTCATAAATACTGTAAACTTAATTCTTTTTCTATATGTTGAAAATATGGATTGAGATTCGGTAATATACTAGAAAGCTTTTTGATAATATATAATATTATATTTCTTTTAATACTACAATATTCTTTAGGGAATATAGCTATATCACTTTTTTCTATAAGGTTTCTTGCTACGCATCCATGATCACAGATATTAATTAATTTACAATTTCTACAATATTTCCTTCTTCCCTGTATTACTTTCCGAACTATATTTTCTACTTTAGTCTTATCTATATTATCAATCCTTCCGAGACAATAGTCTTTAAAACCTACAAACATTGAACAGGGATATACATATCCTTTAGGATCGATTGCAAGAACAGAAACCCCTATAGGACATATATTTTCAGGAAAATTAGTTGGATTAGTCAAGATATTAGTTAAAGACAATATTCTGTATAAATAATGAGATATTAAATCTTCTGTAAATGGATTTTCTTTTTTTAAGCACTCAAAATAGTAATCGATGACTTTGATATATTCATCAAGGTAATTCGTTGGTTTAATTCTCATATGACTAAGACTTGGAGGAGTGATTACAGGTACTAGTTGAAATTTTGTTATACCATATGAGTGAAAGGTTTTTATAAAATTATGAATATTTTTTGTTTTATTTGTTAATGTTGACTGAATAGTTATCTTGCTAGGATGCAATAATCTCAATAACATTATTAAATTCTTTTGGATCCTCTTGAATGTCCCGTTGCCATTTTTGTCCTTTCTATAAAAGTCATGAATTTTTTCAAAACCATCTATGCTAATCGTTATGTTTATTTGCGGTAAAATATCTTTGAATTTTCGTAATATCTCTATGAGGGAACTTATTTCTAAACCATTAGTTTGGATATTGATAATATATTTATTCTTCTTTAGATTGTCGTGAAGCTTTATAAAAAATCTATCTATAATTTCTGGACAAAGAGTTACTTCCCCACCCAGAAATGTAATTGTAGCATTATCAGATAATTGAAGCTTTTTTTGGCGTATAGATTCAACTATCAGATCAACTGTATCATTACTCATTTTATAATTAATTTGTGTCATAGGAGCAAATTTTATGTAACAGTAATCACAGTTCATATTACACGATAATGTTGGTAATATCTGTAAATGTTTTAAACGAGACTTTTGCATCATAATCATCCTGCTATGTATTTAATTTCTTTATTAATATAGAATATGCGATTATGTATAGTAAGGCTATTATTATGGATCCTATTCCCATTAGTGATGCTGTTATAATAGTGTATCCCCACGTCTCTAGTATTGTTGATACAACTATATATGATAATGCTATAGGAATAGTGGCCAAACTATCAAATAATCCCCTGAAACTTCCTAGAACTTCTTCTGGGATCCTCATTTGAAACAATGTATCAGCTCCTATATTCAGCACTGCTCCCATAATAGCCATTATCATATACATACCCGTGACTAATAACAAGGTAAGTATCCAATTATAATATTCGTTAGAATATGCTATTATGAAATATACTCCTGCAACAGCTACTGCTTCACCAAGTAACCCGATAATGATACAAGAAATATATTTCAGTTTTTTAGAATACGTAGCTACTATGCCAGAACCTATTATTGCTCCAAGAGTTGAAATCGCCATGATAAAGCCATAGTACTTAGTGGGTTCATCGACGGTATTGTAAAGATAATTTATCAGAACTAAAGAAACGGGTGCTGTGAAGAAATTGAAACCCAGAGCGACAACGAGGTAAGAAAACACCAATGGATCCCTTTTTATAGTACTGAGCAGATCTTTAAATTTTATTTGTTTGCCCTTATTCATAGACGCACCCTTGTAGAAGCGTAAGCGTTTCTTTTTGAATGATCTGCTGAGATCGATTAGTAGAAGAGCTATAATGGTTAAGCATAAAACGTCTATCCAGAGCGTCTTATAACCATATACTGCTACCAAGTATCCGCAGAGAACATACATGACTATAGTTCCTATTCCCGATGAAAGCTCTGTAATACTATTGAACTTGTTAAGGAGAGCCTCATTCTTCCCCACTAGTTCAGGAATGCTGGTAAACACAAAATACCTATGTATAGAGTCAGTAGTACTTATAACAATTATTGATAAATAGACTATTCCGAGAAACCATAAGGTCTCTAAACCAGTAGAAAGCATGAACATAATCAATAAAACAGACGAGATCTGCATAATCATACAAAAAGCAACAACAAAGGACTTATTCCTAGCAATATCAATAACTCTACCAGCAATAAACGGAATAAAAACCCAAGGCAACAAATACGACACAAAAACACCACCAACAAGAAAAATACTATTCGTAAAATCAAGCACCTGCCAAGGAACAGTAACCTCCTCAACAACATCACCAATACTCCGCAAAACAACAGTAACAACCAATACGAGAAAAAGCGATGATACATACGTTCTTCTAAACATTATTTCACCAATATCATATAAGATCAGTATATCAATTAATATCCAATATTCTTGGTCAAGCAACCATATTATTGGTACTTCGTTCTCTATATTTCAATTATGGTATTTATAAATTATCTTAATAACACTGAACTAAGACCAACAATAAATTTTATATATAATATGAAACATTTCAATAAATTAGGTGACAATGTTG
The DNA here is from genome assembly GCA_027022365.1 of Desulfurococcales archaeon. Taxonomy (GTDB): domain Archaea; phylum Thermoproteota; class Thermoprotei_A; order Sulfolobales; family Desulfurococcaceae; genus JAADCY01. The sequence goes on along the minus strand of JALVYU010000026.1, from coordinate 88,188 downwards.
GCTGAGTTAGCTAATCCAAAAATTTCGGAGGAGGAAATTATTATCAATAAAGATGATGTATTAAAGTTGATAATAAATAATGTATTGACTGCATGTGCTAAATGCAAGTGTCAAATTAGTCCTGGCGTAACATAATATCTATAATATTAAATAGTGATCTACAGATGCATGAAAAAATATATGATTTTTTAAAAAATATTAAATACATAACTTGGGTTGTTACTTTCAGGTGTAATTTAAACTGCTCATATTGTTCAAATGTTTATTTAAGTAAATTATTCAAAGAAATCAATTATGGTATAAAGTTAGAAATCGTGGAAAAACTTTCAAATTTAAATATAAAAGAAATAGGTATAACTGGAGGAGAACCCTTTTTATGTAATCAATTTACGGAAATAGTTAAAAGACTTATTGATTATGGTATAAGGGTAGGAATCAATACTAATGGAACTTTGATTAAAGAACAATTTGTCAATTTATTAGCTAAAGAAAAAGATTATATAGATATAATCATAAGTCTGGATGCACCATTAGAATATATAAATGATGTGTTCAGGGGCAGAGGTACTTTCAAAAAAGTTCTAAGAACTTTAAAATTATTAAAAAAGCACGAAATACCTTTTAGTATTGCATCTGTTGTCACAAAAACGAATTTGAACTATGTAGATAGTCTTTGCGATTTTGCTTATAATATAGGTTCTAAAGGCATCGTTTTAACCGATTTGATCCCGGTAGGTCGCGCCAAGAATCTTAAAGATATTATACTAAATAAAAAAGATTATGAAAGATTATTTGAAATTATTATTAAGAAAAATATTCAATATATGTTCAACGGTCGTAATGATTTTAAAGTAAAAACTACCATTCCTTTTATAGTTCCATATATCCTTAAAAAATATAATAAACAATTAGAACAAATTAATACAACAAGAATAAAAGAAACGTTCAACTTAGAGAAATATTGTGGCATGTGTATATCTAAGATATATATGATGCCTGATGGAACAATCCTTCCTTGCTTATATATACCTGACCCTATAGGCAATATTCTAAATACTAAATTGTTTATAAAGAAAAAGATCATATATTACAGGCAAGTAGCAAGGGAATCTATAGGTAAATGCCGATTCTGTAAATTCCAAAAGATATGTGGTGGTTGTCCAGCAATGTCTTATATTTATTATATGGACTTAAACCATGGAGATCCTAGGTGTTGGCTTTTTGAGCGATGAAACATCAAAATTAATAAAAAGCATAAAAAAATATAGAGATTCATTAAAATACTCAGTATTATATATAATACCAACTTGGCACTGTAACCTTAGATGTAGATATTGTTATCTGGTTCATAAACTTAATTTAAATGAAACATTTAACTTTAATAAGTTTGAATATTTTCTAAAAATGTTCATAAGGCATAATTTAAACAAAAGAAGAGTATATAGATTTTATGGAGGAGAGCCTCTCCTCTATAAAGAATTGTTTAAAAAAGTATTAAAGATAATATTAAGACATGATACTGGCCCGTATACGATCTCTATTATAACTAACGGGACACTTATAGATGAAAAAATCGTGAAACTTTTAAAAGAATTAAATATAAACATAGCAATATCCCTGGACGGACCAGAAAATATCAATGATCTCATGAGAATTAAACCTGACGGATCAGGTTCGTATCATGAGATAGTTAGTGCTATTAATCTTTTAAGAAAATTTAATATAAGATTTAGAATAGCATGTACTATACATAAACACAATATTAATCATATAAAAGAATCACTAATTCATATATTAAATATTACTCGAACAAAGTACATAGACTTAAATATACCTATAGCAAGAAATAGAAACGAAGTTCTTGACCCACAGATGTTATTTAAAGCTCTTCTGGACGCACTAAATGTTAGCATCCAGAAGCATGCCTATATAAGCTCTAAGTTAACTGAAGCACTATCCTATTATTTAAAAAAAGAACCACCTATTCCTGATTGTTTTGGATGTGGTATTCATATTATTTATTCACCGGGAGGGTACATTAGTCCTTGTGCTGCCTTAACTTCTGAATTTATTGATGTGAATAATATTAGGGATTTAAATGAACTAGATAAATTAGATCCTTTTAAAACATGGAATGAAAGATTAACAGTAAATATTCCTAAGTGTCTAAAGTGTAAAGCTATTAATATCTGTGGTGGTGAATGCCCCTTGGAGAGTAAATATTTTTATAACAATATACATATTCCTGTAACCTATAAATGTGAGCTTATGAAATATATATATCATTATATAAAATCATTTTCAAACAAACTTTTTCATCAAGGCATAATATAATAGATAGGGTGTAGTTTATGGATTCAAATACGAGTTATAAACTCTATAATGCGTTCATTAACCAATTAACCAAATATATAATAAGGATCTTCGAAAAAATAGGAATATATCTTTATACGAATACATATAAAGATATAGAGGAAATAAGGAATGCTCTTTATTCAAAAATACCTTATGAGATATTTTATGAATGCATGACAAGAGTTATTATTTCTAATTCTGATTTTAAGTCTATTTGTGACATAGTCAGAAAAATAGGAATTTTACCTTCTTATACTTTATTGAAGATACTTAAAGAAGAAAAAATAATAACACTTAACAATAGATTGTTATTAAATATTCCTTCAGAAACTTTTTATGAAATAATAACTGCGATAAATGATGTTCGAAACTCTATAAAACTGAAACGTCATTTAAATCAATACCCTGCACATGTTTATTCGATAGTAAATAGAGCTATTAAAATATTAATCGATAATGGTTTCGAACTCAAAAATGCTGTAATGTTGGGCGATGATGATTGTCTTAGCATTGCTCTTGGCATATTATTCAAAAAATACGAAATTGATCTAAAAATATATGTCATCGATTTGGATTCCGATTTATTAGATAAATTAAACAAAATTGGAAATAAATACGGAATTTCACTAGAAACAGTACATCACGATCTATTTGATCCCTTACCTCGTGATCTCGTAGGACGTTTCGATATCTTTGAATGCGATCCGTATTATTCAATGAAAGAGTTATTAACTTGGATAAAACGTGGAAAAGAAGCTCTTAAGATTAATGGTCTTAGAAAGGGCTATATAATGTATCCCTACGTAGCTTCAAAAGATAAAAGGAAGATTGTTGAAAATATACTTAATGAGGGATTTAATATAATTGAAATTATTCCTGACTTTAATTTATATACTATACAGGAAACAGCTAATTATATAATCAATATTCATCAAAAGAAAGACAAACTATTAAACAATATTATCTTAAACGCTATAAAAGAAGAAATAGTTAAAATTTCTGAAGAACTTAATCTTTTTCCAATAGCGTTTACTTCAGATATGCTAATAGTTAAATATGAAGGGGTCAACTAATTATGATACCTTGACCTTTTGAATAATTTTATACATACATTTCTGAGGATCGGTTCCTTTTCTGAGGATTTATTTCTTCTAATATGTTTAGGAGGTTGCCTAGCATTTGTGATAATTCTTTGTTTGCTTCTCTTAGATTCTTTCCTATTATGTCTACTGATTGTATTAGGCCTGTTACATAGGCTAGGAGATGTATAGAGGTTTTTAGTATATCTGTTAGCATTTCATGTTCGATAGATTTTTCTATAGATAAGAGAATGTTTTCGACTCTACGTAACCTTATTTCTCCTTTGGCGCGTTCGAGTTTTTGAATAGCTCGTATCTTTTTTCTAGGGTAGTTTTTAGTAGTTCTATTTCAAGTCCTATGTATTTTAGGATCTTGTCCTCTATTGGTGTGTTTGCTTCTCCTTTGATTAGTTCGTAGAGAATGTCTAGATTTGATATTGTGCGGATAAGATCTATTATTGTGAGCTTCTCTGTTTCATCCTTTATTGCTTTATCTAAGGGTGTTGAGAGCTCATTATAGAGCTTCTGGGATAGTTTTATGAGAACTTTCTCGTTATAGGTGGTTCTTTCAACGGTTTTGCTGAGTTTTAGTATTTGTTCTTTGGGGAGAGAAGCTGCTCTTCTACGGTCTATTCCCAGTCTGGCTAGTATTTCTTGGGAAACACTCATGGTGATCTTGGGTATTTTTCACCTTCTAAGTATACATTGTATTTATACTTGAATATCAATAAACCTAACTCTGAACACATAGAGGAATCGATATTCAATAAGTGAATTTATTTCCGTTTTCAATACTTTTCGGAAATGGGACGTTATTAGATCCCGAAGTTTAATTTCCGTTTTTTAAATCATAATATTAGTAGGTGGAAATGTTTGAGTGGTCCTAAACTAAAGCTTGATGATGTTCCCCGGTTTGAGGCTTTGGTTGATGCTTTGAAGAGAGCGTATAGAGCTTATAAGCGGGGGCAATACGGTATACGCGATCTAGCGCTTGTATCGATCTTAGTGTATACTGGTTGCCGGCTGAGTGAGGCCCTGGCTCTTACTGTTCATGATATAGAAAACCCGATTTCATTCATAGTAGAGATATTATCTACTAACATATTCTCAAGCTCTATAACACTATGTGTAAACCCAGCGACCACGGTATTAAAGCCCGTGCTAGTAATTAATGAGACAAAATCATTGAGGCCATTCCGCGAGAGTAAAGGATAGAAATAAACTCTCTTACCTTCAATCTCGATGCTCATCTCGATCATGGAGTAGGGCCTCCGGAAATTCCTGAATTCATATCTTTATATAAGGCTTTGAAAAATAGTAGTATATTGGAGGCCGGGGGTATGGGTCAGCGCCTTAAAAGCTCTTTATCCCCTCCATGTGGGGCTGGAGGGTAAAACCGCCGAGCGCTCATCATCCCCCCGGCCTGTTTTACTGTTTTCTTGTCAAATACTGTATGATCTTCTTCGTGAGTATTTCTTCTGCTCTGACCATGTGTTCGCTGAATTCTATGTCTTCACGGTTTCTGAATAGTATGTCTAGCATGAGGCCCATACATTGTTTTTTATCAAGTCCTATGTCCTCCAGGTTCTCGGAGCAAAGTGAAAGCATGACCAATAAGTTTAATGCCGTAGAATAGGAAGCATCTAGTCCAGCCTCAATCAGTCTAGCCCATAGCCTTCTAACAGCCCTATCAACTAAAGGATGAAGCGCCACAGTCTTCTTAACGATGGTCATACTATCACCTAGGATGAAAGTATTCTTGTCATACCATATAAACCTTTTCATAACCACATCAATAAGGTCAGGAATTTAAAGCTTTAACTCATGGCTTCAAAGGAGACTTTGGTAGGAATTAGCTTATGTGGGAGTCTTTTTCAAAAATTAATTATAGATACAGGATAGTGATGAACAATACTTAATAATAAATTAATCTACAATAAATCCCCTTTTTTCTCCCGGGAAATTCTTTAAAAGATTCTCTATCATAGTCTTTTCCTCCCTACTAAATTCTTTATCTTCTTGTCCTTTCATATAAGGGCATAGCACATTGTTAACTAGTTTTAGTGCTGTGGGTGGTTGTTCGAGCAAGCGAATGAGTTCTTTACGTACTTTACTGTTCAATCTGGGTAATTCTAGGCCTATTTTTTGATATTGCTCAGCTAGTTTTCTTAATTTTTTATCGTTTCGCATCTCATTAAGTGCCTCTAAGAAAACCTCTTTGGCTTTCAGTACTATATCAGCGTCTTCATGCACATATATAGTACTCCCTAGGAAGCGTAGTTCATATCTAACTGTTATTTGAATTAATTTATGTTTGTCCTTATTTTGTATGGCGTCTACAGGAAATTCTAGCGGAGGCTTTATGTCTATGTATTTTTGATACTGTAATTCATTGTGTATTAAAATACGAATAATGGATGACAAATGTTCTTTTAATTTATATTTCGTAATTGAAAATTCTATTGATTCCTTTCTTCCCTTTTCATTAATTATTGCAAGACAAGTATTTACTATGTTTTCTTCAAGGTTTTCATATAATTTATACTTCTTTACTAGTTGCTTTATTTGGTCGCCTACTTCAGGATAATGATATCTTACCATGTCTATGAAGAAGTATGGATTAAAGCTTGAACGCTTATCCTCATATAAAAGGGGCTCGATCACGTATTTCTTTAGTTCATTGAAGTGTTTTTCCTTCCTTATTAACAGGTCTTGTTCGTAGGCTAGCTTGTACATGCGTTTATTATATAGAAAGGTTACAGCAACTGATGTTGCTGATATAATGATCGAAATTATGGAAAGAATTAATGAGGGATCATCGAATGAAAATGATGAAAAATTTTCAGAAACCATTATTGTATCACCATATACTCGTTAAGCATAATTATTTATTTATTAACTTCTATTTTGTACGGTTTCTAACGGCTGATATATTTAGGGATCCCTGCATTTCCGTTTTCTATACAAGTAATAAGTGGAATAAATACAGCAAAGCGTAGGCTTGAACCTAATGATATTTCACAATTTGGAGCATTAGTTAATACCCTGAAAAAGCTTATAGGCAGGTCGTACAAACTCGTGGAATATGGATTATTATGGCCTAGAATTCATCGCATTCATAAACGATACAATGCTTGTTAATTTTATTTTGGCCTTTGGGACCGAAAGATTAAACGAAAGATTAAATACTTTATATTTCAGTGTTTCTCGATCAATATTAAGAATAAAATAGTTTCAATAGTTTCAACACTACTATTTTACAATGTATTAAACTCGATACATGATAATTAGTTGTCTATATTTGGTTGAAAGCTTTCGAGTAAAGGCTCAGTTATAGGTATATGGAATATTTCTTCGGCTTTTTCCGATAATGATTTGATATGGCTCTTTAAAGTTGTTAATATACTTTTTATATTTTCAGGTTTAGGTTCTTCGACTACTAACATTTTTATTTGTTCACGGAGTTTTTCTAATTCTTTTTTGAGCACCTTCTCGCCTAAAACTATACATGCTTTTACTAGCACTTCTATGGCTTCATTAAATGCGGGGATTGTAGCGATATATTTCTGCTCCTCTTCCAGCGCCTAATCCTGGTTTAGGTTTTATATATGGTTGTATTATATAGGGTGCATTATGGGTTACGAAAGGGGTTCTGAAAAGTTTTTTGATAGTTTCCCAGTCGGCATGTTTCTTAGAAGATAATTTATCCAGATCTCTAGCTACAAGCTTAAAGGTCATGATTGATGCAGCTATATGATGATAAAGATGACTACTTATTATCTGCCATGCTTGTACCCTCTTAGATTCTATAACCATTCTTTTTGTATAGAGTGCCTGGTATAGAACCGCTAGCGCAGTGAAAATATATACAGCCATTAATGAAATATGTACAAAAAGCTCATCTAGCTTGCCATAATAATATAGTACAGAGTTTATTCCCACCAACAGAATAAAGATTATACCAGCGATAAGAAGAACCATAGCCTCTCGGTCTTCAAACGAGATAGCTTTCCTCAGCATCACATATCCCTTATTTTGCCAGCTTCATTAAAGATATTAATTTATCCAGCTTTAAAACTAGAAATTAAATATTCCTAGCAATTTAAACAAGTAAATAATACTTCTTTAGAATTTTCAAAGAAGATTTTTCATTTATATAGTGTATGATCGTTTCGGCTTCGAAAGGGGGCCCTTCTGCACCTAGTTTTAAAAGCCTAGGTTTTTACAATAGATTATTGTAAAAAAGGGGATATGGGTTTTGGAGCCGAGCGAGGCCTATGCGTATATTAGGGTTAGTTTGAGGGAGGAGCATCCTGAGAATCAGAGGCTGGCTATACTGAGGTGGGCTGATGCCAACGGCTACAAGGTGGTAGAGTGGTTTGAAGACGTTGGTGTTAGCGGGGCTGTTCCTCCCTGGGAGAGGAAGGGTTTCAAGGAGCTTATCGAGCATGCACGGAAGAAGCCTAGGCCAGTCCTAGTATATGAGCTGAGCAGATTGGGGAGGACATTCTACGAAACCCTCAGGGCCATCCAGGAGCTAGAGGAGCTGAACTCCCCCGTTATTACTGTCAGCGATAAGGAGAAGTTCCTCCAAAACCTAGACCCACAAGTGAGAAAGCTAGTCATAGCAGTACTGGTTTGGGCCGCGGAGAGGGAAAGAGAACTCCTAAGACAAAGAACCAGAGAAGGAATGCTGAGGGCGAAGATGCAGGGCAAACACATTGGCAGACCGAGAAAAGAAATCGACTGGAAGAAATTCCGAGAATACCGCAGGAAAGGACTTAGCCTAAGAGACTGTGCAAGACTACTCAATATATCATATTCAACATTATTGAGAAGACTGAAAGAAAATAAAAGAAACAAAACATAACTATTAGTTTTATTAGAAACAGCAAATCCCTCTCTATTCTATATCATTAGAGCTTTCTAGAATATTCGTCAAATTTAAGTGAAGCTTCTGAGAGTTTAATTGCCGACATAAGTAAATTTTCATAAACTTAATAAATAATAGCATATAATTGGGGATTAGTACATCTTGTCTAAAATAAGTGATTCTCAAAAACTGCATAATCATCAAGAAGATCCGAAGAACACTGAAGTGTTTAAAAAGGCTGCTATATCTATAGATTTTATACTCTACATAATAAAGAAGGTAGGAAAATATATAGAGAAAATAGCCGAGAATCTTAGCAACTTGCCAGAACCTTCTACAACATATGATGCTGTTGAAGCTCTTAGCACAGCACAGAATGCATTTATAGTATCTAGAAATATCGTCATAAATCTGCTTCCCTCAAAGAGTTTGTGTGAGGAATCTTTACATACACAATTCTGGAATTTACATTCAGCATACATGGTTCACCATTATGATGCATTAATTTTGCTTGAGCATTCATTAATTTCAGCCCTCATGGGTTACTATACAGTAGCTTATGTAGAACTAAGAAGTGTCTTAGAAGATATAGTTAGAGGCATAATATTTGATCTAATTACTATACCAAAATATCGTAATAATGCAAAAGAAATTGAAAAAATAAAAGGATTTGGTGATTCAAAAGGATTTAACGATTTAGTTAAAGTACTTAGCGAGCTAGCAGATAAACGATTGGATACTTCTATACAAGTTTTTGACATCATAGACAATGAATTAAAAGATTTTAATCCAGAAAGTAAATTCACTAAACTCTTGGTCCAATTGAAGGAATGGAACATTATAGATGGGGATATTCTTGGGAAAATAAATAATCTTTACGTCGAATTATCCAGATACGTACACCGTATCCATCCAATTTTCTCCGAAGTTGGAAAAAGAATCATAACGGATAGAGACTGGTTAGAGTTAGAACCTGTTCCTGAAGAACTATTTAGATACTTAAAATACTTCACAGAAATCTGCGGATGGATGGCTTATTTAACTATAAGGGATTACATTACAGATATGCAAGATGTAATATTTAATAAATGTATAGATAGACAAGCACTATATAAAATTATTAAGGATGTCGAGGGATTAGGAAACTCATGTTCTTGGGAAAAAACGTACAAAATATTAAAGCAAATTATAGAAATGAAAAATACTAGTAACTAATTAAATTAATCTTTACAAATACACTAAAATTCTAGAATAGACTTTATAGCTCTTTGAGAATTTCTGGATGTTTCTTTATAATTTCCAACAATTTCCTTAGTCTTTCTTCCAGGTCTTTTTCTTTTATTTCTAATTGTAATGCGGCTTGTTGGTGTAGTGGGTAGGCACATCTCCAGCAGTAGTTTGCTTCCTTGGGGTTGGTTGCTCCGCATCTTGGGCATTTAGTTGCTTCTTTTCCGTTGTTCTGGGCTTGAGGCTGTATTCCGTAGTGTTTTAGTACTGCTTCTTCAATGTCTTTCTGAACCAGGTTTACGTATATTTTCATCATTTTCTCGGTTTTGTGGCCTAGTAGCTTCATTGTTATTCGCTCCGGCATGCCTTGTTTGATTAGGAGGGTTGCTCTAAGGTGTCGTAGGAGGTGTGGGTAGATCCGTGTGTTGTGTTTTCTTGATGCCCTTCTGAGGGCTAGCTCGACGTTTCTCGGCTTTAGGGGTTTCTCCGGGTGTACTGGTGATTTGAAGACTATTTCGTCTGGTTTTCCTGGGTGTAGTAGTAAGTAGTTTCTTAGAAGCATTGCGTATTTTATCACGTATATTGTTCTTGACTCCTTGTTTTTTGGTTCTTCAATTATGATCTTGTAGTATCCCTGAGGTGTCTCTTTGATGTGCTTGTATTTTAGGCTTAGTATTTCGGAGACCCGGGCCCCTGTCTCGTAGATTATTGCTACTATGGTTTTGAAGGGATCCCTCAGCTCTGATATGATCTTTTCTACTAGTTCGGGGCTTGGGAGATCTGGAACCTTTTCGGGTTGTTTGGGATACTTTAGCTTGTTTGCTAATTCTTCTTTGCCCAGTACTCTCAGCATTCTTTTCAGGGCTTTTACGTAGCTGAAAACTGTTCCTGGTTTCCGCGTCATCTTGATCTCTACTAGGAAGCGCTTAAGGATCCTATCATCTATATTATCTGGCTTCACACCTCTCTCCTTGAGCCATCTGAGGAATACCCACGCCTTATCAAGCCCCACCCTTATGGTTGAGAGGCTTGAAACTCTGGTATCACCCATATAGTCGTAAAATAAATCCTCAAGAACACGGCAGTAAATGGGTCCTAACTCTTTGCAACCATTTTCTATTAATACCTTTATACTATTCATATCATAGTGGAGCTGAACCATCCCTTGCCCCTCCCCCATAAAAACATGATCTTATAGATGGGGGAGGGCTCCGAAACAGTTTCTCGAAGCCGTGTGAGGGCTGAAAACCCCTTTTAGTCTTTTTAAACATATTATGAAGTCGGTGTTAGCATGAATGCTCCCCGTCCTATGACTCGGGATGCTCTAATGTCTGCCTTCGGCGGAGAATCTATGGCTCATATGCGTTATCTCATCTATGCCGAAATAGCCGAGCGTGAAAGATATAAGAACATAGCTAGGCTCTTCAGAGCAATTGCTTACGCCGAGTATGTACATGCTAGAAATCATTCCAGACGATTAAGCGGACTAGACGCTGACTTCAAAGTAGTTGCTGGCTCGGCATTCGGACCCGGTGACACCAGGAAGAACCTTGGCCAGGCAATACGTGGCGAGAACTTCGAAGTAGAGGAAATGTATCCAGCCTATATAAAGATCGCGGAACTACAAGGCGATAGACAAGCTCTCCAGAGCTTCAAGTGGGCGCTTGAGGCAGAGAAAATACATGGTGAGCTATACAAGAAAGCATTGGAATACCTTGAGAAAGGACAAGACATGCCTATAGATGGATATATTTGGGTGTGCCCGGTTTGCGGCCACACCTATATAGGCTCGGAACCCCCAGAGAAATGCCCCATCTGTGGTAGTCCCGGCGAAAAATATGTAAAGTTCTAGATTAGCTTATGAGCCTCCTTATCGTATTACATAACTTGCCAAAGCCTTTTTCTATCTCACCAGAATTTTCTACTAGATAAGAAGCAATGATCGAACCAGTTATTATCGCGGTTGACGCCACGACGAATACAATCCTGTCAGGCCTGCCGTAAATATATTGAGAAATATGCTATTACTAATGCTAGCTCGCTAACCGTTGATAAATAGCTGCCTGTCTCAACTCTTTCTCTTTTGCTTCCTTTTCCGACGAGTATGCATGAAAGGAGTGTTGAGAAACAATGTATGAACGCTACAGCGGCACCGATGGTCATCCCGACGAGGAGGATTTCAAAACTAATCGGCAGTAATGCGATGTTCACACCCATAGATAATAGGAAAATTGTTATGAAAACAGCTCTTACAGGCTTAAACATCTTCATAACGGGCTTGCTGTGCTCGACAGCAGATATCGATAATCCTCCTATGAATGCACCGAGGGCGGGTGTTAGATCGAAGTAGTCTGCAACAACACCCATGAATAAACCATAAGATATCATCAGTATCAGGCCACGCTCGTCATGGGAGATGAGTCTTGAGAGGACATATTTTGAGAATAAATAACTAGCGATACTTCCCGCGAGGAGGAACAAGAGAGTCTTAACTACGATTAACATTATGCCGTCGGCGAATCCTTTGATGAAGTTAAGAGATATTACTATGATTATATCTTCAACGGCGGCAACCATTAGCACAGTCTTGATAACAGTAGGTGATGGATTATGTTCCTCTAACAATTTATATGTGAATACTGTGCTGGAGAAGGAAGCTATGAGACCTATTATGACTATTTGTGAAACCGGTATTCCGAGGGGATACAGTATTAGTATTGTGAAAGCGTTTGCAAGCAATAGCTCGACAAGTGATATGTAGAGGGGATGTCTTATAATATCCTTTATATTCTCAATATGAATCTCAAAGCCGATCTCGAAGAAGAGGAGGATTATGCTGACTTCGGATAATATTTCGAACATAGACATCAGTTTTCCGGGAATTGGAAGCATTAAGCCTATTATGAGGCCTGCTAGGAGGTAGCCGATTGCACCTGATAGGTTTGCCTTTCTAACAAGTAGGGCTAGAAGGAAACCTAGAACGAATAGTAGTGCCAATACTGTGTGGGCTACATCCAAAACATCATCCTCTAACGACTAAGTCGTAGTTTCCTGTTAGTCTTGCCAATATGTTTCTCCACGCTAGAGAACCCTTGTTTCTCACCACAATCAGATCGTCACGTCTAGTAGCTTTAATCACGTCAAGATTAACTCCTAATAACACACCTGTATCTGCCGCCTTGAGCATTGGGGCATCGTTCATAGCATCGCCTACCGCTATTATGTGTGCATTCCTATAGTCTTTCACAATGTCTCTTAGAAGGAGAAGAGCTTTGCCCTTATCATGGTCTCCATTGATCTGGCTAATCCCGACGCCGCCTACTTGGATATTTAGACCTCTCCTTCTTATTTTCTCTAGCACTTCATCAATGATTGCCCTGTTTTTCGTCTTTGGTATAAATAGATAGCTGTATTCCCGCTTGAGTGCGAGCACGGCCTCGTCCTCTGGTAGGCCTGTTAGCTCACTAAATAGCCTTGGTGTGATCTCATCCATCCATATTATGTGATCCCTGTACTTCTCTATAATGTCACTTATCATGTTCTTTATCTCATCAACCTTTTTACCGAGAACACAAGCGTAGTAATCCCCGTGATCCCTGCATATAGTGTTATTAACAATATGTAGGCTGCCTTTCTTTTTCGGGATATAGATCGCCGCACCATTTTCAACTATGAAAACTATATTTTTTAGCCCTAGCCTATCCATGTAGAGCAACTGTTCCGCTTTTGTCTTTGAAGAGTTAAAGATTATTTCTATGCCTTGTTCTCTTAGTCTTTGTATCAGGGAAAGTGCTTTATCATACTTGTATGTCTTGGGATCAAGGACGCATCCGTCGAGATCAGTCATTATAACGAGGTGCATCCCTATATACACCACGAAACAGTGTTGATTCTACAACTCATGTTTTATTCCTCTCTATACTAAATATAGTAGTCTGGGGGTGAAGCATTAGTGAGACTAGAGATGCCCAGGTATATGGAGCGATTTGGCGCTGTCAAGTTTTTCGATGTTCAGAGGGTGCTTGAGCTAACAGGTGGTAAGTCGAGCGGGCCATTAGGCGATGTGGCCGGCACTATAAACATTGGTAGGGCGGAGCTCGAAGAGCTTGAGTCAAATATGACTATAATAATACCGGTTAAAGACGAGAATCCAAAAGTCCTTGAAGGAGTTCTTAGCGGGATCCCGCATGAGGCTTTTGTCATAATTGTCTCTAATAGCCGACGAGAACCCATCGACAGATATAGGATCGAGCTTGATACAGTATATCAGTTCTACCGCTTAACGAGGCGGCCTTTTCTCATGATACACCAGAAAGACCTGGCTTTTAGCGATGCACTCGTGGAGGCAGGTTATCCTTATCTTCTTGATGAAACAGGGAGGATCAGAGATGGAAAGGGGGAAGGCATGGTCCTGGGATTGCTCTTATCAAAGATCATTGGGAGAAGATACGTTGGTTTTATAGACTCGGATAACTATATACCGGGAGCAGTCAACGAGTATGTTGACATTTATGCAGCCGGCTTCTACATGGCGCAATCACCATACACTATGATCCGAATAAAATGGCCATATAAGACGAAGTTTGTAGGCAGAAGATTCTATTTCAGAAGAAGAGGGCGTGTATCAGAGATAACTAATAGGTTCATGAACATGTTGATTGCAAGGCTGACAAAGTTCGAGACGGACATCATAAAGACGAGTAACGCCGGAGAACATGCTATGACCATGGAGCTCGTGGACAAACTAGCCTATGCGAGCGGCTTCAGTATAGAGCCCTATGAAATAGTCTACATGCTCGAAGAGTACACAGGGATAAAGAAGAACGTGGATAAAGATGTCTTCGAGAAAACGATCGAGATATACCAGATAGAGCCTCGTAATCCCCATATACACGAGGAGAGAGATGAATCTCACATACCAGACATGATCAAGAAGAGTCTATCGACGATATATCATAGTGTGTTGGCCGATGATACTATTAAGAAAAGGATAGTCGAGGAGCTGGCGAGAAGAGGAGCTCTAAAGCCCGGAGAGGAGCCGCCTAAGCCGCATATTTTGCCTTCAATAAAGGATGTAGATATATCCAAGTTATTCAAAACACTTCAGGAGAATAGCGATACGTTGATTATAAGGGAAGAGTAGGTTTTGTTATATATACATCTATATACAACTCTTGTTCTTGTAGATATATATGATATGATATTCTATTTTGGTATTTACAGCCCATTTATATGCACATATATACCCACTTAGTTCCCACCCATAGTAGTATTAACATATAAGTACTCTACCGAAGAATATATATACCTAACAATACAGTATATTCTTAATGTACAGAAAACAATAGTGGTGATTCCGAATGGAGATCTCACCTATCTTATACGAAAACGATCCTACTTACCAAATGGCTGTAAAACAGCTACGAGAAGCAGCAAAGCTTCTCGGTCTTCCTGACGAGATCGTCGAAGTGTTACGTCATCCAGAGAAGCTCGTACAGGTCAAGATACCCATAAGGAGAGACAATGGTAAGATCGAAGTATATATTGGCTGGAGAAGCCAGCACAACAGTGCCCTAGGCCCCTATAAGGGCGGTATCAGGTACCGTGAGGACGTGACTCCCGGAGAAGTAGTGGCTCTCTCAATGTGGATGACCTGGAAGAACAGCCTTGCAGGAATACCCTATGGTGGTGGCAAGGGAGGAATAAGAGTTAACCCCAAGGAGCTAAGCCAGAGAGAGTTAGAAGAGCTAAGCAGGAAATACTTTGCAGCGATAGCCAAGGACGTAGGCCCTGACGTCGACATACCCGCTCCTGATGTCTACACCAACCCACAGACAATGGCCTGGTATTTCGACGAGTACAGCAAGATCGTAGGTTACAATGCCTGGGGTGTAGTAACCGCTAAGCCGGTAGAGCTGGGCGGACTACACGCGAGAATAGTATCAACTGGCTACGGCACTGCCCTAACAGCCAGAGAAGCTGCTAAGCGCTGGATCGGTGGAGTGGAGGGCAAGACCGTGGCGATCCAGGGATTCGGAAACGTAGGCCAGTACGCGGCCCTTTACCTCAAGCAGTGGGGTGCCAAAGTAGTAGCAGTTAGCGACAGGAGCGGAGCAATCTATGACCCCAACGGAATCGATGTTGAAGAAGCAATCAAGGTAAAGAACGAGACAAGAAAGGTAACTAACTATAAGAAGGGAGACGTCAAGATAATCAGCAACGAGGAACTCCTAGAGCTAGATGTAGACATACTTATCCCCGCCGCGACAGAGAACGTGATAACCATCAAGAACGCCGACAAGATAAAGGCAAAGGTTATCAGCGAGGGTGCAAACGGACCGACAACCCCCGAGGCAGAAGAAATCCTCCACAAGAAAGGCGTAATCATAGTGCCCGATATCCTCGCCAATGCTGGCGGCGTGACAATGAGCTGGATCGAGTGGAGCCACAACCGTATGGGCTGCTGGCTAACAGACGAGGAAGCACTCGAGAGACTAGACAGGATAATGACCAGGAACTTCAACAGAGTATTCGATGAATGGCAGAAGAAGTACAGCGATTACCCAATGAGAGCTGCTGCCTATGCGATCGCAGTAGACCGTGTAGTAAGAGCGATGAAGCTCAGGGGCTGGATCTAAAGGCCCTGTTTTTTCTCCCCTATCCTCCTACTGTAAACTATTGTCCCATCTTTTCTTCTTATCTCGACGACTCGATGAAAAGGAATCATCTCCTCACCAACGTATAGATAGCCCCGCCTAAGATCATCTATGAACCTGCCTGGAATGGGTCTTAAGATTACGCCTTCATCGGTTCGATGCTTAATAAAAACTATGTATTCGTTTTTCTCGCCGGAGAAAACAACTTTCCTAAGCCACTCCTCTATTTCTCCCCGTCTTCTGCCCAAGGACGATCAGCCATAAATCTTTTCTCATACATAGTTTTTATGCTGACGACTCGATAATTAATAGATAGCATATTAATGAGTGATGAATTATGGGTTATAGCAGGCTTGCCGGCTTTCTATTGATATGTCTAGCAGTGGTCTTCGCAATCATTTATACTTGGTTGGTCTTCGGAGCAGGAGAAACAATATCGATCATTGTGATAAAATTAACAGTATATTTCAGTATGCTCATATTATTTGGAATCATAGGTTACATAGGTTATGTACTAGCAACTACGCCGTCCCTTCCCCCGGAAGAAGTCGAGAAAATGATAAGGGAACTAGAGAAGGAGGAGGCGGAAGAGCAAAAATAATCAAGTTTCCTGCAGTCTATTTCTTGCGTTTAATTATTAGCTCCAAGAGCCATTCAAGCACTTCTCTAGCCTCAGAACTTATATTCTCACAATTATCAAGCGCGACCTTAGCTTCTCTCGTCAGTCTCTGCATGTAACCCAAACTATAATCAAGACTACCAGTCTTCCTCACGATCTCTTGAACCCTTAGAATATCATCTTCACCTATCTCTTCAGGCTTCTTTTTATCATATACTAGTCTCAGAAACTCTTTATCTTCTTCATTACCCCATTCGTAGGCCTTGACAACAAGTAGTGTCTTCTTTTTCTCCCTAACATCGCTCCCAACAGGCTTCCCTGTAACCTTTGGATCGCCGTATAGGCCTAAGATATCATCTTGTATCTGGAAAGCCACGCCAGCGGGGTAGGCGTAAGCGGTAAAGGCTTCGAAAAGCCTATGGTTTTTCGACCCAGCTGCGATTGCTCCCAGGTATAATGGTAGCTCTATGGTGTAGGACGCCGTCTTGTACTTATGGATTGTAATCACGTCTTTCTCGGTAACCTTATCAAGAGGTAGACCGGCTATCAGAACATCCAAGAATTGCCCATACGATACTAGGCGAAGACCACGAGTATAGTAATATATTAGCCTACGTAGATCTTCACTAGTTACACCCGATTTATAGAAAGAGTAAGTTGTCAAGCTCTCTAAGTAGTCTCCCCCGAGAATAGCCTGACTTAAACCATAATGTTTGCAATCAGTCAGCAAGGATTTATCCCTACAGCTCTGCTCAAACATAACGTGTACTGTGGGCCCGCCTCTCCTCATGGTGTCTCTATCCATTATATCATCATGGGCCAAGAAGTAGCTCTGCATAAACTCTATAGCGGCCATGATATATCGTATCGTGTCAAGGTTTCCGCTACCCCACTTCTCCGCCCAATATCCTATCAGTACAAGGAATGCTCTCAGCCTCTTACCACCACGCAATGTGTAATCGCTGATAAAGTCTATTAGTTCCGATGCGTAAGCCGTTACACTGCTTGCCTCACGTAGAACCTCGTCAAGCACTTCTCTCAGTGTGTTATTTGTTATATTTCTGGCTGTTTCAAGCAGGTTCTTGGGATCCACAACCACGCACCTATCTACTTTCTTAACTATGGTTTCAAAATAAGGGTTTTATTTCCGAGAGAGTAATTGTTGCAGTTCTTTGATGACAGGCAGGTCCTTCTTTTCACCCAATAAGTTCCAGTAAATCCCCTTTGGTTTTGGCGGTCTAGGCTCTATTCTCAATGTCTTGGTTGGCGTTAAAATTATGTCTACTGTCAAGTCATGCTCCTCTCTAGGAACATGATCAACTATCTGGATATCGTGGACTGTTGTAATAACGGGTGTGCTTTCATCTATGACGCCGAGTTCTCTTAGTATGGCATATTCTATTTCTGCATAACCTCCTCCCTTACCTAGTCTATTTCCTCTCCGATCAACGGCCACGCATCCAGTAATTATCAGGTCAATGGGAGGAATCTCTCTTAGGCGTAAAAGTCTGCCCAGCCTAAATGCACCCTTAATTGTTGATGCAAACTTGATCATAGAATTTGGGATAAATGCTGGATCGATCATTATGAATCCCCGTCTCAAACGCGGAGTAGCCATTATAACCTTCTTCCCCTCCTGAAGTGCGAGTTCTCTGAGCGGCCTCTGAGGAGAATCGGGATTAACCTTTACAACCAGTGCTCTCCTCCACTCGCTGAGCGATAAAGCCCTTTTAGCCGCCTCTTCTGCACCGACAAAATTAGGTATCCTACCATATACGGGTCGTGGGAACCTCGAGATATTCCTTCTCTCCATGAGATCCCATATAAGTCGCCGGAGCCTAGTCTTTTCCTCCTTGATATTGTACAAGATAATCACTTCTAGGCGCTCTATTCAAATACACTTTATAGTATTGGATATGCATGGTGGAATAAATGGCATTACTTCAAGTAGCCCTCGACACGGATAACATCTCCTTCGCCCTAAGGCTTGCAAGCATCTTATCCTCCGAGCTTGACAGAGAAAAACTATTGATTGAGGCAGGCACACCCCTCATAAAATCCTGGGGGACATTGAGTGTAAAACTATTGAAAGAAATCACACAGTCAAAAGTGGTTGCAGATACAAAGACAATGGACGTAGGAGGATTTGAATCCGAAATCATGTTTAGAGCAGGTGCAGATATCGTAACCGTGCTTGGACTAGCTGATGACTCGACCATCATCGATGCTGTAAAAACAGCCCGCAGATACAATGGACAGGTCATGGTAGACCTTATTAACTGTACCGATCCGGTGAAGCGAGCAGAGGAAGTAATCAGTCTCGGAGCGGATATAATACTGTATCATCTCGGCATAGATGTCCAAAGGAGAAGAGGAATAACAGCATCTGATATGGTTAACGAGATAAAGAAACTAGCTCGGCTAAATGCAACAGTAGCCGTAGCTGGAGGCATAAAGCCAGGTAAGGCAAAGCCCCTCGTAGAGGCTGGGGCGGAAATAATAATTGTGGGCTCCGCTATAACGAAGGCTGATGATCCATTATCAGTCGCATTACGTCTTGTTGAGGAAATAAGTGGATGAAGGGTGATAACGTCTTAGAAATCAGGTATATCCACGTGTTTTTCGACAATCTGACTCTCCAAGAGCTCTCTGTATTTCTCCTGATGAGTCTTGATCATCTCTAATAATAGTTTTAGCGCGTTCTTCTTGCACTTACCACAGAGGATCTCGCCCTTCCTACACCTTTCGTACTGTTTCTTTAGTTCTTCATCGTCTCGTAACAGAAAGTATGTATATAGCTCATAGATCGTACACTTCTCTGGCTCGCCGCCGAGAAGCCTCTGCTCTTCAGCCGTGGGCCTACCGCCCGTCAGCGCCATCATTACTTTTTTCTTAATTACCTCGGGTTTGTCTAATAGGAGGATCGCGAAATCTGATTTGCTGCTGCTCATCTTGTTTCCATCGAGGCCACGTATGAATTTATGATAGAATGATGCAGGCCTCCTTAGACCAAGCTCTTGTGCAAATCTATCAGCTAGATCTCTTGTTAGGCGGAGATGGGGGTCTTGATCAGCGCCTACTGGCACAAGGATATGTTTGTAACCACCATAGGCTCTCAGTTGCATATGGAGGATGTCCGATGCCTGTGTCAGCGCTGCGACGATTTTTCCCGGACTAGCCTCACCGTAAATGGCCTCGAACTCGGCCTTCGTTATCTTTCTCGAGAACATCTGGATTAGCCTATAGTATGGGGTTGTATTGTTCGTCTGGAAATAGAATTCGGTCTTAGAAGGGTCGAGCCCCCATGCTATGGCGTGGCGTATATACTCTAAGCCATACTCGATCACTTTTCTACGATCAAGCTTTCTGACAGCATATGCTTCCGCATCTGCGACTACAATTTTAACATGTACACCAAGGCTCTGAAGATATTTTAGCTCTTCGAAAACCATTAGGTGTCCTAGATGGGTATGGCCGCTGGGCATGAAACCCGTCAATACAGCGACTTTTTCCCCACGATTGAGGGCGTCGAGCCATTTATCGAAATCTCTATGGCCGAACACTATTCTTCTCGTGAAGAAATGGTGTTTAACGGGGAGCTTTTCTAGAACAGTATCAATGGGCTGAATACCGAATTGTTTGAAGAGTTTCTCGTATTTCTCTATGGCAAAGTGGCCCCATGGGTCTAGTATCGTTGACAATTAGCATACACCCTTTGCCTAGATTTATTCGGGGAAAAGGTATTGTCTTATCTAGTTAAAACTCTTTATAATATCCCCACCCCGTACAACGAGTTTATCACAATAAGCACCTCTTCTAATGATCGAGCCGTACACGTTCCATGAATATTTGGCAAGCCTAGGCTCTCTCAATATTAACATATCAGCTGGTTGTCTGACATCTATAAATCTCGGCGATGTACCTAGTGCTTTGTAACCATTAGTAAAGGCCATCTTGACAATCTCGCGTGCATTGATGTTCCCTCTATATATTGTGAACAACAAATCCATCTCGGCAAAGATATCTGGGTGGAAACAGCCTGCATTATCTGTACCCAAAGCTATGGTAACTCCTTCTTTGAGAGCAGTAGCTATGTCTGCTGTTCTTCCAATAAACCATAAGTTACTACGTGGGCAGACCACGAGCGGTATATTTTCTTCTGCCAGCCGTCTGAACTCCCATTTTTTGAGAAAAATACCATGTACAACACTAACTAGTCTCGCTCTATAATTCAAAAGATAGTGAAGACTACCCCTATCTTCCATTCGCCTTGTTTCGCTAACATGCGCACTGACTGGATACATGAGGGAGAGACGGGAGATTTCTTCCATAACATATGGAGGTATCCTCAGCGGATTCGATATCCCTATACCACCGCAAATCCTTGCTACATCATCGTATTCTACCGTATCAAGTGGATTAAAGGGTCTGGAAAGCCCGAGGTACCTAGGCCCGTTTCTTTCTATGAGCTCCTTGTTTTCTCTACAATAATCTTTGTGTTCTTGAAAATCAGCTAAGGCGTAGTATATACTGATCGATTTGGCCAGCGGGTTATCAACAAATTTATGTCTTAACAAACGTGTAATGGGTAACTTTATTCCTTTGCTCCCCACAAACGATGCTAGATCATAACCTATACAGGACTCCGGAGCAACATAGTCGTTTAAGTGTACATGTGCATTAACTGGGAGAGGTAAAGCGATCCCGCCAATATTTAATCCGTCTGGCGACCATGTCTGCTCGATATCCGTTATTATACCGTCTTCTATCTGAATATAGACATGCTCGATCACATCCAGGTTTTCTCCCATAAGTATCTTGTCGAGATTTATGATCAAGGGCTCTGTGCCGGAGATCCCTTCCTCACCTCCATCGGACTGGACTAGGAATCTTCATCGCCCAAAGAGTAATCTTGGTAGGAATACCTTATTATTAGTGTACCCTAAACACACTATAGAACAGAATCCTAATGGTGTACTAGACTTGGTTGATTGGATAGCTGTTAGAAACGAGCTCCTTTCAGGAAAGCCTGTCTTAGTGTTTGATAGTGCTGAGAGAGAAGCTGAGACTGATATGATATTCTATGCTGGTGTAATAGACTCTAAGAAAATAACTTATTTGAGGAAAAACGCCGGAGGACTGATATGCTTCGTATCCGGTAGTAAGTTCAGGGAAACACTTCAATTACCGTTCATGAACGAGCTTCTATCGAAGCACCCCGTCCTACGAGAAATTAGTGTTAAGAGGCCCAGATACGGCGATCCTCCAGCCTTCAATATATGGCTAAACCATGTTGATACTAGGACGGGAATAAATGATAACGATAAAGCATTAACAATTAAGCGTCTCCACAAAGTTGCAGAACTAGTGTATAAGGGCTTCAGTACAGAAGCGATCGAAACATTTAAGCGGGAGTTCTACGCTCCAGGACATGTTCCATTACTAACATCGAGAGGAATAGCGAATAGGCGGGGACATACGGAGCTCGCAACAGCCCTAGCCTTGATCACTGGTTTAACCCCTAGCGTGGTTATAGCGGAAATGCTTGCTGAGGGAATAAGCCTGCCCTACGAAGACGCACGAAAATTTGCGAGGAGGAACGGCCTGCTCTTCATCAACGGCTTCGACATCATTACGGAGGCTGAGAAGAGGGGCTTCCTATATGATTAAAATAGGCGTTGTCGACACGACATTTTCAAGGGTAGATATGGCGAGATACGCCATTAAAGTTATCCAAGAAAATCTGCCCGAGGCAAAGATAATAAGATACACTGTTCCCGGCATCAAAGACATACCAGTGGCTGCTAGGAATCTTATAATGAACGAAGGATGTGAGGCTGTCATAACTTTGGGCTGGGTGGGAGCCAAACAGGTTGATAAGTACAGCTACTTAGCTATGAGCACTGGCCTCATAATCCTCCAGATCATGACCGGTAAGCACATTATTGACGTGACAGTACACGAGGATGAGGCTGATAACCCGGACGAGCTCCTCGAGATCGCTAAGAACAGGGCGATGGAGCATGCTTTAAATCTTGTAAAACTAATTAGACATGGACGAGAAGCACTTACAAGATATGCTGGGCAAGGCCTTAGACAAGGTAGGCCCGATGTAGGTCCGCTCAAAATGTAGGTGGTGTGTTTACAATGGATGTAAAGATAGGCATTGTCGTAGCAGAATTCAACTATGATATAACTTATCTAATGCTCCAGAAAGCAATAAATCATGCAAAATTCCTAGGCGTAAAAGTTCCCATCGTAGTGAAAGTTCCCGGGACATACGAGATACCGTTTGCCGTGAAAAAACTACTAGAAAGAAAAGAGCTTGACGGAGTAGTGGCTCTCGGTGCAGTCATACAGGGGGAGACAAAACACGACGAATTAGTGGCGGGCCAGACAGCTAGGAAAATGATGGATCTAATGATAGAGTATGGGAAACCAGTAGGACTAGGTATAATCGGGCCTGGAGCAACAAGAATGCAGGCAATGGAGAGAATCGAGGACTATGCCAGAAGAGCCGTAGAAGCCGTTGTGAAGATGATATTAAGGACAAAGAAACTCGGCGAAATAGAGCTA
Source organism: Desulfurococcales archaeon (assembly GCA_027022365.1). GTDB lineage: Archaea > Thermoproteota > Thermoprotei_A > Sulfolobales > Desulfurococcaceae > JAADCY01. The sequence continues at coordinate 64,803 of JALVYU010000026.1, read as the reverse complement.
AGCGTTGACGAGACCGCCATCGTTGAGTAAAATAGTATAGAATAGGTAGAGAGTCTTTTGCCCCGTATAACGCTCATAAAATTATTGGAGTACAGGGAGTGGACGGAGACACTAGGCTATGATAGGGAGTGGAAGATACAGGAGCTACAATCAAATATCTACTCAAGTCTTCAGAGAATGTTTTCTAGGAGAGGAGGCTTTGTCATACCAGTTAGATACGATTACTTCATAGCGCTCAGTAATGGCTTTAAAGAAAAAGATCTTGAAGAAATACTGACAGATATTGAGCCGCTCTCTCCAAAAGGTGTGAGGGTAGTATCACTAGTGCATAAGAGGCCCTTCACAGCACAGCTAATGGCAAGCAGAATTGCGGAAAAAGAAGACGAAAAACTCGTGTATATTGGTGGTGAGGAAGAACCCCTGGCTGTAGTACACATAGATTTCAATAATATAACGAGAACAACCATTCAGACTAGTGTGTTCGAAACATATGTCAAGATCATGAGTGTTTATAGCGAGATAACGAGAGCTACTATTCGTCTCGGAGGTATTACGGGTTATCTAGGCGGGGACAATATGATCGCCGTATTAAGTACAGATGCCATCAATGATCTATTGGAGCTCTTACCAACATATCTTAAGGCTGGTGTAGGCGTATCACTGAATTCACGTAAGGCTCTCGAGCTATCAGCTAAAGCATTAAGTGATATAAGGACAAATAGGCACAGGAGATCCCTCATTCTCTATGATAGCGAGCTTCAAGTATAAGAATAATAAATGCAATCATTACTGACACGATAATACCTGTGTTCCTGATAATCCAGTTTAGAAGATTGGCATTACTAGCTATAGTTCCTTTTTCTCCACTAATTGTTCTTATGATAGTAGCCGAGCCATTCTGAATGCTCATTGGGGGACTCGCTGAGCTTAAAGTATTTGATGACGTAGCCATATTTAAAGGTACAACAATATGTCTAACGATGTCTACACAGTGATTACCCGGATCCTCTACTGATACTATAAAGCTAATGTTAGCCACTTTTTCCCCTGCGAAGTATGCTTGCTGAATATTGTACCATATGGTGACGTTCATATACTGTGAATAATAATGACCACCCAACGAGGTTTTGATTCCCGGTTTAAATATGCATTCATCCATGCTACAATGCTTCAACAATACTATTGCCTTAACCGTATCCTTAGACGTTGTCACCCCATCCCTGATAATCAGCTTAAGCTCCACATGGATTATCCCGAGCGAAGGATAATATCTCCCCGTGGTTCCTAGCACCTTAATTCTCGGAGGCCTTATATCGATATGTATATTGCTGGGTATTCCTTCAAAGCCTGTTGAGGTATTGCCGACAGTAACATATAACATATATCTTTTCTGAAACAATGTATTGTTCGACCATAAGAGTACATGTTTACCCATTCTACCACTTATCAATGCTACGCCATTACTGAAGTTTACGTTAAGTAATCGTACATGATTAAATAATAGAGCTATATGGCCAGATACGTTTTCACCGTACTCATCAGTAATTCTTATTTCCTTGCTAAGTACTGTGTATGGGAGGATGATATTGATGATATGTTTACTTTGCGTTATAGTATCGATAGTCTTCTCGCCGTCATAGATGATCCCATATACATTATATTCTATCGTTAAATGGATCTTGAGGTTACCCGATAATGGTGACGGTATATTGAAGACTGAGACACCAGATGCATTGGTAGTGTTTGTGTAGATATGCATAATATCACTACTGGGAATAAGCGATATAGTTGCATTCGGTAATGGTGTACCATCAAGTAGTTCTACATGGATAGCTATAGATTCATGACCAACTGCATAATTTAGGCTCGTATTGAGTAAAAATGCTACAAGAATAATGAACATCATACCAGCAGTAAGGGTACGCAGGCCAATCACCAGTACAAAATTTCTTGATTATTGCATGTTTTATGGACACTTTATTCAGTAAATGGGGCCCGCTCATCCCTTTAATTGGTCGCCGGTAATACCATTCATCACTAAAATTAGTATTCTTTATTCATTGTTTTCAAGCTTTACCTTCAAGTTTTTATCTTAGGAACCCTAGAATTAATGTATTGATATTTCTAAGAGATTGATATAAAACATTGTTGCATTAATCGATTGCTGGTTTCCGTAGAATTTCTAGCTGTTCTGCCGCGCGATTCTTTCGGGCCAGTTCTATGTACACACCAATAATTTTCATGCTTTGTCTTACTTCTTCGTCAAATCTACATTCACTAGCTACTGTCATATCATTAATTAACCTTACAACGATTTTCTGATAGTGTGGTTTATCGCAGTTTTCAACACGTGCTTCTTTTGTGAAGCCATTCATAGCGAGCGCTTCAATGAATCTTAGTGGGCAATTATCCCTACAGATAATATATTGATCAATTATTTCTTTGTTCATTGGTTGTCATCTCTTCCGATCTATAGTGGATAGATTTGATAAAATATTCTTGTTTATTCTTCTTACAACGTTAAAGTAGTGTTTAGATTGCTAAAATAGTGTTTCCTGATCACTTAATCCTGATACTCAGTCTGCTAGGCCTTACTCTTCTAATTTTCACACCTAGTTCTTTGGCTTTTTCCAGAGCTTCGGCAGTAATTGTTACCCCCCGTCCATAAAGTATCACTAAAGGCTCTAGTCCATGAGATTTTGCAATCCTCGATAATTCCTCAATCTTTTCCGCGGTTATGCTTGTCTTCCCAGCAACAATGAATCCCCCGTACCTCTTTCCTTGGCCTGATGCTATGAAGTCGACACTTTTTATAGGAGGTTTAACTGTTACATCATAGCCTGCGGCGACATATCGTGCTGCTACTTTGCCTATTAAACCGTATCGTTTCACTATCTTTTTTATCATGAATATTTGTCTACCGGTCGTCATGATAATCACCTGTCTTTCTATCAGTCAATGTTGGAAATATAAATGTGTATGTCATCAGGCCAAATAGTCCTTTCTTTTTTAAGCAGAAGACTTGCCATCTATGGAACGGATACATACATCGTTGGAGGCTGAATAGTAATGGCTCAATTCGACCTCTTTGGTACGCGTGAACCAACTGTTGGGGAGAAGATAAAGAGCTTCTTCAAAAACGATAAGGAGCCCCTAGAGAAGAAGGCTATAATGGCTCACTACAGGATAAAGACGGCTATCGGCCGCGTTAGGAGCTACATTGATAGACTCAGCCAGAAGGACAGAGAGCTCTTCGAGCGTGTAGTAGAGGCCCTCATGAAGAGGGATGAAGCTAGAGCTAAAATGTATGCGAAGGAAGTCTCAGAGATAAGGAAGATATCTAAACAACTACTAATGGTAGAGTATGTACTTGAACACGCTGCTATAAAACTTGAGACCTTTATGATATTTGGTGGAGCAATAACCGAGTTAAAGCCAGTACTCGCAGTCATGAAACAAGCCGTAGGAGTACTAAGGAGTGTAGCGCCCGATATATGGATCGACCTCCAATATGCTATGAGAGAACTAGAAGCATCACTAGGTGCAGGAGTAGCTGATATAAGCACACAGTTCGATGTAGGCTTAGACAGCGAGGCGAGAAAGATATTCGAAGAAGCAAAGGTTGTTGCGGAGCAGAAGATGAAGGAGAAGTATGCAGAATTACCGAAACTACTGAATGTCGGCGCTGAAGAAGAAAAAGCTGGGGAGGTTTCTCCCTAAATAGATTTTAATTACATTAAATACGAAAACATTGAAACAGATAATAGTGACGTAGCTGATTAGTTTTTGAAAAATAAAATAGATTTTTGTACAACATCGTGATTCTCCATAAACAATATAATGGAAAATAAGTTTTAAACATGTAAAAATTCGATTATATTATGGTCTTCTTAGATGCTAAGACCGATCCTCTTCTCTAGAAGAGGTACTAGTGTGAACTCTATTGTTTTGCCAATAAATCGTAGCAGATACTTTATCTCTGGATACTTATTACTTATCTCGATAACGTCTGTAGGATCGAATTCTATCTTCATGTTCAGTTTCTGTAACACTACTCTTCCCGGAGAGAATACCGCATAGCCGTTTCTAGTTTTGACCGTTATCTCGTCCCTACCCTTATCATAAGATACAACAATACTGTATGGCCTGCTCCTAATGAGAACTACCTTATCATCCGTGAGCACTAGGTATAGATGGGGCCCTATTGACGTTACAGGGCGCTCTTCTCCTCCGAGCTTTTCCGCAAGACTATTGAATATTGCCGATAGATATGTTGTTAGGTCATAGATTCTTTGAGCAATACTTATTATTGATGGTTTCAGTTGAGCTGCTTTTGATAATACTCGATCATCTACTCTTTTCGCCAATAAGTCAGCCACGTTCTTTGCCTCTATTAGTAAATCTTTCCTGGACACGACGATCACCTTATGTTTCCATAAAGATTAGAGTTGTTGTTGGAATAAATTGTTTTTCCAGACCATGTATATCTCGTCAACGATGTCATTGTCAATGAGTGTTTCTCCCTCATCGTCTACAAGTAGCAGCCTTCCTTTACCCTCAACGACTTCGCCGACAACACTGTACTTCTCGCCTAGATCTTGTAGGATGCTCTCTATTTTTTCCAAGTATCTCGGAGGAACAGTAGCGATCAAAGCGCCACTGCTTAATAGTTTCAATGGGTCAAGACCTAGCGCATCTGTGATTTTCTTCACCGTGCTGTCGATAGGGAATTTACGCTTATCAACAATTATGTCGTTCCCACTCGCCAATGCTATTTCTCTTAAAGCCTGGAGAACACCGCCTTCTGTCGGGTCATGCATAGCGCTGACATAGTCTTTTATTCTCAAAGCTTTATCAACTACGCTTATCTCCTTGATATATTTTCTTGCCTCTACGATGATACCTGGTTCGACGCCTCTATCAATGAGAACCTTTTCAAAATCAGTTGCAATGACGGCTGCTCCCTCACCTCCTATGGGACCTATGGCAATAACCCTATCGCCAGGCTCAGCATCTCTTGTAAAAATAACTCTGCCCCGCGTATAACCTATTGCAGTCATCGATATGATTGGGTGTGAAAGATCGGGTGAAACTTCTGTATGTCCACCTATAACAATTCCCCCTATGCTTCTGAGAGCCTCGGCCATATCCATGAATATCTTCTTCATTGTTTCAATACTTGTTTTAGCAGGGATCATAACGACGGGAATGAACCATCTAGGCTTTACACCCCTGACAGCGATATCATTTGCCGAGACATGTACGGCAAGCCAGCCAATCATAGCTGTAGCTGTGGTGATAGGGTCAGCGTGTGCTACAAGAAAACCATCTTTAAGCCTTATTACTGCTGCATCTTCTCCGATGCGGGGCCCCATAACTAGATCCACGTCCTCTGAGGGAAGGAGTTCGAGTAGCTCGGATAATAATCTCCAGGGAAGCTTACCCTCTGATAAGTAGTTTTTATCATTTATCAAGACTGTACATCCCCTTCCTAATACATTCTTTGCAGACGTAAGCAACTGTGGATATTTGGACTAGGCAATCTTCACACCCTACTCTACCACAAACCATACAGTATCCGATTGCCGGGTATTTACCGCATATCTCGCAATTAGTTTCGAGACATATTCTGCACAAACCCGTATTTTCATCATAGTCTAAATCACAGACTCTTCTTCCACATCTCCTACAAACATGGTGTGCCCCAGGCTCGCCACATATGTCACATACGTCGCTAGATGCTTCCAATGTTCTGCACCCGGCAAAATAACGTATAACCAATAATGCATAATTTATTTTGGCTACTCAAACGGTGTTGGTGAGCCATATGTTTTTTCGTATAAAAGTCGTGAAATGTGCTGATATAATAGTCGATGTCGATAATATACAGGAACTAGATAAAATATTCCGATCCTTAAGAAGCATCTGTGACGAAAAATTAAGGACATACGTTCATATATTGGCGAGACGGGAGAGAAAATATGTCGATCAGGGAGTTGTTTTTAGCGGATTACTTAGGGAGGCTCGACCCGATAGGCTTTCACAGTATTATCGATGAAAACCTTGTTTGCTTGTTCTTCATCAATTATTCCTTCTTCGATCAGCTTGGCCACCCTCCTAGGTATATCCCACGGATAAGATGATACGCCGGGTCTCTTAGGGTCATCTATGAAGTCCGACTCTATCAGGAGCCTTGATAGGTTTGAGCCGAAGACTTTTTTGAGTGATCTATACTTTGCAGGAACAGTGTAGTTCATATTTGTTTTCTCTGCGTACACCGCCTCGTTATAGGTCACGTGATGTAGAAAAACAGTGTCTTCCCTTAGCCCTATGAAATCAACGAGTCTTTCTATGGATTTAACAGTTGTGTATCCTCCTTGTTCGAGATGAAGATGCACGATCATGCCATGGTCTCTTGCTATCTCGAAAGCCCTGATCATTATGAGCTCCGACAAGACGATCCTACTGGGAGCAGTGCTGTAATGCTGTCTTCCAACCTCACCGATACCATCGATGATTCCTTCTTTGAACTTTTCAACTATTATTTTGAAGACCTTTTCCGCGAGATCTATGATCTCCTCCGGGCTACGTCCATGCCGCATATGCTCATCTATCTCAGCCGGATGAAACCCGGCAAGAACTCTTACCTTAAGCCCCGCCTCCCTAAGCTTCTTCGCCTCGCCCACCAGCATATCTATTGATCTCCTGTAATCGTCTACCGATAATCCAAACCCATAATGGTATGGTGGGAGGCTAACTAGGCATGCAAACCATGCACCAGTTTCCCTCATTTTCTTCCCGATTTTTTCAGCACCAAGCCCGGATATAGGGTTAGAATGAAGATGAGCATCACTATATAGCATAGCAGTGTCACCCCAGTCTTTATGGAGGAACCTATAGCGGCTAAACGGGTAGGGACCTTATCATTGATATTGTTTCTCCTGCCAAACTATCAAATATAGTTGGCTATATGATTTATTCATAGAGGAGGGTGGTATTACGTCTTCCAAGAAAAGGAGAATAGTTGCTTTCACGATTGACGAGGAGACCTACGAGGCTTTGAAGGAGAAGGCCGCCGAGGAAGGATATGAACTATTATCTTCGTATGTAAGGGATCTAGTGCTTTCGACTCTAGGAAGACCTGTCCAACAAGGAATAGATAGGGCTAAGCTAAAATCAATGGTTGCTAGGATAACGCAGGATGTTATTAATCAGTATGTCTCTGTCATAGAGGATCTGAAGAGAAAATATGCGGAATTGATCGAGAGAATCGAGAATCTCGAAACCAGGATAAATGAGTTACAATCAAAGTTATCCAAACAAACAGCGAGATACCAGTACTATCAACCCACTAGACAGCCTTCGAAGAGACAGAGAAAATCAGGAATTGAAAGGCTCAGAGAAGAAAAAGTATTGTTTGAAAGCAGTCTTCGTGGGCTAAAGAACAGGGATAGTTTCTTCAAATATCTAGAAAGAGAAGGAGCAAAGGTCATCGTACTCGATGGTGAGAGGGTCGCTATAGACAGGGAGTACTGGGTTGAACTAAAACGTAGGATATTCGAAGAGATAAGTACCAATATCGATGATGAGATCAAAAAGATTCTGGACCCAATAGGCTACGAGATATTTCAGAGGCTGAAGAGGAGCGGGCTAATATATTATGACTCGAGCCAGCAGAGATGGAGACCCGTGGATAAGAGTCTTATCGGCTAACAACTATATCTTCTGGCCTAGAGGCTGATTTGGTGTCATAGAAGTGGCGCAGCTAGCAGCTCTGCTGAAATATGTCAACGTACTTGATACAGGCGCTGTTCTCCTTGGGAGAATATATGAGGTCGACGGGTTTGGGAAGAGATTAGTTCGTGTTATAACACACGCTCATTACGACCACGTCGTGGGGCTGAACGAGAGTATTGTTCATTCATCGGCAATTATAGCCACACAAGCAACAGTTGATCTGTTATTAGAGCTAGGATATGTCCGTGGAAAATATAGAAGTATCTTCAAAAACAAAGTTGTCCCTCTACCCTATAACAAAGAAGTCGAGTTCATGGACGAGAAGATAAAACTCATTCCCGCTAGACACATTATTGGTGCCTGTCAGGTTCTTGTTGAGGTTGATGGCTACAAGATAGGATATACAGGAGACTTTAAGCTTGGCGGTGAAACAGAGATAATGCGAGGTCTCGACGTACTTGTTATTGAGTCAACATATGGTGATCCAAAATATCGTCGCCCTTTCAAGGACGATATTGAGGAATTATTCGTTGATCAGGTCTCAGATCTGCTGCGCAAGGGGCCAGTCATAATATACGGGTACCACGGCAAATTGCAGGAGGCTATGAGAATACTGAGAAAATATGGGGTTAATGAGCCTTTCCTCATGCCTGAGAGAATCTATAGGGTAACGAGGATCGCTGAGAAACACGGTTATGATATAGGTGAATACTATAGTTTAAGAACTAATAAGGGATATATGATCAAGAGTAGCGGTAGATATATCATGTTTCAACATATGTCGAGGGCGAAGTACAGGAAACTAAATGGTGACTACTACTACGTAATATTGAGTGGATGGGAGTTTAACGATCCGATTAAGAGACTTGATCCCTACAGCTGGCTGGTAGCCCTAAGTGATCACGCAGATTTCGATGAGCTTGTAGAGTATGTAGAGCGAGCAAGACCGAAACTGGTTGTTGTCGAGGCTGGTCGTCAGGGAGAACCGTATAAGCTTGCCGCAGAGCTGAAAGCCAGAGGATTTAGAGCACTCGTGCTTCCGGGCCCAAAAGTAATCGATGACATATTTGAATGAGCGGTGCATGGTCTTGCGATCAAAACCACTTGTGCTCGTTAGACACCATATGACGGGATACATGCTAATGGGTATGGGTGGTGCGGAATATACGGCTCTCGAAACCGCTATCGCTCTATCTAAGAACGGTTTTAGAGTATATCTCCACGGCTTGACCCTCGATACGCCACATAAGCTTGTACGGCTGGCAAAATTCTATGGAATACACCTGGAGGATCTCAGGTTTGGTCTGGGAGACTGCAGTGATCCCGACATAATATTCAACACCAGTGGTGATGTGCTGAGCGGCCTAGCCGATATTATTTATTTTCACTTTCCCAGCAGTTTGAGAACAGATATCTATTACTCTGGGATACGCGGTCTTTTGAAGATAAGCGGCTATATCTACTCATTCTTTAACAGGTTGGTCACCCCGATCAGCCTTAAAAGAGTAAAGCTAATACTTGCTAACTCCAGCTTCACAGCAATGCTCGTTGAAAAGATGCTCTTTAGAAGACCAGTCATAGTCTATCCCCCCGTTAATCTCAATGGGCTCAAAAACAATCCTCTACCGAGAGAGGAGAGGGATACCTATGTATTAATGGTGTCAAGGATATCATATGAAAAACAGCCCGAAAAGGCTATTCTCGTCGCAAAAATACTGAAACAACTAGGCCTCACCCGTTACAGGGTTGTACTCGCAGGCGCCATAGGCAAGTATAGTAAAATAGTGATGAAGAGACTCATGGAATACGCTGATAAATATGGTGTCGAGGACTACCTAGATATTCGCGTAAATCCTTCGAGAGAAGAACTTATAGAATTATATAGGAAGGCGATGCTATATGTTCATCCCACCGAGAGAGAACATTTCGGAATAAGCATAGTGGAGGCAATGGCTGCGGGCACGCCGGTTATCGTACCTATAAACAGTGGTTCTTGGACCGATATATTATCCAAAAACATAAACATAGGTCTCCCCTATAAAGGACCACGAGATCTTAAGTATAAGATAAAACAAGTAATAATGAACCATGATATATGGTTAACCCTTAGCCAGAATGGGCATAAACGCTCATTATTCTTCGACAGAACTCGTTTCCACAAAGAAATATCAGCCTATACTAGGCTTGTGTATTATATGTTATCGAAGAAATAATGATTATCCTCAACACATAATGCTATTAACTTGATGAGGAACGCCTGCGAAACTGAACTGATAGAAGGATGATGAAGAAGAGCCGTTCTGATTATTTTATGTTAATCTATAATCTTTCCAACGATAAAACGTGTGTATTACTCCTCCGATAATTATCAGCAATATTATTGTTCCGAATACTATTACCTGTTCACGTGGTGGCTTTATAACGGCGAATTGCTTCAATATAATATCTGGACTAAGTTTATACAAGTATGATATGAGGCTTATTCTATATGTCCCTGTTGCGCCTCTATAGGGTATATCATTAATTATTCCGCCCAGATAGAACCCAGTATTAGCTTCTCTATACTGTATTGTCCTACCTAGAGTGATAACGTATGCCCTAACAATTTTGCCCTCAATACTCACGTAGGTCTCTGTACCGGATCTAACGTGGTAGAATAACTCAATGTTTCCTAGCCAGTATTTCAAGCTATACTCTATTATCTTGAGGATGTCGGGTGGTAGATTAAATGTTGAGAGATAGTTCAGATTAATGATCTCTACGGATCTTATTTCATCCCTAACAACACTAGCCTTGATCACACATTCTACTGGGATAGAAAACCCGTTGTTTGAGTTAATACTTAATTGTACTATATAGTAAAGCGTGCCAGTATAAGATGTGATCGAGCTATAACTAATTGTGCTTAGCGATAATGAAGATAATATCAGGACGATGGTAAAAACAAGTAGTTTAGTATGCGTAGGAATCATTTGTAGATCACTTTTTAGACTCGTTATACCTATTGATGGCTTCCTCTATTCTTTTTAGTGCGGCCTCTCTTCCTTCCCATCCGACTACTTTAACCCACTTCCCTTTCTCAAGTTCCTTGTAGTGCTCGAAGAAGTGGGCGATCTTTTCCTTTATGATTGCTGGGAGATCATTAATGTCTTTAACTTTGTCCCATGTTGGATCGATCTTGGATACAGGTACAGCAACTATTTTAGCATCTTTGCCTTTTTCGTCTTCTGTTAGGAGTACGCCGATCGGGCGAGCTTTTAGGATTACCCCTGGATGAAGCTGTGTGTAACAGATCACCAGTATGTCGACGGGATCACCGTCTTCCTCGAGAGTGCCTGGAACAAATCCATAGTTGAATGGATAATACATTGCTGTGAATAGTATTCTATCGACCTTTATGAGCCCCGTTTCCTTGTCCAGCTCATATTTTACATTGCTACCCATAGGTATTTCGATAAATACATTTACTTCTTCAGGTGCTTTTTTGCCAGGGCCTAGCTTATCTAGAACCATGAGGACCACCTTTTTAGAAGTATTGATAATGGCGGATTTAAATAATTGTTGAGAATTGACAAGAGAATTCCACAAAATCTTTCTAGTTTATGTATTCAATGGCATTAACAATAGCTAGTGGTCAGACTAGGACGCTAGTTTCAGCATTATTGTTGTTGGGACGCCTTCTTTATATATAACGACTATTTTTGCTTCGACCTCTACGCCTGAGAGAGGCTCTAATGCCTTCCTTATACTCTGAAGGTTCTGAATCGCCTTATTTATCCTGTCGATCAATTCTTCCATAACACTTGCTTCCTGTTCAGCGTCGGGGTTAATGATTAGTTTGCATTCTTTGAGGTCAACTATCTTGCCTTTTCCGCTGGGTTCTTCACCGGTGAGGTTCTTCAATAGCTCCTTAAGCTTTCTTTCCTGCTCACTTTTTGCCCTAATGTCTTCTAGTCTCCTTAAATACTCGCCTAACTGCTGACGGAGAGCTGCTAATTCGTTGTCTATCGATTTTAATAGATCCCCGAAGGAGCCGAACTCCTTCACTACTGCAGACATGATATTCCACCTGAAAGAATAGTTATGTCTCGTGAAAAATAAAACTTGTGTGATTAGCTAACCGTGTTTATAGTATTTCGCTTAGAAGCCTAGGCACATCAGACGGCTTATCGGCCACAGGTATGCCTGCTTTTTCTAATGCTTCTCTCTTGGACTTATAGTCTCCTAGCCCCATCGATATAATAGCACCTGCATGCCCCATTCTCTTTCCCGGAGGCGCTGTTCTTCCGGCAATATATGCTACAATCGGTTTTTCTCTCCCAGTACCCACATAGTATTTTGCGAATCTTTCCTCGGCATCACCGCCTATTTCACCAATGATTACTAGTGCTTTTGTTTCAGGATCTCTAACGAAGCGATCATATAGTTCTATGTAATTCATGCCGATAATAGGATCTCCGCCCATGCCCACCACTGTTGAGACGCCATATCCTTTTTTGCCTAGCTCCCTGGCTATCTCGTAGGTTAGAGTCCCGCTCCTCGAGATAACCCCTATGCATCCTTTCTTAAAGACGTGTGCAGGCATGATCCCTAGCTTTGCTTCGCCTGCTGTCAATACGCCGGGTGTGTTGGGCCCTATCATTATCGTTCCATTATGTTTTGCATGGTTAACCATTACGACCTCGTCGTGAACGGATATGCCCTCAGTTATAACTACCACGATCTTTATACCATTATCAATCGCCTCTAGAACAGCGTCTCTGGCGAAACGGGATGGGACAAAGACAACGGATGCATCGATTGAGCCAACGTGTTCAACGGCTTCTTTGACGGTATCATATACCGGGATCCCATGTACCACTTGACCGCCCTTACCAGGGGTAACTCCTGCAACTATCTTTGTACCATATTCCAGCATGAGCTTCGTGTGGAAGGAGCCCTCTCTTCCGGTTATTCCTTGGATCAATACACGAGTGTTTCTATCCACGAGTATGCCCATACTTTTTCACCTCCTTGCAAGTTCTACGGCCTTTTTCACAGCCTCGTCTGCTTCAGAGAAAACCTTGTAGCCGTATTCCTCCAAGATTCTCCTGCCTTCCTCCTCGTTTGTTCCAAGCATTCTTACCACTATGGGTTTATGTGCTCCTGTCTCTTCAACGGCTTCGATCACCCCTCGTGCCACTTCATCGCACCTTGTAATTCCTCCAAAAATATTGATCAGAACTACCTTTACTCTTTCGTGCGTGAGAATAAGCTTAGTGGCTTCTCTGACACGCTCTCTTGTCGCGCCTCCCCCTATATCGAGAAAGTTTGCAGGTTTACCACCATAATATGCCACTAGATCCATTGTAGCCATAGTTAATCCAGCACCATTACATATTATCCCTATATTACCGTCTAGCTCAACATACGAGAAGCCATACTTCTTAGCAACCTGTTCTCTAGGGGATAGCTCTCTTAAGGCCTTGTCCTGCAGCTCCGGGTGACGATATAGAGAATTATCATCAATCCTGATCTTCGCGTCGAGCGCTATAAGTCCCTTGTCTGTAACGGCTAATGGGTTAAACTCAACTAGTTCAGCATCGAGCTCTATCATCAATTTATACATAGAATTCATAATACTATGCAGGTCCTTCCACGTCTCCTTAGACAACCCCAAGAATTTGGCGGCTGTTCTAGACATGTATGGCGAATAACCAGTAGCCGGGTCTATGTAAAGCTTCAATAACTTGTCAGGATACTGTTTAACCAGCTCCTCTATTTCAACACCGCCAAGGGGAGATGCTAGGAACACATATTTCCTGGCGGCCCTATCTATTGTGAGAGATAAGTAAAGCTCGCGCTTAAAATCGATCTTCTTCTCGACCAGGAGGTACTTTACTTCTTCTCCCCTTATCCTAGTATTAAACAAATTCTCCGCCTCTCTAGCAACATCCTCTAGCGTCTCAGCAATCCTGATGCCTCCTGCCAAACCTCTCCTACCAACGAGTACTTGGGATTTGAGGACGACGGGAACCCCGATTTTCTTCGCGGCCTCTACAGCTTCATCGATATTCCTCGCAAGCATTCCATCTGGTACGGGTATGCCATAGTCCCTAACAATCTTCTTTGCCTCAAACTCGTAGAGCTTCAATTCCTAACACCAAGATATATTTCAACACCCAAACCTATTACATAAATCCTCTATCTCCAGTCTACTGGACAAAATACGGAAGGCCCTGTTTATTATCTGTGGATTAACGTATCTACCATGAGGACGAAGACCGCCACTGAACGTTTTAGGTATGTGAAGGAGCTCGTGAATTATTGTTCTGATCTTGTCATGGCATTGGAGAAGATCGAAGTTCTCACTTATAATCTCAATAATATAGGCTGGCCTGCTTCCAAGCGCCAGTTGCCATATCCTTGGAAAACCATGGATCCTAGCTATTACTCCGCTCCTACTATTGTAGCTTCTGTAAACGAACACTCTAGCAGTATCTATATGGCTAAAATATTCTGGTATAGAGGACACTATAGTATCTACGATCTCTTTGATTTTCTGGTCGGGAACATATTTAATCCTAGCCATTTCTCACTTATCACCAACGATCGACGAAATAATGTCTAAGGCTTCTTCCTCGGAACCGGGTATCTCGATTAACTGGTTGTAGGCGAAGCCTATTTTCTTTTCATGTTTCTTTAATGACTTATTCCTTAGGATTACCCCCCTTCTTAAAGGATGGAGGGAGACCAACGCATAAGCCCGAACAATCGCTGCTATGGTTGCCTCTTGTAATAGGATTTCCTGATCTTTAAATCTTATTAAAAACCTCGTATGGTAATGCCCACGAGGTATAGCAGCGATTATCTCGAGCACATCTTCGTTCCGATATATTTTTAGATCCTCCCTCTTAGTCATTATGATATCCTCTTCTACATTTTAGCACTGTATAATAATTGGTTTGCATGGAATTAGTTTCTTTAGAAACAATAGTTCTTGCGGTAACAGAAACGTTATGGTATATCTTTTGCTCAACGGGCTAACAATACATTTTAAAATATCTACTAATTTGTCCCTGTCCCTGCAGATAGTATATTCAGAGATAAACGTTATAGTCATCCTTTTATCTAATCTGTCTGCAAATATTTCTCCGAATAGCCTCTTCGTCTCTTCCTTCTGCATGGTTTGAATTCCAGTGTCTTTGCAAACCTTGATCAGTTCGAGTATTAGTAATTCGCCGTAAATCTCCTTGTAATATGATAGCTCGTATAGAGCGTGCTCTTTTTCGCTCAAGCTACTGGATCCCAATAGAGTTGAAATATTCTCGGCTATCTCGATTAAATGCTCGGGTTCACGCACAACTGCTGCTGACATTATTTTTAAAAGAGTGTTTATCTCCTTGTTTCTATCATTTATGATAACAAGCATTTTTACTTTCTCAAGACTCGAAATGATTTCCTTAAATGTCTCTTGGCATCGAATAAGCGTGCGTACTTGATCTATTGTTATTATAGGATATATAAGGAGTAATTCCCGATGAAAAAATATCCTACTATAATTACCGGTTGAACCGTTTTCTTCGCTATGGTGATCTTTAATGGTTTTCACTGTTCTATCCGGTGATCCATTCATAGCTTGTCAGTCTTCTATGATCCATTCCTCAGGGTTTTTGAGGGCTTCAACACTAGTTTCGGATAGTTGTTGATTGAACAACGCCCTATCATAGCATAGCCTGCTTCCCCGGCACGTGGTCTTCAGTGCTCCTGCAGCGATAGCATACATGAGTGCTTTTCCCGGATCCTTTGAGTCCAGTATTACCGCGTTGAAGAATGCGTCGAACGCGTCTCCTGCCCCGGTAGAGTCTATTGGGGGCCTAATAGGTTTTGTCACACCGTAGTATATGAGGCGTCCTGGTGTTATGACAAATGCTCCGCCAGGCCCCTTCTTAACGACTATGTATTGAGGGCCTAGCCTAGCGATCTTATCTATGTTTGTGCCTCCTAGGGCCTTAGCTTCTCTCCTGTTGACAAAGAGTATGGATAGGTAAGGTATTACTTCACGTACTTCGGCTGGCAGCGATAGAGCGTAATTGCCCGGGTCATAGCTCACAAGTATTCCTAGTCCGCTAGCTCTCTTAGCTATCTCTACCGCTATTGAGGGAGGGATACTTGCGAGGTGAACAATGTTTGCCCTACTGATTAGTTGTCTTGGTATATCGTTAGGGCTTAGGAACTCGTTTGCCCCTCGGTGCTTTATCATTATCTTCTCGCCATCCTTGCTAACTATAACTGATACGATGCCAGGAGGTCCTTGAACACGTTTAATATATGATATATCCACGCCTATCCTCTCTAGATCCTCTAGGAGATAATCTATGAAGCCGATCTGCGAAGTGCTCGCAATAAGGGTGGCTTTGTGCCCGTAATACGTAACAGCAACAGCATAATTGGTTGCTGAGCCCCCGCAGGAGATTAACGCATCGTCTGCGATCACGCTTTCATCCGGGCCGGGGAAAGACTGTACATACATAGATATGTCTATGTTAAGATTACCCACACTTATGTGTAAGGGTCTGTTTTTCCTCAAAACGTTCAACCTCTTATCTTGGATAACCAATCGCGTATTATGTCTGGCGTTATGTTCTTTTTGCCATGCTTCTCCATTTCTTCATCCCATTCGCACAATATCCTGACGGCCTCGTTTGCAACCTTTACAGCATCTTCAACACCAGCCTCCATAACGAATTCTTCTGTCTCCCTATTGGCTATTGCTGCGCATACAGCCCCTGCTCTTAACCCATAAATATTTGCTAGTGTGAATATCGTCGCTGCCTCCATCTCGAAGTTCAGTACATTTACTGAGCGAAGGAAATCAACCAATCCCTTCTTGAAGGGTGGGAGATAACCTCTTAAACCAGGTCTTTCTTGGCCCACATAGAAACTATCGGTACTGGCTGTAATGCCTAGGTGGTATCTCACCCCGAGCTCCTCGGCAGCGGCTATTAAGGCCATGACGACATCTATGGATGCTGATGCCGGGTATTCTGGGATAACGTATTCCTTGCTTGTTCCTTCCAGTCTAACAGCGGCGGTTGATATTATCAGGTCTCCTACCCGGACATCTTTTCTGAGAGCACCTGTTGTTCCTACTCTGATAAATGTGTCTGCACCTATTCTGGCGAGTTCCTCGACCGCAATGGCGGTAGATGGAGAACCTATTCCAGTACTAGTGGCTGAGATAAATACACCCTTGTAGTAGCCGCTGTATGTGAGGTATTCGCGGTGGGAGGCCACCTCCCATGATTTTTCCCAGTAAGAAGCGATTTTTCTCACACGGCCAGGGTCTCCGGGTAGAAGCACATATCTGCTGACATCACCGGGTTTAGCCATTATATGGTATTGTCTCTTTGATTCATCCTCGGGAATGCTCGCGCTTTTCAGTTTTTTGCCCTCAAACATAATAGATCACCATTCATAACCTTAGAAACGTGCTTATGAATAAACTATTCCTGGTTTTTCTTAAACCTACTGATTGTTTGTACGGTGATTTACTGTATTTCTATTATTTCCGGCTTAAAGGTATCCTTGTCGAGAACCATGAACGTTGACTTACCTGTTAGATAACCGCATACTTCGCCGGGATTAACTATTATTTTTCCCTTAATGATCCTATAGTCTAATCTATGTGTATGACCATAGAATACAGCATCTACATTCTCAGCCTGTGATAGGGTGTCGGCGATCATCGTGGTATGTTCTGGGCCGTCAAAACCGTGCATCACAAGTACCTTCTTGTTGAAGATTTCAATGATTGATGGACCGTTATATACTTCCCATCCAGCTTTACCAAGTATTTTGGACAGTAATATCTTATCGCCATCATTATTCCCAAAGACAAAAACACCTCTCGCGATATCTTCAAGATTTTCAACTAAGTAGCGGGCAGCAAAGGGGCTTATCATGTCACCCAAATGCACAATTATTTTATCGCCCTTGTACTTCGAGTTAATAATTTCTACGAGCTTCTTTATGACAGGCATATTGTCGTGTGTATCGCTTAATACAATCAAATGCATAGATATTTAACACCCCTAATTTGGGTTTTATGAAGAGATTTATCCTGTTATGGAAAAAATCACTCTACTTTGATCTCATATGTTTTCTTCTGTTTATTCTTGATTTTTTTGAGCCTAACCTCGAGAACGCCGTTCTTATAGTTTGCTTTAGCGCTCTCCGGGTCAACTTCTGCTGGTAGTTCTACCTCTTTATAGTACTTTCTTTTCTCATCGCTTGCCCTTATGATAAGCCTTTTCCTGTCGTCGGAAACCTCTACCTTTATGTTATCTTTCTCGACGCCGGGTATCTCCGCCACCACAATTATCTCGTCATCGTTTTCAAATACGTCTACCAGTGGTTCGCGCTCCTCACTGATCTTAGGCTTTCCGCGTACTCGTCTTACATTACCGAACTCTTCAATTATCGGTTTCCCATCAGGACCTATTGTTATTCTGAAACCGTATACGTAGGGGCCCATGATCTTGTACTCGCCTTCTTTGCCGAGCGATAGAGGTGTAAATGGTGAGAACTCTATTTCATTGAAGAACCTGTAGAATTCTCTCTCGATCTCTCGGATGAACTCGTCGATCATGCTGAATATATCTCGGTACTCTCTATCCTTCCTTCTCTTCTCCCAGTCCTCCATATAGATCACCTCAACGCGTTCCTCTAATACCCAATACAAAATAGAGTAAAAACTCACTAATTATACTATGGTTCTTAGGTGTAAATGGTATAATGAAGACCTATACTAGACCGTATATCATAGTATTTGTTACACAAACAGTTGATGGTCGGATCGGATTTAGAGGGAAGAGGACTCTCCTGAGTTCTTATAGGGATTTGGAGAGAATGTATTATCTTCGCAGAAATGTCGATGCTGTAGTTATAGGGGCTAATACAGTAGTGGTTGATGATCCCATTCTGGCCCCCAGGCCATTGGACAGTGCCCCGAAGAAACCATACCGGGTAATTATTGACGGCAATCTAACAATACCTTTAAGCGCTAAAGTATTAGACACAAGGATATTACCAACGATAATATTCACGTCATCAAAATTCTTAGGAACTTCTAAAGCAAGAAAATTGTTTGAAAATAATGTCCTATTAGAGTTTCTTGAGCCCCTTGACGAAACAAATAGGATTGATCTTGCCGAGGCCTTCGAGGTACTCTACAAGAAATACCATGTAGACAAAGTACTCGTGCAGGGCGGTGGAAGATTGATCGGAGAACTTATTATCAAGGGATTAGTTGATGAGTTGATCGTGAGTTTATCCCCGAAAATAATAGGACTCAATGGCACACCTTCAATAAATATTGAGCTAAATAGAATAATTGAACTAAAGCTGGAATCAATACAAGTAGATCATATGACTGGCGAAGTAGTGCTTGTGTATCGAGCGGTATAAATTTCCTTATATCTAAATTATTCGGTTTGAAAAAAGACTTGGGTGCATGCTTTGAAAGTCTATTACCGTGAAATAAGAATCTCCACTCATAACAAGTTCGAGCTCATAGATATCACTCATGAAGTTGAGCAGATCGTGGAGGAGAGCAGTATTAAGAACGGTATGTGCCTCGTATTCGCCCCCCATGCAACTGCGGCTATAATCGCTAATGAACACGAATCCGGACTTATATCCGATATACTGGCGAAGATCAAGGAGCTAACCGAGCCTGGCAGTAGTAAGTGGAGACACAACATTATAGATGATAATGCACATGCTCATATAGGTTCAGCATTGATCGGAGCCGATAGAGTATTCCCGGTGATAAACGGCAGGCTTGTGAGGGGTACTTGGCAGAACATATTTGTTGTTGAAATGGATGGACCGAGATCGTTGAGGCATGTGATAGTCATGGTGATGGGTGAGTGAACCGATGGGAGAAAATATTATGCGTCGTTTCTACATTGCGACAGATAAGGAAATCTATGATGGTGAGGTAACGGATATCTATTTTGTAAGGACACGTAAAATCCTACGGGCAAAAAACCTTAGGAAAAAAGTCAGGATAGAACTTCATGTGAACAAGTTGCCTAGAGGCTATGAATGGGCAGTGTTTGCAGGGCTGGAAGAGGCGTTAAAGCTCCTTGAAGGTAAACCCCTCACTGTATATGCTTTACTAGAGGGTACATTGTTTAAAGCCGGAGAGCCCCTCATGATAATTGAAGGTTATTACGATGATTTCTCCATTTACGAAACTCCTCTCCTTGGAATACTCCGTCATTATTCGAGCATAGCTTCTAAAGCAGCCAGGATGAAGAGACTCGCAATGAATAAAACACTATTGTTCTTCGGCCTAAGGGCTCTTCACCCAGCCCTCGCACCGATGGCGGATAGAGCCGCCTATATTGGGGGAATGGACGCAGTCTCTGGAACAATAAGCCGAAAATATTTAGGGTTAAGACCAGTCGGTACAATGCCCCATGCACTCATACTCGTATTTGGAGACCAGGTGAAGGCCTGGAAAGCATTCGATGAAATAGTTGAAGAAAACGTTCCAAGGATAATGCTCGTCGACACACTATATGATGAACGCATAGAATCGCTCATGGCGGCTGAAACCCTCGGAGACAAACTATATGGGGTCAGACTGGACACTCCTAGTAGTCGCAGAGGTAATATGAGGGCCATAGTCGAAGAAGTTAGATGGACATTAGATCTCCACGGCTACAAACATGTAAAAATCGTGGTTAGCGGAGGCATTGACGAGAAAAGCCTTGTAGAACTAAGAGACATCGTTGACGCATTCGGAATAGGAACAAGCGTATCATTTCCGCCCTCAATCGATATCAGCGCCGACATAGTCGAGGTCGAAGAAAACGGGAAATGGGTGCCATTCACGAAGAGAGGTAAGCTACCTGGAGCCAAGCAACTGCTTCGAAGAAGACCCGGATTAAACGATATAGTAAAGCCATTCGAGAAAGGATGTATTCCGCAGGGCTACGAGCCCCTTCTGGTCAAGTATATTGAGAACGGTAATATAGTCCGGCGGCTCCCCAGCCTTGAAGAGATAAGGAAATATGTTATCGAGCAACTCAAGGAGGTTGACGAACCGACACCTGTATAACATCGGTCACGAGTAGAGGCCCGAGCCCTAGCCTGACACTATATTACACCATATTCTTTTCTTAGCTCATAGAGATTATAGACCTCTGTATCACCGCATCTTCTATATTGTATCCCCATACATTCGGGGTAGGGAAAGACCATGTGGACAGTCTCAATAATTTCCGATTCAGACTTAATGCTTTCAAGCACTCTGCATTTGTCATCTACAACGACGAGCTTCTCAGGCCTATACTTCCATAGAATATACTTAATGGCTTCTGACCTTGTGGGTACGTCGTCATTTATTATTATTATTTCGTCGAAAAATCTTTCCAGTCCATAGAGTGCAATCCTATATCTTTTAAGACCTAATATGTCGTCGCCGTAGCTTATGCTTATAACTTTAAACCCGGCTCTTCTGAAGCCCAACAATACCTTGAGCGCGCCGGGCAGTAGTTTGGAATGCTCTATCCTATACTTCCAATACCTGACCAATAATTCCGTAAATAGCACTCGATCACGTATACCAAGTATTTTACTCCACCATTCATCTCTTAGTAACCCGAGCTCGTCCGCCATACCTTCTGCTCTACAGACCATTCGGAAATCTATGTTTTTTCTCCTTGTAAGCAATTTGTTTTCCTTTATGAATAAGTCCTTGTAGAATAACGGTATTCCAGTATAGCTATCGAGAAGAGTTCCATCAATATCGAATGAGATTATTTTCACCATTCTTTGAATCACCGCTTATTATTTCTTCACATAACTACATAGTTAGTGTAGGTGTAATACCTACAATACGGTGAACCATGTGTTAGACATTGATGTTCTTGACCACTATTATCTGAAGCTAAGAAATAATTGTTATGCTGTTGTTGTTGGTAATGCGCATTCAGCTGGATATGTTGTTGGTTATCAAAAATATTGTGCTGGTTCGAGACAAGTTGGTCCTTGGCACGACTCTCTATATAGGTACCGTAGACTTGTCCCTGTATATGATCCCATAGTGGTACATGGAAGCACACCCTGGAGGATTTACATACATAGCTATGGATGCTCATCCCCGATTATTCCTCGTGATAAGATCATGGCGGTATATGACCCTATTCAACGAACATATAGCTTGATCTGCCATCCTAGAGATCGTCTTGAAGTTATTGCGCTAGAACTAATTGACACTATAAAAATGTATACTGGCAAGGTAAGCATAGGCATTACCGGCTCAATTCTAGTGGGCATCCATGTGCCCGGCACGAGCGATATAGACCTTACGGTGTACGGATGGCGTGACTCGCTAAAAGTTATAGAAGCTCTCAGCGAGACAGTTGGAAGAAGGGGTATTGTTAGGACGTTTAATGAGTATGAGCTAGCTTTATGGAGTAAACGATTAGAAGAACGATTAGGGATAAGTAGAGAAACTATACGTAAATACTTTTACAGGCCCTGGAGACGAG
The DNA here is from genome assembly GCA_027022365.1 of Desulfurococcales archaeon. Lineage (GTDB taxonomy): Archaea > Thermoproteota > Thermoprotei_A > Sulfolobales > Desulfurococcaceae > JAADCY01. Next base: position 42,520 of record JALVYU010000026.1, on the reverse strand, counting down.
GCAAGATAGAAGGTATCGATTATTCGATAATATATAATGATGGTATAGCGAGATCCCTTGATTTAATGGAGCCATGGCGAAACACAGGATACGTTAAGGTAAAAATATGTTTTGATAACCACCAATTAAGTGCCCTGAATTATCCATCGGAGGCCTTGATAAACAAGTACGAGTTTCTACAAGGCAAGGAATATAAACTCAGAAAAATTACTTCTTTCGAAGCACTATATATACCGTTTCTATATGAGGGTGGATGCGCTATTGTCGAAGGATTACTTCAGAGGAGCTCGTGGTATGGAGATTACAGGATCGTCTTAGGTGTATATGAGCACAGAGGTAAACTGGTGCCGGTGATATAGGGTTGGCCTTGATTCTCTGTATCAGGAAATGCCTGTGCAACGAGGCCACCGTCCATAGTATATTTGCAGAGATAAGGGTTCGGCCCGACATTATTATTTCGGCAGGTGATATCTCTTCGCCTGAAATCCTTGATTTCCTGTCGCATTTATCACGGTATATCGTGGGAGTGATAGGTGAAAACGATGATCCCTCTATTTCCAAATGGTTGAAGACGAGAGGTGTTCTCCTGGACGGCAAAACATTGGCGCTCAGCATAGGTTCTGAAAGAATAAAGCTTGCAGGCCTAGGAGTTAATGTAAACCAGGAAGTAGTGGATAGGCTCCGCGAAGACGACTACGATATATTCGTGACCTATTATCCCCCTTTGCTTCTCGGAAACAAATTCATGGGACGCTATTGTGTCGGCTATGGGTTCCTGGACAAAATTGTAGAGTCGGCTTCTCCTTCACTCGTTGTGGTGGGTCTGAGCTATGAGGCCCCCGTCATCATTGAGAAGAACGATATCCTCTATTTGTCGCCATCGCCATGTTATCGTGGAGGATATATATTGCTCGAATATGATCTTGAAAAACTGAGAATAATCTCGTACAGGTAGAGCATTGAAGAAACAATTATATTTAGCAATTAAAATAGTATTGTATTGTAGAAAATAATTAGTAAACCGATACAATTTATATGAGCTATAATGGGGTGAGACACCGATGATACTCTTCGACTGGGGAACATATAACGCCCTTAGTACCGCGACAAAAGCAGCGGCATTGGGAATGAGGCTAACCGAGATACCACCATGGGATTTCTCGAGGAAGAGCCGTGGAAAAGAATACTTTGAAGCCTACGGCGAATTTGCGAAGAAAGCGTTCACGACAATAGTAGCTCACGGACCATACTATAATCTGGTGACAGATTCGAAATATATTCAGGAAAGAATTGAGAAGGCATTAGTTGCAGCCATCAAGAAGGCAGCAATTACTGGAGCTGAGGTATTCAACCTCCACATAGGCTGGAGGGTGTTCATGGATCAGAGAGATATAGATGCAGTGGTCGAAGTAGTCAAGAAGCTTCTCGAAGCTGCTCCCGAGAACATGTATATCAGTCTAGAAACGACTTATACACGAAGACAGCTCGGAAGCCTAGATGAAATAAAAGCGATCATAGAGGCTGTGGGGAGCGATAGAGTAATACCGAGCCTACAGCTCGAGAACGTGTTCATGTATGAGACAAGGATAGATCAGCATGGAAACTTCATCGCTGCGGACAAGGAGGCAACGGTTGATTTCTGGATGAGAGTACTGAGAAGAGGACTAACCCTGAGCAATGGTTTCCTAAGCCTGAGATTTAGCCAGGTAACCGGTGTGTACTTTGGCAGAAGACTACTGAAGAAGAGAGTCCCGCTGGGCAAGGGATACCCGAGCCTAGACCCGTTAGCGGAGGCTATAGCACGGTTCATGATTAAAGAAGTTAAGGAGAGAGGTTTCTCGCTGAGAATGCATATAATATATACTGGCCCACCAGAGACAAAGTACGAGGATACAATAACTCTCTATGCAGAGATCATGAAGCGTGCGGCGCGATATCTTTAATCTAATTTTTTACCATAAATCAACAACACTATTCTATGGTCAATAGAATTGAGGCTTAAGATAAAGCCTAGAGACTATCAGATAGAAGCCGCTGAATGGGCTCTAAAACGTAAGGGCGCAGTCGTAGTTATGCCTACGGGCTCAGGTAAAACCCTGATAGCTATTCTCTGGGCTAAGAAACTCATGGAAACAGGTGAGGCTAGAAGAATAATTTTCCTAGAGCCTTCGAGAATTCTCGTCGAACAAGTAGCGTCCTATATAAATAAAGTTCTAGGCGTAAAGGCGCTTCCAATTCATGGTAAGTATCCGAAGAATAAGAGAAAAAGCTTGTGGATGCGTGCAAAGATAGCTGTCGCAACCCCTGAGACTGCTTTGAGCGACCACGAGATAATAGCTTCGCTCGGATACAATGTCGTAGTTGTTGATGAGTGCCACCATACCACGGGCAAGGATGCATATGCAGAATTCATGAAGAAGATGAAGTTCGATAGAAGGCTGGGGCTTTCCGCCCATATACCTCGTGCTCGAGAGCCGGAGATAACTAGATATATAGGCCCTATCAGGAGATGGAGCTGGAACGATGAGAGAATAAAGAAATATGTCCCACCATGGATCGGAGAAATTTATGAGGCTGAGCTAAACAATGAAGAAAAATCCTTGCTGGAGAGACTAGAAGATCTCAGACTAGATCTTTCGGGTCGCGATCGGGGACTAGTTAATCTAGCCATACGATGGTTTGTCAGAGACGGTGCACTAGCACTTAAGGAAAGTATAGATAAAGAGTCGCGCCTGTCATTCATATTATCACCTATAAGGCCGTATCTTGATAAGCCTGGGATCAGGCCTGCACATAAGCTAGATGCTCTACTACGTATACTGCGGGACCATGATTTCAATAAAGCTATAGTATTTGTCGATAGAGTCATTATCGCGAAGTATCTCGAGAAGATATTATCTAAGCAGTATGGGGCAGTTGCGATATATGGCAAGGCAAAGATGAAAGAAGATGTAAGAAAGGTACTGCATAGAGCACATAGTGAACAAACAAAAGTAGTAATCTCTACTTCGGCGGGCGAGGAGGGCCTTGATCTTCCGATGGCCGACCTTCTGGTTATCTGGAGCAATGTCGCAAGCCCTCTAAGATTCATTCAACGGCATGGACGTATCCTCAGGCTAACGGGCAGAAAGGGACTGAAGTTCGTAGCATACATTGTGACGCCTGATACACCGGATATGGATAGCCTTGTTGATTCTCTTGAGTTTGCTAAGAAGAGCGGTATCGACATACCAGTCGATGAAGAAGTTCTAGAAAGGCTGTGGCGAAGAACAACACGTGATAAGATACTTTCGATCCTTGAAGGCCGTCCTATGCCCTTAGAATGGATCGCAGAAGCGATCGGATGGCCTTACGACATTGTGGCTAAAGCTCTTAGAAAATTAATGGAAAGAGGGGAAATCCTCTATATTTACACACACCTAGGCAAAGTCTATGCCGTCCCAGACGATATCGATATCCTCTACGAAGAATATCAAGAATATCTAAAACCTGATCTCAGACTACATGGTAAAGCAAAATATGTTGTCCAAAAATCATCAAGGGCTGTCTCGGGAACCTATAGTAAAATACTCTCTAAACTCCGTAAAATACTCGAGAAAAACGGTAAAATAGAACGATTGACATTTACCTTCGAGATCCCCCTCCCAATAGGCTCACTAAAACTAGTAAACATAAACTATACTTTCACTATATTTAATGAAAAAGCATTGAAACTAGTATGTGACAACGCCTTTTCAGTTCAGCATTTCCAGAAGTTCTTGCCAGGGGAAAGGAATGAATAATTATTCAGAGATCATAAGGCTTATGCGAGACTACGAGACTACAGTAGTTCTTGGAAGTGGTTTCTATAAAGAGCTAGGATATCACCCTTACCACGACTACCAACCATACAGATATAGTTTTATTGATAAGGAAGAAATCATTGCTACTGATCTCAGCTGGAACAATAGATGTAAAGATATTGTTGAAGACGCTGCTGGGATGCTACAGAACATAAAGGCGTTATATGATCGTGGACTTATAGATCATTTGATCGACGTATCACCTTATTGTCTAACAAAATGCTACATGGGGGAACAAGTATTGTGTCTTTTATACGACGATGAAGATGAAAAGCTTATAACTACAGGATCGTGTCTAAGTTATGAAAAATACAGAGATATGCTTCTGGACTTAATGGCTTCAGACACAATAGTTGTTTTGGGCGTATCACCTTATCTTAGCCCCATAAACATCATGATTGTTGTACCGAAGATTAAAGATGTCCGACTCGTAGTTGTTGATAGCTCTTATAATCCCTACTGTGAAATAGCAGATATCTGTGTTAATCAGAGTATAATCGGGTTCCTAAGGAATATTCACAATTATCTGAGCGTTTCATTGTAAATTTTAAAGATTAATCCTTATTACCTACATATCCGAATCAGTGTATATTGAAGTCTACGTAGAAAAACACGCGTATATACGTGCTTTGGGTGGTGCTTATGGTAGATCCAAATATTGAGGCTCTTTTTAAGCCGAGAAGCATAGCTGTCGTCGGGGCCAGCAGACATCCCGGCAAAATAGGTTATACGATTCTCAAGAACATCATAGAGTGTGGTTACAAAGGCAAGATATATCCAGTAAACCCGAAGGCCGACCAGATCCTGGGATTGAAGGCCTATAAATCCCTTACAGAGATACCGGACGAGGTCGATATGGCGATAATCGTTGTTCCCGAGCCAGTCGTACTAAAAGTAGCTGAAGAGGCTGGTAAGAAAGGAGTAAAAGTACTAGTGGTAATCACATCAGGATTCAGTGAGGTAGGGAATGTAGAGGCTGAGAGGAAGCTCGTTGAAATCGCGAGAAAATATGGTATGAGGGTTCTAGGGCCAAACATATTCGGTATAGCATATACTCCAGCCAATCTGAACGCCACATTTGGCCCCAAAGACCTCAGAGCGGGCCCAATAGCCTTCATTACTCAGAGCGGGGCCCTAGGCATAGCGCTCATGGGCTGGACTATAATGGAGGAGATAGGGATATCGGCAATCGTGAGCATGGGTAATATGTGCGATATAGACCCAGTAGACGTATCACACTTCCTAGCCGATGACCCCAACACCCGCGTAATAACAATTTATCTCGAAGGACTCAAGCCGGGACAGGGCCAGAGATTCATAACAGAAATGAAGAAGATCACAAAGAAGAAACCAGTCATAGTGATCAAGGCAGGCCGTAGCAAGAGAGGTGCCCAGGCAGCTGCAAGCCATACTGGTAGCCTCGCGGGTAGCGATCAGATATATAGTGCGGCATTTAAACAAGCAGGCATCCTAAGAGCTCTGACCGTGGAGGAGATGTTTGATTGGGCAAGAGCGTTTGCAGAGCAACCGATACCTCGTGGAGAGAAGACAATAATAATAACTAACGGTGGAGGAGTCGGAGTCCTAGCAACTGATGCGGCGGAGGAGCACGGCGTCGAGCTAATAGTGCCTAGTGAGCAGTTAAAGGAAGAACTAAGAAAAGCTATGCCGTGGTTCGGTAGCCCCAAGAACCCTGTAGACCTTACTGGCCAGGCTGGCGTTGAGAACTATGTCAAAGCACTGGAAACTGCTTATGAGAGTCCTGAGGTTGATAATATTGTTGTTCTATATTGTAGGACCGCGATCCTAGACCCGAGATACCTGGCGAGAGCGATTATAGATGTCGTGAATAAGCATAAGGACAAGCAGAAACCAATAGTTGCTGGTTTTGTTGGAGGATATGACACGTATGAAGCTATGAAGATACTCAATAGGAACGGTATACCAGCTTATCCCAGTCCGGAAAGAGCAGTCGCCAGTCTTGCAGCAATGATAAAATATATGAAATATAGGAAAAAGATCGAGTAATGAATAAAGTTTGTAACTACAAAGGCCTTTTACCTAACCTTGGCGCCCGGTTCTACTGGTTTATCGGTTGTTAAGAGCACAGGCGTTCCCTCCGGAGTATCGGCGGCTAACAACATTCCTTGGCTCTCTAGTCCGAAGATCTTCTTTGGCTGTAGATTGGCGACAACGATGATATTCTTTCCAATAAAGTATTCTGGCTCATACCATTTGCCTAGACCTGCAATGATCTGCCTCTTGCCGAGCTCTCCCAGATCAACTATTAGTCTTAACAGTTTTTTGCTTCCCTTGACTCTTTCGGCACTGATAACTTTGCCTACCCTAAGATCTATCTTCATGAACTCTTCATAAGATACATATTTTGTTTCGTCTGACATATAATATCGCCTAAACAAAAAAAGTAATAAACAGTAATAAAACTCCTACCCTCAACACCTATGATGGTGCTTATAATGTCGTATGAACTATGGAACACCACGCTTGTAAGGCCCGGCGAGTATATGGTGAGACTGGGCTCGTGGTCGCGAAAATATATGTTTAATAGACTAGTGGAAAGCATAGAGAAAAGATTGGTCCGTGAAGGTTTCGATACAAAAATAGTTGCTTACGAACCTAGGATAGTAATTATCGATCCAGAACCTAGCAATAGACTATTTGATATACTTGGACATGTATTTGGGATTTCAAGTTTTAGCCCGGCAATACAGTTAGATTTTTCTCCGAGAAAGATCCTTGATTCGATCATCGAGATAATCTCTTTCCTCGATATAGATAGTTTTGCTATAAGGGTCATACGAGGAGATGCTCCGATATCCTCGCGTGGCCTAGCCAAGGAGCTTAGCGATAGAGTAGCTTATAGGACGGGATTGAGAATTGATCTAGATATGCCTGATATAGAGATCAGGGTTGAGATAAGGCGGCGCAAAGTATACGTCTACACCGAAGAAATACCAGGCCCAGGCGGGTTGCCGTACGGGGTAGAGGGGTGCCTCATATCGCTTGTATCGGGTGGTGTAGATTCTGCGGTAGCGTCAGTCTTAGCAATGAAGCGGGGTGTCAAGATTATTCCATTATTTGTTGATTTATATCCGTACTGGGGGGAGAAGGCAATTATGAGAGCTCATCGCTCGTTAAAACTACTATATGAGTGGGTGCCGTGGTATGATATGAAGGCCTATATCATTAAGAACGCATCAAAGCCTCTACTAGAGCTTAAGATTCCCGCTGGTATTAGGTGTATTGCCTGCAAAGCAATAATGTATAGATACGCATTCAAGTTAGCCCAAAAAATAGGTTGTCGTGGAATAGTCACGGGTGAATCGATAGGGCAGGTTGCATCTCAAACTCTAAATAATATGTCCGCCCTAACTATGCTCTCGCCTATTCCAGTGTACAGACCTGTTGCTTTCATGGATAAGCTAGAGATAATCGAGCTGGGTAGGAGAATGGGGTTTAACGAGCTGAACGTTGACGTTGGAAAATGCCGTCTGAGGCCATCGCACCCAACAATATCTATAGGGGAGAAAGAACTGTCCGTTCTTTCAAAAGAGTTGCAAAGAATCGATCATATTATAACAAGAGTTCTTGACAATAATTTGGAGGAGATAGTTTTTCCAAAGACAGACCGTGGCCTCTGAGATCACTGATTATTTCGTCGTCGGGTATGAATGGCATATATTTTTTCAGAGCCGCATATAGTCTACAGAGAATCTTTTTACCCTCTAATAATACTTGGTTCGCAATGTCAATAAGCCTGTCTAATTTAGACAAATCAGTAATCAGTGTTCCCGGAGTTCTTAGTAAATGTGTAAGTTTAACACCTGTTGTAAGCTCGAGGACTATTCCCTTGTTCTCGGACAAGGAGAGGATACCACTGTGCTTCATTCCCGAGTTCCTCGCAATAACTAGGACTTTCTCTGCAGTACCCATATCTAAGGCGGAAACATGTATTATGGGGCCCGTAACATTAAGCCATAATCGTCTCACCGGAGAATATTCTAAGATATCCTCTACTTCATCCACGCTGATGGGGGAGTGCTTCTTATATACAACACTAGTCTCTTCCCTGCTCCATGGAAACGTTGAATCGGCAACGATTATTCTTCCACTACAGCTGCTTAAGGTATGTATTTTCTTGTCTGTATAGAATAGTATGAGGATCGGCATTAGATCTTCGTCGAGATACCCTATCTCGAGATCTTCCCACAGCCTCTGCCAGAACTCAATCTTACGTCTTCGCCAAACACTCTCATTAATCCTAAACATTGTTAATCCCTTTCTTCTTTCCGAGCACTATATCCTAAATAGCATTATTTCATAATCTATTCTTACACTGGTATAACATGATTGCCTTGATGGTGCTGCGAGCATGTATGGCCTAATATATAGTCTGAAAGACCCTGCCGGGAAAGGTATTGCATACTGGATCAGAGACTATTTTAGCCTAGGGAAATGCAGCGAGCAGATATCTGGAGCAGAAGAATGTTTTGAGGAAAAACGCTTCGTCTTAGTGGGGTTTAGCGAAGACACTATTTACTTCGACTTCCTGGATAAGCGGGTAGGCAACATGGATGGATACATTATACTCTCGCGGCACTCAAGCGCTAAACGAGTTAAGAGTTTCACCGTACACCATACGGGGAACTATGGGCCTGAAGCACCATATGGTGGTAAACCAAGCAGACTGGCACCAGCTTTCTCGACAGCGTCTCATAGATTATTGCTTGGCCTCAAACATTATTGTGAAGAAAAAGGTAAGTGTAGGGAATACGAGGTCAGTTATGAAGCTACGCATCACGGGCCAACAGAGGTTTCGAAGCCTCTATGCTTCATCGAGATCGGTAGCTCATTGGATGAATGGAGCCTTGCCTCAAACCACGAAGTAGTTGGCCTAGCCGTCGTGGAATTCCTCGAGAAGGGGCCTCTAAAGACACGAGTAGCAATTGGGATAGGCGGAGGACACTATCCTAGAAAACACACTAGGCTAGCCCTCGAGCAAAAATATACGTATGGCCACATCATGGCCAAGTATGCATTGCCATATCTGTCATTCGAAACTCTCGACATGATGGTAGAGAAAACAGTTCCTCCACCGGAGATCATTGTTGTCGAAAAGAAAGGCACGAGAAGAGAACATCGGAAACTCATAGAAGAATATGTGGATGGTAAGGATTTGGAGATACACTATGTTTGAAACCTATTCAGACCTTTATGCGTAGTTTCCGATCCTCAAACCACGTCTTTGATAATTTTCTCCATATGATGCGAACAACAATATCGTATTCTCCTTTCGGGAGCTTAGTTGATATTCTTAGTTCACGCTCTTGGCCAGGCTCGATTGGCTGGAAGATCTTCCTAGCTGCAACATTCCCTAAATACATTATTACAACCATATTCATATCAGGTCTTGTCTCTCCAGTGTTTGCGAGCTTGATGATGAAATCCACATCCTCGGCCCCCTTCTTATTATAGGCTACATCGACGAGCTCCAGCTTAGTGGGCTTGTATCTCGTGTTGTATACCAGTATGTTCGAAACCCTCATCTCCTTCGGGAAATACTGAGTCGACGTTTCTTCATGAATTATCTTGACACGGACTCCGGGACTTATGCCGTCTAGTTGAGATACTACCTCGTCGTAACCTTGGAATCCTTCGAGAGGTATTGAGAGATTATCATCGATCACGATAGAGCCCCTAGCGTATTTACTTGGCAGGAAGACCGTGCTCCTGAAAACACCTGTTGATCCAGGGTATCTTAGTTCAGAAGAATATTCTTCTCCGGGCTCTATGCTTAGTGCCCCGCTAAGGTATAGGATGTCCGTGTATGCTTCGTCGCTTTTGTATAGAGCCAGTATCCCTATGTGATCGATTACTATGTGTTCGCCACCATCTTGTTTAAAGGTTACATTGACTCTCCTTCTACGGAGGCCCTCCGGGGTCTTCAGGATACTGGTTATATCATAAACAAGTTTTGCAAACAAACCCGTTTTAAGCCGGGCCGTTACATGCGGTTTGAATTCCTTCGTAACAGATATGCCGTTAACCTTCACCCTCCAGTGAACGTCCGGTCTCGGAACAATAACTCCTATCTCAAGGAGTGCACAGTCTAGCTCAGCATTTTTAGGATGGACGAGGCTTAAGGGAATAGTTTCCCTAGAAGGGTGGAAGCCGCCCAATCGGATATTCGGGGTCGTCGAAGTATATATTATGTCGCCGCTAATGCTTCGGGACATGAACTGCAGTAACTCGCCACTAACCATTGTACTCCACCTAACTTTAAACTGGTAATATGTGAGTTAAAAATTAGAGTCCCACCACTAATATCTTACACTGGTATGAAGAGGCCCTGCCGCTGGCGAGCACCCCGCTACAGGGGTGTGATGTGCGCAGTGAACCCCTGGCTGACTATTTCTCTTCTTTTTTCTCGGCAAGATACCTTGTAAGACTCCATGTGCGTATCATCGTAATACCGCCACTTAGCGATACAAAGCCTATTAGTGTAGCTAGTAGACTGCTCGGGACATCACGGATTATCATGAGTCTTATGGCCGATAGAAATACATAGATACTGAAACCTACGAGTATAAACCCTATTATGGGTGTAACGACATCCCGTGCCTTTACCATTTGCTACCCCCATAGGATATTTATCAAATACTTTATCATGTTCATTAAGTTCAAGTACGTCTGCCCTACTTGTTCTACATAGTTGTACATATATTTAACTAGGGTGCTCGATAATAGGTTTGTATAATAATATACCCTATCCATGTACGTAGGAGGTATAGTATAACCCGGTGTTAGGTACTGGGATACAGGGGCTAGCAATGTTCTCTCTAACATTAGCAATGGGTTTCCATGTATGATTACAACTAGTGCTAAAAATCCAGCTAGCAGTATTATTGAAATGACAAAGCCTGCTCTTGCATGGGCTAACTTCTTAGCTTCCTCAAAAGGATCCCTTTTATCAATTCGGACAAGAGCCCCCTCAACATAGTTTGTGAAGGCTTTATAGAACCCCCATGATAGCACCGACCACATGACGAAGCTTATTATATAGCCATACCACTCATTATTGAAAAACTTGATATATATATTATAGATTGGTGCTAAGCCTACGAATACTAGAAGACCAATAATAAATAGGGATGAGCGCTTGTAAATGTTGACAATAGGATCTTTGCCTACTAATAATTGATGCGCTTCGTAGGAAACAATGTTCCTTATACGTTCCTCGGCAAATTTAGGATTGAGTAGTATTAAGTCGGATATCAGTGATACGATATAATCGTTTAGTAGAACATACAGTAATCCCATAATGAGGAAGAATAGAATGATCGAACCTATCCTAGTCATTATTATTTCTCGAAAGAAAACCTGGAAGATATTTACGGATGAAGCAACAATTGTTTCCACATAATTATTCAGCATCATCGATATTCCGATACTGGACAGTATAAATATTCCTGCGAGCACTATGAACATTATAATTGTTACAACTAAATACGGTATCCTGATATGATGTTTTCTAGTTCCTAACCCTGCAACATATTTAACGATGAAATCAGTATGTATTGCTAAGAGGCTATAGATTAGAGTCATCATAACATATGGTTTCTGTACGGGCATTAGGGTATTCAGTAACAGGCCGTTAAATACATAGTAAACTATTAGCGGGACCGGATTAGCCTTAAGGACTCCAAATAACCATACAATAGATGAAGCCATGAGGGCAAGCCTAATGTAGGCGTCCGGTATCAGTGTCTCAGACGACATAAATGAGTATAGTGGGTACATATTAATGATCGCGTAAATCACTATTACCCTTAGAGAGTAGATCTTATCCGATGATATATTCAGTCTTCTGAACATTACATCGCACCTGAGCGTAGGCTATCGATTAGCTTGAGCGTCATAGGTAAAAGATCGTCAGGGCCAACATTAACCGTTCTAACACCATTTCTTATAAGATGCTCACTGAATTTTCTTGCTCTCTTTATTTTTTCCCGCATGAGTGCTAGGTATAGTCCTGCCTCTGCCCCCCTAAACTTCTTTATCTCGAAAAGTTCTGGAACTGGCTGTATAACCATGAAGATATGGCGTTGTTGGCGGAGTGTATTCGCTATTGATATTATTTCCTCTGCTTGTTTCTCATTTTCAAGGATCGTAAACAGTATGAATATTGTTTTTGTTCTACGGGGTATACGTTTTATTTCGTCAAAAATAATTTCGCCAAGGCTTGATCTAGGCTTCTCGTCCTGCCACTCTATGCTTGAGATAGCCTCGAGAATCCTATAGAGATGATACCTTCCTCTTCCGTACCCCGAGGATATGTTCTTACTGCTCCTGATCGTAACGCTTATCCAGTCTCCCCTGTGTAGAACGTTTTTCGCTATACCAGCTGTAGCCCTGGCAACATGCTCTATTGCGGTCGTTCCCATGAGGCCTTTCATCATCTCCCTGGACGCATCTATTATTATTACTAGGCTCAGCGAGGCTTCTTTCTCGAATTCTTTGACGTAGAGCTTATGGAGTCTCGCATAGCTTTTCCAGTCAATGAACCTATAGTCGTCGCCTGGAACATATTCTCTCAGACTCATGAATTCCTGGCCTATGCCTCTTATCCTAGAACGCCCTAGTCCTAGGCTTCTGGAAACTATAGGATAAGCAATGCCTTTCGGTATTGGGAGCGGTTTAGGCTTGACCCTGACAATGTCATGCTTAGTCTTTAGGACTAGCTTATAATTAAAGAGGCCTGCCGGATCCCTTATTATCAGCTCTACACCCCTATATCTATGCTTTCCCAGCACTGGTTTAATCACATAATTCAGCTCTACACTGCTCTTCGGGATTAACATACACGTAGTCCTGCTATGGCCTGAGACTTTTCTAAAGAGCTCTGGATAAAGATCATTGACCGTTACATAGAAGATCGGTATTGGGCCGTCATTCCTGATCACTAGCTTTGTTCTTACATTGGTGCCTTCTATCAATGGATCCAAGAAAATTCTCTCAGCCTTTATCAAATAGGCTTGTCTTAGGCTCAGTTCCAAAACTATTCTCATAGCCATCATATAGCCGATTATGCCTGCTATAGTATAAATCGTAAAGTTCGATATCTTCCTATGGAATATGAGCTCAAGTGAGACGAGTAATCCCATTATGAAAATTAGACCTAAAAACCTCGAAGTAGCTTTGACGCCTGTCTCTTCCAATTTCGTCATACACCCGGTGTTGGGACTGGTGTTTTCTGCAATACGTTATCTATTACCTGATCTGGTTTGATCCCCTCGAATTCTGCCTCGGGTTTTAATATGATCCTGTGCCTTAGAACAGGTTTAGCGACGAACTTGATATCGTCAGGTATAACATAGTCTCTTCCCTCGATTAAGGCGTTCGCCTTGCTGGTGAGGAGTAGGCTTATCATTGCTCTCGGGGAGCCGCCGAGCCTTACATGGGGGTGTTTACGAGTGGCTTCGACAAGGTCTATTATGTATGTGATAAGCTCATCGCTTATCCTTACTTGTTTTATCATGTTTTTAATCATAAGTATGTCTGCTCCCGAGGCAACAGGCCTTATATCGAATTCCTCGATGCGATGAATTCGTCTCAGGATCTCTTTACTCTCTTCTCTAGTCGGGTAATCAACGATAACTTTCAGTAAAAATCTGTCAAGTTGTGCCTCAGGTAGAGGGAAAGTTCCCTCCATCTCTATAGGGTTCATAGTAGCAATCACTATGAATGGTTCGGGTAGCTTGTAAGTTATTCCCTCCATTGTAACCTGTTTCTCTTGCATTGCCTCGAGGAGGGCAGATTGTGTTCTCGGGCTTGCACGGTTTATCTCGTCGAAAAGTACTATGTTCGCAAAAATAGGTCCTTTCCGGGGCTTGAAATCGTTTGTGCGCGGATCGTAGACGAGTGTTCCAATGATATCGCTTGGAAGAAGATCTGGCGTTGCCTGTATTCTCGAGTAAGAGAGGTTGACCGTTCTCGCGATGGTTTTTGCGATAAGGGTTTTAGCGACGCCCGGGACTCCTTCAAGTAGGATGTGTCCGCCGACATACATTGATATAAGGACATGTTTTAGAACATCTGTTTTACCTACAACTATTTTGCCCGCTTCCTTCAATATCCTCTCGGAGACGGAGCGGGCAAAACCGGGATCAATATTATTTGATAAAGTAGGCGATGTCACGGTAGCCTTTCCTCCCTATAAGTGTATAGCCTGTGGGTTCTAGAAGTATTTCACCCATGTTTATGAATTTCTTAACTGTTGTTCTCCAATTAATTATTATTGGGAATCTGGATTCTCCAGTGGCTTTTCTATATATTTTATACATTTCGTACAGCGTAGTCTTAAGCTTATTTTCATCCATGCCTAGTCTACTGGCTATATCACGTATTTTGTCGGATTCATATATGAGCTCGTCCAAGCGCAGATCAAACAACATATAATATACTTCATCAATAAACTTCCAAATACTTACAATAACGTCTTTCTCATGCCCCTTTAGAATCTTCGAGGACGGGCCAAGTATTTCGATAAGGGAAACTAATTCTCTGCGTGGAGACGGCTCGATGTCTTCTCTCTTTATACCCCCGAATATTCTGATAAATGCAAGAACTGATAAGAGCAGTATTAGTGTTGCAATACCTGTTTTGATGTAGATTGAGACGCCGAGTATTCTTTCAAAATAATTGTCTGCTATAGATGTATATTTAGCTACGTATACAAGTAGTAATGCGGGATGAAACGGTGCTTTAAGTCTATAGTAGTCCCTGTTGTATAGAAAGTTTGGTATTATGATTGTTTTTGTACTCGTATTATTTGATATTTTTTCGATATATTCTAACATTACTTGTGAGAGAGTATAATTTGTCTCAAATGCTGCGTTAAGGACGGGATAGCTGTCGGTGAACACAAAGAAAAGCGTATTGACACGGCTTGTTATGAGGGCGCCAACAGGATACGTGCCTATATTTTCTTCGCCGGGTTCAATTTTTCCGTTATCATTAATGTCTATGGAACCTAGTGCTTCACCGATTATTTTTGCACTTCTGATGAAATCATACCTTGCAACAATGCTTGTAATATTGTTGGGCACGATGAAGCTAGCCCAGTTAAGTCTCGCAAGTATTCTCGAGCCATTGATTTCTATGATTTCTGCTGGTGGAAAGCCTGGTGTTTTTGTAAGTCCGGGATAAAGTAGAGCTCTCCCATCGATATACAAGCCGATTTTACGTAGGAGCGTATTTGATGTGGTGTTTTCATCAAAAACCACTACATTTGCTTTTCCAGCAATCCATGCATTGAAAATTTGTTCTGCTAGACTATAGGGTATCGGGTGATCAGGTGCAATTATTAAGACAGTTCCTCCTTTAGTAAGTGCTTGGGTAAATTGCTGCTCATCCTCAGCAACATAAACAGTGAAGTTCGCGTCTTGGAGCGTATTGTAGAGGATACTAGTCCCCATCCATCCCATGGAGTAGGGGCTTGCTGTGTTCATGTACACGGATGTCGCGAACTCTATAACTTTGGCTGGTATATAGAAACATGCGATTATGCCTATAATAATGAGAATCGCTAATACTAGCTTCATCCTCATTCTATTCCGCCTCTAGTTCTTTTTTGGCCTTCTCTATTTCATCGGATCTAGGCTCCTTCATTCCATAGAATTTCATCTCGTATAGCTTAACGATAATCGAACCCCGTTTCCTAAGAATATCATCACGGATCTTCTGCAGATGTTCTCTTGGAGTCTCCCACGAATAACGTGGATAACCGAATGTCTTGGCCAGGCTTAGCCATATCCCGTATAGTCTAGCTACGGGGTCATCTATATGTTTGATCCTAGAGATTGTAGTTGCTATGGCTTTGGCCAGCTTCTTTCTTATTATTAGGTCTATTGTTGAAAACCGATCTCTGGCGAGATAAATCATGGAAGCTATAATAACTGGTATCAGTACAGCGGCTAGGTACTCGGTCGGGATGCTAGGTAGTACTAGACTACCTGGCGATCCCAGCGAGACTAGGCTTGGAATTGAGGGATTAGATGAGGGTAGTGACATATTCAGTGACGATGGAACTGATATCTTTGGTACGGTTATATTATTTACACCTGTATTATTGAATAAATTGCTTAGTTCGTTTAGCGAGACATTGCTCGGAACAGCCTCTTTGATGTTGAAATCCTCAAGCATTTTTCCAAGCAAGGCTTTCTCAGTATCGGATAAGGGCAAACCATTTTCAAGCTTATTCGCAATATCAAGAAGTTGCTTAAGCTCATCGGGATTCTTTATCAGACCGGCCAGGTCGTTCAAGTATTTTGATATATCTACTATGGTGCCCCGCTCATTTACTTCTTTAATGGACTCTATGAAAGCTATATCTTTGGCGAGCTCTGGATCTAAGCCAGAGAGATTATTGCCATACTTTTCCTTGAGATAAGTCTGGAGCTCTGCTAATAGCTTGTTTGCCTTGTCATAGTCCCCGCTACTAATGCTGGACTTTATCTCTTCTATGTACATATTAGCGACTGGATCGTTTAGATTTTTTAATTCTTCCAAACTCTTGATAAAAGTTGACAGATCAGAAACACCTATTGTTCCGGGAATGTATTCGGTGTTTCTTTCCGGTATACTATATGTTCTCGGGGACAGTACTATCAAGACAAACAGAAATACTCCCAAAATAAATAGCGTCCCGCGCTTCATCTACTATGCACCACCCTATACATACTGTTTTGTCCCAGATAATGGTTTGGTTAATAATCTATAATTTTCGAAGATAAGTAGTGTTGGAACCCGTGAAACGAGGGTTTCGTAGAAATGTTCAAAATATATGGTATGGTTCATCTATTACCGCTTCCTGGCTCGCCCCTCTACGGTGGTAGTCGGGATAAGATTTTGAGGCGTGCTCTTTACGATGCTGATAAACTGGTTAGGGGCGGTGTTGACGGTTTTATTGTCGAAAACTATGGCGACTCCCCCTTTGCTATTAGGCCTCCACAGGAATCGATCGATTTTATGAAGAAGATAGTCTGTATGTTGAGGGAGAAGTATCCGGAAATAGAGATCGGCGTCAATGTTTTGAGAAACGCAGGTATAGATGCTCTCAAGATAGCTGCTGAATGTAAAGCGGACTTTATCAGGGTAAACGCATATATTGAGCCAGTATGGGCCCCAGAAGGCCTTTTGTTCCCGGTAGCCCACCCGCTTCTTAGAATAAGGAATAAGGTTTCTCCCGGTGTTAAAATATACGTTGATATAAATGTGAAACATAGTAAACCAATACTGCCATTCATTGATGTACTTGAGAACGCTAGAGCACGGGGACATCCAGACGCAGTAATAGTAACCGGTCACGCCACTGGTAGGAAGACGGATCCTTCGAAAGTATTCCTGGCTAAGAAATACATGAAGAACATACCCGTTATTGTAGGCAGTGGCGTAACGATGGATAATATAGGCTCATATATATCAATTGCTGACGGTGTTATCGTCGGCACATATTTGAAGAAGAATGGAATAATATATAATCCGGTCGATGAGAAAAAAGTAAGGATCCTCGTTAATAGGGCTAAAGAACTACTTGAACGGTTAGAGGAGAATACTTAGAGATAGATCGTTTGATCCCTTGACTCGAGAACTCCAGTACTCAAGAAGCCCATCTATTTTTACAAGTGAATTCGGAGTTGCCAGTAGAAGGGGCGCTTTGACACTTTTACCTATATCTGGAGATAATATGAATGTTTTGCCCGGTACGGAAAAAGATTAGGCTATGCGATGCGTCTTGTCAAGTTTTTTTGAACTGCTATTTGTTTAAGTCTTTATCGACGATTTTATTACTTGATGTACTATATTGTTCACATACTTCATCGATAAGTTTTTCTAGTGCCTCGAGAGGCTCATACCCTTCCCTGAACACCAGCTCGAATAGTCTCTCGTAGTGTTTACGTTGTTCATCATAGTAGATATCTAGGAGCTTCCATGGAGGCTCAATTTCCTCGCCCTTTCCAACTCCCGGACAGAAAGTGTCCACGTAAACCTTATCTCTAACACTTGGAGAAGCAGGCAAGAACGGATATAAACGGCACCTCAACGGTCTAACGGGATAAATACTGCATACCGGTACTCTATCCTCGTACTTGAGGAATGCGCACCTTCCCGTCCCAACGCCTCTGAGAGCAGGTATAGCGAACACGTCAGCCACTATAGCGATTATGTATTTTCCTCTAAGCTCCTTCCAATCTACTCCAAGATACTTGGCAATACGGCATACATCGAATGCTGTCAATCCTACATTAGGGCCGGAGGTACAGCATCTGCCGCTCCTCTGGCACTTTACTCTCACTTTTTCGCCTTTTCTCACAACCAGGTATCTTGACGACAAACCTTTTCACCGCACAACGAAGATTTTGTTGGATTATGTTCCGCAGAAGCCCCTAAAGGGGCACATTCTACAGCTAGAATAATACTCGTCTATGAGAAACTCCACGTCTAGCTCTTCTTCGTCTTCGAGAGAGTACTTCTTTTCATCCTTTTCCTTCATAGCGTATCACTTGAGCAACTATCTCACTTTAAGGCTTTATTAGTTTAATTAGCTTACCTACCACCCTATTTAGGTATAAGTATTAATATGGATATTAAGGGGATCTTTAATAACCTTGTCTATAACTTTGATTATATTAGTGGGCGAGACCTTCTCGCCATTCTTTAGCAAATAGTCTCCCGCCAAGCCGTTAATGTATGCAGCAATAGATGCTGATACAAAGGGATCTCCTATTAACGCGTACATGCTTGCGACTATTCCAGTCAGCACATCGCCTGTTCCACCAATTGCCATGTACGGGTTGCCTGTTCTATTGTATTTTAGCCGTTCTCCATCACTTATAATATCGATCGGCGCTTTCAATAGAATAGTGGCTTCGAGCCGACGTGCGGCTTCGGCCACAGTCTCTGCTCCCTCTTGGCCCTGTTCAACCGTTTTTCCTGTAATTGACTTGAACTCGCCGCGATGAGGCGTTAAGACAGCTTTTCCTTTAAATTTCATTCGATCATAATCTATGGCTTTTAGGGCGTCAGCGTCTATAACGATTCTCTTGTTCTCTTCTACTAGTTTGTCGAGCAATCTCCTAACAGCCTCTAGCGTTTCAGGGCGACGCCCAAGGCCAGGTCCGACAATAATTACATGGGGCCTATACTCCTCTATGGTCTTCAGAATATGGTCGAGGGATTCTATGCTGAGGTATTTTCCTGGATAAGGAATTGTTATTAGTTCGGGGCTATATCCCGCGATGATGTCCCTGATGGATTCTGGGCATGCAATGAATGCTAGATCAGATCCTGCCGCCAGAGCAGCGAGACCAGCAAGTGCCGGTGCTCCGGTATATTTGTTGCTTCCCCCTATAACGAGTATTCTGCCACTGCTGCCCTTATGGGCATCCTTAGGTCTATCCGGAACATTGTAGACTATGTCTCCTGGACCTACATAGATTGTAGCGTCTCGAGGAACCCCTATGTCCGCCACTATGATCTCTCCAGCTATATCTTTGCGTTTTAGAAGGCCAGGCTTTAGATCGTGGAAAGTGACTGTTATATCTGCTTTAAAGGCTATTCCATGAATATCTCCTGTATCTGGGTTCAGACCCGTAGGTGTATCAATTGCTACCTTTAATTTTGCGTTTACCTTGTTTGCTTTCTCAACAATAGATTTTATAGGATCTCGTAGCTCGCCCTTTACACCCGTGCCGAGAAGACCATCAATAATTACGCCAGCACCATCTAATACGTCGAGCCTACCTGGTCTATGGATCTTGATAGTGGTAAGTCTCTTTACTATGGAGTAGTTTTCAAGGGTGTCAGGATGATTTATGAGCTCTTCCCTATATGCGGGAAGTATTTCAACATTATAGCCGAAAGAATCCAGGTACCTTGCAGCGACAATTCCGTCGCCACCGTTTCCACCCCTTCCCACGAGAACCACTATTCTTCCGGCCTCTCCTGGCTTCAGCCTAGAGATTATGGCCTCGGCAACACTTTTACCCGCTGCCTCCATGAGCCTTATTAGTGGTATGCCTAGGGAAACAGTATTAAGCTCAATTATCCTCATATCCTTGACTGTTATTGCCATATAATCACCCTTGATTATACTATATATGTTCTGTATGGAAAAGAAATAGTATATCTTGTCCTCAGCCGAAACCTCCTCTGTCATCTTATCCATTATGGCTGTGAGAATCATCATCGGCGTTGAGAAATGTCTATTACTTGCATCCAACGAAATTTGATTTAACTACGTGTCTAATACCGATATTGTCGACCTTAAACAATCTCTTCCCAGCTATAATGTTTTCGCTGAAAACGAGTAATTCGCCCGTTATATCGTCTCTTAAGCCAACAAGTGGTGCTCCCCAATACTTTCTGAGATCGCCTTTTCTCAGAGATATGGCTAGTACAACGAGATTGCCGAGCTCGGGGCTAATGATTTTGCATGAGCTAATTGGTCCTCTATCTAGGTAGACATATATGTTATCGGCCACGATTTCTGATATCACAATCTCTTTTTCGCCCCCATCTATGAAAACATTATATCCGCCATAATAAGCCGTTCTAATAACTGGATCCTCACTCATCTTGAGGGATTCGAGAGAAACAATTATTCCAGTAGAATTGTTCAGTATCTCCATACAGTGGTTTTCACAAAGTATTTTACGATCTCTATGTACTGACGGAGTTACTTTGACTACAGTTTTACCTTTTACCCCAAATATGTTTGTTCTAGAATTCATTAAAGGAATGCCTACATAGAGTCTACGGCCGTGCCATTGTCCCGTACTCATAAACACTACATGTGGACAACTAATAAGCCAGTCATATCTCCAACTATATGATAGATTATTCAATGGTTCCACCGTTCCACAAGGTTACAAAGACCAACCCATGTATTGTCCCATCATATCCCTTTTATAAACAGGTACTTAAAGAAGCCCACTGGTGGTCGGTATGAAAGGCATGGTAAAACCTATAGGATTACTGATCATAGCAATAATAGCATTGTCATTTACAACAGCGGCCGTAGCACCCCTGACAATGGCCTCTAACGAATTGAACACTCAACCCAATGTAATTCCTCACAATAACATAGATAAGTTGCTCTCAGAGAACGTAACGTATAGTAAAGCAATACAGATAGCTTATCTCGTCAAAAACGAGAGCATACCCATACTTAGATGGGCATTATCGTACAATATCACACTAGCCAAAGTGATCATAAAAAGAGGAGATGCGCTGCTCCAACAGGCCAAACAAGTATCATCAACAAACCAAACGGTTGCTAAGCACCTCGCTATAAGGGCTGCTCTAATCTATGGATTAGCGCCCGCTACAGCATACATTGTACTACAGAAAACGATCAATGATAACTTGGGAGAAAACAAGACTGTGACTAACCAGACAGTCATAGCAGTCCTACGATTAATAGGTGAGATGAGAAAACTAGTAGCCAATGCCGCGAGAATCGCGGAAAACTTCAGTATTGTCCTACCACCCGAAATGAAGATTAGCACTATAATAGCTGAAGGAGAAGCGGATATTGCTCTAAAGCTGCTCAAGAACGGATTTGTCAAAGCAGCGCTTACTGAGTCGATAAAAGCCTATAACACTTACGTCAAAATATATGGATTGATCATAGTGTCTTCTGTTGCGGAAAAAATGGGCTTCAAGCATCCTGTAGATCTATTTACATTAATACGCAGAGCCGAGATTAACTCAATGATTATCAAAAAGGTTATTGATCGTCTACCCTCGATAATAAGGGAACGTATTATGGCAATGATAAGGGAAAGAAGAATAGCTGAGATCAGGATTGCGATCCACAGAGAAGCAAGGATAGTGGCTGAGAAAATAAACCATGCATCAATAAACACTATAGCTAAGATAGCTACAGGAGTGCTCATCATGGCCAGTGGATATCCCGATACAGCAAGAGCAGTAATGAAGTGGAGAGAACAGAAGAACCTAATGAATCCTATCAAGTTACATGAATATGTTAGAAATATAACAAATATATTGTACAACAAGACAGGCGCCACAGGCACTAAATTGCTCGACATCGTACTTACGACGCTAAGCCGTGAGATAAACAAGACTACTGGCGCTCATATAGATCTAATGCATCTATTCAAAACAACAATAGTCATGCATATATTAATGCATCACCATCATCCTAGAAGATGACATCCAGAAAAATTAATCATTATTTTATACCAATACAGTTTCTATAAACTATAAACAGAGTTACTTTAATTTAATTTTAATCAATTATACTTAAATATGCACATAAAGGATCAAAACTTTATGTAGGACGAGTAAAAACCAGTGATGAAGATGCAAAGCCGAGCAATCATAGCGTTATCATTGGTGGTTATCTCTTTATCGATGGCGTCACTATGTTTTGCGGCTTCAACTAATATTTCACGTATAAGTTTTACCATGAACATAGATCCGGTCACCGATGTCTCCTATGTCGTCGAGACAATAACATTGAATCCTCCATTAACGGGGCCATTAATGGCGAATATTACAACTCCTCTTATCCCGGGTAAAAACATAACAATCGTTAGTGTTAAGAGTAGCGCCAATGAGGAATTACCCTATACCTTTGACCAAAAACACTCAGTACTCGATGTCTTGGCTTATAATACCTCATATATTACAATCGAGTATGTTGTTTCAGGTATAAGTGACGAAGTCTCAATAGGTGTTTACGCAGTCACAATAGATCTCGAGAACTTCACAGCACCTTCTTTATCGGGGACAGTAACGATTTTTGGAAAATACAGAGTCTTTGTTGCTCCTAACCCTGAATCGGTTGAGAATGGTACTAATTGTGTAATCATAAAACTTGATCAGCCGATGATGTATGTTGTGACACTTGTATCGCAGCAAATAGTCTACCCGACACAGACCACTTCTTCTCCTGGCCTCACAGTCGTTTCTCCAGGAAAAACAAGCACTACGTATGGAAATAATGTTGCACAACAGGGTGCCGGCGGAATGAATCCGTGGAGTATAATTATAGGCTTATTGATTACCGCTCTTGGAATAGCTGTGGTTGCTCTGTATGTGAGGAGAGGGGGAGGAAAAATAGAAATAGAGACCATGCCGTCTGGCGATATACTGAGCGATGACACGGTGAAACACATAATTCTCCTCGTCGGCGACGCTGGAGAAAAAGGGATCAAGCAGAGCAGATTAGTCACACTTACAGGTCGTCCGAAGTCAACGATATCCCGGAGGGTCAAGAGATTAATGGAGGAGGGCATAGTTGAGATAATTAGAGCTGGTAAATATAATATAATAAAGCTTACCGATAAGGGACGTGAAATCTATGAACAACTAAAGAGGGAATACGAGGAGAAACAACAGTAGAGAGATAATGCTTTAAAGTAAAAATCTTGCGGTGATCTTATGGAGCCTCGACCGATCTATGCTTATGGATTATTCTTCATGCATGAAACTGGTCTTGTAGATCAAGAGGTTATCTTTGAGTACTATGACCCCGATAAATATTATGCCGGTCTGCTACGAAGACCAGTAGCCTTGTCGAGAGAGCTGAAAATGCTAGGAGAAAACATGCAGTATTATCTGGACCAGGAAGAGGTCTATATCAATGATGAGAGAGTTTACCCACGCGTAGTGGACGTTAATATTGGGGTGAAGGAGAAGGGAAGATACGCCTATATAGTTTTCAACATAGAGTTCGTCGGCAGATTACGTAAAGGAATAAATAGTTATGTTAACATCTACGAGGAGGAAAGAGCCGAGTATGAATACATTGTCTACTGGTTTCTCCCTGTAAACGCTAGGGTAGTGAAGGCCGAGGTCGGCGTTCCATACGAGATCCTCCCGAACGGCAGAGGGCTCTGGTTCCGTGTAAAACCCGGAACGCTCGTAGGTGGGAGAGAGGAGATAGTTTTCGACATAAAAGAATAATTTAAGGGCCTAGAATCAGTTTATTATGAGCTGGCGGAAATGATGAATGGGGACCTCCCAAACCGGGAGGTATCCTGAAAGGTGATGTGGGGCCAAAGCGCTGATCGCCGATCACATCTGCAAATCTTTATCTGGTGATCAAAGAATATTGTTTAGTCGCAGTGATGTGTACGCCATCGGGCGAGCGTACGCGATGAGCGGTATCCGTCCCCACTGAGCTTAAAATACTGAGTTCTCAAGGGTAATCCCTAATGGCGGTAATAATTGATTATGCCTATTACCCATTCATCGCCGATGTTGATTCTATCATAGAGTATCGATGGCCCGGAGCAACACTTGCCACTCTCGCCGATCCTAATGGGATCGTAGGTAGGAGAGCATTAGGAATACTTGAAAGAATAGTTAAGGGAAAAGATGTCGGACGGGGGCAACTAACCGCTGAAGAAGAGATCGCGGCCTATTATATTGTTCTAGCTATAGCCAAAACCCTCGGAGATCGACGACTAATAAACCGTATAGCTATAGCGTACTCGAAACACGCTTATGAAAGACTAAGACATGAAAATATCCCTACATTGATAGCTATTGCCAAAAGAATAGGTATAAATATACTACATGCAAAAAATCCGCCGAGAATACCTGTGAAAATGATACGGGGAACACCTGCTTTTATCGCAAAGCCTTTTGCAATGTACTTTAAAGACTATCTTAAATTCTCGGCTAGACTGACAGGTGAACCCAAGTATAGGATCGTAAACCAAATAGTCCATAGGGGGTATGTATATCTAGACAAGGAGGTTTTCCCAAGAATATTGGAAGAAGCTATAGCTATGTACATAATTAATCAGATTAACGAACTACAGGTACGATCTGAAGAAATGGGTCACATAATAGAGAAAGCCCGGGAAATACTTGATAAAGCAAATTGGCACCGGGTTCGTGCAGTGCGGCATGCGCAGCAAGGCGTGCATGATACAGACATAATAGATTTCGACGCGTTTCCACCGTGCATGTCTAAGATCATTGAGGCTCTCCGCGCAGGAGAGAACCTATCACACCAAGCTCGTTTTACTATCACGGCTTTTCTAGCAAGAATAGGCATGGATGTCGAGGAAATACTGGAGCTATTCAGAAATGTGCCGGACTTTAATGAGAAGATAGCTCGATACCAGATAGAGCATATTGCTGGACTCCGGGGCAGCAGGAAACAGTATATGCCTTACAGCTGCCAAACTATGAAGAGTCTAGGGTTATGCCCGATAGCGGGTGATTGTGGTGCGAAGAACCCTCTGGCCGTTTACAGGAGAAATATATTGAGGAACAAGTATCGTAAAGGTACTGGTGGCGGTAAAGAACAAAAATGACTATGTTCTAAGTGTTCAAGAAGTGTGAGATGGCACGGGTCTCTGATATGAGTAAGAATATTGCTACAGATCTGTCACTGATCTTCTCGGCCCCCTTTGTAGGCCTATATGTCGCCATAAGAACATGGCTTTACCTCGGCGGAGATTATTTAACGCTCATCGTTATGGTGTTATCTCTGGCTATCTTTCCATTAATCATTCCGACTGCATGGGCGTTACGTCATGGAATTGAGTGGGATTATCCCGAGAAAAATCAGAGGTTCAAGCCTTTCTTGCTCGTGATCCTTAACTATTTCTTTTCAACATTATTCTTCTCGATACACTATCCGGATTATCCCTTCTTCCTCAGTCTCGCATATCTAATGAATGGAGTCGTTGCGATCATGCTGAACTTCTGGACCAAGGTAAGCCTACACACAATTGGTACAGTGGGCCCGGCATTAACACTCTACTATCTGGGGCTAAACATTGACGCCATAGTGCTGTTCATCATAGCATTTATAATCATGTACTCCAGATACGTGCTGGGAAGACATAATTTGATGCAATTAACGCTTGGTTTTATATCGGCTATAACAACTACTACATTATCTTGGATGCTCTACCATTACCTAACAAGTTTCGCTACATAGGTGTGCATGTATTGGCTAGATTCTGTGTATACTGCGGAAGCAACGATACGCCGGAGAACCCTGTGATAGACTCGGTGTGTCTAAGGTGCAGGATAAAAAGAGGAGAACTTGTACGTTTAGAGCAGAACACCTATTATTTCGATCTATGCAAGGTCTGCGGGTCACTAAAGGTTGGATACAGGTGGATCGATACCAACGATTTTGAATCAGCTATTGATTATATAATAAACAACTTCATTCCCGACAAAATAAAGCCCGCTAAAGGTATCAGAGAACTAAGGATAGATGGATACGATTATGTTACAACGCCTTCATGGCATACTGATATCGATATCATTGTTTCCGGCAAATATGGTATAGCGGATTTCAGAGTCCCTCTGAGGATAACGATTTACTTTAGACCAACCAAGTGCCCAAGATGTATAATGTATGATAGCAGAGAATATGAAGCACTTGTACAGATACGTGGTATACATGTAAAGGAGCTCAAGAAAATACTTGAGGAAGAATTCGTTAAAGAGCCGAGACTGGGCCGTGACTACATTGAGGCTATAGAGACAAAGAACGGTGTGGATATATATTTTTATAGTCATGGAGCAGCTCGCAAACTCGCGAGAAGGCTAAGTTATAGACTGGGCATGAATATAAAGGAGAACTATGAAATCACTGGTACCCGTAGCGGTAAACAGAGAACACGGCTACATATTAGCCTGAGAAAAAGAACAGCGTGAAACCCGTGGAGTTATAAGGGGTCTATTAGAAACACTTTTTACGGTGCCAACGATTATGGCGAACAACAGCATTGACAGTATGGATGCTATCTTGATAAAAGAACTGTCGAAAGATGGAAGAATAAGCCTCGTAAAATTATCTGAACTAACAGGACTAAGCTACACGAGTATACGTAATAGGTTCCAGAGGCTAATAGATAAGGGCTTGCTCGAAATAAAACCTCTTGTCTCGATTAAGCTCTCGGGAAATGTTGCCGCATATGTTAGGTTTAGCGTGGATAACCCTGAAAG
Source organism: Desulfurococcales archaeon (assembly GCA_027022365.1). Classification (GTDB taxonomy): domain Archaea; phylum Thermoproteota; class Thermoprotei_A; order Sulfolobales; family Desulfurococcaceae; genus JAADCY01. The sequence continues at coordinate 15,641 of JALVYU010000026.1, read as the reverse complement.
ACTAATGACGTTATTAAGTAAGTGTAATAGAGTGCTTGGCATTATGAAGAACAATTCTCACGACATAGTGGCAATGGTTTACGGTAAAAACAAGATGGAAATTATATTCTTTATTGAACGGATGAAGCAACTATATAATGACGGCTTAGTAGCCTATGAGATCGAGTATGGTGAATTACCGAAGGATCTCAAAATTCCGGTTAAGAACCCCGATTCGTCTTGCCTAGACTGCATATGGCGTCATCTACAGCTTTGTAGTGGTTGTCTACCCGTCCTTAGATTAAAGAAGAGGAATTCTAGGAAATAATCTTGGTCGTGTCTTTGTGAAGCATCTCCTTTGCTCTTAGTATGTGGTAATTATTCGTAGATGTATCGCTCAATAATAGATAGCCTCCCCAGAAACCAAGTATCTCTAGCTTCTTTCCCTCAAGATCCTCCAAATGAGCTTCTCTTGCTTTAAGATAATAGCTGATATCGTCGACGGGAAGGACTTGGAAGAACATAGGGTCGGAATCATTAATGCCAAGAGCGTGTACTGTTTTCTCCCTCAAATTTTTCAGTCTATATAGAGATGGTGATAGCGGCTTAGATATCACTGTTTTCAGGCTTCTTCTAGGCCGCTCGGTCGACCATGGTAGTTTACCAGCTCTAATTTCGATATCTCGTGCCTCATAGGCATTCCTCGTTTTTGAAAGTATTGTTGCAACTACATGGGGTTGCTCAGCTATACGTTCAAAGATTCTGAAGCTACGAGTAGTACCGACTTTTATTGATTCTTGTCCATAGCTGAGCAGGTACACGGAATACTCTATTTTCTCATCATATTTTTTGTCCAGCATGACGCAGTTCCTCAGGCTCTCTAGACCAGCTGTTCCGAAACACCTAATGTATATGGCTCTATCGCTGTGTAGGTGCTCCCTGCAAAAACCGAGCTCACTCATAATTGGTTTTATACAGTATATTCTTTCAAGCGGATTATCTTTCTTATCTAGCGGACCGTTGTGCCAGTGACAATATTCGTTAAAACTCTTGTTGAACATGATCTTGTCGTTAATAGATGCAATATGGAGAAGAGTTGTTCCAGTCTCTTGAATTATTATACCATTGAGTATTACCTTGTATCTCAATAGTTCAAGCGGTTCTGCCTTTCTATTCAAAAAAGAGTCGAGACCTACTTGTCTAATATATGTTTTTGAATAAAATTTTGATTGAAGATATATGAGGCGGGGTATCAATAGTGGGTGATTCCTCCGGTCACACTATTGAGACGTCGGGATTGCATGGTTTGATCTTGAGTATTCCTTTCTCTTTGAGTATCTTTTCGAGAAGCGGTATGCCTTTGTCACTGCCCTGCGTATTATCGATCTCTATCAGGAGGTTCTTCGCCTTATAGTATTCAAGTATGGGCTGGAATGTCTCATAGTAGATCTTGTATCTCTTCCTGATTATGTCGGGTTCGTCATCCTTTCTCCTGATAAGTTTGGTTCCACAATCATCACATGTCAGGTCATTCTTTGGTGGATTGAACAATAGATTGTATGATCTCCCGCACTTGGGGCATACATAGCGGTTGCTCAGTCTCCGTACAGCTTCTTCCATATCAATATAGATATGTATGGCGGCGTCGATCTTAGCGAACTGGTCGAGTGCTTCCGCCTGCTTTATAGTTCGTGGAAACCCGTCTAGTATGAATCCCTTCTGAGTGTCGGGCTGGCTCAGCCTCTTCTTAACAACCTCGATCACTATTTCGTCGGGTACAAGCATTCCTTTCTCAACGTATTCTTTGATCTTCTTGCCTAGCTCAGTCTCGTTAGCTATCTCTGCTCTGAAGATATCGCCGGTGCTTATGTGGGGGATACAGTATTTTTTGCTGAAATACTTGGCATAGGTTCCTTTTCCTGCTCCAGGCGGACCAATTAGTATGATCCTCATTGTTGAGCACCCATAATCTGGTCTTTCTTGTTAGTGAAACTATGCATTTAAAGGATAAAACGTGTTATTCTTGGAAAACCATTATGGGATGAGCCTATTTCTGTCTCTTACAAACAGTATTGCTTCCCTCACATTACTAAGTCCCAATAGCTTAACCAATAGACGTTCAACACCCAGTCCGAATCCTCCATGAGGCGGCATACCGTACTTGAAGGCTTCAAGGTAGAACTTGAAGCCCTCCGGGTTTAATCCCTTGTCTCTTAGGGCCTCTACTAGTTTCTCGTATCTATGCTCTCTCTGTCCGCCGCTCGATAGCTCTAATCCCTTATAGTCTAGGTCGAACTTCCTGGTCGTTCCGTCCTCGTTCCTCATGTAGTAGAAGCCCGTTGCCTCCCATGGGAACCTAGTTATGAAGAATATGTCGTACCCCTTAGATGCCATTATTTCGCCGAGCTTCTTTTCCGCAGCCTCTGTTAGGTCTTCGCCTTCAGGTATCTCGACACCTTCCGAACTAAGTATGTCTACAGCCTCCTTGAAAGTTATGCGCTTGAACGGCACCGTTAAAGGCTTTAGCTCTACACCCAGTATTTCTAGTTCTTCGACATTGTTTTTTCTTATATAATCGACAATATAGGCGATCAGGTTCTCAAGAACATTCATGACGTCTTCTTCTGACTCGATAAAACCTATCTCGGCATCAATACCCCATGATTCATTAAGGTGTCTAGGCGTATCGAATTTCTCTGCCCTGAAATAAGGTGTGATCTCGTATACACGCGGTACACTGGACATGAGCATTTGTTTATAGAGCTGGGGGCTCTGGCTCAGATAGGCATTATACTCGAAATACTTTACAGGGAATAATGTTGCACCCCCCTCTGCACCGGCAGCAACGATCTTTGGGGTCTGAATCTCCATGAACCCGTTCTTAATGAAATATTCTCTCGCGGCTCTCAGTATCGATTCTCTGATCTTGAAGATTGCCTTCTCAGCTGGGTTTCTCAACAAAAGATATCTGTACCTGATCCTCGTGTCCAGCAGGGCTGGAACCTTACCAATGGTGTCGACGGGCAGTGGTTCTAGAGGTCTGGAATATATCTTGATTTCCTTGGCTATGTACTCGACCCCTCTTCTACTCTTCTGTACTGGTGCTAGTTCTCCCTCGAAACAAAGAGCAGTTCCGACAGGTAAATCCCTCGCGAGCTCAAACAGCTCTGGCTCACGCTCCTTCTTAAGCGCGATAACGTGAGGCTTTGAAGAAGTATCTCCGCTTATCTCAAGAATAACTATTTTGCCAATGGTTTTTCTCCTGATAACCCAGCCACAGATCCGCACTAATCAACACCTTAGGTGTCACTAAGTAGGTTTTCAATAACATATACAAAAATAAATATAGTCTTCTATATTGTGAAAAAATAATGAACACTATCTAGTAACGAGCATACTATATCATGAAATTATAATTATAAATATATAAGGAATAAAATCACTAAATAAATAAATGGTGCGGCTAACCGCCCACATCGCCGGAGCCAGGTTCCTGGGTGCAAGATGATATTTGGCTGGTAACTGCCAAATAGAAGCACCTGGGAACCCCCCTCCGGCGATGCCCGGGGACGGCTCCCCGGGTGGGGCACCGCTGGGGGAATACCTGGGGCGGTGTCCCGTGGGCGGGCTAAATTTCTCTGTTTTTCAACAATGTAATGATTTGGTAATTTGTTCTCATATCGTCATTATCCCCTTTATATCAGATCGTATATAGTAGTGATTGTGGAGTGTTAGCATTGGTGGCTAGAAAGAGGCAGGTGAGAAAGAAGGGGCTAATAACGCTGGATATGTTTCTGTGTTCACAGAAGAAAAGTAGTGGTAAGACCCAAAGTAAGAAGGAAAAGAACGTGATCCGTTCTTCCACTTCACACATACAAACAAAAGTTAACCCTGACGGCCCAAGAGAGACAATAACGCCTGAAAACAAATCGAGTATCAAGGAGGAGCAAAAAGAGGGGACGGAGAAACGAGAAAGCGTTTCCAAAACGAACGATACGTCGAAAAGCCCGCTAGACATACTTGATGAGTTGTTCTCAAACTTTACAAAACCTAGTTATAATAAGAAGAAAACATCAAATCCCCTAGAGGAAAAGAGTAAGGAGAACCGCTTTAAACCCAAGGCTGAGGAAAAGAAGGCCACCAGTTTTGCTAAGAAGGAGAAAACACGCGTCGTAACGGGTGAAAAGAAGAATGAAGAGATAAAACAATCCATTATACGGTCAAACATAATTCCGACTGGTAGAGTTCTCGATGAGATACTAAACAAGGGATTAACCGATGAATTCCTGAAATGTGATAGTAGTGGAAAATGTACTGATGGGAGAAGACTTGGCGAAATATACGTGGACAAGTACGGATTTAAGAGACAGAGAGGATTTGTTAGGACGACGAGAACTCCTGTATATGTTGATTGGATAGTTGAAGAAGCAACTATATCTAAACTACTGCCTAAAGCCTATAAGCTTGTGACTAGCAGAGGGGCAGTCGCGATTATCCCAGATGATTTTCTCTGTGAGCTTCAAGAGAGATACGGTGTTATAATAAAAAATGATGAAATAAACTGTAAGTCTAGTAAGCTATGATCTTGGTAGTTATTAGAGAATAGTGCTAGGATAGCAGAAATATGCAGGTGTTATCCTCGAAAATCACTGCATTGGTGGCCTATAGTAGACTTTCTCCTCTCCAACTATATCGGTCATTAGCCTAGGCATTCTCCTTCTTCTTCTACGCTTGGTTCTACGTGGTATATATTTCATACCGGGGAGTCCAAGGCTCCCATCTGGGAACTCAACGAGCTTACCAAGCGCTAGTAGGTGGTTAACCGCTCGTCTCAGCCTGTCTTCTCCAGCGATACCACTGAACTCCTTGACGAGCTCAGTGAACGTCATGGGGCGGCCTTTCTCCTTAATGGTTTCCAGTACCATATCCGGTAGTTCTTCATCCCTCGGTGCTAGCGCTACGATTACTTCTGCGTCCTCGTAAACAATCTTCTTGTCGCGGGGCATACTTTTTTCACCTCGCTATATACTAGTGGGACTGTTAATATATAAACTCTATCGTGGAACGATGCTCCGTCCCACTGAGAACCTTGTAGAAATATATGTGTGGGATACGAATTGAATAAACGTGGCAAAACAATAGAAAGGATGCCGGGTGGTCAGCCTTAACCCGCAAAGACCTGCTTTCACCTAAAGGCAGCACAGTCCTTCTTATGGGTAACGAAGCAATAGCTCGTGGAGCTCTCGAGGCAGGCATATGTTTCGCCGCGGCATATCCCGGGACACCAAGTACCGAGATAATGGAAGCACTAGCCTCCGTGGCGAAGGATGCTGGCATATATGTTGAGTGGAGCACGAACGAGAAGGTAGCGTTCGAGGCCGCCTACGCGGCGGCTATGAGCTACGTCAAAAGCTTAACGACAATGAAACATGTTGGAGTAAACGTTGCAGCCGATATCCTTATGAGCAGTGCTTATGCCGGCGTGAATGCCGGCTTCGTAATAGTGTCGGCCGATGATCCTGGACAGCATAGCAGTCAGAACGAGCAGGACAACCGATGGTACGGGATGCACGCCCATATACCAGTTGTCGAGCCATCAAGCCCTAGGGACGCCTATAAGCTCATTAAAGCCGCCTATATGCTCAGCGAGAAATACAAACACCCAGTACTATTCAGATCAACTACCCGTATTAGCCATACAAGGCAGCCCGTGATATTCGAGCAAGACATTCCCGTGGAGAAAAAGTGTAAGGGGAGATTTGACAGAGACATTGAGCGATGGGTATTAGTGCCAGCGCATGGTAGGAAGCAAAAGAAGAGAATGATGGAGGTATGGAGGAAGGTAGCCGAAGATGAAGGTGTGGAGCCGTTCATACGGATAATTAATCCGGGGATGAAGAAAGCAATAATAGCAAGTGGCATCGCCTACAGCCATGTAATGGAGGCTCTCGAGCTCCTCGGAAAGAAGGATGAATACACTGTTGTCAAGGTAAGTCTTCCAGTGCCATTACCGTATAAGCCTATCCTAAGGGTTCTAAAAGAGGCACAAGAAGTCCTAGTGGTTGAAGAACTAGATCCTGTCCTCGAGATGCAGATAAAGAAGATAGCCTATGACAACGGGGTAACAACAAAGATTTGTGGAAAAGACATTGTGCCTATAAACGGTGAGCTAGACCTAGATAGCGTCGCGAGATCAATACTGTCATTCGAGGGAAGAGAACCAATAATGCCGTGGAAACCATTAGAGCCATTGAAGCTGGAGCCACCGATACCAGCGAGACCTCCGGTAATGTGCGCTGGATGTCCGCATAGGAACACCTACTACATCGTAAAGACAGCGGCTAACAAGGCCGGATTAAAAGACCCGATATTCACCGGCGACATAGGATGCTATACTCTGGGTTATGAGCCGCCATTCTATACCCAGATGACCAGCCTCGAGATGGGCGGAAGCATCGGTGTAGCGCATGGTTTGAGCAAGGTGGTTGACGAGCCCGTGATAGCAGTCATAGGAGACTCTACGTTCTATCACGCCGGGTTACCGCCGAGCATCAACATTGTCTACAACAAGGGACACGCAGTTGTTCTCGTCTTAGACAATCAATATACGGCGATGACAGGTCACCAGCCACACCCCGGGACAGGGCTAACCGCTATGGGTGAGCCAGCTGTGAGAGTGCCTATAGAGAAGCTATTGGAGACCATGGGGTACAAGACATACGTCATCAACCCAATGAACGTGAAGGAATCAATAAACATAGTTGCCGAGGCCCTTAAGAAGTACAAGGATGGAGAACAGGTAGCAATAGTATCAAGAATGAAGTGTGCACTACAGGCAGTACGCAAGGCGAGGAAAGAAGGGATCAGACTACCAGTCTACCACATAGTGGAGGACAAGTGTACGGGATGTATGGTCTGTGTCAAACTGCTTGCATGCCCAGCCATAGTAGTGCCGAAAGGAGCCAAGAAACCGAAGATCCTGACTGAACTATGTGTAGGGTGTGGATTATGTGCACAGGTATGTCCATTCAATGCAATTGAGATATTTAAAGAAGGATCACCCAACTGGCTAGAAGCCTGGAAATAATGGGGGTGAAACCTGATGGCCAGGTATAATATACTTGTAACGGGGGTTGGAGGACAGGGTCTCCTAACCTTAGGAAGAGTAGTTGGAAATGCGGCTATATTGGCGGGTATAGATGCAACAATAGCTGAGACCCATGGCCTGTCCCAGAGAGGTGGTAGCCTCATAGTTCAGATAAGGCTTGGTGAGGGAGAATCACCCCTTATTCCCAGAGGTGCTGCGGACCTAGTAATAGGAATGGAAGTATTGGAGACGGCGCGCAGGATAATCTATGCCAATCCTAACACTAGGGTAGCTATGAATAAGTTCTTATGGCCACCGCCTCTAGTCGACTATCCTGACCTAGAGCAGGTTATCGGCAAAATAAAAGAAACTGGGGTAAAGCTTTACATGATCGACGCTAATAGGATATCCGAGGATGTGGTAGGCTCGGTCATATCAGCGAACATGGTTATGCTAGGATTTGCCTACGCGGTTGACGAGGGGCTGAAGAGACTGTTCGATAAAAAACACTTCCTACAAGCAATAGAGAAGGTGTTCAAAGGCAAGGCCGTAGAGCTTAACAAGAAGGCGTTCGAGGCAGGGTATGAGGAGGGCTTAAAACAGACCTAATTTTTCCGCTTAACCCGCTTACTCGGCTGATCCTTTTGCGCTCTTCAACCCTATATTTTCTACCAACGATCGAGTGTGTTGTAATTAATAGACTAAATAGATTCGTAGTCAGGATCAAGGTAAATGGGCAAGAGGCCTTAGCGCACACCAACAATACAGGTAGACTAAAGGATTTTATCAGAAAGGGGGCTCTGGCCAGATGTACAGAGAAATACGGTGGTAAGACACAGTACAGGTTAATAGCCGTACAGGATCCGAGTGTTATGGATCATAGGTATGCGCTCATAGACACAAGAGAACAGATGAAGGGGTTTGAAAACGCTGTAAAGCAAGGACTCATTCCTATTTTCAGAAAATGCGTGATCCTTAGACGTAATCCTAGAATTGGAGAAAGCGTGCTGGACTACAAACTCGCCTGCATTGATAAGGAGTTTTTCCTAGAAATAAAGAGCGCCGTTCAACGCAAAGACAAGTTTACAGCCACCTTTCCGGATGCACCGACAATGCGTGGAAGAAGACACTTAAAAGAAATAATTATGCTGATTAAGAAAGGGATCGGCGCCGGAGTATTATTTATTGCAGGTATTCCGGAAACCAAGTTTTTTACACCTAACGATGATATAGATCCATCGCTCAGGGCTCTTCTCAAAGAGATACGGAGGCTCGGAGGATTAATAGCTGGCGTATCGATGTACTACAATGCTAGAGACGAGAGCATAGTGCTTGAAAACCCTGAACTGGCGATACTGCTTTGAAAGTACTCGATAAGGTAAGCTCTCTATTATCCGCTGCATTCGCCCTTGAGCCTCTTGCACTAAAACCAGGCAATGTACATCCATATGTTAGTATGCGTAATAATATGACGTATGAAGATTTCGTACTAACATCAACCATTATACAACCATATATTTCCAAGAGTGTTAAAAGGGGTTTCTATCGATGGAGGACACGTGCTGTTTTTGCTGATCTTCTGAGAAAAGCACTCAGTGCAGTAATTGATACGACTGGAACAAATACTTGTCTGGGCTCGCTACTTCTAGTCATGCCTATAGCTTACTCAGCTGGTAGGATGCTCCGCTTGAGGAAAGATCTAGGTGAACATTATACTATACTCAGGATCGCACGAGAAACCGTTATGAGTTCAACAGTATATGACGCAATAGAATTCTACAGAGCAGTCAGACTAGCATCGCCTGGATATATTAGGAAAACAGATGATGTTGGAGAACAAGTAAACGTCTGGGATCCAAAATATAAGAGTAAATTATTGTTGAGAGGTGAGGGCCTCGGATACATTCTCGAGAAGACGTGTAGTAGAGACATAGTGGCTTGTGAAGCAGTATCATATGGTATCACTAGCAAGTCTGTGGAATATTTTAAGCACAGATTAAGCGTACATAAGGATTTTAGACGCGCTATCTCGGAAACCTATCTCTATATTCTGTCAAACAATATTGATACAATGGTTCTTAGATCAAGAGGACTCGATGTTGCGTTGAAAGCATCCAAGACGGCGTCAAGAACACTTGAAAAAATAGTAAGAATTAATAGTAATAATTGGGTTAAAGAGGTATCAAAGCTTGATCAGATCTTCGCCTGCGAAAAAATATGTCCCGGATCAACAGCGGACATTATAGTCGCTGTATTAGCAACATTGTTAATAAGCAACTACAACAATCCATACACGATCTACAAGTGAAACAATGAGGGAATAAAAATGGTGAAACAATGATGAGTTTAGAAGAACTAATTACTGCCACATTTATGCTATTCGTCGTTATCGATGCTCCCGGCAATGCACCGCTATTTTACTTCTTCACAAAGGATCTAGAGCTAGATAGGAGGATACGGACTATTAGGAAAAGCATACTCGTTGCAACAGGTATTTTGTTCTTCTTTATTCTAGCCGGAGATCTAGTTCTCAAATATCTTGGAATAACGGTTGATGACTTCAAGATAGCTGGAGGCTCCATACTTTTCATTTATGCAGTGCTCGGAATTCTGGGTCATACCGAAGCAGAGGAAGTATCGAGTGATGACCTTGCGGTAGTTCCATTAGCAACACCGTTACTTGCTGGGCCAGGAGCCATAACCGTCGTTATCTACATCAAGTACGCGATGGGTTTCCTCATAGCATTAGCAAGTCTCGCAATTAACATGGTTATAGCCTGGATACTCCTGGAGAACGGTGGCAGACTACTATCCATGTTGGGGCGTCATGGTAGTATGGTTCTCAGTAAGGTTCTGGCAATATTATTGGCCGCGTACTCCATAGCATTGATCCGTGAGGGAATAATGGCTTTCGCACATTAATCATTAAGTTCCGTAGATTAATTCATAAGGGGATACCATATTATACTGATTGAAATAGGCATGGGGAGGTGTAGGGCAGTGGCCGATGAGCTACCGGAATCCATTAAGCTTAAGCTTTTAAAGAAAATGATGTCGTCAATGGCGAAAAGCAAGCAGTCCGAGAAGAATGAGCAGATTGATCCAGAGAAGCTTGTATGGAGCCGGTTATCAGACGAGAAAGCGGAGGAGCTAATACGCAAAGCCAAGGCCTTATATCCTGGAAGATACGAGTACGCTATCCGCGTTCTAGCATACCTAATCCAGCAGGGGCAGTTGAAAGAACTTGATGGCTATACCACCCTAGTTCTGCTGAACAGGCTTGGCATCCCTGTGAAACCTGATCTACGGATCAAGTTTGTTAAGCACGGAAAGGAAGTAGATATGAAGGAATATCTAGAATAATGATATTTCATGTATCTCTATTCCGTTTCTATATATGTATAACACTCTATATGGAGCAAAGGTTTAATAACCAACCATTACTCCATCTGCATTTATAGATAGGAAGGAGGCTAGGCCTCAGCTTTGACACTACGTTCTGAGTACTTATACCAGCACATGTTCCGCAAAGCGGAAGGATTTGAAGAAGTTCCCCGCCTCAGAAAAATGAAGACCAACGACATCGTTCATCGAATAGGAGTGTTATCTCCCAATAGAATATTCATCCATAACTACCCCATAAGCAATCCCTCAGCATTATTTAACCCATCATTAGTTATTGATGGAGGCACAGCATATCTTTATGCAAGAATAATCGTTGGTTACTACATGTATGTTTCAGCAATAGTGGAGATACCGATCCCATTAGAAGATATTGAGTCGGGTAATCTTAATCTCAATTATTACCCAGCACGCCTAGTTGTCTATCCATCCACAAGATACGATCTATGGGGTACAGAGGATCCGCGTACATATAAGCTTGGAGACAAAGTCTATATGACGTACACGGGGAGAACAATCAACTACTTCAACTCCTCAATAAGGATCGAGAGAACACTGCCTGTTACAGCTATTATGGAGGGACGTAATGATGCGAGCCATTGGAGAAAAATTTATGTGCATCATCTTCCCGAGGAACTGAGATCCAACATGGTGAGTAACAAGGATGCGTTCCTTTGGGAAATAAATGGTAGGAGATACTTCTTTCACAGGCCACATATGAGCGATGAAAAATTCTATCTAGCCATAGGTAGTGAGGGCAACAAGTGGAAAGGCAGTGATGGTATCACAGAAATAGAGATAATAGATAATATCGAAGTCATGAGGCCCCCGGTCTTTGAAGATAAGGTTGGATGGTCAACACCCCCTATCAACATAGGTTCTAACAAGATCATTGTGTTTCTACATGGCGTTGACAAAGATGTCAAAGTTTATCGTTTATTCGCTGTCGAGCTAGAGTTCCACAGGGATAACGTGGTTGTTAATGCGGTGACACCCAACTATATAATGGAGCCCAAGCAGCCCTACGAGATATTCGGTGATAGACCATACACTATATTCCCGTGCGGAGCATGGAAGATTGACGACCATATACTCCTAACATATGGTGCTGGCGACTATATGGTTGGATTCGGCAAGATGTTGTTTGATGATCTATTATCAGAACTCGATAAGGGAAGAATATTCTAAAGCCATAGTTGTTCTCGGTAAGATGATTTTTGTAGAGAAGAGGAGAGAGGAAAAAGATGATGTTTTTAGATAGGGTGTGAACCGTATTACTTTACTCCATACATGGTTAGTGCTAAGACCGCTGCCTTCGTCCATAGACCATTTTCTGCCTGCTCGTATAGGACTGATCTCTTGGGGTCGTCGATGATCTCGTCGTCGGCTTCATAGTTCCTCATGATAGGCATTACGTGCATTAGGACTGCGTCCTTGGCCATTATGTCGAAGAGCTCCTTGGTTACTTTCCAGTCCTTGTATTTCTCGTAGATCTTTAACTCTTCGTCCTTGAACTTGCTGTAGCCTAGTTCCACGAGTTTTGGTGAAGCCCAGTTCCTCGGGAATACTGCGTGTGCTCCCTCAAGTGCTTCCTTGTAGTTGTCCGTTATCTCTAGGCTCGCGCCATGCTCCTTTGCTAGCTCTTTGGCTTTCTCCACCAGCTTGGGGTCTAGATCGAATCCCGGAGGCCTTGCGATGACGACATCAACACCGAATCTCGGGAATAGTATCATGTCTTCCTGTACGCTGCACCATCCACGGATCTCAGGACTATAGGCCCACATGATGACGTATTTCTTGCCCTCAGTCTTACCGAATCTTTCTCTGAATGTGTAGATGTCTGCTAGTCCTTGTGTTGGGTGGAACATGTCGTCGGCCATATTGATGACTGGAACGTTCGCGGCCTTAGCGATCTCTCTAATGTAGGAGTTTCCTCTACCGTATATGTAGTCGATAGCCTTGTCTAGGATTCTGACACCGATTCCATGGCCATACCTGTCGTACATTGCTGCTACGTCTTTAACGGCTTCACCTACTTTCTCCTCCTTGCCCCAAGCCATTCTAGTGGTCTTTGCCTCGATGTAGGCTGCGTGTCCGCCTAGATAAGCCATTGCTGCCTCGAATGCAGCTCTTGTTCTAGTTGATGGTGCGAAGAACAGCATGAAGAACACTTTTCTCTGTAGGATAGGCGGTATCTTCTCGACGCCGTAGTAATGGGCTGTCCATTTCAGCTCTTCAGCTAGTCGGAGGGCGATCTCGAGTTGCTCGTCGGTCCAGTCAAGTGTGGATATTAGGTCTTTACCACTCAGATCACGGACTAGATGTCTCATATAGTTCACTCCTCCCATAGTTTTTCTCTCGTATATTTCTATTAGGATGATAGAATTAATGAGTTTATTTCTCAGTATTACACCTGTATCCGAAAATCAATACGGATAATGCAGGATTATGAGCAGAAGGGATGAAAGAAGAAAAAGTATAGGGTTTGCTTATTACCTAGTATTTACTCAATAGGCCAGATGGTCTCGGGCTCTTTGCAGAGACCCGCTCTCTCGTAGAGGCTGTAAGCTGCTTTGTCGGCTTCTTTCAGAATATCTTCTTCGTCGAGAGTCAATACTTTGCCGTTGAACATTACTAATTTGCCATCTATTATGCTGTGCTTTACATCATAGCCTGTAGCGCTATAGACTAGATGTGATAATGGGTTATTGAATGGTTTTAGATGAGGCTTATTGAAGTCAACGACAATGATATCGGCGCGCTTACCGGGCTCGATGCTTCCGACCATATGATCTATCATTAATGCCTTCGCACCATTAATTGTCGCCATCTCAAGGACTTGTTCGACACGTATTACCTTGGCATCGAGCGTTCTTAGCGGCTGGAGGAGCGCGGCATGCTTCATTTCTCGTAGTAGGTCGTAGTCGTTGTTGCTCGGCCCTCCATCTGTTCCAAGAGCGACGTTTACTCCTGCTTTCAGCATATCGCTTATACGTGCTGCTCCGCTGGCCAGCTTCATGTTGCTGCATGGGTTGTGGCTTACAGTGGTCTTGGTTTCTGCTAGGAGTTTTATCTCCTCGTCTGTAGCCCATACAACGTGTACTAGCACTACGTTTGGCCCAGTTAGGCCTACCCAGTGCGCGAACTCTACTGGCTTCTTACCGAATTTTGTCATCGTGTACTCGACGTCGGCCTTTACCTCTGCTAGGTGCATAGTAATACCAGTCTTCAACTCCTTAGCTTTCTCAGCCATTTTCCTGTACAGCTCTACACTGACTGCACCGGGTGTTCTTGGCCCGAACCATATCCATATACGGTTGTCCCATCCATGATACTTGTGGTATAGTCTGATCGTGTCTTTGTAGCTTTTATCGCCCAGCTCTACGAGTCCCTCGTGAAGAATGTTTTCTTCGAGTGCGTAGCCCGTCATATCCATAACGTGTCTAGCAACTGCTGCACGTATGCCGCTTGAGTGGAGGAACTCGATTATTTTGTCAGGGCCATATCTGCCCACGAGCCCTGTCTCGAGGAAGGTTGTTGTACCGGTCTTTATCATTTCCAGGGTTACTAGCTTAGCCGATGCAAGGGCTTCTTCAGGCCTATAGTTGCCCTGTAGGGGCCACACCCTATCCTTAAGCCATGGAATGAGTGGTAGGTAGTCGGCGCATGCTCTGAGTAGGCCTTGAGCTAGATGGACATGCGTATTTATCAGGCCAGGCATCACGATATCGTGTGGATTATTGTTGATAACTACATCACTGTGATATCTATAGTCCTTGTCAAGCTCTTCGGCCTTGCCAACAGCCCTTATCTCTCCATCCTCGATCGCGATTGCCCCGTCCTTGATTATTCTCCTCTTAGAATCCATTGTAATTATCCAGCCGCCACGCACATATATATCAGCCATTACTATAGGACCTCCGCGTATTCTCTAGAGATAATCTCTGTATATAGAAGTAAATAATCATACTGAGAACGCTTACGGGTCAATATTTAATAGCAAGACAACAAAAATTATTCTAAAACACTTCACGGCGGGATAAAACAATGGTTCTCCCACGGATATTCAGCTACGTGAAAGAGGAGAGAGCAAGACTTATCCGAACTGCAAGAGCTATAGAGCCCGCAACCCTTGTTATCAAAAACGTTGATCTCGTGGCTACCACGACAGGCGAGATCCTAGAGAACATGAGCATAGTTGTGTCCGGTAGACGCATAGCCTCCATAGTAGAGGGTGATCCGGAGAAATACATAGGGTTAAGAACAAAGGTTATCGATGGTCATGGTCAATATGCGATGCCGGGTTTCATAGACGCACACATACATATCGAGTCAAGCTTGCTGACACCCACTGGTTTCTCGATGTTAGCCCTTAAACACGGTACTACAACAGTAGTCGCGGATCCCCACGAGATAGCAAACGTCTTAGGCGTGGATGGAGTCAAGTTGTTCATCGAAGAATCGCAGAATCTCCCAATGAAAATCCTAATAGACATACCTAGCTGTGTACCAGCAACAGATCCGGCGTTCGGCCTCGAAACGACAAACAAGGTAATAGGCCCTGAAGACATCGCTAAGCTAGGCGAGCTCGAAGGCGTATATGGTCTCGGCGAGGTAATGGATTTTGTCAGTGTGACAAACGCTAGTGACTATGTACTGGAAAAACTCAGGATAGCTCATAATCTCGGCCTAGTAATAAATGGACACGCTCCACTACTGACCGGAGAAATGCTTGACGCGTACATCGATGCAAGTATATGGAGCGATCATGAATCGACTAATCCGCGGGAAGCACTAGAGAAGTTGAGGAAGGGAATGTATCTATTCATAAGGCAGGGGAGCGCATGGCAAGATCTTGAGGCTCTTGTTGAAGTCATTAAGAACCCTAAGATCGACTGTAGACTATGTGGATTCGTATCGGACGACTTAAACGTCATCGACTTATATGAGAAAGGTCATATGGATAGAATAATTAATGAAGCCGTAGAGTTAGGGGTTGACCCGGTCAAGGCAATACAACTCGCAACAATAGGACCAGCGATAAGACTGCACATCGATGATCACATTGGAGTTGTCGGGCCAGCCCGGTTCGCCGACATAGTCTTGTCTCCAAGCCTTCAACGACTAGAACCTAAAACAGTTATCAGCATGGGCGAGATAATATACAGGGACG
>JALVYU010000025.1 GCA_027022365.1 Desulfurococcales archaeon | reverse complement strand
TAGTAATATTATGGCTAGTCTATTTCATCTTTTTATGGTCAATAAAAATAGAGTTGTTTCTATGAATGTCTTGTTAGACGAACTAGTTTCTGCAAATACCAACGCTCTGCGTGTCAATATTACTAAATTAAAATCTACTGATTATAACGGATTGTGTGGGATAAGCTAAAAATGGGTATCTATAGTATTTAATAATACTTATGTGTTTAGTCTCACCACGTTATACCAGTATAGAGTAGAGATAAAGCGATAGCTTGATAGCATACGAAATCTTTCGCAAAAAGGATTTTAATATGTCACAAGTCTATCACTCGAATGCAAAGTTAAATAAGCATTCAAGAGAGATTATACAAAACTCGGAGTTAACAAATATTGAATTGGCACAAAAGTTCAATGTAAATGAAAAGAGTATTAGAAAATGGAGAGGTAGAGATTTCACAGAAGATAAAAGCTCACGTCCAAACAGGATACATTATGCTCTAAATCCCCTAGAGAAGAAGCTCATAGAGCTTGTTCGAATGGCTACGTGGATGAGCTTAGATGATTTAGTAGATACAGTATCGACTGTAATTTCTAATGCCAATAGAAGTAATGTAAGTAGAATACTTCAATCATTAGGAATTAGTAAAATTCCTGAGGAGAAGAGAGCAGAGGCTAAAAAGTTTAAAGAGTATGAACCAGGGTATCTACATATAGATGTTACCTATATGCCTAAATTAGAGGGAAAGAAGTATTATCTATTTGTTGCTATTGATAGAGCTACAAGAGTAATGTATTACAAGGTTTATGAGAACAAAACAGCCCAAAATGCAGTACTCTTTCTCCAAGAGTGTAAAGAGTTCTTTCCTTTCTATATCACACATATTTTGACAGACAATGGGCTTGAATTTACCGATAAATATGTAGGAGAGGAGAAGAACAAAGTAAGTGGGAATCATCCGTTTGATAAGGAGTGTAGCAAAGATGATATTAGACCATAGACTAACTGCTCCAAATAGACCAAAAACCAATGGAATGGTTGAAAG
>JALVYU010000024.1 GCA_027022365.1 Desulfurococcales archaeon | reverse complement strand
CATACAATCAATCCTACAAGGATCAACATCGGCACGAAAACCGATATTTGCTTTTTCATGGATTTCCTCTGCAACAATTCACAGCGATTAAGGACAAAAGAGAAAGAGGTGGAGCCGCGCCCGCTGATTGCAAGGTTACGAATTTTTATGCTGCGTGTTCCCTCAAAATGCGCTTTTTTCTTCTGAGAATGTAGAGTACAGTGGGGTTGAAAGAACACTTCTGGTGCTCAAGTAACACCTCTCACACATTCCCGTCTACCCCATCACCTCTCAAGGCAAAAAAGGTGTAGGTGTTGGCATGGCTTGCAACTCCCGAAGAATCGCCTGAATTATCCGCAGAACCTCCCCTGCCGAACGCCCAGGTTTGCGATAATTGCGCCACCACACATCCCAATAAATGTCCTTCACGATCCTCCATTGACCATTCTCCTTTTGTAACACCACTGTATGCTTTAGAGCCCCTCTGTCAGGGTGCGTCTTTCCGGTGTCGGCCTCGCATATTATTGTGAATTTCTCGACCAAATAAATTGTGGCAACACCCCGCACCGAGTCATACACTATTTTCTTGTATTCCAACTGGTAATTGGAACTTTTATATCGTAACCGCCGCAACTCGTACCACTTCCGCACCACCGCCAACTTCGCCGTCTCAAGGACCAAAAATTCTTTCGCCTCCTCCCCGCTGGCTATCAAACCCTGAAAAGCCTTGAGAGTGATTTCTGAAAGCGGCGAAACGCTGAGTAACTCATAACGCAAATCAAAGTAACGCCGAAGCACCTTCTCAATCGCTGGCGGCACTTCAACTGACCCTGTCGTCTGATAAGGAGTGGGGACAAGAAGTATTGCTGGCGAGGGAGGAGGCTGAGTAAAAGTAGCGGAAGGTGGCACAGGAGTTGGCATCGCCGAGGCTGGAGACGTCTTCTCTCTAAATTCCCCAGAGATGGAGACACACCTATTTACGATAATGAGGAAAAAAGGCAATAGTAAAACGCCCCATCTATGCTTCATTTTTTATTTCCTGGAAAAGAGCCAGGATGCCCAGCA
>JALVYU010000023.1 GCA_027022365.1 Desulfurococcales archaeon | reverse complement strand
GAGACCCAAGGGAAGCATGGACATTTGCTCAAAGAATCTGTGGTGTATGTACAACTGTTCATGCAATTGCTTCAATAAGAGCAGTTGAAAATGCTCTTGGGATAGTTATTCCTGATAATGCAAGAATCATCAGAAATATAATTATGGCTTCTCAAGGGATACAGGACCATATAATCCATTTTTATCATTTACATGCTTTAGATTGGGTAGATGTTGTAAGTGCTTTAAAAGCAGACCCTGTGAAAACAGCAAAATTGGCTCAATCAATTTCTGACTGGCCAAAATCAAGTGCAAAATATTTTGCTGGAATAAAAGAAAAAATACAAAAATTTGTAAAAAGTGGCCAGCTTGGCATCTTTGCTAATGCTTATTGGGGACATCCAGCATATAAATTGCCACCAGAAGCAAATTTAATGGGAGTTGCACATTACATTGAAGCACTTGATATTCAAAGAGAATATATTAAAGTTCATGCAATGTTAGGTGGTAAAAATCCTCATTTACAAACATTCTTAGTAGGTGGAATTGCAGTGCCTGTAGATCCTGATAGCGAAAATGCGTTAAATGCCGATTCAATAGCTTTACTTTTAAACCTGCAAAAAAAGGTAAAAGCATTTGTTGAAAAAGTTTATATTCCTGATATCTTAGCAGTAGCACCTTTTTATTTAGAATGGGCAAAATATGGGGAAGGTATTGGTAATTTTCTTGCTTACGGAGACTATCCAGATGCTTATGGTCATTTATTTATGCCAAGAGGTATCGTTGCAAATAGAGATCTTACAAAAGTTTATCCAGTTGAGGAAGAAAAAATTACAGAATATGTAACACATTCCTGGTATAAATATCCAAACGATAATAAAGGATTGAGACCAATAAATGGTATTACAGAGCCAAATTATACAGGCCCTACCCCACCTTATAAATATCTCAATACAGATGGAAAATATTCATGGGTAAAATCTCCAAGATATGATGATAAACCAATGGAAGTTGGTCCACTTGCAAGATTAGTTGTTGCATATGCTTCTGGACATAAAGTTGTTAAAAAAGT
>JALVYU010000022.1 GCA_027022365.1 Desulfurococcales archaeon | reverse complement strand
GCACTAGCCTCACCTGACACAATCAGCAAAACAACCGCAGCAGTTAACAGGTTTCTGATCATATCTTCTCCGTAAATTCTATTTGTTTTTATGATACCTCAATTTAGGAAGTTCTTTGTTTAACGTGGAATCCCAGTTTCGGAAAGTCTTCCGAGGATTGGAACTCTAGGTCGGAAATTTTTCCGGGTGCGGCCGCCACGGAGACGGCAGCTTAAGCGTAAACGCTTACAGACGAGGTGGTCTCTGAAGAGGTGGTTGTGGTTGATGCGGTTGAAACAGCTTGCTGCAGTATGCTCATAACTTGGTTGAAGAGGTCTTCCTGAGTTACCCCCTCCAGGTTGAGCTGAAGAAGCTGATCCTTAACGGCTTTTCTCTCTCCTTGTGGAAGAGACTGAAGGAGATCTCTGACCTGTTGCCTCTGGTCGGGGGAGAGCTCCCTCATTATCCTTCCCATTCCTTTACCGTTAACTGCACCGTACATGTGCTGTGCCATTGTACCGCTTACCTGATTTACCGTAGCCATCCCTTCCCTCCTTTTTTGATTTTATGAACGCTGACTCAATCTCCATGACGGCCGCGTGTTTAATATAAGCAAAAACCATGCCGAATTTGTCGGTTCCCATCTCTTAACACACAGACCTGCTTGCCATTCTCTATCTCTAAACTCACCGCCTACTCTCTTTTTAAAAGGAAGATATGCGAGGGTTTCGCATTCCCTGATTTTTCCTAACTATTACAACCTCTATAGGAAAATAGAACACAGGTTCGCGTGCATGTCTAAAAACTTTTTCTACGTCTTTAAGAGTGGATTTCGTTTTTACAGAAATAACACCTTCGGGAGTTCTGCGATCTCAATTGTAGAACTGAACCAAGTAGTAGCAGAGCCCACAACTTTCTAACTAGCTATACCAATAAGAGACTTACCATAACTTGGTTTTCCCAACAACCTCTTGAATAACTACAGCTACCTTACGGTAACGAGTCTACTCGAGTAGTAGTTATTTGCGAATCATCTATCCCCATTAACCTCATATCTTTGAGGTGGTTTCATTAACTTCCCATTAATTGGAAATTCCAAACTCTCTTTCTTCTCCTTCTTAACACAACCAGATAAAGTGAAAAAAGCGAATAGCAGCAAGCAAATTCCTAACACAACTCTAATTGCTTTTTCATTCATCCTCCCTCCCCCATTTTCTACTCCATACTTCCGTCTGCATTGCAGGTATATGTAACTCCGTTGTCCTGAGCTGTCTGCTTTAAGTAGTCCATTAGGAACTTCACAAACTCTGCAAACTCTGGAACTACATCTTTGTATGCGTTGTAGTAGTCCTCGTAGTTGCAGAGGTTGATTTCGTAGTATTGAGCTTGTCTCCAACCTACTTCCAGATACGGGTCAATTACAGGAAATCCTGTTCCAAAGTCGTAAGTGTATTTCTGGTTGTCGTTGGGGTCAAAGTAAGCATACTTCAGGTAGTATCCCGTCCCAAACTGCTCTCTCAGGTAATCTGCAAGGTCTTTAGACGCTGTATAGAGTGCGTCGTCCCCGTTCTCAAGTGCTGTCGCTCCAACTTCTCTTGCTGTTATCTCTAACTCCCTCTTTATCGGATAAGAACTGAGATTCACGCTGAAGAAACCAACCTTGTTAAAGTAAGGAACAGGTGCTCCTCCAGCAGTCCAAGCGTTATACTCCTGTGCTCCCGTGTGGAACCTAAATATCGGGTCAAGGAGTTCTACAAGTTGCTGGTTGGACTCTATCTGCTGTTTTTCTGTATCAGTAAGACCGTAGTAGTTGTCTGGACGAAGACTTCCGTCGGTAAGGTAAAAGTCGTCTCCTCCTCCCACAGTAATAGTCTTTCTACCTACAACTGGATTATCATCAATAAGAGTAATCTGCTGGAGTCTGGTTAGGTTGTTCTGTATATACTCCCTCTCCTCTTTGTAGAATGCTTCTGCTTTGTCCTTGAGGGTCTTTATAAAGTCGCTCTTTACTGCAATCAACCCTCCTACATCAGGACCCCCGAGGGAATTTTCCCATTCGTTGTAGTAAGTATCCACAATACTTTTAGCTACGCTCCAACCGTCTGGAGATTGTGCGTAGAGTTCTCCCAGTTGAGCGTAAGCAGTTCCCCAACCTTTAG
This sequence comes from Desulfurococcales archaeon, assembly GCA_027022365.1. Classification (GTDB taxonomy): domain Archaea; phylum Thermoproteota; class Thermoprotei_A; order Sulfolobales; family Desulfurococcaceae; genus JAADCY01. The sequence continues at coordinate 1,811 of JALVYU010000022.1, read as the reverse complement.
CAGGTTCAATTGAGGGAGACGCAAGGATTACCTTTGCATACGGAGAGTAGAGGACAAAGTTCTGGTAGTCCCCCATTAAGCACTCGTCAAAACCAAGGAGGTCAAAGTTCATTCCCTCTTTGGTTAGAGGAGCTAAAACATCGGTAGCAAACTGCTTCGTTCCTATCCAAGTCCAGTATCCACTGTCATTCTCCAGAATAACAGACCTCTCCTCTGGAGTAGGGAGACTTACCCAGTCGTCTCCGTGTCCTGATAGGATAAGGTCGTAGGACTTAGCAGGAGCAATTCTGAACGCTATCTCAAGGATTTCCTTTATGTGGTGAGAAAGGTTATCGCTCTTTGCATACCAGTAGAGAAGTCCGTCCTGAGCGTAGTTTGATACGGGAGCTCCGTTCAGAATATCGCTCATATCATCATCAAGTTTCTGAACAGTAGTTCCCTTTGACGGGTCTATGATAAAAATGTCTGAACCATTGGAGTTGTTCTCTTTAGACCCGTCGTAGATAACCAAGAACCTAATGTTTTGCAGGTTGCTTTGAGAAACGCTGTCTATTAAATCCTGTAAGTTCTGGTTAAGATAATCCGTGAGAGTGCTGTCTCCCAAGTCGTCTGCTTCAAGAACTAAGATAACGGTCTTATCGTAAACAGGAGCTTGTTCTATCGTATGTGCGTCGTGATTTATCTTTGAATCTTCGCAGAAGTCTGCTATGTGGTCTCCATCTGAGTCGGGAGCAGGAGCAGTAGCAACTCCCGTCCCTGCTAAAACATTGAGTGATGTATCTACTGATACGCTACCTGAAGTATCCGTCAAACTAACAGCTTCATTAGTCGTCGCTACAACGCTACCGTCTGCTGCTGTTAGTGTAAGGACACAGTTGTTGAAGGAATCTCCCTCAAACTTAACTCGGGTTCCCGTATTTTCTACGGGAGAGTAAACCGTGTTTCCGTTATCGCAGACCAACGCTACATTTCCAATGTTAAAAAGTGGAACGTTAAACGGGGCTCTGCTGGTGCTTACCGTGTAGGTTACACTCTTAGTCACAGTAGAGGAGGAAGAATCGTAAGAATAAGAGGAGTCGCTGGACGCTCCACCTCCACAACTTGAAAGTGCTACTGCTAACGCTGTCGCAACTCCTAACTTCCTCCTCATCCTCCTCACTCCAGAAGACAAAATTTTAATGAGGATTTTACCAGGATTTTCCTCAGGACTACGCTTACTTTCCCGCTAACCCCTAAACAAACCTTCATCAATAGTTTTATCTGTCTAAAATCGGGGAGATTCACCACAACAAATTGACATTTGTTGTGGTATGCAGTTAGAATAGCAGTGAAGAAAAGAACGGCGTCAACAGCCCAGGTCAGTGAAAGAAAGTCTGTTTAAACAGCTCTTTACCGAAACGTTGATATATTTCGCCTGAGGCTGCTTAGCAGTATCCTTATACCCTGCAACTGCTGTAAGGGGAAATATATAAACGGTACTCAGAGGAGGTGGAGAGGTGAAAATAAGAGAGGCGATAGAGCTCTTCATCAACTTTAAAAGTAAAGAGCTCTCCCCGAGAACCCTCAAAGAGTACAGAAACGACCTGAACCTCTTTGCAAAGAGCGTCAGCGACATTCCCGTTGAAAGCGTCAAGACCGCCCACCTGATGGTATTCAGGAGCTCCCTCAACTGTTCCCCTTCACTGATAAACCGCCGCATGTCGGCCCTAAACTCCTTCTTTAACTTCCTGGTTGACATGGAACTGATTGAGAAAAACCCCTTCAAACCCTCACTCAGAATAAAGAAGGTTAAGCAGAGGGTTCCCGAAGCT
>JALVYU010000021.1:761-1089 GCA_027022365.1 Desulfurococcales archaeon | reverse complement strand
TTAGTGCTCAGGCCGCGCCGCAGGCTTTCGGCAGCGGCAAGCACCTGCTCGGCTTTGCGGCGCGATTCTTCCACCGCTTGCTCATTGTCGCCGAGCACCAAGTGCGCCATTTCCCCGCTCAGCAGGGCTTCTTCAACCCGCGCGTCGCCGTCCAAAAGCCGCATTGCCACCCAGCGCGCATTTGGAATGTCGGGCACGGCTTTTTCTATCAACGGCACCAAGCGGTCAACCGCGCCTTTCACCTCCGGCGGCGTGGGCACGCGGCGGGGAGTGGGTTTCAACTTGCCCGTAACCACTTCCTCAACCGTGCGGAGCAAAGCCGTCACGC
>JALVYU010000021.1:0-751 GCA_027022365.1 Desulfurococcales archaeon | reverse complement strand
CCTGAAAGAGCAGGTTGAGGTTGCGCGCCAAAGCGGTGGCATCGGCAAGCACCACTACGGCATCGGGCTTGCCAAAAAGGATGAAATCGCGCGCCACCTCCTCGTCCTCCGAGGCGGTGAGCAGGGAATACGTGCCGGGCAGGTCAACCACTTTGTAACGCCGCCCGTTGAATTCGTAAGCGCCTTCGGCGAGTGTCACTGTTTTGCCGGGCCAGTTGCCGGTATGCTGGCGCAAGCCGGTGAGGGCGTTGAAAAGCGTGCTCTTGCCCGTGTTGGGGTTGCCCGCAAGGGCGATCACAAAGTCAGCATCTGCCGCGCCGACGCCCATCTGTTCAAGTTCGGCGCGCAGTGGGCATCTGTTGCATTTGGATGGGAGGAGGTTCGTCATGGGAATCGGTCAGTGTTCGGTTCTAATGCGTGGACAAAAACCGCAGATAACACAGAGGATAAAAACCACAGATTACACAGATTAGCACAGATTTTTTCTGTGTTCCCTGTAAATTTCTGTGCCTTCTGTGGTTTTTCCTCAATCGGTGAAAATCTGTGCCAATCGGTGGATGGTAATGCAAAGACGCAGAGGAAACAGAGGTGCAGAGAGCGCAAAGAAGTTAACGCCAAGGGCGCCAAGGGACGCAGAGGACGCCAAGAAGTTAACGCAGAGGCGCAGAGTAGGGGCGAGGCATTGCCTCGCCCAGAGGTGCAGAGAGAAAATTTCTGTGTTCTCTGTGGTTTTTCTTCAATCGGTGTAAAT
>JALVYU010000020.1 GCA_027022365.1 Desulfurococcales archaeon | reverse complement strand
ACTCTGTGCCGGTCTCGGAGGACCTTTCCACTACCGGCCTGCCGCACCCGCCCCCTGCCTTTATCATACTATTACACAGATTAGCACAGATTTTTTTTCTGCGTAATCTGCGGTTTCAACAATCCAATCGGTGTAAATCTGTGCCAATCGGTGGATAAGGACGCCAAGGGCAACGCAGAGGAACGCAGAGGCGCAGAGTAGGGGCGAGGCATCGCCTCGCCCAGAGGCGCAAAGAGAAAACCACAGATTACACAGATTAGCACAGAAAACACAGAAACTTCAAAAATTTTCTCTGTGTTCTCTGTGGGTTTTCTGTGCTTTCTGTGTTTTTCCTCAATCGGTGTAAATCTGTGTCAATCGGTGGACAAAACAAACCACAGATTACACAGATTAGCGCAGATTTTTCTGCGAAATCTGCGGTTTCAGCCACTCAATCGGTGAAAATCTGTGTCAATCGGTGGATAAAATAAACCACAGTGGATAAAATAAACCACAGATTACGCAGATTGACGCAGATTTTTCTGTGTAATCTGCGCAATCTACGGTTTCCCATAATCGGTGTTGTGCCAATCTGTGGACAAAAACGCCGACGACGCAACGACGAACGCCGTAACGCCCCAACGACTAACGAACCTTTTTCCCCTTCAACTCAAAAATTTGGTCGCGAAGCATGGCGGCGCGCTCAAAATCCAGTTCCTCGGCAGCGCGGCGCATTTCGGCTTCTAACTCGGCGATGAGTGCCTCAAGATCGGCTTCGGTTGCCGCCTCGGCGCGCACCTCGTAGCGCGCTTGCGCCTCTGCCGCCTGCGTCGCCACGCGGTCCGTCAGGTCGCGGATTTCCTTCACGATCCCCTGCGGCGTGATGCCGTGCGCTTCGTTGTAGGCAATTTGCTTGGCGCGCCGGCGGTTTGTTTCGTCAATCGCCTGCTTCATCGCCGGCGTGATGCGGTCGGCATACATTATCGCTTTGCCGTGCACATGGCGGGCGGCGCGGCCAATGGTCTGAATCAGTGCGGTCGCACTCCGCAAAAAGCCTTCCTTGTCCGCATCCAAAATCGCCACCAACGACACTTCTGGCAAATCCAGCCCCTCG
>JALVYU010000019.1:720-1100 GCA_027022365.1 Desulfurococcales archaeon | reverse complement strand
CCCGCTTTTGGCCTTTGTTGCAACTTAATGTTACTGCAACTGTAATCTTTTTGTAAAGAGTTTGTGAGGTATTTGTTGCTTTTAGATGGTGTAAAAGGCGCCAAGGGGTTAACGCCAAGGGTAACGCGGAGACGCAGAGGAAGCAGAGGCGCAGAGAGCGCAAAGAAACAAATTTTTCTGTGTTCTCTGTAAATTTCTGTGTCCTCTGTGGTTTTTCTACCCTGCCCACAAAGCAACGACCCAACGACGCAACGACTCAACGACGCAACGACTCAACGACTCAACGCCCTAATCCCTCAGTACCTCAATCCCTCTCCCTCTCTGTGTTCTCTGTAAATTTCTGTGCTTTCTGTGGTTTTCTTTCTCAATCGGTGTAAATC
>JALVYU010000019.1:334-710 GCA_027022365.1 Desulfurococcales archaeon | reverse complement strand
GTGTAAATCTGTGCCAATCTGTGCCAATCTGTGTATACCTCCCCCCCTCAGCGCTCGGCGCATTTAGGCCTGAGCACGACCTCAAGCACCGGCCTCATTTCCGGAATCCAGCGTTTGTTTATCGGGTCGTAGAACTTGGTGTCGGAGTTTACTGCAAAGGGGATATGCGCCGCGTCCAATTGGCAGGCCACAAAGGTGGCAAATTGCACCTGTTCGGGGATGGAGTAGTGGTTGCCGTGGTTGTAATCGCCGGGCATCCATGCACCGACCCAGGTGTAAATGCCGATTTCTTTTTGCCATGCCAGAGCGGCTTCTATCTTTTTTGTGATGAGCGCTTTTTCGGCCGGAGTTCCCACAGTCCATTGCTTTTTGGGGT
>JALVYU010000019.1:0-324 GCA_027022365.1 Desulfurococcales archaeon | reverse complement strand
GGCCTGCGGCGTAAAAGTGCCATTCGGCCATCAAATAGCCGTTTGCTTGGCTGGGGATGCGGAGTTCGTGTAGCAGTTCTGGGTCTGAGCGACGCCGCGGGGAGATGAAGATTATGCGGGTCGGGTTGGTTTTTCGGATTTCGGCCACCGCGGCTTCGTATAGCCTGTTCAGCGTCTCGGGTTGGTGGCTTAGGGCGTCGGTCACTTCAATTATGAGGTCAAACGAAAGTTCGGGAGGGGCGTTTTGGTAGTGCTTGGCTACCGTTCCCCACCACCATACCACTTTTTGGAAGTTCTTTTCGTTAGGGTTCTCTTTGAAATCTT
>JALVYU010000018.1 GCA_027022365.1 Desulfurococcales archaeon | reverse complement strand
CTCTTTACTACGGCATGAGGTTTGATCCGGCTATGACCATGTTCGGAAAATTTGGCCCAGATTTTTGGAAGGATGGAGCAGACATAAAAGCCAATGGCACGGGATGGGCTGTGTCATTTGACAACCCATGGATATTCACACCGCCATTTGTTGATGACCACAATGATATTCATTCAAACATGGACATTCGCCCATCCAATCCATCATCAGCCATCCTCTACAACCCCTTCACCCAGCCCGTGAAAGTGGATTATGTGAAATTATGGTTTAATGACAGGAAATTCAGAAACCTTGAAGAAGCCTACGAGGCTGGGGGACTGAACGCCTCAATTCACGGAGTGGTAACTCCACCGAGCGGAAAGCCGGTGGAGTTTTATTTTGCCCATTTGAAGGTTGATGAAAACGATGGTATTTGGAAAGAAATATGGGATACATACCAAAATCCTTTGAGAAGGGCTGTTTTCAAAGGTGGGCCAACAGGAATATCCTTGTACGAGTTGTTTGTGAATGGAAAAATATCAATTGCTCCAGGAGAAGCCATAAGTCATCTCGACAATCCAAAAGACGATCCTGCTTCACAGGGTTGGCACATTGAGTTTGGGCCTGAAAGGCCATACAACATACAGGATTACCGCATTGCCACTTTGATGGCAACGGCAATGCTTTACCATCCAAATCCCGAGCAATACCTTCCGCCGTTGCCGAAGGAAGAAGGCTACTGGTTCAGGGGCAAGCATGTTGTTTCCTACAGGCCCACGGTGCCGGCTGTTGCTGTGAAACAGCCGAACGGCACAGTTGCCTTTGCCAACATCAACCCCAACAAGAAAGAGCCGGGCTGGAAGAAGCAATTGCCAGCCTCAGCAAGGTTTTCAAAATATCCCAAATCGGCCTTCCACAGAAGGGCATGAGTCGCAAAACTATAAAAGCCCCGCCAACCAAATAAAACAAGGTGGGGCTATGAAAAGGTTTGTTGTCGCTCTATTCTTGCTCATGCTTGTTTCTGCTGGGCTTTCTTCCGTTCCATGGAAGCCCCTGAATAAGGCGGGAAAGGCTATTGAACTGGTAAAAATTGCTCATGCTGATTGGTGGAACGGATGGTGGGATAGGTGTGATGATGTATATTGTAATGGGC
>JALVYU010000017.1 GCA_027022365.1 Desulfurococcales archaeon | reverse complement strand
GGGACGCGATAGCGTCGCCGGAGCGGGGTAGGGAGAGATCAAACCGTGTAACTGGCTATTGCTGGAGAGCCTAAACCCAGCATCTGGGTTGATTATGCATTAGTCGCCGGGCATGCGGCGGCAGTTGGAACTGCACCTACCGGCTGCAAAATCGCCCTGCGACTTTTTTATTGACCTCACCGCGCCCCCTTCTCTCTCCCAATGGGAGAGAGAAGGGGGCAGCCGCCGAGCATGCGCGAGGCGGCGGGGGATAAGTGAGGGCGTTCAGGCGCTCCAGCGTTACTTTCGCCACAACCCCCAAAGCAGTCTCCCGCGGCCCAAAAGGGGATTGCTTCGCCGCCTTCGGCGGCTCGCAATGACACCATACGGCGGCAACACATACGGCGGCAGTTGAAACTGCACCTACCCCTGCGAAGTCGCCCTACGGCGACTTCAGTCCGCACAGGCGGACTTCGCAATTCGTAGCCCGTGACTTCAGTCGCTGGGCAAGGGGCAGCAGTCGAAACTGCATCTACCCCTGTGAAGTCGCCCTGCGGCGACTTCAGTCCGCACAGGCGGACTTCGCAATTCGTAGCCCGTGACTTCAGTCGCTGGGCAAGGGGCAGCAGTCGAAACTGCATCTACCCCTGTGAAGTCGCCCTGCGAGTTTTTTATGACCTCACCGCGCTCCCTTCTCTCTCCCAGTGGGAGAGAGAAGGGAGCAGCCGCCGAGGATGCGCGAGGCGGCGGGGGATGAGAGGTCTCAGCCCCTTGTCCGCCCCTGAATCTCAAGAGCGGACGCTGACAAATTGGCACAAGCATGTTAGCATTGTGCCATGCACAGCATTACTCTGTTAGGCGAACTTGCCGCTCTTGGGGCCTCGGTGTGTTTTTCACTGGGGCCAACGCTTTTTACATTAGCCGGTAGGATGGTCGGCTCGCTGACGACCAACCGGCTCCGCTTGTTATTGGGCGCTTTGTACTTCGGCATAATCCACTGGGCACTGTACGGCTCCCCCATTCCCAAGGCAACCCCGGAGGCATTTGGTTATTTGCTGGCCTCGGGCGTCGTCGGGCTGGCGCTGGCAGATGCTTTCATGTTTGAAGCATTTGTGCTGATGGGGCCTCGCATCACCTTGCTGGTGCTAAACCTCACCCCCGCCATAGCCACCGCCTTCGCTTGGATTTGGCTCAA
>JALVYU010000016.1 GCA_027022365.1 Desulfurococcales archaeon | reverse complement strand
GAACTGCTCAGCACCGTGAACCCAAAGGCCATTTCATACGAGCAGGCGGGTAGGCTCGGTTTGGTGAAGGCGGATGAGGAAGAGAGCGGTGAGGGTGAGTTGAGTCGTTAGGGCGTTAGTCGTTGGGTCGTAGGTAGAGTAGAAAAACCACAGAAGACACAGAAAAAATCTGTGTAATCTGTGTAATCTGTGTAATCTGTGGTTTTTACCCTTGGCGTCCTTCGTGTTCTTGGCTCCCTTGGCGTTAACCTCTTTGCGCTCTCTGCGCCTCTGCTTCCTCTGCGCCTTTGCGTTTCCCTTGGCGTCTTTGGCGTTACCATCCACCGATTTACACAGATTTACACCGATTGAAGAAAAACCACAGAAAACACAGAAGTTTGCAGAGAACACAGAAAGAATCTGTGTAATCTGTGGTTTTTGTCTTTGGCGTCCTCTGTGTCCTTGGCGCCCTTGGCGTCCCTATCCACCGATTGACACAGATTTGCACTGATTGAAGAAAAGAAACCGCAGATTTCACAGATTCCGCAGAAAAAATCTGTGCTAATCTGTGTAATCTGTGGATTTTATCTTTGGCGGCCTTTGTGTCCTTGGCGCCCTTGGCGTTAACCTCTGTGCTAATCTGTGGTTTTCTCTCTGCATCTTTGCGTTACCCCCCTTTTGACGGTGTGGCGGTGGGCGTTGGAGTTGGCGTAGGCCACGGGGGCGTGGGTGTTGGCGTTGGTGTTGGAATTGGCACGGCGAAGTAGGCTTTTATGAGTGGGGTAAGGTCAACCTTTGTGTGGGCGCGGAGGATGCGGAAAAAGTCGTCGCGCGTTGCCAATTTGCCATTCATTTGGCGGGCGTAATCTCGCAAAAAGGCAAAGAATGCTTTATCTCCCATTTTAGCCCTCAGCGCAGCGATAAACTCAGCACCATGCAAATACACAGCGCGAAAATACCCCATCATTGTGCCGCTGTGGTAGATGTCCACGCCTACATTCCCCCTTGGGGCGAGCGCTTTTACCCTGAAAAACCACCACCACTTTTGAAGGTGGTACTCATTCTCGTAGAAAAGACTTTCGCTGTAGGTTGCTAAAGCCTCATCCAGCCACGGCTCAAGCGCCGGGTCATTGCCCACTTTGTCATACCACCACTGGTGGGCTGTTTCGTGCACAGCCAAGGCAATGAGGTTGTCCTTGACCG
>JALVYU010000015.1 GCA_027022365.1 Desulfurococcales archaeon | reverse complement strand
CAAAACCCAGACGACGAACTACTCGGCGACGTGCGCCGCGCAGTCCTCAAGCCGCCGTCGCTTCGTTCAATCCCGACTATACCTACATCAAACAAGACTTGAAACGCATTGCTACATTAGCGACGGGTTTCATCGTTACCTTGGTGGTGCTCTCCTTCTTTATCAAGTGACCCCGTTGAGAGCAAACCGTTTCTGTGCACAAAAAGCGCCGTTCATCGGCGCTTTTGTGCTTTTAGGGACTTTTTGGAGGTGGAAGCCGCAAAGAAAAAACCACAGATTACACAGATTAGCACAGATTTTTTCTGTGCAATCTGCGGAATCTGCGGTTTCGGTCATTCAATCGGTGAAAATCTGTGTCAATCGGTGGATGACAACCACAGATTACACAGATTAGCGCAGATTTTTTCTGTGTCCTCTGCAAATTTCTGTGTCTTCTGTGTTTTTTTTCTCCAATCGGTGAAAATCTGTGTCAATCGGTGGATAGGGACGCCAAGGGCGCCAAGGACACGAAGGACGCCAAGAAAGTAACGCAGAGACGCAGAGAAAGCAGAGGCGCAGAGAGTGCAGAGAAAAAACCACAGAGATTACACAGATTAGCACAGATTTTTTCCGCGTAATCTGCGAAATCTGCGGTTTCGGTCATTCAATCGGTGAAAATCTGTGCCAATCGGTGGATGACAACCACAGATTACACAGATTAGCACAGATTTTTTCTGTGTCCTCTGCAAATTTCTGTGTCTTCTGTGTTTTTTTTTCTCCAATCGGTGAAAATCTGTGTCAATCGGTGGATAGGGACGCCAAGGGCGCCAAGGACACGAAGGACGCCAAGAAAGCAACGCAGAGACGCAGAGAAAGCAGAGGCGCAGAGAGTGCAAAGAAAAAAACAATTTCTGTGTTCTCTGTAATTTTCTGTGTCTTCTGTGGTTTTTCTCCAATCGGTGTAAATCTGTGTCAATCAGTGGATAAGCAACGCCCGACTTCACTACCCACCGACCCACGACGCAACGACTAACGACTCAACGACCTAACGCCCCATGACTCAACGACTAACGACTCAACGACCTAACGCCCCACGACCTCCTGCATCTTCCATTTCCTCCTGCAAGTATGCAATTTCGGCCGCAATGCGGCGGTGGCGAAGCCAGAGGGAAAGCACATACAGCGCCATCCCCAAAAAAATCAC
>JALVYU010000014.1:1000-1207 GCA_027022365.1 Desulfurococcales archaeon | reverse complement strand
ACGCGAAACTGGTGCGCCTGCTTTACCGCTCGTTGCGCGCCGAGCAGGCAGAAGATGAAGCCGAGATGCTGGCAGAGCGGCTGAGGGCACTCATTTCCCGCCAAAACCGCACCGCCACGCAGATAATCGGCCCTGCGCCGTGCTTTTTTGAGCGGCTGAACGGATGGTATCGCTGGCAAATTGTGGTGCGCGGCCCCGACCCCGCCT
>JALVYU010000014.1:461-990 GCA_027022365.1 Desulfurococcales archaeon | reverse complement strand
CAAGGCTCTGGGGGAGTGGTGAGGGCGAAAAAGCCGAATGTTCAACGGTTTCATAGGGTGAAATTGATGCCTGTCAATCACTGCTGCGTAACGTGAGATAATAAAACCAAAGCGCCAAAAACGCGCCAACAACTCCCTTTCAGGATTTAGCCATGCGCAGAGAAGTGCTAACTTGGGCAGATGTGGACGCCCTCGTAGACCACCTCATCCCGCAATTTGAAACCGAGTTTGACGCGATGGTGATGATAAGCCGCGGCGGGCTGGTTCCCGGCGGCTTGCTTGCCGAAGCGTTGGACATCACCCACATTTTGCTCGCGGCGGTAGATTTCCCGGCAGAGGTGGCGCTCAAGCGCGCGAAACTGATAGCGTGGCCTAAATTCATCCAATTCCCCGCGCCGGAAAAGTTGGAAGGCCGCCGCACGCTGATTGTGGACGACGTGTGGGGCTCGGGACGCACGATGACAGCAGTGCGGGCGCGCGTTGAAGGCGCGGGCGGCATCCCCTACACCTGCGTGCTCCACTTCAACCC
>JALVYU010000014.1:0-451 GCA_027022365.1 Desulfurococcales archaeon | reverse complement strand
CCCGGCCAAGGATGAGAAGCCCCCATGCCGCCCCAAAACCGCCTCACCGTAGACGAAATCCGCCGCTGGGTTGGCGAATTGCCCCTACGGCGAGGTCGGATTTACCACAAGCAGGGGCGGCTGGTTTATCTTTTCCGCGATGGCGATACCCTGCGCGCCGCGGTGCGGGGCAACGCCGCCGAGCCTTACCGCGTGTGGGTGCGTCTGGTGGATGGGCAGATTGCCGCGGCGCAATGCACTTGCCCGGTCGGCGCGGGTGGACATTGCAAGCACACCGCCGCCGTCCTCTTGGCATGGCTTCATTCCCCCGAAAACTTCCGCCCTATGCCCAAAGCCGCAGAAGCGCTGAAAGACGCCTCAGCCGAAGAACTGCTCGCCCTGATTGAACGCATGCTCGCCCGCCACCCCGATTTGGTAGAACTCCTGCCGAACACCGGGCATCATGGCACCG
>JALVYU010000013.1 GCA_027022365.1 Desulfurococcales archaeon | reverse complement strand
TGTCAATACAACCCCACCCAGCGGCGCGTTGAATGGCGCGGCACCATAGCCCCCGACCCCGGCGCTACCGATGAAAACACCGCGACAAACGAAGTGGTAATCACCTTCCAAGTGCGGGTGTTGGGGACAAAAAAGCAAAGCATAAGCAACCAAAGCAGTGCCCATTGGGACGAAAACGGTGATGGAAACATTGACCGCTTAGACCCCAACGTAGCCCGCGGCCAAGCCGCACATGCCCGCGGCAGCGCACAACAGCCCGTTCTGCCCAACTCGGGCTTTCCACCGGAGCGGCAAAGCCACCTCCCCCAAAAACCAAAGTCAGTGCATTATGCAGAATTAGGCCAACTGTGGTTAGAAATCCCGCGGCTGGGCGTACAAGCCCCCATCGTAGGCGTGCCCGCGCGCGGCGGCACTTGGCCGGTCACATGGCTGGGCAACCGCATCGGGTGGTTGGAAGGCACCGCCTTCCCAACTTGGCAGGGCAACAGCGTGCTCACCGCGCATGTTTACCTTTCCAACGGCTTGCCGGGCCCATTCGTCAACCTCGCAGCGCTCCATTGGGGCGACCAAATCATAATCCACGCTTGGGGCTGGCGCTTCGTTTACCAAGTGCTGAGCAATCAAGTGGTCAGGGCAAATGACACAAGCGCATTAGCCCACAAAACTGGCGATTGGCTAACCCTCATAACCTGCCGAGGCTACGACCCCCACACGCAAACTTACCGCTGGCGACAGGTGGTGCAGGCTGTACGGGTTGATGCCGTTCCCGAACACTGAGCGCAATCCCCCGTAACTACCTACCTGCCCTGTAAGCGGGGGCAAACACTTCGGTGCGGCGTGAGCAGAAGCCCACGCAGGCAGACTTCGCAACTTGTAGCCCGTGACTTCAGTCACAGGGCGCAAGCGGCGGCAGTTGAAACCGCACCTACCGCTTGCGAAGTCGCCCTACGGCGACTTTTTGAGAAAAGCGATCCCCAGCACCCGCCGCACCCGCGCAGGCCACTACAATCCCCCGCACAAAATCACTCCACGGAATAAAAAAACAAATACCCCGCCGTGCCGTGTGCAGGCTAGTTTTGCTCCTGCTTACGCAGGTGGGGGCCGCCCCGAACGGTTCCGCCTTGGCCGAAGCCTATCGCGTCGCCGTCCGTGTGGTAGCCCCCTTCATAAAAGGTGTTGGGGCAAAACCGTTCGCGCTGCATCACGAGCACCGCAGGGCAATT
>JALVYU010000012.1 GCA_027022365.1 Desulfurococcales archaeon | reverse complement strand
CATTGGTGCGGAAACGGCAAGGTGATACTGCCCTGCGGATCGGTAGTTATGGTTATCGGGCCGCAGATGAGGGCGTTTGTGCCCTTTATTTTCAGCGTGTACTCCACCCCTGCCGTGAGCATAATCGCGGGGTTTTTCATTTCTATGGTTTGCTGTTGCTGAGATTTTTTGGGCGCTATTGAGGTGTTGAAAAGTTCGCTTTGGCCGTTGGCAAGGGAAATGGTGATGCGAGAGGCGGCTTTTATGTGCGGCAGGTAGACGTGGGTTGCCGTGCCACTGCGGTGAGGCACAAAGTGGAGTGTGTAAGGGGTGTTGGGTTCTATTTGCAGGTTGGGCGGAAAGGCGAGCGGCTCTTGGAAGCGGCTTTGCCCTGTGCCGCCTTCAAGCGTAATTGCGCCGGGGATGTGGGAGAAGATCCAGCGGGTGGTGGCGACGCGGGTATGGGGGCGGTGATAGATGTTGACAAACGCAAATGCCCAACCAGCGGCAAGCACGGTGATTGCTAAAGTGCTCGCTATTGCTATCCAGCGGTGCAGTTTGTTTTCGCGCCATTTTTTCCACACTTCCCACCAGAACCATGCGCCGATCACGGCGAGGGCGGGGTAAATCGGCAGGAAGTAGCGCAAGGAAGGGTTGTTTTGCAACGATGCTAAAGTGAAGAAAACTGTTGTCCACCCCCAGAGCAGGGCATAGCGCTCGGGGCGTTTGAGGGTGCGCCATGCCATCCACAAAAAGCCAGCCCATGCGCTCAGCGCTAACGGCAGCCCAAGCCCCCAGAAGGTGAGGTTTTGCCACCCGAACCAAATTGGGCGGCGCGCCCACTGCATTGCCGGCGGAAAGTCGGCTGTACCGGCGGTTTGGGCGCGCAATTGGCGCAGGTTGTCAATCCAATGCGGGTTTAGCCCGCTGAAAAAGCCGGGACCCCGGAATGCGTAGGGTTGAAAGACGCGGAATGTGAGCAGGCCGACCAGCCCGCCAATCCCCAGCAGGAGGAGCATCACGCCGGTTTGCTTGCGTTGTTCCTCCTCGGGCAGGCGGAGCAGGCGGATTAGCGCCGCGGTTGGCAATAGCAGTGCGGCCGGAGCGATGCTCAGTTTGGAAGCCAACGCCGCGCCGTAAGCCGCTCCAAAGGCCACATACAGAAGCCAATCGTCTTTTGGTGCAACTTCGGGGGAGCGCTCGGCAATGAGCACTGCAATGTAAAGCGCCAGCATCCCGAACATGGTGGCAAAGTTGTCTACGGCGTAGAAAT
>JALVYU010000011.1 GCA_027022365.1 Desulfurococcales archaeon | reverse complement strand
CAGGATAACCTTCGTCTCACAGTACGGTTCAAAAGCATCGACATGGGTGCCGCTGGGGTGAGACGATGAGTGAGGAGAGAGAAGTTATATCGACGGGTAACGAGGAGCTTGACTTAAAGCTTGCTGGAGGTTTACCGTTTCCCAGCCTGATCATTATTGAGGGCGAGCATGGAACAGGTAAATCCGTTGTTGCTCAGCAATTCGTCTATGGAGCTCTGAAATCCTGTCTTAGAGTCATAGCCGTTGTGACCGAGGCCACAACGAAGGGTTATGTCAAGAGGATGATCACTGCCGGGTTCCCCGTACTTGATTACTTCATAAGGGGGAAGCTTACAATATTCTCGACCCAGATCCCTGGGATCAGCTGGGAGAAAAAGTATGCTTCAAAGCTTCTCCTGATAACCTCGAAGATAATGATGAATCTCATAAAGAAATACGACGTATTTCTCGTGGACAGCCTAAGTCACCTAGCAACCTATGCTTCGACCAACGAGATACTAGGCTTCTTCACCATAGCCCGCCAGATCGTTGACCAGGGCAAACTCATCATAATAACCCTACATCCAGGCACTATACCAGAATCCCTATCGACAAGGATAAGGGCTATGGCGGACGGATACTTCAAGCTACGCAACGCGGTTGTAGGCGGGAGAGCCGTCAAGATCATGAGCGTCGTCAAGCTGAAGGGAGCACCGACAATCTTCGATTCAAACATAACCTTCGATGTAGACCCTGCTTTCGGCGTCAAACTCGTGCCCATAGCACTGGCTAAGGCCTAGACCCGGAGGTGATCATGCATGCCCAGGCTCAAGCTCAGGCTCAAACCTGTTTTCAAGATAAAGAAGCGTGGCCGATTCATACCCGAGAAAGAAGTGAAGATGCCGGAGTTTGGCGAGAGGCCGCCCTACCTCGAAGAATATATCGAGAAGATCAAGAAGGAGACAGGGGAGGAACCCCTCCTCGTAGATAAGCCCACCGGCGATATGAAGAAGTGGAAGTTCTTCAGCGTGATCTACCCAATAGGCGGAGGCGTATTCATCCACGCATACATGCCTAGGGAAGGCACGGAGTCGGGGTACGCCAAATACATCATTATCGAGCCTCCGAGGCCTCCGTCCAAGCTCTTCAGACTAATAGAGGTTGCATTGGCCGCGAAGATCCAGCCATACCATGTGGCGGAGTCGGCGGAGGAGAAGAAGAAACTACTCCTACTACTACTGGACGATGTCATAGAGGTCGTCGACCAGCCAGTAGACTATGAGGAGCTGGAGCTTAAGAACACAACGATCCCCGTGTACAAGGATGATGTCGACTATGTCAAGTACCACTTGATAAGAGATAAGATTGGCGTGGGAATACTCGAGCCGTTCCTCCGAGACCCCTACATAGAGGATATCAGCTGTAGGGGAGTAGGAAACATCTACATCGTACACAAGATATTCGGCTCCATGGAGAGCAACCTAGGCTTCAAGAACGAGGCTGAACTGGACGAATTCATAATAAAGCTGGGCGAAAAGATCGGAAAACCCATAACGCATGCGAGACCAGTAGTTGACGCAACCCTTCCGGATGGCAGCCGTATAAACATAGTGTATGGTAAGGATGTAAGCCTCCACGGAAGCAACTTCACAATCAGACGTGTAGCAAAGATACCGATAAGCGTGACACAGCTGATCAAGTGGGGCACCTTCAACGAATACATAGCAGCCTACATCTGGATGATGCTCAGCGAGGGGATGAGCGTATTCATATGTGGAGAGACAGCATCAGGAAAAACAACCTCGCTAAACGCGATCTCGGCCTTCATCAGGCCGAACTACAAGATAGTCACCATAGAGGACACTGCCGAGGTCGTGCTCCCACACCCTAACTGGGTTAGAGAACTGACAAGAGACACGGGCAAGCCCGAGAGCAGCGTCACAATGTTCGATCTGCTGAGAGCGGCCCTTAGACAGAGGCCCAACTACATAATCGTCGGTGAGATAAGAGGAGCAGAGGGCAACATAGCGTTCCAAGCAATGCAGAGCGTTGCATGGGAGACACCGGTCCTGATCAGGGATAAGAGGACAGGGGAAGTAAGGCTTGTCAGGATAGGCGAGTTCGTAGACAAGCATTATTGTCCCGGAGAAGAGAGGAAGCCCAAAACAATAGATGGGTTCGAGGTACTCAGCATAGATAAAATGGGCAGGGTTGGATGGGCGGAGATCAAATATGTCTTGAGACATCGGGCCAGCGAGATATACGAGATAAGATATGAGGGCAAGGGTATCATTAAAGCAACCGGCTCACACAGCGTCTTCGTTCTAGACCAAGACACAATGGAAATAGTCCCGAAGCTCGTCACCGATCTCAAGCCCGGAGACCTGCTCGTCACATTTGTTAAAACAAGGACTGATATCGAAGAAACAGAAATTGCTGGAGGAATCGACGCCGCCGAGGAATTACTACATAGAGGATACGCCGAAAACTCGATCGAAGGAACAGCGGAAGCGGGGAGATACTGGGTAGCATCTGTAAAGGCAGAGAAACTAGTTATACCTGACAAGCTATGGACGGCCCATCCAAGAACAATAAGGGTATTCATCAAGAAATTCATCAACGCCAGGGGTGCCAGTAAGCTACGTGGGGGCCTGATATCCGTCTCTATGAAAGACAGGGAGGCGGCCACTAAACTTGTATGGCTGGCACGCCTAGCTGGGATAGAGTCTAAGATGTTCGAGATCAAGAGGGGCAGCAATGCACCATACTATATTGTGTACCTAAGACTGTATAAGGGCAGAGGCATAAGGTCTTGGAAAGACAGGATACCATTGAAACCCCTCGTGGAATTAATAAGGAAATATGGACTAGACGAGAAGATGCCCTTATCCCTCACGTACTTAGTGAAAAGATATGCTGAGGGAAGACAGAAGTATGCTCAGAGGAAGACGGTTGAGCGCCTCCTAGAGTTTCTTGAGAAACACATGGATGCTATGGACGGGGAATCAAGGAGGCTCATAGAACGCACGAGAATGATCGTTAAGAGTGACCTATCATTCCTCGAGGTACTGAGCATAGACAAGAAGAAGTATAATGGCTACGTCTACGACTTATCGGTGCCCGATACAGAGCTCTTCATAGGCGGAGAGATACCTGTCGCACTCCATAATACCGGCCACCCCGTCATGGCGACTTTCCACGCAGCAAACCTTGAGAGACTGATACAGAGGCTCACAAACCCGCCGATCAACGTGCCTAAAACCAACATGGATAGCCTGAACATAGCATGGTTCCAAAGCGCAGTATACAGCAAGACAGGACTACTGGTCCGCCGCGTTATAACGATAAACGAGATAGTGGGATACGATCCGGAGAGCGACGCAATATCAGCTATACCCGTATTCACCTGGGATCCAGCTACCGACCAGTTCAGGTTCGCTGGCAGAGGATCAAGTTACTTGCTAGAAGAGAAGATAGCGGTAATGAGGGGTATCAGTAGGAGAGACATAAAACTCATCTACGAAGAACTAGACCTTCGGGCAAAGTATCTGAGACTACTCGTTGAACGAAATATCGTTGATTACTTTAAGGTATTCAAAGCCATAGTCAAGGCGTACCAGCTCGGCGTCGAGGAAGCATACAAGAAGCTCCTACGTGGTGACCTGACGCTATAGCGTCTTCTGGTGGCTCGGTATGCCCCGCCTTAAAAAACCAAGGCTTAAAGGAAAATGGACTGGAAGAATAGCTGAGGGGCTCTCGGGGCATATCAGGGCTAGTAAACAAACCATAGTCATACTCGTGGTTCTCGTCTCCATCCTTGTTTTTCTCGAGAACAAGTTCTTAGCCTATCCTATCAATATCTTGTCAGGTATACTCACTGTCGTCGGTGCATTCATGTTAATCATGTTTTTTGACGTCATAAAGAAACTGAAGCCTGTCTACATAGACGAGGACCTAATATACATTCTAGTCCACATGCGCACAGTCGTAACAGGCAGTCCACCTATCAATCTCCTATTCAAACTCGTCGGCGACTCCGAATGTTATTCGAAAATATACCGCGACCTCTTCAAGAAGATCTATGTCTTAATAAAGCACTGGAGCTACGCCTCCCCAGAGGCCCTCAGACTTGTCTCAAGGGAGGCACCGAACCGTGTTGTCGAGATGTTCCTCCAGAGGCTATCAGCTGTCCTAGCACTTGGCGCAGATGTCGGTGAGTATCTCAAAATAGAGTATAATACGCTGTTCAGCGAGTACAGAACGAGTTATTTGAGAAAAATAGAGAGCCTCAGAGTCATCCTTGGAGTGTATTCGACCCTAATAGGAGCATTCATATTTATGCTAGCTAACTTCATACTACTAGCCCTTTTCTTTGGCGGAGAAATAGATATCGTTCGAACCGGGATCCTCGGAGTCTCCCTAGCAGAGCTAGCTGTAGCAATACTATTGTTCTTCGCTATTAAGAGGGGCAGATTCGAGCACAATATGAAGATACAGCCAGTAAGGGTAAGGAACATCAAGATAGCCACAATAGGTGGGGCAGCGGCCTGCATACCTTTCCTCCTGATCCTAGGTAAGCCCTTCCTGTCAAGCCTACAACTAGCACCAATAGTAATGGTTCTCATCGGGCTAGCATTTCTACCAGCAGGACTACTAGCTAAGAGGCATGAAAACACTGTTTTCGAGCTAGACGATTATTTCCCTGTCTTCATTAGGGCTTTCGGAGAGCATTTGTCTATAGTACCCAATATGGCGGAAAGCCTCAAACCCATTCTCGTGGCTCAGCTTGGCAAGCTTAAAAAACTGATCGAGAGGGCATATGCTAGGCTTGTAAACTACATCGACCCAAGAATAGTCTGGAGGTACTTCGCAGGAGAATCGGGTAGCGAACTTATAAGGCGTTGTACCCACATCTTCATAGATACCGTCGAGTATGGTGGGGACGTAAAACAAGCAGGAATACTATTATCCGACCACTCAAACGAGCTCATAAGGCTACGGAGAAACATGTTGCAGATATTCAAGACGTTCGAGACCACTGTCTACCTAATGCACTCCACCTCGATACTGCTCCTCACATTCATAACCCAGCTCATAGTCCTCTTCTCAAAGATATTGTCAACCTTCGTCAAATCAATTCCCCCAGAGTTCGCCGGCTTGTTCTTTATAGTTAGTATGTCCCCAGAGGAAATCGCCTTCCTTATATCGGTAGCGGCTTTCATAATGACCGCTGCTAACGCTGTAGCACTGATGGCTGCCAATCCCGGGTCAAAGTACACGGTGTTACTCTATGCATCAATACTGATGATAGTAGGCGGTATATCTTATTATCTAGGCCAGTACTTCATGAACGCACTGATATCAGGGTTCTTGAGCGGCTACATGAAGTCCTTCACGGCGACACCAACAGAATAGTACATGATAAATATCATTTTAAGCTATCCTACATAGTTAGTAGTTAAGGTGATAATTATGAGAGACGGCATAATCTTGTCTGAGCCGACAAGCCCAAACATGGTGTCGCTCTTCAAGATCAAAAGGATCTTGGCCCAGGCGAAGACCCCATACCAGGAAGTACTGCTTGTGGATCTAGAGGAGTTCGGCCGCGCACTAGTAATAGACAACTTGATCCAGAGCACAGAGCGCGACGAGTTTCTTTACCATGAAGTATTAGTTCATCCAGCCATGGTTCTCCACCCGAACCCGAAGCGTGTCCTGATAATAGGCGGGGGTGAGGGAGCAACCCTCAGAGAAGTACTGAAGCATAATACGGTCGAGAAGGCCGTTATGGTTGATATAGATGAGAAAGTAGTTGAGTTCGCGAAACAATATCTTGGCTTCATGCACCAGGGGAGCTTTGATGATCCGAGAGCCGAGGTAGTGATCATGGATGGGCTGAAATATGTGAAGGAATCCCCGGAGAACAGCTTCGACGTTGTGATACTGGACCTGACAGACCCCTATGCAGGTCCCGCCGCAAGACCTCTCTATAGTGAGGAGTTCTACCGCGACGTATACCGGGTATTAAGCGATGATGGAGTAATGGTTACCCAGGCCGGGAACAGCTTCTTCTACCGCGAAGCATATGATTATGTCTACAATAATGTCAAGAAGGTCTTCCCCGTAGTAGCAGAGTACTGGAACTACGTGCCGAGCTTCGCCTACACCTGTAACTTCGTGCTAGCAAGCAAAAAACACGACCCATATAGCCTCGATCCCGAACAGATAGACGAGATACTAAGTAAGCGTGGCGTAAGGAACAAGTTCCTCAACGGCAGAGTAGTCAAAGGACTACTGCTAACAGGGATCGTCAGGGGTTAGTTCCAACAAGGAATTAACCCCCTCATGAATAACCTATTTATCGTGGTGGGGAAGGCCAGGACAGCTGAGCCTAGGGAGAGGCGATGAGGAATACCCCTGTTACCCGACGCGGAGGATAAGGCTATGCGTAGGGTTCTCCTTATCGCGAGCGGTGGTGGCCACACAGGGCACGCATACACAGTCTACCAGTTCATAGCAGGGAGGATCAAGGCCGACTTCATTGTCCCCGAGAACGACTCCTTCACCATCAAGAAGCTGAAGGGACTAGGGGTACTCTATCCCGTTTTGAAGCCTTTGGAGCCGAAAACACCTCTTCCAAGATCAATACCTGGGTTCATAAGAGCATTAATCGAGTCACGTAGGATACCCTTCCACGAGTACAATATAGTGGTTTGTTTCGGCAGTAATCACTGCATAGCCCCCTTCGTAACCGCACGTCTACACGGCGTGCTCGGCGCTGTCGTAGAAGACGTAATGAGGATCGTGACTCCCAGCCGCGCCGTCAAGCTTCTCTCAAGAATATCGAACTACATTTTCCTCTCCTGGCCCGAGCAGAAGAGGATATATCCTCGGGGAATCTATGTGGGGCCGCTCTACGAGAACAGGGTGTATGAGCCGAAGAATAAAGGCTACATACTGGTCGTCACCGGTACATATGGTTATCCCGAGCTAGTAGATACTATGCTAAAGACTGGGCTAGACAACCTCGTTATACAGACTGGGAGAGATGATCCGGAAAAATACAGGGCTAAACGACCCGATCTAATAATATTTGATTTCGACCCAGATATTGCACGCTGGATAGCGGGAGCTGACGTAGTAATATGTCATCAGGGCAGGACAGCCGTCGATGCAGCCCTTACTTATGGAAAACCCGTGATTATCGTTAATAATCCAAGATGGATCAGAGCGCAGACCGTGCTGGACACGTATCTTTTAGCGGAAAAGATAGGGGCACGATTCTATCTATGGCCGGATAAGGAAAAACTACTCAGAGATATCAGGAGCGTCAAACAGTGGTTTAAGCCCCGAGTCTACCCGAACGGTGCCAAGTACATAGCGGAAATACTATCATCTATTGGTTTTTGAATAAATCCATGCATATACAGAGTTAATGGTATTCACAACAAGGAGTCTGGTCACACAGATTGCATAGCGAAGAACATGTAACCTATACGGAGGAAGAGCTCAGAGGCATCAGGGTAAGGTATTCAACAATAATTAACTTTCTGAGCCGCCTCTACAAATTAGTTATATCGATCGGGTTTACGCTCTTCATAACGAGAAAACTTAGTGTTCGAGAATATGGTTTATTCACAACAATAATGGCTTTGACATCGATATTTACAGCCCCAACGATATTTACGAACATGTGGATAACGCGCTTCTATGCCCGAAAAAGATATGAAGTTGTATCGGCTGCCCTAGCCCTCGCTCTTCTATATGTTCCGCTGGGCTTCGCCCTATCCTTCATGGCCGGCTACTTATTCATAGGTATTAGTGGCTCGAACACGCTGTTCTTCGCTATAGCTGGAACTATTGTCGGGACCAGTATTGTTTGGTTAACACTAATGTCTATACTAGTCTCTACAAAGCCGTTCTTAGACGGTAAAGTAAGGATTTTCCAAGAAACAGTAAGATTTTCTACTGCCTACGTTTTTGTCGTAGTCCTTACATATAGAGTCCTCGGCGCTTTATTTGCCGTCTTATGCTCGATAATTGTTGCATTGCTTCTTAGCGGGTACTATATCAGGAAATACAAGCTCGAGATACCCAGACCTAAACTGATATGGAAGTATATCCGTATGATACTTCTTAATAGTTATATCCCCTTCGTGAATATGATCAGTAACATAATGATGGTTTTCGAAAGACCATTAGTGACGCTGATAACGAGGACAACAGTAATAGCCGCGTACTTTGGTGTTTCCTATATCCCGCGAAGCGTTATTACACAGACAAGCGGGAAGCTGACCCTAGGTCTTAGTGCTAAGCTTCTCCGTACTCCATCGCGTAGGGATACAGAGGACGTGTTGAGGATTACAAGTATCATATCTATCGGTATGACGATCCTGATGCTTGTGTTTGGTACCAGTATACTCAGCCTGTTCAGGGTTGAGTATGCATCTGCCTATATCTTATTTGTCCTATATTCACTAGAGGCGATACTGATAACGTATGCAAACATATTCAGGACTGTTGCTGTTTCCTCGGAGACTAAGGATCTGCATAGTTTCGGTATAGAGCTTAGATCTACACCGCTCTTCAAGCTCAGCATGGCGTACCTTATCAGATGCACTGTTGCACTGCTGACGGGTTCCTTCGCCTCCTACGCCCTCATACTGGCAGGGATCAGCGATCCCGTTCTGATAGCTCTGCCTTACCCGCTTATGTGGATGCTCTCAGCTATACCATACCTGGTATATACGTATTGGAGTGCTAAGCGGAAACTCGAATTCATGGTCCCGTGGCGTGAGATCCTGTCCGCGGTTCTGGCGGGAGTGATTGCATCGATCCCTGTCGGTCTCCTGGGCGGCACTCATATCATAATCAGTAGCTTCTGGACTGAGGCATTCGTTCTTCTCAGATACTTAGTATTATGGCTAATAGTATACGGGCTCGTTCTCCTCGCGGGGTCTAGGTGGACAAGGGATTTTGTTAGGGAAGGGCTAAGATACCTGCTTAGGAGATGACTGCTTGTATGGGGTATATGTTTTCAGGGTTTCTCCGTCGATTATAGCATATATCTCTACAAGATCCTTTAGCGGAGTCGTCTTGAGCTTCGGCATGAGTACCTCGTCTACTTGGAATATCCCCGCTCTCTCCGTCATATGTACTAGTATCTTTATCGGTACTTCGTCACCCTTCTGTATCTCGACCTTCTTTATGCTGAGAGCCGATATATGGTGTATTGATATGCCTCCGAGCCTATATGGTACTCTTGCTCTCCCCTCAGCCATATCTAGGCCGTCCCCGACCGCTACGCATCCGGCCTCTATTGTCAGGCACTCGGCATCGTAGGCTGTGCAGTGTATGCTATGCATTATTTCTTGCCTTAGCCTGATCCTTGTCTCATAATCGCTTATGATCTTTGCGAGCGCCCGGTCGATTATTGGTTTAGCGAGAAGACTCCCAAGCTTCTCGTGTAGATCCCTGTGTATGGCGTTTCCTACATCGTGGAG
The DNA here is from genome assembly GCA_027022365.1 of Desulfurococcales archaeon. Classification (GTDB taxonomy): domain Archaea; phylum Thermoproteota; class Thermoprotei_A; order Sulfolobales; family Desulfurococcaceae; genus JAADCY01. Next base: position 154,259 of record JALVYU010000011.1, on the reverse strand, counting down.
GAGAGCACCGTACAGTGGTACTATCCATGCCAGCTCCGGATCATTGACCACTCTGTCTCTCACGAGGCTTGACTCGACGCCTGCTTCTCTCAATAGCTTGTAGAGGTAGACAGCTGCTCCCGCCGCAATTATAGCGTGTACTGGACCGTGGTCATTGTATTTCAGTCTCTTGACAGCCATTACGTTGCTCATCTCCCAGAGCGTCCTTACCTCGGGATCCCTGACTAGTACACGATATGCTGTGCGGAGGAATGTATTGGTGTTCACAACTTCTTCTAGGAGTTTCGGTGAAACTGTCGGCACTTCTATCACCTCTCAGAAACAACTATTTTGGAAAGTAATGGTTGTTATACGGGGATATAATGATTGTGGTTTGAAGAAAACGATATATCCCACCTATTAAAAACCTAGGGCCCCGTAATATCTATGTTGATAATACTGTTTGGGGGTTGTAAGCTCGTTGTCTGTGCCTAGAGCAGTTATTATTAAGGTTAAGGAGGGACTCGTACAGGGCGTCAAGACGCTATACTATAAATGGAGCGGTGAGATGCCGCCTGATGATCTCGAAAAGCTAGAACCTCTAAGAGAAGATATTCTCCCATGGATAAACTATACCTGGTGGGATAAACCCGCAGAGGACGTCCCCGCCGAGTACTTTGCGATCGTCTGGAAAGGATTCATACGTGTACCTCATACAGGGCTCTACAGGTTCTATATTACAACGGACGATGGGAGCAGGGTCTGGATAGATGATAAGCTGATAATAGATGCCTGGAGGGATCAGAGCCCGACCACGTATATTAGTGAACCAGTAATGCTCGAGGCAGGCTATCATAGACTGAAATACTATTTCTATAACAGGTATAAGTTCGCCGAAGCAATACTGGGCTGGATACCGCCTAAAGGCCAGGCGGGAGTTATCCCCAAGGAGACATACTATTATCCCGTAAGCGACACGATCCTCTTCACCGACGTCCCTAATGGTTATATCGTCGAGGTTTTGCCGGCAGAGCTGCCTCGTAAGAGATGCGTCTCTGTGCACGGCGTATGCAGTGTGAAGGCCGGCTTCGAAGAGATGCCGTTAAAGGCAGTTATACGTGTGCTTAGTCCCAGTGGAGAAATTATACATGAGACCGGCCAGCCAATGCTCCTTTGGGGCGGGGATGAGATCAAGATAAGTATTATTGGTTAATCCGGCCTCCACAAAGACAGCAGGTCATCCATAAGTAGGCGGTAGGTTTCGGCCAGTACCACTAAATGGTTTTCATGCTTAGAGGCGATATAATCTAGTACTGCTTCCCAGTAAGCTGTCCGTCTGCTGTCTAGGAGTCTTAGAGATGCCTTTATGCTTGGCAGGATCTCGGAGACATACCTATCGACACCCATGCTTCCCTCGAGACCCAGCATTTGCTGGAGCATCCATAGGGCTTCCTCAATAGTTATCTTTTCTGGATCGATTATCCTGTCTAGCAGGATCAGTGTAGTTGTGACTAGTCCTTTGTTTTCCAGTATGTTTCGGCAGGATGAACCATTATATTGCATGTGGAGTAAGTCGTCAAGAAGGATTTTGAGGAGCTCTGCACTGTTTTTCGTCTCCTCGGATACTACATTTAGTGTCCTACTGTAGGGTAATGCTATATCGTCTGATAGCCTGCCATAGATCCTGCTGCTTGAGTCCATGAGCCAGATAGTGCAGTTCATTACTCTGTAGAGATCGATTATTTTCGCCTCGGCCTTACTCTTTATTATTTGCGGGTTAATTGTTTCCAATACTTAAAACACCCTTGATACCATGGTTTTGTCCAACGATTTTTATAGGTGATGTAGGAAAACTATGGAGAGAAAAACGTACTGGTAGCATCCATTTTATAATGTTCCATACCAATTATAATGATTCGATAGAAGAAATATGATGAAGTATTTGGTTTTGGTGTTTTGTTTTGGTGAGCGAGGAGCTTCTCGATAAGATAAGGGAGTCAATAACCGGTGATCGTGTAGGCATAGTTGTTCTCGATAAACATCCCTGGCTTGCACCAACTATTCTTGGGAGGATAAGCGAAGAGCTTGGCATCCGGGATTTTGTGCTGATCACAGACATGCACGCCAAGCCTTTTATCGAAGATGGGATAAATCATGTCAGGAGTATGGATCTGAGGATTATAGTTGACTATCACTATGGGGGGCATGTGATCAACGACAACGTGTTTGACACTGCTATTAGGTTTAAAAGACTCATAGATTCTCTGGATGATAAGAAGATAATAATTGACCTGACAGGGGCTAGCGGTAGTACGGCGGCATCAATAATATATGTCTCGTCCCACGAACTACGGGGAAAAACTATCTACACAGTCGTCAACACCATACCAATGTACGGCATACCGGCTTATCCCGGGAGCCCCCGGTGGCTTCACCGGGTATATGTTATGGGGGAGGACATAAGTGGCTACGATGAGCCATTAGTGGAGGAGTATCCCCGGATCATCGAGTGGAGGGGGACCCGTGGAATATATATTGGCGTAGCGAAGATCTTCAACAGCCTCACCAGCTGTGGGTGTAGGGAGACAGTTAGTATGGGTGTACGTAAACACGTATCGAAGGGCTATAAGCTGGAAGCATGGATAAGTTCTCTGACCAGTAGCTCTAAGAGGGCTAAGCTCTTCAGCATAGACGAGTTGGGGGGCCCGGACGAGGACACGGCGAGCATGATCTATAGTGCTTGGAAGAAGATAGCAGATGTACTCGAGCCTATCTACCAGGATAGGCAAAGCCTTGACAGGATGCTTATGCAGCTCCAGCGATATGTAGGAGCAGCAGACCTGATTATCAAGGAGTCCGCCAGCAGTGGCTGGTTTGATAATGTTGGGGAGAAGCTCCACCGCGTCCTACTTAGGTACGTTAGCGATAAGACCGGTAGGCTAGCATTGATTCCCGACACCAACTTGTTCTATCAGGGCCTCAACATGGCTTTGCTCAAGGCAAGCATACGCTCCGGAAACCCCTGGGCCCCTATAAGGGGGCTGGCAATCTATATTCCGCGGTGCGCCGAGGCCGAGATAAACGGCAAGGTCGCCGAGACCGATCCGGATGCGGGAATACAGCAGAGGATACCCTATACTCTCGCACTCCTGGCCAACAGGTGTTTGCTCGAGACAAAATATTATTACGACGCGAAATGCCTCGCCGCGACGGCACAGCCATGCGAAGCAGCCATAGCCGTCGAAGCCCCCAACCTCAATGAGCCACGCATACTCCTCATAACCGCCGACCGTAAAGCCTACACTGCATGGCAAACCCTCAACGTCTGCCGCGGCAAGGTCGCCTGCGCCTATATTGGTCACAGCGATAAACCGCTCGGAACCGATAGCATCTACGGCAAATTCTATGTGAGCATAGCGGCAAGCCTACTGACCTACGTGGCGAGCCTGTTCGCTCCAGTAACAATACAGGGTTCAAGGGGACAGGTACGCCTGGTAATGCGGCATCTAAAAGGGAGCAATGCCCCCGTAGTTGCTGTCCACAAGAACGTGCCTAACACACAATATGATTAGCCAGGGATTATGGGTTGTGGAGAAAACATAATAAAGAGCCAGACTACTAGAACTGTTTACATGGTGGGCCGGTAGCTCAGCTGGAAGAGCGCCGCCCTCGCACGGCGGAGGTCCCGGGTTCAAATCCCGGCCGGTCCACCACTTTCATGCGGAGCCCTATATAGTCTTATCAAAGCATGGTTTATTTCTTGGTGCGGAAATTATTAAGTGATCAACGTAGATCGAGCCGATCTATTATTGTTGTTCATGGATTTATAGCTAGGCGCGCACGGGGGTGTTCTTATCTATGCATGCTTCTCTAATCCCCTAGAATATCGGGAATAGTGGGGTTCCCGAAGGCTTTTGAAAAAGAGTGAGTAATCGATAAGCCTACTTGGTTGTCGGTATACTCTCTAATTTGTGGCATTGTCTTGTCTAATCGTTGCTTTCTGAATCTTTACTAGGGCTTCGGGTGGTTTTACTGCTATTGCTATTGCGCCGTAGAGTCCTGCGTCGAATCCTAGTGGTGTTGGCCTGATTTCTGGGGGTTTTACTATCATGTTTTCCCGGGCCAGTTCTACTATTTCGTTGAGCATCAGGTCTATGTTGTGGAGGAACACGCTTCCCCCTATCGTTATTATTTCTGGGTCGTAGACGTTCGCTATATTGGCTATTCCCGCCGCATGTATCTTGTTGAGCTTGTGGACCATGTATTCGGCGAACCGGTCGTGTTCTCTTGCTAGCCTGTAGAGTGTTGGTGCGTCGAGCTTGCCTTGCAGGGCTAATAGGTATGCTTTGCTGTCGCCGAAGCGTGTCGGGCTCTTCCTCCGCGCTAGCCATGCCGCGTACCTGGGGATGTTGGACCCGCTCGCATATGCTTCCCAGTGTCCTCTCCCACCACATTTGCAGGGTAGGCCGTCCGATAAGTCTATGACCATGTGGCCTACTTCGTGGGCGTTCCCGTCTTTGCCCAGGATAAGCCTCCCATCAACGATCACTCCTGCCCCTATACCCGTACTTATGGTTAGGTATACCAGGTTCTCCGCCTCCTTCCCTGCTCCGAATAATTTTTCTCCCCAGGCAACCGCCTCGGCATCATTTATGACGTATACGGGCACACCAAGTTTCTCCTCGAGGGGTTGTTTCAAGGGAAATGTGCGTAATGGGAGATTAGGGGTATTGACTACTATGCCCCGCCTGATGTCAAGAGGACCTATTGTTCCTATTCCCACTGCAACTATATCCGCGTCTTCTCCGACAAGCCCTATTATGTTCTCATAGATGGTATTAGCCACCGATTCTGGAGGCCCCTGCCTAGGTGTCGGAAAATCACGTTTATCGAGAAGGGTTTTCCCATCGCTTACCGCTACGCGGGTATGGGTTGCCCCTATGTCTACGCCTATATAGATCTTGATAACTGATCACCCGATGAAACATTCATTTATCCATGAGATAATATCTCACCATGAAAAATGTAAAAAGACGTTTTGGTTTAGCGGAGATGCAGTGCCCTGTAGAACGCTATTAGGTCTTTCGCGAACCTCTCGGGGTAGTCTAGGTAGGCCGCATGCCGGGCCTCCTCATATATTATTAGTCTGGCGTCAAGGTGTTCAGCAAGCCTCACCATCTCTTCCCTCGATACCACTCGATCCCTGCTACCCCATATGATCATTGTTGGGACAACCATGTCATCGTATCGAGAGACCAGTTCTTCCTCGAGCGCCTTAACAGGAGCAATAAGTAGGAGCCCGGAGACAGGTCTCCTGACCGCGTATCTGAGCGCTATGTATCCGCCCAGGCTTGCCCCAACCAGTAGGGGCGCCGCGCCCCCATATAATCCCTTGATGGCGGTGGCGAGTATCTCGACGTTTTCCTCCGGATCCCTTGTCCTAGGGCTACACATGCTTCTAGCTCCATAGGGCATGTCTAAGGCTAGATAGGGGATTTTCTCCTCATCGAGTCTCTGTAAGAGCCCTATGTCTCGCCACACATAGCTCGTATAGTTGTATCCGTGGAGAAACACTATAGGGAGGCCTGGCCGTCGTGAATAAATGCACCTGCACCTATAGTGGCTGAGGTTAAGGGGTTCTTCAATCATGTCTCTCTCCTATGAACTATATCTGTGGTTTGACGGTACTAATACGTAGTTGTTTTAATGATCTGAAAGATAACAATATATAGACAAACCAGCAAATACGATCAATGACCAGTGCTTACATGGTGGTATGGTTTTGACCCTGATTACCTGGTACGAGATAGTAGCAAAGAAGATACTGCCCGCGATCCGCTGCGTCGTGGCAGAGATACTGATCAAAGAATACGGGCTGACGCAGGTCAAGGCAGCCGAACTACTCGGCGTCAGCCAACCAGCAATAAGCCACTACATATCCAGCAGACGCGGGGGACGCGGAGCTACAGCCTTGAAGAAAGACCCAGAGATCTACGGTCTGATCAAGGAGGTGGCTAAATGCCTTGTCGAGAACAACCGCATAAAACTAATGCGGACAATAGATGATATACTCCGCAAGATAAGGGAGAAGCCAGACCTATACCGGGAAGTAGTCGGGGAAGAACCGAGACCAGAAATAATCTATATCGATAAGAAATAAGCTGGTGAAAAAAGATGACAGGAGAGAAAATAGTCGAGATCAAGATAAAGCTACCTGAAAAACTCTATAGGGAAGCCCAGGCAAAAGCAGAAGAAGCAGGATTCTGCACAATAGACGAGTTCATAGTATTCGTCCTAGAACAACTACTAGGCGAAGAAGAACCGGCAGAGCTCACCGAAGAAGATGAAGAAAAAGTAAAGGAAAGACTAAGAGCACTAGGATATATAGACTAGAAGACAATACAGCGGAAGCTGTTTACAATTCAAAGAAGTTTATCGTACCATGTTTTTGCTGTTTATTTCGCGTTTTCTCAGTATATATTTAGAATATGGAAGAGGCGACCCTCTGTATTCCGCGAGACTAGCCAACTTCCCCGCAACAAATTTCATAGCCGCTTCTTCTATGGACGATGTGTGGAAATCCTTTACGATATTCTCCCTTATGTATTCGTCCAGGTTGATCCTACCTACTAGGCCGGACCATAATGCTTTGTACCAGTAGTGTCTATAGAGTAGTCTAACTGGTTTTTTCACTGTTCTTAGGTGAAATGATAGCGGTTTTTCAATATCTATACGGATATAGTAAAGGGGGAGCACTAGGCGTTCTAGATGATTAATTGTTTTGTATTTCAGAGTGGGGTGATATGTGTATATCCAGTGCTCGGTCTGCAAGTAGTTTTTAGGGTCATAGTGTCTAGTATCTATGTCGAGACAGACATGTGGCCAATAAAGAGCATAATACCAGTCATTACGTGAAAGATCATAAATGATCCTTTTAAGGTACTCCACATATTTTTCATGCAGTATGAAGTCCGGATCCCATACCATTATCCATCGATAACTAGTATTATGGAGGCCGATATTTCTTAGCTCGGCGAGATCCCCAGGAGGTCTTCTGATCAGCTTTAAGGGCTTGTCCAGCCTTTTAGCGGTCCTCCGAGCTTTTTCCGGCGTTGAATCGGTTGATGAGTCCACAACTACATATTCATCAACGAGATCAGAGATGCTCTCCATAGATTCCTCAATCCAGTCCTCCTCGTTATAAGAAACAATTAAAGCGCTAACTCCTAGTGGCCTATAAGCAGATGGTGGTCTTTGAATCCCTAAAGCTCTATAGATAGATGCGCAGATCCTCCTAGCAAAGGTTATTCCACGTCTACCCAGTATTTTTCTAAGCGTGAAAACAGTGTCCAAGTCATTGTTCCTCCGTAACAGCAACTTGTTTAAGATTCTCGTCCAATTATTATTAATGCCTAGTATTTTTTATTCCCGATACTGAAGCATTCAGAGTCTTGGATGAACCATGATGAAGAACCCACCAAAAATCGCCGTGATAGGGCTTGATGGATGTAGCCCAAAATACTTAGAAAAGATACTGAGTTACGGGTTCGTTCCAACAATAAAACAGATAGTTGGCAAACACGGCTACTTTAAATTATACGCGTTCCCACCCTGTACTCCTCCATCATGGTCCAGCATAATGTCCGGGGTTAACCCGGGAAAACACGGAATATACGGGTTCCAGCACTATGACAAGGCGACGGGAAGAACCTATCTGACCAGCGCCTTACATCTGGAGCACCCACGCGTACACGAGATGCTGGGAATAAACGGGCTGAAATCCATAGTGATCAATCCTATCCCCTCGTATCCCTTGATACCCGTTAAAAACACGCTCATCATATCGCACATGTTCTTCACACCACGTCTCGTCTGGTATCCTGAGCACATCGGGAAATATGCAAAACTACTCAGCGAACACAGTTATCGCTCGAGTACAAGGGAAGAGTATCTTGAAAACGTGGCTAACACGCTCGATGATTACTTGGCATTAGTAGAATCACTAATAGATAGGTTTGACTGGAACCTGTTTTGGTTAAACCTGCATTATCCAGACGCCATACTCCATAAATTCGACGAGAAATGGGTGTTTGAAAAACAATATTATTTTGAAGACAACATATTTGGGAAAATAGATCGAATTGTCAAGATGATGCTCAGGGAATCAGACTACCTCGTAATAGTATCCGATCATGGGTTCGCACATTATCATACAATCATAAACATCAATAGCTTCTTATTTAGACGAGGATACGCCGTCGAGGATAAAGAGGGTAAAGGACTACAGGAGTTCTGGGAGCACGGAGAAAACAAGGATTATTTGGGCATTAGTAACAGGTTGGTGCTAAGAATAGCTAATAATAAGTTGTTCTCTAAGATGATCCCGCCTATAAAAAATCTCATCGAAAAAATAACAGGAAAGAAAATCCGCACTGCTGAATACAACGTTGATGTCGGGGCATCGAAGGCATTTTTATTATCGACATATTCTCACGGGATCATATTAAATGATACGTTGGTCAAGGAAAGACTTGTTAGCGAGCTAAAGACGCTAGAGGGGATAGCAGAGGTTAGAGATTCAACCAAAATCTATGACGGACCATATATTGGACGGGCACCCGATCTGCTAGTATTTCCCGACTATGATTCAGGGTACTGCCTAGGCAAAAATAAGATCACCAACATCGTTTATAGGAGAAAAGAAGTAAACAATCATCACCCCATAGGAATATTTATTCTATCAGGACCAATCGAAGAAACAAGTAGAGAAGCCGGCGCCAATATAGTACCGAACCACGTAGTAGCAAATATAATAATGTTGCTCCTAAACCAGCCATTATCAAACCACGCAGATTCTATAGAGTTAGCTGAGAAGATCGTTGGCCGGAAGAACAGAGGCTTTAAAGACTACGTTAGAGCGTGGAGACTCTTCAGAAGAATCGCTACGATCGAGTCTTCCGGAGTAAAAAATCATCGAAGCACATTCTTATTTACTTCGATAAGTAAAAGCAAATGATGAACTGATTACCCGGTATTAAGGTGAACAATGTTTGGACAATATATCAAAAACTAACAATATATTTTTAGATATAAGCTGGAAAATATCGATTATTATTGACGCCTGTAGAAGAGATTATTTCCAACATTTTATTTCTAAATTTATGAGAGGCACAATACATCATATAAGAAGTCTTGGATCATGTACACTTGAATGGCTTATTAATACTATAAATCGTTCTATGGTTGACTTAGTGTATATATCGGGGAATCAATATGTCAATAGAAATATTTGTTTCGAACTGAGAGGACGCCGTTTTTGTGCTAATGAATTTATTCCCAAAAACAATATCGTCAATGGGTTTAATTCTTGCTGGTCATATCCTGGCACAGCAGACCCCATATGCCTCACGGAATCCTTTATTAAAACATATATCTGAAGAGGCGGCAATTATAGATATGTGATCCATTATTTACAGCCCCATGCCCCTTATATTGGTTATAATTACTTGGTCATAATTACAAACAATATCCAAAAGACCCTATTCGATGGGCAAAGAATCCATCGTACTATTTGAGTCCTCAGGGCTTTAAGAAAGTGCTATTCAAATTCTATAAAGTTGTTGAAAGACGACTAATAATGATGGGATTACCCAACTTATATGCATTTAGACTAAGGGATATATTCAATTTCCTACCACTTCTGCCTACAGATGCTTTTAGGAGACAGTTTGGGCTTAAGGAGCTTCCTATCGCTTACGCGAGAAACCTAATCTATATTCTAAGGATAGTGTCGACACTAATTCGATTTATTTCGGATCATTTGGATGTTGATCTAGATGAGATAGTGATCACAACCGATCATGGTGAATGCTTGGGGGAACGTGGATGGATTGATCATCCATGCTTTAAAGAATTCCGTGAGTTGAGAGAGACATTTGTTTTTAGGCCTAGGGCGGTAATGTATTGTGATCGCGCTCTGTATAATAGGTTCTCGCTAGTATATAAGCTACTCCTAGGAAAAAGGCGGATTCTTGATAAGATATGATATGGTATTCTTCAGGCCTTGTCTGAGGCTTGTTCTAGGCTTGAATCCGAGATCCGTTGCTGATCTGTTTATCGACGCCACGCTCCTCCTTATATCGCCCGGCCTCGGCTCCGCATAGGCAGGTTTAATGTCTCTACCTATTTCCTCACAAATGATCCTCAGCAACTCCCTTATACTCACCTCTCTACCGGTCCCAACATTGTATGATCCCGTAGTCTTCGATCTCAGCGCTAATAGGTTTGCCGCGGCCACGTCCTCTACGTATATGAAGTCCCTCGTCTGGTGCCCATCACCATATATTACTGGCGGCTTGCCCTGCAATATTCTCTGGATGAAGCTCATTATCACGCCCGCATATGGCCCAGACCTCATTCTGGGACCATATACGTTGAAGTATCTTAGGCTTATTGTTGATAATCCGTAGTTATCGTGGTAGGCGTTGACCAGGGCTTCCCCGCCGAGCTTGGTTGCGCCATATATGTTCTTAGGGTTGAGGGGGTGATCCTCATCTATTGGGAGGTATTTTGGGTCTCCGTAGACAGCGGCGCTTGATGCATAGACTATTCTCTCGAGGTCATGCTTCCTAGCGGTCTCCAGCACGTTGTGGGTTCCATTAACATTTATTCTTACGGCTTCGCCGGGGTTCCTCGTGGCTTCTTCTACGCTGACCAGTGCTGCGAGATGTATTATCGAGTCTATCTCGTAGCGCTTAATGATCTCGTCTAGGAGGATATGATTTCTTATATCTCCCTTCACAACCTTGATCCTGTCGAGGACACGGGCCAGGTTTCCTGGACTACCCGTCGAGAAATTATCGAGGACAACGACACGGTAGCCCTCCCTAACTAGTAGCTCGACCGTCCAGCTACCTATAAAGCCCGCCCCGCCCGTCACTAGTATTTTCTCCGGCATGCTCCATGGCACCAGGTGATCCAGTCCCCTAATATTTACTGGAGCTACATCTAATATATTATATCTGGACACAGGAGCAGGAGGCCTGAGCATATCTTCCGCAGTGCTATGGTGGGCGTTAACATTGGGGAAATGCGTTCTCTGCGGCCGGGAAACAAGACTTGTATCGGGTACGCTGGGTGTTTGTGTAGACTGTATTAGGAGCAGGAGTGAGGCCCGCGATATAGTCGGTGAAGCCCATGCCCGGAGCCGGGCATTGTTCCGCCTACCACACAGGGTTTCTGGCGGTGTTCCTTGCGGCGTATGTGGTAGGAGGTGTGGTTTACGAGAAGGAATGAAGGGTTATTGTGGCCTTGTGGAGAGACGTGGCGGGAGGAGTGTTCCCCGTACTGGCTCTTATCTCGTTGTTCCTGGGACCTACTACTATGACCCACACCCTACGAACTGTGTTGCCTATCCCGTCTGCCCCGCAGTACACGGTAATGGTTACCCGGACTACTGCTTGTCGCCCAGCGGAGAGCACGGCTACTATAATGTCGCGGTGTTCTACGGTGTATGCAACATGGATTGCCTGTATTGTCAGAACTGGGAGTACCGGAGGATGGCCCGCGACCTATCCCCGAGGATCAGCGTTGAGGAACTCGTGGAGAGCGTTAATGCGAGAACGACTTGCGTCTGTTTCTTCGGCGGAGACCCTGGCCCCGTTGCTCCTCACGCCCTCCTGTCGGCCAGAAGGATGAAGGAGAGAGCCGAGGAGATAGGCCTACGTGTTTTCAGGATATGCTGGGAGACGAACGGTCTTTGGAACAAGAACTTCTTCCGAGAAGCTGTTAGATTGAGCCTTGAGACGGGTGGGATAGTCAAGATAGATTTCAAGGCCTGGAGCCCGGAGATATACTATGCTCTCACCGGGATAGAGCCCGGGCATGTCAGGACGATAAGAGAGAACATAGCCTATGTCGCGGGACGAGCGGGGGAGAGGCGTGAGCCTCCGCTCCTAGTGGTCTCTACGCTCCTAGTCCCGGGATATATTGATGAGTACGAGATAGACATGATGACGAGATACGTGGCGGAGCTGGATAGGAATACGCCCTATGTGTTCCTCGGCTTCCACCCAGACTATATGCTGGGAGACCTTCCTCGCACAAGCAGGAGACACGCGTTGAGAGCCGTTGAGATCGCTAGGAAGAACGGGCTACGAAGAATATATGTGGAGAACGCATGGCTTCTCGGCAATGACTACTAGGATAACCATTAAATATGAATTGTGATCAATAATTAGACTAATATAGCCAATCAAATAACCCGGAAAACCAGTCCCCACACCCCTACAAGGATGATATTCATGAGTAAAGACAAGCCCTGGTGGATGAAGCCCGTACGTGTCCTTCAGTTCAACATAGAGGACAGGTATGGAAGATACGTCGAGACTATTACTGGGAAAGAGCTGGTGGAGCTCGCCGAGAAGATACATGCAAACGTCCTCGTAATATTTGCCCGAGACCCTTGGGGCCGTACATTCTACCGCGGAGGAACAGTCGGGCCGACACACCCCAAGATGAAGGGAGACCTCGTAAGAGACGCTATACGGCATGGTAGGGAGAGAGGAATACGCGTAGTAGTCATGGTAGGCCACACCGCCAACAAGTACCTGTACCACCAGCACAGCGACTGGGCCCAGATAAATAGGAACGGCGAGATCATACTCTTGGAGCACGTACCCCTGGAGACGCAGCACTACGAGCCCGAGTGGCCCCAGCTCTGTATAAACAGTCCATTCATAGATCACGTGAAGCGCGAGATAATAGAGGGTATAAGCCTAGACGCCGACGGCGTATTCCTGGACAGCTTCAGGTACCAGCCCGACGTAGAGCGAGCATGCTACTGTAAATGGTGTCAACGCAGATTCAAAGAGGATCACGACTACGATATGCCTAGGGAGGCCGATTGGACGGACAGCAGGTGGAGGGAACTATGGAAGTGGAGATATGAGGTGGTCGTCAGCAGGATAAAAGAGCTCTACGAGACTGCCAAGCAGGCCGCCCCCGACAAGCTATTCATGTACAATAGCCACCCAGGGGGATGGGCGGGTAGAACAAACAAGGTTGTCGAGGATGCCCGTGACTACATGGACGTGATCTTCGCGGAGTGCAGCGAGGTAGACCACCAACCACCGGGATTCATAACCGAGATGACCAAGCTAACCAAGGCTATGAGCGGTGGAAAGCCTGTTTGGAGCAGTAGGAACTACTTCCACCTATATAGAACCGTGAAAGCCACGACCAGGATTGCTATTAAGCAGGGCCTTAGAGAAGCAATAATCGCAGGAGGATCACCGTGGCTCCTAGTGTTCAGTGTCAGCTATAGGCAGAACCCGGAGCACCTCGACGCGGCGGAGCAGGTATTCAGGGAGCACGAGAAGATCGAGGAGTACCTCGAGGACGCAGAGCCCGTCAGGTACGCCGGAATAATAGTCTCGAATAATACCCGTGACTTCTACGGCCGAGAACACCCTCAGAAATATGTTGACGGTATAAGGGGAGTATACTACGCGCTCACACACAGCCATATACCGGTCGAATTCGTAGCAGAGCGAGACGCCTCATCACTAGATAAGCTAGGCGAGTACAAGGTATTGTTTGTAGAGAACATGGTGTGTATGAAGAAAGAGATCGGAGACGCTATCAAGAAGTACGTCGAGAGAGGTGGGGGAGTAGTATCAACTTATCTAACTGGCACAAGGGACGAGAACTGCATACGTATGTATGACTTTGCCTATAAGGATGTTATTGGTGCAAGCTTCATAGGAGTCCTGAGGAAGCCATGGACATACATGTACATTGATGATATCAAGCATCCATTGTTCAAGGACATAGAGGAGAAAATGATCCTGTTCGGGGATATGAGTTACGAGTTCAGAGTCAGGAGAGTAACGCCAAACATGGGGTACCAGACACTACTAGACTACGTCCACGGCCAAGCCCTCGGCAGGATAGGGCTAGCTGTCGGTAATTGGGGGCACGAGTACACACTCGGCAGATCACCGCCTCCAATGGCGAAGGCCACGGATAACCCTGCAGTGATCATAAACAATTATGGCAAGGGCAAGAGCGTCTACTTCACCAGCCAGCTGGGACGCCACTACTGGCGCACCGGCCTCCCAACATTCATGAAGCTGATAAGGAACAGCGCGAGATATTCGGGGGGTACGCCGCCCATAATAGTTGATGCCCCTGAAACCATACATGTTGATACGTATAGGCAGGGAGAAAGGATCATAATACACTTATTGAACCACACCTATAACCAGTTGATCCAAGCAATGGGGACCGGCACGACCAAGCAACCATTACCACCATATAGTAGTGTCGAATCAGTACACCCGCCACGGGCAATCATACCTGTCCCTGATATAAGCATAAAGCTAGCCATAAGCCATGGGACAAAGTACAGGGTATATCTGCCGCTTAGAGACAAAGAGCTAGACTACGTCGTGAACTTCAAAGAGACGCCGGGACAGATAATGCTCAAGCTACCAAAGCTCGAAGAATACGAGGTTGTCGTTGTAGAGCCTAGGAAATAAGATGCGCCAAGTAAATCGAAAAGGCCTCTACCAGGGCAGCAACGTAGAGCAAGGCATAGGAGCCAATTATTTTCGGCGCTACCCTCCTATCTCCGGTTAACAGCCTTATCGAAGAAGCTATGAAGAGGGCGTAAGCGGATAGCTCTAGTATCGAGTGAGGCATAACTGGGAGCAAAAGTATGGCGGGGCCGGAGGAGGCGAGCTTGGCGCTGATCATGAAGCCATAAATGATCCCTGCTTGCCCAATAGCGTACGCGAGGTACGGGGCACCAATAATTGGGGCGAGAGCGACAGTACTTGGGACCAAGTTGTTCGTATATATCTGGACTGAGAGAAGCCATGGATTATTTAGGCTGAACCTGCTCGTCATTTGTTCCAAGCTCTTATATAGCGTTGAGAAGAGGCCTTGGCCAGCGAACCCGATGAAACTGGTTGAGATAAAGAGAAAATATATCATCATAAGCGTTCCTAGGAATTGGAGGCCGAAGACTCTCCGGGAAAGCCTGTAGGAGAAATAACAAGTAATGAGCCCCACACCTACGATGTAGGGCAAGTAGACTGGCAGACCGCTGACAACCATGAACACAGCTACCCCTAGGCCGATGAGGAGCATAGACACTGCTAGAATGGGGCCGCTAGGATAGAATCTCTCAGGAACACTAGCCTCACCCGGAACAGGTGGTTCTGGGTGCCGAGAATGAACTAGTTCTATATGGTTATTGTATGTCTTGATGAACCGTCTTATCCAGTAGAACATGTAGACGCCAATGGTCAGCATAGAGGCCGCTATATCGAGAATACCCTGGCCCAGGCTCAAAGGCCTTGCCTGGCTACGGCCCAAGAACTTCTTCTCCTCACCATATGCGTGGTGGCTGAACACGCGTTCAGCCATATGTAGGATTAAAGGATAGGCAAGCCCCCCGGTGATAAGGCATAGGACTAGAGAGCTCAGTGGTGACGGCAAGTTCTTCTTTCTAAGCCCTGACTTGTAGAGCCTCACCACGGCATCGTCATCACCCATGTTTCGGAGCCAGTAATAGCTCGTCAAGCCGCTGTCCACCAGATGCCTCGTGACTATCTTGGATAACCTGTAGGCGGAATATGCTGAGAACGCTATATAGGCAAGATAAAGGCTCGCAAGAGGATAATACCATGTCTCCTGCAATGACGATAAACCACTCATCTCTACCTTGACTGAGAGAGATGCAATAACGGGGAGAGAGATTATCAGGCCTATTGGGACGAGTATATGGTTGATCAGGGGCTCACGCTTAAACCTTATCCTCGATACAAGTCTGCCTAGAACTGTCAATATCCAACACCGCATCGATTGTATCATGACTATATTTGGGAGGCGCTAATTATTTTTCTATCACCTCATTCAATTATTAATTTGCAGGAAATAATGAGAGGCGAACATGCTTATGAGGCCAAACATAATCCTACATGGCGGAGCAGGCAGGTGGAGCCGCTCCAAATACGCGGATAAGGCTAGAGAAGCTGTCATGAAATGCGTGGAGAAGGGGATGAATATACTGCGAGACAATGGATCAGCTATAGATGCTGTGGTTGAAGCAGTTAAGTGTATGGAGGACTCAGGATACCTCAACGCCGGGGTCGGAAGCGTATTAGACTTCATGGGAAGTAGAAGCCTTGATGCAGGCGTAATGGATGGAGCCACTGGGAGAATAGGCGCTGTAGCATCGGTAACAGCTACGAGGAACCCTGTTGTCCTCGCCAGGATAGTCATGGAGAAGACAGACCATCACCTTATAGGGGGAAAGGGAGCCGACCTACTCGCATTCCTCAACGGCCTGCCCCCATTGCCGCCTCCACCACCTCATGTTTGGGAGAGGTACCAGGAAGCAGTCAGGAAGCTTCTGGAGGGCGAGCCGGAGGTATACAGGAAAATAACGCGTTTCCTCGAAGACTATGGCTTCATAAAGAAGATCATTGAGGAAACCCTTGATGTGGGAGATACTGTCGGCGCGGTCGCTGTTGACTCGCAGGGCAGGCTAGCCGCCGCGGTAAGCACTGGTGGAGTCATACTCAAGTTCCCGGGAAGAATAGGCGACTCGCCTGTTCCCGGCGCGGGCTTTTACGCCTCCGCTTACACTGCGTGTTCCGCCACAGGTATCGGGGAGAAGATCATGGAGTGCATGACGTGCAAGTACCTCGACACAATGTATAGGAAAACCAAGGATCTGGTTGCGGCCGCCGAGAAAACCCTTGAATACGTTAACAAAGCCGTTGGAGAGAACACTATGGGCTTTATAGCAATCGATAAAAACGGGGAGATCGTCTGGGCCTACAATACCGAGGCAATGCTCATAGGATACTATGAGGGCGACAACATCAAAGCATTGATAAAGCCTCCTAGGACACCTAGGTTATCTTAAATAGCTCCATATATTCCGGGGTTTTCGGGAAGACTACCATGTATTTTTTAGCTAGCTCGGCGAGATATCTTAAAGCTTCATCTGTTATTTCATCCTTTACCTTCTTAGCAAAGAATCTTCTGCTACGCCGTGGGAGATGTGATGCTATAGTTTCGACCAGCTTTCCCGTCCCATCGATTAGGCTTGAGACGAACTTATCGGCCAGCATTACTGTATCTATCTTCAGCGTCGCTCCATTGCATTTGAGCTGAAGACTAATATCATCATAGCGGTATACGAACTCCTTGTAGCTACTGATATAGCATTCTAGAAGCTCTTTCTTGAAGCACTTGGTCTTGCCGGATAAGAGCAGTTTCGGTTTACTTACAACGCCGTTGCTGAGCTCCTTTAGTGATTTGATCATATCTTCGAAATCACTCTTGGGCAGAACAACTATGTTGTCGGGTAATATCATTCCTTCTAGCGATATGTCTTTACTGCTCCATACAATTATATCGCCGTTTATGAAGGTGTATATATGGGCTGCAACCGCGTGATCCTTGATGAACTCCTTCATATCCACTATGATCGCATCCAAGCCATTGACCACAAGATCATAACCATATATGTTTCTTAGTTCCTCGGCTATTGTTGCGATGAGTCTACGGCGTCCCTCCCCAAGGTAAAGCGGGAGCAA
Organism: Desulfurococcales archaeon; assembly: GCA_027022365.1. Classification (GTDB taxonomy): domain Archaea; phylum Thermoproteota; class Thermoprotei_A; order Sulfolobales; family Desulfurococcaceae; genus JAADCY01. Next base: position 136,665 of record JALVYU010000011.1, on the reverse strand, counting down.
AGAGCAGCATGAAAGTATTTCGTATTCAATATTGCTCAATATCCTCACCAGCCCTGATCTTTTGGTAAAATATTCTGAGAGACCGCTATCCGTCATGGACTTTCTAGACTATATAAATAGGCCTCTCTTAAAAATATGTACGGACAATAGGATTCTGCGGAAAAAGAGGGATAACTTTATATAGATGCCTTAATCGCCTCGCCCAGTATCTCGAGGCCTAGCTTTGCCTGCTCCTCTGTGATTATGAGAGGCGGTATCAGTCTTATCCCGCTTTTACCACATCCCAGAAGTACTAGGCCTCTCTTTAGGGCTTCGTAGAGTATCTTGTTCCTCCTCTTAGGATCGGGGGTCTTGCTCTTCTTATCCTTGACTATCTCGATAGCCCATGCCAGGCCTAGCCCCCTAGCGTCGCCTACGAACTCGTATTCCTCTTTCCATTTGTTGAGCGTTTCTCTGAACAATGGCTCGAGGCTCCTCACATGAGGTAGTAGTTTCTCTGTCACCTCAAGTGTTTTCAATGCAACCATTGATGCCAGTGCATTGCCTCCGAACGTGTTACTATGCATTCCGGGTTCTCGGAAGTCTAGAGAGGCCCTATAGATTGTTGCTCCTATTGGCACGGCTCCTCCGCTGAGGCTTTTGGCCAGCGTTATTACATCAGGAGCTATGTCGAAGTGCTCGATCGCAAACATCCTGCCCGTCCTGCCCATGCCCATTTGTACCTCATCGATTATGAGGGGTATCCCGTGCTTATCCGCCAGCTTCCTCAGCTCTGAGAAGAAGTTCTTGGGCGGAACCACGTAGCCGCCCTCGCCCTGTATGGGCTCGGCAATGATCGCCGCTACTTCTTCTTCAGGAACATATTTTTCGAGCACCCACTCCTCAATATACTCTATGACGCGGTTCACGAGCTCATCGGGCTGCTCGTAGCCATCTATGTGCCACGGATTCCTGTAGGGGTTCGGGTAGGGGACGTGTACCGCCCCAGGCATCCAGGGGTAGAAGCCACGTTTATGCACGGGCTTGCTGGCTGTTAGTGCTAGGCTTCCAAGGGTTCTGCCGTGGAATGCACCGATGAAGGCTATGAACATCCGGGCCCTCCTATACTGCTTGGTAAGCTTTATTGCAGCCTCAACGCTCTCCGTACCACTGTTCGCAAAGAACACTTTCTTGTCGAAGTCGCCGGGAGCGATACTCGTTAGTTTCTCAGCCAACATAACCTGATAGGGGTTGTAGAAGTCTGTTCCCGCCGCGTGGGCAAGCTTCTCTATTTGTTCGACCAATACCTTCTTTACCTCAGGATGAGTCGGGTATCCCAGGTTTGCCGCTGATATACCGCTGGAGAAGTCTAGGAACACGTTACCATCAACATCTACTAGCCAGACACCCTCTCCTCGCTCGATAACTAGGGGTAGGTGCTCGGGATCATGTGTTGTTGTGGCGACGTATTTGTGGTGTTTCTCTATCCACTCCCGAGATTTGCTGCCAGGACTGCCGGGGATTATTTTGATCTCTGGACGGCTAAACATGAGAATCACCTATAGGATTCTATGAATTGAATACATAGAAAAAATTATCTACAGGCGACTGGGAGGCCTAGATCCTTGGGAGAACAGGGATTCCCATCACGTACATTGCGTCACCAAGTATTTTCGCGGCACAATAGATGAGTACAAGCCTGAATTTCTTCTTGTTTTCAATCCTCTCCTTTATGACGGGGATCTTCTCATAGAAGAGATTAAGTACTGATGATAGCTCGTAGGCGTATTCCGCCACCTTGTTAGGCTTCATCTCCTCATAGGCGGTTACCAGCACGTCTTTATAGCCCATGAGTTTTTCAATGATCTCCTCTTCCTCCCTCGTCAGCCCTATCGCATCGATGTCTATTCCGTCATAGTCACGCGTTACCTCCCTTCTTACATCGTCCGGTCTATCAATGTCTTCTCCATACGCTTTCCTGAGTATACTTAGGAGTCTCGCATACGTGTATTGTATCCATGATCCTTCTGTATGCTCAGCCAGTTTCCCAGGATCGAACGTTAGTACTTTGAGGGGTTCAATGCTTAGCAATAGATATCTAGTATTTGCTACGGCTAGCTTCTCGGCCTTGTCAAGAATGCTCTCAGCCTCCTCAACCCCGAGTTTCTTGTGTGATTCCATGTATTGGTCTAGCATGAGCTTACGGTATCTCTCAATAAGCTCGTCCATGCTGATGTATCTTCCGTATCTTCCACGCATCCTATAGCCTTTAAGGTGCACCATTTCATAGGCGAGGTGTATGGTATTGTCGGCATAGTCCTTGTATCCCAGCAGGTAGAGGACGCTCCTAACTTGTTTCTGCTCGAGGTTCTGCTCGGTCGCGATCACATTGTATACTTTCTTCGCCCCGGTCACCCTGTACTTGTATATAGTATACGCTATGTCTCTTGAGACGTAGAGTGTTGTCCCATCGCTTCTCCTCAGCACTACGCGCTCGGGCTTCTCCGCCCCGAATATGCTACGGATATAATCGTCTTCCTCGTAGGCTTTCCCTAGATCAACTATTACTGCCTGGCCCTCGCTACCACCATACCTTGTCCTCAGGGATGCCTCGATGATCTCTCTGGTCAACTTCTTGATCTCTGGGTCGCTCTCCCAGTCGTAAGAATCGAAGACTATACCTATCCTTCTAAGTGTTGAATCGAAACCCCTCAGTACGAGGTCTATTGCTTCCCTGAAGAGCCTTGTTATCCTCGGGTCTTCTTCCTCGTACAGCTTCATGAGCTCAGATACTTTCTCCTCGAACACCTCTGGTTCATCGATAGATTGGGATAGGACGTCGTAGAGCCGTGGGAAAACTGTTCTGAGGTCTTCGGCGCACTCGTATAGCTCAGCTAGTTTATTTCTAATATCCCTGTATCTTAATAGAAGGGACTCTGCCTCTCTACGTATCCCGGTAGGCTTCTTTCCCTCCTGTTTCTTCAGTGCAGAAACGATCATTTCTAGGACTGCTCCTGGGTCGTGTTTTAGGCTTAGCTGGGACTCGGCTATCCTAGTGACAGCCAACAGGTATCCGTCGCCGCGTTTCCCGAACGCTTCCTCCTTTAGGTGCTCGATAAGGGTTCTGATCTCGCCCGCTATTTTCTCTTGTTCGTGGTGCATGTTCTTTATCGAGACAAAGATGTTTGTGAGAGCATAGATCGCTCCGATCCAATGGTCAGGCTTGATTTTCGGGGGAGGCTCTATCCCTTTCTCCTTGACCTTCGTGTATCCGTAAACCATTACGGCTACTTGTCTACCCATATCGTCAACGTAGAAGTGCTCACGGACGCTGAAACCTAGTCTGCGCAATATTCTCGCGAAGGTGTTGCCTATAACGGCGTTTCTCCCGCTCCCAATATGGAGGGGATGAATAGGATTCGCGCTCGTGTGTTCTACGAGTATCTTTTCTCCCCGCCCATAAGACCTTATCTCGTCGAATAGGGCTTCATCTATTATTTTCTTGAAGATTATCCTGGAGAGCTTTCTATAGTCTATGTAGAAGTTGAGGTAACCATTTGAATAATCTATCCTATATATGAAGCATTCCTTGGCCCTGCTGGAACCCATTATTTCATTGGCTATCCTGGAGAGGAGCTTATCCCATTCTTGGCGGGGGGCCTTAACCATATGGAGGACTACGTGGAGCGCCACACCATAGTCCCCGTACTTCGGATCAGGTGTTCTCGCTAATTTGAGCCTGCGCTTAGCCACAAGGTCCTCGACGACCTTTTCGTCGAGACCTATGACCCTAGGGATTGTCTCGATAAGTGCGCGCATCAAGCATTCCTTTATCTCCACCAGTATTTCCCCCCATTGATCAATGGTTAATGGGATTAAATTAATTTAGAAAACACTAACTTATTAGTTCTTGTGCAACCCGATAATCACTTAGTTTTTACCGTAGAGCGTATAGTGTTTACTCCCGGATAGGTGTTGGTCTTGCCTGATTATAGGATCTATGAGCACCCGATCCTGGATTTCAAGCGCGGCCGACGTGTCAAGTTCTACTATAGAGATAAGGTCATCGAAGCCTATGAGGGGGAGAGCATCTTAGCGGCTCTCTACGCTGTGGGTTACAGGGTGTTCAATAGGAGCCCAAAACTAGGGCTTCCCAGGGGAGCCTACTGTATGATAGGTAAGTGTAGTAGCTGTCTATCAGTAGTTGATGGTGTGCCTAATACTAGGATATGTGTTGAGCCTGTCAGGGAAGGAATTCATGTTGAGCCTCAGGAGGGCCTAGCAGATATACGTAGGGCTAGGAGGCAGGAGAACGTCGAAACAATCAGGGTAGAGACGGATCTTCTGGTTGTGGGTGGGGGCCCCGCTGGGCTTAAAGCGGCTCTTGTGGCCGCTGAGCATGGGGCGGACGTCGTCCTGGTCAATGATCACTTCGTGCTAGGAGGCCAGCTCGTCAAGCAGACACACAAGTTCTTCGGCTCAAGAGACTATTTCGGCGGAACAAGAGGGTTCAGGATAGCAGAGATGCTCTCCAAGAAGATCAAAGAGTATAACAACATACGTGTCTACACTAATGGGTTCGCATATGGGTACTTCAAAGGCGGAGTAGTGGGGGTAGCGGTACACGGAGAGCATCCACTCAATCTCCTTGTCAAAGCCAAGACGGTCATCGCTGCCCCCGGCGCAGCTGAGAAAGGATTGGATTTCGAGGGCAACTATCTACCCGGTGTAATGGGTGCTGGGGGTGCTCAAACCCTCATGAACCAATACGGTGTCCGGCCCGGAGACAAGGCAGTTGTTATCGGCAGCGGTAACGTCGGATTGATCATAGCGTATCAGTTGCTCCAAGCGGGTGTGAAGGTAGAGGCTCTAGCGGAGATACTGCCGAGGATAGGCGGCTGGTTCGTCCACGCCGCCAAGATCAGGAGACTAGGCGTCAAAATACTGACGAGGCACAGCATAGTCAGAGCCATCGGGACGGAAAGGGTTGAGAAAGCAGTGCTCCAAGCATACGATGAGCATTTCCACCCCATCCCAGGCACCGAGAAAGAGTTCGGTGTCGACCTAGTACTCATATCGATAGGCCTCCAGCCCGACACAAAGTTCTTCGCCCAGGCAGGCGCAGTTATGAAATGGGTTCCGGAGGCAGGAGGATTAGTGCCTATAAGGACGTGGGGCCAGGAGACAAGTGTTGAAAACCTCTTCGTAGCAGGTGATGCTTCGGGCATAGAAGAGGCAACGACTGCGTTCATCGAGGGAGAAATAGCTGCTTTATCCGCACTCCTAAAACTAGGCATCGGCGGCAAAGAGGTCGAGGAGAGACGTGGAAAGCTCATAGATTTCCTCTGGAACGAGTACAGGATGGCCCCGGTCGTAAGGAGGGCTAGGGAGGGAAAGCTCAAGGTGACTGTCTCGGAAGAGGAAATGGAGAAGATCAGGATAGGTGAGTACACGTGAGCTATAAGGAGAAAGGATATATCACGCCCGAGGAGCTCGAGAAGCTAGGCCTCCTCCCACCAAGGGAGAGGCTCGAGAAAGGCCCCGTCGTCATAGCGGAGTGCCCTGAGGAGATACCCTGCAATATATGTGTACATGTATGCCCGTTCAAAGCGATAAGAATGGATAAGATCTACGAGATACCCAGGATAGACTGGGACAAATGTATAGGGTGCGGGGTCTGCGTCCCACAGTGCCCGGGCCAGGCCTTGTTCGTTGTCGACCTCTCCAAGCCCGGCCAAGCACTAATAACACTGCCGTACGAGTTCCTGCCAAGACCAGAGAAAGGTATGTGGGTGACACTTCTCAATAGACGTGGAGAACCTGTGGGTGAGGGCGTGATCGTTAAGGCGTGGCAGCATGACCGTACATGGGCTGTAACCGTTTCCGTCCCAAAGGATAAGTGGTTGGAGGTGAGAGCCATATGGATCCCCGAAAAATAATCATATGTAGATGCGAGGAAGTAACGCTCGCCGATGTCCTAGAAGCCATAGAGAAGGGATACACCGACCTCGAGAGCCTCAAGCGCTATCTAAGGATAGGTATGGGGCCCTGCCAGGGCACCCACTGTATACCCATAGTACTGAGAATACTCCGGAGAGCCACGGGCAAGAACGCGGAGGAACTGATGCTCCCAACATCTAGGCCCCCACTACACCCCGTACAGGCAAAGTACTTCCTGGGAGGCGATAATTATTGAGATACGATGTGGCCGTGATCGGGGCAGGGATAAACGGGGTATACACAGCGCTCGAGCTCCTCGACCGTGGCATCGAGAAAATAGCAATTATAGAGAAAAACTACCCGGGGAGCGGGGGCACGTTCAGGTGCGCGACCGGTATAAGGGCTAGCTTCACGAGCAGAGAACACGTGGTATTGATGAAGAGGAGTATAGAGAAGTGGAAGGAATTATCCAATAGGTTCGGCTTCCCCTTTGTACAGGGCGGGTACGTCTGGCTGTTGTCGCGTGAAGAACATCTTAGGAACTTCAAGGAGTATGTTCGCTTCCACCACAGCCTAGGCGTCCCGACACGTATAGTCGACCCCGACGAGATAAAGGAACTCGTCCCAACCATTAAGACCGACACCCTCGTCGCTGGGGTACATGATCCTATTGCTGGGAAATCAAACCCGTTCACCGCGCTCCTAAACGTTCTGGAGTACCTAAAAAAGAGCGGCGTAGAGGTAAGGTATCCGGAGAAAGCCGAGAAAATAATTGTGGAGAATAGGGAAGCCAAGGGTGTATTGACCGAGAAAGAGAGGGTTGAGGCGGAAACAATACTGGTTGCCGCCGGGTATGGCAGTAGAGACATACTCAGTACATGCGGGGTTGATGCTCCAATAAACAATCTGCCCAAACACGCACTGATTACGGAAAAATACAGAGAGGTATTCAAGCCCCTCCTCGTCGACTGGGAGACTGCATCCTACATGGTGCAAACAGTGTCGGGAGGCTTCCTCATCGGCGCTGAGCTCGAAGAAGAATACAATAGACCCCCGATGAACAGGATAGAGTTCTTATACACGGCCGTGAGGATATGGAGCAAATACTTCGACTGGTTCCCATCAACACACATCATAAGGTACTGGACAGGCTATTATGTCATGACGCCAGATCACCACCCCATCCTCGGCCCGGTAAAAGATGTGGAGAGCCTCTACGTCTCAACAGGGTTTAGTGGCCACGGGTTTATGATAGCCCCAGCCGCCTCCGAGGCGGTTGCGGAATGGATAGTCAGGGGTAAGCCAGGGATAAGAGAGGCCGAAAACCTCACCATAGACAGGTTCAAGGAAGGAAGGCTCATCCACGAGATCGCCGTGTTCGGATAAACAGAGAACATAATAGGATATACAGGAGCGTGGGTAGACGGGGTAGGGCTCTCCAAACAATTTTTTCATGAAGATCAAATAGGCCCGGCTCAAATTCTCCCTGAAAAACAGAGAACAGGTCCGCTATCACCCAGTACTTATGCTTAAACAGCCTTGTTAGAAGCCATGACTTTCGAAACCTTTTCTTAAGGCGTTCAACGCTCTGGTCATAGATCCTGGGATCACCCTTCACGATAGCCCTAGTCAGGGCTGGCACTAACTCCTTTATACCGTAAAGGCCTCCCCCAGTGACCGGTTTGGAGGCTGGAAGACTATCTCCTATGAAATATATTCTCCCTCCTATGTTGTACGGTCTGTATGGTAGATCCCTTATTATTGGGCCGCCGAAAATACGTTCACTCGATAGGAGGCGTAAACCGGCTTTTCTGAGCACCTTATCAAATATCCTATTTGGGTCAGAGCGAATCTTGCAGTCGGCGTATCCAACTAGTACAGTTTTATCTCCATCCACAGGCACAATCCATTGATAGAAACAGGGTGTGTCAAGATCGAAGAAGACATGGAAACTATTCTCTAACCGTTTATCGACTCTAACTATTCTTTGTAGACCCATAATTGTCTCCGGCATCCATCCACAGTATTTCTTCCTGAAGAGACTATAAGCACCATCGGCCGCTATTACAAGGCCTTCATACTCCTTCCCACCAGCAACCAAGGCCCCGGGGCGGGCGGGGAGAACATGCTCCCCCAACCTTATCTCGACACCCATGTCTAGTAGTTTATCACATAGTTTCTGCTCGAGATAGGGGCGAGCAAGCCTATATGCTATTGGTTTCTTAGAGTACACCGTGTATTTCCTTGTGGGCGTATGGAAGGTTATAGAATAGTATTTCTTCTCTATCACCTTCTCCCCAAGTATTTCCTTGTAGAACTCAGCGGTTTCTATACCAACTATGCTTGTGCAGTAAGGTGGAACACCGGGTTTTCTCCTATGATCGAAAACGGTTATACTGCTAGAAGGGATTTCTCTGCTTAGGAAAAAACTCGTGGTAAGTCCTGCAGGCCCAGCTCCGACGATATATATTCTGTCCAAACCACTATTCCCGGTAGCTTCGATCAGTGTATTTCATGGTATATCTTTTAGCCTCAAACCTTTTGGCTATATGCTTGAAAGCAGCTATGGGGTCTCCCTCAGAGCCACAAGTATAAACATCAACAGTTGCAAAACCATACTCGGGCCACGTATGGATGGAGATATGGCTCTCCAAGACTATTCCAACAGCACTGACTCCCGGGCTTATCTTCCATGACTTCACATCAAGTAATGTGAAACCCCCTATCTCTGCAGCCTCTTTGATTATCTCTTCAATCATTTTCTCATTGCTGAGGATCTCCGGGTTGCAGCCGTAAAGCTCGCCGTAAACATGTCTCCCCACAACGGGAGTTTCTCCCCCCTCCTCCCGAACCATATAGATAACCCCCGTCATCCCAGACACCCCCATTCAATGTTTTCTCCCCCGGGGGGAAATAAAAAGATACCCCCCACCCCTCCGATGAGGAGGTCTCATTATACCTCAAGAAGAGAATATATATGCCTTTAAATCTTTCCCCCGGGGGGTAATACTATGTATTTATCTACAACATCAGAGTACTAGCTCCTCATAGTTATTCTATAGATGCTAAGATAAGGATATCTCCCTACGCTTCCTATGCTCAGCCGGATTTTTAAGATGCCTTCTCGAGCTTACCACATAATTGTAGATACGGTGCTAGGCTCCATCGTATTTAAACACAGAGTACTAGCCAAGGCGTAGCAAGTATGAATCGACAAGTTTTCCGCTGATACTTGGGTAGCCTTGTTAGCTTTGTATCCGGACTTATAATTATGTATGATAAGTAATTCTATCAACATATATTATCTTCCTATGTTTTCCGGTAAGAAATTATTTTTAACACTGTCATAACCAGGATTCATATAGGTGCTAAGATGGCTTCAGAGAGCGACTGTAAGGATCTTGTCCCGGTGCTTGAGGAAGCAATAGACCTTATCGATAAGATTGAAAGCCGGATAGGCAGGATCAAGCCCGGAGACAAGATAAGTCCTGGAGAACTGTTTCTTATAGCGTCTACCCTCATGAATCTTCGCGAGAAAGTCGTTGAGGCGCGGATGAGAGCTTTTGAATGCTGTACTTATAAGTGATCGCTGGGTTTTCGGCCCGGATCTCCTCGAACCACACATGTGGATCATAGAACACTATTTCGCGGGCATTTTCCAGTATTCTTATCCCAACCCCCCACGATAGTTTAAGTGTTTGAACAACTATTCTCGAAGCATATGATCTCTCCATGAACAGCGTGTCTGCCTCGATGAAATCAGCTATGATGGAACCTCTTCGGCCTATGATCAGAGCCTTGTTTGCTTTAAGGACATCAATGAATAACGGACCATTGGCGATCAGATATGCCTCTTTTACTTCTATCGTGGATGCAAGTCCGTGGCCTATGACCGTTAGTTTGTCAGCCGATATCGTGCCATTGACTTGTACTCGTCCTATGATTGTTAGATCGATGGCTTTGATCGTCGTCGACTTGATGCCACCGACTATGATCGTGGGCTTTACCAGTTCTAGTTTCTTCGAAATAACATAGTCGTAGATAGTCTCCACCAAGTCTTCTTCTCCCTACGATTTTTTAGGTTGATGGAAACAATAATCTCTTGTCCTGGTAGAGGTGTGTTTCTTGGAAGTCATAGGCATTGATACTCGGATTATCGAGAAAGCTGCAAGAGTCCTGGGCAAAAACAAGCCGAGTCTGTCGAAGCTGGACGTCTATGACCCGAAATACTATCCGCCAAGAGATGATGAGCGTGAAAAGGTTCTAAGATATTTCCTCGTCATGGTAGCTATGGATCACAGGCTCAGCCGGCCGGGGAAGCCGTACGAAGGCTATGTTGATGGAGAATTCTATCACGGTGCAGACCTGCTCTACAGGCTTGGGGCCAAGAAATATTATGATGACCCTGATTTCTTCTCGCCAGAACACCTCACGGAGATAAGCGCTGATGAGGTAAGAGAATGGTTATCGGTCGGTGATGTTTCTCCCCCAGATATCGTTGTGAGAACTTATCTCCTCAGAGATCTTGGATTGAAACTCGTTAAACTCTATGATGGAAGCGTTGAGAAGCTAATAGGAGGGTATAAGGTTAGACTCCACGGTTCGATCAGCTCTCCGGGTTTTGTCGAGAGGCTAAGAGTCTTCAGGGCGTACGAAGACCCTGTTGAAAAGAAGGCAATGCTTCTCGCCAAGTTCCTTGAGGCAAGGGATCTCATAGAGATAATGGATGAGCTAGACCTTGCAATTGATAACCACTTGTCGAGGATAGCTTATAGGCTCGGCATAGTAATGGTTAGTGGTCCCCTATGGGACAAGATTACAAGAGGTGTAGAGGTCACATGGGAAGAGGACGTCCTGCTCAGAATGACTATAAGAAGAGCATATAGATTATTGGCCCGCAAAAGCGGTGTACATCCCGGGCTTCTCGATGATCATCTATGGATTATGGGGCGCAAGATATGTCTACGGGATAAAGAACCCTTATGCAATAAGTGTTTGTTCAGAAACTTCTGTATGGCTAGGAAGAACCCTAAATTCATGGTTGACGAACACACATATTATAATACATGGTATTATTAGTGAGGGTGATGAATGTTTGTTCGACGAACTACCAGGTGTTAAAGACATACTTTCTCTCCCTAAGCTCGAAAGACTGATCATGGAGTATTTCCTGAAACACATTAGTGCAGGCGAGATCATCAGCGTTATAGAAATCAGAGAGGAAATCAAGAGGCTCAGAGACCCCGAGCTAGTCCCAGAGTTCGATGACGTTATCATCGAGCTGACCGTTAACAGGGCCATAGCAAGGCTTGTGAATAAGAAATTCCTAGTACATGAGTCGGGATGTTATAATGTGAACGCTAGGATCAGGGAGGAGATCAAGAAAGCCTATGGAGAGCTCCGCCCGGGGTTCAGCAAAGATATCTACGAGATACTAGAAAAGATCGAGAAGACTGGGTAAGCACCATATAATCATATACGTTTATGGCAGACAAACCCCTGAGCCCTCCTATCGTAGACCACAGGATAGAAACCAGCTTTCCTCAACCGCTCACTTATACCTTTCAATATGCTTGGAGCACCGTGTCTCCGCGGCTCTCCCGTGTAATGGAACATAATCCCGCCTATACGGAGAACCCTGTAGGCTTCGCGATAGAACTCGAGACTGTATAAGTCTCCTGTTCTACGCGTGAATCTTGGAGGGTCATGAATTATCCTGTCGAAAGAAGAGTCCGGGAACAAGCCTATGATCTTGGAGGCGTCACCCAATAATGTCTTTACACGTGCATCACTAAGCCCATGGCTCCAGGGATTATGTGTTGCAACCCAGTAGACGTTCTCATCTTTCTCGATGGTCACAACTAGTTCTGCGCCTCTTAGAACGGAGTGTATGGCAGTATATCCCAGGCCCATACATGTATCGAGGACCTTTACGCCCTTCTTTATCCTGGCGGCCCTTACCTTTATCCGTGAATCAGTCCAGGGATCAACTCCTACTATCCGGTGCATGTGTATCCCGTTTATCTCGAGAGTAGGGGCACCGTATTTCTTAATGGCTTTTAACTTGTAAAAACCAGTATCTGTTCTCCTGACTACTTCGTATGCATCCATCCCTTGATCATTGATGTAGATTATCCTGTCAGGCTCCCTGGGCACTAGAAGGGGGATCTGGACATCGTTTACAAGTATCTTATTATCGGCCAGGCATAGCTTGCTCCAGGTTATCCCAAGGTCTAGGCTTGCGTCTATGCATGACCTGGATCCTGTTATCTCGTCTACGAGCCATTTTGTGAGCCAATAGCCTTCTCTTGGCTTGAATTGTACTTCATATCTATTAAGGATGTCTTGCAACCCCATATCTTATTCGCTCCCATAATCTATCGGTATGTATCTCGAACTACATCCTCTGTTCAGTATTTCGCGGTGCAATCTAATAATTTCGGTTGAGAAGCCGTCCACCACTATGGTCGCTATACATGTATTGGATAAATGGTAATGATTATATGCTATGACGAGGTCGTGATACTTCTCAATGAGATCCAGGATATCTTCTGATCCTTTTACAACTATTATTCCTTTACATCTATGTTTTACGAGATAATACAAATGATCATGGACAATATTCTCTATAGCCATCCTCACGATCCTGCTCCTATCGCATCCTAGCTTTTCGGATAACTGGTCGAGCTTATCCGCTAGATTAGAGGGTATGCTTATCCCGAACCTTCTCTTCATGGTCATTTTCTCCCCCTCCCAAGAAGTGATAGTAGATAATACGCGAGGAGAACGGCTCCAGTAACACCGCTCGGCGGTAGATTAAGGACGAGTGCAATGTTGAGGCCGAGTAGACCAGCTGTTAATGCTGATAGAATCGATATCGCGAATGCTTTCCCCGACGACTTTGATGCAGTTAATGCTATGCTCACGGGTATCAATATGAGTACATGCTCCAAGATAAAGCCTATGATTCTAAGCAGGGCGGCGGCAGCTAGGCCCAGAAGCGTGAAGACTATTAGGTCGTATACCCAGACCTTTATTCCCGCCAATCGGGCCGAGTCACGGTCTATCCCGATGCTAACCTGTTCCCTATAGGTTGTCCAGACAATGATAAATGAAACAATAGATAAGCCCGTCATGAATAACGCTTCTGTCGGCGTTGCCAGTAGTGGATCACCTAGTATGATCGCCGATATATCTGTCTGTACAGGATAGTTTGTGAGGACATAATAGGCGAGAATAACGCTGAGGGAGGCCGAGAAAGCTATGAAGACCGAGGTAGATACGTCCGGGTCGTGGCCGCGATGTATAGCGTATCCAACCATATATACTAGTAATACTCCCGTAAGCGAGGCTATCACTACCGGATCGTACCCGGTGATATATGCTAAAGGAATTGCCACGAGAACCGCGAGTAAACCACTATGAGGCGCTGCACCAGCAAGGAAGAAGAGCCTCCGAGCACCAACAAGCGCGCTTATCGCCCCTAGCGTTAATGCGGATGAAGCCATCACGGCTACCCATACCCAACTAGTCGTTATCGAGAGAAGGACAGCGTATACGCTGATCATAATAACTAGAATTAGTTCGAGCCTCACTTCTCCTCCCTCCTTAAGACATAGAATGCTGTCACGAAGCCCGTGCATAGACCGAGCAGTAGTGCCGCCTGACTAGTTAGGAGTTGTTCATCGCGTCTGCCCATCGGGCTAACCGAGTTGTTTAATGCGACAGAGGAATTGATCTCCTGGACAATATACTCGAGCTTATCGAGGATACTCGAAGGAGATGTTGGGCTCGGAACAACTATTGTTTTCAAACCATATTTCTCCGCTAGGCCGAGGAGGAGTTTATGGGCTGGATTTGTACTGTTCCCTATAACTACGATGTATTCTATCTTGTGTTGTTCGGCTTGCTCCTCGATTTGTTTAAGAAGCGACGGAGGCGCAGGTACTCCGGGCTGGATCAAGGCAAGATATTTTATCTTAAGGCCCATCCACTCGACAGCATATTGTACGGGTGGTGCTTCCCCAACACCAATACCTGTGATTCTCCTAGTACTCGATATTATCTCGGCCACTTTATTGATCACTTGTGTTTCCTTCTCGATATACACGTCCTTCATGCTCGGTCTCAGAGAAGCCATTGCACTAGCTAGTCTAGAGATAAATACAATATAGTTATATGGATCATAGATTGGCATATGTAGATTAGGCTCCCCCGTTACAGGGTTATCCAGCACCTTAATACCCGGTATATCCGGTATCTCGATCAGTTCCGCCTTTATAATTCCTTCCTTAACCATTTTCTCTATTTGTTTCTCAAAGGCTACATGACCAGTAGATACAATTAGATCGGCCTTCTCCAACAACTCGATGTCCTGTGGCCTCAAACTATAGCTGTGCGGATCTACTCCAGGAGGAACAAGACTTACGACCCTATCTCCAGGAGCTAGGAGCTGTTTAACATCGTATTTTAGGTTGTCAAACGTAGTTACTACAAGTAAACTATTGTTTTGCCCAGCCCATACATGCTGTAACGCCATAGTTGTGGATAGTGTGATTAGCAAAATTAATACTGGGGCGAACCTCATATTATCCCCTGTGCACAGTAATTGTTATCTTTATCTTTAGCCGTGCATAGAGTATAGTGTTTAGGGGTAGATAAATATTGGCTTTGCCTAGAATAGAGTTGATCGACGTCACGACGGGGTATAACGGTGAACCATTGATAAGAGATCTAAACATAGTTATCGAAAACTATGGAGTAGTACAGATACTGGGGCCTAATGGAGCAGGTAAGACAACGTTGATAAGAACTATTCTGGGACTAATAAGACCCATCAAGGGAAAAATAATTATTAACAAGGAAGACGTGACAGGTGATCCGGGAAAAGCCGGGAAATACGCCGGCTATGTCCCCCAGATAACACATGCTCCTGGTTCACGATTCCCGATAACAGTATGGGAGATGGTGGAGTGCTGTCTCCTGATGCGGGAGAAGTGGCCGAGGATACCACGTAAGAAACACAGGGAGCGCGTCGCAAAGGCTCTCAAAAGCGTTGGGCTCGACGAGAAGTACTGGCACAGGAATTTCTGGGAGCTAAGCGGTGGGCAGAGGCAGAGGGGCTTTATAGCAAGAGCCCTTGTAACCGATCCACCAATAATAGTTATGGATGAGCCATTATCAAGCATTGACCCCGCAGGCAGAGCGGAGCTTGCCCGGAGAATAGGCGAGATGGGGCATGACCACCTGTTGATAATAACGAGTCATGACCCAATGCTTCTCCTACCCTATACCAATTACATCATTATGGTGAATAAAGGAGTATACATTGCTGGCCCGCCCAATGAGGTCTTAACAATAGAAAATACACGGAAAATATATGGAGGAGCAGCAATCCCCGTGATGAAGCACGTCCACATAGCCGATTCACACTATTAGCGCTAACCATAAAGACCGATATAGACCAGGAACAGACCCAGTAGCCCCAACACGATGAAGAAGGGGAGCGCGTACCGGTGATAATCACGTGTTTTCACCCTGGACAGCCTCAAAGCAATAATATTAGCCATGCTCCCTGGGAGAAAACCCACACCACCAATATTTACACCCGCAAACAATGGTTTCCAGTAAACCGTGTGCCTGATAATGGCTATTGTTGCCGGGACATTGCTTATAAGCTGGCTCAAAACAAGTGACACGCCATAAACCTGGACGGGAGTTAGCATGCTTATCAATGACTGTACGCCGAGGAGGTGAGGTATCTCGGAGAAATCAATAAACATTAGAAGGAACACTACAAGCAAGGGGTAATCGACCTCAACCAATATCCTGGGCCTAGACAATAATATTAGCGCAAGGGTTATTATGAGGCCGATCAACGGGTTTTTGAGCTGGGCAGTAATAATGATAGCGATTAACGAGGATATAGATGCTATGGAGAGCTTCTTATCAAGTCTTACCCTAGGAAGATGAGGCAGTTCCTTAATGACGAGCCTCCTGGACAAGAAAACAACATATAGGGCAAGAAGCCCTAGTGATAGGAGGTAGAGTGGAAGAGAAGCCAATACGTACTCGGGCAGGGATACCCCATAGTGTGTCCAGATCACGATGTCCTGGGGATTACCTATCGGCAAGATGATGGAGGCCAGGTTAGCCGAGATAGCCACAAGGGTCACAAGTAATGCTTCTTCGTGGCCGGACAGCTCAGCAACAACTACTACTAAAGGCACCATCACGAATATGGCCCCATCATTCATTATGAGTGGTGCGAGAAGATACGTGATTAAGACTATATAGAACAATGTAGCGCGTGGCAAGCCCTTTGTACGAGATAGTATCCTCACTGCTACCTGGTTTGTGAGTCCTGAAACATGTAGGGAGCGGCTGATCACGAGTAGCGTGAAAATAACTATGAGAGCATTTATGTTTACACATTCAGGTATGCGTTCAACTAGGCCATGATCATACATGAGGAACGAAATGAATAATATGAATAGAGTTACCAAGAGCTTTTCTCTCATGATGAAATCAAAGATCCTTCTCCGAAGCTTCACGCTAACCGCCTGATCACATAAGGCGTCCCGTTATTTCCTCGGTCAGGGGGTAATCTGGAACCAGCTCTTCACCGTCATAGCTAACCTTAATGTGAGCAACGATAAAGCATCTCCATGCGAGAGGCACTACCCACACGTCTTCGGGCTCTCTGTACTCAACGGCTTCGATAACATATAGTTCTTTAACATACTGCTTAGAGAGCTGCCAGACAGTATCACGAGATATTTGTACATTTATAGCATGCACAGGCCTCCCTTTCGGAGAGAAAGTATTCGTGTACGGATCATAATGTATTCTGTCCAAAGCATAGCCATTATACATCAAGGGGACATCAACATGGATTTCCCCGGCGGGACCGCGATGAATTATCGGTGGACCAGCAGTGAATAATTTAATACCCTCCTTCACAAGACTGATTGCTTTGATAGCGTCTTCCGGGCGTATTCTCCGCGGTTCTCGACCTGGACCTCTAATCCTTATAGGCATGATAGTTACACCTGCAAGAGTAATAGCTGTTCTCATCTATTTGATCATAAGGTTTTATTTAAATAAGATTTAACACCCATATCACAGTTTGACCGAGTCAGCGACAACGATACCTAAGAGGTAGGGTGATGAGCAGGTGTAATACCGGTTCATGGTGAGATCTATGATCTTTGATGAAGAGTTCAAGAAGGACTTGAAAGAAGGCGCGGTCTCACTTATGCTCTGTAATCTCGGCGACTATATATCCGGTTATTTCCTCCAGATCTTCCAACCCATTATCATGCATGCGGAGATCCTTCTCGCACTTCTTCCAGCGGCTAGTGATGCACGTGGAGATGTTTACTCCAGCTATGGTTCAAGGCTCGGCACTCTGCTTCACCTCGGTATGGCCAAGAAGCTAATCCGGGCAGAACTCATGGCTTTGTCCTCGATCCTCATCTTGATCAATACGTGGATAGGTCTTCTCACTTTCATTGTATCCATTGTATTTGGCAAGTATAATCTCGAGCCTTACTCAACCGTCTTTGTAGCCGTTTTATCAGCCGTGATCTCAAGTATCATCATGATACCATCAACCACATGGCTCGCTTTCACCAGTTTTAAGCGAGGAATTAATCCAGATAACGTTGTTGCACCTATAGCGACGCTCTTCGGAGACATGGTTACAGTACCTACGATTGTATTTGCTTACCTCATCGCAACAGACGTACCAAGACTCTTTATGTTGTTATTTACACTCGTCCTACTGATCATTCCTGCTTATGTGTTCTACAGGGTTGTTACCAGAGAAGAAAACGATCCGTTGGAGAGAACATGGAACATACTCGTCCAGAACATGCCTATAATAATGTTCTCAAGCAGTATGAGCATGTTCGCCGGAGTGATACTCATGACTAATATAAATAATATTGTAAAGGGATTAGGCATACTGGCGGTCATACCCGCATTCCTAGAAGATGGAGGTGCCATCGCCTGCAGGTTCTCATCCAGGCTCTCCACGAGCCTCCACATAGGCTCCATTAAGATTAAATGGATCCCTAGCGATTCATGGACCCTAAAACAGTTCCTACTAAACCTAATACACGCCCTGATGATATTTGGTTCTCTAAGCATATTTGGTTTTGCTGTCGCAATTTCTCGTGGGGCAACCATTATGTGGGGATTTAAGGTCATTGAAATAGTTATGTCAGCAGGTTTATTGCTCACAGCAATAATAACTATTCTCACATACTATGCGGCGATGGCGAGCTTTAAGGCAGGCATAGATCCAGATAATACGTTGGCGCCCATACTTACAAGCATAGCAGACATAATAGGCACAAGTAGCTTAGCCCTAATGCTCATCGTAATGGGTGGATAAAGGATCGGAAAGGAAATGGTTTATGTCTTATGCCGAAGCCTTTGTCTCCCTAGTATATCTGACGAGGATCTTTGCTATTTCTTCCTTCATCCTGCCAAGAATTTCTTTTACATATGCCTTGTCCTTGTCGCTAAGCTTATCCCATACTTTAATTAGAACCCATAGCTCCGCCATTATTTCTCTGAAACCACAGTCAAATAAGTGTTTAAGCCTTGAGAACATCTCTATAGCTTCGTTGACCCTATCCATGTTCTCCGCTAAGTACTCCAGGCCTTTCTCGGTTATCCTATATACTTTTCTTTTACGGCCCTGCCTAACCTCCTCGTGTATCTCGATATAGTTCTTGCGAAGCAAGTATCTTATCTGTGGATAAATGTTTCCCGGACCAGGCATCTTGCCCATGATCTCTTTGAGCTCCTTCATTATACCATAGCCGTGGAGCGGTTTCTTGCTTAAGACATAGAGTATTAATAGCCTTATGATCCCTCTGTATTTGGCATATACGTCTAAGACGCTTCGCAACGATACCACCGACTAGCCATCCATGTAGTTGGTGTTAGAACGTGGATGTTTCTTCCCAGCTCCGGATCAATATAATGTATTCTTTATTAAAATAGTCTTTGTCAATGGTTATTACTCGTATCTTAAAGCGACTGCTGGCGGTATCTTGGCGGCTCTGTATGCTGGGAATATACTGCCGGCAACACCGATCATTAGGGTCATGATCATTGTTAACCCTATGAATTCCGGCGATATTGCTGGATTAGCCTTGATAAGTATCGTTGTCGTACCCGCATGTATAACCATCCCCCTCGACGCGAGTACGTAGGCCCCGACTATTCCTAGAGAAACTCCTACTATTCCGCCTATGAGGCTCATGACTATGCCCTCAGCTATTATGAGAATCAATACTTGGCCGTCAGTGAAACCGAGGGCCTTCATTACCCCTATTTCTTTCGTCCGCTCGATAACGGATGTGATCATAGTTGCGGCCACACCAGCTATCGCCACGGCGAATGCTGCTAGGCTGGCGGCGAATGTCATGAAGTTTATTGCCCCTGTTATTGATGACGTTATCTGTGCTATGGCTAGGAACGAGACTATGTCGATGTTGCCTCCATAGCTTTGCTTGAGTGTCTCAGTTATATTGTTTACAAGCGCCGGGCTCTTTGCGAGGATGAGGATGCCCGTCCATTGACTTATACCTATGATCCTTTTGGCTGCCTCCATGCTTATGAATACTGTCTGGTCAGGGTTAAGGAACGCTGCTCCACCGTATTTTTTAAGTATTCCCTGTATTAGAAACGCCACATGCTTTACCTCGATTTTACCGCCGCTCTTGACACGGTATATTTGGATGGTTATCACATCGCCTACACTGTATGCTCTTGTTCCCAGGCTCGTGTAGGCTATGTCGTGGCCGATGATGCATTTCGATATATCGCTATCGGCAGGTATGCTTCCCTCAGCTATCTTTAGGCTAGGTATGGCCTTGAATAGGAAGGAGTATGATACAGCATATATGAACACGGTTTTCTTCTGTGTTCCAACCCGTGTCTCTCCCTGTGTCGAATAAAACGGGGTTGCATCTGCTACTCCCGGCAATGACTTGATATAGTTCAGGTCAGCTTCTCCCAGCTTGAAGTTCTCCTTAGGAGTTACAACTATCAGGTTCTCTCCCAGCCCCTTGATCTGCTGGAGTATATAGTTGCTGTAACCAGACACTACCCCGTTTATCATTACCAGGGCCATGGGCCCAATCATAATCCCTATTATCGTTAGTATGGCACGTGTCTTCTTCTCAGATAGGGCTTTAGAAGCTAGTCTAAGTACATCTGTTATTAACATAATTGATCCCTTGTAGACTCCAGTCATCCGCCGAGCCTTCTCATGTGACGCCGTGTAAGCCTGTATATTATAATGAATACTCCGACTAGGAATGTGGCAACCATGCCGATTATTAGGTAGTGCATGGGAGTGGGCTGACCAGTGCTTGCCGCTGAAACTGGTTGTAGTGATGTCGTGTTTTCGACTTCGATCGGTAATGTATAGGTCTTATAGTACAGGTTATTATACATATCCCTATATGTTATTTCCAGCGTAACCGTCCGCGTTGTTAATCTCTGGATATTCATTGATACCTTGAAGGCCATCTGACTTGCCGCATCGATGTCGCCGACGAAGTTTGAAGCCCTTGTGTCGCCGTAGATGATTGCTACATCAACACTTCTCGCCTGTGTAATGCCATAGTTTATCAGTACACCCGATACCGAGAGAACCCCACCACTGTACTTAGCTTTAGTATCACTGCTTATCCCTATATCTATGAATGGCCTCACCAGCGATGATACTGTCGTATTATAGATATTCATTGCCCCGGTCGGGTCACGGTATATTATGGCTATCTTGAACGGCACTGAGGTATACGATATTGGTGTCCCACCCGCATAGGTTATCATGTTCATCGGGTTATAAACTAGCCTATATGTAATATTTATGGACTGGCGAGGCCCAATCATAGAGATGTATTTTATGTTGTTTATGGGCAGAGCTATGGGAGCCATTGGAGCTAGTATGATGTAGACATTATATATTGGTGAAGGCGATGTATTATTTATTGTCATGGTAAACCATGTGGTACCGTTATGGAATACTATCATCTGACTAGCAGTTATGCCTAGCTTGGCCGGTTTGCCGAGCACTAGTATGGGGAACTCTATTGTAAGGTTGTACTGGCTACCCCAAGGATCAATGTAGGATAGATTAGCGTCTACCACGTATTTTCCTGGATGTTTTAAGCAGAGATTGAGGGGTAGCATAAATGAGATCAGTGCTCCCTTGCTGGTTGTTGTCACTGTTGTCTGCTGGGTCTGGGTTGTTAATAGCTTCATTATCTGCTGCACGCTTGGCTGGGCAGCCAGTGTTGTGCTTGGGGTCTGTGGGATAACGGCTGCTGATGCCGGCGCCCTCGCCATGCTTGAGTTGTCCGGTGAATAATATATGCCGCTCGGCAACCGCACATATAGGACTGGGTACCGTATCTGTGGTATCTCGTTGTTCCTCAACACCACATAGTATCTTGCACCCTTCATATCTAGGGTGGGCTGACCTGTCTGCCACCCATACATCACAACGGTGACAGCTTTTCTCGGATTGCTGATCGATATCTTGATGGGTATATAGATAGTCTTTCTAAGACCGGGGCCACCGCTAACCATATAGTATGTTATCTCTATGAATCCCGTGTATACTCCGGGTTTTCCGATCACGTCTAGCCTGAAACTACCAGTCACTGATTGAAGCGAGTTTATTGGGCCTGCTATGTAGGTTATCGTTGAATAATTCGTGTATGGTTTGAACGCACTAGGAAGTACTAGTTTGGCCAAGACTCCTTCGACAGTGTATGGGAGGAGATTCGCTATTGTGAAAGTATATTCGGCGTTCTTTGTGCCAGGGTATACCGGCCAGTTGTTCCTCCAGCCAGCGTTGACTAGATAGATCTCTGTATTATTGATCATTGTTTCCGGCCGCGTAATTACCAGTTTATCGGCCGCCATGTACATGACGTCTATATCGGCGCCATATATCCTGATCTGATAATGTACTGTTATGTTGAGGGGCACTATTCCAGGTTTACTGTTTCCTAGATCGAAGTAAGCTACTGCCCTGACAGAGGTTCCAGGAGCAATTGTCGACGTGACATATATTTCTCTGGTCAGTGGGCGGGCGTTATCGGCATCGATCACTAGTCTTGCATTGTATGCTGGATACTGGCCGTTATTGACTATGATTATTGAGGCTGGCTGATCCCTCATTCCCGGATAAACATATGTGGGCGCTGTTGTTCCCCAGTATACATCCAGTATCTTCAGTTCTGCATAGTACTTTTCCGGGTTATCTATCACGAGATATACGTTGATGCTCTGTTCATTGGTTATGACTACTCCATTGTTTGTCCTCGTGAAGAATAGCTTCAATACTGCCTTGTAGGCCCCGGGCTCGAGATCACCTATGTTTAGCCTGTAGGTGAGGGTCACTGTTGCGCCCGGAGATACTGGGCCCGCGACACTCCTTCGATAGCCTATGGTCTCAAGGCCTCTTGGCAGTATGATCTCTGCTGTCAGGCTGTTTATAGTGTAGCTCCTAATGTTTAGGAGGGTTATCGATAATGTCACTCCTTTTGCTGTTGGGAGCAGGGGTGCCGGCTGCCCGTTATATGTTGTGGCTATCCGTGACAGTATGAACGTCGTGTTTGTACTGTTTATTTCTAACCTGAAGCACAATGTGTTGTTGAGCAGGTATATTGTGTCTGAGTCATCGATTCTTGCTGTGAGCACTAATGTGAAAGACATGATGTTATTAGTGGTATTTATCCTGATGCCGTTAAACGATATACTGAAGACTTGCGCATATGCGACTGAATTTGTAATTGTTTTTATAATGTATTTTCTTCCCTCAAGGCTCTCGGCACCTGGTGGTAGGAGTAGCTTGGCTGTTAATTGTGTTATTGTCCCCGTCTGGTTGTTATAAAGAAGTATGTTGATACCCACATTGTCCATTACACGTGATGGATCTGGTATGTTCCATGAAGCATCCACTAGTTTTATGTTTAGAACGGGTCTACTGATCTCTAGTGTTACGGTCTTGTTTATTTTGAAGTAGGCTTTTCCTCCATTGATTGTTATTATTCCCGTATATATTATTGTGAAGCTGTAGTTTCCTGGGCTCAGTCCTTCTATCTTTACCCCGGTATACTGGACAGATATTATGTCGCCGTACTGGTGCGGTGTGTTTGTATACCATGTATCGTATGCTCCGCCTGTATGTGATGATAATATGCCTTGTGGATAGATTATTTTCGCAGAGAGCCTGTCAACGGTTATGTCATCACTAATCCTTGTTAGTACCTGTATGCTTGCCTGTGCTGTCCATGGGTATGCTTTGCCCGAGCCCCACCGAGCGCTTATTATCTCGAGGATATTGCTTGGCGGCTCAATATTTAGTCTAAGTAATATCGTTTTGTTCATCCATGTGTTGGCCCCGTTTATAGTTGCTTGAGCGGCTAGTTTTATCGCCACGTATATTGTGCCCATGTTGTCTCTATCGATGCTTATGCTTGTGAATCGTAGCGGTATTATTGATCCATAGCCGTACGGGCCGTTCAGCGTTATTGTCTCGTTGTGTCTTGCCGTTGTCTCAGCCCATATTCCCTTGGGCAGTATTATGGTTGCTACAATATCTCTTAGTTCGGCGTTACGAATAACTTGGAGAAGCGCTTCAACGCCTGTATTGTTCATCGCCGGGTAGGCTTTGCCCGTGATCCATCTGTACGTGACTAGTTCTACGAGGCTTGTGTTGGGCTGGGACACTGCTATGAGTAGTGTGAAGTTAATCTTTATAGTACGGTATGAGCCGTCTGTATCGACAAGTAGTCCGTTGATGGTTAGGTTACAGGTATAGTTTCCCGGACGAGCGCTTTTCTCGATGTTTATTCCCTGGAAGACGAGCCTTGCGACAGAGCCCGCAGTTATTCCAACATTGTCGAGATAAATCTTTTGTGGGTAGAAGACGTTCGAAGGTAGCTGGAGTACAGCTTCTGCCCCTTCTATTCTTGCACGCATAAGGTTCTCCATACCTACAACTAGTGATTGCCCCGTTGAGCCGGGATAAACTTCCCCCGATCCCCAGTGAACGTAGAGTATGTGTATATCGTACGGCATACGGCTGATCGAGAATGTTAGATCATATCGGACGTGGGCCCAGTATGTTGAGCCGCTGTAAGACATGAGCAGATCGAGATCATATATTGCGCGGACATAGGTCTGGTTAACTGGTATTACTATGCGGGGAGACGCTATCGTGAATACTTCGCCGTAGCCTATGGGACCATTGACTGTGACTACCCCGTATATACTACCATTCATGAAGTAGGCGTTGGTAAGCATTATGTTGGCTACGATGGATTCTATCGTTGCTCTATCCCTGTTCTGTATCTTTAGATATAGCTGTACATTTCTGGCACCAGGTCTTGGATAGTCTCCTGCGAACCCGTAATCTATCACCTTAAGGTTTACGGGGGGTGAGCTCTGGATCTGGAAGGTAATGTTGACTGTTGTTGTAGCGTTATATGTTACTCCGTCGCTTGTAGTCATTTCGGCATTTATGGTTATAGTGCCTGTATAGTTGCCGGGGGCTGCCTCTGGCTTTATAAATATGTTATTGAATGTTATTATTGAGCGAGTATGTGGTGATATGTTCCTGATGGTTGTCCTCGGATTCGTCGGCTCGACGGGTGCATTGAGTACAGCTTTTACTTCTGCCTGACTTATTGTCGAGTCAGCGGTGTTCTTGAAGACAATGTTCAACGATGCACTCGTTTCACCCGGGTATCCATCGGGCGACCAATAAGTATCCACAACACTCACCGTTAATGCTGGATAAGAGTGCACTGTTACTGTTACATTAGCAAGCTGATAATGGAGAGTCAAATTATAATAATATGTTATATTGAACTTAACAGTATAGTTTCCGGGAGAAACAGTCCTATTAACATCCACTATGTAGTGGAAATAGATTATCTGGCCAGGGGCAACGGATGAAGCTATCTTGTCATTGTAGTTATAGGCGGGGCTACATCTATCATGAAAACTAAATCCCGCTGGAGCCGAAACAATGCATGCAAATACTTGTGTCGCATTCTGCGTTCCGTTAAACATGAAGTCGGTGTTTAACACCGCGTTCTGGCTACCCGGATAAACATCTCCTCCGGTTCTCGACCTGAAGCTAGTACTTACGGGCTGGAAATATGGTTGAGTAGCGGAATGTACCAGGTAATATAGTGTTGTGAGAGGCTGTAGAAGAATAGCGATAATTAGTATGAGGCTTAAAACACTTGCTGATCTACACATGTTTCCCACCTATTTCGTTTCCCGATATATTTACCGATATATTACATCGTAATCCTAGGAAAATAAACTATTTCTTTGCAGTAGGTGATACAGTCTTTAAGATACATTTATCGAGATCAGGCTCCTTAACCCCTACTATACGGCCGTCTCGAAGCAAGTATATTTTCTCTGTGCAATTTGCAACCTCAGGGTCATGCGTAACCATAACAATTGTCTGGCCCTGCCTGTTAAGCCTCACAAAAGTCTCGATGACCGCGCGGGAGCTTGCCCTATCCAGGTTCCCGGTCGGTTCATCAGCCAGTATGATCTCTGGATCACCTACAAGAGCCCTCGCTATTGCTACACGTTGTTGTTGTCCACCACTGAGCTGTATTGGACGCTTGGGAAGCCATGAGAGATCACCGCCAGCCATTAGTAATGCCTTCTTTACCTTCTCAATCCTTGTCCTCCTAGGCACACTCCTTACAATGAGTGGAAGCTCAATGTTTTCAAGTACTGTGTACCTATTGATGAGGTTGAATGACTGAAACACAAATCCTATTTTCCTGTTCCTAAGATATGCTAGTTCTTTCGATGTTAGTTCTGCCGCATTTCTCCCATCAATAATTATTTTTCCTTCCGTCGGTTTGTCAAGAAGCCCAATCATGTTTAAGAGAGTTGATTTCCCGCTCCCGCTCGGCCCCATAATCGATATAAATTCCCCCCTATAGACTTCCAGATCTACCCCCCTTAGACCCCATGTCTTCACAGTGCCTGTCACATATACTTTTTTCACGCCGATCAGTCTGATCACTACATTGCCGATGGACGGCATTACAGGTCACTGTGTTTTTTCTCAGTTATTATTTGATTGTATAGGTTTAACGGTGCTAAACATGTTTCGTAATAATTATAGGAGGATACTTACACTTGAGTGGGTTAAGTCTATTTGTATATATCTATTGTAAAGATTTATAAGAGTTCATAAAGTTGATACATACCCATTAATTATTTATATCGCTCCGTAACAGGCTAAACTATTACTAAAAATGTCCACAACTCATAGAAATTATTCATTCTTGAAATAAACTATTTATCTTTAAACAACAATAATTATGAAATCAGATATGGAACCCGGAAAAATGTGAGAAGCGGTGGTGACCGAAGATGGCCGAGAAGGAGAAACTATTGTTGTCGCCTGAAGAAGTAAAGAAGCTCTCCCCAGAAGAAATACTGCGAAGGCTCGGGGTAAACAAGGAGACAGGGCTCTCAACAGAAGAAGCGAAAAGGAGACTGAAAATAGTTGGTCCGAACGAGATCCCGGAGAAGAAAGTACATCCAGTCATAAAGTTCTTGAGCTATTTTTGGGGACCAATACCATGGATGATCGAGGCTGCAGCCATACTTTCGGCCATTATCCATCACTGGGCGGACTTCTGGATAATCATCGCAATGCTACTGATTAATGGTATTCTCGGGTTCTGGCAGGAACACAAGGCGGAGAACATTCTCGAGTACTTAAAGCAGAAGCTGAGCCAGACCGCCAGAGTCCTAAGAGACGGTGAATGGAAGATAATACCGGCTAGAGAACTTGTGCCAGGAGACATTATCAGAGTTAGGATAGGAGATATTATACCGGCTGATATTAAGCTGATCGAGGGAGACTATCTCCTCGTCGACGAGTCGGTGCTAACGGGTGAATCACTACCTGTTGAGAAGCATGTGGGAGACGTGGCGTTCTCCGGGAGCCTAGTGAAACGTGGAGAAATGACGGGTGTTGTCGTGGCGACCGGGCTTCACACGTTCTTCGGCAAAACAGTACAGCTGGTTCAGAGAGCTAAGACTGTTAGCAGGTACCAGAAGCTGATTATCAGGATAGGCGATTTCCTGATACTCCTAACGATATTCCTAGCAGCAATAATGGTGATCATCGAGCTAAACCGCGGGGCAAACATACTAGAGCTTATAAGATTCGCACTAGTACTAGTTGTGGCCGCTATACCAGCCGCGATGCCAGCAGTTCTATCGATAACTATGGCTATAGGTGCTTATGAGCTGGCGAAGAGACAGGCGATAGTTAGGAAACTGGTAGCCATCGAGGAGATGGCTGGTGTTGACGTTCTCTGCGCCGACAAGACCGGCACTCTGACGAAGAACCAGTTGACGGTCGCCGACCCTGTACCTGTGCAGCCGAAGTATACGCCGGCGGACGTCGTATTGTATGCGGCCCTAGCATCGAGGGAGGAGGATAAGGACCCGATCGATCTAGCTGTGCTACATGCACTGGAGAGATTCAATCTCAAAGACGAAATAAAGAAGTACAAGCAGGTCAAGTTCACACCCTTCGATCCCGTGATAAAGAGGACGGAGGCCGTCATAGAGGCCCCCGACGGCAAGCAGTTCAAGGTCGCGAAAGGAGCACCACAGGTCATACTCAACCTCGTCGGTGCCGATGAGGAGCTACGCAAAAAGGTCATGGAGATAGTCGATGAGCATGCAAAGAGAGGCTACCGTATGATCGGTGTCGCCAAGACGAAGGAGGGAACACTTGATAAGTGGGAGTATGTAGGCCTGATACCACTATTTGACCCGCCGAGAGAAGACTCGGCCGAGACTATCAAGTTCCTGAAGAAGATGGGCGTAAGAGTCAAGATGATAACTGGCGATCATATAGCTATAGCTAGGCAGATTGCTAGGATGCTGGGCATCGGTACCAAGATATACACCATCGACGAGCTGAAAAAGGCTCACCCAAGCGAAGCAGAGAAAATGATCGAGGAGGCAGACGGCTTCGCCCAAGTATTCCCAGAGCACAAGTACATGATAGTAGATGCCCTGCAGAAGCGCGGCCACATTGTTGCCATGACCGGCGACGGCGTCAACGACGCGCCTGCACTAAAGAAGGCTGATGTAGGAATCGCGGTTGCGAACGCAACTGATGCAGCAAGAGCAGCGGCCGACATAGTTATGCTAGCACCCGGTATCTCCGTGATCAAAGACGCCCTTGTTGAGGCTAGGAAGATATTCAGGAGGATGTACAGCTACGTAGTGTACAGGATCACTGAGACCTTCCGCGTACTGTTCTTCATCACGCTGTCGATCATAGCGTTCAACTTCTACCCGGTTACGGCCATACAGATCATCCTGCTAGCGCTCCTTAACGACCTGCCGATACTGACTATCGCTTATGACAATGTGAGGATAGGTAACAAGCCGGAGAAGTGGAACATACCACTAATTCTGGCACTATCGTCAGCACTAGGAACAGTCGGTGTTATCGAGTCATTCCTGCTACTATGGATAGGTATCTACTACTTCCACATGAACCCTGTGACACAGATAGCAATGATACAGACATTCATATTCCTGAAACTAGCTGTGGCAGGGCACCTAACAATATTCGTGACTAGAACCCATAAGCCATTCTACTCAATAATGCCCGGCAAATGGCTATTGATCACAGCAATAGCGACAAAGCTCGCCGCAACCATCGTAGCCATCTATGGATTCGACCTTATAACGCCGATACCTGCATGGCTGGCGGGCTTCGTGTGGCTATACTGTATAATATGGTTCTTCGTCGAAGATGGTACAAAGCTAGTAATCTACAAGATGGCTGGCGAGCATCCACTACACATTAAGCGCGGACACTACAGGAAGCACTTCTGAACAGAATATATTTTTAATAAATAATTTTTCTATTACTCCTGACCTAGAGGATCCTCATAATATACTTTAATGATCTATTAAGTTTATCCAGTGCCTTCTCCCTAGCATATCTAATCTCTTCCTCCGTAGCCTCACTGATCTCGAGGTAGTCGTCATGGGCAGCATTATTGACTATATTATCTGCCAACCTATTACGTGTCAATATGAGCATGTATCCCTCTCTGGACGCTCTACCAGCAGAGATATCTGCGAATACACCTGTGTAGTCCGGGCATAGTATACAGCCGTGCTGTATGTGGTAGATTATGGATTCTATAGGTAATCGGAGCTTCTTACCAGAATAGGATATGACTAGATAGTCTCCCTCAATATCGATGTTCTCTACTTCTTCTAGGGGGACATTATAGTTCCTAGCCAGATAATCTGTGAAGCTCTCAACCGCGAAAGTCCCCATACAGAACAGGCTTATAATCACGAATATCTTGCTGGCGAAATCGCTCTCCATGAGCGGGAACATCTTCATCTGTCGTAGGAACTGTGCCTGGCATGGGAGCCCTACGAACGCAACCCTCCTTACATCAGTGGACATGAGAGTTTCTTTTAGCCTCATTGTATAGGGTACTATGCTCCACCTATTACCAGCAGCCATAAGGATTTCCTCCCTCGTCTTAGCGAGGACGATTTCACCCTTAATCCCTCTTGTCTTCTTGGCTGCTACGACTCCGTCAATCTTCTTCTTATCAAGCAGATAGAGGAGGATGGCGGTTACAGCCCCTCCTCCCTCAGCTTTAACGTTCTTTGCCGCTGAACGGGCAATATAGGCTCCAATATATGGGCCTAGGGGATTGGAGGATCAATCGTGGTGGGCTGAAAGGCCATTACTCGCCACCTACCAGTGAAGCAAGCATTTTTGCTCTTTCCCGTAACTTATATCTCTGTATTAGGATTTGAGTGGATCTGGGGCATCTGACAGTACAGGTACCACATCTTATGCATTTCTCGACGATAAGGTCTGGCCTGCCGTCGACCATGTGAAGGGCGTTTGTAGGACATGATAATACACAGGCACCGCATCCGACACATATCCCGGTGAGCACAACCTCGTCCATTAGATCGAATCCGCTCAGTTTAGAGTAAGCACTAACTGCCCTGAACAAGTCCAAGAAGTATCCCCGCCCAGAACGTATACAGCTAAGGAGGCTGATAAGCATCTGAGGTGCGGGCGGGCATCCCGGTATCGAGTAGTCTACCCTGACTATCTTTGATATTGGAGCATAGACGCGATGATCGGGGCGTGGCTCTTGGCCTCCCCTAGCGTAGAGTATTATGCCTCCAACGCTAGCACATGAGCCATAAGCTATTAGGATTTTCGAGTTCTTCCTGATCTTCTTCAGCTCCTCAATGTGTCTCCGGCTGTTTAGACAAATAGGGCCAGTTATGATCGTGTAATCGTATTGTCGCTCAATATCTGCGTTACCAATGCATTTAGCGTGGACATCATATATTCTCGCTAATCTGGGATAGCTCCTCATTATTGATAGAGGGCATCCCTCACACCCGCCCAGATCATATATGAGTATGCTCGGCTTTCCACTCATCGCCTCGTCACCTTCCTTTTTAATCTTATTATATGTGTGGAGCAGGGTATGCAGGGATCATATATTCTTGGGACGACGTCAACGTTTTTCGACGGAAATCCCTGGGCGGCCTGCTCTATTAATGGTATATTGAACATTGTGGGCACGATTATCTTGTACTTGCTTATCCTTCCATTATCGTCTAGCTCAACCTTATGGATTAATGTTCCTCTCGGTGCTTCGAAAACTCCTGTTCCTTTCCCCGACCTATATACGAGGACTTTCGAGTAGCCTGGCTCTCCTACCTCGACTTTCTCAAGCAGTTCTCTTGTTCTCTTAAGGAATAATTCTATCTCAATGAGTCTCGCCTCTTGTAGTCCCCATAATGAGTCTTCGCTATAGTCGTAATACTTGTTCAGCCTAGCCCTTGGACCCGCCTCAACGACTTGGTCGTCATAGAGGGCGATCATTGAGGTGTTTTCACGAGCCCTACTAGGTAGATCCTCGTGAATATCCTCGTACCTCACGACCCTGATCTTATCGATCCTTATGCTGTACTTGTCTCCGTAGAACATGTGATGCAAGATATTTTGGCCTAAGCTTCTTAGCCCTGAGTTGCTCGTAGACGTCGCTACTAGAGATACTTGTTTCGAAGCTTCTTCGAAGACCAATATATTCTTCTATGAGCTTGTCTAGTTCTTCGAGAAGCTTCGCCAGAGTTTTTCGTCGGGTACCCGGCTCACTCCCCCGATCACTAGATAGGGCGGGTGTGTCGGGCTTCCTCCCAGTTTTGACAGGACATCATTTATTTTATTCAATATATTCAGGGTTGCCACGATGTATTTCATCCTTTCAGGCTCTTGGACGAGGTCAGGTATTATCATTACTAAGTGCATTAGGTGGCTCTGTATCTTGTTGAGTAATCCTATCGTTTCTCTGAGGTAGCGGCCATTAGCTGGCGGTGAGACCCCCATCGCGTCCTCGATTGCCTCGGCCGACGCTATTCCGTGTGCTGCATGGCATATACCGCATATCCTCATAACAGCGTTAACCGCGAAAACAGGGTTTTTGCCCTTAACTATTCTTTCGAAGCCCCTCACAGGTGCTGTCGTAATGAAGTATGCTTTCTCAACGATCCCGCCCACATCATAGGCTAATAGCTCTGCTTCACCGCCCACTCGTTGGAGATCGATAACTGTCGCTTCCATAATGATTACCGGGTAAAATTATCTTGGTTTATATTTAAATCCTCTACCGGGAGACGCGTGGGATTACTCCATCTTGATCCAGTCGATCTCGAGGCACGCCTCTCTCCTGTTCTCATGGGTTATATGTCGGTAGACATAGGCCGGATCGTTTCTCTAGGGCTGGAACACGGCGTTATCTAGCCATGCATCTATCCTCGCCCTCCCCCTGTATTCTACGCTTACATCCGCGATTTCCCGGTCATCTATACGAAATACGGCTTTCCCGCCCGACCAATCTATAGTGTATGTGTGCCACTCTCCAAGATCTATCTCTTGCATTACTGGTTTACTGGATAGGATCCTTATGGGCGCGGCGAAGGGGAACAGGGTCAGCAACGCCTTGTATATGCCAATGGATCTGGTAAGCATTATTGGCGCGAACCTGTTTCCTACTTGGATGAAGAATCCTTGAAGAGGGTAGCTCCCACGCACTGATCGTAGGTATATGAACCATATCGGGTAGCTGAGATCTATTCTCATACTATAGTTCCAGAACCCGAAGCCTGCACTACCATAGTGGGGGTATCCGTTACCCGTAAACCTTGCTTTTAACGAGAGTTTTCCACCGCTCCATATGAGCTCGTCGAAGGATCCGTCACTTATCTCCGCGTTGCTGTAATATAGTGCCTCGGTCGGACCCATACAGAGCTTTAAGATACTATCCTGTATAATGATCCTTGAGACCCCGTCATGGCGTAGTCTCCAGCGGGGATTCCTCTCATTGAAATCATCAAACATGCTTGATCACGTTAGTTAGGAGTGTTTTGAGGGATAAAAGAGTGTTTTGAGCTGAGAGCGGGGTACGGGCGAAAGCTATATTATTGCTCTGCCCGTGTTCTTGTCGAAGATGTGTAGCTTGTCAAGACTAAACACTACTACTAGTTCCTCTCCGATCCTGTAGTGATGGCTCCCCGACAGCTTTATGACGAGATGCTTATTCCCTACTTTAAGATGTATAATTGTGTCGCTTCCCAGCGCCTCGACGAAGTCTATCACACCTTTTATCATGGGGCCAACCATGTTTTTAGGCGCTAGCTCGCGTGGATACATGTACTCGGGCCTTATACCGACAATTACGGTCTTATTATTATAGTCTTTAAGCGCCGCGGCTAGGTCGTCGCTCAACGAGATAGTGAACTCACCCGCATCCAATAGTTTTTCTCCGTCCAGCCTGACTGTTGCGTCGAAGAAGTTCATTTGAGGCGAGCCGACGAATCCCGCCACGAACGTGTTTGCGGGCTTCAAGTATATTTCTTCCGGTGTACCAACTTGTTGTATCTTGCCAGCATTCATTACTGCTATTCTGTCTCCCATCGTCATTGCCTCTACCTGGTCGTGGGTGACATAGATCGTTGTGACGCCGATGCGGCGCTGTAGTTTCTTGAGCTCGCTCCTCATCTTAACCCTTAGTAATGCGTCTAGGTTGCTCAGAGGCTCGTCCATGAGTAGTACATCCGGCTCTATGACTATTGCACGGGCTACTGCTACCCTTTGCCTCTGCCCACCGCTCAGCTGGTGCGGGTACCTGTCGAGTAGCTCGTCTATCTGGAGTAGTTCGGCCGCCCACTTGACCCTCTTATCGATCTCTTCCTGCGGGACACCCCTTATTTTGAGTGGGAAGGCAATATTGTCTCTAACCTTCATGTGGGGCCAGACGGCATAGCTCTGGAAAACCATGGAGACATTCCTGTCTTTAGGCGGCAGGTAAGTCACGTCTTTCTCGCCGAACAATACCCTGCCTTCATCCGGCTTCTCAAGACCAGCTATGATTCTGAGCGTTGTTGTTTTTCCGCATCCTGATGGGCCTAGGAGGACGATGAACTCGCCATCCCTTATATCCAGGTCTATGCCTCTTAGTGCTACCGTTTTACCGAACCTTTTAACGAGACCTCTTAGCTTAACATCCACCATTTTCCTCACCCTTATTTCACGGTTATACCCCACATGGATATGAGGTACTTACGAGCGATGAATACGAAGATCAGTGCAGGTAGGATCATTATGAATGATGCCGCGAACTTAATTATATCGGGCGCCGCCATCGCCGATGTCAGTATGAATGCTGGCAACGTCCTGTTCGTTAGTGTAAGTACTGCCGCCATGAATACTTCGTTCCAGGACATTATGAAAGTGAAGATTGCGGCCGCGGTTAGTCCCGGAAGGGCTAGGGGCAGCGTTATCCTTAGGAATGTCTGCTTCCTGTCGAGACCGAAGACGTAGCCTGCTTCCTCGAGCTCTATTGGTACGCTGACGAATATGCTCGAGGTGATCAGTATGACGAAGGGGAGGGCCATGGTGGTATGTGCTAATGCTACACCGAGCAATGTATCGTTGAGGCCGAGCCTAATATATAGTGTTACCAGCGGGACAGCGATGACCAGCATCGGGAACATTCTCAGCCCTATAATCAGCAGCTTCAACGAGTCCTTGCCCTTGAAGGCGAATCTAGCGAACGCGTACCCGGCGGGTAGCCCGAGCGCGAAACTGAAGATCACAGTCATTACCGCGACTATTATGCTGTTCATTGTTGCCTTAGCCGCTCCAAGTGCCAGTAGTTTCTGGATGTTCGAGAGAGTGTAGTGTAGCGGGATGATCATTTTGGGGCTGTAGAAGTCCTGTGGCGTCGAGAAGGCATATAGTATTGATATTATGATCGGTAGTAGCACCCATGTACATGATAGTACTACTATCCCAGCGAACAGTATCCTGAGCAAATAATACCGGATAGGCGGGGTTTCACCTGGTGTACTCACTACATTGTCACCTCCCTGAGGTACTGGGCTTTGAACATCCTGATGTAGATATAGCCTATGACAACTGATATCGCGGCTATTATCAGGGCATACAGGGCTGCGACGCCGTAGTGATAAAGCACTGTTTGCTCATAGTATGCTTCGCCGGCCAAGACAGGTATATCGCGCCCAGCAAGAACCATCACTACTCCGAACACCTGGAAAGCGAACAATGTTCTTATCAGTAGGGCTGTCTGCACGCTCGGCTTCAGCATGGGGAATATTATGTGCCGTAGCTTCGTCCACGTCCCTGCACCGAATACTTCTGCGGCCTCAATGTACTCCTTGCTGATCATCTGGAGGCCCGCGAATATTATCACGAAGACGAGGGCCGTGGCCCTCCAGACCTCTGCGAGCACTATGGCTATGAATTCCATTGGCCTGAACTGGTATCCGAAGAACTGTATTGGCTGGTTAATAATCCCCAGCGCCATGAAGAGCTTGTTGAAGAACCCGTTCGCTGTTAGTAGCGAGTACCATATCAGACCGCCGGCCACATCGCTTATCGTCAACGGTATTATCAGTATGTAGAGGGCCATGTCCTTGCCCTTGAAATTAGCGCTTAGCATCAGCGAGAAACCCAGGGCGAGCATGATCTGGATCGGTATTATGACTGCGGCGAGCGCCAATGTATCCTCCAGTGCTGGCCAGAAGTTGGAGCTCGGAGAATACAGGAGGTAGTAGACGTGTTGGAGCGTGAAGTGACCATTCTGATCAGTGAATGCTAGGAGTACTCCCTGGGTGAGGGGGTACCCTATGAAAAAAAGGAGATAACCTAGTGCGGGGGCTATCAGCAGGTATGGCAGGTATCGCTCTACTAGGGAGTATCCCTGCTTTTTGCTGGGCACTATAATCCCCCGGAGACCCAACTACTTGGTTACGTGCCCGAGTCCGGTGGCGGTAGCGGGGCCCCCGTCTCTTTGAAGAGGTTCAATAGCTGCGGGTATAGCTCGTTCAGTACCTTCTGCGGATCTTGTCCCTGCAGGACGATCTGCTTGAACGCCGTTATATATACACTCTTGAAGTCTCCTGACCTGCTTCCAAGGCTAGGTATCATCGCAACAACCGGGTTGGGGGCGTTTAGCTGCGCGTTGACACCCTTTATCAGAACCTGTAGTGCTCCAGCTGGGGCCTGGGTTGAGGCTTCTTTAACGGTTGGGAAGAACCCTGTCTTCTCCAGCACCTTTACCTGTGTCGAGGGCTTCGTCAGATAGTCTATGAGTTTCCAGGCAGCCTGTGGGTCTGGTGCTCCCTTGGGTATTGCTAGTCCAGCCACCACTAGTATGTATCCTCTGCCCTTAGGCCCCATTGGCACTGGCACTACTACGAACTGGTCGGGCTTCTGCTCTATAGCGTCCTTGATCCTGGCGGTGTGGTCCCACGCTATCCAGACCTCTCCCTTGAGGAGAGGGTCGGCCATGGCATCCCATGTTGTGCTCGCTGGGTTGACGTACTGCCATAGCTCTTTCAGGTAGTTCCACATCTTTATCGCGTCCTGGCTGTTAAAGTTCTTGACTTGTGCGCCGGTGAAGGCCGGATAGAGGTACCCGTGGAGGAACCTCACGAATAGGCCGTTAGGGCCTGCGGGGAAGCCTAGTAGTTTCTTCCCGGTCTTCTCGTATAGGTTCTTAGCCCATTCTAGGAGTGCCTGGTATGTCCACTTGGTCGAGCCTGTTATGACATCCTCCTTGGTCAGGCCCTGCGGCAGATAGTTGAACGCCTCCTTATTGACTACCATGACGTATGTGGCTGTCATCCACGGTATGTAGGCGAGGATCCCGTGTAGATGCGCATAATTCATCAAGACGTCTGGGAACGTTCTACCTGGTAGTGTGCCGAATTTCGAGAGGTCCATCAGGTATCCCTTGCTCGCCATCAGGTCTAGGTTTCCATGTAGATCGCCTATCAGACTAATAGTTACTTTTCCTGCCTGCTCCTCGCTGGTTATCCTTGTTATCATGTCGGAGTAGGACATGCCTACGAAGCTGACCTTAATGTCTGTCTGTTTCTCGAAGTCGGTCAAGAGTGTTCCTTTAACGAATGCCTGTTCTTCTGGTGGTACGAGCTGTGTTGAAGCCCATATGATCGATACTGTCTTCTGTTGCTGTGATGTATAATAATAGTATCCAACTCCAGCGATTATTGCCGCGATTATTATAACGATGATCGCGATCGCTACACTCTTGGAGAGGGCACGATACATCCGGTGCGTGTATAAGTTATTCATAATATGAACCTCTTCTCCTCAGATTAGATATTTATGTATTTTTATAAAATGATATATAAATTTTACAACCGCTAAGCTTAAAATCTCTCTTTTAAAAAATTTACATTAGATATATAAAAATTATTGCATACATTGATGTGGTTATTGATAAAATGTGTTGAATCCCACAAATGTGTGATAGGTAATTTAAATAATTAATTAAACAACACATTAATATATTTAGACCAACTAGGCGAATCATAGAAAAAATATCAAAAAAGGAGTTGACTTAGGATAGCTTTGCCTAATCTCCGCCGCCAATATATGTTTGACCAGGATATATTCCATTAATTGCGCCACTCCTCGTCACTATTCTCGCACTGCTACCGTCGTATCTGTTCATGAACAGCATCCCCCTTATCCTTGCGTCGGAGGAGGACAGTATTATCATGTCTACAGCGTATGTTTTCCCATTGATCGTTATCTTTATGTCGTTTCCAACGATCATTAGTGTTATTACATTGCCCGTGTATAGTATAAGGGCGTTATAGTTCGGGTACGTATAGCGTTGGTTGAACGCTATTGTTATTCTGGAGTTCTTCACAGGCCCAATATAAACCTGTTTGGCCCTCTTCTCATCGCTGAAACTGTATAGCCCTACGTAGCCGCTCATCTTAGTAGATATCGATAAAAAGCCCCTGAGGGTTTTCATTCCAGAGGAACCTATATTGGCTGGTGTGTCCCTGAGGAAGGCATGCTGGATCACTACTCCGGTATCATACCTGTTTCCGTTGAGTAATCCTGCACTGAGCCCGCTGAATCCTAGGCCTCCAAAGCCCATGAACCATGTCGGCACTACTCCTCCTGTTATATTGCCCTTACCTATTCCGAAGCTTCTTGTCAGAATATATTTGTGTGTGAAGACGCTACGGTAGATCCCGCTTATCAGATATGCTTCTCCATAGTTTGTCCCCATGACCACATTAGTGCCTATGATCCTGTCTACGTAGACCTTGCTCCTATACATCTCGATTCCTCCAACAAATCCGTAGCTCCATTTATGCCCTTCTGAGCCCTCGATAATTCTCTTAGTGATCCTTATATTGTTCATCACGAGGTTATTGATCCTTGCCGACACTCTACTGGTTCTTAGGGTCTCGAGGTGATGATCAAAATAGACGGCGACACTGGATCCTTTTAATGCCACTGTGCCTATTGTTCCTTCACCATATATAGGTAACCCATTATTCTGGGAGCTATATGCCGCCCAAGCCCTTATCCTCGCCGCTATCACCCATCCATATGATATTATTGTGTTTTCGTTAACCGTCCTAGGATTATAGGTGAGCATTATTGTACCTATACTGTATCTTGCAGGCTGATGACTATTCGGACGGAGATATATGTATGTACCGTACCCGAATATGTTGGTTTCATTATAGTTTGTATTGTGCCAGAACTGGTGGCTCGACTCTATTTTGAGGTGGAAGTTCACCTGTATGGTGTTCATCTTGAAGCTGCTCACACGGTACGCGTATATGCCGTAGAAGCCTATATATCCCCATCTAGTCTTAGCTCTACCGTTGAAGTCTATTATCAGCTTGTCACCCACAACATGTCCACCGCCTATGTATAGCACACGAATATAATTCTCGAAGGATGCTACTCTTATGTGCACGTTCTTTATGATTACTTTCTCCGCATTATAGATCCTTATACCGTAGGGAGCCGAAGTAGAGAAATTCATAGTTGTAGAGCCTGTTATCTCGACCCATCCATCCTCTCCATCTATCACTAGTGTTCGGTTCAGGGTTTCGGGTAGCACTATTTTCTTGATGCTTGGCGGGTCTCCCCCTCCACCGGGGGCGGGGGGTATGGGTCTTCTTGGCGGTAACTGTATAGATGCTGAGGTCGCTATTGTCGCGGTGCTTGATATGATGAGGCCTAGTAGGATGGCTACTAGTAGGAATGAGGTTATATACTCATGATTCATACCTATACGTTCACCATTTATGGTTTGCCTAAAGTTTGTATTGTTGATTTTAATAGTTTTATGTATGTTTTCTGCATAAGCCTTAAATATAATGATCCATGTGATCCGGTGATCATTTGTTCTCGCTACACGCCTCCATCACCACTTTATTTACGAGGCTGAGCTCTTCGAGAATATACTGCATTTTCCTAGCACGGCGTAACCCGGCCATCACAGCATTAACGGCTTCTTTCGCCTCATCGCATTTCCCCATACTGATCATTATCCTTGCTTTCAGCATTAAAGCCCATAGCCTGGCCTCGTGCTCTTCCGGCGACTCTGCCTTATATCCTAGTATCTCCTCTATGTTTTCAAGTGCTTCTTCTTTCTTCCCCTGCGCCTGCAGAGCCGTAGCTTTCATGAGGAGTGCTAGTAGTATGGGATACTTTTTCCCTGATTGTCTAGCTTTCTGAAGGGCTTTGGTAGCATATTCTAGTGCTTTCGCGGGATCGGCTATGTGTAGGTATGTGTTCGCTATTCTAGAGAGTATCTCGGATTCGAGACTGTATCGTAGTTTCTCGTCTCTTATCGCGGAGGCTTGTCGAAGGAGGGCGAAGTATTTTTTCTGCGCTTCTCTCGTCTTGCCCTTCGCTTCTAGATCTACTATTGTCTTGTTGAGCTTGTTCTCTAGGATCTTGTATTTTATCCTTTCTATCAATTCTCCTCAGCCTGATGTGGCTGGGTAAAGCTTATATGGTTTGTATTCCATTGTCTCTATAATAAACTATGACGGTCTATATATACATACATACCCATATTTACACTAAATAGAGGCAAATACATTGTTGAGAAAAGGAGGTGTTTTCCGTAATGGACGTTTTATGGCTTATTTTGGGTCTTGTCACGGCTTTCTTTGTGGCCTGGAACAACGGGTCTAATAACGCGCCCAACTCTATAGGCACAGCTGTGGGTGCTGGCGTGCTTAGTGTCAGGAAGGCCTTGTTTATAGCCAGTATAGCCAGCTTTGCCGGATCTATGAGCCTCGGCATATATGTTACCCATACTGTTATGAGGGGGATCGTTAATACGGTTGCACTCCAGGGAATGCTAGTTGTTAAGGGGATGATAGCCGTTCTCGTAGCCACTGGTTTCTGGACACTGTTCAGCACATTCCTCAAGGTCCCCATGAGCGTCCATGTCTGCATTATCGGCGGGATCATAGGATTCGGCTTAGCGGTGGGCTCAAGCTTCATAAGCTGGGCCACGGTCATCAAGATCCTTGTGGCATGGGCTGTTGTCCCTATAGCAGCTGTTATCATCGCGTATGGTCTCCACCATGTCTTCCACCGAAGCTTCCGGGACCCCTCGGTGGCTAGGATATCGGTGATCATAGCTTCCTACATAACGGTGGCTACGCCGACCGTGCTGCTGCTCCTCAAAACCGCGACGGTATCCGATATAGTCACGGTGAGCCTCGCAACCCTAGGGATAAGCAGTCTCGCAACCCTCATCATCTACAAGTACTGGGAGAAAAGAGTCAGTGATGGCTACGACCCCGTCCATGAGGCCTCCAGGATGCTCCTGATCATGGCGGCCCTCGCGATGGCCTATAGCTTCGGCTCAAACGACGTGGCCAACTCTGCGGGACCTCTAGCCGCTATCCTTTATGCTCTCGGGATAGACCATTCTGAACTGCCTGTGTGGCTGGCGCTAATTGTTGCAGCAATAGGATTATCCACTGGGATAGCGACCTGGGGCGAAAAGATAATAGGGACTATCGGCGAGAAGATCACGCCTTTATCCCCGCTCACAGCCTATGTTGCACAGATGTCCGCGACGCTGACCATGCTGGTTGTGTCGAGACTCGGACTACCAGTATCAACCTCTATGGCGATAGTTGGAGGTGTTTTAGGTGTCGGTATATCTAAAGGTATAAGAAACGTTAATCTCCGCCTAATCGCACGTATATTCGGTGTATGGCTCGTAGCGCTACCTATAACTATACTTTCGGGCTATATTCTAACCCTAATATTCATCAATATCCCATTATTTTGATGGAATATATACTAGATAAGGCCGAGGGATTGTCTTCGATTCGTCGTTCATGGTTTTCTCTAAGAGTCTCTAATATAATACGGTGTAATATGTTGGGGGTTTTTCGTAAGATTTAATTAAGAACTTCATATTAACCAAATAATAATATGGTGTATTCGAGGATGTAGAAAAATGGGGGTTAAATCCCCGTTAATATATATTATTCTAGCATTACTGTTACTAGCCTACATCCAGATCACAATAGTTGGCAGTAGCAATTACGAACAACGCGTAATCGGCAATTTACTCATACCATCCTCGCTGTCCCACGTGAGAAGTAACGTAATAGAATTGAACAGAACTCTCAATGAGAGAGTTGTGAATGCATTTAACATCGGCGACAATATAGTGCTCGTGACATCAAAGAGGGTTATATCCCTGGATACTGCTAACCTGTCTGTCTTGCGTGAAGACAGGATATCGAAGGGCAGTTTCATACTAGCTTCATATGACGCAAATGAGGGGGTAATATACATCGCATTATACGAGGGATCAAATATCAGTACGACAATATACAAGTATACCCCTGTAGGAAAGCTAGTAAAGTTCAAGACGGTGCGCGGTTATCCCCGTAGCCTAGATTCGAATAATGGCACCATCGCCCTAATAGTTGATAATCCCGGCACAGGTATACAGTTGTGGGTGTTTTCAAGGAACACTGAGTGGGACATCG
Source organism: Desulfurococcales archaeon (assembly GCA_027022365.1). Classification (GTDB taxonomy): domain Archaea; phylum Thermoproteota; class Thermoprotei_A; order Sulfolobales; family Desulfurococcaceae; genus JAADCY01. The sequence continues at coordinate 95,229 of JALVYU010000011.1, read as the reverse complement.
CTTTTCCCAAGAACACTGTTGATCCTACTCTCTTGAAATATGTTAAGGTAGCCGTGTCTCCTAAGGGTATGGTAGCGTTCTCTTATACAGGGATGTTGTATGAATCAATCATCGTATTTGATAGGGGCGGTTCACCAATATATAATCAGTCACTCAAAAAGCTTTACAGTACAGGCCAATACCTATATTCCTCCGTTTCATGGAGTCCGGAAGGGAACATGTTAGCGTTTCTAGGGTATAACAAGACCGAGGGAACACTAAGCCTTGCGGTCTTAGATGTTTTGAGGCGGGAAATACTATGGTCTAGAACTGTTGGTTATCCCGCCAATCCATCGGAAGGAATAATATTTAATCCCACAGGGTGTTGCCTGTACTACCAGTCCGGTTCAGGGAGCTACCTAGTCTACAATGCGAGCAACGGTGTTCTCCTACGTACAGTGGATTGGAGGCCGTTCGTGACAAGGATTTATGGATGGACCGGTAACGGGGTTTGGGGAGTGGTTGCGAGGAAGGAAAGACTGGCTGAGATCGGGTTTGTCGGGATGATGGGGGCCCCGCTAATAAGGTTTCAGCAAAACCCGCTGATCTGGCAATCCATAGTGAATAGAGCGGTGGCCACTATGCCGATCAACGCCGGGTTCCTCGACGATGGAGAGGCATGGGTTGTCCAAGAATACTTCTACAAGGTGAGGATTGCACTTATAGATTGGCCCAGATATGCGATCGCATACTTTGATCCGGGCCCGTATAAGAACTACTTCTTGGGGCTTACTCTAAGGGATCAAAGCGGCTTCACTGTTCATACCGGATGGTTTATCCCCCTGTTCCCCGATAGAAAAGCGTCAATCACCTATACCCTTAATGCGAAGACCAAGATGTGGGTTAGGACAGTACTAGGCGTGGATGGCTTTATCGTGGGAGACCCCAACGCTGCTAAGGAGAGCTGGAATGTATCCCTGAACACGGAGCCCCTACAGATGATACATATAAATATATCCGAGAAGGCGAGAAGCCTAGTATCCCATATAACGCTAGAGATCCCCGGCCCATGCATAGTTAAGCGCTTAGTTGTGAGATGGGGTAAGGAATCATACGTATTTAGTGACATCGAAAAACACAGGATAATACTTGTAGCCCTTAGAGGATACTACAATATTACCGCTGAATTCCGTGAAGACAGGTTTATCATTAGAGGAAACATAGAACCGACTAGGCTTCACTTAATTGTCTGGGGAGGAGAAGATAAGATTATCAAGCTGCTCCCTCGGGGCATCGTCATAATGCTAAGAGGGAGCCAGCGCGTGTACCTGTTGTCATCCTCGGGGAATGTTGTCAAGCACTTGTTTACGACCGAGAACTGGACCGGCTATTGTGTCCCCCCAGGAAACTATACGTTAATGATAAAGCCCAGGATACTAGGTTTAGTGGCTCCATCGAATTGGAGTATAACCATTAATCTGACGGGTGACTCGAAAATAGTATGGATAGATACAGATAAGTTATTCGAAGATAAACTCGCGAACCTCATAATAATAAATACGGCTAACACCACGTATCTACTCGATTTCTACGTAAAGTCTGGTGAAGAATACATACCAGTAAGGGTCAGCGAAATATACGGGGGCGAATCACTAGAATATAAAATACTCGTCGGACTCCACTACAAGCTCTACTACTACAAGGAATCCTCCAGCGAAATCACCAGCGGAAAAGAAATAGAGTTTGTAGCGACTCATCCGGGAGAAAACATAACGATAGAGATACCCATACAAGCCCAGCAGAGCCATGTAACGCAGACAACAAGTGAACAAACAAGTCCTCAAACCGCCGCAGAGAACTCAGCAATAACCAGTAAAACCCAGACAACAAGCACAACTGTAAGCAGTAATACTCCTAAGACCGCCTCTCAAACATCAATAAGTAAACAAGGAGGAGGCACCGAAACAATAGTTATAGTAGCGGCAGCAGGAACCGGAATAGCCGCACTCGCACTAATCCTGTACATAATGAGAAAATAATAAAGCAATAATTATTTTTTATTAAGAATTATTTTTTATTAAGACCTTAGAGATGCTCTTTCTAGTCCTCTGCGAATTGTTGATAATACCATAGATATGAGCAGACCTAATAACCAATACAATTAAAAACGAGAATATTAACGAACGAGAAGTATAGTGGGCAAGGAAAAATGTTTTTCGGTATAATTACAATTAGCGATCGGCCCTCATGAAGCTAACTATACACAATAACACACATAGTATCTGCTTATTAAATGCGGGGTGTCGCTAGTACTTGAGGGTTTGCATAATCTATGATTCGATGCATGAAGGGGGCGCTACAGCCACTATTGCTGAGTGCATTGGCTCCGAGATGAGGAGTGCAGGCCTTGATGTAGCCGTGTACAGGGTGTCGAGGGAGCAGCCCGATCTTGGGGATTGCGGCCTAGTCGTGCTTGGGACACCGATATACTTTGAGCGCCCCATGAGAACGGTCATCGAGTTCATAGACGGAAATAACGGCTTGGAGGGCCGGAAAGTCGCCGTGTACATTACGTGCTTCATGGCAAGCAAGAAAATACCCTCACCGATAAGGGACAAGATCGTCAGGTGGTACTTAGGCCAAGTCATAAAACACGTCAGGGGCAAAATAATAGAATCCACCGCTTTCAGCGGCTGGATAAGAAGACCAGACAAAGAAGCCCTAAGAAGATGCCGGGAATGGAGCCGCCGCATCATCGAGAAACTAGGCGTTTAGCCCGGGACAGCAGGATCTGGGTCCTAGAATCTATAAGCTGGGTTTCCAGAGGAAAAACATTATACCGGGAAACACTACACAAAACCAATTACCACCGAGACCGGCATCCATTATGATAACCTAGTAACTTCCTTGAGGAAGAGCTAATTGGTTAATTATTGGTAAGACTAGGCGGGTGCAAGGATTGTCCAAGATCATCCGAGTAAGATATAGGGGCGGTGTGCTGGCGCCTGAGGAGCCGCTTGTCATGGATGAGAACAAAGGGCTTCTTGTCAAGATAATCAATATAGGAGGGAGTGGAAGAATACTGGAGAGGTATCGAAGCGTTTTGGGCCGTGTGAATCCAGAGCTCCTAGAGGAGGCGATAGAAGAGGCCGAGCATCTTTGATGTACGTCGACACCAACGCTCCAATATACCTGTTACATGATATAAGGCCGAAGCCAGATCTAATCATTAACATTTTTATCCGGTAGTGATGAAGTCTACACTAGTCTTAGAACAATAAACGATGAGAAAAACATGGCTTAGGCCCACCAAGGACTATTAGCTCGTTTGAGTATCTGAAGGGGTTTTGTAACTGTAGAGACTTTAAACTTATCTGAGCTAAGGATTTTTTAGCTAGGCGCCATTTATCTACGAGGAACTAAAAGACTGTGGACAAGGAAGATTATTACGAGAGTTTGTTTATGGTTAATAGGGCTGTCTAAGTATTTTAGGACTGCTAATGAGATGGAAGATGTAGGGTCCTGGAAATTGATCCGTGGGAAATAATGTTGAGACTAGAAACCGGGATTAATTCTAGTCTTCGGGCTGAGAATATAAAAGAACCTTTCTTGGTAGTATTGCTTAGCGGTGGCTGGTATGGTTCTCTTGCCTGGTTATAAATGGCTTGAAATAGTGCCTGGTAGGCGTGGTAGGCCTACTGTGGAGGGTACAAGAGTATCTGTTGATGATATTCTAGATATGCTTGCTGCTGGTTGGAAACCCGAGGAGGTTGCTGAGGAGTTTGATATACTGGTGGAAGCTGTATGTGAAGCATTGAGGTTTGCATCTAAGGCGCTGAAGAGAGTTATAGTGGTTGCTGAGGCTTCTGGCTGATGAAAACATACCTAAAAGCTGGTAATCTTCTTGAGGCAGAAAAGTATAGATGTTGCCCGTCTACAAGATCTAGGTACCCGAGATATTAGTGATAAGGAGCTAGTTAATACAGCAAGCGAGCTTGGAATGACAATATTAACGAGAGACACCGACTTTACAGCACCAAGCCTTTTATCTCTAGCGAAGAATGGAGTAATCTATATTTCCTACCAGCCCTCCAAAAACGAGATACCAAGACTGGCTGAGAGAATAGCCTCAATAGCCAGTCAGCTAGAGCCTAAGCCCGGGCTACTCATAGTCATAGAGCATGAATACATAGAGATCTACGACCAACATTTGCAGCACTAGTCTATAACTATGTCTAATTACAGGAGTCTGAACCAATATGATTTCATAGTTAAACTATGAGTTACCCACCATATACAACCGTATATAATCAGGGTAATCATATAACTTCTTTTGTGGAAGAGAAGAATATATTAAGACTAGTACGTCGACAACCAGGTTCGATCCCACGGGGCTACCTCCTCTCCCTTAGGAAATCCTCCAGTATGTCCTCCTCAACCCTCTCAGAATACTGGCTAAGCACGTCCTCCAGACCCTTTAGATATGCTCGCCCTCCAAGAACCGAACAATTTCTTCACCGCGTTCCTAGAAAGAGGGAGCTTCAAAACACAAGGCATAATCCCTCACCAAATCACATTACGTCCTCCCGGCCTCTTAACCTCTCCCCAAACACAACGTCTCTCTATCATAGAACAAAACAATTCATTGAATAAAAGGGTGGGCTCGCCGGGATTCTGGACCCGGGATCTCCGGCTCCGGGGCCGACACTTATAAGGAAACGTCCCAAGGGCTGATAAGGATCTGGGGCAGTTACGGTAGGAATTCATACCTATTATTTGGTATATGGGGCAATAAATATTGTTTAAAGTACGGTTTTCAAAAATTTTAGTTAGGGAGAGCATGTATTACATTAGTAGGAATTAGATTGAAGTTGTTTTAGTCTCAGATGGTAATAGGGGTAGGAATAGCAGTGACCCTTATCACGGGTATAGCTAACGACATTTTTACTAGATTTATTAATAGTTTATGTAGTGGGGTAGGATCTTGGAGCCTATTGTACGTGAGAGCTTAGAGGTAATGCTGAGGAGGATTAATAGAGAGGCTGCAGTAGTCGAGGCTAGGCTTCAGAGAATGGCTGCAAGACTAGGCGTTGGGGACTGGAAGGAGCTAGAGAAACTTCTCACTAGTAGAGGCATTGATAACCCGGAGGTAGACCTTCTCTGGCCAGAATACCTCTACTTGAAGAGAAGACTTAGAGAGCTAGAGGAGAGGAAGAAGCGTATACTGGCAATGCTTAAGGGATAAAGAGGATTGACAAGGCTACGCTACATATTCAACTTGATCAATAAGCTTCTGGGCAAGCACGATCCTGTAGTCAGAGTTATTGAGCATTATGTCATGGATGAAGAAGACATAGAGTACTTAAACGTAAGGATAAGCATCCCTCACGCTAACGCGGTAGTGGTGATACGTGAGTACTGGCAAGGAAATAATCTCGTAGCCTATGGTTACTACCTGAGAGCTTATGACTATGAGGAATGGTGGGATAATCGGCCACATCACCCAGAAATCCAAACCCATCCACACCACAGACACCTAAGGGGAGAAGCATATCCCCTACAAGACCCATCGCTAGAAAAATTCTTAGATACTGTTAGGCAGCTTCTCCGTAAACACTTTTCTTAAAAACTACTTATCCGTATCCCATCCTGAAACAAACAATAATAGAAATACATTGTGGCGGGCCCGCCGGGATTATGGATCCGAGGTTCATTGGCTCCAAAGACCAGATCCTATAAGGAAACGTCCAAGAATTAATTATGACCTGGGTAAATAGTTACATTTTATACTCAGGTATGAATGGGCTAGTATTAAACACATCTTCATAAAGATTTAGGAGGCGCTGGGTAATATTGAAGTTTTACTAGATATAAGTGTTTTAAAGCGTGCAATAATTTTATTGATAATGCTAGGTCTTCTCTGAGTTTATACTAATAATATTTATTTTTATTATTTTCTGGTTTATCTCATTTCTTAGTTGCTCACCTATGGTGCCTAATTCTCCTGCTATTAGTCTCTTATATAGGGTGGCTATTTTTGAGAGTTTCAATACTGAGTCTGTTTTAAGCCCGGTGAGATGAAACTCCGGATGTGATTTACTTATCAGGATATCGGTCTCAGGCTCGTATTTCTCTATCTTTGAGGATATGAATGCAACAACGACATCTTTACCACTATCATAGAGTACTAGTGCTGGCCGGAGCTTTCTACCCGTTAGGTCGGTGAAGGGGGAATAGATGAGCACTATCTTACCTTTTAATGTCGTCCTCGGTGTAGACATCCGGCTCATCCTCTAGAAATTCCCGAAGACTTTCTTCTTGAAGACGTAGGAGAGCGTATTCTTCTAAGTACTCCATGAATTTGTCAAACTCATCGCTAATCACAAGGTCAAGAATAGCCTCGATCCTACGCTTAACCTTCTCAGCATCAACACCCCTAGGCACCTTAACAACTACCTCAGACAATACCAGCACCCCTCATCCTACATAGTATTAGATAGAATCTTATCAACATTCCTACATCACATATCTTTTGTCATCTACTGTCCTAAAGCATACACTGAAGACTATAATGAATAATGTTTACTAACACACTAAAACTTAGTGTCGGGCCGCCGGGATTCGGGACCCGGGACATCCGGCTCCGAAGGCCTGGGATATAAGAACAATGTTTCCGGATGAAATCATGAAATGGAAACACCCTCCACAAAAGATTATCCATATTGAATGTCAGAGAGGATAATCTGGAAAACACCCATACAGGAAAAGGCTAATTGGCCCAATGTATCTAGTGTATGAATGGGGATGGAGTTGTATAAAGTTATACGTGTGAGGTACGAGAAGGGTGTGCTGAGGCCTTTGGGCAGTATAGACCTTGAGGAGGGCAAGGAGTATAAGGTTATAGTGGAAAGGGATATAGACGAGCTAATCAAAAAGTACAGAGGCATTCTCGGGAAATCCTCTATCGAGGAGTTCCAGGAGCTCGAAGAAGAGGCTCAGGTTCAATGATATGTCTTGACACGAACATCATCTATAGCTTCCTCTTCGAGACCGAGCTAACAAGCGCCTCAGAGAAGGTTATCATGGAAGCAATTGTTGAAGGTATGGCGATTCCCATGATAGTATACAATGAGCTACTCTATACTACTGGCGCAAAGATAGTTATAGTTGATGAAGGCTTAGACCCCAAGCTCCGCAATACTAAGAAGGGACAGAAACTGTTGAAGCAAAATGCACTCTAACGCTATCTACCACCAGTAAATGAGATTAGGAAGTACAGTAGTTATCTGCGCGTTGAATTAGAGATTCTCCTCAATAAGTGGCTTGCTTTCTGGCCATACTACCTAGTAGAAGCAAGAAAAACCCTAGAAATTTAGGTCATGCATCTTAACATTGAAGTTTTCTTCAAGATTAAACAAAATTATGAAAAAGTCTGAGATCAGTGGCGGGCCCGCCGGGATTTGAACCCGGGACATCCGGCTCCGGAGGCCGGCGCCCTATCCAGGCTAGGCTACGGGCCCTTCTAAGATATGGTTTAATTCGGAAGGAAATATTTTGTTTAGGTTTTTATTTTCTTGAAGAGTATCGGGGCTTGTCTTACCACGTATTTGTTCTGTGTTGTCGGTGGTTCTTGGTACGGGTCTGTTATCTTGAAGCCTAGTGCTTCTGCTGTTTTCTCCGCTGCTCTGGGTATGGCGGGGTAGAGCATTATTGTTGAGTATTTTATTGTTTCTAGTAGGGTGTAGAGTTCTTTTGTCGGGTCTTGTTTTTCCCATGGGCGTCTCTCGTTTATGTAAGCGTTTGCCCGGCGTAGGAGATCCATTACTGTTGTAAGTGCTCTCGATACATCGTAGTTGTCCATTGCCTCCCGGTAGTTTTCAAGGGTTTCTTTCAGTGTTTTCTCGAGTTCTCCATCGATTTCTCCCGCCTCCACGGTTCCCCCGAGCTTTTTCTTGACTAGCACGCCTACGCGTCTCACGAGGTTGCCGTAGGTGTCGGCTAGTTCGCTATTGTATATTGAGTCAAAGAGCTCCGTGGTCACCTCTATGTCTTTCGCCATGTTGAACAGCCTCATCAGTATGTATCTGACGCCATTGCTGTCGTTATACCTGCTTAGCAGGTCCTCGATCGCTATCACGTTCCCGGCGCTCTTACCGATCTTGAGGCCACGGTTTATGAGGAATGCGTGGACAAGGAGCTTCTTTGGCAGGGGGACTTCTAGAGCTTTTAGTACTGAGAACCATATGGCGGTGTGGAACCATAGTATGTCTTTGCCTATAACATGGTGTACCTCCGGCCAGTACTTGTTGAAGCGCTCCATGTCTTCGGGGAACCCTATTCCGCTCAGATAGTTCAGGAGGGCATCGAACCAAACGTAGACCGTGTAGTTTGGATCGAACGGGACCTCTATCCCCCACCATACACGCTCCTTAGGCCTAGCAATACTTACGTCGCGGAGGCCCTCCTTCTCTATTTTGCCGAGAATCTCCTGGGCGTAGCTCTCAGGATAGACCACATGCCTGTTCCTGAGCACGTCCTTCATGAAGTCCTCGAACTCGCTGAGCTTGAAGTAGTAGGTCTCCTCCTCCAGCCACTCTAGGGGCTTACGGTGTATTGGGCAGTAGGGCTTACCGTCGATCTCTATGTATTCGCCAGTGCTATAGAATTTCTCACAGTTGACACAGTACCAGCCAGCATAGCTTGCCCTGTAAATGAGGCCTTCCTGGTACAGCTTGTTCATAGCGTATTTCACGACGCGTTCATGATAATCATGGGTCGTGCGTATGAAGTGATCATAGCTTATATCGAGTAGGCTCCAGTACCACTTGTATTTTTCCGCCATTTTATCGACGAGCTCCTTAGGACTAATGCCCATCTCCTCCGCGGCCCTCTGAAGCTTGAGGCCATGCTCATCGGTCCCCGTCATGAAGAAGACGTCATCGCCTACGAGGCGGTGGTAACGTGCAATGGTGTCGGCGAAAACCGTCGTGTAAGCATGCCCTATATGTGGTGGAGCATTGGGATAATATATCGGCGTCGTGATGTAAAATGACCTCATAATCCCACCCAAGCAGTAATACTTCTTGTTAATTAAATGGAGAATAGGGGTTATGGAAAAAATATTGTTTTCCCCGGGATAAGCCCTACTTCCTTATCATTGCCTCAAGAGTTGGCTTCAGCGACTTCAGCCCACGTTTAGCGAATCTTAGGAAGAGCTTTATGCCCAGCCTCACCGGGGCAAGGTAGGGCTCCTTGAGGTAGAACCTATTGATGATCTCCTCGGCCCAGTAGATCGAGTGCTCCAAGCACTTCACGAGGACATCAATATGTTCGGGCTTCAAGTGCTCCCTCATGAACCACATGTTCTTCTTCAACGCACCCATAGGCACGAAGAACATCGGCACAATCACGCTCCTATACGGCCTGAGCCTGTCAAGCAGCTCAAGGGTCTTGACAACGTCTTCGGGCTTCTCCTCGGGGAGGCCTAGGATTAGTGTAGCGGCCGGTATCATGTAGTTCTCATGCATTATCCTGAACGCATCCTCCACCACGTCGGGCCACTCCTCCGGCTTGTAGGGTAGGCTCTTCGCGGGCATTATGATCTTGGCTAGCCTCGGGCTACCCGTCTCAATGCCTACCTCTAGGCCGAGCAGGTTCCTGTGCTCGTTGAGAATGTACTCGTGCATGAGCTTGGACACCAGGCCGTACTCCTCCTCCGCATACTTGATAGCGGCAAGGCTGGCGTGCGCCCACGCGATATCGCCCTTCGGCCCGACTTCCTCGGCGACCATTTTATGTAGCTTCAACAATGGCTCTGGACGCGGCCTAACACCGTCTGCACCATACAGTAGGACGTCTTCACTATGTAGTATGACTCCTTTTATCCCGGCCTTCTTATTGACCCTTATCTCCTCCCTGATCTTCTCTAGAGGGATAAAGCGTAGCGGTCTGAGCGTTACACTACAGAACTTGCAGCCCCTAGGACAACCCCTCATAATCTCTACTAAGCCGTTCACGCTCGCTGCCTTGATAACAGGTATTTCTTCAATGCTCGGAGAGTCGCCGGGGCCCACGTACACGTAGTCCGGGAGCTCCTCCCCGTCGAGAGCCTTCTGAACCAGATCAACTATTACCCGCTCCACCTCCCCCTCAATGACGGTGTCGACACCCCACTTCTTCCACAGCTCGAGCTCCCATAGCCACTGCCAGGCCGCCGGACCACCCATTATGAATCTTACTCCCTTCTCCTTGGCCTTCCTTACGACCGGGCTGTTCATGAACTTTATGAATAGCCTCCTGTTAAGCGGCTCCTTACCCGTCATGCTCCAGAACTCGCTACTAGGCGGCCCGTATGCGAAGTAGTCGTGGTGACCCACCATCATGACCTTCATGGTGTCAAGGTGCTTGTGTAGATGATCAGGGTCTATTATCGCGGCCTTGAACCCGGCGTCTATCAGTACCGCCTCGACCTTCCTCATACCATAGGGTGCTTGTACCGGTCTGCCCTCCGAGTCAACCTTGATCTTCGGGGCGGCGAGCCACTGCCATAGCTTCTCGGGTATGCCCATTGCCGGCCCGGTAGCCATGAAGCCGAGGAATTCCTTCCCATGATGATTGCTCATCATGGACCTATCAACGGTTAGGACGACCTCGTACTTGCCCATGGTCTCACCCCCTAGACCCTTATAACCTGGACTCCTTTCTCCTCGAGGAGACGGGATATTTCCTCCATATCGGATTCGACTACGCCGATCAAGGGCTTACCGGAGCTCCTGATCTCATCAATAAGCCGAGATAGTTTCTCCATGTCGAGACCTACGTATCTCATAACAATCGTGTACGCTATATTGTTCTGCAAAACATATCTCAAGTCCTCGATATAGTATGGCGAAGGCTTATTCGTAACTATGAAGAACGTGAACCTACGGCACCTGGTTCTCGCTGAGATCCTCGCCAACTCGTTATAGGCTACTAGAGCAACATCTGAGCCCTTCCCGTTAAAGCCGAGGATAATGCATGTATTGTTTTCTTCAAGTACACGCAGGCTCTTCACTGCTTCTCACCCCGTGAAAACAACTGTGAAATACTGTGAGCGATCTCGTCGAGCTCCCTCTTGAGATCGTGATCGTTTATCTCGCTGGAGACCTGGCGGATATAGATATGGAGCTTATGAAGATGCTGTTGCAGCAACTGAACAACCGCCTTTTTCCTAACACTGTACCTGATCTTCCCTTTCTCATGATGGATCTCCACGAGACCCGCATTAACCAAATGCTTCAAATGCGTTGAAAGATGACTCTTAGCATATCCTGTTCTCTCAGACAAATCCCGGAGCGTGAGGGGCCTAGACTCATGTAATAACGTAGTGATTACAGAGGCGGCGGCAACCGGTATACCTATAAATGTTAGGAGGGCTACTAGGCTCCTCATGTTCTCACTTCCTAGAAGTTGTTCACCCTGTTCAGAATATTCCGAACAACCCTAAAATAGGTAACCCTACTTGTATGAATAATTCGTGATATAGAATATATACTACAAAAAAGGACTCATCCTCTTCTCATAGCCTCGATCTTCTCCTTGAGCTTTCCCCACTCAATAATGAAGCGCTCGTGCCTGCCCTCACCTATTATCTTGTCGCCCATTAAGCACTTTACTTCGAATACTATTTTCCTACCCCGAACATCCACTACTCTAGATATAAAGCGGAGCCTAGCTCCAACGGGGGCAGGGTTCTTGTGATAGACATCAACATGTATTCCAACACTGGTATACTCATCACCGATGATGCGATCCAGTAGCTCCTTCGAAACTATCTCCATCAACGCTATCATTCTCGGAGTGCTTAGGACGCCCAGGCCTTGTCTAGCAAGAAACTCGGGCGAATCCTCTTCTTTAACAATGTATTCTTTTTCATTGACCTCACCTATCTCCGGTAACCTCATAGTCCTTAACACCTCCTCGAGAATCTAATGACATAGTTAATATCGGTTAGACTGGATTAAATAATCATGTAAATAAGCCGATGTATTGGTCATCGAAAAACTATTGACAAACAAGCGGAGGAAAAAATGTTGGATGGAGACGAACAAGGGTCAGTAATCGGTTATGTTTCGCTAGCTGAGAAGAAATTTGAATGGCTCCTGCCCGTTTCTCTCCTTGCTTTCTTTATTTCTTTGTCGCCCTATTTGTTTGTGCTAGAACAGTATCTTACAGGCATACATGTTGTCCGCGGAACAAACCCTTATCCTCCATACCCGAAATACTTGTCCGCGATTATTGATGCTCTCCTAATCTTCGTGTTTATGATCTTATTTCTTCTTGTGAGGAGAGAAATATATAAGATAGCCCCATCGATATTCCGCTCTCTTGCTTTATCGTCTTTCGCCTTGGCCTTAGCCCTGATACTGGCGATGGGAGAGACAACAGGTATATTAGTATCTCCAGAACCAATACTTACGACAAATAACTATGTCTACAACCTAGCATTCTTTGTTTTCATGTACTTCGTATACGTTATGACGTCTTTTATAAGCGAGATCAGGCCTCTCAGCATCAGGAACAGGATTTTTAGTGCTATGGGCTTAGCATTCTTCGTAATCATCAACCTGATCCTCGCATATACAATAGTTTCTCGAGGAGCAGTAGTACCGAGTCTGCAAAATCCAGCAATTATGTCGATAATAGCTGCATCGCTCTCGGGTCTAATATTGGATGCATATCTTCTTACGAGATTTGTGTACTTGGAAAGCCTCTATACTTTGATAGACTTGGCGGATCTTTCAGTTTTAACAATATTTATGAATATTATATTTAATGAAATGATTTTCACAGAATTATTTCTGCCCACAGGAGGCTTATCATATTTATTAATAGGCAATATATATTACATGGGCATAGGTTCAAGCATAATAGTGTCAATACTGATGATAATATGCATCAACCTACTCCAAATACTCCACTTTAATATAGGGGAGATCAAAAACATTAACCATATACTAGTAGAGACCGACTTCAATAAACCCATTGAAACCTACGAGAGGATAGCGTTCTTCCTCTCCCTGATACTGCCCAGAAGAGAGAACATAAACTTTATATTGGCTACAAGGCCTGGCTCACTAATAGCGGATACATTGGCATTAAGGTTTCCTAAGAGCAGGATAACGCGCATAGATGTTATCCCCGGCAAGTCCACGGTTTCGAGAGAGGATAATAGATTTGAATCACCGCCTTCCCCGGTACACCTCCTCTACGCCATAAGGTGGGCTCTAAGCCTTGTGGGTAAGAACGAGCTACCAGTTTTGATCATAGATACGATAACCGATATAGAGTTCTTGATAGGCGATATCAACACGTATACGTTCCTCAGAAATCTCGTCTCGAAATACCCAGATCTATTATCGCTATACATAGTTAATAGGGAAGCCCACACCCTCCGTGAGATAAACTTGTTCAGAAACATCATTAATAGAGTGATCGAGATATAACCTGTTTACAGGGTGCTGGACATGAAGGCCTTCATATCAATCGATATCGAGGGTCTCCCAGGCATCTCCTCGACAACCATGCTAGGACCTAGGCTCAGCCAGTTCCAGCAGGGCTCAAAGATCATGACCATCGTTGCAAAGAAGGCCGCCGAAAAACTCCTTCAGCTGGGCTTTGACAGAGTTGTTATTGCTGATAGCCACGGCGCCATGACCAATATCGACTATCTAGAAATGCCTGAAAAAACAACGCTTATACAGGGATACCCCAGACCCTACTCTATGCTGGCAGGTCTAGACGAGAATACCGACGCGGCGTTCTTCATCGGCTACCACGCTGCCGCCGGGACCAAACACGGAGTACTGGATCATACGATGAGCGGCAGATCGTTTGCCCTGATAAAAGTCAACGGTAGGAGGGCGAGCGAGTACCTGTTAAACGCTTTGTACGCAGGCGAATACAATGTCCCGGTTGTCCTAGTCGCAGGCGATGAAGCACTCAGAGAAGAGGTAGAGACCTATACTCCCTGGGCTGTATTTGTTCCCTTCAAGAAAGGATATAGCAGGTACGCTGGAGGATTCGACAGTATGCCCGAGGTGCTCGCTAGGCTAGAAGAAGGACTAGAGAAAGCCGCTCAGTCCCTTAAGGAGGGCGGGGCCAAACCCTTAAAGCTATCCGGGCCTTACAGGGTCGAAGTAATTGTTAGGGATTCACTCATAGCAGACGTTGCGGAACAACTACCATTCATTAAGAGAAGAGACGCCTACACACTGGAATTCACCGTGGATAACGGGGTCGACCTGGTCGGGATCATAGAAGTACTCGCCATGATGTCCTACGGCGTATCATGTATGCGTGAGAGACTAACATGAAATATAAGCATGTTATCTAAATGGATAAGAACTTATTTTTAGCTAAACAATCTATCCTAACCTACATAGCAGTAACGCTTCGAAACACCATTATGTGGAGGAGAATAGGTAGAATGCCCGAATTCAACCTGATGGTGACACATGAGCCAGGCCCTGAGAACTACCGGTACGTGCTCAGCATATTGAGGGATATCCTCGACAACTACGTGGTCGTTGATGCCGCTACAGCTGTAATCCTGCTCAGGGTCAGCGACCCCTACAAAGCGGTAGAGGTGTTGAAACAACATAGAGACGAACTAAACCTTATCTATAGAATAATACCTATTGACGCCATCACTAATCCCTATGTGGAAGACGTAGCGGAGAAATCCGCCGAGCTAGCGAAGAAAAAGATACCCGTGGATAAGACATACCGCGTAACACTACGCGGGAGACTCTACTGGCGTGAAACAAGAATGCCCGCTCATAGCAGCGATGCAATAAAGATCATTGCGGAGAAAATAGATCGGCCAGTGTCGCTCACTCGTCCCGACTACATCGTATACATCAGAAGCGTCAGATTATACCATAGGAGACGCGTAGCTACGATCACTGTTACGGAGCCCGACAATATATTGGCGCTGGCCTCGAGTAAGCCATGATTAAAAATAAAATCCAGATACTTAATTCTCTAACACTGAGGCTGAGTAGCGGTTGATAAGGGATATACTCCCAGAACCGATAATCGAGTTATTCGAGGAATACGTATCTAAGATCATAGATACTGTCAACTCTTTCCACCGGGGAATAGAATTACTCAACGATATGCGTATAGGCGAGGCGAGGGAAAAGCTAGCTGAGACGATGAAGACCGAGAGCGAAGCCGACAAGATAAGGAAAAAAATCCTCCTATTACTTGAAGAGAGCAGACTAGATCCGAGCTTCAAGGAGGATTTCTTCCATCTGATCAAACGAATAGATAGAATAGCTGACTGGGTAAAAGAAGCAGCCAGAGACCTCACTATAATTCCCTATCTAGAAACCCCTGCAGACATAAGAGACGGTATTCATTTACTCATAGAAAAAGTAGTATCTATGACAAGGCTCCTCGGCGTAGCCGTCGAGAAAATACTTGATGAAGAATATAAGGATGCAAAAGAGATCCTAAAGAAGATAGAGACTATTGAGGAAGAGGCGGACGAGATAGATGTTTCTAACAGGGGCAAACTACTCAAGTACTCCGATAATATCAAGCCCATAACACTAGCTATCCTACTTCATGACCTTAACAGCGACTTAGAAGACGCGGCCGATGCATGTGAAGAGGCGGCTGATTATCTAAGAGCCTTAATAGTCACATGGACGAACAAGTACTAGAAAGAAGGAAAGTAAAGAGCAGTAGTTTCTATTGTAGTTTTTGATCATTACTTCAAGTACATAGCAATCCTCATTAGTAGCGAATAAAAATCCCTCCCACCACTATTGTGTGAAATGGGAGTCAAAAATGATGATGAAAACCGGAAAAAATAGTAAGGCAGCACTAGTCATTGCATCAATAATCGTCGTATCTGGCGCCGCTATCGCCCTTAATTTAATCCCAGCGTTCCCGATAATCGGTGGTGCTGGGTTCATCACCCTCGGCGCCCTCGCTGGGAGCATTATAGGCATTTATCTTGGTTTGAGACTCGGCGTAACAGCTGTCTTGATAACACTCATTGTCGCTGTTCAGTATAACTCGTCTCTGATCACGTTTTTCGGTCCCTTCTTCTTCATGCCCCTTGTGATCAGCTTCATTGTCGCGGGAACATATTATTCGGGGAAGCCTCATTACTCGCTCGGCATATTGGCGGTACTCTATATAGTATTCGTAGCTGTTCAATATCCATACATATTGAACTATCTAGGCGTACTAGTATACGATGTAGCGGTCACGGTAGGCCTGGCGATCGCGACACCCTATATCATCGGCAAGAAGATTCTAAGAGGCATAGGAAGCATTATAGCTGGGGTTATAGGAGATCATATGGGAGGGAACCTTGCATGGGTTCTGAACTACCTGTATCTACAAGGAAACATTTCGCAGCTCGCCACAAACCCGAGGTTCCAGGCTAACTGGTATAAGATATGGAACATGTCCGCCTACATCTATCCTATTGAGCGCACAATTCTAATCATAATAGGCAGTATAATCATACTTTCAACGCTGAAGCCATGGGAAATACTGATTAGGAGGAGGATCAGTGGCGCAGACAACTATTAGATTTAGCGAGGCCGAGATAAGGATAGGCGATCACACTGCACGTGTATCCGACATTATAGCTGAATCGCCGGGAATACTCTACATTAAAGGCCCAAATGGCTCGGGAAAAACCATCCTTCTAAAAGCAATAGCGGGACTAGATGAAATAAACGAGATATCGTATAAGGGCATAGAAGTAGAGCCGGGTAATACAAGGAAATGGTTTGTTCCCCAAGAACCATGGCTAATAACCCTTGGCGATACAGGGTATGATGAGCTGTGGCTGATAAGCCGTAATGATCATGCACCGCTGACAAGTGTTCAGCTTGTCAAGAGGGTTTTAGATAAAAAGATCGGTTATATGAGTTATGGGGAGAGAAAGATCCTCGAAATAATTAAGGCTCATAACATAATGTCTGAACTAGTGTGTTTCGATGAACCCTATAGTGGTCTAGACGAGAAATACGTAGAGCTGGCAAAAAAGATCATAGAAGATTTGAGTGGGCGAATACTAGTAGTAGTTGCAACTAATAAGGAAAATTCATATCCAGAGGGCCGTGAAGCACGCGTAATGGCGAGACAGCTAATAGACAAGATCGACCCACCGCCGCCGATAGCGACAAATGGAGAAATAGTCATTGAAAACCTCGTCGTTAAACGCGGTAGAAAACAAATAGAGCTCGAAGAACTAAGGCTCAGGAGCGGAGAAGCAGTAACAATAATTGGTCCGAACGGCTCGGGAAAGACAAGCACATTACTAGCTATAGCTGGTGCTCTCAAATATAAGGGGAGAATAGAGATCAAGGGAAAAACAGGTTTTGTTCCAGACGACACACTCCTAGTATCTCCAGGGGTGACTCTTAGGGACGTAGTAGGAAACCTGTGCAGGCATGAAAAAGAGTGTGCTAAGAAATCATTCTTCACTCTGAGAGAACTTGGTGTTGAAGGCGGCGATAAACCCTACGTTGCGCTCAGTGATGGTCAAAGGAGACTAACACTACTGATCCCGCAGCTGTTCTCCGGTAGATCCGTCCTTCTGCTGGATTCATGGCTTGAGGGAATAGATTCCATGAGAAGAAATGTGATCTATGATCTTATCAACCAGTATCTTGAAGGGGGCGGAGTAGTCATTACAACGCTTCCACGAGGTGAGGAGCTCGGTGTCGTTGAAGGCCTACCTTCCCCTTATGATTAGAGGGGGAGCATTCATAACGGGCGCGATCCTACTCTATTTGTTTGGAGATATTAGTCCTGTACTAATTTGCTCATTACTAGTTATTATAACGGTTGTTATGCTCCTGGAAATAAGGGGTGCAGGCTCCGCTGTATCCTATGTTGTGAGCGTACTAATAATATTAGGTCTCACATTTTTCTTCATGAGCATTTATGGGGTATACCATAACATAACATACATCGGGTACTATAGCATGTTTATACTCTTCTTCGGCACAGTCACAGACCGGGAATTATTGTACACGGTTAAGCATGGGGGTAATAAACTTGTTCTCGTGCTTTTAGCGCTCAAGATCTATGGGATAATTATCGAGCGATACTATAGGAGCTTAGAAATGAATAAGGCCCTACTTGGTAGACAAAAAACGGTGTTCATCAAAGGAATAGTGAGTACATTGCAATCACTTCCTTATCTCACGTTTAGGATAGCCGAGTATCTCCACATACATCTACCATACATTATGGGTCGAGGATCCAGTCGAGAGAAATGATACAGTCCTTGGCTACCCGGTCATTCTTGAACCGCACGTTTTCAAGCATCAATAGTTTCTTCTTGATCTCGGGGCCTCCACGGCTATATCCTTTAAGCTCACCATTCCTCCCCACAACTCTATGACACGGAATTATTATTGGTTTCCTATTCTTCTTCATGAACAGTCCAACCAATCTCGGAGTAATACCTAGGATTTTAGCCAGTGAGCCGTACGTTATGGTCTTGCCTGGGGGCACTAGATTGAGCAGGATATATGTTGCCTCCATGAGATCATTTATTGACGCTTTCCTTATGACCCCTTTATCGGGCTCCCACACAATCAATTCTTCTCCCCGGAAAACAAGTAGCTGTTACAGTATCGGCTGAAATCCCATCTACCGCCGCCCGCCCTGATCACGTTTTTCACGGCATCTATGTTCCTAGGTATCATGGACGCTACTATGTTGAAGTACTTCGGAACTATTATGGGCGGGTAAACAGATGCTGTAGGGCCTACGAGCACTAGGTTTTTATTGTTTCTGGCTTTCTCAACTATATAGTCGATCGTATCATTTACTAGTGTCGCGCCGGTTATTATGATCGTTTTGGCTCTTCCGATGAGCCTGGGAAGCGATACGTCGGGTAAGGCATTATATCTATTCAATGGATTTCTCTCAACGACATATATTTCGCCGATTCCCTGCTCAACGAGTTTTCTCCTTAGGGGACCCATGTTTCCTACTAGTAATACTGGCTCTACAATACGTCTTCCTATCAATTCTATAATATCTGCTTCAATAAGCTCTATTTCCTCCTGCATCATTGTTCTTATTAAGTACGAGCCGAGCGCGTTCAAGAGAGCCTGCGCTATTGTCCTGTCATATGGATTAGGGCTCCTGACAAGTCTTCGCAACTCATGAATCGTCTTGGGGAGGTTTAGGCTGGGAGAGACGTTAAGTAGATCCTCTATGGGCGTGATAGATACGCCCAGATACTTCTCGCCATCAACCATGATCTCGCAGTACGAGTACCTTAATCCTATAAGGCACTCGGTGATCAGTGGTTCTTCCCGTAGTAGGGAGATCTCTTTCTCTGCTATCTCTTCGACAAGCAAACCATGCACCCCCAGCCTGCAATTAATAACTAGTATCATTCTAAGGATATAATTAGGTGGTCACATGGCCAGGTCCTCGAGGATCAAGGGTTTCTATAAGTTAAGTCTTGACGAAAGACTTAAGATTGTTGCGGAGTGGGCGGGTCTTAGCGATGAAGAGGTGGAGCTCCTCAGGAATCTCGGTAATCTTCCCGAGAAAATAGCTGATAGTATGATCGAAAACGTGATCGGCGGCATGACTATGCCTTTCGCCGTAGCAGTTAACTTCAAGATTAACGGCAAGGACTATCTTGTCCCAATGGTTATCGAGGAAACAAGTGTTGTAGCCGCAGCGAGTAATGCTGCTAAGATGCTCAGGGAAGGTGATGGGATAATAGCTAGGGCTGGCCCGCAGGAGATGATCGGGCAGGTCATGCTGGTCAACGTGACTGCCCCCCGGTACAAGGCCATGAAGATAATCGAGCATAAGGAGGAGATACTTGATCATGCGCGGCAACAAGACTCAACACTATTAAGACTTGGAGGCGGCCCTAGAGACCTAGAGGTACGCGTCCTAGACTCTAGGATCGGGCCAGTCATAGTTGTTCATCTAATCGTTGACGTCCTGGACGCCATGGGCGCTAATGCCGTGAACACCATGGTAGAATGCATTGCACCATTGCTCGAGAAGATCACGGGTGGCGAGGCGAGGCTAAGGATCATAAGCAACTATGCTACTAGAAGAATAGTCCGGGCATGGGCGAGAACTAAACCGGAGAACGTTGGCGGAGAAGATATAGCAAAGAAGATCGTGGAGGCAAGCGTGCTGGCGGACATTGATCCATACAGGGCCGTGACGCACAACAAGGGGATTATGAACGGGGTAATAGCAGTAGCTCTCGCTACAGCCCAAGACCATAGAGCGATCGAGGCTGGAGCCCACGCCTACGCCGCCCGAACAGGGGTATATAAGCCGCTCAGCTACTGGGAGCTAGACGAGGAAGGATACCTTGTTGGAAGCATCGAGCTACCACTGCAAGTAGGTATTGTTGGTGGGGCGACAAAAGTACACCCAATAAGCAGGATCGCTCTGAAAATACTTGGCGTCAAGACCGCCAAGGAACTAGCAGATATTATGGCCGCCGTCGGTCTAGCACAGAACCTCGCTGCACTACGTGCACTGGTACATGAGGGAATACAGAAAGGACACATGAGACTACATGCTAGAAACCTAGCGATAATGGCTGGCGCCCAGGGCGAGCTCGTAGACAAGATAGCGGAGAGAATGATTAGTGAGGGGAGAATAAGGTATGACTATGCAAAGAAGCTCCTCGAAGAATATCTAAAGGGTGAAGCAAAATAAGGCTAGACAACGAAAATATATTGTGGCCGCGACGCCCAGGCAAGTCCTGGCGGGATGAAACGGCCAGGGACGTATTCACCGCCAACCACATACTTTTCGTAAAGTTCTTTTTCTAAAAAACTGTAAAAGCCTATGCCGAGCCAAGTCCTACGGGTTAAGGGAGAAAGCGTGTTGATGTCGAGAAACTATGACGTAATAATCATCGGGGCCGGATATACAGGTCTCGCGGCAGCTGCTTCACTCCTCGAAAACAGATATAACGTCATCGTGATCGAGCCCGAACCGGGGCTTTCGCAGTACACTTACTACGCTGGATTAGGCGATAAAGCCTATATCGATGACAGTGTAGTTGATTTCTTAACCAAGTCCGGAGTAAAGATCTTCAGCGATAATGATAAGAAGTGGATAAGGCCTCTCGAGTACATCGTTAAGCTTTCCTCGAGAATACTCGACCTAGGTGGCGAAATCATCGTTAATACTGACCTAGAGCCCCTGTTCTCACCCGGCGGAACAGGGATAACCATCGCAGGCATTATAATAAGAGAACTTAACGAGCATATGCTCGGCGATAAGGAGATCATAGGCTCAAGAATAGTCATCGATGCAACAGCTAATGGTTATTTAACGGGCATGGTGCTTGACAGGCTTAAGATCGGCGTTGTATCAGAGGGTTTGGGCCCTACTATTCCTGGCTCACAAGAGCTCGTTGAGAGAACCTATTGGTTGATTCCCGGATTTATTGTCGCTGGCATGTCTGCCGCGATGATCTATAGTTGTAGCCAGCCATGGCCCTATGTCTCACCTTTAATCCAAAGCGGCATAAGGGCTTCCGAGCTAGTTAGGACAGGATATAATGGATACGTGTCTAATCCTCTTCCACCAAACGTTATCTAGTATCTAAACATATCTTATAAGAACTAGGGAGAGAACACCGACTATTACCTGCAAGGAAAGTATGAATAGGGTGACGTCCTTCTCCCGAGCATACCCCCTCATCCTAATCAGGGCCTTTATCGCTAGATGAGTTAGGCTATAAACCCTCTCGTATGGCGGCAGGATAGTGCCATCCGGCTGTACTTTGCCGAAATTCTCCTTGTAGACACCGTCTTTGAGTCCACGTAAGAATAATGCTAGTTCTATGAAGTAGAGAGTGAAGAGCATTATGCCGAATTTCTCGAAGTTACCCATAATCACAATTGCTGCATAGTATGCTCCCAGCCCATGCGTAAAACTATTGCCGGGAAACACTTTTGCCGGGTACCAGTTATAGATCATGAAGCCCAGTATTGCGGCCAACATTATCGCTGAGGCTTCGAGGCTTGGGTGTAAACCCTTGATCCACGAGTAGATGAGCGTGAACAGCATCAATAGTATGCCCTGTCCAGCCTCCAGTCCGTTATACCCTGCCAACATGTTGAACGCATTGGCTGCGCCGAGTATACCGATGGGGACCAGTACTAAGGGGTATATGAGGCCTAGGTTAACCGGCCCTATGATAGGCAGTGTTATGATGGAGTAGCCCGCCTTGATCACTACTATGGGGAGAGCAAGAGGGGCCATATAGATGATCTTGCTCCATGGCTTCAATCCCTTCTTCCAGCCAAGAATATCGTCTAAGAAGCCGAGGAAACTAGACATGAAGAGCATGAGAGCTAGTGCCATGAGCTCTAAATTGTATTCCTTGTACTTGGAAAGGTATATCTGTAGCGCGATGAAGACTAGGAGACCGAAACTAGCGGCGACACCGACCCATATTCCGCCGCTCTCAGGGATCTGTATCTCCTCGGGCTTATTCATGTCTTTACCAGTCAGGCCTATCTCGCGTGCCTTATGGATCCACCAGCGGACCAAGTGGAGGCTTAGCATGAAGCTTATTATAGATGCTAGGATAACGTAGAATGTTTCTGTCCATGTAGACAACAATTCGGGCTACCTTTCCCTTTCTTCTCCTCCCCATCTAGTATTGAAGACGAGATATATCTCCTTAGCTCTCTTTTCACCTATCCCTTCAACCTTCATAAGATCCTGGATACTAGCATTCGCAATGTTTCGCAATGTACCAAATACTCCCAATAGTTTCCGGGCCAGCTTAGGGCCAACAAGACCCTCAGCGACATATATTATCCTCTCCTGGATAGTCATAGGTTTCTTCTCGACGCGTAGCCTATAAACTCTCTTCTCGCTAGTCTTGCCTAGACTTTTAGCCTTTGATACCAGCCATCCTATAGTAGCTGACTTGTTTGGTGTATTCAATATCTTGATGTCAAAATCTATCATAAGCGTGTCAAGTATCCTTAGCACACTCTGTATCTTCCATCCCCTATATCTTTCGAGGGCACCGAGCCATCCCTCAATGACAATCATTGGTATGTAGCCATCCTTCCTGGCGGCTTCAACGAGTAGTTTGGCTTGTTCCCATATACGGTTATCACGAATACTATTCCCCAGATCATTAATTGTTTTCCTCTCAACGAGAACCGGTCTCTTCCCAGGGGAGGCGAGCAATAGGAAGTCCCCCGCCTCTAGCTTCTTGACTGCAACCTTTAAACCGCTAGAGATCAATGATTTCCTAAATTCAGGATGTTTGGAGTCCTCTCTAGAATCAATGATAACATCTACGGGCGTCAATAGTTGCTCGGCCAATACGTTACACCATTGAAGAGTATATCGCAACTGGTTAATATGGTGGAAGCTAATACCTTAATTATATATTAGGATAGAATGTACGAGCCACTCACCCGGGGATAAAATATTGTTCTTCATATGTCCACGATGCGGCTACAGCACAGTAACACCCGTTATGAAGTGCCCTATTTGCAGAGAAATAATGCATCCTGGGCATAAATGGAAGTGGACAAGGTTCAAGGGATCCAACATATGGAGCTTCTCACCAATACTACCCGATATAGAGACAAAGATAAGTCTTGGCGAAGCATGGACACCACTAATAAGGTCTACAAGGCTCTTCAAGAATCTACCCGTTTACTTCAAGGATGAAGGGAGAAACCCGACAGGTAGTTTCAGGGATCGAGCGGCCGCTCTGATCGTTAGTCATGCCAGTAGTCTTGGGGAAAAGAAAATTCTACTAGCAAGCGATGGCAATATGGGTTCAAGCGTAGCGGCCTATAGTGCTAGGGCTGGGATCAAAGCGTACGTCGTGGTTCCAAGGAAAACAGATCCCGAGAAAATACTCCTTATGAAAGCGTACGGTGCACACGTAAAGGTTCTTGATAAAACAATAGATGAACTACTGGATATTGTCTCGAAGAAGATTCCCGAGATGAAAGCTTATCCGGGCTCAACATCCCACAACCCATTATCTATCGAGGGCCTTAAGACCATAGGTATAGAAATATACCTGCAACTAGGGAAGGTCCCCAAGAACATTGTAGTACCTCTAGGTTCAGGCATAACACTCTATAGCGTATATCATGGATACAAGGAAATGTATGATCGAGGAATAATATCAACTATGCCGAGACTCATAGGGATCGAGAGCTGCGGAAACCCCGTTTATTCAAGAATCTTCGGCATACCATATGGATGTCGTGAAGAGCCTCCACCGGGCCTCATGTACTCAGATTCTCCGGTTAAAGACAAAATATCGAAGATCCTGAGTAGGAGCGATGTACTGGCGGTCTCTAAGAAGGAATTACTTAGAGCCGCTAAGCTTCTAGCACGGAACGAGGGGTTATTTGTTGAGCCATCCTCAGCCGTAGCACTTGCCGGAGTCCTGAAGCTCTCCGAACAACTAGAGGGCGATACAGTCGTTGTATTGACGGGCCACGGCTTGAAAGGCCCGAAAGCCTATAGCAGGCCTAGTCGTGCGAGAAGCGAGATAAGCGTATTCCCCCCGTCTACTAAGTTAATTATCCTTGAGAAAATAGCGGAGAACGAGCCCATACATGGTTACGGCTTGTGGAAGCTCCTCGGGGTGAAGATATCTGTTCAGGCCGTCTACCAGCATCTTAGAGAGCTGGAGAAAATGGGGCTTATCAAATCGTATGTGGAGCAGGGTATTAGAAAATATAGGTTAACTGATAAGGGAAGGGAGTTTTTGAACACTGTCTATCGATTATCCTAGGGATTCTTAAAGAAAAAACTTTATATTAATTCAGAAAGGCAAGAATGTATTTATTGGTGAAGGAAATGAAGACACACAGTAAGGAGCTTCTACTAACTATAGCGTATACAGTAGCTGTTTACGTCGCCACAGTTGCTTTACAGATATATCAGCCGGCTACGGGTGGATACTTCAACCTAGGAGAGGCAATGATCTACCTAGCAGCCCTTACAGCCGGGCCATTGGTTGCCGGTATAGCGGGAGGCATAGGATCGAGTCTTGCAGACTTATCAACGGGTTATGGGATATTCGCTCCTGCAACACTAGTTATTAAGTTTACTGAGGGCTACGTGGCCGGATATCTTGCTAGGAGGTTTAAAGGGCTGCGTGGCAAAGCTATTGGTGCATTGACTGGTGCTTGTTATACTGCATTGTTACTGTCCTTCTCGGTGTTCTACTGGAGGGGGAAAATATATGTTGGGCCGGAGCAGTGGCTCAGCTTTAAGTTTGAATCCCCATTGATCGAGATCCCTCTTGCAGTATGGATAATTATTGCCTTCGTCCTAGGAGCTCTCATCGCATATAGTGTCGCAAAGAACGTATATGGAGGAGAGGCTGCTGCCGTGTTGTTGTCGGGTCTAATAATGGTTACAGGCTACCTGCTATACGAGTACTTTGTGAGTAATCCATTAACGGGGAGACCGCCAGCCGCGGCGTTTATTGAGGTACCAGTCAATATAGGCCAAGCAGTAATAGGTGCTGCCATAGCCATACCACTGGCATCATGGCTGAGGCGTGCAGGATATGTCTCAAGCAGCGGTCAAGGCCAAGGTGAGTGAGGCAGGGTATAAGGGAGGATTTTCTATAAAAGACGTGTTTCTGCAGGTTGATTATGGCGAAGCCCTAGTTATAACTGGGAGATCGGGTAGTGGTAAATCCACTCTTCTCAAATCCCTGCTGGGCCTCATCAAGCTCTCGAGAAACGGGTATTTTAGGGGAGAAGTTATTGTCTCGGGGATAAATCCGTACCGTGAAAAACCCGAAAAGATTTTCCAGATAATCGGATATATCCCGCAGGATCCATGGTACGGCGTGCTGGGCCACACGGTCGAGACCGAGTATTGTCTATCATTCTCCGTGCTAGGCCTCCAGTGTAACCCCTCCAGACTCAGTATATATGGTCTAGGACGGCTCAGAGACCATATAACCTATGGTCTAAGCGCTGGGCAGATCCAGCGTCTCCTTTGGGCTTCGAATATCGACAAGGGCGGAAAAGTACTCTTCATGGATGAGCCTGGAGTATATATTGATGAGCAAGGCAAGAAAGAATTCGTTAACCTGGTAAAGAAACATCTCGAAAACGGGGGCTCCGCTATCATAGTTGATCATGATCCATTACTATGGGCTCGTCTCTCACCTAAACTCTTAGTGCTGGAGAACGGAAGGCCAGTATATGAAGGGGTTTTCCGAGAAGATAAGGTGCCCACACCTCCAAAGGAAGGCTTCGCATCAGAGACCATGAGAAGTAGAGGAAATGATGTTTTATTAGTTGCTGATAATATCTGGTACAGTTATCCGGGACAAAAACCCGTTCTAAAAGGCATATCAATTACTGTAGGTAAAGGAGAGATCATAGGCATTACGGGATCAAACGGAGCCGGTAAATCAACTCTCTTGAAAATACTCGCTGGAATATACAAGCCTTCGAGAGGAGTAGTGATGCGTAAAGGAAAGACAATACTTATTCCAGAAAACCCGCTCCTGTACTTCTCAGGAGCCACAATCAAAGAAGAACTAAAACTGGCCTGCGGAAGAGGTTGCAGCGAGGAAAAAATCACGGCTACCGCGGAAGAATTCGGTATAAAGCATATTCTTGAGAAACCATTGGCGGAGACAAGCAGTGGGGAAAGAAGGAGAGCCGCCCTAGCGTCAGCTTTTCTCGCAGGGTATGATATTTTCCTCTTTGATGAGCCGAGCGGCGGTCTTGATAATTATATAGTTAGGAAAGTGATCGACTCCATTCTCGCCACTGCAAGTAGTGGTAAAGCAGTAGTTATTGCATCACATGACAAGAGGCTACACAGCATCTATGATAAAACATGCGTGATCGAAGGAGGCGTGTTAAAATGCAAATAATAGGTGCACTTGTCGGGCTAATCTATAGGTCCCTGTTCATGAGCGGGGAGACCGGATTAAGAGCAGCGCCGAGCGTGCTGAAAATAACAATAATTATCCTCTCAGCATTGATCTATATCCCATTTTATAACGAGCCCTACATACCTGTCCTAATACTGTCAATAACAGGCCTCCTAGGCTTTAACAGATGGTGGGCAGGAGCAAGCCTGGCATTATCAAGTATCCCAGGGATATGGTATGGCTTAACCGCGTACCTATTCGGATTTCTCGGTTTCGCGGCCCACATATCCCCCATAGATGCTAGCATGATCTATTTCAGAACCACGTATATCTCATTCCTAGTCTTATTCGCCGGCTCGATAATTAGTCCTGTCCAGCTATCCAATTTCCTCATAAAAATAGGGTTGGGTGACAAGGCAATCACGCCCATAATCCTATGGAGAACTATGCCTGCGGGACTACATGATATGATGGAGTCCCTCGCGATCGGGGCTCTTAAAGGAGAGAAAGCCTGGAAGAGACTCGGCCCAGCAACCGCTAGCATGATAGAGTACAGCCGGATTGTCTGGGAAAACAATTACTATAGGCTCGAATTGCCTCTCAAGACGCTTCTGCCCTATCGTTCAGAAAAAAAGTATGTCGTTCTTTTACTTGCCAGCATACTCTTTGAGGCTTCTATCCTAGTTCTTTATGTACTTAGAATAATTTGATCCGACAGCCACCGCTTCATCATCGCCGAGGAAGGCTCTAGATGTGTTCGGGACCTTCTTCATCCGGAGTACCATTTTCTTAAACCACTAAAATAATGTTTTTAACTGGGTGACAATACCAGATGAAATTGTTTGGTCAAGCAACAGTAGATGACAAGCTAATATTTCTTCTTGCAGGATATATTGCTACAGGTTCAGACCTATCGGAAATTGAGAACATACCACTAACAATGGATAACGATGTTCTGGCAGCGTCACTACATGGAGAAAACATAATGATTACTACTAACGATCAACAACACGAAGCCGCTAGAGACATAGTTGTAATACTGAATAAACCAATTTCAGAATCATACATACATATCCTTAGAACAACCAGTATTAAGGAGAAATGGGTCACGTTTGAACCAATAAACAAATACTATTTCTTAGGTGCTTTCATCGGCTTTTACCTCATCTCGAACAACCCGGTAGATGCCATGGATAAAGCAATCGACATAATCAAAACCATGGAGAATGATAATCCGGTCTCAAATATTTGGAAGAGACTAAACTATTATAGGATGTACAAACGGTTATTGGAGGCTACTGAGCGCTTATTGTCTAGGAGTAATTTACTTGAAATACAGGGTCGTAGGAGCAAGGAGATACTTATTGGTTTCATGAACGATAATCTAAACGTTCTCGCCTCCAAGATAATAGTATGGGGTAGAAACATGTTTGCAACTCCCCCCATAAGAATAGTGTCTATAAAGAACCTATTACCGGGTATGAAAGTGAGAAAAAGAACATTTATTTGTATCGATAGAAATAATCTAGAAAACGATGGAGGATTTTTCAAGTGCAATAATAGATACTGTTGTGTTTTTGATGATGATCCGATCAAACTAGTTGTTAGGCTTGAAAAATTCTTCAGTAGAAGGAGAGCCTAGCGTTCTTATTTCGTATTGATCTCATCGAGGAAACTACCACATTTCTTGATAAAACTAATTATTTTTTCAAGTGTTATATCATGTATGCCATGCTCGATATAACACGCATCTTCTTCAGCAACATCATGTGGGACTCCGAGAAGTTCTAGGAATTTCGTGAGAATCTTGTGTCTCTCATAGATCGACTCAGCATACTTGAGGCCTTTCTCCGTCAAGTATATGTGCCCGCCTTTCTCGTACACAATATATCCCTTGCTCTCCAGTCTCTTGAGGTACTCGACAACACTGCTAGGCCTAACACCCAGACGACGCGCAATCTCCCTAATCTTCGGCCTTTCCCCGTTCTTTAGCATGATATGAATTAATTCAAGGTATTCCTCCGCTCTTCGGCTGAGATTGTATTTTCTACACGCTGGAGTAGATGTCAATTTTATTAACGCCTCGACTTAGAGGCTATTTTCTCAGCGGCTGATTTAAGGAATAATACTGTCTGCTCAGCTGGTAGGTACCCGTTTATTCGTTCTACTGGTGGTGCGCCATAGGTATCATATTCTGACGGATCTGTTATTACCACATCGGGTACGTATGATACACCATAGATATCTGCTTCACGCGGGTTTTCCATGGCTTCTATGGTTTCGACAATCAGCTTGCTGTTTACTAGGCCGAACTGATTGAATTGATCGACGACAAGCGGGCAGTACGGGCATTCAGGGGTTACAAATATCTTTATATGAAGAGGCACATCTATTTCTTTAATTATTTTGATCACACTCTCCTGTAGCTTCACATTACCCCAATCAACATATCGATGAATGTATATGAACGGTGCAAACTCCTGCCCACTAGGCAATCCATAGTACCTAATATTTCTCTTCGGCGTATCATAAATGAATGCGGGAAGATATCTGGGCTTCAAGAGCTTTGCTTCCGGACTATTTTTGCCAATTATGTGGAACTTCAGCTTACCCCCACTGATCCTTTCAAGCTCCTCAGCAAGGATCTTTGCTTCTTTACATGTCGCACAACTTGGAGTTCCACTAGATGGAGCCATTGGATCATCAACTACCAGTATATCAACGAGTTCCTTCTTCATTTGCCCGAATATCGATCTTAGTGCACTTATTGTTTCTTCATCAAATAATCCCTGCGACATAACCTACACCATACATCTCCTGTTAGGCATACCTAACACAGCTATCGAAAAAACTCCTTATAACAATTCCGCCTCAACGCGACAGATTATTACCGCTTAAAAACATAATAATTTGATCAGGGATGAGAAAGTGCCTAAGAAAACGCTAATGCTAAGAATACTCGAGTTCCTCAAAGAATATAGCGGAGCTACAATAAAAGATATTGCCGCAACCCTAGGGATATCCATGTCGCTCGCAAGAACTGTTGTCTACAGGCTACGCAATAATGGCTACATCGAGAAAGCAGGGAAAGGATACATATTGACGGATAAGGGTGAATGGTTTGTTAACAAGTTTGGTGGACCTAGAGAAGAGAACATCGAAGAAGTCCCTAGAGAAGCTCGAAGTGAAGAAGCTACACATGAGGTTATATTGACCGAAGAACAAGAAGTAGAAGCTGAGATTAAAGCACAAGAACGCAAAACAACATATCCAAGAACTACGGAAGAACCTCTAACCAATCTAGATGAGAAGATACGTCAGATCGAGAAAGAGATCATAAGAATAGAGAAGCAAGTATCTAGTCTTAGACAAGAGCTCGATAAAATTAGAGAGGAACTAAAGAAAGCAAAAACCCGGAGTACCAAGGAAAAGAAGAACAAAAAAGAAGAGAAGGGGCTACCAAAACCGATTATGTATATTAACGAGGCAATGAATGCACTAGGATCTATGTTTAACACGCTAGTCTACCAGGGCCGTATTGAAGTCGTGGGTAGACTTGCAGTGGATAAGAGATACTATGAAGAATTCATTAAGAAGTTCCCATTATCCATACGAGAAGCCGAGAAGCTACCTCCCCTCGAGAAGACATTGTTAGAGGAAATGAAGCGGGATGCGAGAGTAATACTCTATGCGGGAAAAGAATACCGGCTCGTATGAGGAAATAATTACGTAATACACCTTCACACCTACCTCTGTCGACGCATAAGGATTTTATCAAAACCCCGTGAAATCATAGATCTTATTGGAATGAAGTATAGCGTTATAAGGTATATCGGGATCAAAGAATTAGATCCATTAAACCTGTATGCAACACAACCTACCATATAATCAGACAAGCTTGGACTAGTTTTATACTTGGCTCTCCTCAAAGAATACAAGGTACCAGTAATAGTCGTATAAAATAACATAGGAGATTACTATAACTATATTCTAGACGGCCATCATAGAGCTCGAGTATACGTACGGCTTGGAAAAAGCTCCCAGCACATCCCATATATGTTCTGGCATACAAGCCTAGAATAAACAATCCTCTATGTGTAACTGATATCATTAATCCTCCATCTTATACACCAGAAGAAGCCCTGCCCCTCAGACACATGGTTAATACAATCGTTTTCCTAGAAAAGATGTATGGCACAATCGCGAGGGTATGGAAGGAGGAGCCGCTAATTAAAGTTCTGAAGCCTAAGTAGCCTCCGTCGGAAATACTGGGAACATACGATGCGATTTGTTCATTATTGCCAGGTACTTGTTTATGATTATCCGGGCTCAAAATACGTTGTAGACGAGCATAAGAGAACTTGTAAGGCGCTTCTTCGAGGAATCGATGGGGTCAAAGCAATAACCTTCGCTCTGCATAACTGTAATGGTCTGATCAGGGTAGGTGAGCATGTAGGTTATAATTCATTTGATGAAAATACTGTAAAGCCAGTAAAGATATAATGATCTATTGTTGCAAGCCATAGGGGCGTTCTATTAAAAGGAACACTATATCTTCTCAACTATTATGTCGATATTTGGTAACAATATTAGGCGATAATTATCCTTGAATCTAAGCCTTTCATCAACAATGTCCCGACGCTCGAGTATATTTATTAGCTCTAAGCCTCTAAACGGGATCTTTATCTTTTTCTTATCTGCTATCGAGTATATTCTTCTTGCTACTTCGTCCAGAGGTTCTCCTTTCCTAACCGTTATGTAGATAACGTTTGTTATAGCTTCGTATAGGTTGATCGTATTCACTGCTTTCTCGTATTTCTGCGAGAATCTTTTTAGAACTGCATACACATTGCTCCTGCTCATACCTAGGATCTCTGCAATGCGTTGGGGAGTGTATCTCTTGATGTAGTGGAGGAGCGATATCGTTATCTCTTCTAGGGTGTAAAAAGATCTTTCGATCCTATTCCTTGAGTACATTTCGATGAATCGTTTCAGAACTGTGTCATCACCTTTTGTAATCAAATCTATTATTTTGCGTATACTAATATCCAAATTTTGTCACCAAAATATCCTATACCTGCTATGAAAAATGATCAATGATTATATATAAAAATCTAGAGATTTGAACTTATCAACTAATACCCGACTTCAACCTTATTGACCAGCCATCTCCTCATAATCATGCGTTATTACAGGGGCATACTTCTCCGGGTACTCAACACCATCTGGACAGCCTTTGCCGTGCCTCTTCGGATGTTTGATCCTGCTTAGCAATACTATTCTGCTCGGCACGCTTTCGCTGAGCAACATGTATCCTGTTAGCTCGGCGAGTCTCTTGCCTATCATTCTTATTTCTTCGTGCTTCGGCATATTGGTCGGCTGTAGTCTCGTCCTGCTTGAGCCGACATACATGTATGCTTTTACCTCTACATATGTCGGATTACCGATCTCGATCAGTTTTGCGAAGCCCTTTAAAGCCTCTTCGGAGTCATTGAATCCCTTTATAATTGTTAACCTGTAAACTGTCGGGCAGGAAAAGCTTGGGAGAAGCTTTAGAGTCTCCATTACTAGTTCCCATGCTCTCGGGACTATGGGTCTGTTAAACTCCATGAATTTCTCTTTATTCCATGCTTCTAGGCTTATATAGAGCTGGGAGGGCTCCTCTTCGAGGCTAGCTAAAATATCTGGCCGTACACCATGCGTTACGAGGAACGTCGTCATGCCTCTTCTATGGTATTCTTTGATCAGCTCTCCTAGGCGCGGATATAGCGTTGGCTCACCTGTCAAACTTATCGCTACGTGCTTCGGGTTCATTGCCTCCTCATACATCTTTGGATCGACTCGTGGATTACCTTTATAGCCCGACACGATCTGTTTCTGTACCCTAATACTTTCTTCAGCGATAACTTCTGGCTCATCAACAACCGGGGGCCTTGTTTCATCCCAGTGCATTCCAATATCTTCAGGCTGTAGCCTCCAGCAATGCATACATCTAAGCCAGCACCAAGCAGCTAGTGGACTCATCTGTATGCATCTATGGCTCTCGATCCCGTACCAGAGGCATTTGTAGCAGAACCTCTTGTTCACGAGGGCTTCACGTGTCCAGTGGCACCTCTTAACAACACCAAGTGTGGCGATAAAATGATATCCCTGCTTCTTCATCTTCTCGTATATTGCCCTATAGACAGGGCTGGAGCTCCAGAATTCCTCCCTACGCCTTCTTACTTCATCCCAATCTATACTAGGCAAGACCTAGCACCAGCCACGGAATTAGTGAACCAGTAATATAACCTTGCTTTCCCACCAAAATATTGTGATTGGTGTTGCAATATGCTGAAGGGAGAGATCGAGTATGTTAGCCTAGATTCCGCCTGCACCCTATTCTGGGATATCGGGTGCGAGCCTAGAAACCCTGTGCGACCAGCACGCGATGTTCTCAAAGACATACTATGCTATCTAAAAAAGAAAGGGTATGCTCCAAAACATATTGTTGATCCTCTTAGGCTCTACGATGATATATGGCGTGAAATAGAGGCTAAGCACCCCGGCTACCAGCACTGGCACAGATATGTATTATTGAAGTTCCTCAAGAAATCAGGAGTTGATATTTCCGAGAGCGAACTAGAGGAGATCTATCATTACTTCATAGCCGAGAGAGCGAAATGGTTCGTCCCCGTGGATCATACAAGAATAGTTATCGAGAGACTAGTTGGTAAGGGCTATAGACTCATCCTCACAACAGCTACTGGCGCCCATGATCTACCATATCAGGTTCTCCAAGACAATGAGTTAATGAAATACTTTAAGATCATTTATAGTACGCAGCTCGTAGGCATCCCTAAACGTAACCCATTATTCTACGCGGAACTAGCCGATCTCCTCGGGGCGGATCCAGCCAGAATAGTCCATATCGGCGACTCAATCGAGAACGATGTATTGCCCGCGAGAAAAGCGGGGCTAAAAACAATATATTATGGATGGAAAACCTTGTGCCGTCCAGCGGATCCCCAGCCATGCATAACATCGCTCACTGAACTCCTTAAAATACTTTAAACACGACTTATCTTAGTGTTAGTTTGTGGCCGATGATGAGCGAACCCGTGTCGGAGCCTATACATTATTCCTCAAATGTATAGGTTATGAAGTGGGTCGGCGTTACTGAGGCTTTTCAATTCATTTAAATAATATTTCCGCAATCAACCATAGGACTGAGAAGGAAGCAAGAGGGAGATAGAAATGGCCAGAATAACAATACTTCACGGCTCTCCCCGAAAATACGGAGCTGTAACCAAGCTCACATCTATAGCTGCTAAGGGCGTTGAGGACGCAGGCGGAACCCCTGAGATCATATATCTCTATGACTACAAGATAAAAGGGTGCCTAGGATGCGTTAGTGACGATACAAAATACTGTCGATTCCCGTGCATCATCAATGATGACGACTTCAACACGATAGGGAAAAAGATCCTTGAGAGCGACGGATTCATAATGGTCACCCCTGTCTACTGGTACAGCATGAGCGGTATCATGAAGAACTTTATTGACAGGCTCACAAGCATGGAGAACATGATATTCATAACTGGCAGGAGCCTCCTCGAAGGGAAAGTGGCGGGACTAATCGCTACGGGAAATGATAGCGGGACAATACTGGCGCTCGCCCACATGATGATCGTTCTAAACAGTATGGGCGTACATATCCCCGGATGGGCTATTGCATATCATCACTCAATGGACGATGTCACAGAGGATGACCAAGCAGTTCTCGACTCATATAATGTCGGCTACAATGTTGCGAGGCTTGCAGACATAGTAAAGAATTCTGGTACATGGTATAAGCCGGACGTCGACCTTAAGAGCCTGGCGAGTCTAGCCAACAATGAGGCTGAGAAAAATAAAGCACAGCTGGAAGAAAGAAGGAAGCTCTTCGAGAAACTGCTTGGTGCAGAGAAGAACTAAGAGTTCTATTCATCAACACACCCGTGTATCTCCAGGATACGTCTGATTATTTTTGAAGACCTACACACATCGTCCTTGAATGGCTCCTTAAGCCTTAATACCCTAGTCTTTTCGAGGCCTCGTTTCCTCAATTCGTCCTCGAGCTTCGCCTTATCAGGCCACTGATCAGGGCCTAATAATACTATATCAGGAGATATATCGAGAACCGGCTTCAGATAATCTTTTTCATCACCCAAGACAGCTTCATGGACATAGCGTACCGAACGAACAACTTCAGCCCTGTATTTATCCGGTATAGCTGGTTTTCTCCCCTTGAACTTCTCGAAATTAGAGTCCCTAGAGACTATCACATAGACTCTTCCCAATTCCCATGCCTTCTCGAACAAGTATATATGGCCTGGATGGAGTATCTCGAAACTACCCGCAACTAGTACTTTTGGCCTAGATAGGAGGCTGGATAATGGTTTCCAATCCATATCTATTTCGCCGATGTGTCTGAGGGAATCGATCAGGCCTTCACCATAAGCTACGCATGCTAAGGCTGTAAAGTAATCATTTTTTGAAAGATAGTATTTTGCGTCACTTAGATAGGCCTTAGCGTTCTCGAGTAAAGGCTTATATTTGGCTGGTATCTCTTTGTGTTTCAGTATCTTTATTGCCCTCTCCAGATTCACTATGTATGCCTCGATCCTCTCACGGTCCTCCATGGAGATCACTCCATTTTTGAATACCGGGCGAGCATCTATTTATTGGATATGGGTCAGTTCTTTAAAATTCTGGGAAACCTCTATATCCCCCAAGACCCTTCAAGTCTAGGGTAGGGGATGTCCAGGGGAAAAGGGGTATGGTTTGGGGTATAGAGAATTCCAGAGAGCTCTACGGACTTAAAGGGGTACTGAACAACCAGCTATTCGATATCAATGAAAAAGGCGAGCTAGTAGTTAAGATCAAGGGGAAAACCCTGTCCATAGCCGAACTATTGAAAAAACGTGGGCTACCGGGTGCTAATATCAGGATACTGCCATGGATAGGAGAGATGATAGACTATATCGCAGGCTTATTCCTCAAAAACATTAGAGAGAATAATTACCGCGGCGAATTCAGGCCAGTATACCCATTAAAAGTCAACCACCACGAACTAGTCCTTAGGAGTATAAAGAGATACGGCGGGAAATACTCGTGGGGCTGGGAGGCAGGCACGCTTCCCGAACTCTATGAGGCATTATCCATTAAGACTAAAGGCCTACTAGTTATTGACGGAGTGAAAGACTTCAGGGGTCTAAAACGTGTTATTGAAAACAAAGAAGCATATGGTGAAGCGATCATAGATATTGAGAGTATAAGAGAGGCAGAGCTACTTGAGGAAATACGTGAACAACTCGGGGACAAGATCTGGGTCGGATTTAGGATTAGGCCTATGTTCAGAGGAGAAAGCATATGGTCGTCCAGTTCAGGCTTGTCATCGAAGTTCGGCCTACCATTATCAAGTATTTATAAGATAATAGAGAAACAGCCATGGATCAAAGACAAGATTATAATGCTCCACTTCCACTATGGTTCGCAGATCGTTACCAAGGACGCCTTGAAGAAAATGTTTACAGAAATGATAAACACTTACACTGTTCTCAAGGAGAAGTATCTCCCCAATCTTAGATATATCGATACAGGTGGAGGACTTGCTTTCGACTATGAATCTACATTGTCCGGCTCATCATACAGTCCTGACTATACTTTCCGCGAATACGTGGAGATAATGGTTAAAACCTTCAAGGAACACGCGGAGGAACAAGGCATCCTGCCACCCGATATAGTGTTTGAGTCTGGCAGGGCAATAGTTGCACCCCACAGGATCAGCGTGGCCAAGGTCATAGACATACGACCGTATATCTCAGAATTGGGAACAGAAATAGAGTTGATTGAGAAGATACAATCTTCAAAAACAATTAAAGAATTATCAGAAATAGCCCGTGAATCCGAGAACATCATCAATAGGCTCTTATCGTTCACGGAGAACATAGACCTGAAGCGTAGGGAGCTCCTAGAAGGAATGATCAAAACCATATACGAGGAAATAGCCGGGAAGGCCAAAGAAATCTACCTGATGGACAAAGACAATGCGCTAAAAGACCTGGCAGAAAATGCTAGAACGGGTAGACCACTGTATAGATTCCTTACCTCCCCTAGTAAAAGGTATGTCCTATCATTCTCGTTGTTCAATGTACTTCCCGACTATGTTATTCTGAACCAATATTTCCAGATCGTTCCTTGCAGCATGCTCGATAAAAGACCAGATGTACTCGCCACGATAAGCGATATAACATGTGACTCGATGGGAGAGATATCCGAGTTTATCAGCAAGCTTCCAGAGGGGTTTGACGACATATTCACCGAAGAAGACAATAGATTACTCGGGATCCCTGGAAAAAGGATAATTCTACGTGGTATACCTCTTCATCTTCCCGGAAAAAACGAGGATTACTACGTAGCCTTCCTCCACACAGGCGCGTATCAGGATCCTCTTGCAATGGGTCATAACATGCTCGAAGAATACCCGGAGATCATAATTGATGAAAACAATGATGGTGAACTGATCATAAGGTATGAGGACAATGTTAAAGATTATTATCCACGGTAACTAAGTCCTATGGGTCTACCTGTAACGCTTTTTGCCGCTACACTACTTATTCTTGCAGAAATTATTTTCCACAAGCCTATTCTGTACGGGATCTTAACTGTTATCGGGTAGCTTCCCGGCATCCTCGCAATACTTAGGTTCCCCACGTGTTTTTCAACGTACAGATAGTCAAGAATGGTTCCAGATGGGACTATTTTCTCGAGGAACTTCTTATCAAGCTCACTCATTATCCGGAGCCTATAAGTTTTGAATAAGCCCTTGTGTCGTCTAAGTATACTCCTAACCGTATCCCTCTTTAGCCATAGAGGCGTGTTCTCCAAGACAGTTACTTGTCTGATATTTATTCTTCTCACAAGAAGATTTTTGTCATATATTCTCTTTAAGTACTCATAATTTATCCTGTACGTCTCCCTGGTCTCACCCGGCAATCCATAGAGAAGATTTATTCCTGGAAGAAGATGGGGGAGACCATTCCAGCCTCTTATCTTTCCAACTCTATTTATTATCTTGACAGCCTTTACTGCTTCGTCGGGGTAAACCTTGAGATTGTTTGCCTTAACGACTTTCTCGTCAAATGACTCTATTCCTAGGGCGGCAACGTCGCCCGGGCTGTGGTAGTTTATTATTGTTTTTAGTGCTTCAATACTTTCCCTTGGGTGATGCACTATTGTTCCGGGGTTGACGTTGTCTATGTGTAATATCCTTATGCCCGGTGCAGTGTTTCTTATCCCATAGAAGAGTTTCCTAAGTATTTCTGGGTTGGGCTTGGGGAACTCCCTCTCTCCCATCTCTTTGCTCCCATATACGAGTATGTCTGGTTGTCTTCCGAGCCTGATATGTCTTGCACCATGTCTGTATAGTGCTTCTACTTCCTCAATAATTGATCTAGGGCTTCGCTGAATCGGTTTACCCCATCGAGGCTCTATGCAGAAACTACATCCCCCAGAAATATATCTTGGGCATCCTCTGTAGGTCTCTATCTCGACAACAAGGTTCCTACCATGGTTTGGATGCATCACTATTATCTTCGCACCCTTAATGAACGCCTTATCCGCTAATTCGTAGTTTGTCCGTGTTTTTCTCGAGTCCGCTTTTTCAAAACCGTATCTTATGAGCTCGCTGAAGAATATTTCCGGGTCTCCGGCAATTATTTCATCGAATATTTTCGTAAGTGTATTTCTTGAGGAGGCTATTGTGCCTCCGCCAGAGCCGAAGCCATGACGTGCCGCCGGGCCTACCAGTATCTTCAAGGGTTTGGTTATTAATGTTAGTATTCTTTCAACTTCATCGATGGTGCCTGGCCTCCCCCCAATATATTTACCGGGAACCTCTACGCCTCCTATAACTACTAGCATATCAGATGCGTCGGCCTGCCTAATGAATGAATCCATGTTATGCCGAACTTCGTCAATAGTGTAATATCTTATGTCTACGTCTTTGTTCTCCAACCATATAGCTCCAGCAACTAGCCTGGGCCATGTATTAATATATGGGGGAACACCCAGGCCAGCCGGCTCATCCGTATAGAGGTCGAGGATGACCGTTTTTCTTATCATGATACACGTGCATCCTCATTGATTATTTCGCTTTTCTTCCTCTTCGGGTACTGTTCTCCAAGCCAGCCTCGTGTAGTGGAATATTATTGGTACTAGTAATGCGGCAAATGCTATGGCTATTCCCCACGATATGTTCTTTATAACATCAACGGCTCCAGTGTATTCTGCAAATATCCCGGCGATACCGATTATTGAAAACGAAAGTATTATCATGGTTTCGATAAGTGGCACCGTGTACTTATAGGTGGGATGGATCTTTGCCAGTATCTTGCCGGCGACCCCAGCAATATAGATGCCGGAGGCTATGACTAGTATGCCTAGTATTAGCGGGTATATGAGTGATCCTTGAAGCATGAGTATGTTTAGAGCGATAGTTATAACTACTGCTGTTAGACCTAGCAGGATCAGGTTCTCCACGAGTTTCGCTACATCCTCGAACCCGTTACTGAAGGCTTTTTGGAGGAATTTACCAATGTACCTTGCTAACCCAATACTGAGTATTAGTCCTAGCGTTAGAACGGTTATGCCTCCGATTAGCTTGGGCAGGTAGACGGCCACCTGGTATACCAGCTGTCCTGTTAGGCCGCCTATATTCATTATCTCGACTGCTGCAACGATCGCTACCACTATTATGAATGCCTTTGTAAGGCCCCCTATTAGATCAGATATATTAATGTTCATATTCTTGATCGTACGTCCTATATCGGTTGCTTCGAGAGGCCTATCTAGGATCTGGCTCACTATACGGTTTACTATCTTACCAATAGTATCTCCAATAACATAGCCTATGATGAGGATTATGGCGGCCCCTATGAAGGCGGGTGCAGAGGTGATCAAATAGTTGAGAAGTAGTGAGTAGTTGAACATAACGTCAATAGCTACCGATAATATGAATATCGATAGAACAAGAACTGATACATCGTATATAAGCTCAGTCATTAGATCATGTTTTTCGCGGAACATTTTACTGAAGAACATTGCAATATATTCTGAAAGAACTAGGATAACAGGTATACCGATCACAATTATCGATAGACCGGCAACTATTTTGAATATTATCTGGGCAGCCAACACAATTATTGATCCAACATAGCCCGTGAAACCCAGTATTGTCACGGATACGAGAACTGACAACGCAATGATCAGTGCAAGGAGGACATTGCCTACAAGACTGCCTAGATCTACGCCTGACTCGATCATGCTCTGCCCAATCCTTGTCTTCTTGATGACGCCAGATAGCAGTTTATCTATGAGGGCCTTAGTTCCTTTTTTGACGAGGTAGCCGATCATGTATCCTATGAGTATGATTATTATGGCAGCTATTATCTTCGGCAAATAGTTGATTATTTCTATGACCATGTTAGTGAAGGCATTCACCAGCATATTCCATGTAGATGACATAAATGTTCACCTTGCATTAACATCTTATTCATCGTGATGAGTATATAAAAACTAATCATACTAGTCATGTACCTCTACTCTGGCTTTAGCCTCTCGTATAACGGTTTCAGAGATCTTGGGGCCGAAGGTAGGGAGCTTGGATAGTTCCTCTACGGTCATCTTCGCTAGATCTCTTATACTCCTTATACCGTGGCTGAGAAGTATGCGTGCTCTTACTCTGCCTATACCTTCTATCTTTACGAGTTCTAGCGCATCCTCTTTAACTCCGTATTCTAGCCTCATACTTAGTTTCTCGAGCTTATCCGCGATGTCGGGATTTCTTTGGCGCTCAATCCTTGAAAGCCCCGAAGCGATCCATGCAGCCGTGTCTCTAGCCGAGTATATGTCGCCTGGCCCTACACCATATTTTGAGACTATATTGTCTTCTGACACCTCGTTTATCCAGTCGTGAAGCATCTTTGCCTGTACAAAGGCTTGTAGCCATAGCTGGTAGTCGAACTCGTCTTGAGGAGGCTCTGGTATCACTCCTTCTTCAGCGAGATCCCAGGCTTCAGGCTCTAGGTAATCTACCACCTTATAGTTGATATATGGTTTGCTCCGTAAATAGTCCGGTGTGTATGCTATGAGGTGTAATAGATAGAATGCGCCTGCCCCATCTTTCACGAGCGAGAGATACCTATGTACTGATAATGGGTCGAGGTATGTTATGGCTGTTAATGTACCGATCCTCGTAGGCTCCAGTATTCCCGACCTATATCTTACCATGTCCCAGTCGATGAGCTCATCGACTATATTATCCAGTAGGTTTTCGAGATATCTTGTACTACCGTATTGTTTGAAGAATAGTGTCTCCCTGTATACTTTGATGAGCTCCTTTATGCTCTGTGCTTGGCCTGTAGCGATCAGTGAGAGCGTGTGTATTCTTAGGCTCCTTTCATTATTTAGCCTACTAACTACGGGCTCGGGTTCTCCCCTGATATATTTGGCTGCTTCTGAGATACTGGTTGCATCATAGATAATCGCCTCACCTATATCATCATACATAGGCCTACCAGCTCTACCAGCCATTTGCTTGTACTCGAAAACAGGTATTCCAACCATTCTCCTCCTATACGGATCATATCTTTTGATCGAGACAAGCACCCTGCGTGCAGGCAGGTTAACACCTGCTGCGAGCGTAGGTGTGGCGAAGACCGCCTTGACTATTTTTTCTCTAAATGCTTCCTCGACTACTTTCCTCGCAATACTCGTCAATCCCGCATGGTGATAAGCAACGCCTTTCCTAAGTAGTTTCTCGAGCATTTCCCGTTCTTTCCTGCTTGGAGACTCGCTGAGCCTTAAAAGCAGTTCTTCGAGCTTGTTCTTATCGATTAGGTGCACTAATATCTTCATGTGCTCGGAAAGCCTGAAAGCCCATTCTTCTGCTTTCCTTCTATTATTTACAAATACCAGTACCTGTATTCCATGCTCAACACTATGTAGTGCTATCGAGAGAGCAGAGGAGCCCAGGCGATGTACCACCTTCTCTTTCCTACCATCAACGAATACTATTGTGTGACGCCTTCTGTCAAAGGCTCCCTCAACCAGCTTTACCGGTCTCCAATCACTTCTTACCAATTCTCCTTCCAGCCATTCGGCCAGTACATCCGCATTACTGATCGTTGCGGATAGCCCGACTATTTGGACACCTGTATTCCTTAGTCTCGCGATAATCATTTCCAGGACGGGGCCTCTTTCGGGATCGCCGATCATGTGTAGCTCGTCAACAACAATGGTTCTAATCCTGTTGAGCCAACGCGGCCTAAGCCGTAGCAAGCTATCGAATCTCTCATAAGTAGCTACAACGATATTGTATCTGGCTAGATACTCGCCCGGGGATTCATAGTCGCCAGTAGAGATCCCTATTTTGAGGCCTAGTTCTTGCCAGTTCTTGAACTCATCATACTTCTCCGATGCAAGAGCCCTTAATGGGACAAGATAAAGACCCATACCATCCTCGAGAGCGGCCTTGACAAGAGCTAGTTCGCCGATAAGGGTTTTACCGCTGGCGGTAGGCGATGCTACGACCAAGTTCTCGCCGGACAATAATCCTTTCTTAACAGCCTCTGCCTGCACGGGATTCAAGCTCTTGATTCCTCGTTTCTTCAATACCTCGACAACAGTGTTTGGAAGACCATAATCAACGAGCTTATCCACTTCCATTAACAAGCCACCATTCTGCCACAGTATAATAAAAACGGTATAAACTGGATATTTTATCTACAGGTAACATGGACTTTATATCAAGGCTTGTCAAGGTGCTTTGGAAGTGCCGGAGAGAAGGATTTTCCATAAACTAGTGTCTCTCAATGATGCCATGAAGATTATAGAGCGATACTATCCGCTCAAACCGCTCGGTATAGAGGAGGTAAATATAACGGAGGCTCTAGGAAGAGTATTGGCCGAAGACATATATTCACCCATCGATCACCCTCCTTTTGACAGAAGTCTAGTCGACGGGTACGCGGTGCGATCCGAGGATCTTGCAGGGGCGGACGATCTTCATCCAATGCGCTTGAAAATAGTAGGTGTAGTTAAGCCTGGCCAACACCCCGATATAAGCATAGGTCCAAGAGAAACGGCTGAGATAGCGACGGGCGCGATGATCCCGCGAGGGGCAGACGCTGTTGTCATGGTCGAGTACACGCGTAGGCTTAACGATGAGGTCGAGATATATAGGAGCGTCGTACCTGGAGAAAACATCTCTTCAACAGGAAACGATATATCGTTCGGAGACCTCGTCCTCGAGGCGGGCACAAGACTAGGATTCAGAGAGATAGGTTTACTCGCAGGTCTGGGAATAACCAGGATAAAGACCTACATCCCCCCAAAGATAGCGGTTTTCTCGACCGGTGACGAGGTCATAGAGCCCTGGAAGAAGCTAAGCCCGGGAAAAGTCTATGATGTTAACGGCCAGCTCATCACATCAGGACTCAAACAAATAGGGGCGGACGCAAGGTTCATGGGCCATCTCCCCGACGACTACGATGAAGTATACGATGCGATTGATGACGCGCTGAGATGGGCAGATATAGTCATAACCAGTGGGGGAACAAGCGCTGGGGTGGGAGACCTGGTTTATAGGGTGTTCGAGAACATGGGTGAGCCTGGAATAATTATACATGGCCTCAAGGTAAAGCCCGGAAAACCAACAGTTGTTGCTGTCGCCAAGAATAAATTATTGTTCGGTCTTCCCGGGTTTCCTTTGTCATGCTTTATGATATTCAACGTGATAGTCAGGCCCATAGTGGCGTCTATGCTTGGCTTAAAGAGGACAAGAACATACAGGCTAAAGGCTAGGCTTCCCTATAGGGTCAAGAAACCCCTAGGCAAGACATGGCTACTGCCCGTTGCACTCGTCGAGTCAGAGAAAGGATTAACGGCCTACCCCGTCTCTATGAGGAGCGGTGCGATATCGCCTCTATACAATAGTGATGGATACGTGGTCTTACCTGAAGATAGAGATCTACTGATAGAAGATGAAGAAGTTACTGTGGAGTTATTCGATGAGACGAGAGGATTCAGTAAACTAAACATTATAGGTAGCAACGACATGTTGATCCACCGTATTCTCGCCGAATCAGGATTAAGAAGTATTTCTAGAGTGATCGTGACGGGGAGCACGGGAGGTTGGAAAGCCGTTATCAGAGGTGAGGCCGATATAGCGCCCACACATCTTCTCGATAAGGAAACAGGGAAATACAATACACCGTTCCTA
The DNA here is from genome assembly GCA_027022365.1 of Desulfurococcales archaeon. Lineage (GTDB taxonomy): Archaea > Thermoproteota > Thermoprotei_A > Sulfolobales > Desulfurococcaceae > JAADCY01. The sequence continues at coordinate 51,013 of JALVYU010000011.1, read as the reverse complement.
GACAAATATGGTTTGAAGGGTAAAGCAGTCATCATTAGAGGATATGATAGAAAGATAGGTATAGTCGTCCAGGAAGGCAATCCGAAAAACATACACAGCATAGAGGATTTCCTAAGAAATGATATCAGAATAGTCAACAGGACAAGGGGGGCAGGCGCCAGAGTTCTCCTGGATATCCTTCTCCACAGAGTAGCTGAGAAGAAAGGGTTGAGTTTTGACGATGTTAAAAAGATGATCAACGGCTACACCTATGAGGTGAAAACACACACGGCTGTCGCCGCCGCAGTAAAGCATGGAAGAGCAGATGCAGGCATAGCGATAGAGGCTGCAGCCTACCTCTACGGATTAGATTTCATACCATTGGCGTGGGAGGAATACGACTTCCTAATACACAAGAATAGGTTAGACAAGGAGTATGTGAAGGCCTTCATAGAATATATTCGTGACAAAGAACGTATTAAGAAGATCGCTTCGCTGCTCCCCGGCTATAAGATCCCTGATGATATTGGGACAATTAAGGCTTCATGACCGGCTCAAGTACATGCTGACATACCGTTTTTTGAATAATTCATACATTCTCCTATGGTCGACTATGTGGGCATCAAGGTAGGAATTAATCCACGATAACCAGACGAATAAATGTAGCCCTAGAGTAAACACGGTGGTCAATACATATGTTGGTTTAAAATCTGGCGGTTCATGGAAAGACATTGTCTCATCATCCATGCCGATAAGCTTGAGGAGAAGCCTATTGACTTTTCTCTCGATCTCTTGATGCTCTATGACCGCATCATATAATGTGTATGCGAAAATACCGAGTATGGCCAAGTATCCAGCATAGAAGAGAGGCGCGATATAGATGTACATGGATAGTATGGCTAGATAACCAAGGATCAGTGCTAAGGGGCTGTACTCTGTATGTGGACACTTATATAGGTAAGCCTCCTCTAGGAACTCGTCATATTCTTGTAGGACTTCCTTACTGGCCAATGATATGATGTCCCTGGCGTAGGAGATATAATATCCCGCGAGTTTTACATGTTCGCATATCCTGTAGGAGAGGATTACTTGAAAAGCAAAAATAACGGTAAGACCCACGAAACCTGTTATCATTCCTATTAGCTGTAGGAATATGTTGTTGGGATCATAGATATTCATAAACACCATAACGGCGAGCCAGACATACGTCATTACAGTGCCTAGGATTATGAACCTGCTGTCAAGACCTTTCATTGAAAGCATACGTTTTACTGAGAGGTCGAAGGCTTTCAGTATCCTCTCCACAGATGAATTCATCAAATCCATATACACCCGTAAGGCGATTATTGTCCTGACACGAGTTTATTGACCTTGTAGAGATACCTGCTTGTCTTGACCACGTCTTCTCCTATTCTATATAGCTTACCTTTGTAAATAACGTAATGGCTTCTACTGGGAGCTCTATCGCCGAGGATCCTACATGTTTCCTCAACCATCCAGTGTAGCTGGGTGCAGTGAAGACTCCCGTCAACTGTGAGGACAGCTACCTCTTCATAACTACCTCTCGCAAGTATACCGGCAAGCTTGAATCCCACCATGTTTACATGCTCGGCCTCGAGGCATACGCTGAGCACTCCATATTCTTCTCTTGGGAATCGAGCAAGTATATCGGGGTGTTCTAATTCGACGCAACGACCTATAATCAAGAGTTTTTTCTTATGCTTGAAAAGCTTGGAGCGGGCATTGATATCTGCTAATCTCGGCACTTTGTATGGCATAAGCTCACCTCACATGATAAGGAATATTATGATCCATAGACAAAATCATTTACTTGGATGGTAAAATTGCCTGTGGTCAGGACAGGGCCTGTTAGGGTCAGCGGTTATGCCATAAAGCTTAGGAGGGTAGTTAATGCCTCCTTAAGGCCTCTCTATAGAGAGAAGAAGATTAGTTCTAGAGAAGTAAACACGAAGATTAGCGAGATAAATACGGCTATCTATGAAGTTCTTATTAATAAGTTTGAGGTACCAAAAGAAGCTATAGTCAATATTATCCTTGAATATAATACGGGGGGTGGAGAATTCAGAGTTAAGGATATCAAAATAGAAGTCTATGATCTAAACGAGATCCTTACCAAGAATACCACTAGTGAAGTCAAGAAACTACTGCTTAAGAAGAAAGGAATAGCGAACGGGTAAAATAACCCAGAAGCCGTTCTTAGAGTATGGAGATGAACATGTAATGATAGTTGGTGTTCTGCAGGCAGGATACGGTATAAATCCCATAGAGAACTTGAAGATCACGGGAGAAATACTTGATCGTAGCTACAATATGGCAGATATAGTTGTTCTCCCCGAGTACTCTATGGCGGATGTATTATCACTTAAACCAGAACGAGTATACGATATCGCTGAGCCCCTCGAAGATAGTGCGTATCTATCTAGTCTATCTGATATGGCACTGAAATACTCTGCAATCATAGTTGCACACCTTATCGAGAAAACCGATACACCGCCATTATCTCGAAGCACAACAGTTCTAATCCACCCATCGGGAAGGATTGAGCCTGTTTATAGGAAGATACATCTATTCGACGCTTATGGGTATAGGGAATCGGATTATTTTATACCCGGCGAGTCGCCGTCGCAGATAGTCGAGTTAGCGGGAGTGAAGGCAGGGTTTGCAATATGTTATGATATCAGGTTCCCCGAGCTCTTCAGAACATATGCTTTGAAAGGAGCTGAATCCGTGATCGTACAGGCGGGATGGGTTAGAGGACCGCTAAAAGAAGAAATCCTAGAACATATTTTGGTGACAAGAGCCCATGAAAACACTATTTATATCATATTGTCGAGCCATAGCGGTGAAAAATATGTTGGTCGAAGCGGTGTATTTAGCCCTTACGGCTATAGGATAATTGATCTAGGTCCAAGGCCTGGATACGTGGAGATCAGCATTGATAAGGAGAGCGTTTATGATGCAAGGAAGCTAATCCCTGTTCTCAAACACGCAAGGATGCGATGGATTATCTCGCTTCACGACAACGAGTAGCATAACAGTTATCCAGTGCTTCAATAAGTTTTTCCCTAATACTTTCATCGCCCTCCAATAGTCGGTTCAGTAGTGATAGTGTATTATCTCCACAGATAGCCCTGATCTTGTCTGTGAGGCCTTCGCTAAGCATCCTTGATGCTTTCTTAGCCATACTATACTTGTCTTCCAGACCAGCTATTATACGGGCTAGCTCCTCAAGATATTTGCAATCAATTCCTTCTGATCTCAGTTCTGGCGGGTGTTTCAGCAAGTACAAGTCTAGCAGGAACATTAATAGCCAGAAAAACGCGTAGCCAGCATAAATTCTACCGTAACCACGAACATATGCTATAATAGATGATATAAATGCCGTGAAAGTCGCTATAACAGCGGCTATAGCTAGTTTTCTATATTGTTTTTCGTTCAATTGGCACACCTTCATAGTAATCTATGATCCTCATCAGTTTTTCCTCAATCTCATCCGACACTATCTCCGCATCAGTGTAAAGTTTGGTCTTCATCTCAGGAGTGAGGACTAAACCTCCATTTATCATTACATAGTCGGCTTCAGCACCGCCACCCAATATAAGGCTTGCCAACAAGTTACTAGTACCTAAGGGTCTATGCCGGATATTGTCTATTTTGAACAGGGACAAATGCGCTGGCCAACCCGGTTTTATCACGCCACCCTTGATACCAAAGATCTTGTAGGAGTTGGTCGTGATCTTAGAGAAGAGATATGGGAGTTTAAGCCTTGTATCCCAGTAATTATGACGGTATAAGAGAAGCATCATTCTGATCTCGTCCAACAAATTGTATCTGTCACCGCTAGATCCATCCGTACCCGCGCCGAGAATAATGCCTTCACGAAGTATTTCGTACACCGGACAGAAACCGGCCTCTGCGAGCCTCATTGCTGAGTGCGGACAATTCACGACCTTAGTGTTCTTTTCTTTGATCAAAGGAATCTCCGAGCTTAGAACCCAGTTAAGATGCACAAGTATAACATTCTCGTTTAACCACCCATTACTATACATGTACTGTATAGGCCATTTCCCCGTCTCCCGACGTATAAGATACACTTCTCTACGTGTCTCGGAGACATGTATGTGGATGGGTAAACCATGTTCTTCGGCTAATGCGTACATTTTATCAATAATTTCTGGATCGTTCTTGTACAGGCTATGAATGTTTATGAGCGGATATCCGTTAGGATAATTTTTTATGATCGACAGTACCGCATATGCATTATCCGGCCTGTATGGCCCTGTCCTAACAAGCAACCCATACTCTGATGCGGCCTTGACGGTCTCGTCTGGATAATAGTACATGTCAATAAAGCCTATGATTCCATTCAATAACATTTCAATAGAAGCTAGTTTAGATCCCTGATACACTAGTTCCTTAGTAATGACCTTTTCTTCTATTTTGACGATCTTGTCCAGCCATTCCCAAAACTCCTTGTCTGGAAGACTGCCCTTGAATATTTTCATGGCTGCATGCGTGTGGCAGTTAATCATAGCCGGCATTACCACGTGTTTATCTGCATTTATTCTGATGGTTCCGCGAGGAGAGAATTCACTACATGAACTAGAAATACATATGATTACACCGTTCTCTATAAGAATATCTTTATCACGAAGAATATATGTTCTATCGCCTCCTTCGTCGGGAGTAATTATGTATTTTGCATTCTTTATCAGGATAGTGTTGTCCAAGGCTAATCACTAGTCTTCCCACTAAATTATTATTATTATCTTCACGGTGACGTATTTTATGGATGACCGTTAAAACACGGTTATTCTTCTTTTTCCGCAAGTTCCTTTACGAGTCTTCGTATCTCGTGCAAGGACTTGTTTAGGCTTACTCCTTCATTATCTACTCTCACAACTAGTCCCTCCAGCGGGTTCTCAGGCGGATCGGGGAGGTCTTTATCGGGTTTTTCTTTGCCTAGATATATCCATTTAATTTGAGAAGAGCCGTTCTTACGTATCTCGATCCTGTACCAGTAGCGTCCATAATAGTAGTATTTGACTCTTGTCCCATCTTTTCGTTTCTTCACCACTATGTGCACAGGTTTCAGATAGTAACCTTTCTTTCGGACGATGTTGTTATACTCATAGATCTTCTGTGTATAGCTAGAGATAATATCATTTATTGTACGGAGCACCGTTTTGTTTGCGAGTTCTTGTTTCTTCTTATTCAAACCAGGTCAGCCCATGGGAGTCTCTTCATCTTTTCCGCCGAGTAACTATTCTTCATCCCCGCACCTAATATAGGTAGGGGGAATATTTATGTTTGAACAATACTTTTTCCTAATCAGTGCTTCAATCAATTTTTGACTGAGCACTCCAATCCGGGTACTCCTGGTTTTACCTCGATTATCTCGTTTGAGAAGCTCATTAATCCATTGACTATTATGTCTTTGTCCTTCTTCCTCGACAGCACGATCACTATTCCTCCCAAACCTGCACCACTTATCTTCGCTCCAAGCGCCCCTAGTCTGAGGCTATTGTGTATTATTCTCTCAGTTTCAGGTATTGCTACACCTATAGAGACTAAGAGACCGTGGTTTATGTTCATTAGCTCTCCTATTTTATCCCATTCACCAATAGTCGTGAGGGATTTAGCGATCAAGGATATCTCTTTTGCTGCATCATATATTCTTTTCATAATGGTTGGGAAACGCTCGTATCTCTCGAGTACTTTCCTGACAACTAATCCGGTATTACGTGTTATTCCAGTACCGATGACGAGGAGAGTATATTCGTCGATCCACTTGGCGTTTAGTGGCCTTATGTCGTGTGGGCCCAGATAATATATGAAGCCGCCGTGCAGAGAGATCGCTGTGTCTATACCGCTTGGTTTCCCATGCACTATTTTTTCGGCCTCCATTGACAGCTCCTTAATAAGGGCTGTTGTAGGTTCTTCCCCAATGTACTTGAGTACTGCGGCGGCAAAGCTTATGCTCGAAGCAGCTGATGAGCCAAGCCCATATGATATTGGTATGTCCGAGTCGATGGTAATCTTCATACTAGGGAGTTCTCCATACCTATTACTGATAAGATCAAGGATACGCTTAAACGGGAGAAGTTTTTCGTCGGGTTCTTTCTCTCCATATATGAATCCCTTCTCGAGCGACTTTGACCAAAACTTTATCTTGTCGTCTTTACATGGCTCGACATAAGTCCTAACATATAGGTCGACACTACTCGCTATAGCTGGGATGCCTTTCACCACAAAATGTTCTCCGAACCATATCGTCTTTCCAGGAGCTCTACAGCACACTTTCATGAATACGCTCACCTGGATAAGGCACCATATACTTGACTATATCTTGATGCTAGTTAGATTAATAATTGCCTCTTACAATAAAGTTGTCTCAAGCTATGATCATTACTGCTTATCTGGGTGAGCCAAATATGTCGCAAAACTACACTATGAAGCCTCGAGCACCTACTCCTATCTTTAAGACAATAAACGAGGCACGTGAAAGGCTAGGTAAGACCAAGTACAAAATAATGGTTCTCAGCGGCAAAGGCGGTGTCGGAAAAACTTTTATCTCATCAATGCTCAGCCTTGCACTCGCAGAGAAAGGATATAGAGTAGCCATATTCGACGCGGACATCCATGGTTCATCAATACCCACGGTTCTGGGCCTCGAGGATGCGCGACACTACGCTGGCCCCTACGGAATAGAGCCCGTGCCAGGACCGCTGGGAGTCAAGGTTGTTGCGATAAACATGATGCTCGATACCCCAGATACTCCGATCGTGTGGAGAGGCCCTCTTAAATCCCGGGCTATTACCGAGCTACTAGCCAAGGTGAATTGGGGAGAGAACGACTTCTTAGTAATAGATCTACCTCCGGGGACCGGTGACGAGGCTATAACGATAGTACAGACAATAAGCGATCTCGACGGCGCAATAGTTGTTACTGCCCCAAGCATATTGTCCGAGGTAATAGTCGCAAAGGCCATAAACTTCATCATAAAGAACAATATACCGCTTCTAGGAATAGTCGAGAACATGAGCTATTTCAAGTGCCCAAAGTGTGGTTCCATATACCAGCTCCTAGGTAAGAGCACAGGCGAAGATCTGGCGAAGAAATATGGTACTAGATTACTGGCCAAGATACCCCTAGACCCGTACATCGGAGAAGCACTCGATAAGAAGAAACCATACCTAGTAGAATATCCTGAGGGAGAAGCTGCAAAAGCCCTCCGGGGACTTGCTGATAGAATAGTCGAGCTACTTGCCTCGGATAAAAACAGTAATTAACTCTTATAGATAACCCCCCAAAGAAAAACAGTAGTGTTTCCTCTTACCATTTTTTCATCACTCCTTACTTCTCTGCCTTATATCGTAACTTATATATTTGGCCTAATACCCCCTATACTTTACTGGGGAATAGTCATGGAAACAAGTAAGCTACCGACATGGATGGTGCTGAAAAAAGCAGCGGAGGAACTGACGAAGAAGGGTAAGACCTCCTTCACGAGGAAAGAACTAACCATGTTCGCCAAGAAAAACATTGACCCATCGAGACCTGAGACAAGCCTAGATTTCGAAGTAGATCTAGTTACAGTGAACAGCAATAGTAAAGATAGGTATAAGGATCCAGAGAAACTATTCCTTTTCAGAATCAGTAGGGGGAGATATACTCTTTACGACCCAGATATTCATGGCCCCCTGGAGAAATACCTTGAACCCCACCATTATCTCCCCACGAGAAAACTAGTATTATCCCAGATATCCGAGATACTGGAGAACAAGGGCTATAAAGTCCAGATCATACTCCAACACAGAAAACCACTAACTCCGGATATAGTCGCCGATAACGGAAAAAAGACGGCTGTATGGGTGATCGATCCAGGGACTGACCAGGCAACACAGCTAAAGAACCTGGCTTACGCCATAGGATCTGCTCTGCTATCCAGTAATGGAATCTATGATGAGATAATCATTACGGGGCCTTCCTTCATAATAAACAAGATACCGGAAAAAGTGAAACAAATGCTTAGGAGTCTAGGGATCAAACTCGCTATTCTCAGAGAAGAGAGACGCTACACGCTCGTGTTCTGATCCATATCTGTATAAATACCTGTGCTTCGAGACAAAAATTGTATGAAGAAATCATAATCGGTTATTCTAAGAGGATTGATGGCAGTGTCTATGATCACACTTCCCCTGCCAAGGATAAGATCGGGTGTTCTCAGCGTCGAACAAGCGCTCGCTTATAGGAGGAGTCATAGAAGCTTCAGGGATGAACCGCTCAGCATTAGTGATGTTTCCCAACTACTGTGGGCCGCCTACGGCTTGTCGATGCCTACCAAAGGATTCTTGACATGCCCGAGTGCCGGCGCTACTTATCCGTTAGAACTATATCTCGTTGTTGGGACAGAAGATGTCGAGCTAGGTAATGGCGAGTTCTTGGAGCCTGGGTCATATAGATATCTGCCACAGTACCATGTCCTTGCATATGTTAAGCCGGGCCATATCAAGGAGGAGATCTATAGGGCTTGTCTCTCGCAGAAATGGGTCCTCCAGGCCAAGGCTAACATCGTCATAGCCGCAGATTATGAGCGGACAACACGATACTATGGCGAACGCGGGATCAGATATGTTATACTAGAGGCAGGTCATTGTGCCCAGAACATCTATTTGGAGGCAACAGCACTCGGCCTCGGCGCGGTCGCCATAGGTGCTTTCTATGACGATGAACTAGGAGAAGCCGCTGGTATCAGAGAGGGAGTTCAGCCAGTATACATGGTATCGGTTGGTATACCTAGGCACAGGTACTATTTAAGCGAGGAAGTGTTACATGAGCACATAAGGAGGAATCGAAGGAGAAAAGGCCTTGTCTAGGCTGCATCAACTGTCAGTCTTGACTTCAATATCTCCCTGGCTTCCTTGAGTATCTTCTCAGTATTCTCGTCCGTTGATGGCGACATATCTATCAAGCTATAATCCGGGACATTAGCCCCTGAGTTAGCTATAGCTTTCAATGATTCCTCGAGATTATAAAGCATAAGACCCATATCCGGAATAGTTGATTCAGGCAATTTCTTGAGATCCCTTGTTATCTCGAGCACCTCTTTTGCTATCCCTTGGAAATTATGAACGGTCATCGCGTACTCTAGGCTTAAAGCCACTTTTTCTAGGACAAGGTGGATCATTTGTAGACGAGCAGATATCTTATCAAGCTTAGCTATTTCTTCCGCATATTTCTTTGCTAGAAATGTTTCTCCACGCATCTGAAGCTCTGCCGCAACCTCCATCATGCGGTGACGGCGATTCTTAATCCTATCGAGTAAAGCCTCGATCTTGCTCATCCCTAATTTGACGGAGTAAAGGGCTTGAATGCCTTCTCTATAAGGATCTATTTTTCTTCTTCGGAAAATCATGTAAATACACCAGTAATGAAATCGGCAATGGAATGGTTAAAAATATAGGGGCTATTAACCAGTTGTTGACCGGTTTACTCCCGAGAAGACCGCCTTGTATATGAATATTACCTCATAATATCCTGGGAGACCTTGATAAGGCTCTGCAATAACCTTATATGGCTCGAAATACTTGAACTGCGGCCTGTCAATGAATGATAGCGTCCTTGTCGAAGTAACTGTTACCTGGTACTTTATCCCGACCCTTTCGGCGAACAACTGGTACTCTGGCGATACTGGCTGGACATTACCTGTATACCATACGAAATAGTAAGTATGGTTCTTGTCCTCGTAGTTGAGATAAAGTATACCGTCCACCATTATCTTATAGATAAGTGGTAGCTTGTTTGGCTCATCGAATCTGGGCGATAGAAACGCTAGGCGCTGGCTCTGCACAATGTAGAGGTAGAAGTACTTAGATACATCCTCACGCGCTATCCTCACCATCCAGTAGCTCTTCGGTAGATCAACAAGGCCCACAAATGTTCCCCCGCCAACAATTGGCACCACTGTAATAGTGTTGTTCTTGCCCGGTATGAAGCGGAAGACATCGAAGACAAGTATATAGGTCTGGTTCTCAGGTGCTTTGAGCTCTTTTAATATCTTGACAGCTTCGGTCTCATTATATGCCGTCAATATTTTTGCTAGTAGGGATATCTGTGTACCATTCAGTGTCGCGCCGTCTGCAAGGGTTGCTCTATGCGCTCCAACACTTATCCAGTATCCGTAGTCCCACCACGCCACTATGAGTGCATCTCTTGCCGTGTTTTTCTCTAGGAATTTCAGGGTATCATACCATGCATTGGTACGAGCATTAACTGGAGCACCACCCGCCATAATTGATGGTACCATCCTAATATGGCTATTGTATGTGACCGCGCCAGCTGCTGCCAAGTTTATTAGTGCTAGGACGACGAATACGAATGCTATGATCCTTGCCGAGGACTTATGTCTGAAGCTAACTCTTCCCCTCTTACGCTCCATTATTTCTTTCCTGCTCGGCAGGAACTTCTGGAAGAGCCAGCCGAGGAAACAGCCCGCAACCGCTAGGCCATAGGTAGCGGCTGTGGCCTCAAAATATGTCGCGTTCATATATGCGTAAAACGCTATCAAGAAAGCCAGCGCCAGATAGACTCTGTCGGCGCGGCCCTTATACAGGAGATAGAAAGCACCGATTATTGCGAGGATCAGTGGTGACACGAAGAATAAGGCATAGATACCGGTACCCCAAGCAGTAAAGAGACCGGTCAATCCCTTCGCAACTAGTGCTGGCTGTTGCTCTGCAACACTCTCTACGAGCGGAGACACGTGTACGAATCGCAGACCCAGCGCCCATGCGAGTCTGCCGCTGACGGGTATTATGCCTTTAACCGCTAATACTACGCCGGCTATTACTCCGAAGAATAATATTAGGAAGTAACGTGCTGGAGTCAGTATTTTCTTCTTGAAGTATTTGCTATTACCGAGCACATAGTATATGATGGGGAGAACCAGGGATGCTAGAGCCAGTACGCCTATACCCTTGGGATTGAATCTAGGGAAGAAACCCAGTGCTTCTGGCACGGTTGGCGCCGCAAAGGATAGAATGAGAGACAATAATATGAGCGCTATATTGTATTTAAGGAATCTCGGTGTTATCTCCTTCGGCGCGAACAAGGGGTATAGGATCATGAATACTATCAGCCCCATCCACACGTAGAGGAATCCACCCCAGAACCAGCCAACCGACGCCATACTTAGAGCAGCTAGTATGAGGTAAATCATCTTTTTCTTTACATCGACGTCTTTACGCTTATATGTCTTCATCAGTCTCGAGTAGAAGTATATGAACAGGAAGACCATAGCCATCGCAACGCCTTCCTTCTCCACGAACCCCACGATCGTTCTATCACTTGCCGCTGGAACCAAAGCATAGAGAAGGGCTGCCATGAGCCCAGCTACGTTACTCCCATCCATGATCTCTCTCACAGCGAAGAACAACGTTACGAACGTGAATCCGGCAAATACTAGTGGTTGTAGCGCAACCCATGCCTTGACCGTGATCCCCAGGGCGCCCACAACATAGTATGTCAGCGCTGTCCATATCGGTATGCCCGGATAAGCAGATAGTAGGAAATTCCTTCCCCATGGATACCAGAATAGATGAGTGGCGGGGTTGGACGGGGTCAGCGTGTACCAGCTGAGCAGACCATGATAATAGGTGTAGTTTGTCTGCCAGTACTCGATCCATGGGTCGTTGGCGTGGAGCTCTAAACCCCATTTGATCGCCGGTAGTGCGCGCAGATATATTCCTATTCCGGCGAAAACCGTGAGGAGCACTGCGGTCAGGATTTTTGAAAGACCGGGCCTTTTATCCAGGGCTTCATAGATCTTGGTAATGAGTTTTTCGAATTCTTGCGACATTCTTTTCCCCCATAAGCAAAGTAATAAACAAACCTGTGGTTAATGCTAGGTTTATCTCTGGGTTTCAAGGGTATGTCTGATAGAATATAAAAATATTGTATGGTATTATCCTGATCGCGTCCTATCAATGTGTTTGGACCGGGTGTTTCAAGGTATTAGGAGCGCGAGTATGGCTTTCTGTACATGTTTCCTGTTCTCTGCCTGATCCCATACCACGCTCCATTTGCCATCAATTACTTCATCGGTCACTTCTTGTCCTCTATGCGCTGGCAGACAGTGCATGAATATGGCATCCGGCTTTGCATAGCTCATGAGCTCCTTGTTAACCTGGTATGGGCTCAGATCACGTATTTTCTTCTCCTTGATCGATTCTTGGCCCATGCTCACCCAGACATCAGTATATACGACATCGGCTCCCTTGACGGCTTCGACGGGATCCCTTATGATCTCGTATTCACCGCCGTTAGGTGCTGCTGTTTCCTCGAACATCTTCACGACTTTCGGATCGGGTTCGTATCCCTCGGGACTAGCTATTATTATCTTCCCGCCCAGGATACCTATTCCCAGCATGAGGCTATGTAACACGTTGTCTCTCCCATCACCAACGAACACTATTTTGAGCTTCCTGAGATCTGTGCCTTTCTTCTCCATTATAGTGTAGATATCAGTCAATGCCTGTGCCGGGTGGAGCAGATCGCTAAGACCGTTGATCACAGGGACACGGCTATACTGTGCTAGTTTGACGAGTTTTTCGTGCTCGTATACGCGAGCCATTATGCCGTCTACGTATCGCGACAAGACTCTCGCAGTGTCCTCGATCGTTTCTCCTCTCCCTAACTGTAGGTCTCTCCAGTTCAGATATAAGGCGTCACCACCTAGTTCAAGCATCGCTGTTTCGAAGCTTATTCTTGTACGGGTGCTAGGTTTTTCAAAGAGGAGGGCTAGGTGCCTCCCCCTTAGTATCGGTATGATCCTTTCTCCGGCCAAGTATCTTTCTTTAAGCATTTTCGCAGTGTCTAGCATGAATTCTAGTTCTTCACGTGTGAAATCGGCTAACGTCAAGAAGTGCTTGCCTTTCATGCTCGTGACCATTCGCACCACCTATTCAATTAATAATGGCTCCTGTCTAGTTAAGAATTGAGCGCCAGAACCCCACTAAGAACAATGTCGCCGTGACAAAGCCGATCAGTGCCGTTAATGACATGTAAGTGAACGCTATGGTGGCTCCATACATCTGATACAGTTTTCCGAGAATAGTATTCCCGACCAGATATGCTAAACCATGTATTCCATGCATGTATCCATAACCAGTTCCACGTGTCCTAACTGGTAGAAGAAGGCCAGTGATTATACGTCTAAGTGTGTCGTTGAATGCCATGTATAGTCCGAGCATGATGAATGATATTATTGCCATGGAGGGAGACTGTATTATCGCTAGGAATACTCCCGTCACGAATGTAAGGATGAAAACTATTGGATAAAGATACTTTCTTCTAGCCCCCATCTTATCACTGATAAGCCCTACCGGATAAGCAGTTAAGGCATACACAGTATTAGAGATCATCAGGAAGAATAAACTGTATTCCTTGCTCCAGCCGAGCTCAACTGATCTGATCAGAAGAAATGCTTGGCCAAAACCCGACAATCCAGACATCCCCACGGACAAGAGGAAGAACCAATATTCTCTTGGGAGTTTGCCAGCAATCACCGTCCTCGACTTCTTCCTCTCTTCACTCCGTAGACATAGTTCCTTCTCTGAGACAATCGCTGCTATGAGGAGAACCGCTAATAGCCCAGGGGCGAGGCTTAATATGAAGACTCCACCGAATCCTAGGAACGGCAGTATAAAGAATGCAAACAGAGGACCTATTATGGCACCCAGTGTATCTAGGCTCCGATGTAGTCCAAAGGCTTTACCTCTGTATTTTGGAGACGTGCTAAAAGATAATAGTGCGTCGCGTGGGGATGTCCTGATCCCTTTCCCGATGCGATCAATAGCTCTGATGAGTGCTATGATCGGCCAGGAACTCGTAAAAGCGAAGAAAGGCTTAGAAACCGATGATATTAAATAACCTGTTGTCGCGAGCAACTTATACTTCCCAACACGATCAGCTAGTTTTCCACTTATAAGCCGCATTAAGCTATCAAGAAATCCTCCAAGACCTTCTACAAAACCTATTATATCCCTACCGTATCCAAGCGATAAGATATAGAAAGGAAGAACTGCATAGACGGACTCGCTACTGATATCGGTTAATAAGCTTGTAGCGCTAAGAGCATAGACATTTCTACGGTTGAAACATTCCTCTTCACTACTCATAGAGCCTCCCTATGAACCTATCTATTTTTGTCTCGACATCCTTGTTAAGACCATATTTTTTCAACAAATGATGAAGAATTTGTTTAGCCTTCTTCTGCTCGATAAGGTCATTCATCCTATAAATGAGTACCCTATCTTTCTCGGCACGAACTATTTTCGTAAGATCCTTTTTAACAGTTTCGATAATTTTATCAACCTCCTTGATCCTGTAAATACCGATACTACCGTTAGCAATGACAACATCATAGGAGGGGACAATCCAAGTATTCTTTTCGTTGGAAGCGATGATAATATTTAGATAATAGAGTGATTCGCCTAAAGCAGGGCTATGAATCATTGCGTCCTCGTAGATCCGACGGAAGCCAGCAAGTTTGGACGATATGTAATCTATACATTTCTCAACATCCTTGAACATCATGTATATACGGTTGACTTTGCCCTTCATCTCACGCTCTATGTTTCTTTTTTCTTTTACAAGAACTTGTAACTTGTTCCTCTCCTTTGTTATGAGTTTGTAGTACTTCCTCTTAACAAGATCGATCTCTGATTCGGCCTCTCGTCTTAGCTCCTCTATCTCATTGAGGATGAGCTTTCTTTCTCTCTCCAGCCTTTTCAGTTCTTCTCTCAGGAGTTCTTCTTTATCGACATATGTTGGGTCAGAGATCTTCTTTTTGATCTCAGTTAGTTCACGTTGGATCTGAGTGCTTCTGAACAATAATTTTTCTATCTTGTAATGATAGTTTTCTTCGATATGTTTCATCTCATTATTCATCTTCATACTAAAATTCTGGATATTCGAGTCAACAATCTTTCTCGTCTCTTCAAGACTTAGTTCTAATTCGCCGAAACGTTCGTTATAATGTCTCGTTATATTTGTTATCCATTCCTTATACTTCCTGAATAGTAGTGAGTGAGCCTGCTGAGTCAAAGACATTAGGTTTTCGAGCGAAGTGATAGTTCTTATATAAACGTATTTTGTGCTCCTATATCCTTCGTCATGTTCGAGCATTAGGCCTGTAAGGCCGGTCGTCGTGGCAATGGGGAACAAATTCTCCAAGGTATTTTTAATGCCTCCCGTTATGAGGCCGGGTACTTCTTGGTACTCAATATCACTGTATTTTCCTGCATAGATCTCCGTCGCAAGCCTCTTAACTATCTTCAATCCTCTCATAAAATCATGCGTGGATGAGGTATCTATCTCCTCGACAGATTTGAGCAGAAGTGTTATTGGTGGAGACCATAGAGGCATCTTTGTCTTCTTAAGCGTATATGCGTCGACCAATATTCCTTTCTCGTCAAATACTTCTAGAAAGGCTATAGGATAATATGCTAGGACTATTTGCTTAGGTATTCTTTTTTTCTTCAAGTAATCGATGAATAATTGAATGAGCAAGTGCTCTGGATGACCAATTCTCTCGCACGGGTTTCCAGGGCTATGTAGGCATAATCCTACAATACTTCTAGCGGGACGTGAAATCCTCATAGCGATCACTGGCTCCGGTACTTGGGCCTAAATTATCTCTATACGCTATATAGATTCTTCAATAACACCTATTATCAAAGACTAGTACGGAGAGAAATACAATTTATATCTAAGCAAAGACTAGACAATAGACAAGAACAGTAAATCTGGTTGGGGAAGTCAAAATGAGCAAACCATGGTATGTAGGTTATCTTGAAGGCAAGCACTGGCTCTCCAATGCAGACTATGATATCGATACGATACTCAAAGTACTAGAAGCAGCCAAGGACTTGAAGGAGAAGTTCCATCAAAAAGTCGAGACAAAATACCTGCCGGGCAAGGTTCTATACCTGATATTCTACAATAAGAGCCTTAGAACAAGGAACAGCTTCCAAACAGGAATCTACCAGCTAGGCGGTATGGGTATCTTCATATCGCCACACGACGTATACACGCCCACACTACCCGAAGACATGGTGCCTTATCAGACCGAGGCTATCCGTGATGTCTCCCGTGTCCTAAGCAGATATGGTGATGGAATCGCCATCAGAATCTATGGTGACCCGGCCAAGTGGATCATCGGCCGTGGACACAGGATCATACAGGAGTTCGCCAAGTGGGCAAGCGTGCCAGTCCTAAACATGGAGGACGACATCTACCATCCATTCCAGGCCCTAGCAGACGCTCAGGCAGCTCTCGAGGCCCTGGGCTGGCCTAAGGACCTGAGAGGAAAGAAGTTCGTTGTCAGCTATGCCTATAGCGGAGGACTAAAGCCTCTAGCAGTACCCCAGAGCGTAGCGCTCATCGCCGCGATGCTAGGTGCTGACGTATACATTGCACACCCACCAGGCTTCGAGCTACTCGACGACGTGATCGAGAAGGTGAAGAAGTACACCGAGCACTGGGGCGCAGAGTTCAAGATAACGCACGATATGGACGAGGCATTCGAGGGCGCCACCTTCGTATACCCGAAGGCATGGAGCCCGAAGGGCTTCTTCCCACCGTTCAACAGCACTGTAGACAAGGAGGGCGCAAAGCAGTATCAGGCCAAGTTCAAGGACTGGATAGTGACCATGGAGAGACTAGAGAAGGCCGGCAAGCCGTACTACATGCATTGTGGACCAGCAGATCGTGGACAGGAGGTAACAGACGAAGTACTAGACAGTTACGAGAAGAGCCTCTACTTCGAGGAAGCCGAGAACCGTCTACACGTCCAGAAGGCCGTAATGGCCATGGTGATGGGGAGCAAAGCCTAAAACTTTTATCCACCAATACTCCAACACTCTTTTTTCTTTACTTTCTTCTCTTCTTTATCATTGGGGAGAACATGTGCTAGGAAATAAATATTATGCCATGACCGTTTTAGTTGAGGACGATAAAATTATTGTTAGAGGCATTGATTATGCCTTAAGCTTTTACCACTCATATTTGCTCCCGCTTTTCAAACTGGATTATAAGGACGGAAGACTTGTATTTACAAAAACAACTGGTGTTTGTAAAGGCCTCATGTGTAATTACATCAAAGAAAAACTTGAACTAATGTGCAGAATGCCGAAGGAATGTGATTTAGAGGATATATTTTCATTATTAGGCGTGAAATCCTATGAAAGAGCTTGGCTTAACCCTCGTATTATGAACAAAGTATCCGGGTATATTACACCAGATTGTATTGGGAGAATAAGTATTCCTTCGTCGCCAGGCGATAAAAAATTCATAATCGCATCAATAGTTCTTAGTATGAATACAGATTACTATATTAATACACTGAGATGGATGAAAGAATTCATTAAACACAGGAGTGTCGACTCCGGATCGTATCAGGTGAAACTACTTAATAGACTTATAGCTCATCTTGATAAGATCCTCGACAAAGCAAATGATCCTATAGAAGAAGCCGTCGAACTACTCTCGCTAGATGGAATCGGGGTCAAGACTGTCCATGCATACCTATTACATACATATGGATTAACCAGTTATGCTCCTGTAGACAGGTATTTTATGGAATTCCTTAGTACTATAGGCGTTAGCGGTAGAGTGCCGAACAAGAAGAAATGTTTAAGGTCAGGATTGGATTGCAGGTCTTGTCTATACAGCACTAGCTGTATCTATGCCTCGGCAAAGAGGAAACTTGGAAGCCTGACAGGTATTATACAATCGCTCATATATTGTCTGTTCAGGACAAGAAGCAGGAGTAGAAGCAGTGCAGTAGAGACAATATTGATACGATTCTCACACATTCTAGAACAACCTGGTTCTTGTCTGAGGAATGAGTTATGACAGGATTCGATCCATTCATGCTTGCTGAGAAAGTTAGAGGAAAAATTGTGCGGGTAAGGAACGGCATGGAGTATAGGATGTACTATAGGTTTCGTGGGGGCAAGTGGTATGGAGGTATAGCAACAGGCGATGTTGTAGGATGTAATCTTAGGTGCAAGTTCTGCTGGTCATGGAGGTACAGCCATGGATACAAGGATGGCAGATTCTATAATGCATATCAGGTTTTCCATAGATTGACTAATATTGCATCGAGAAGAGGGTACAAGTATCTACGTCTAAGCGGTGGTGAGCCAACGCTTTCACAAAATCATCTATTACAACTACTTGATATAGTCGATGAGACTGATTACCTATTTGTTCTAGAGACAAACGGTCTCCTCATAGGCCGTGACAAGAAGTTCGCGGAAAAACTGGCGATCCACAAATCGGTTATCGTAAGAGTATCGTTTAAAGGCGCTTCACCCGATGAGTTCGAGAGGCTGACAGGTGCTTCGAAGAAATTTTACGATTATCAGTTCAAAGCCCTCGAAAATCTAGTCGACGCGGGTCTCGAGCCCGGCGAGAGGGTATACCCGGCAATAATGCTTAGCTTCTCAGAGCCTGAGAACATTAAATGGTTTGTCGAGAAACTTAAATCGATAGATCCTAGCCTTCCAGAGTCAATAGATCCTGAATACGTTATCCTTTACCCGCACGTCGTAGATCTTATGAAGAGATACGGATTAAAGCCTAGGAAAGCATTTAGACCGGACGGATTACCGGGATTTATGATCTAGGCTATACTGCCACATTAGGATTTTTTAACCATATTATCTTGAAAAGAAAAGATATACTAGCAAAAACGCCGAGAAGGTGTACCAGATGGATCGTAAGGAGAAGTACATAGTCGTCGCATTTGGTGGCAACGCGTTCCAGACCAAGGGAGAACGCGGCACCCCCGAGAACTACTGGAAGAACGCCTACAAGAGTGCCGAGTTTCTCGTAAAGATACTCGAGGAGGGCTACAAGGTCGCAATCACACATGGTAACGGCCCACAGGTAGGTATTATCGCAGAGTGGATGCTTGCTGGCAAGAAGCTCAAGAACCTGGATGTAATGACTCTTGACATCGCAGGCGCTATGAGCCAGGGATGGCTTGGATACCTGATCCAGCAGAGCCTATACAACAAGCTCAAAGAGAAAGGACTACTCAACAACGGGAAGATCAAGGGAGTTGTCACAATTGTGACGCAGACCATAGTTGAGAAAGACGATCCAGCATTCCAGAACCCGACAAAGTATATCGGGCCATGGTACGATGAGGAAGAAGCTAAGAAGCTCGCAGAAGAATTCGGCTGGACAGTAAAGCCTGACCCGCGCGGCGGCTGGAGAAGAGTAGTGCCCTCACCAGACCCCAAGGGACACGTGGAGATAGAAGCTATAAAGAGGCTTCTCGACGAAGGATTCATCGTTATAGCCAGCGGTGGAGGAGGAATCCCAGTATACTTTGACGATAAAGGATGGCTCCACGGCGTAGAAGCCGTGATCGACAAAGACCTTGCCGGCGAGAGGCTGGCGACAGCAATCGGTGCCGGGACCTTCATGATACTTACTGACGTTGAGAAAGTATACCTAAACTATGGAACACCACAGCAGAAGCCGATCGATGTAATGACTGTTAGCGAAGCAGAGAAATACTATAAGGAAGGCCACTTCAAGCCTGGAAGCATGGGGCCCAAAGTACTAGCGGCAATAAGATTCATCAAGAACGGCGGTAAACAGGCAATCATAGCTCATCTATCGCAGGCATACGAGGCACTCAAGGGCAAGGCAGGAACAAGGATAATACCCGACCAGTAATATTGTCTTAACCCACAATTCTTTTTCTCTTTCTCCTTACAGTCCTCACTATTTATGGAATAATGTCAATCGTAATATCGATCATTCTCGCCATTCTTCATGATAAGATTATAATTTCGTCACGCTAAGATTTCATTTAGGCAAGGTGATATCATGAAGGAGAAGGTCTCGATTCTTATAAACAATGGACTAATAGTAACAATGGACGATAAACGCAGAATAATACCCGATGGCTACGTCGCCATAGACGAAGACAAGATCGTGGGCATAGGTAAGGGAGACGGCAAGGACAAGTACGATGCTGAGAAAGTGATCGATGCAAAGAAAGGAGTAGTAATGCCTGGATTCCTATGTGCGCATACTCATTTCTACGGAGAACTACTACGCGCAAGCCCCTGGTTCGCCAAAATAGAGCCGCCCACCGACTTCATTCAGAACCTGCAGAGAATATGGTGGGCACTGGACGTACTGCTGACCTATGAGGACGCATATGCTGCCGCACTCATAGGTTCTCTCGACTTCGTCAAATCAGGGACAACAATGTTCTTCGATAACATAAGTAGTCCTAATGCGATCGAGGGCGTCCTCGACCACATGGAGAAAGCTGTAAATGAGGTCGGTATACGAGGAATACTCACATTTGAAGCCACACAGAGGCGTAGCATTGAGGAGGGGATCAGAGGGGTAAAGGAGAATGAGCGCTTCATTAAGAAAAACAATAATGATCCGTCAAAACTTGTGAAAGGCGCAATATACTTACATGCAAGCTTCACCGTGACTGATGACCTCTTCAGGATGGCCCGTGAGATCGCCAACAAATACGGTGCACTGCTCTCAATACATGTGGAGGAAGGACTTGTAGACGTATATCATAACATGGAAAGATACGGTATAAGACCTATAGAGAGGATGCACAAACTCGGATTCCTAGGCCCGGACGTTATACTAGTACATGTCGTCCACGCCAATGATGACGAGCTGAAACTTATAAAGGAAAGCGGAGCACATGTCGCACACAATGCCATGAGCAACATGCTCAATGCAGTAGGTGTACCGAGAATACCGTTAATGATGAAGATGGGGATTAACGTCGGCATAGGCAATGATGGATACATCTTCGATGTGTTCGAGAACATGAGGACAACTTACCTTATACACAAAGTATGGAATCTCGACCCACGGCTCATGACGCCACAGGAGATCGTTGAGATGGCGACAATAAACGTCGCTAAAATGTTCGGTGTAGAGAAAGAACTCGGAAGCTTGGAAGCGGGTAAGAAAGCCGATGTCATAATAATTAGGCCAGAACTACCGCCAACACCTGTTAATGAGAAGACTGTATATGGTCACATTGTCAACACGTTTACGGGCAAAGACGTTAAAACAGTAATTGTTAATGGCAGAATAATTATGGAGGACAGGAAAGTCCTCACAATAGACGAGGCCAAAGCACTCGAATACGTCCACAAAGTTGTCGAGAGACTCTGGGACAGGCTACTTAATGAGGGCAAGTACCAGCTGGATGTTCTTGACAAAAAATAAATAGACAATACATTTTTATATTTTTTATAACTCTTTTATGTCACTATATTTATACTGATCTATGCAATGATCCATATAGGTATTCTATGTTAATGAATATACAAATCTAAAAAGTTTACATAAAATTTACAGAGTGTAATAGTCCAGTATTAAACCTTTATATACTGATAGGAAAAAGTTAAATAACCCATAACACTCTAATGTATAGTACGGTGATAGCAATGGTCGCGTGCACCGAGGCAGTCAAGGTCAAGACCCCCAGCGGAAAGGAGGTAGAGCTAGTACCCAAGAAGGTATGGCAGCTTAGCCCAAAGGGCAGGAAGGGCGTTAAGGTAGGACTATTCCAGGACCCTGAGACCGGTAAGTACTTCAGGGCTAAAGTGCCGGACGACTACCCGATCTGTGGCTAAATAAGGAACCTTTTTTATAAAAAACACATATCTTGAAAACCATTTTCTCGTGCATTAATAAGAAATTCTCATGGATCCAATATTATTTCCGGGGATATTCTTCTAATCGGTTTAAAAACATGATTCTGAACATTTACATTAGATGAACCAATGGTTTCTACCACACATGTAGTCATTTGATAGGGATGCTTATATAGAAACCACGAATATGATTTAATAGTGCAACTCGTTCTCATGGGGGTATATTGTATGCCCAGCCTTGAAGTCGAGATAGCAGGTCTAAAGCTAAAGAACCCATTAATGAATGCCGCTTGTCCTATATCTAGAGACGCGGAAACCATGAAGATACTGATCGACAACGGTGTTGGCGCGGTTGTCGCCAAGACCATAAGCGTTAAACCAGCAATAGTACCGCGTCCAAGCATGGGTGTTGTAGATAGGGGACTGGTAAGAGCTCAAATACTGAAAACCTATGGTCCCGGCGACATAAGGATTGTTAACGCGGACAGTGGCAACTATAGATTCATATATGCACTACTCAATGCCGAGCTGTGGAGCGATATCCCGGCAGAGCATTATCTTGAGAGAGAATACCCGATAGTCAGAGAGTACGCTAAGCAGAAGGGTGTGCCATTCATAGTCAGTATAGGCTATAAGCCGGAAGAACTAGCTCTCCTAGGGCCCAAGGTACAGAAAGCGGGCGCCGAAGCCATAGAGTTCTCAACACACTACATAGGCAAAGACTACAGGCCCGTAGTAGAGGCTGCAAAAGCTCTAAGAGAAGCCGTTGACATACCGATCTTAGCCAAGCTCAGCCCATTCACACCAAACATACCGGAGCTCGTTAAAGAGCTCGAGAAAGTAGGTGTTGACGGAATAGTCGCGACAAACACCATTGGCCCAGCACTACACATTGATATCGAGACGGGGCTCCCCATTGTAGGAGGCCCCAAGGGATACGGGTGGATGAGCGGCCCAGCACTAAAACCCCTAGCTCTCGCTGTGGTTGCAGAAGCCGCTAAGAACACTAATCTACCAATAATCGGTGTAGGCGGAATAACAAAGGGTACAGATGTTATAGAGTACTTCATGGCAGGCGCATCAGCCGTCCAGATATGTACAGCCGTCCTTATTGAGGGCCCAGGAATCTTCAAGAGAATAGCCAAGGAGATAGACCAGTGGCTCAGAAGACATGGTTATGACAGCATCCTAGATGTCAAAGGCCTAGCACTGAAGTATCTCGGCCCAGAGCCTAGGAGAACATGGGCCAAACCACCAGTCGTCGATGCCAAGAAATGTATCGGGTGCGGATTCTGTGAACAGGTATGTGATTATGGTGCGGCCAAAGTTATCGTTACCGAGGAAGGTAAGCGTATAGCAACCGTAAATGTAGATAAGTGCTACGGCTGTGGACTCTGTACCAGTGTATGTCCAACTAGAGCGATCCACTTCGAGAACGAGCCATAATTGTCTCAACATTTTTATTTATTTTTATTCTTTTCTCAGAGAAAAAGTTTCAGTATGCCAACAGAATTTAATGAGAGCCTATACAGAGTTAAATAGTAATCTTTTGTGGGAGGTTTCTCCCACTATGAAGACAGATCTGGACCGGAAAAAGTGTCTCATCATAGAACTTTAAATAACTATTTTAATTTTTTAAGAAGTAAATTAATAAGTTCAGTACTCAATTCTAGAATAAGTGGTATTGAGATAATTTTCTCAAAATCATTTTCAAAAGAAGGAGGTGATGCGGATGAACGGCCTAAAATTACCCAGGATCCCGACCTTAAAGGATTTTGATATAACAGGGAGGAAGATATTTCTAAGAATAGACATTAACGTGCCCATTGATCCGGACACTGGAAAGATACTAGATGACCGCAGGATAAGGGTTCATGCCGAGACAATCAGAACGCTCGTAGAGCAATACAATGCAGCCGTGGTGGCTGCGTCCCACCAGGGGAGACCGGGGGAACAAGACTTCGTAACGCTGGAGAAACACGCCGAGCTATTATCAAAGTATACAGGATTAGATGTCAAGTTCGTACCAGACGTAATAGGTCCCACTGCGAGGGAGGAAATCAAGAAGCTTAAGCAGGGAGAAGTACTGCTACTCGATAATCTGAGACTGGTTTCGGAAGAAATACTCGAAGCGACACCCGAGAAACAGAGCATGACAATTATGGTAAAGAGACTAGCACCGCTATTCGAGGCATACGTAAACGATGCGTTCGCCACGGCGCATAGGAGCCAACCAAGCATAGTGGGGTTCCCACTTGTACTGCCATCCGTTGCAGGGCCAGTATTCGAGAAGGAAGTCAAGGCTTTGAAACGCGTGTTCGAGACAATGGAGAGCCCGAGGATATTTATACTGGGAGGAACCAAGGTCAGAGACTTACTGCGTGTCATTGAGAACCTGGTAATAAACAAGGCAGCCGATAGAATCCTAACCACAGGACTCGTAGCACAGCTGTTCCTCGTCGCTAAGGGAGTGAATATAGGTAAGGAGAACATGAGGTTCCTGGAGGAGAAGGGAATACTATCGCTAATACCTAGGGCAAGACACATACTGCTAATGGGAGCACCTATAGAGACACCCATAGACTTCAAGATAGTAAAAGATGATGGCACCATAGAGAATGCAAGCGTCGCCGGGATCAAGGGTAAGATAAAGGACATTGGTGAAGCAACTATCAATATGTACAAGGGCTTCATTAAGGAAGCAAAAGTAATTGTTATGCGCGGACCAGCAGGAGTCATCGAGGACGAGAAGTTCAGGAAAGGCACAAAGGAACTACTCAATGCCGCTGTGAATAGCAACGCCTTCGTACTGATAGGTGGCGGGCACTTGGCATCAATGGTTGATCCAAAGCATCTCAATGACCATGTGCATGTCTCGACAGGTGGAAATGCATTATTGCTATTCCTGTCTGGCGAGACCCTGCCTGCTCTAAAAGCGCTAGAGTTATCAGCAACAATGTTTCTTGGATGGTAAAACACACCTAGTCGGTCCCTCTTCATTGATTTTATAATTAAGACTAGAATACTTGGAGGTGATAGCGCTTATGAGGAAGATCAAAGTTGCAGTTAACGGCTATGGAACGATAGGCAAGAGGGTTGCAGAAGCAATAATGCTACAGCCAGACATGGAGCTCATAGGGATCGCTAAAACGAGGCCTGACTATGCCGCCCTACTAGCATATAGGATGAAGATACCCATATACACATCCAGAGAACACGTCAAGCTCTTCGAGAATAATGGGATCAGTGTCGCCGGAACCATCGAGGACATGCTTAGGGAAGCCGATATAGTGGTTGATGCTACACCTGCAGGTATCGGTGCAAAGTATAAGCCCCTATACGAGAAGTACGGTGTTAAAGCATTGTTTCAAGGAGGAGAGAAGCCGGATATTGCCGATGCGAGCTTCAATAGCTACTGCAACTACGATGAATGCCTAGACAAGAAATACATAAGAGTAGTGAGCTGCAACACAACCGGGTTACTAAGGCTATTATGTAGCCTTAATACCTACAACAAGATAAGAAGAGTTAGAGCAACAATAGTCAGAAGAGCAGCTGATCCTAAGGAAGACAAGAAAGGCCCCATAAACTCTATCAAGCCGAATCCAGTAACAGTGCCAAGTCACCATGGCGTTGATGTTAAGACTGTGCTTAGGGATCTCAATATAGTCACGACAGCTGTAATCGTTCCAACCACGTTGATGCACCTCCACATAGTCAACATAGAGTTCGAGAACCCGATGACTAGAGGCGACATAATCAACGCTCTCTCTGCTAGGAGAAGAATAGCATTAGTGAATGCAGAGCTGACAGGCATAGATTCTACTGCCAAGATAATTGAGGCCGCACGAGATCTTGGCAGGAAGAGAAGCGACGTCCCAGAGCTAATAGTATGGGAGGACAGCATCCATGTCTCTGGTAACGAAGTAATACTGATGCAGGCAGTACACCAAGAATCTATAGTTGTCCCCGAGAACATCGATGCTATAAGAGCTGTTATGGGCTTAGCCAAGAATCCGGAGGAGTCGATAAGGATAACTGATCAAACTCTCAAAATAGGTATTTTTCGCGAAATGTTCTCCATACCCAAATCGTAATACCCCACAATTACCTAGAATATAGATGGAGGTGAAAATTATGAGCTATAGAGAAGCACCCACATACGAGATAAGCTTCATGTTCCGCAAAATACTCGTCCCCGTCGACGGGAGCGAAAACAGTCTCAAAGCACTAGACCTAGCAATAGACCTAGCCAAACACTATGGTTCAAAAGTAACCGTAATCCATGTGAAGCCAACAGGTTTTAATCCCGAGGTAGACCCAATAGAGAAAGCCAAGAACCGTGTCAAGGGTAGAGGAGTAGAAATAGCTTATAAGACCAAAGAGTTCAATCCCGCCGAGTCAAGTACATCACAGGCAATACTCGAGGAAATAGTTGATGGAAACTATGACCTCGTAGTACTCGGTGCAAGGGGGAGAACGCTGAGCGGAGAAATATACCTAGGAAGCAAGGCATTATCGATAGCTATTAATGCGCCCGTAACGGTGATAATTGTTAGGTAAAAAGTTTTTACTCCTTTATTAAGAGCCTCATAGCCTTAGGATAATCTTCCTCCGGCATCTCCTCGGCCGCAGCCTTATAGTAGTTTGCAAGACCGGACGATACTACAGCAACATATCCCGCATCATGAAGAGCCCTAGCGATGAGCGAGTAATCCTTAGCCGCTCCAGCTACACTGAATTTCGATTCTTGTCTCTCATTCATAGCTCTCAAGTAATACTTTTTGACTGCTTCGCCAAACCATAGCTTAGACGATATGCGTAGGAATTTCTCGTGTTCAATCCCATAGGCTTCAAGAATAGCTAGGCTCTCCCCGATCAGAGCCGGCATAACTAATCCTATATTGTTGAGCGCCAACTTTATCGCTGAAGCCGTAGGGACTAAGCCTACCCTAAACACTTCTTGACTATACAGCGAAGCTATTTTTTCAGCTGTATCTAAGTCATCCTCATCGCCAGCAAGTATTGTTATTAGTTTGCCTGTTCTAGCTTGATCCCTGCTTCCATATACGGGCGATTCGACGTAATGCAACCCCGCGTTCTTCAGGATATTGTACACATATAGGCTAGTTGTAGGTGTGATCGTGGTCGAGTTCATTATTAGGATATCCTTGTTCCTAAGCTGGAGTAAGCCATGCTCCCCACC
Source organism: Desulfurococcales archaeon (assembly GCA_027022365.1). GTDB lineage: Archaea > Thermoproteota > Thermoprotei_A > Sulfolobales > Desulfurococcaceae > JAADCY01. The sequence goes on along the minus strand of JALVYU010000011.1, from coordinate 24,076 downwards.
CACGATTTCCAGCAAGGAATTATCGTCAAAAACAAAGATTATTATCGCATCAACATCCTCCATGTTACTGGGCGCCTCAACTACACTACATTCTATCCTCCCGCACAGCTCTTCCGCCTTAGCCCTAGTACGATTATATACTACGAGCTCAATGTTCTTCTCTGCCAAGTACTCTGCGAGAGCCGAGCCCATTCTTCCTGTTCCTATTATTCCTATCCTCAAAACAAATACACCTAACACTCAATTTTTTCATCAGAATTAACCGTGGGCTTGAGGGGTATCATACAGAGGAACTTCAGATCTTTATCTCCTTTGTTCCAGTACTCGTGCTCGACGTTCGGCGGCACATATATGAAGAATCCCTGGGAAACCCTGTATACTCTCGAACCTATCCTGATCTCGCCTACACCTTCCAGAACAAATATTTCGTGTTCCCAGGGATGATGATGTAGGTTGATGTGTCCACCAGGCTTTATCGTGAACAAACGCATCGCGAATGCTTTTGCACCATCATCTTCTTTGATTAGCCACCTAACAAAAGTTTGTGTACCCATATCATCAGGTACTTTTTGTTCTTCGACGAGTTCATAATATCCGATCTTTTCTCCGCAAGGACCTTTTCCGATAATCATAGGTAACACCAGTATGATACTATCCATGTATCAGAATAAAATATGGTGTCTTTGACCTAACACTGAAGTAATCATTACTGAGACTGATCATCTTCTCATTATTTTTTCCTCAAGAACTGATTTCTCCATCTCGTCGAGAATATGGAGTCTATTCCTAATATAGATGACATCACTTAACGGTATGAGGCCTGAGTTGATGAGGAATATCAGCTCGGCGAGATCCCGTGCACCATACTTCTGTGCTAATTTACGTCTCTCCTCATCAATATACTCGAGCATATCATCAACGCCTACAACAATGCCGCCAAGATCAATTGTTGCCGCCGACATTTGCTACACCGAAAAAATAATGGGGCATGAATAGGTTATAACACCTATAATAACGTTGTTACCCAGGTATTATCTGGGTGATAACGTGAGGTTTAATCCTAGGAAGGCTGCACTAGTAATCGTTGATATGCAGGACAAGCTATTGAAAATAATAGATAGACGTAAAGAAGTCATTAAAAACATTGTATTGCTGCTAGGTCTTGCAGAGCAGGAGAAAATGCCTGTGATCATAACTAAACAAGTAAAGCTGGGCGATATAGCTCGAGAAATAAAGGATCATATCCCCGAGAAGACCGCGTTCTTTGAGAAGAAGAGCTTCAGTATTTTCGGCGACGAGAAAATAGCTGCTTACATTGAGGGTCTCCAAAAACAACAGCTCATCATAACTGGTATCGAGACGCATATTTGTATACTCCAATCAGTTATGGATGCCCTAGATGAAGGCTACAGGGTCTATGTGCCACCCGATGCTACGGCTTCACAAATAGATTCTGATTACCATTATACATTATCCCATATGGCTAGACTAGGCGCCATTATTCTACCATCCGAATCGCTAGTATACATGGCTATGAAAACCAGTGAGTATAGCGGTTTCAAGAGGATCTTGGAAATGGTAAAGGCTAGGAGACGGCGGGACTAGAACAACGTTATATTTATTTAAATTTAAATAATACTTCTTACCGGGGTGTTGTGTTTGTCCATAAACGACACGCTCTCAAATATCAGGAAAAAGATCGATCCATGGCTAGCCTATGATTCTCTGAAAAAGATTACATGGTACCATAGATTACAGGGCTCGACCGGATTATGGGACGCAGTGAACAGCATCAGGGAGATTCTGTCAGACCATGGAATCAGCTCCAAGGTGATCAAAGTAAAGCAGGGCGAGAAGCTAGGATTCCTCGAAGCACCTGCTTCTTGGGATCCCATTGATGGCTGGATCGAAATTAGAGAAGAAGACGAAGTACTACTCAAATTAGACATGCATGAACACCCGACCCTTGTTTCAGCCCATAGCCCTGCAGGTGAAGGAGAGGCCAAGCTAAGTATCGAGAGAGAAGGCGAAGAAGCAATACTTGGCACAGGACTATTAACATCCTTATTCGAGAAACACAGAGATTCCAGGCTCATAGTGTACTATACGAGGTCTAGATACGCCGAAGCTGTACCCTACACAGGCCTCTTCCTAAAGCCTGGAAACACGAAAGGACCGGCTGTAGTGGGTATACCGGCATCGGCCGCTCTAAAAATACTTGAGAAACTGGTTAAAGGCCATGAAGTAACCGTCTCCTGGAGTGTTAAAGTTAAATGGCACGACAAGGGCCTCCCCATACTTTACGTTGGCAGCAAGAACCCGAGAATACTCTTCATAGCTCATATATGTCATCCTAAGCCAGGAGCCCATGATAATGGCAGTGGAAGCACCGCTCTCATATCGATCGCAAAGTACTTATCGGAGCAAAACGAAGAAGACTGGGCAGTTGTATGGGTACCGGAATATACGGGCTCGATCCCTATTCTCAACAAGATTAGGCCTGAATACGTTATAAACCTCGACATGATCGGCTCAAAGCAGTGGATAACAGGCTCGAGCCTATCAATTGTCGCGCCCCCACTATTCGTCGACGAAAGACCAGCGGCTACCGCATGGGTAGCAGCATACACAGTGTTTAACTCGGCTTCAAGCTTCGGGGGCAATAGTCTACCGAGGTATAAGTGGGAGATCAACCCATACACCATGGGAAGCGATCACGATGTGGCGCTTGCAACCGGTGTACCCGCAACCATGTTCAATGAGTGGCCAAGCAAATACTATCACACCGACATGGATACCTTCGACACTATTAGCAGGGATAGCCTTAACCGCGCCATAGCAGCTTCCCTTTTAGCCTACCATATACTCAAAAACAATGAAGAAGCAACGAAAGCTGTCAAAGCCTTCAACAACTACAGGCTTGGATGGTATTATCTAGAGAGCACTAAACGCGGAGTACAACCCATAATCAGTCCAACCAAGCTTATCTCCGAAAAACTCCTGGACAGCGCGGCCGATAAGCCGTTGCTACCATCACCTATAACATCGAGAAAAATAATGAACGTACTCGGCATTGAAGAGTATGAAGAGCTGAGGAAGATAAAGGGCTCGATCGAGTATCTTGGCCTCTACGCGCCTCTACTCTACAGTTTAGGAGTAACAGATCCAAAGATGATAGGGAAGTACTATCAGTCAGAGAAACTGCTAAGATGGCGTGATAATGAAGAGAAGAAAATAACCGATGCCTTTAACAGGATCAAGGAAGAACTACTTCATTAGCGAGGAGAACAAGTCTTTATGTCATGGCAAGTCCTCAGTAAAACCTTCTTTTTATCTGCATATTCGACCACTTTTTCTACATATTTCTTCCAGTTCGGGTCTCTCAATAGATGATGATCATAAATTATCAATCCGGGCCTCTGATCGATAATGTATAGGATATTTTCTATCGCCCTATTCAAATTTATTTTGTTAAACATGAACGGGTATAGGTATGTAGGTGGGCCATCAAGCAATAGTATATCTGGTTTAGAATCAGCTATATAGTAGGCATAATCCTCTATTATTGGCCCCATTACATCGCTCGTATAAAATATTCTCTTATTTCCAATATCAATTATGACGGGGACAATCCAGCCAGTCCTATCGTATTCTATGCCGTGATACCAGGGCTCCAGAAATCTTATCACTGCATCGCTGTGCTTGATAATTCTGCCTTCAGCCCAATATATTTCGAAATGATCAGCCTGTATTTCGCGAAGCCATTTGTTACCAAGCCATAGTCTCATTAGTCGTCTGAACCATTCTTTTCCTTTTTCCAGTAACTCTTTTCTCCTTATATTATAATCGCCGAAGTCCTTAGATAGAGCATGATCTAATGTTTCTGTAGGGTTAGGTAATTCGATGTCAGGTGGTGATTCCTGGTATTTCCCGATGTTTTCACCGATCATGGCTAATAGTTCTGATAAGAATAGCCTCGCTCTTTTCCACTGACTTTTATTAATATATATGTTCGGGTTCTTGACAAAGAGTTTCTTCCCCATATAAATATTATGGCCCAGATCTTTATCGCTAGGCAGAATATGGTGATCATAATGGTAATGAGTTATAATGACTATTTTCGAGCGACGCGCATATTTCTCGATCTCACGGACCGCTCTTCTCCTCAGCTCTCTCTTAGTGTCTGGGTCGAGAGGATAAGAAGGCTGAAGAGCAGCTGCACCGGGATCAATTAGGATGTATCCTTTACGAGTTTCTATAGCGAAAGAAAACGATTTAGCACCAAGGCTATCACACCAAACGATATGTAACCGCGAATGATTGTCCAATAGGCTCCCCTAACAGTTATATTATTTTGATACAGAGTAGTGATAGATTTTAGTATAGGGTTAGCCGTAGATTTTTGTTTCAGATAGATTTGTTCTTGAGGGGTATCAGTTGCCCGTTATTAGGGTATCGAGAAAGGACCTAGAAAGACTTGTCGGTAAAGAGCTATCTGATGAAGAAATAATGGATATTCTTCCAAGGATTAAGTGTGAGATCGAAGTCATTGAGGATGATACCATAGAGTTCGAGACTACCCATGACCGACCCGACCTTTATAGCGCCGAAGGTGTTGCTAGAGCTGTTCGTTCATTCTTGTATATGGAGATACCTAAATACAACTATGTTGATCTTGGCTATAAGGCCTATAACAAAGGAGTTCCTCGGAGACCACATGTTGCCTTCGCAGTAGTGAGGGATCTCGAGCTAGACGAGGAAGCGGTTAAACAAATGATGCAGCTCCAAGAAAAACTTGCTATAACATATGGCAGGAGAAGGAGAAAAGCTAGTATAGGCGTCTATGATCTGGATAAGTTTGAAATGCCCGTCTATTATGAGCTGGTTGATCCTGAGAAGACCAAGCTAGTCCCGCTCGAAGGAGAGAAAGAACTAACATTAAAGGAGATCCTATCCAGGACTGAGAAGGGGCAAGAATATGGATATTTGATAGCTTCTTGGGAGAAGTATCCGGTGATCAGAGATGCTAATGGCAAGATATTATCACTGCCACCGATAATTAATGGTGAAGATACCAAGGTGACGGTTGAAACCAAAAATATACTGATAGATTCTACGGGGACTGATCTGGATACTGTCATTGATATGGTAACAATTATGGCAACCAGTATTGCAGAGAGAAGCAAAACTAAAACTATTGCCTACGTCTCCACGATCACGGACAAAGGCAAGATCGTTATAGCCCCAAGGGATAGAGGCCCTATAATAAACATTAGCCTAGAAAAAACTAGAGATGTACTAGGAGTTGAGCTATCCCTAGAAACAAGTATTGAACTACTGTTAAAGTCAGGTATAGAGACAAGGATTAAGCCCGGCAATGTCTTGGAAGCACTAGTTCCTCCATATCGTATTGATCTTAAAACCGAGATAGATATTATCGAGGAGCTCGCAATAATGTATGGGCTTGACAATATCGGTAAGACATCGTATGATATACCTCCCTCGAAAGGCCCGGGGAGGATTCATCCAATCGAGTTCTTATCTAGAAGGATAAGGCTCATAACAGCTAGCTACGGCTTCGTCGAGGTCGCCAACTACATGATGAGCAACTATTACATGCAAAGCAAAGTGTTCGGCTCGGAGAAACCCATCATTAAGGTGCTTAATCCCAAAATGGAGAAATATACCGGACTGAGAAGATGGTTGACTCCTGGCCTAGTAAATATTGTGAGAGAGAACCAGGAGCGCGAACCAGTGATAAAGATCTTTGAGGTAGGCGACGTTGTGCTTCCCGATCCTGAGAGCCCGACAGGTGCTAGGATCGAGAGGAGGCTCGGTATAGCGATAAGCCATGAAAAAGCTACGCTGACTGATGGTCTAGCATATGTTCACGCCATACTTGATAGGCTAGGTGTGGCTCATAAATTTGAAAAAGGATATGTTAATGGATTGCTGAAGCAGAGGACAGCATTCATAGTCCATAATGATAAACGCATAGGATTCGTCGGCGAAGTACATCCTAGGACTCTTAGAGAATTAGGGATCGATAGACCCGTCGTAGTAGCGGAGGTTTATCTTAATGATTTATTAGATATTCTTAGATAAGATAGTTGCTGAGGATGAGGCTTAGAAGGGATGACCCGTCCTCCGGGGATGAATTAACGGGCCTGGCTGAACTCTTTTCTCTATTCTTTCGGGTAAGCTATCATATAGAGAATGGGGGCTAGAATTGTTGTCGTTATAGCTACTGTTATGGCTGTGCTATAGTATGTCTGATTGATTACTCCTATTGATAAGCCAAGGTTAAGCAGTGCTGTTTCGAGCGCGCCTCTTCCTGACATTGCGAGACCTACTGCTAAGCTTTTTCTTTTATCCCCGAGTATTTTGTATGCTATTGGCGTTGCTCCAACGAATTTGCCGAATACGGCTACTGCTAGGAGTATAGCATATAATAATGGCTCCACTGCTCTGGGGACATATACTACTCCTATGTATGTGAAGAATAATGGTATGAATATTACATCTAACACTATTGTGAAATCGCTTATGAACTCAGAGATAGCTATCCTCGTCCTAAGGAATGGATCATGGAATTCTCTCCCCCTACCGATCAGTATCCCGGCCAGGTACGCACCGATGAGCTCACTTAAACCAGCCATTCTCGCGAGGAAGGCGAGGCCGAGAGCTAGTATTATACAGGACGTAGCAAACCATAAGTAGTCGTGGCTGATCGTCTTATAGAATCCCGTGAATCTCCTCGATAGAAGCCCGCTAATATAGAATATTACTGCGAGAAAAACAGTTGTTTTTATTGATAGTATAACGAGGGATTTTAGATCTATGACTCCATGATTTAGCCCGGCGATAATGCCTATAATGAACACAGCCATGATATCATCAACAAAGCTCGCTCCAACGAGCAAACTCCTACTTTTAACATCGCCTCTATGAGCCACAATAGCAGCCACCGTCTCGGTCGCAGTGTTAGATAGTACTGCTGCAAGGAAGATCGCTGCTAATAAGCCGACACCGAGAGATAGAGACACAGTAAGAACTAGGAGGAAGGTGGTTGTGACACCCATGGCACCCATAAGCACTACGGCGCTCCCGTGGCGTCTGAGTTCTCTAAAATCAGTTGTTAGGCCTGTATAGAACATTAGTAGGAGTAGGCCGAAGGAGGCTATGCCCATAAGCTCCGGGGACGGATATACTATTCCTAGGACGTATGGACCGAGTATTATCCCGGCGATGACATGGGCTGCGACTGGATGAAGCCTATATTTTCTAAATGGTATCTCGAGGATCTTAGCGAGTACTAGGAGGGATACTAGTCCAAGTATAAATGTTTCTTCTTGATACAATCTTTCCTCACTCCAGCATATAGGAAGCAACTAGTCTTCCATCAGTTAGTAGGATGTAGCTTTTTCTCGCTATTATGGGCATTACATTTGGACCGAATACTTCTTCCTGTAGGAGGTACCCGTCTTTTATCTTATATAGTCTAGTAACGGTGTTTCTCTTCATCTGTTCATGTACAGCAACGATGTCCGAGGCTACCAATGCATAGTAAATATTGCCTATGATGTGGCTCGACCACCTTATGCCTCCTCTAAAATCATAGTTCGCGATAACGGGCATTCCCATTATAACCGATAATGCTGTAACGCTTAAATCGTCCGGGTTGATGTTGTATACCCCCCTTGTGAACGGAGGCCTAGTAACGGTATAATCTATAGAGTAATCTATGAGATTATAGACGCGGATCTCATTTCTGTCCATTACAGCAACTTGCTTAGAGCTAAATCTATCCATTCCCGGTATCCTATGAGGTATAGGATTGAAAGGTATGAATAACGGCACTCCCTCATCGCTTATAACCTCCTCACCATCATTGTTATAACCGCGACAATAGAGCTTCCCCTCCTGCTCACTGATAATAAATATTATGTCTGGAGAAGAGACAAGATACCCTCCAAACCTCGATAACTCATCGATAATGGCGCCTGTTGATGCATCAAATATCACAGACGCAGTATTGTCCTCCGTGAATCCATGAGTGGTCACCGTTATGATATTTTCAGTCGCGGCGATATCGAAAGAAAATACTTTACCCAAACCTATCGTCTCGAGTATGTCCCCATGAACGCTGTAAACCTGGATTTCCAAAGTATAGTTTGGAGATAGTATTGCTGCTACACATATATCTTTACGGCACTCCATCTTAGCGTCAAGGCCTCTTACGATCTTACCCCAAACCTTCTTTTTATATCCCTTAAAACACTGGAACGTGATGAATTCACGTCTTCGCTCAACCGCCCCTCTTAGTTCCACTTCATCTAGTGTATTGATACTTGTCTTCCCGCTAATCGAGTTGATCCTATACTCAATCATTTTATCGACGCAATACAGCTTTATTATGAGCCATTCGCCATCAATGCTAAATCCGTCGAGGCTACAGTAATCGGGAAATTTCCTTGTCCATACATGTGTAACAGGCAATACATGCGCCCCCGACTACATGGTGTTAATACCTTTATATTTATCCTAAAATACTATGAACTATGTAAAACTGTTACGTTCACAGTAGTAACATTAACGTGCTGGCTTATTAGTATATTAGTCCAGCAGGTGTGATAATTGAGTGAAAGAGTATTTATTTCCCCAATGATAATTGAGGAGAACATACTTGGAGAAGAGCCGGAGCCCAGCAGGCCGAGACAAGTATATGTTTTTAAGGAAAAAGAAGAAGTATATCCGGGGCTAGCATATAGTCGTGCATTTGTTTATGCCAGAACAGGTGGACTAGAGAGATTCTATTTAAAGCAGGTATCAGGAGTTTATCACTTATTCCATAATGAACGGAGTCTTGCATCTGTTTATGGCCTGATATACAATATTGCAGGGACTATACAGAGGATAGGCATTGCAATCCAACTCCCAGACTATACTCATAGCTTTGTCGTGTTAGAGGGAGCCAACCCTATTTATGAGCTAACAGAGTACAAAACAGGCTTTATCTCAAAGAAAACATGTATTCCAAAAAGAATAGATGTAGGTTTATCAGGAGATAGGCTCGTGGCTTATATTAGATCGGTCACACCCAACAACGAGAGATGCGAAGATATCGTAGTATATGAGAAATCACCTGGTAAATTCGCTATGAAGAAAGTAGGTAATGGAATACCGCTGGGCTGGAATGGGAAATGGTTCACTTATTTAGAAATCAGGAAGGACGACATAGTTGTTAATGCTTTCGTTATGGGTGAATGGAAAAAACACGTTCTACCTAAATCAGTTATATCTGAAAGATATCGTGTTCCGGGTGCAATGACATATTATGACGGCGAACACGCTGTTCTCAACAACGGCTACGAGCTAATAGGGGTGAATCTGGAGGACGCTACGAGCATATGGAGAAAAACCATGGGAGAAAATGTGCATACACCTCTTATTGCAGTAGAAAACAAAGAAATCATTGCCTTCAAGGCTAAAGAGCTCTACGTGATAAATGTAGAAACGGGTTCTCCACTGTGGAAGCAGGAGTTTGATAAACAGATAACAGCAGCAGGGCTCGGGCATCGATACCTGGGAGTTGCAACGAATGATATACTCTACATATATGAAAGAATAATGAACAGGTTCAGACTTATAGGTAGATATAAGATCCCAGGATTAATAAATGGAGTAAGCATTTATGAGAAGGGCGAGGATGAACAAACAGCTCTAATTGGCTACATATCTCCAGATGAAGTACCTCATGTAATACAGGCCAATTTTGCGGAGTCGATCGGTTTTAGGATCAAAGACTTCGAGATAGCCTCAGGAGGCACAGCGGAATATGAAATAATGGAGGTTACACCGACTGTAGAGCTTATCAGAAAACCCCGGGCACAATTAAGAGTGCTCTCTGAGGGTAATAAAATAATAATCATTGATAGGGGGAGCCCCCCTGGAACATACACTGCAACGGTTCTTGTTAAAATACCAGGTTTCCTACCTATAATCGAGGATATAAAGATTGTTATTAAGAAGCTTGAGAGTGCGTTCAGAGAGATAAGGATACAGCCAAAGATAGTGCCCGGCGTACTTGGTCCTTTCGTCCCTGTAACTATTGATCCGCTGGTAGAGCTTGATGATCTCTATATTGTGGCTACAAGTGATGATGGAAACCTCTTTGGAACAACAACATTATATCACGATCTGCATGTGGGTAGAAAAGTTCTACCGCTCTATATTCTATGGGCGAAAACCGGTATTTACCAAGCAAAGATATCAATAATTGCTAGAAGTCGCCGTAGACCAGTGTATGAGGAGATCAGAGCAAAGATCCTAGCTGATTTTGACATACCGCCATTCCATCTAAGAGTATCAGGCACAACTGCGTACATATGGTCACCATTCGATATAGATGCCGCCAAGATTATATTTGAGAGCAGAGAAGCAGAATACACTATTATCCAGGATCTAAGGAAGGGATGGAATGAGATCGACACTCATGGCATGATCCCGGACAGAGTTAGGATCAAGCTAAAGAGTGGTATTGAGTATATTGTATGGAGGGGTCTTAGCTGGATCCAGCTGAGGAGATCAAAATAATCATAGGGATAACGGGATTCTTGGCCCTACTATTTGAGATAGTATCTGTACTATATGATCGTAGATCAAACATGCGAACGGATAAAGACGAATAACTCGTCAACCAGTTTTTCCAGCCGGTTAATTCTTTTCTTAATCTCCTCTATTTCTTTCTCAAGAAGAACTACTCGCTCCTCTAAGCTGAGAGTTCTCTCATCCGCGTGTTCTTCCAATACTATCCACCCGTGAATAAATCGAGGCTTTTCTTCGCTATAAAATAGATTTCTGAGGACCAATTAATCTTCTCCAGTCTTCCTTGCTCAACAAGTCTCTCCGCACCGACTATGCCATTGTTTCCATAGACCTTGATGATTTCTTTAACGCTCAGAGGTTTTCTTAGAACATGGTTATAGACCTGCTCCTCGATGTCTCCTGCTAATAAAATATTCTGGTCAGGCTTCGACGAGCATATCTTCACTTCTAGGTCTTCTTCCTCGAGGATCTTCCTAGCCTTATCGATCTGTTTTCCTCTGAGAGGCTTTATACCCGTTGTTCTACCGGGTCTATTGATGCTTTTGAGTAAAACCTTGGCTATGCCTATGTTCTTAAGTGTCGCGGCGAGCTCGAGCAAATATTGTGTTTCACCGGGGTTAAACCATTCATTTCTGAAAAGATTGATTTCGGCGAGTATTTTACGTCTAGCATACCTAGGAAAAGAGCGAATCACTGTTTTCAAGAAGCTTATTCTTGCTTTCTCGATAGGCTCGACTAGAGTTTCACGATGCTTTCCTATAACGTCGAGGGGTATTAATACACAATCTACTTTGCTGAATATAGGCTGAACCCATTTTTCGCGCAACAAGTACCCGGTAGTCCTCAATACGATCTGGTTAGAGCATCCATAATCAGGGAGGATCTCCCTGATCTTCTCGATAATTAGTGGTGTGTGAAAATTAAGCAGAGGGTCGCCCATTCCCCAGATCATGATAGTGTTAAAGACGCATCCATTTAGCTTTATGAATTCCTCTATTTCTCCAGCGATCCTGTCCGGGTAGACATATAGTTGGGGCTGAAGTGTTTTCTTATAAAACCATGGCATAATCGGGCAATAGATGCAATTATATGGACATTTTCTCGGTGGCATAAGAGGATCTATTCCCAGGGAATAGCCCCAACACCTGCTAGGGTGTGGGCCATAAATACATTTTATATTCACTGCTAACCTACCCACGCGTATTTTTTAATATTGCCACAAAGAATCCCTGCGAATTATGTATGTGGGGCATAATCCTTGCAGTTCTATCTGATGACTTAAAGCCGGGATAAGACTTAGCTAGTCTTTTATCATTAATTTTGATCGGCTCGGCCAAGCCCTCGTTCATTAATCTCTCCACAACCATTTCTCCTTCGAGGGGATGAATACTACATGTAATATATTCTATTGTGCCGATACCGCTCAGTAAAAGGTTCTTAAGGATAGAATATTGTATCTCATGATAATGTCTTAGCTTATCTCTCCTCATAATACTTAGCTTGATGGCGGGATCGGAAGATACAGCACCACTTCCACTACAAGGAGCGTCAACCAAGGCTAGATCGAATTCTTTTCCATTTATGCTGATAATGGCTGAATCTCCATATATAAGGGTCGCAAGATGCTTTCTCACCCCAAGCCTTCCAAGCAATTCGTCTTCGACTCTTAGTCTTTTCAAAGACTTATCGATAGCGGCGGCGGTTACTCTATTATTTGTGAGCATAAAGATCTGACTGAGCTTATTACCGGGTGCACTACAGGCATCCAATATCTTCATATGTTCTTCTAAAGGTAGAATATCGATAGCTAGAGCACTCGCAAGGTCTTGAGGGACAACAATTCCTTTTCTAATGGCATCTAGGTTTTTCAGAGAACCCCACTTCGGGTACTCAACAAACACCATGTATTTAACGAGCGTAGAGCGTGATATTATGAGGTTGTTCTTTTCCAAAAGATTAATGGCTTCCTTTATGGAGGTCTTAAGCGTATTTATTCTGAGCCAACGTCTTTTCTCATTCATTTTTCTCAACATTTTCTCAAGTTCACGCCTATCCATAATCTCTAATAGATCCTTTACCAAGTATTCGGGAAAGCCATAAAGGATACTAAGTTTTTTAGAGCGAGAGAGCTTTAATGCTTCCTCTCTCAGTTTTCTCCGAAGCTGTTTCACGCTGAAACCTAACGATGCAAAATAAGCTGCTAGCCCGGCCGGGTGTACACCATACCCGTTCTTTGCAGATAACCATCTTATGCCATAGTAGTACGAGATAAAGTACCATCCCACCTTATAAAATGTTTTTAACAACCATTTCGGCACGGCATACCTTGTTGAAATAGTCCTGAAAGCCTTATCGTAGCTCACATGGGTAGCTAGTATATGTTTCAGTAAGAGTGCCAGGAAAAACTGTAGCTCGTGGGAGGGCGGGGTTGTCTCCAATATTTATCACTTAGATAATATTCTCTAGCATCATCTCTAAGCGGTTAATGAAACTAATTGGGTCAATATATCTCACACCAAGCTCTCTACACATCTTCATTATGCCTTCATCGTTTGTAACTACTTCAGCCCCTAGTTCTAGGGCGAGAACAATAACGTCTAGATCTACGTCTGTGTCTACGATTCCTTTTCTAGTTGCTTCACGGTATTTCTCACGAAGATCATGTATTGATTTCGCCATGATCTCATCCAATTCGTTTTCGGCTCTCGCTTCATAGCCGCGCCTTATGCTTTTCCTGATCATGTCCTCAGCAACACGTAACCCCTTAGTGATTCTAGTTCTAAGCTCTTTGATCCAGTTGCTGAGTATAATGGCTGGCAACCTTATCCCATATAGGTTAGGACTCCTTATTGTGAGGACAGATATTACCTTATCGACAATATCCCTGCTCACATCGTTTCTTAGAAGAAACCTACGGAGTTCTTTTGCTGTGGTCGGGGGAATATAGAGTTCTAGACCTAATCTTGCTCGAGCTCTTGCTAATAACTCTGCGATGGCCTCTATTGTCTCGCCCAAGGTACTCGTTCCCAGCTTTTCACGAAGACGGGGATCCGTAAAAGCGCTTGTATCTACAACATACGCTTCCGTCATTATCGCTCCCTATTTAGGAATACTTACGACTTCAACATCTCTTGCACTCGTCTTCTTAACGAAGAACGGTATTATGGGTTCTGGAAGGTTTCTAAGGAGCTGTAAATCGCTTGTGAATAGATCACGTATATCGTCTATTCCCAGAACAGCCATAGCCAGTCTATCGATGCCTATGCCCCAGGCTATCGCCTTAACGCCTGGCGCGCCAAGTATTTCCATTACCTCGGGCCTAAACACACCGCCTGGAAGAGCCTCTATCCATCCCAGTGTCGGATGCTTGATAAAGCCCTCCACGCTTGGTTCGGTGAATGGGAAGTACCCGGGCTTAAACCATACTTTCTTTATGCCGAGGGCCGCGACGAACTCTTTGAAGAAAGCCAGTAGATGTTTTAGATTAACATTTTTACCCACTATTATTCCGTCGAGCTGATAGAACTCCATAGCGTGCTTGGCATCGAGGGTCTCAGGCCTGAACACTCTATCTAGGCTGAAGGCCCTGTATTCTCCCTCTCTTCTCTCGTAGATCGTGCGTACTGATACTGCTGTTGTTTGGCTTCTTAGGACTGGACGTAATGCTCTCAGAGGATTCCACTTGTATTTCCAGCTTCTCTCATGTACACTCCTTGCACGCTCAAGCAGTTCCTCAGGCAGGCGGCCCCGGAAATCCGTGTCTACGAAGAAAGTATCGTGTATCTCCCTTGCGGGGTGGTCCTGGGGTTGGAATAGTGCGTCAAAGTTCCAGAACTCTAGCTCGACATGAGGCCCCTTTACTTCCTCGAAACCCATGGACACGAGTATTTCTCTCACCATGTCGAGAAACTCCATATAGGCGTTCAGTCTAGCTGGTTTCGGTTTCGGGGGCTCTATAGATAGATCAAACTCCTTTATGTATAGCTTGTCTAGTTTTTCTGCCATACCCGGTGTTATGACCGTTGTAACCTCGAAGGGCTTGATAAGCCCTCTTTCCATGAGGTTCTTTAGATCAGGAATAGGTTCAACAGCTATCCTAATCATACGCTCTATTTGAATAAGCTTTCTTCTCCGAAGAAGACTGATCATCTTATCAGTTATCTCGCCGCCCCGCGAGACTTCGAGAAGAGCTGATCTGATCCAGGCCGCTTCCTCCAATGCTTCAAAACACTTCTTCTCATCGCCTATTCTTACAACGCCATCAATAATCCTCAGACAACCATGTCTCACAAGATGCTGTAAACCTATCCTAGCCATCCTATGATCTAGCCCGGACTGCTCGGCAATGCATTCAAGGAACTTCGGAACAGGTTTATCGATGCATCTGTACATGAACTTATGTACTCGTTCCTCGGGGAGACCTTTTTCGATCACTTCTTTACCTTCATCGGTTAGTACAGGCTTCTTAAAGGCGGTGCGCTGAACTATTAATAAGCCTTTGTTTTCAAGCTCAGCAATATCTCTCATTAAGTCCTCTCTTCTAAGACCCAGAGCGACACTGATCTCATTTACTTCTAAAGTCCTACCAGAATCAGCAAGTACTTTCAGAACCCTGTACTGTCTAGGAGACACGTAAATTACTCTACTGGCCTGCTCTTCAGTCAAAATCTTTTCACCACAAGCCCTGCTCCTACCCACACAGCTAAATAAATATCATGTAGACACAATAACATTTTAGTGATATTATTGCTTTACCTCCGCCGCCCCGTAGGATCGGGCTCCGACAACCCCGTGTCCCCGGGGAGTGGATGAAGGAGCTAGCGCTCCGGGGCGGACACCCCCGCTTATTTGCTCCCTAATTCCTCAACATATCTTGTTATCACTTCCAGACTAGACTTCATATTAGCTAATAGCCTCAGGAGAGAGTACATTATGACACGGGCTCTAGGCGATTCTAGCTCACGTGCTTTTATACTGAGAGTGTCGAGTATGAGTGCAAGTTCTCCGAGAATATTGACCAGCTCATCCACATTATTTGATCTATGGAATTCCTTGACCAGCCTATATGCTTCAAGGACGAATCCATACTCTGTCCACCTCCCCGCATCAACAAGAGATGATAGAGTCGTGTAGAGTTTCTCGCTGATCATCGATAGTATATACTTATTAGGTATGGGTGAGCTGGCCATTAGTTTTAGAGCCTGGATGATGCTTATCAGGGCTACCGAGTCCAGATATCCTTTTATCCCTTCCTTGAGCAGGTAATAATCAACTGATCTACCAGATCTTAGTCTCTCGTTTAGCAACCTTATGAGTTCAAGATATTTCTCAACAGATTTACCTAGATCAGATAAGGGTTCATCGATCATTCCATTCGTAATCTTGTGATAGGCTCTGAACTTGTAGCTCCTCGCATAATTAAGGAGGGCGCGCGGAGTGTATTCTCGTAGATCATAGTACCTAGCAGCTTCTGCATACTCCTTACTGGCCAGCAACAGGTCCCCTTTTGACACGGCCAACGAGGCCTTTGCCTCATGGAGCATGCTTTTTGCGACATTCTTTAGGTGCGGGCTAAGTATTTCATCGGCATCCCTACTTGCTTGCTCGAGGAGTTTTACGGCTTCCTCTATCTTTCTCTCATTGAACATTATGCATTCGGCCCTGCTTATCAGGGACTTAACCCTTAGTGCCTGGGCTTTACTCTTATATTCGCCTCCCAGATTATCGAATATCGAGGCTGCTTCAAGCCAAGACCTACTAGCATGACAGGGCTTGTTACGCTTGATCTCTATTTCCGCCATGTACTCCTTTCTTAACGCCTCAGCTATATGTGCCTCCCTAAGTGCTCCCGTCGACTTATAATATCCTATCAGCTCATCCAGCCTCGCAAGAGCTTCTTCATATCTTCCCTTGGAGGCCAAGCTCCGTGCGTGGCTAAGGAGATACTTAGCGTTGGCACGATGCGCATCCCTAGCAAGTGCCGGTGTATCTTGTGCTGCCAATACTGCCCAGTGATATATTGTCCTAGCGGCATCAAATGCTAGGTTCTGGTAGAAGTAATCGCCGAGCGCCTCGTAGAAGTGGAATAAGAACTTGGACTTATTTTCTCTTAATTCCTTATTCTCGACACCAAGCCTCTCAAGACTCCTTATTATTTCGAGGCCTGCAGCCTCATACGCCGCTGCCTCTAATACTCTACCATTCCTCAGCTTATCAGCCGCTAGATTCCTGACTTTTAGGAGGAGTTCCAGCAATGCTCTCCTGGGATCACGGTCTCCTATCACTATACCGTGACTAACAATGTTTGCGATAATCTCGTCTATCCTTGACTGATCTATTCCTATAGACTGCACTATTGTGCGTACAATATCCTCTATTCTCCTCAGAGTTGCAACACCGCTTATCCTACTCAGCATCTCTGCAACGGCTTTGGCTCTTTCTTCTTCCGACACAGGGTAGTATAGGCCGTCTCGGAAATGGAGCAAATTTACTGTGACCAATATGTTTAGGATACGTTTCACTAGTCCCTGATGGGTTTTGTAGACTCTATGTATACCGCCGAATAACACGTGCTTAGACACTTCCCCAGCGATCTCTTGGAGCGTTTTACCCTCATTATTATTTATCACTCTAACGATCGGTGATACGGTGATAAAGAATGCCTTTAGACCCCTGCTAGTTAGGGTATAGTATGTGTTCCCGCTTTTTCTAAACTTTTTCAGAACACCCTTTCCCACCAGTTTATCGACTAGGCTTGGATTGAGCTTTTCAAATACATGAGGGGTTGTTAAATCTTTGATCGTACAGGCCCTCATCTCATTATAGATAGTGGCAAAAGCATTGATTAGGATCTCTAACTCTATGTTGTAAAGCGAAAAATATGCCAACCAATTTACACGTCTGCCCTGTAGACTCAAAATCTTATCACCATGAGCAAGGCCTAATCAGTTATCCCGATATAGTGATATCAACTTCTTAACGGATTTGTTCAAACCAATTACTCTGGGAAAATAATATACCCTTATCCCCATATTCAATTTATATGGTGAACAACATGGTTGATCCAAGGATCAGTAATTTAGCCAGACTAATAACAGAGTATTGTGTCTATCTTGGGAAAGGAGAAGAAGTCGTTATTTCCGGAGGCGTAGAGGCGCTACCACTAGTTAGAGAAATAGTGAAATATACCGTCCAGAAAGGCGCCTACCCGCTCATGATAAATCTAGGAGATGAATCAATCAGTGAGGTTTTCTACAAGTACGCAACCGATGATGTACTGTCCCATGTGAGTCTAATCGAAAAGGAGATTGTAGAGAAAGTCAACGCCTTCATAAACATCTTGAGCCCGAGCCACACGAAGCCCCTGATGGGAATTAATCCTGAGAAACTCAAGAAGAGGAGCCAGGCGAGGAGAGAGCTAAACATGATCTTTATGCAGAGGAGCGCGAAGGGGGAGCTAAAATGGGTTGTAGCACCCTTCCCGACAAGAGCATTAGCGCAGGAAGCAGGCATGAGTATACTGGACTACCAGGACTTCGTGTTCCACGCAACCTATAGTGATTCACCCGACCCTGTTAAGGCATGGATCGAGATAGGTAAGAAGCAGGAGAAAATCGCCAATTTCCTAAACAAGGTTAGCGAGCTAAAATATGTTGGCCCCGGAATCGAGCTAACCCTACGAGTTGATGGACGCAAATGGATCAATGACGATGGACACTACAACATGCCTGGAGGAGAAGTGTTCTCAGCACCCATAGAGGACAGCGTCGACGGATGGGTGGAGTTCGATTATCCAGCCATATGGAGAGGTGTGGAGGTAGAAGGTGTAAAGCTAGTATTCAAAAGAGGAGTTGTTGTCGAAGCAAAGGCAAGAAGAGGCGAGGAGTTCCTTAAGAAGATGCTTGAGACCGATGACGGCGCAAAAAGACTCGGGGAAATAGCTTTTGGACTCAACTATAACATAACAAGGTTCACGAAAGAAATATTGTTTGACGAGAAGATAGGCGGCACTATCCACATGGCACTTGGTGCAGCTTATCCCGAGTGCGGAGGCAAGAATGTTAGCGCTATACACTGGGATATGATTAAGGACATGAAGAAACACAGGGTCTACGCAGATGGAGACCTAATCTATGAGAATGGAAGATTCATAGAAGAAGTGCTCTCCTAGACAAAAAGGGCTATTACTCGCCAAGGAGCTTAACGAGTTTTTCCCTTAAACTCTTCAGAGACACTTCTGTAATCAATACTATGTCTTCATCCTCATACAAGCCGTTCAGGGATGCCTCGATTATTTCCTCGCGTGACACTGTTTTAGGCACGAGATTAGGGATATCTATTCCCAGCTCCTGCGATACTTTCTCCACTGCTTTCCAGCTATCACTGTTCCAGCGTAGATACGCTGCGAATCTATCGTAGTAGCTACGGAATGTACTTATATACTTCTTGAGCCTTTTCTCTAATACCCTCGTGTACCATTCTTTTATCTCGGGAGTCTCATAGACGGGGTTCCAGTCGTAGGCCACGTAGGGCCAGTACTCATCGAGTTCTCTAGGGATAACGCCAGCATTTGTAACGATTATCTCGTGTATTTTGCCCTGTCTTATGAGATCCGCTATGCTCTTCCTAATAATGTAGTGTATGTAGCTGTTACTGTATGGTTTCCCATAGCTACACGGCATTATGAGACCTACAGGATAGTGTTTCCGCGGCCTGTATTCTCTGAGTAATTTCTTGAAGCCTTCCTCGAAGTACTCGTTTAGAAGGTATTTGAGCCCCACTCCTCTGAGATACTCCCTACATTCTCTGGGCTTGACCCAGTCCAGGTTATTGCCGTCCCATATAACCTCGAGATCTTTTAGTTCTTTCCTCCGATCTCCCATTCCTCACCACCCCAATCAACCAGGTCCGCTTCTTTCTCTAAGAAACGAGCTAGTTTTTCCGATACTGGTTTTTCTTCTGGGTGTTCTGGTAAATACTTCTTATACTTGATAGCTATTACTCCGTCAAAGCGTTTCTTGAAGAACTTCACTGACTCAACAACTTTTTCTTCGGGTATATATTCTATTCCAAACAAGACATAGACCCAGAACTCGACTGGTAGTCCTTCTCCTCTTAGACGCTGTCTTATCCATAGAATCCTCTTGATCTCCGAATCCGGCATGCCTTTTCTGAGGAGCTTCTCACGTATTTCTTCATCGGCGACCTCGAACCCTATTCTTATAACTAGTTTTCTCGGAGCCAATAGTCTGAGCAAATTATTGACAAAATCATAGGTGATGAAATTACTGCGTGATTCTATCTCGAATATTCTGTTCTTGGCTAGTGGCACCAGCTCGTTCACGGTATCGTATGGTAGTTCGCTGAAGCTTCCACCATTAAAAACAGCGACGCGTTCATAGTTCTCCCTACTAGCCACCCGGATAGCCTCTCTCACTATTCTTCTATTGAAGACTATTATCTCCCAAGTATTGGTTGATTGTTCGAGGTGGAACGGGCAAAAATTACATTTTCCCCACGAGCATGGATAGTTTTTCAGTATGAGTACAAGTCTTCTACCCAACTTGTCATTTAGTCTGAACAGTCCTTGCACTTGGAACCACTTCGCTCATGCTTATATTGTGTAGGCCTAGGCGTTTAAGCAGGTAGACGCCAGCATATACGAATGGTGTATCGAATAATGCTATCATCACTTTGACGATGTATTGACCTAAGATCGTGAATGGTAGTAGGCTCCACGGAATGGAGACTCCTCCAAGAAATATGGGGAAGACACCAAAGGCTAGCGTTATGAATATTGTCGTGTCGATCAACTGGCTCACTATAGTGCTAGCATTATTTCTCAGCCACAACCATTTACCGCGGGTCAGTCTTTTCCAGAAATGAAATGCCCAGACATCATGGTTTTGGCTTACTAGATATGCGAGTACGCTTGCTAACGCTATGTTTGGAGTTACACCATAAACCTTGTTAAAGAACACGTTATAGTTTTCCTGGAAAGGAGCTATCGGCATTAGTAGAGCTATTAATGAATAGAACATTATGAGAAACTGTATGAATAATCCTATCATTACAGCCATCGATGCAGCCTTCTTCCCATAGACTTCGCCGATGATGTCAGTTGCAGTGAACGTGACAGCGTAAGCGACTACTCCCGCGGGAACGAGGAGCGTGATATTGGGAGCTATGGTGCCGAGCACCGCTATTTTGGCTGCTAAGTAGTTAGCCGATACAAGGCTGGCAATAAATATCCCTAACAACAACGCATAGCCAGCATCAATTGATCTCTTATTCTCTATCAATGGTATCACCTTGTAGAAAAGAAACTATCTAAACCGCTTATTAAGATGACTTCGTCACGCCTATAAGCTGCTAAATTAGAACTCTATATTTGCATGAGCATTCCTTAGATCTTCTTCTGTCTTGCCGAGTTTCTTCATGAGCCCAACCACTACTCCGTCGAGAAAGATCATTGCGGTGTCCTCGAACAAGGTTCCGAGCGGAGCTAGGGGCTCGTGTATGCCTAGTATCTGTCTTGTAAAGTAGTCTTCTTCAGCCGCAATCTTTGTCCTACCCGGAACGACGACCACCACATCGGCAAGTCTTCCAAGAGGACTGTTAGGGTAGCTCGTGATAGCTATGA
This sequence comes from Desulfurococcales archaeon, assembly GCA_027022365.1. Lineage (GTDB taxonomy): Archaea > Thermoproteota > Thermoprotei_A > Sulfolobales > Desulfurococcaceae > JAADCY01. The sequence continues at coordinate 2,826 of JALVYU010000011.1, read as the reverse complement.
TTTTTGCTCCAACCTGTTTGGCTGCCTCGGCCGCTGTTACTATGAGTTTGGTGCGCCCGGAGCCTGAGATCGCTATGACAACGTCGCCCTTACTGATCCTTGGAACAATTGTTTCACCCAGCACATAGACTTGGAAACCGAGATGCAGTAATCTCATTGCAAATGCTTTACCAACTAAGCCGCTACGGCCAGCGCCCATGACGAGGATCTTGTGGCCACTATAGGCATCTATAAGTGTATTAATCATCTTTTCTACTTCGTGGTCTTTTATAGAATCAATTGCACGGGTAACGAACTCGGCTATCTCGGTCATAGCGATTCCTACAATCCCGGTAACCAACCCCTGTATCACCATGAATTCTCATTAGAGATCAAAATAAAAACCTTATAGAGTATGGCTGAGCGGTAAACTTTAACCCCTACATAAATAATATATTCTAACAATGCCCCGCCTCCTCACACTCCCTGAGACCCCGTTACGGGGTATGGATATGAGGGGGGTCGGTCGGGCGGGGTACACCCGCTTATCCTCTGGTGCGATATATTGGTGCGTCTGCAGGTAGTACGTGTTTTCGATCCGTGGCGAAGCCCGCTATGTACTTGTCCTAGAAAATACAGCCTACACCCATATACAGGATGTAGTCATTTCTGCCTATACTGCTATGCAACCTCCTATATTGGGCGAAGGCCGAGCCAGCCGAAAAGGCGGTTCCTCAGAAGATTATCGAGAGATCTTGGACACATCGATCCTAGGCTTTTCATCGAGCTGAGCACGAGCAGTGACCCGTATCCACCCATCGAGAAATGGATGTTGATAACCAGGAAGGCTCTTGAACTACTATCGAGTAGGGCTCTGAAAATATTGATCACAACTAAGTCGGACATCGTCATAAGGGATGCCGATCTATTACTAAAGACCCCGTCGGCCGTAATGATCACTATTACCACGCTGGATCCCTCATTGGCGAAAAAACTCGAACCCGGAGCCCCTCCCCCTCAAAGCAGACTACGGGCTATCAAAACCCTCAGTAAAGCCGGGATTCCTGTCGGGGCGAGAATAGATCCTGTGATACCCGGCATTAATGACGATCCTAGAATGCTTGAAGAGCTCGTGCACAGGATCAAGGAGAACGGCGGAAAACATATTGTCGCCTCCACCTATAAGGCAAGACCCGATAACCTTTCCAGGATGATGAACTCATTTCCAGAGTATTCCAAGTACTGGCGGCGACTCTACATAGAGGAAGGTGTACGGCTCCATGGGTACAGGTATCTTAGGAAAAAACAACGTGAACATCTTCTTAGACCAATTATTGATGCATCGGTCTCCCTGGGACTAACTGTGGCAACGTGCAGGGAGGGGCTAGGGCCGCAATTCTTCAGGGCGCCGAGCTGTGATGGTACACACCTAATAAGGTATCATCCAGCTAAAAAGTCAATGTAGGTGTTGGAGGAATGTCTGAAAAGAAACCTAGGAAGATACTCGAGTATACTGTTGAGTGCCCGATATGTGGGCGTAACTTTAAGGTTGAGGAGTTCTTATATGATATGCCTCTCATCGGGAAAATAATAATATCGTCGGGAAAATGCGGGAATTGTGGATACCGGTGGAACGATGTACGGTTAGCAGAGATTAAGGGCCCGAGAAAAATCGTCGTAGAAGTCAGAGACCCTAATGATGTTAACTCGCTCGTTGTACGCTCTTCAACGGCATCTATTGTAATACCTGAGCTCGGGGTTGAGATCACTCCGGGTCCGGCGTCGCTCGGGTATATAACGACTATTGAGGGCGTCTTACTCGATGTTCTCGACAAAATAGAGTTCTTGTGTGAAGAAGGCGAGGCACCGCCCGAAACATGTGCTGAGAAGAAGAAAATGATTGAGAAAGCACGTAATGGCGAGATACCTTTTACATTTATTCTAATAGATCCTGAGGGCGCATCAACTATAGTCTCTAATAAGGCTAGGATTCTCCCGCTTGAAAAGAAGGAGGAAGAAGGAGAAAAATAAACCATGTCATTTTACTATTACATCAATTATCCTCGCACTATTTACATCAACGAGCCCCCTATCTGTCAGCCTCACTTCCGGTATAACTGGCAGGGCAACAAGCGCTAGCGTCATAAAGAAGGCTTCGAACTCAACACCATAGCTTGATACCTTTCTTGTCAGGTTCTTGAACTTTCTGTATACGGTGTATGGGTCTTCATCGCTCATGAGCCCCGCAACCGGTAACTCTACTTCAGCGACAATTTTGCCTGAATCAACTATTACTATTCCTCCCTGTATTTCCCTAACCCTGCTTATGGCGATCGACATGTCTTCAGGTGATTTCCCAGCTACTACAAGATTGTGAGTGTCATGGGCAATGGTCTGCGCTATTGCACCTGCTTTGAAGCCTAATCCCTTAATAAAGCCCTTTCCGATATTGCATGTTCCTTTGTGTCTCTCGACCACGGCCAAATGTATAATGTCGCGGTGGGAATCACACGATATATAGCCATTTTTAACTGGGAGCTCTTCAACCGATAGCTCGGTCAATGCTGAGCCCGGAGTAACCTTGATAGCATTGACCCTGACTTTGTCGACTCCATCAATTCTTATAAGAAGTTCTTCGGGTCTGATCTCTCGGGGTATGTTGACTGTTCTCTTGGCCCACTCGGGTATTCTGGGCCTTTCGAAGTCATAGAGTAGCTCGTCGTCCCTGTATATTATCTCGCCCATGCTGATAACTGTTTTAGGTTCTAGTCGTTGAAGGCTTGGAGACAAGACTATGTCGGCGAACCGGGCTGGCCCGACAACTCCAATGTGATCATCGATGTGCAG
>JALVYU010000010.1 GCA_027022365.1 Desulfurococcales archaeon | reverse complement strand
TGTTTGAGGAGGAGTAAAATGACACAAATAGGCAATCTGCTTATGGTGATGAATGTTGTGATATTGGCGTTGTGGCCTTTGTTGGGCGTCGTTGCGCTGTTCCGGCTGAGGTCTGTGGAAATGTCCGATGTGGCCCGCGTTGGGTGGGCGGCTGTTATCCTCGTTATTCCGGTGTTGGGAGCGATTGCGTTTTTCTTGGTAGGCAAGCCTGCTAACGGCAAAGCCTAAGTTGAGGATATGGGTAGGCGCCGCCAAAGGTGCCAAGAGGTTAACGCCAAGGGCGCCAAGAACGCAGGTGACGCAAAGAAAAAACCACAGATTGCACAGATTAGCACAGATTTTTTCTGCGAAATCTGCGGTTTCAACCGTCCAATCGGTGTAAATCTGTGTCAATCGGTGGATAACAAGGGTGCCAAGGATGAAAAAAACACAGATTACACAGATTAGCACAGATTTTTTCTGTGTTCTCTGCAAATTTCTGCGTCCTCTGTGATTTTCTTCTTTCAATCGGTGTAAATCTGTGTCAATCGGTGGATAACAATGGCGCCAAGGATGAAAAAAACACAGATTACACAGATTAGCACAGATTTTTTCTGTGTTCTCTGCAAATTTCTGTGTCCTCCTGCAAATTTCTGTGTCCTCTGTGATTTTCTTCCTTCAATCGGTGTAAATCTGTGTCAATCGGTGGATAACAATGGCGCCAAGGATGAAAAAACCACAGATTACACAGATTAGCACAGATTTTTTCTGTGTTCTCTGCAAATTTCTGTGTCCTCCTGCAAATTTCTGTGTCCTCTGTGATTTTCTTCCTTCAATCGGTGTAAATCTGTGTCAATCGGTGGATAACGACGCCAAGGACGCGAAGGACACGAAAGGCGCCAAGAAAAACAAGAAAAAATTTTTCTGTGTGCTCTGGAAATTTCTGTGTCCTCTGCGGTTTTTTCTCAATCAGTGTAAATCTGTGTCAATCGGTGGATGAGAACGCGGAGACGCAGAGGAAACAGAGGCGCAGAGTAGGGGTGAGGCATCGCCTCGCCCAGAGACGCAAAGAAAAAACACAGATTACCGCAGATTTTTTCTGTCTTCTCTGTGGTGATTCTGTGTCTTCTGTGTTTTTCCCGCTCCACCTACGACGCAACGCCCCAACGACCTAACGCCCCAACGACCTAACGACTCAACGACCTAACGACCTACGAACCCAATAAAAGGGGAGGGTAAATATGCTTCGCAAGATTGCCATTGCTTTGGTAGTGTTTGCAATCCTCTACTTGGGGATAGGATTGGCTTTT
>JALVYU010000009.1 GCA_027022365.1 Desulfurococcales archaeon | reverse complement strand
GCGAGGCCTCGCCGTAGCGGGGGTAGGGAGAGATTAAGCCATGCGACTGAGCATTGCCGAAGAGCCTAAACCCAACATCTGGGTTGATTATGCATTAGGGCGTTTTGATCTCCACCACGGCATTGGTCCTATAATCGGCGAGGATGGGGATGAGTTGGGGGGTGATGTTGCTTTCATCCAGCGCCGGCGCGCAAGGGCCAATGGTGAGTTCTATGTTGTCCAGGTGGAGTGTTTTGGGCGGTGGGGCTTTGAAGTGGTAACGATAAGTGATGTTGAACGAGACGCGACCCTCCTCCTTATGCAAGTCTGTTGCGTCTAAGGCAAAGAACTCAACGGGGACGTGTTCGCGAGTGTTGAAATAAGGTTTGCAGACCACGTAGCGGATGTCTGACGCGTAGGTTTGTGGTAACCCCTTGATTTGGAAAGTAAGGAATAGGTGGTCGTTGCTGGCTGTTGCCTTTACAAGTTTGACCTGTGGCGCTGCGTTTTGAGTGGGGGTGGCCCTTGGTTGGGCTTTGCACCCGCCGAGCACTAAAGCGGCAAGGAGCAAAATGAGTAGTGTTGGCAGGAAAACTTGCTTAGGGTATGTAAACTCCGTCAGATTCATAGTAAGCGCTCCATCCTGAAGTATAGCCTGATACGTCGGTGTGCCACGTTTTGCCGGGGGTGTAGGGGTAAAAGGCGTAGTAATGGCATTTGGTCGTATAGTGGCAAGATTTGCTTCTGCTTGCATAGTGGGATGAAGAATACCCCACTCCCACCACTACTTCTAAATAGGGATGGGGTGAGGCGCATGATATTTCACCTTCTCCGATTACGTAAGAGCCGCTTCTGTAAGGGTTATATGCCCATACTCCACAGTCCACGGGTAACGTTGGTGAAGGGATCTTCCCTTTTGGGATAACACTTTGTCTGTAAAAGGGCTTATGCGCGCGCAGCGCGGCTGCGTAGTTCGCGACGTCCTTCTCGGTGTCGCCGGTTTCCTCCTGGACGATAGAGAAAGTGTGGCTTCCGGCCGGTTGTGCGTATGATTTGGGTATGGCCTTGAAGCCGGCCATCAACACAACCGCGGCCATAGCGAGTATTGAAAGGATAATTGTGCTTTTGCGCATGGTACACCTCCTTCTTTTTTGTGGCCCCTCAACGTTACCTTTCGTGCATTGGGCCCCCTAACGGATTTTCACTTTTATTGTACGCTTTTTTTTGCGTGTCAAGCGCGTTTATGTCATCCAAAGGTTTACATTTGGGTAAGAACTTGTCTTGAGTTTTCGGCCCTTCGTTGAAATCACCAAACCCCGCCTTG
>JALVYU010000008.1 GCA_027022365.1 Desulfurococcales archaeon | reverse complement strand
ACTGTTGCTGTTGTTGATAATATCTTTTCTCAGGGTAGCCTTCAGGCAACAAGTAAGATAACGGATATGGCTATACAGGGTGACGGGTTTTTTATAGTTAGCGATGATGGGGGCAAGACATATAGATATACAAGGGCTGGTGATTTCTCTTTCGACGCCGCAGGAAACCTGGTTAATCCAGAGGGATTTATAGTCCAAGGCTGGATAGCGAATGATGAGACCCACAAAATAAACACCGCTGCAAGTATAGAAAATATAGTCATTCCACAGGATAAAACGGTTCCTGCAGGTATAACAAAAAATATTACAATTAAAGCAAACTTAAACGGTGGTGATCACATAGAGGAGATGGCTCCAGCTCATGGAACCGTGGATGCCAATGGCAATGTTGTTGATCCTGATGATATGGCCGTTCTATTTGATGTAAATGGAGATGCCATAAATCTGGGTAAAGAGCTGGCTAAGTTTGCCGATGGAACTTCTAAATTTTCTACTAAGATATACGATGTAAATGGTAATCAGATCCAAATATCCAGTGGGGCTACATTTACGATGGATGTCACCCCTGCTGGCTCTACAACCCACAAAGTTTCTCTGAACCTATCCCCGTCCATGAGTTTAAATAGTTTTGCCACTGAACTTCAAAGTGCTATAAACAGCGCCATCGGTGGAGGGGCAAATGTAAGTATCACGGCTGATGGTGTTTTGAGATTGAGTTTAGCAAGCAATGCCAACGCTTCATCAATTAAAATTGGAAATATAAATACTACTAATGACTTGAATGGTTATCTAAAACATGCGCTGATAAATTTAGAGGGTGGTGAAGGCAGAAGCGCTGATATTAAGAAGGGTAATTCAAGAACTTCACTTCCTCTTCTTTCAAGTCCTGGTGATGTTTTAGCAATGAGTTTTGATGGAGGTGATAATTATAACGGATATGTATATGTTCTTTCTGATCAGGGTGATGGCAAAAACGACTTTCACACTATAGAGGATTTGAGAGAGGAGATAGAATACGACATAATACATGGTGGCAATGGTAAGCCATGGGCTGATGCCAATACATCTTCATTAACATGGGTTACGATTGATCCTAAATCGGGTGAAATAGTTATAAAAAACAACGATCCAAGCAACAATCATGTAATTGGTGCTGTGTATTCTAACAATCTAAAATTTGCTACCATAATGGGAACATTGTCTGGACTCGTAAATAAGGGTTCAGAGGTTGCTTCCCAGCCTTTTGAGGCAGCGGTGCATGTGACCTCCATTGATGTTTACGACTCTTTGGGAAATAAACATACAGTTACATTTACTTTCAGAAAGAAGTCGTTCGACCCAACAA
>JALVYU010000007.1 GCA_027022365.1 Desulfurococcales archaeon | reverse complement strand
TGACGTCTACGTCTCTATTGCTACATGGTGATCATGATGAAGATCCTTATTACAGGACTACTACCATATGACTCGGGCAAAACAACCCTTGCCCTCATGTTGGGTGAGGAGCTGAAGAATAGGGGGTTCAAAATAGGTTATTTCAAGCCTATAGGGGGTCATAATGGATGGTACCAATACGACACAGTGATCCATTCTTTAGAGCTCGGCGTCCTCGTAGGCCATGATGCATATATTGTAGCTGAGAGGTTGGGGCTACTCGATATAGTTGATGCTATTTCTCCTCTTGATATTCTAACCATGCCTCTTGACCCTTTTTCGCCTGGATTCCGTAGCACCACATATGTATCGAGGATGAGTAATCCTATCGGCTCCGCTGTTATTGCGAGAATTACTAATGTTTGGAGAACGAATAATGATTATTTACTTGAAAGGGCGTCAACATATATTTTCTGCAAAGACACATATGAGAAAATTAACACATATCTGAAGAAGACGGTGGATGAGCTCCTCGACGTGTTCAGAGAAAAACCCAACACAATGATCGTCGAAGCAAGTACCGATTATCTCGGAAAAGTACTCGACTCTAGAAAGATCTATGAGTCCATTGATTCTATTATGAGCCTTGTATCAGGGATGTTTGATTTGGTATTAGTTGAGAGCTATAATGATTCTGCGGCGCCGACGCCGGGCTCGCTGGACTCTAAAATAGTGCTAGTTGTAGCGCCATCGAAAGTAGCTGTATATGATGGTGAAAGATATAAGAAATCAGTAGTACTGACGACCTATACCTCATCACCTATGCTTCTTACTACGACAAAAGTACTGGATATTCTAGGTACACCCATGGCAATCTATGATCTGCCGCTAGGCCCTGGGAATGAAACCCGGAAAGTGGTTGGTGAACTAGCAGAATTTATATTAAGAATTGAGGGTTAGCCTATGCTTAAGGGGAGCATTTTTGATGGAAGAACTAATTAAGAACGGGTATTCACGAAGAGAGTCTGGTACAGAGTATATGTTTCTAATTCTTGAAAGATTCAAAGCCGTAGCCAAAAAAGGTGATCCGGAAGACGTTATCGAGGCTTATAAGGGCATAGTCGATGAGCTGAAAGAACGTAGGCCCGTAAATGCTGGTGCTTGGAACATTATGCGAGAAATAGGGAAATACCTCATAGAAAAAGACTATGAGAAAGATTCCTTCATATCATTCATCGAAGATCTGAGGAAAAAGATCGATGAAGCATGCTGGGAAGCCGCAAGAGTGGCGTCTCACAGGGTACTACGTGATGACGTCTTGATAACATTGAGCCGCGGTGTCTGCCTTAGAAGATTCTTCAAAATACTCGCTGATACAGGGAGAAAGGTAAAGGTCTATGTTATGGAGTCTAGGCCTGGAATGGAAGGAATAGATCTTGCAGACTACCTGGATAAGCTCGGCTTCGAGACATATCTTATCGTGGACTCTGCCGCACGCTTCTTCGTAAAGAACTGTACAAAGGCGTTCATAAGTGCTGAAGCCGTAGCGGTGAATGGGGCCGTCGTTGGAAAGATTGGTAGTAGCTTATTGAGCCTGGCATCGAACGAGGCCAGGGTAAGAGTATACGTTATCGCACCGCTATACAAGTTTAGCCCTGAGACAATATATGGTGAGCTATTGAAGTTACCCGAGGGTGATTGGACCCTATTAATGAGCCCTGATGTCCGTGCTACGCTTCCAGACAACTATCGCGCAAGAGCACCTGTTTATGACGTCACACCTCCACAGTATATTGATGGGATAGCAACTGATGCAGGCTTATTCGCTCCACAAGCTGTTCCTGTAATTCTTAAGCAGATCTATGGTAGTTTCCCGCCGAGAATACTTCGTGTAGACGAGATAATTGAGTCTCTCGAAAAGAAATACATGTGGTGATGTACATGAAAATCCCAGAAGAGATAATCAAGATAGCGGAAGACATAAAGACCATGCGTATAAGAGGAGCTGGACGTATTGCTAGAGCTGCCGCTAAAGCATTAAAAATAGCCGCACAGAAATACGAGGGAGCAGATGACCCACACGAGTTCCGTAGATACATGGCACGAGTAGCGGACCTGCTCATATCAACGAGGCCTACAGCGGTTAGCCTTCCGAACGCAGTGTACTATGTCATGTACCACCTCGAGAAAGCTGAAGGAAATGTTGCTGAGCTACGAGATGCCGTTATACGTGCTGCAGACACGTTTATAGCGGAAAGCCTTGAGGCAGTCAAGAAGATCGGCGTAATAGGGGCAAAGAGAATCAAGGACGATGCTGTTGTACTTACTCATTGCCACAGTACCGCCGCTGTGTCAGTTATAGTTGAGGCCTATAAGATGGGGAAGATAAGGCATGTCTATAGCACGGAGACAAGGCCTTTCTTCCAGGGAAGGATAACGTTCAGGCATCTAACAAGAGAGGGAGTACCAGTGACTCAAATACCCGATAGTGCTGTAAGGTACATAATGCATGAGGTTGATCAAGTAGTGGTCGGCGCCGATACTGTTACGAGTAACGGCGCAGTTGTTAACAAAATAGGTACCAGTCAAGTAGCACTCGCAGCTCATGAGGCGAGAGTCAGGGTATTTGTAGCAGCGGAAACCTATAAGTTCAGCCCGGCAACTGTTATTGGCGAGCTCGTACCAATAGAGTTCAGAGATCCTACAGAGATAGTGCCAGCTGACTGGATTGCATCGCATCCAAATGTTCGTGTACTCAATCCGTCATTCGATGTCACTCCGCCCGAGTATATTGACGCTATAATAACGGAGCTAGGCGTTATACCGCCGCAGTCAGCGATACTAATATTGCTTGAGAGGTTCGGGTGGGCTCTGGAAAAGATTAAACAAGGTGGAATAGGTAGAATTAGGTTCGAGGAGACACTGGAGGAATGATCATAGTGGATATAGAGTCGATGAAGAAAAAGATTATCGAAATGGTTGATGAGAGCCGTGAAGATGGGAGGAAAATAGCATTCTATTCTAACCCAACAGTACAAGAAATACTGGATAGCCTCTATGCCAGGTGGGAGAAGCATGAAAGAAAAGGTATACCACTGGATTATGCTACCGAGGAAGAAGTCAAGATCTTATATACAATAGCTGTTAAAGCAACAAATGTCCCCGCCTCCAAGAGCTATATAAATTTCATCAGGAGCAAATTATTCGGCAAATCCTAGATTTCTTCAAGTAAGAGTAAAAAAGGCCGATAAATAATCCTTTTAACATGCGCGCCGCCCCCCAAGTACGACGCCCCCGCAGTAGGGGTATTGGATGACTTGGGGGGACTTGTCCCCCGCACTATATTTTCTCAGCGGTGAAGAGAATATGCCGGAAAACCAAGATTATGGAGAACTAAGGAAAAAGATCATATCAATTCTCGAAACAATAACTGATCCCGAGATAGGAATAGATCTGTGGAATCTAGGGCTAATCTACGACATCAAGATCATTGACAATAAACATGTAAAGATACAAATGGGGCTAACAACCCCGTTCTGTCCCCTCGCGAATATTTTGCCAATGATGGTTGCCGAAGAACTGAAGAAAAAGCTTGGGGTCGATGCAGAGATAGAACTCGTCTATGATCCTCCCTGGACCCCTGAGCGCATGACGGAGAAAGGACGAAGAATATTCAAGGAGAGATTCGGTTACGATATAGTCGAAGAGTATAGGAAAGCCTATGGTCAAAAATAATACCAGATATTATGGTTCAATGATAGAAAAAGATTTTTCATAAGAAAAGCATCTTTTCTTTGCAGGTGTGAACACATATGCCATGGAGTATACTCGAGCTACTCCGTAATGATCCCGACAAGCTCAGAGAGTATGTTAAGAAGAGGTTCATGGATCCCAGAATAGTTGATGAAGCCTACGAGACCGATCTCAAGTGGCGCCAGCTATTGACTAAGATCCAAGAGATAAGACATAAACACAACGTGTTGAGCCGAGAAATCGCGAGGCTTAAGGGCCGGGAGAGAGAAGAGAAGATAAGAGAAGTTAGGGAGCTGAAAGCAGAGCTCGAGGAATTAGAAAAGGAGCTCAAAGAGCTAGAAGAGAGGAGGATCAAACTCTTATTCAAATTACCGAATATTCTCCACGAATCGGTACCCATAGGCCCTGATGATACCTATAATGTACCGATAAGGTTCTGGGGTAAGCCCAAGGTATGGAAAGGATATATCGATCAGTTCAAGGAACAAACCGAGAAATACGGGTTTAAGATAGACTACGAAGTAATTGACTGGAAGCCTATCGGACACGCAGATATGCTGGAAAAAGTGTTGCGCCTCGGGGACACGTTTAAAGCTGGACAAGTAGCTGGTAGCAGGTTCTACTATCTCTTCAAGGATATCGTGTTCCTTGATATGGCTCTACTAGCCTATGCCGTAGACTATCTGACAAGCAAGGGGTTCGCGCTCGTCCTACCACCCTATATGCTTAGATACAATATAATGATGGGCGTCATCGACATGGACACATTCAGGGACGCAATATACAAGATCGAGGGAGAAGACCTATACCTTATAGCAACAGCAGAGCATCCTCTAGCAGCGCTCCACGCAGGAGAAGACATCCCCGAAGAAATGTTGCCCCTCAAATATGCAGGCATAAGTCCATGCTTCAGAAAAGAGGCGGGCGCAGGAAACAGAGACCTGAAAGGCATATTCCGTGTACACCAGTTCCATAAGGTTGAACAATTCGTATATGCTAAGCCCGAGGAGAGCTGGGAGATAATGGAGGAACTGATCGCTAATGCCGAGGCATTGTTCCAAGGCCTAGGCCTCCCCTACCGTATTGTAAATATTGCAAGCGGCGACCTAGGAGCACCGGCAGCCAAGAAATACGACCTAGAGACATGGATGCCCGCGCAGGGGAGATACAGAGAAATGGTAAGTTGTAGCAACTGTACTGACTGGCAAGCCTTCAGACTAGGAATTAGGCTTATACGGAGAAAAGGTATGGTAAAGGAATATCTCCATACACTGAACTCAACGGCTATCGCCAGCACGAGGACTATAACATCTATCCTTGAGAACTATCAGGAGCCTGATGGAGTCGTTGTAATACCCAGGGTTCTGCGACCCTATCTTGAAGTGTTCAAAGCTGCACCGAAAGACGCAATCCATCCTATCAAGAAAGAAAAGATACAGTAAGTTTTATGCATGAAATCCGCTTATTCCACATCCTTATAAATCCTGGGACTCGGTATTCCCTCGGTTACACCAGTTTTCCGGGTTTAAATCCCTGTACGGAAACGATTCTATAGCCGGGGACCGGGATGAGTGAAGAAATAATTATAGAGCCTATAAAAGTACAAGTAACAATTTACCTCGGTTTCGATGATGAGAGCGATAAGGCTCTCCAGACGGCTTGGAATGTTGCTAAGAAGCTTCTCGAGCAAAAGAATATATGGGTAGAAATAATCCCTGTACATATCTGGTTAACGGATCCCATAGGCCTTGAGATACCTGATCTTCCAAAGATCCTTGTTAACGGTAGAACGGCATTCATCGGCAGAGCGCCCAGCGAAGAAGAGCTAATAGACTATATAATGGACAGGCTAGGGGAAACACCGCCTCCGAGACAAGAAGGTATTGTTTTTGCCGCCACGTATTATACTGGCTTCTTCGAGGGTGCCGTCATGGTTGACTAATCTATTCTTTGAACAGTAATCCAAACATTTATTAAAATGTTTAAATAAAATAATACATGCCGAGCGGCCTGCCACCCACAGTAATTAGGATAATACATTAAACCACCACCGCCTGCGAAACAATGCTCATATAATGTATCCGGCGACGCCCCCAATAGCTAGGGCCTAACACTCTAATAAGATATAATCCCAGTAATTCCTTTGCACAGTAGTTGGGAACTAAACAATATCATATTATTCAAAATGAATAGTGGCCGCTCTTCCCCCGGGTTTTATATGGCCGGGAGATCAGTGGCGGTGGTGGTTGGGGGTGGCAGGCCGCGATGAGGCATTTTTCCTATTTAGCCATTCCTGTGTTTTCTTAATTGCCCTTACAAGCGAAATCATAGGATCATTTGATCTATAGAGCTCAACCGCAAATACAGCGAGCAGATAATCGCCTGCCCCTGTTGTATCCGGATAACGTGTATCGGGTACTTCAATATACTCATAGAGGCTCTGTGTGCCCATCGCAACGTGTTCCGGCGATGATACTATGAATATAGTATTAGGAGATAGCTCGACTAGTTTTTTGACTTGCTCGTCGAAACGTAGTGTTCCCGTGAGATACTGTGCCTCATCATCATTCATATGTACCACATTACTGAATCTAAATAGATCCTTTAGATGGGGGGGCCTATAGTACTCGATAAACTTGTCTCTGCATCTACGAATAAATCCCTGTATGTCTATCGCTGTGAACCGTGTTTTTATCTTTGTTATTCTTAGTTGGTGGGGTAGTATTTCGTTCATAACTGGATTAACGATTGCGACATCATATATTTTATCAAAAGAGAAGATTAGCGGAGGCGATTTTTCCTCGATATAGATTCTTCTCTTACCGCCCTCGTATTTCAAGACAAAGACATTGGTCAGAAGTGATGGATAAGCTATGATTTCTACCCCCGATCGATGAAGTATTGATAACCAGGAATACTGATGCGGAGAAATAGCTGTTATAACTGCTATTTTATATCGTCTTCCATAGATTTCCCTCAATGCTTCCAGAGAATAATATATGCCGCCACCAATACTTTCTCTTATGAAGAATCCATCAACATATATCTTGTCTATCGTGGGATTACCGATGAGTACTATTTCCACTATAATATCCCCTAGTGTTTATTCTTGCTTGCCTCGGCAAGTTTTTCACGCAGTATCCTTGCATTCTTTCCTCTTAGATGATATTCCTTAATGTGAATAATCAAGTCAATAGGTGAGAAGAAGAAGCTGTTCTCATAGTTGTAGTTGTGTGGTTCTTTGGATAATTCTAGGCACTTCGAGGCAGCATGAATACATATGGGACATGCTATCATGCCTGTTGTCTTGTCTCTGCATGTCCTTATCTTTATACCATTTACTTCAACGATGTATGGTTCCCATCTCGGCTCCCAGACGTAGGCCAATATCATACACCTTTATTTCTGGTCGAGATACGCTACAAGTTATTGATTGTCTCTCTACTAAATATGCGGTCGCATCCGGCCTGGTGATTTCATCGGCTGGGCCTCCAATATGGGGCGGGATACGCTCATCCCGCACTATTATTTAGCGCTATGACTTGGTAAAATAATATTGTATGTTTTGGGATGAGGAAACCGTCAGTGCCTGATAAAATGATGAGCTTTCAGCGGCCTGACCGCTCAGCCGGTTGATCCGTCTTCACCCGTCTGCGCAGTCTTCTCATCATTACGGCCGATCAACCTGCTTCTATACAGGCTATCAATAATATTATGCAGTAGTAAAACCCTGTTAATCCTCTCAGCTGGAGCGGATATTCCGAGCCTTGACAAGAACTTCATAGATAATTCTCTTAGTTTAGCCTCTTCTTTTTCAACGCTTCCAGCATGCCCGTACTCGTTCCTCAAATTAGATCACTTTAACAACATTATTTTAATAGGGAGGCTTAGGAACTATTATGGAGTTCTCATAGTCCTGTAGATCAAACGAGCTTTTATCTAGTCTTTTAACACTATACTTTTTCACAAAAGCAATAAAGTCTTTGAGGGGATGTAATGGTAGGCGGAGGCCTTCCACCCAATAATGTACAGGGAGGACGTTCTTTGGCCTGGTTTCTTCGATTATTTTCCATGCCTCATCGGGATATATAGTGTATACTCCCCCTACAGGTATAATTAGAAGATCTACCTCTGCTAGCTTTTTCAGCACGTCTTTATCGGGTATATGGCCCAGGTCACCTAGATGCGCTATTCTGTAACCGTCTAGTTCGACTATGTAGACTGTGTTCTCGCCCCTTCTTTTTCCCTGGAACTTATCATGATACGTCTTATAACCATGTACTACAATATTATCTATTCGTGCCTCACCATAGAACTGCTTAAAAACCCTTGTCGTTGGTTTTGAAACTATCTCTGCCGCATTATGGTCGAAATGATCATGCGTTATCAGAACTAGATCTGCTTTAACATCCGGTCTAGGCAAACCTATGCTTAAACCATCATGGGGATCAAATACCACCGTATAGCCATTAAGTCTCCTGATCTCCACACAGGCGTGTCCATGCCATCTAACCATAGGCATTGCTTAGCCACCCATATACCATTACGTCGAGCAAGATACTTATATGGTTCGGGATTTATTTATCACGCCTAACCAATTAGGCGCTCCGTCTTTATTGAACCTATCCTACTATTACAAAATATGTAAGGTTTTAGGACCCTCAAAGACTTAGATAAAAATGAAGGAGAATATGATACTTTACGAGTTAATTATGTGTGGAGTAATAATTTGGAGAAACAAACCATATAACGACGCATAGAATGATTATAATAGTATCAATTAATGTCTGTATACAAAACGTTAAACATAATTTGAAATTGCGAGGGAAGCAGACAAAACCTGGTACAATTAGTATTATTTTTAATTAATGAAGATGTGACTAAATCGTTATTATGCCGAATATACGGCGTGGTCTACCATGGATGCCGCTATAATAGGGATTATAGGACTAGTACTGATAATGGTTCCATCAACAATCCTCTTCTTGTTTCAGACAATAATGTATCACTCGAAAAAGAAGTATAGGCTTCCAACGCCCAAGTACAATGGGGCGCGTCTCGGACGCGTGTCAATAATTATCCCTATTAGGAAAGAGCCTTTTGAACTATTGTATGAAGCCCTTGCTTTCCTCTCTCAACTAAAGATCGATAAGGAGGTCATAGTAGTCTCTGATGATCCTCCCAAGAGACTAGACCAAATAAGAAACATAGTCGAGAAATGGAGAGAGAAGGGCTTAGACGTGTCACTAATATGGAGGAGCGAGGCAAGAGGGTTCAGGACAGGTGCCCTCAATGTGGGCCTGTATGCTTCCAGTGGTAGATACGTTTACGTCATGGATGTTGATAGCCGTATAGATGAGGAATTCCTGGTTAATGCAGCCAAACTGATAGAGGAGGGAGAAGCTGATGCTGTTGTAGCTAGGTGGGCCCCGAAAAACAGGGATAGCCGTATAGCCGAAGCAATAGCTTATTCGATGAAATTTGTTGTCGATACAATCTATAAGGGGAGAGCGGGCAGAGGCTTACCAGTGTTCCCTCTGGGTACGGGAACACTCTACAAAGCCAAGGTGCTTAAAAAAGAGCTTAGAGGATGGGATGAGAGGAGGATCCAAGACGACATGGAGATCGGTGCCAGACTGATGAGGCTGGGCAAGAGGATACTGTACTACGATAAGAACAAGGTGTTGGTTGAAGTACCCAGAAGATATAGGAGCTTACGGATTCAGCAGGAGAGATGGGCTTATGGTGCATTAGATGTTGCGTTGTCAAGGTTCAAAGACATAATACTTGCACCATATCCACTATTTGCCCGTCTTGATAGCTTGGTGTTTCTCCTCCAATATACTCCGGCAGTTCTCGGGATAATAGGTGTCTTGATGCTAGTGATTGCATGTATCTTATCGCCCATCGACTACCTTCAGCTGTACTGGTTTATGGGTATTCCATGGATAGTATCAGCAGCTGTCTACGCCTACTCCTACATAGACTCGCTCAGAGAGTCAGATAGCAATATATGGCGGATAATCGTGAACCTAGGCAGATCATCTGCTACAACAGTTTCATTGACACCTACCTTAACCTATGCTTCATTCAAAGCACTGCTTAGGATGCCCTTCATATACAAGAGAACACCTAAGGGGAGGCACGAGGAAAAGACCCATGGATATAGAGTACCATGGGAACTGATCATTGGAGCGACGACTTTCCTGTTCGGATTATATCTGTTTTTAATAAATCTAATCTATACCGGACTCTGGTTCATAGCATATAGTCTGGGATACATTTATACCTGCTACAGGTGGTTCGAAGACATAATCAGGCGATAAGGGATAACAAGAAATAAACAATAAACGAGGCCTAACAAATACTGTTCCCCAGCCCCACTGTTTTTCAAGGGTGATTGTTTTGCCAATAAGATTTGCCAAGAAGGCATACAGTGATAGATACATCTATAGATTACTGAGACCGTATGTTCGGAAATGGTTTAAGTCTAGATTTGAGACTTTCACACCGCCCCAGCGCATGGCAATCCCACTTATTAAGCGACGCATGAATACACTGATCTCGTCTCCAACCGGTACAGGTAAGACCTTGGCTGTTTTTCTCGGAATAATAGATGATCTCTACAAATATTACGAGGAAAATGGGGAGCTTCCCGAAGGAATAAGAGTCGTATATGTTAGCCCGCTCCGCGCTCTCAATAATGATATGTATCGAAACCTGATAAGGCCAATTACTGAGATAAGGGAAGTAGCGGAGAAGATGGGGAAGATCCTGCCCAAGATAAAAGTAGCTGTCAGAACAAGCGATACTAGTCCTAGTGAGAAACAAAGAATGACCAGAGATCCTCCACATATATTGATCACTACCCCGGAGAGTCTTGCCATAGCGCTGAATGCTCCGAAGTTCAGAGAAAGACTAAGGACTGCAGAGGTAGTGATCATAGATGAAATACACGAACTAGCCAGCAGTAAGCGCGGCAGCCATCTGAGCCTTAGTATTGAAAGACTAGAGAATCTCGTAGGCCGTCCACTGACGAGAATAGGATTAAGTGCCACGATAGCGCCACTCGAAGAGGTAGCTAAATTCCTTGTCGGATACAACGATAATGGTGAGCCCAGAGACTGTGTCATTGTGGATGCCAGGTTCGCCAAGCCAATAGATATCAGGGTATTATCGCCTCTCAGAGACCTTGTCCATGCAACGGCAGAGGAGATCCAGGAGAAAATATACAGGACACTCATTAATTTGATCAAACACCACAAGACTACCCTAATCTTTACTAACACGAGAAGCGCGACGGAGAGAGTCGTCTATAAACTGAGAAAAATCATGGAGAAGGAAAAAATAATCGACGTCGATAAGATAGAAGCTCATCACAGTAGTCTCAGTAGAGAGGTACGGTTAGAGATAGAAGAGAAGCTGAAAAAAGGCGAACTACGAGCAATAGTAAGTTCTACAAGCCTAGAGCTTGGAATAGATATAGGCTACATTGATCTCGTTGTCCTGCTCAGCAGTCCCAAGAGCGTCTCGAGACTACTTCAGAGGATAGGGAGGGCAGGCCACCATATTAGGGAGGTTAGTAAGGGCAGGATCATCGTTGTCGACAGAGACGATCTAGTGGAATGCACAGTGCTCGCTAAGGCTGCGTATGAGCATAAGATAGACCGTGTCAGGATACCTCGGAACCCCCTTGATGTCCTTGCGCAACATATTGTTGGTTTATCGCTTGAAAAGAAATGGCATGTGAATGAAGCCTATAGGCTTATAAGGAGAAGCTATACGTTCCACGATCTTTCCTGGGAAGACTATATGAGCGTATTAAGATATTTGAGCGGAAGATACGGTGATTATTTCGAGCATGCAAAAGTATACTCAAAGATATGGTTTGATGAAGAAGAGGGTGTCTTTGGTAGAAAGAGGAGTGCACGTATGATTTATTATCAAAACATAGGTACTATTCCCGATGAGAGCAAGGCACATGTATTCACAATAGATGGTAAATACGTTGGGACTCTGGAAGAGTCTTTCGTAGAATACCTCGTCCCTGGAGATCTTTTCGTGCTTGGTGGGCGAGTATACGAGTACTTGGGAAGCCGTGGATTCCGCGTCATAGTGAAACCCGCGGATGGCGCACGTCCAACCGTTCCCAGCTGGTTCAGCGAAATGCTACCACTAGCTTACGACTCAGCACTAGAGGTTGGCAAGTTTAGGAGGCTAGTCGCCGAGAAGATAATGATGGAGCCCAAGGAGAAAGTAGTCGAGTGGCTAAGGAAGAATTACAGGCTACAGAAAACAGCGGCCGAGAATATATACGAGTACATCAGGGAACAAATATTGTTCACCGAGGGAGTAATTCCTAGCGATAAACTCATAATGATAGAGGTGTATGACGAGCCCCATGAAAGAAACATAATTGTTCATAGCTTGTTCGGGAGACGTGTTAATGCTGCATTATCAAGAGCCTACGCCTATTTCGTCGGAAAAACATTAGGAGTTAATGTCAAGATAACTGTGACCGATAATGGATTCATGCTGAGCATAAAGGGTCATCCGAATGGAGACTGGAAAGCAATATTCAGAATGATAACCCCCAATAACGTCGAAGATGTGCTCAAAAAGGTCCTACGAAGAACCGAGATGCTGAAAAGAAGATTTAGACACTGTGCTGTCCGTTCATTCATGATCCTCAGAAGGTATAGGGGGTACGAGAAGAGTGTTCATAAACTACAAATCAATGCCGAGGAGCTACTCAGAGCTGTCGAGGATATCCCTAACTTCCCTGTTTTGAAGGAGACGTACAGGGAGATCCTGGAGGACTATATGCATATAGATGCTGCTAAAGAAGTTCTCGAAAAAATCGATAAGGGCGAGATCGGTATTGTCGTGTTCGGACCGACAACGGTTCCAAGCCCATTTGCCCATAATATAATAGCTCATGGTTACAGCGACGTGGTTCTCATGGAGGATATGAGGAAACTAATAATGAGACTCCACGATAAAGTACTCGAAATACTACGTATGAAAGGTATTGATCTATCAAAATAATCTGTTTTTAGGAGCTGTTCCCTTTGTTCTTATCATTCTTTTCTCCACGATTGACTACAAGGATCTTCTCCAATATTTTGTCAGGAACCATGAATACCTCCTTAGCTATAGCCTCTATGTAGTCGTCGCGTGGCGCTATACGTGGGAATCCCAGACGCAAACCTATCGCTTTCTTAGATGCTTCTTTGAATCCTTTATTCCTTATCTCTCCTTTGGATATCATCTCGGCGACCTTGAAGGCTATATAGAATCTTACGAAGTTCCGAACAGTTCTTTCTTCTTCAGGTATTGCTTCGGCTGTTTTTCGTAGTATCTCCGCGAACTCTTCCTCTGTCATGAAGCCGAAGAGAAGCTTTGTGAACGCTACTCTCAGCATGCGAGCAACAGTATTGCTATCTATTTGATCTTGAGAAGACGCTTCTAGGAGGAGTTTCCGTGCCTCCTCGTATTTGTCTTCCAAGATTTTCTTTATGGCTTCCTCGTATTTCTCTTCTGTATAGAACAAGTTGCTGAATAAGGATGGATACTCATCATCGAGAGCTAGTCCATACTTCGCTATAACATACAGGCTAGCAATCTCTTTATCGTAGAGATCCGGAGGAGAAGCTTTACCTTTAATCGGGACTATCCCATACTTCTCATACGTCTGTTTGACGAGTTCTCGTAGTTCTTCCCTTGTAGTGACGTTTCCATGCCGGACTATCTCGCCGAGCAGGTCTACGATGATCTGGATCCTTTTCCTATAGGGGTTTCGGTCAGGCAAATCTTTTCAGCCTCTTCTGTTTTTCTATTTCTCTCGTAAATATTCGCCTGATCGCTATCTCCTGACCTTTAAGGCCAGTATAAACTCTTACTTTTTCACTATATTTATCCACAATAATTTTAGCTCTACGTTTATTTATGACCATATAGATTTCTACCTTTGTTTTTCTATCCTTAAACTTCTCAACATATGTTTCCCCGTACCTATATCTCAATTCTTTTATTATGCTTGCAGTAATATCTATGATATCCTGGAGTGAAATCATGAGTCATCCCTGCATAAATGTGGTCATAGTTTTGGAGAAACTTGATTTTATGGAACCATGTAGACAATTAAGGGATCTTCTAAATATTTGCGAGAAAAGATTAGTTATTTGCGATGATTTTAGTGATTGGTGCGACATTGTCATGGACGATCCACTCGATATCCTCGATACGAATCGGCGTCCCCTACTTATTCTTCCACGGAATGTTTATCTTGATATTACCGAGATAACTTGAGGCCTCAATAAGCCACCCAGCCATTATCTCAGCTATTTTCCGCCTAGCTGTCTCGGGGTCTATTTCTACACCATATGTCTCCTTATATGCATTGAGCGCTGTCTCGGGATCAATCCTATCAATAAAGTAATTTACGATGATATCGTAGATCTCGTCTAGCCTGATCCTTCTTCGTCTAATTAATTTTTTGATATAATCAAAGTCCTCTCTGGATAGAAGAGCAGGTTCTACGTCTTTTCCTTTCTTCTTGAGCAGTTCCCAGTATTTTTTGAGCAATGAGTAGTCTTGAATTATCTCACCAGTAGCGAAAAATGGTTTATCTTCGCTCAACGAATAGTTCAACCTCCTTTAATTTTTCCCTGACTATGTTGAGGAGGCGTTCATTGTCTCCTATCAGCTCTATTAGTCTTGTAAGGGCGTCAAATAAATCGTTTATTATAAGCTCATATACCTTGTCCTGCTCGTACGGAGCTAGTATTGTTAGCAGTTTTATCATCGTTGTATCGCTTGGATGGGTTTTCCGCTCTAAATATTTTTTCACGGCTGTTGCTGATACACCGAGCTCATTCGCCAATTGTCTAACGCTTCGTGTTGTTAGGAGTAGCTCGATTATCCTGTATCTGGCATCCTTGCTGATCCAATGAACTATTCCGTACTCGTCATCCAATGTAATCACCAGTACAACCTACTTAATTTTCTTGCCACCCTAATAGTATTCTGGGTGGCTGGTATTTTGAGGGTAGTGAAGATAGTATATGATGGAGTAGTTAGAACTTTGGAGTTGCCAGCGCAAATTGTTCCTAGGGGATACATCATAGGTAAACCCCTCCATGTATTTATTGATGGTATTGAAAACGCAGTTATCAACGGTATATATCCTATCGATAAACCAGTTGCTCTAGGCTCAACAGGTGTTATAAGGGTTCTGGAGGCACCATCTGCCAACGAAGGACTTAGCGGTAAGGTAGCATTCGTCTCGCCAGTATCATACAAAGGCTTATTGTCTGTTGATCTCGATGGACTTTTATCCACATATGTCGTCGTTCCCGAAGAGCACATTATAGGTGTAACGAATACTGTGCCTAGACCATTATCAGCACTATCATGTATCGCTTCACTATCATATAGACTAGCATTGGAGGCCGGGCCTAATCCGTTGATTGTCGGTTGCGGCGTTTCAGGTCTAATGACCGCTCTACATGTTCTTTCGGATGGTGGCAGTCCTGAGATTATATGTGTTAGGAGAGAGTCTTTGAGGTACGCTAGATCTGTTGGTCTTGTCCCGATCCAATCACTTGAATACTTGAAAGAAGAATATTCATCAGTTGTATATACCTCAAATGCCCCCTGGATGCTTAGAAGCTTGCTAAGGCGGGGCATTTCGAAGCTTGTCGTTTCTCCTTTAATTAATAGGGTTTCTATTATGTTGATGCACTCTATTAGGAGAGTAGAGGTCATTATGCCTATGCCTTCTAGGATCGAGTATAAGAGAGAAGTTGTCGAAAAAATTAGGAGGCTACTAGGCTTTGTAGAGCTAAACAATATTGTTGATGTATTCGGATTAGTGCCCCCGCCTAAGCCCGGCGTTATCATATCATTTACTCGTTCTTAATCATCTCTGCGAGTCTTCTAATACCCTCTACGATGACCTCTGGTGGCGGGAAGCTAAAGCTTAGTCTCATACTATTTGCTCCTGAGCCATCGGTGTGGAAGCTCTTGCCAGGGACATATGCCACCTTATACTTGTCTAGGGCAACTTTCATCAGTTTTTTAGTGTCGAAGCCGGGCTTGTTGACATATACGAATACGAAGAAGCCTCCGACAGGCTCAGTGTACCATACGTTCTCGGGGAAGTAGTCTTTTATTGCCTTGAGCATGGCGTCTCTTTTTTCCTTATATATAGGGGCTATCTTGTTTGCATGCTCCAGTATGAATCCCGAGCGGATAGCCTCTGCAACTATATACTGATTAAGCGTCGGGGTGTGGAGGTCCATATACTGTTTTACTAGCTCTAATTTGCGGGTGAGCATTTTCGGCGCGGCTATCCAGCCTATCCTGAGTCCCGGCGCTAGTATCTTGCTTATAGTGCTCATGTAGATGACTCTATCCTCTGTGTCCCATGTTTTAACCGGCCTTACGTCCACCGTGTCATCGAAGACAAAGTAACTATAAGGATCATCCTCGACGACGAGAATATCATACTTGTTGGCGATCTCTATTAGATGCTTCTTTCTCTCAGGAGGCATCGTGGTTCCAGCTGGGTTCTGAGCTACTGGAATGGTGTAGATAAACTTTATCTTCTTACCTTCTTTAACCAGCTTCTTAACAGTATCCTCGAGAATATCAGTCCTCATACCATTCTTATCGATCTTAATGCCTACTAGTTCTGCACCTCTAATCTTAAAAGCACCCAATGCCGCAAGATATGAAGGATTCTCAGTGATCACAACATCACCCGGATCTATCAGAGCCCTCGCGATAAGGTCGAGTCCCTGCTGGCTACCAGTAGTTATTATAACGTTTTCTGCATCAACAACTATTCCTCTTGCCTTATAGAGAAACTCCGACAGCATCTCGCGGACTTCCAATATGCCTTTAGTCTCACTATACTGGAGAGCATAAGCACCTTTATTCTTAATTATATCATAGGTTATTTTTGCGAGATAATCAATAGGGAAGGTTCTAGGATCAGGTACGCCTCCAGCGAGGCTGATAACGTCTTGTCTCTGCTTAATGATTGCAAGGAGCTCCCTGATCTCCGAGGCTTGTATGGATTTTGCCACGCGGCTATAGAACTTCTCATAATGATCCAAAGCCTTCCACCGATTATAATATATCCAAGACCATGCAATTCATAAACTTATCGTACATAGGGGAGGCTTGAATGGAATTCAATCTTGTACTTAAAAAATTTAGGGCTGGTATGGCCAGAATCGCCTATTTATTTCCGTCCACATATGAGGCTATGTTATCTAGTCTCCCAACCCATATGATATACTATATGGTAAACAATATAGATGATGTATACTTGGAACGCTTCCACATAAAGAAGTTCCAAGGAGAAGAACCCCCTCCTAGAAGTATAGAGACAGGAGCCCCTCTTAGGAGCTTCGAACTGATCATCGTGAGCCTCCACTACGAGCTCTCAATAATAGATGTTCTTAGAGCTCTCCTATCTGCAGGTATAGAACCATATAGAAAAAAGAGAAAACAAGTTATAATTGCTGGCGGCCCGGTAGTGATATCCAATCCTATACCTTACTCTGATTTCATTGACGCATTCATAATTGGAGAAATCGAGAACACTATCCCGCGTCTCGTCAAGGATTGGGTTGAAATTAGGGATAAGAAGGAATACCTAGAGAAGATAGCTTCATATAATGACGTCTATGTTCCGGATATTAAGGAGAACGCCAGAAAATCCTTTGTCAGTGATCTAGATAAGTCATTCTATCCAGTTAAACAAATCCAGAATACAGAGATCGAGCCTGTCTATGGCCGTGGCTTCCTCCTCGAAACAAGCAGGGGCTGCAAATACTGGTGTAGGTTCTGCATGGAGGGCAGATTATTCAAGCCGTATCGTGTGCGGAGTTTTCATGTTATGAAAAATCTTGTTGAGCATGGTATACGCATGAATAATGTAAATAGAATAGTTATTTACTCATTATGTTTCCTAGGCAATCATTACGAGAAGGAATTATTGGAGTATTTGGTGGAAAACAATATTGGTGCTGTGCTTCCAAGTATGAGGATCGATCATCTTGATGAAGATTCTCTAGAATTAATAAGTAGGCTTGGCCAGAAAACCATCACAATTGCTCCAGAATCATTTCTTCCCGCCAAGAAATATGTTTTCGGGAAATACTATGGAAAAGAATTGCTTGATGATCTAGAATTAATACTTGATAAAGGATTCGACCTAAAGATATACATGATAGTAGGTGTTAGAGGACTCGAAAATATAGATCTTGATGAAATAAAATATATAGAAAAAATAAGTAGTAGGGCGAAGAGGAAGGGTAGAAAGATAGTTGTTAGTGTAAATCCTCTCATCCCTAAGCCAAGGACGCTGTTTCAGTGGATAGGTATGCCCGACCCCGTTAGGCTCAAGCGTTTAATAAAATCACTGAAAAATAGGTTGCGAAGACATGTTGATTTCAGAGACTATGATGTGAGATGGGCTGTGATGCAAGCTGCAATTGCATTGGCGGGAAGAGACATTTCTGAGACCTTACTACAGGCCGCCAAGTTTGGTGGCGGCCTGTCTGGATGGAGGAAGGCGCTGAAAATGACAAACTATAGTATTAATTACGTATTCAATGGTTATGAGCCGGGCGAAGAGCTTCCATGGTCAAAAATAGTTATCGATAAACTATGTGATAAGATTGCGGCTGGTGAGTATGAACAGTTGGTATCGTTGCTAAGGAGCGCCTCTGGCGATCATAGCTAGTTCTCCGATATAGGATATAAGCGCTAGAGAAGATGCTAGTTCTCCTACTATTAAAGGATTTATTCTTCCACCGTCTATGATGCTGTATAACTCTCTATTCATTATTGTTTGCTCAGATTCCGATACAGCGTAAGGTAGGGCTATGCGTATATCCAGGCCAAGTCTTAATCCGCGGAAACCGCTTATAAGGTAGTATCTCCTGATCTCGCTTCTCAGAGCGTATTCAGGCTTGATCCCTATCGATAGGTAAAAGGATGTTAGGACGCCAAGGGTTATCGGTATTATTGAATTGTCTATTCCCTTCATATTTTCTAGAGCATTATATGTTTTCACTATTTCTGATTGCCCTATACCCATGGATGAGAGAGTAAGTCTCGGGATGAAGACCGATAGCCTATAGTCCAGCGTGATGTATGGGGCAAGTATAGGGATCTTTGTCGGCCCAATTATTTTTACCAGCTTCTCAACCTCTCCATTAGTGATCATTGACTTAATTGTTTTACAGGGAGCAGCTTCGCCGATCAGTATTGATTCTACAAGTCCCCCTGACTCTCTTCCATAGCAGAGAATGTGAAGCTTTTTGTTCTCAGTCTTGATCACTGATTCTATCTGCAAGCATTTCTCTTGCCTACCTATGTTGAATATGCGTATCCAGCAATTCTCGGTTTTTACAACTATTTTCGTGTTACGGCTAATGGATACCCCTAGATCCATTGTTTCCATGAGTGCAGGATATATTGATGATAATGGGATGTATTTCGGGCCCCGTACCTCCTCTCCTTCAACATCAACGGGACCGATTATTGTTACTGGTATTTGTATCGCACCGATAGGCCTGTAAGATATTCTTCCCTCTGTATCGACGAAATCCAGTATAGAAGAGCCTGTCGCTGAAAGTGATATGCCGAGTTTTTTCTCAAAAAACTTTCTCCTTACCAGTGCGGCCAGGTTTTCATTGTCGAGTTTCTTCTCCAGTTCTCTTAATGTCTCATCGGATTCTCCTATTTCCTCGAATATTTTCTTGATATCTTCATTGCTTATTTGTCCCAATTGACCCTATCACCGGCCTATAAGCTATTGCATAGTGTATTAGTCCGGCTTCTCTATCTTCTTTTATCCTTCTAAGGACAGGCTCCACTATTAGTCCTTCCTTTACCTCCTCCGGAAGTATATCTGCTAGTGGCGCTATTATGTGGGTTTTTGTCTCTAGGGTTTCTAGTAGAGCTATGATCCGTGGTCTCTGCTCTTCGAAGCCCTCCGGTGCTGGGTAGATTATTGTCCAGGAGATTATCTTGGCTTTCTCGCTGTCGAGATAGTAGTCTTCGAGCTCTGTTGAGCCGCAGTATCTGCAGATGTTTGATGGTGGATAGTTTACTCGGCCGCACTTAGGGCATTTCTTCGCGTATAGTCTGTAGTGGCTGTGTCTTTCCCTCCAGTACCTTGGGATTGAGAACCTCATGGTCTTTCACCTTATACGTGTGATTATTCCTCTGAATTTAGCATAGGTAGCATAATCGATCAGATATTTTCTATTGATGTAATCATCGACTTTCGGCGCCTTATCCTGTTTCTCAAGGATTTTATCAGTTACTACAATGCTGTATGCATCACTGCCTGCTCCGCTTCCGAATGGTGCTAACAATATTCTCTGTCCAGGCTTAGCTATGTCTAGGATCCTCGATAGGCCTATCAGTGCCGATGAGTTGTAACTATTACCAATGTATGGTGCGACTAGGCCTGGCAGCACCTTCTCCTTGGGGAATCCCAGCCTCTTTGCCACGGCTAACGGGAATTTACCGTTTGGCTGGTGGAAGACTACATAGTCAAAATCATTGGGTTCGAGCCCTGTTTGTTCTAGAAGGCCTTTAACGGCGTTTACTATATGGTGAAAGTATGCTGGTTCGCCAGTAAATCCCTCACCGTGCAACGGGTAGGGCTGATGCGCCCTGCGCCAGAAGTCCGGGGTATCGGTGACATAGGTGTGGCTTGCCTCGAAAACCGCCGCTGCTTCTCTCGCAGGACCTGTTATAAGCGCTGTAGCCGCTGACGAGGCTGTGAACTCGAGTATATCGCCTGGATTGGCTTGGGCTGTATCGCTACCGATAACGAGAGCATATTTAACTAGGCCGGATGCGACGGCTCCTATGCTTATTCTCAATGCCTCGCTCCCCGCTCTACAGGCGAATTCGAGGTCTGTAGCCATTGTATCTGGTGTTATTCCTAGGGCTTCGGCAATGATTGTGGCTGAAGGCTTTACTGCGTATGGCTTAGATTCTGTTCCGAACCATACGGCCTCTATCTCCTTCGGATCTATACCTGCTCTTAGAAGGGCGTTACGAGCGGCTTCCCAGCCCATGGTTACAGCGTCTTCGTCTCTCCCTGCCACAGCCTTTTCAACTACGTTCAGGCCCCGTGGTGTTTCTGGGGCGAACCCCCATAGTTTTGCGATCTCTGATAATGGTAAGCGCCAACGGGGAATATATGATCCCCAGCCAATTATACCTACGCTTGTCTCCGGACGCAAAACAGCTTCACCCCTGATTCAAGTCTTAGGATATTATTGTGATAGTAAAAAATCGCTTCTATGTTTAATTATAAGGCTAAAATAAAGATGTTTATCTTCACCTTGTTCTCAGCCTTGGCTCAACTATTCTCTCTAGGGCCATTCCTATTAGTACGAATGTTAGACTTGTTATAGCTATGAGTATACCTGGCGGTATTATCCACCACCAGTCAGTGATCGCAGCGTTCGCCCTTGCATCCGCAAGTATTGTACCCCATGAGGGCATGTTCTTAATTATGCCTAGCACAGCGAGTCCAGCAACTGTCAGTATTGCTGCTGGCACCGAGAACACCATGCTTGCCACAGCATAGGGTATTACCTGCGGGATAATATGTAGGAATATGATGCGTTTGTTGCTCGCACCAAGACATTTAGCGGCCTCAACGTATTGTTCTCCTTTAATTGATAATGTCATTGACCTGATTACGATCGTTAGTCCTCCCCACGAGAATATAACTATTGTCAACAGTATTATCCAGATTACGAGCACGGGATTGTTCGGGTAGAGCTGTCTAGCGATCTCACCGATGATTATTAGTATAGGTAGTAATGGTATGTTACCCATTACGTCAACGGTCCTTTGTATGAACTCGTCAACTAGGCCACCATAGTAGCCACTGATAGCACCAACGATCACACCGATCACAGTGTCGAGGAATGCTACTACAAGACCTATTGATAGTGCTACCGGGAATCCGAAGTAAAGTCCTAGTGCTAAGTCTCTACCATACGTGTCTGTACCCATGACACCATACACTGATCCCTTTATGACCACCTTGATGCTGCCCGCAGGCGGTGTCGCCAATGCAACGGGGAAGTTCGGCAGTGTCACAAAGTATATTGATACAGTATATGTTCCTTCGAGCGGCACAAATGTGACGTTACTGGCGGCCCCCGTTGTAGCAACTGGTTTGCCGAATACTACGTTTGATAGTTTATACACATTGCCCATTCCCGCTGCAAGATTTACTGTGACGTTATAAATATTCTGGAATGCCTTCTGTACCTCATCGGCATTGATCACATTTGTTGGTGATATGTAAAGCGGCTGATCTACATAGATATACGCTTCTCCCGTTATGTTCTTCTCGTAGAGTATCGATGGTGTTCCATCGTAGAGCACCATTTTTATACCGTCGGGACGCGTTATGGTAATAATTATTGTTGGTACCTTGTATCTTTCGCCGCTCGTAATATTGTACGCTCTATATCTATCCAGCAACTTGATCTTCTGTATCTCAAACAGTAATCCCGTTGGGAATACTTTCTTGTTCAAATTATAGTTCAACGTATAGTACAGCACGGGCACTGTATAGTATTGTGTCGTCGTCATGTTTACTGCGTATTGGGAGCCGGGAATGGTTTGCTCGAACTGCTGTACCGCGGGAACGCCAAGGTAGGCCACCCAGGCAGGGGGTACTAGCTTGGGGTTTTCCTGCCAGGCCTTGATGTTATTCCATAAGGCGGGAAAGTTGGGAGGTAGGACTATTATTGCTGAGATGGCGATTGATACTAGTACGACGAGCATCACGATCCCAATTTTACCTGTACCGTACCTCCATACCTCCTTGAATCCTTCCTTGAGAGCGGTAAGCCCGAGCCTTTTTGATACTTTTTCTATGCCGGACTTCTTGCTCATTAGTATCTCACCCTCGGGTCTAGGTATATGTATAGTACTTCGAGGATGAACCTAGCTATAATGTAGACGAGGGTCAAGACGTAGGTTAGACCAAGTATTGTTGGTACATCACCAGCCTGTATTGCTGCATAGTAGAGTGAACCCATTCCTGGATAGTTAAAGACTGACTCCGTAATTATCATTCCTCCTAGTGAGCCTGCTAGAGCCAGTATTACGTATGTCACTATTGGTGGTGCAGCCACTCTTACAATGTACTTCTTGATAATATCGCGCTCTGGAAGTCCCTTTGCCTTAGCTACCATCACGTAATCTTCACGGACAATTCTTAGCACTACCGCTCTTACACTATATAGCCATGAGCCTAGGAATGTTATTACGATAGTGATAATCGGTAGTGCCGCGTAGTATATGATCATTGCCAGGTGATATGGTGGATTCTGGAAGAAGTGATTAATATGATCTATTATCGGCATTGCCTGAGGCGGGAATATCGGTATCATGTAGGCAAACAACAATATGAATACCATACCTAGCCACCATACTGGTATGGCGTTGAACAATGCGGCATAGCTAACCACTAATCTATCGAGAAGCGTGCCATAGTGATACGCTATTTTCGGCGCAAGAGGTATTGCTATTGCGAAACATATTATCTCTGCAATTGTGAGCATCACTATTGTTCTCGGGAGACAGGCTAGTATTACAGCTGATACGGGGGCTGGAGCTGGGAGACCAGCAACACCAGTTACTGTGGGCTGTTTTGTCTCGCCTAGGTTGAAGGTGAGTGTCCTCCATACTAGTGGTAGTACTCTGTCGTACCATGGCTTATTAAGTCCATATAGTTCTTCGAGCTTTGCACGATACTGTGATATGAGCTGCGAGATCATTATACAGTTCTGCGGCGGGGGTATCCTTACGGCTACCTCGTCTACAGGCTTGCTGACCGTAACGTTTGCTGGATAGATGAAGTCTATGACGAAATCATATTTGCCAACCAATGGTTTTAACGATATGCTAGTACCGTTCTTGTAGGGTTCACCATAGAGGTATGCTGCCGCCTGGCTTGCTGTCACATTTATACCGGGATATCTAGTTGACAATATCTTTGTGAGCTGTTCTGCCACATAGGAGCTACTTATTTTAAGTTTGATCGGGGTTATAGACACTAATCTACCATTTACTCGAGTTGCATTAGAAACTGTTGGAGAGCCTTCATATACTGGTACTTTTAAGCCATCCGGTCTAACAGCGATAACAAGTATCTTAGGTGCATAGAACTTGTTGTTTACTTTGTATACTGTCAAGTTTATCAGAGTTATCTCTGGTAGACCGGGCGGATTATGTATGGTTTTATAATTGAGTGATGGTGATGAAAGATCAATGGTTATAACTGTTTTATACGACGAACTATTTACCGCTTCGAAATTGGTTGTACTAGTGGATATTTCCTCGCCTAGAGGCTGACAATACATGCCTCCACGGGCTTTTAGCATAAGGGCCTTTGTATATGCATCCACTTTAGCATTAATGATCGCTTTCCATACTGCTTCAGCATAGCCAGTGGCCTCCATGATTATTCCTGTGAGGAAAACAATAATGATGAGCGCAACGGTCAATGCTACTGCTCTTCTAGCAAGTATAACGCCCACGCCTGCCAAGCCCTACTGCACCTCCAGGGCTATGTATTGTGTAGGTTTTTCTATGGATTAATTTCTTGCTGATATTGAAAGAGACGATTTCCAATGCTTATTCAATTCTATTTTTAATATAAAAACTTATCAGATTTCCAGTAAGGGTTATTGAACAGAGAATCAAATATTGTATATAGTATTTGGCTAAAGAAAAGTTTTTAGGAAAAAAGGTAAGGTGTTTTTAGTGTTTCTTGACAAAGGGCACGATTATGCTTATGATTACTAGGATCAGTATTATTATGCTGAGTATCTGCAGTGTTCCAACTGTTCCCTTGAGGCTGCTGACGTCTGATGATGTTGACTCTGTTGTTGACTTGAGGCTATTAATGCTTGCCTGTAGTGATGATATTGTTCCTTCTAGTGCTGATATCTTGTTGTTGACCTGTCCAAGTGATTGTGATAATGTTACAGCGAGCTTTGAAATGGACTGCTGCATGGTAGTGGTAAAGTTCTGCATTGATGCTGATAGCTGGTTAAACGCCTGTGACACCTGAGCGCCTAGCTGCTGTGCTAGCTGTGTTCTTAGCTCCTCTATCTGTTTCTGCATCTGGCTCTGTAGGTTGGTTAGCTGTGTCTGTAGGTTTCCTATCTGCTGCTGCATTTGTTCTAGCTGTTTCTGTGTCGCTGGTAGCGATGTCACCTGTATCGATGAGACTGCAGGCAGTGCTACCTGGTCACT
Organism: Desulfurococcales archaeon; assembly: GCA_027022365.1. Taxonomy (GTDB): domain Archaea; phylum Thermoproteota; class Thermoprotei_A; order Sulfolobales; family Desulfurococcaceae; genus JAADCY01. The sequence continues at coordinate 163,941 of JALVYU010000007.1, read as the reverse complement.
GTACGCGATGACCAGCAACTCGTAGGTGTAGTATGGCTGTAGGGTCTTGGTAACATCGGCTGGTATCTCGATCTTGAACTGGCCTGCACCGGCAGGTACTGCGTCACCTGCATAGATGACTTTGTTGGTTGTAGTGTCGATCAACAGGAACTTAGCATGTAGTGTTCCCTGCCCGGTCACCGATACGAAGGTCACGTAGGGCTCGCCAACGATGATCGGTCTCGGGTTAATGCTTAGTATCTTGGTGAATACTGGTGTGCCGAAGTACCAGGTGCTCGGAGTGAATGGATAGGTTGGGTCTCTGAAGGCCTTCAGGGTTGCTGTTTGTGCGTCCTTGTTGAAGTTATCTAGATAGAATGGCCCGTCGCTTACCCATGCGTTGCCGTGCTCGTTGATCCAGTTTACCAGGTTCTTGAGCCTCTGCACGAACTCCTGATCAGTCATTAGCACTTTACCGTTTACATCAAATATGCTCTTGTAGTCTGACGGTATGGCGCCTTTAGCGATTAGATCCTCAGCGGCTTTCTTGACATCCTGCACTACTGATGGGACTACTAGGTCGATGACCGGTATACCCTGTGCTTCGCTTCTGTCACTGCTTAGAGCATAGGTCTTGAGGTCGAATGCTAGGTAGAACTCTAGTATGTCAAGCTCGACCGGCACGGACGGGCTGAAGATAGCGTAGTCAGCAATGTAGTTGGAGTCGAAGTGCCAGTAGTCTAGGTATACGTCTACCTTGCCGGTGTCCCAGTGGAATACGTAGCCCTTGATCGGCTGTAGGCTGAACTTTAGTGGGCCTGATATGCTGCTCTCCAGGCTGCTCTTTGTAGGGTTGTATGCTATGTCGAATAATAGTGCTAGGTAGCCGACTATGTCGGCCCAGGTTATCGTGGTGCCGTCATGCCACTTGCTGCCCAGTAGCTTGCTGAAGTCAAAGGTTACCTTGCTCTTGGCGGTTACACCGCTGCCGACTGGTACCCACTTCTCCTTATTGGCGTCCCAGATCACTGCATCGCTGGGCACGGTTAGTGAGCCTTTAGGCCCTGCTGTCTGGACTGTCCACGATACTCTGAAAGGTATTGGCTCGCCGTTGAACGGGTTCCTCCAGTCTGCAGGATCTGTTGTAGCTCTCATTATGTCTACGCTGTATACGTCCTGGAAGCCTCCCCAGTCATTCCAGATGCTGCTAGGCGTCCATACGTGTAGATGCCCTACACGTACTACTCCATTGGGTGTGTCCATGGTGCGTAGGTTGAATGGGCTTCTTAGACCGCTTCCTAGGTCATCGGTTATTCCGGTCACATAGCTGGCGTATGGCTGTAGCTCTAATCTGGTTGCAACCCATACACGTACTGATTCGTGAAGTATAAGGATGGTCGCGTTCCTGTATAGCCAGATGTACTCCTGCTTGCTGGTGAACTGGCCGTTGAATATCTTCTTGGTTAGCTCATCAATGGTTGCATTGTGGTAGTTCCACCATGCAGGGTTCTGCAGTCCTGGTAGCCATCCGAACCATGGTGCGCCGAACTGACAGATTGTTACTGAGTCCCACTTGTCCATACCGCCCTTGCCCCATCCCTCGGTGTAGATCTGCCACTTGAGGTCTGCAGGGTTGGTGAAGTAGACCGTCCTGATTGCCTGTCCGAAGGTCATGTACATTCTGTCTACGGTGAAGCCGACCGCTACTAATGCGTTGGCCAGCATGTCACCAATCTCTTTTCTCTCGTCCTCGGTTCTGATGACGAACTTTATGACTATAGGTTTGCCGTCATAGTACCACTTACCGTTGACTAGTTTTGCGCCGGCCGCTGTTAGTGCCTGACTTATCATCTTGGCTGCTAGTGTCGGGTTGTATGTGAACTGGTACTCTGCCACGATGTCGGCGATTATCGTGTAGGTTGGGTCATATATTGATAGGAATGTATACATTGGGGCGGCATAGTTACGGTAGATGTTCTGAATGATGTACTTTCTATCGATCAAGTAATTGACAGCAAATCTGACCTTTCTAAATGCGAATGGATTGATGCCCTTGCCTGGGTAAGCACCAAACTCTACATAGGTCTTGCCGTTAGTGTGGTTAACGTAGACTATTGCACCTACTGGTACGTTCTCCATCTTAGCGATCTGCTCAGCAGTATATGTTCCGTTGTATGTCTTCGTATATACCGGGGCCGGATTAAGTATAAAATCAACTATACCGCTAGGCGGAGTCAATAGCTTAACATCGGCAGGTAGCTGTGTTGCCTGCTGCGGGCGTAGTCCGAATAGATATACGTCGATAGACTTCCCTATAGCGTAGGGCACCTGATCAGTGGGTAGAGCCGAGTACACCAGTTCATTAGCGGCAGGTCCTTTTTCGTTCTGCTGAATCGTCTGAGCCTGCAATGCGAATGAGAGAGAGGCTCCATATGCTAGGAGTATAACTGCTAGTAGAACTATACCTAGGAGTCTTTTCATAAGTTACACACCCCTAATCGGGTTCCACTCTATAGTGTTTTTTATGTGGCTATAAAAAGCTTATCCATTGCATATCTGTATATATAGAATCCATATATCTTTGCTCATAATTGTGGGATTAATCAAAACAAATGAGTATAGATATTCAATTATTATCCCCTACAAACTATGCGACAACTTACGGTATTTACGATACATCAGATATATTCCAATTAATATAAGTATCGATACCAGTAACAATAAGGCCCAATTCGACCTAGCATCCACTACTAACTCATTGCCTACAAGCTTAGATTCAAATATGAAGAATAAATGGTAAGCCGTTAGCGAGACACGCAGATACTCTCTAGTGTTGGATAGTGTTATATTATTGTCTCCGGGTCCGATCGCTACATGACCAACATAATTGGTTCCATCAGTATATGTCAAATTATAATATACATCGAGGCTTGGCTCACCTATTTTTTCGATCACGAGTCCTTTGTTCACGAGAGCAACAACGAGGCTGGCTTTATAGAAGCTTGAACCCTGATAAGTGTGAAATCTAGGACCATTATAAAACACATACGCTACCGGTATAGAGACTTTTGTAAAATTGTCCCATAATCTAATCGAGTAACCCTTCGTAGTAGGTTCAACGGGAAGAGTAAGAACACGATCGATAGCAGGATTAAAACCAACTATAGGTTTGAACAATGCTAGAGTCACATTGTATATCGGCTTCGTCGAGTTGTATGGATAAATAATCACCCTAAGCATTATAGGAGTCTCGTTAGATAGGAACGGTGGTTTCATCAAAACATCGATTTCTGTCAGATGAACATACACGAACTGCTCGAGAGGCATTGTTTTTAGTTCTACCCTAATATGGGTTTCATACTTTGGGTTTACTATGTAAACAACGGGGATCGAGAACAAAGTAATAACGAGTATTGCGAGTAGAACGATCGTTTTCTTGTACTCTTTCTTCAATCGTTCTTTCTTGACTGACAAAACAGTCACCACTGAATAAATACCTCAACTGCTAATAGTCTTACACCTGAGAATTGACAATAAAAGATTTGTTTGACCTTTAAGCCCGTTATTCCTAGATTAGGTATAACTCATTATTAAAGAGTGGTGCGGAAAAAGACCATGCTGGGTTCAAAAAAGAGAAAAATCACTGATGATGAAGAAAAAAGGCTAATAAGACACGCGATACTCATGTTCTTATTCATGGTGCTTGCACTAGGACTAAGCTTCGCATCAATGATGTCGTTTAACTACACAAAAATTGTGACTCTCGAAAACTTTCATTTATCGCCGGGAAAGATGTATACTATTTATCAACTAACCAACATAACTGATACTTCATTAATTATCGATAATACATCATATATCAGATTCTCACCGACTTCACACGGCACAGCAAAGATCCTGATGACAGATATTGTCTACAACAAGAGCGAGTGGCTGATGATTAGTAGCAATAAAGGAGCAGAGTATCCCATATCGTCGCTCGACTCGGTCATAACTATCGGATCAGTTACTGGCCGAGACTGCACAGTTAATATTACCATATACATTAGTGGCTATGAGCACAAACTATCATTCCTAGCGATCCCGGGAATGATAGCTGCACTAGTATCATTAGCTCTGATGTTCAAATTACTAGTGCAGTACACGCTAACTAAGGTTCCGTATGGTCAAAAGAAGAAACAACCGTGCCTCAAGAGCTATAACTTGTTGTATCTTGTATCTACCCAAAAATATGAGTATACTTAGCAAAGAAGATTACTTCTTTATTAGCTCCCGTACCTCCTCAGGTGTACCATATAGCCAGCAGGATACGTAATGATCTTTCTCGACTTCTATCAGCGGCGGTTCTTCTGTCTCACAGTACTTCTGTATCTCGGTTGTCTTATCATATGTTACACATCTAGGCCTGAACCTACATCCCGGTGGTATGTTGATAGGGCTAGGTACTTCGCCCTTTATCGGAAGCTCTCTAAGGATCTTCCTGTATCTCGGGTCAGGCTCCGGGATCGCTGATATTAAAGCTTTTGTATATGGGTGCAACGGGTTCTCCAGAACGCGGCGTGTATTACCCATCTCGACTATTCTGCCTAGATACATTATGGCGATCCTGTCACAGATATATCTAGCCAATGCGAGGTCGTGTGTGATGAACACATAGGTCAGCTTGTACCTCTCCTTCAGCTCCATCATTAGCTCGAGTATTTCTGCACGTATTGACACATCCAACATCGAGGTGGGCTCGTCCGCTACTATGAATCTCGGCTGTAGCAGCAATGCTCTGGCAATACCTACTCTCTGTCTCTGGCCACCCGAGAGCATGTGTGGATATCTGTTCAGAAACTCCTCGGGTGGTGTCAGCTTTACCTGCTCCAGTACACGCACAATTAGATCGTATCTTTCCTCCTTAGTTTCACCGATGCCGTGTATAACAAGTGGTTCCTCGAGTATCTTGTAGACTGTGAATCTCGGGTTAAGACTGCCGTACGGATCCTGGAATATCATCTGCATCTCTTTACGTAGTGGTTTCAGATACTTGCTAGGTATTTTTGAGATGTCAACGCTCTTGTACTGATCGATGAATTTTGGATGATAGCCTATCTCTTCCCACTCCTTTAAGAGCCTTTCACGCGGCCTGTAAGCGATTATTCCCCCGACAGGGTCTACGAGGCGGAGGATAGTCTTACCTGTTGTGGTTTTACCACATCCGGATTCTCCGGCGAGACCAAAGGTTTCACCTTCTTTTATGTCGAAGGATACGCCATCAACGGCGTGTACGTAGAGGGGAGGACGTCTCCTAATGACGTCGATGAAGCTTCTTCTTACAGGGAACCATGTGCGCAGGTCTTTAACGTATACGACGGTGTCACTACTAGGCTTGGGAACATATATGTTGGGCATACATGGTCACCCTTTATTTCTTTGCGTGGAGCCAACAAGACACATAGTGACCGGGCTCCACCTCTATTACGGGCGGCTCTTCTTTATCACAGGGCTCAAACTTGAACTTACATCTCGGGGCAAAACGGCATCCAGGCGGTGGATTCGATAGGTCTGGTGGTACGCCAGGTATGAATTCCAGCTTGTGTATATCACCCGTTAGCCTCGGAATACTAGCCAGTAGACCTCTGGTGTACGGATGCTGCGGATTAAGGAATACCTGCTCCGCAGTACCATATTCAACTATTTTACCAGCATACATGATCGCTACTTTCTCAGCCATCTCCGCAATGAGGCTGAGGTCGTGGGTGATCAGAATTATCGACATCTGATGCTCACGCTGCAATCTCTTGAGCAGGTTCATGATCTGTGCTTGGACAACGACATCGAGAGCCGTGGTCGGCTCGTCCGCAATTACTAGAGGCGGTCTTAGCGCTAGGGCCATTGCTATTACTACACGTTGCTTCATACCGCCCGAGAGCTCATGTGGATAGCTCTTGGCGCGCTTGGGATCTATGCCTACCATTTCTAGGAGCTTGTAAACCTCCTTCATTGCTTCTTCCTTGGTCATATGCTTGTGGAGCATCAGCACTTCTGCTATCTGGTCACCGACGGTGTATACTGGGTTTAACGCGTTCATTGCTCCCTGGAATACCATTGATATCTTCTTCCACCTGATCTGCTTCCTGAAATCCTCTTCACTAAGCTTCAGTATATCGCGTCCTTCAAATATTAGTTCTCCATCAACGATCTTGCCGGGTGGAGGTACCAATCTGATGAGAGAGTAAGCAGTAGTGCTCTTACCACATCCCGACTCGCCAGCTATGCCCAGGACCTCGCCCTTGTTGAGCTTAAAAGAAACACCGTCAACGGCTTTAACGACACCCTTAGTGGTATAGAAATATGTTTTCAGGTTCTTCACTTCTAGCAATGTCTCTGACACTCATAAACACCCCATTAGAGGGAGTGACAAGTACGCAATACAATTCTTTCTTTATCCCCGTAGTAAAACTATGGACTCTCTTTTATAAACTTGATTCTATTAATAGAAACTATGAAGATCAGCGGTGTCCCTAATGAGCTTGAAGAAACCACCGTTTATACCGACACCTATTAGTGTTGTTAGGAAGGCGCTTGAAATATCCAGGTGTGGGCCGGGAGATGTACTGTATGATTTAGGGGCAGGCGATGGGCGCGTAGTAATAGAGGCTGCGAGGATGGGGGCACACGCTATTGCCGTGGAGATAGAGCATGATCTAGCCATGCTGATAAGGTATAAGGCTGAGGAGCTTGGTTTAAGAGACCGTATCGGCGTCCTCGAAGCCAGTTTCTACGATGTATACCTCGGCAATGCAACCATAGTGTATCAATACCTCTATCCATCCATTAATGAAGCTCTAGCCCCTAAGCTTGAAAGAGAACTCGCCCTTGGAACGCGGATCATAACTATTGATTTCCCGATTAAGTCATGGACTCCAGTGCTTGTCAAGAGAATAATCGATGAAGCTGGAATCATTAGGACAATCTTCCTTTACATTAGAGGTTTAAGCGAGCCGAAAGCATCTATATTGTCTTTAAAGCCTATTTGTCCAAAAATAATTGCTAGGCAGATGGGTGTGAGACTTGATAGAGGTCGTGGAGAGAACGCTGCTTTGGGGTAGAAGGCCACTATATTTTGTAAAGGGCGACAAGCTACTGGGGTATATAGGGTTTGGAGTAATTGATCGTGGAACAAATGTCCTACAGGTAAGACCAACGACCATATGTCCTCTCAGCTGTATTTTCTGCAGCGTAGACGCGGGTCCATTATCCATTAATAGGTGGGCCGAGTTCATTGTCGGGCTCGAGGGTCTGCTGAATACTGTTGACATTGTGGCGAGGTACAAGGAGACAAGTATAGAGGCGCTCATCGATACTATTGGCGAAGCACTAACGTATCCGTGGATAACACGTCTCATTAAGGAGCTTAAGACCCGTCCATACGTTTCGAGTGTAGCCCTTGAAACACACGGCGCTCTCCTTACAAGAAAAACTATTGATCGGCTTGACGATGCAGGCCTCGATAGGATCAACCTAAGCATAGATACGCTAAACCCGGAGAAGGCCCGCTTTCTCCAGGGCACACCTTGGTATAACGTTAAACGTGTCATGGAGATGGCGGAATACCTTGTCAGAGAAACAAATATTGACCTTCATGTGACGCCTGTCTGGATTCCCGGCGTGAACGATGATGATGTCGTCCAGGTTATCAAATGGGCTATAAGGATAGGGGCTGGAAAGAGATGGCCTCCCGTGACGATCCAGAAGTACAACGCCCATAAGTATGGGAGAAAACTACCGGGAGTGAAGCCGTTGAGCTGGCGTTGTTTCTGGGAGAAAATAGAGGAGCTCGAGGCAAGACTCGGAGTGAAGCTCAGGTGGAGCTTGGAGGAATGGGGAATGAGGAAAGCACGTCGCTATCCAGCCCCTTTCAAAAAAGGTGATAGAGTCTATGCAAAGGTGCTATCAAGAGGCGTATTCAGGGGCGAGTATATTGGTGTAACGATGGGTAAAGAATGGCTCATAACCCTCAGGAGAGGTAGGCTCAAACCGGGAGATATTGTGGCCGCATACGTTACTGAGGATCAAGATGGACTACTGATCGGGAGAACCATAGGGAGGCTATAGGAAAGATTTAATAATCCAGAAGGGATACCTAGAAGAGCCTGGGGAGACCGGCCGGTAGTCGAGGCTCTTAACCCGTAGGTCCCGGGTTCAAATCCCGGCGGGCCCGCTCGCCCATACTTTTCTATCACGGAACACGAGGATATTACGGGAATGCTTAGGCGTCAAACCATGTAGCAATATATTGCTAGATGAATATATGGTGCCGATTTAATGATGAATGAGAAGCTCTACAAACCTAGGAATATACCGTTCGAGAGTATTTACATAATTCCGGGTGAGCCAGCACTATATATCAGCAAATACGATGCTATTATCATAAATGACCTACATCTAGGCTTTGAAGAAGCCCTTGCACGAGGCTTGGACTATTCCGATAAAGCGGCAAAGTATTTTCCAGGAATGATTGTTCCGAGGATACAGCTGAAAAAGATCAAGGAAAGTTTAAGGAACATATATAATTTAGTTAAGCCTCGAAGAATCATCATAAATGGCGACCTTAAACACGCCTTCGACAGGCTATTACGTCAAGAGCGGCGTGAAACGAGGGAACTCCTAGAATTCATCCTCAATGACCTAGGTATCAAAGATCTAAAGATTATAAGAGGAAATCACGATAATTTCCTAAGAATGATATTGAGAGATTATGGCCTAGAGCTCCAAAGAGAATTGGAGATTGACATAGGTAGCGAAAAAATACTCGTAACACATGGGCATGTAGACGTCGATATAACTGGATATGATGCTGTGATCATCGGCCACGAACATCCGAGCCTGAGATGTTTCGGTACATATAAGCTTCCATCATTCTTATTCATCCCAACCAGAACAGATAACTACGTCATAGTCGTACCAGCGATCGGGCCCTACCAGTCAGGAACTACTATTACGCCTTCAGCATCCGAATACTTATCTCCTATAATTAAGAAGTACTGTGTAATCGAGCAGGGAAAACCGGTAGCATGGTTATCTAATGATGAAGGCTCACTCACAGAGGAGGCCTTAAAAACGCCTCTTCTATCACTTTCATCTGATCTTCTTAGTCTTAAGGAGTACATTTTTGAGACAAGGAGAGTAATAATGCTTGACTTTTCTGATATAGTAACAGCGTTAATACTATGCGGTGTATAGTTGAGACTATTTAAACGTTAATGGCATTGCGAAAACCTAGTAGCATTTGGGAAGCCGCTCCGTCTCTATTATTACTATTTACCTTTTGCCTTTCTTCCACGGAATTCCTTTGGTTTTTCCCAGTATTTCTTGAGTTGGATATATCACATATTCTCTCCTCTTCCACTATACTTCATTATCCTACGATAAAGGAGCCCATATGAGCATTCATAGTTCCACAAATACCCGAAATACAAGCATGGCGACTACTTTGTCTAGCTGTATACTTTTTTCACAACACGAACAGTATCGAAACCGTGACGAAGGATGACAATCACACGATCAAACCTTAGCGGAGAATCCTCCATGCATTCTATAAGGATAGACGCTATTTTTTCCGCGATCTTACGTATTTTCTCGTGTTTTCTAATGAATCCAACTCTTGTAACATTTGTTTCGAGAATGTAAGCTGTCCCGTTATATGATAATGAAGAATAAGAAACTCCTATGCCCTCGGTCTCGGCCAACTCTACCAAGCGATTACTTAGATCCAATACCTTGTCGGATAGACTCATAACTAAGTAAATGGTCATCGGTTTTTTGGATCCGGCTATATCTTCTTCCTCAGCCTCATGCTTCTGTGTATCCGTCATAGCGATAAACTTAGGAGGCACGAAACCAGGCGGTATCGGTCTTCTAGGAAGTACTTTGGTCTTATCAAGCGATGTTTCGACAGGAATAGTTGACGCTATCGGTATATTGAGCTGAGTTGTTTTAGCATAAGCATCTACTTTCACAATGGGCTTGGCTGGTTTCGCTCCCCGTTCCTCAGGTTTGGGCGTTTGTTTCCTTGCTTCAAAGCCTTCGAGATTAAGGTATTTCTTCACAAATTCGGAGGGCAGAAGCGTCTCTTCTATGATTATATGAGAATACACATTATTATTTACGTTATAGGAAAGCTGCTCCAAAAGCTTGTAGCCATAAAGTCTCTGACCGTTAATTTCTCCATGTGCACCGATAACTACTCCATTACACAGAAGTAATACAACTTCGTCCCAACTACTTGTTCTCCTTTTCAGATTTATTCTATCGAAAATACATGTATCCTTTGATCTTTCCGCAAGCATTTTGAAAACATGTGGTATCTTATCACCAATTACTCTCTCGATCCCCTGAAATATGCCTTCAAGAGTGATGTGGGCCTCAAAAGAACTTGAAGAAATTTTCTTGCTTAACTCGTCAAGTCTTTCATGAACCTTTATCTCAACTAGCTCTTCGCCAGACAAAATCTACACCATAAATATTAAATACTTAAACATCTTTGTTCCAAGGCGGTATTTATTCTAATTCATTATTAATACCTACCATTCAATATTTTGCTCGCAATATAAAACATTATACTCATGATCTATATAGAGTACACGGACTATTACTTGAAACTTGGAATGACAAATTATTTTCAGCCAATCGACCCCTCTTCATAATCTATGGGATTTATCCGACTATGTCGGCCTCATCATCTACGTAACTCATTAATTATGGAAAACTAATATTGTTTCCTTACACCTCAATATAAATAGTGTTTCCTCCTTTACGTTTGACACTTTTTAAGAGGCGGATTGCCCTCCTTCTGCCTGGAGTCCCATAATACGCTTCCCTACGATTCCTAGCAGGTCTACATGGCACATAGTCCCTTACGACCACTATAGTTATTGAGGCCCCAAGCTCGTTAATAGTCCTCTTTATTCGTTTGAGCTCATTAAGAATACCATCCAACTCATCAGGCATAGGGATCTCTATTATGATTTCTTCAGTACCCCTTCCAAAATCTAGACCGTAAACAACAACTCCCCGCCACCTATTGGTGAAGTTATAGAATAAATGAGTCAGTGTCCCGGTGATAATATTAGGTCTATATCGGCTGAGTCCATGTTTTTCAACAAACTCGTCGAATCTATCGAGATCTGCTACTATGATTACGCCTTCGACAAACATCTAGGTCACCTTCGAGAAGGACCTGTCAGTGTGAGACTAGGGTCTTCATCCCCCGTAGGAGGGTCTCAGGCTGCCCACGTCATCATTCAAAGAAAAGGATTTATGTAAAGGGATTTATTAGCCTGGTTATCCTCTTCTCGGAAACAGACATTTTAGTTCGAGAAGCTTCTGAGCTATCTTTCTAACAGCCTCCTCGACTTCTCTTTCTTCCTTTGCTCCAGTTATGACCATTTTACCGCTACTAAATATTAAGAGCACTACCCTGGGGCTCCTCATACGGTGGATTAAACCGGGGAACTGCTCCGGCTCATACATACTATCCTCGAGGAGATATGCCGCTCTTTCAAGGTTTACCATCGCGTTGATGTCCCCGCTCGCCACGATGTTTTGGATCTGTATCCTGGGCTTCGATGTTATTTTGATCCCATGCTTGCGGAGGAGCTTGATTATTCTCTTAACAGCCTCTATGAGCTCGCTTGTGCTCTTAGCTCCAGTAACGACCATTTTGCCTGATTTAAAGATAAGGGCAGTTGTCTTGGGACGTTCTAGTCTAAGTATAAGTCCTGGAAACTGGTCTGGCTGATAGGTTACGTTAGGGACACGACTCTCGATCAGATTTAGATCGAGAGTCTGGTCAAGTATTACTGTAGCTACAATATTCTCTATCTTAGTCGTAGGATTAAGTGAGATCTCCTCTTCTAGCCCGCTCATTTTATAAATCCCCCGTTTTTAAAAACAATCTCATGGTTTATAAATACTCCCTTAAAAACAATGGTCGATACGTTTATAACCAGAATTGGGACTAGAATACGGTTGAGCTTATGGGCCCGTAGCTCAGCCTGGTAGAGCGGCGGATACCGGCCGGTCTCCCTTCCTCATTTAATTAATTAAGCACTAAGCACTTAGAAGAATACTCCTGAATATCTAATGAATAAAGTAGTCTATGAGGCTCGTCATGTAACCGACTAGAAATGGTCCTAGGAACAGATAGCCTAGAAGAAGAACTGATGATAAGGGGACATTTTTCTTAACTATTTCAACGAGTTTATAAGCTGAGTCGTTAAGCAGGGGAACAGTGTATTTGAAGAAAGCATATTTGACTTCATGGTATTCGCTACCCTGCGCTTTCAACTTCTCAATAAGTGTATCTATTCCTCTCAGAAGCTCCCTCGTCTCTATGACCGGATAATATGTTGATGACGAATAAACACCTGTTTCTGTGTGCTCATCATTAGTTAGGACTTCAACATAGTTAATATCCAAATTTAGCTGATCAGCTACTCTTCTACGTATCTTTTCACATAATCCCGGCTCCATATTATTGCCTGGAATATATACGAGTACGACTCGGTGACCCTCGTCAGGCCAGACAAGGTCTACTCCATAAATTTTATCTCCTATGACACCTAGTGATCTAATGTTTCCAACAACAACTATTCTCCCCAAAACCTCTTTGGGCTCACTGGTTGTTGTGACCTCTTCTATTCTTCCGATCACTTGTTCTAGGCCTTTTCTCAATACATCGAAATTCATGGGCTCCTCTACTTCATGATTATGACAATCAACAATTATCGTGTCGGGAAGGCGTTTATTTTCACATATTTTCCCGACCCAAGTCTGATACTCATATGGCAGATCATCTATACCCTTAGATCTAGATATGAGCACTAAGTTAAGCTTGTCAAACGGTATAACAAGAAACTTCCATCCATCCTCAATCTTGATACTGAATGGGCTATATCCTCTCAACGCATGAAATTCGCATGATCCATTTATACACTGCGCTATTTTCTCAGCGTATTTCCTAGAGAGATCAAAAGACGGTACATCCCTATCATGGCTTCCAGCCCCATGAAGGGCTATAACGGGATATCTTAATAATTCCTCGAGCACTCTTGGAAACATACTGCTCCCAACATTTGAGAACGGCCCATAATGTATATCAGTGTACACGACAAACCCGTTTCCAAGCTTCAGGATCCTTGGCTTCACTTGTTGTTCAGAACTAATCTCTTTGAATACCTGTTCGATCGCTCTGTCCCTATCTAGCCAGTTCTTTACGAAAAGAGTTCCAAGATCGGGGGCTGGGTACCCCGCTAGTTTATGAATTGACATTATCTTGTAGATAATGAAATCCAATAGTACGGCGATCGTAATACCAATAAATAGTATCGGTTCAAATCCATAATATACGACATACGTAATGATTACTGGGATCACTGCCACGATATAGTTCTGAATAGACGTGCCATTTATACCTAAAACTATTATTATTAAGAGAATACTAGATGCTATTAAGCCATATTTAATACCAAGTACGAACATTAGTACCAATGAGTATATCTCTATAAGTAGACCTGCCATGAGTATTCTGTTGGCGTATCTTAATGGGCCATTGAAAAGCTTCGAGTAAATGAGTATGATAGAAACCGTCAGGATGTAGAGGAGGAAAGCTGGGAACAAGACACGCTTATTGACTAGATAGGCTGCGATGTTGATTAGGAGTGTTACTGCTACAAGAGTGGGTATGCCGGGAAGCCTGAAGAGAACTGCATAGTATTTTTCGAGCCCTGTTCTTGGCTTGTAGACCAACTCTGCTTCACACCATCACTGACTTCAGTAGTATTGGCGGCCGCAAGGCCCCCCTTATCATCCCCATGTCCCGTAACGGGTGTTCGTCAAAGGGGGTTCCCACCCATTTTTCTAGTGAGTATTCGAGTATTTATAGTGCTTATTATCATTTATTATGAATGGATAAAGTTCCTAATGCATTCGGAGTTGAATTATAATTAAGTAACACGTTCATGTCAGATCACCGCATGAACATGCAGCCTCATGAAGCACAAAATGGAGATCTTCGATGCTTTCCCGGTTATTAATTGATACAAGTACAGGTCGGTATGCACCACGCGTCTTTACTGCTATTGAGATAAGTTCCGGGAGAATATCTGATACAATACCTTCAGAATCCTTAATGTCTTCCAGTAGCTTCTCGGGACTTGTTATTAATCTTCTTACTATGTTTTCTCTTGTTTTACTAAGTGTATCTGCTTTAGTAATTACGGGGATCACGTCAATGCCTATTTTAACTTGAAGTAGTATTCCTAGAAACCACATTGTAATAGCATCAGTAGAGGTTCTTATCATAGAAGAGTCAATCAGGTACGCTATAACCGTCCTCCCTATCTCCTGCAGTCTTTCCAGTATTTCACGAGTCTCAGGCCTGAAAATAAACGCTTCCAGCTGCCCAGGAGTATCGACTATTATGACATCCCAGTGTTCAGGTTCATTGAATGGCTTATTTCTCATTATTTTGTCCATTATCTTAGAAATTAGTTCGACAGCTTTCATGAACGCGCCATTTGGGCCTAGGCCATGCTCTTTCATTATGTCTTTTATGGTAATGAACTCGCGTATATCCAGGCACGGCCTATAGGGTAAGATCTCTGCTCCTGGATCCATATTTACCTGACATACGTTCAAGAACATAGTGGTTCTTAGCCATTCACCATATATTTTTGTCAACGTGGTTTTTCCCGATCCAGCCGGTCCAGTGAAGACCACTATGTATGTCATGGTTATCATCCATATTTTTGGATTGTCTGTCTCGCTGATATTCTCTGTGTAGAAGTGATATTTTGGTGAAAAATTATATGATGTGCTTGAGTTAATATTATATCAAAAATTATTCATATAATCTTCTTTAACTGGCGCTTATACATCTCTAGAAGCTCTTGGCTCGTTGTTGCATCCTCGGGCGATTTATCCGGTCTCCATCTTATGAATCTTGGAAACCTGATCGATATGCCCACACCAGGTTTTACCTTGTCGAGACAACAAGTATGCAGAGGACTAAGTGTTAGCTCGGCTCCAATGATCTCTGCCACAAGAGCCGGAGTAACCCATACATCGGGTTGCATCTTAGATACGACTCGGGGATGCTTTCTATCGATAATATAGGGCTGGAGCATCTCGGGCAGCCTGTCTAGATCCTCGTCCTTGAAACCACTTCCAACCTTACATACTGTCTCAAACACGTCCTTCTCGGGATTATAGGATGCCATGAGGAGCGCGCCATACTTTCCTCCTCTTCTACCTCTGCCGTAGAACGCGCCGACGACCACTAGGTCTACTGTGTCTATCATCTCGCTCTTATAGTCCCGCTTATACTTTATCCAGAGCCATCCTCTTGTACCAGCCTGGTATATGGAGCGTTCATGGAGGGCTTTCACCATGACTCCTTCGGCGCCATCCTCGATAGCCTTGAGGAAGAACTTCTCTAGCTCTTCAGGATCGCTTGTCTCGATATATTCAGCTAGTCTGAACACGTCTGTTTCCTCGATTATTTCTTTTAGCTTCTCTCTACGGATCGGCAACGGTTTCGTAGTGTAGTCTTCACCATCAGCATACAGTAGGTCGAAGAGGAATACTTTTACCGGGTATTCCTTGATCGCTATGTGTATGTCGTGTTTCCTCTTCCTATGCATTAGCTCCTGGAAAGGCCTTAGCTCGCCTGTCTCCGGATCATATGCTACGATTTCTCCCTCAACGATGGCTTGTTTAGCCTTTATGTATTTTCTCGCATACTCCACAACGTCTGGATATTGTCTCGTTATGTTTTCTAGTCTTCGAGAATATATCCAGATCTTGTCGCCGTCCTTATGGATCTGAGCCCTTTCACCATCATACTTGTATTCTACATAGGCTTTTCCACCTACTTTTTTGAGCATTTCCACCGGGTTGTTAAGCCTCTCGGCGAGCATGGGTCTGATCGGTATTCCGACCTGGGGCTTTATATTCTTCAATGCATCTATTCCTTGAGTTGCAAGTATTTTAGCGACATTACCCAGGTCTGCTCGGAGGTTATATGCCCTCTCAATGACCGGCCTAGCATGAACTCCTCCACCATAGACAATAGCGAGGGCATCCATTATTGTCGCGTCACCTATGCCGAGCCTTAGTCTTCCCTCGACGAATCTGACAATGTACTTAGCCTCTTTAGGTGAGGCCTCGCTAATAAGTCCCGCAAGCAGTTTTAGCTTGATGTCCCTACTCCCCTCTCCTTGAGCCATAGCTATTCTTGACAACGTCTCATATACACGGAGAACCGTGAGCTCGCGACGTACCGATACGAAGGCTAGGATCGAGGATTTTGACATTATCTTCTCAGCTTTAGCTCTGAGTTTTTCGGCGGCCTTCCCTAGATCGCCTAGGGTCTTATAGAGCTTTTCCACTTCTGACTCGGTAGAATTGGTTGCTAGGGCTATCGCCTTTATGAGCATCTTCTCTCCTATGCCGAGCTCCGGCATACCGTACCAGTCAGGCCAAAGCTTGCCCTGTAATAGATAGACAACCTTATCTATGATAGCTGGTGGTGTCTGCTTGAATAAATTGACAAGCAGAACTGTCATCTGGGTTCTCGAGGATATGACCTCTATTTTTTCGAATGTCTCTGCTAGTATCATGAATGGCATATCGCTCTCTGCGGACACCGCTTTCTCACTGGCCATTAAGCTCACCTATTATTATTCTTGTTTTTCAACCCATAAAAGAAAGAGGTGTTATTCCAAAGGACAAATTTATATGATCATAGCAACATCTTAGCGGAAGTTATTATAAAGGCTAGAAAATACTACAACTATTTTAGACCGATGAAGACACCCGGCAAAGATGAGCCGTGCTATGATTAATCAGTGTTACACTGAGGATGAGCCATGAGAATGCCTACAATGTTTTCATGCATATTTTCATTTCTCCTTATACTATCAATGCTGACACCATTCACCATGGTATCATCGCTCAATGTTTACCCGATTCGTATAGAGAAACTGTACCTTGCTGCAGTAACCAGCAATAACACAGGGATCGTAATTCCGGTAACAATCAAGGTATTTCCCGGCAACGGTAATATTCGGATCGTTGATCCTGGTGGAAAAGTCTCTGTATCAACAGTCTTATCGATCAAGTACGCATTAGGTCTTGCATCGATTATGACGGGGAGAGAAAAATCCTCATATAACTACGAGATAATTTTCCCAAAAGACACTGATATTGCTGGGACAAGTGCAACATTACCCTTTACACTGGTCTTCGCAGCGATATTAACCAATACACCTATTCCAGAAGACTTCTCAGCAACAGGCATATTGATGCCAAATACTATTGTAGGAAATGTCTCAGGTATTGATCTAAAGTACGAGGCGACATCTAAGAGGAACATACAATTATTTCTTGGACCCTACATAGAGAAGATACCGGGCACTAACTACATACCTGTTATAACTGCTTACGAGGCATACAATACCATAACAAAAACAAAGCTTCTAGGCTCTACCCAGGAGATCATTGTACCGAGAACAATTAATTATCAATCATTCTTTGTTAATGCAACAAAGGAGTTTCTGAACCTGACAAGAAATATATTATCTCTTTTCCCTGCAGGATATGCTAGTGAGGCGTGGAAATTCTACAGGTTAAGCGAAAAATACTCCAACAAAGGGGACTGGTATACTGCGGCCAGCTACGGCTTTAGATCATATATTGACGCATTATCTGCATACGCCATTTATCTCGAAGAAAGAGCGCCTACGAAGTATAAGGAGCTACTTGCACACCTCGAGAAATGGTACGACGGAAATTATACCCAAGCGATCAAGGATCTGGAGAAACTAGGCAATTACACGTATAGACATTTAAATCTTTGGAATATCGATATATACATTAATGCTTTCATTAGATACTCCATAGCGGTGAATGCATACCAACTATATAAAGCAACAGGTTCTCCCCTTCAAATAGTGCTCGCCCTAGCAAGAATCATAACAGCCAAACAATGGGCTAGCATTCCATCAATAGAGAAGAAAATGATCAGTTACAATACATTGTTGTCTACCTACAAGACCCTGCATACTTTCACAAATATTACAATTAACTACTTTATGAGCATGAAGTATATCAGCAACCAAACAATAAACGTTCTATCCACAATCAACCACATAGGCAATGTTCTCGTCAAATTGGCTAAGCTAGCCTACATTCAGTATATACTAATATCGGATCTTCTTTCCCTACAACCCCCTGTCTTCTCGCCATACTTGACTCCAGAATACGTTGTTGAACTTAACAAGACTGTTTCAAGGGTCGCCAATTATCTTTTATATGAGTCAGGAACACCTATTCTATCGGCATTAACAACGGTTGATATTGGCAGAACATATGCTGTTGAAATGGAGAACCTTACAACGATAGATGGTCTCCTAACATCAGAGCTCACATTGTTAACAATGTACAAGGCGTTATATATGGTGCCTGTATATTCGTGTATATCATGTGGTGGTTCAACTATTCACCTATTACAAGGATCGGAAACAACGTCTCCTCCGGTCTCTCAGATGATATTTTATGTTATAGCCATAATTCTCATATCGATGGGGGCGTTTCTCGCTGGCTTCTCGATTAAGAAGTATTACGGTTAATTAACCGCTCAAAAAATCAAGAATGGTATGTCTCTTTTTGCTCCTTCCCGTACTTTCTTTTTCTTCCTCAATTTCCTCGACAAGCCCTTTAAGGATTTCTTTGAAGTCTTTTATTATAACGGGTTTAAGCTTAGGATAGTAAAGGGCAGCTGCGGGATGATATGTCGGCATAATTTTGAGCTTTACCCCATATAGCTCTACCGAGAACACCTTACCATGCATTCTGCTCATACTACTCCATTTTATCCCAGCGTCACCTAGCAATGTTTTACCAGCATATCTTCCCAGGGTGACAATTATCTTAGGCGAGACGAGCTTGACCTGTCTTACCAGGTAAGGCTTACACGCCTCTATCTCGTCGGGCTCGGGGTCTCTATTGTTTGGAGGCCTGCATTTTAGGATATTCGTGATAAATACATCCTCTCTTCTGAGCCCAGCCATCGACAATAATTCCGTAAGGAATTGCCCAGCGGCTCCGACAAACGGTCGTCCCGTCTCATCCTCTTTACTGCCAGGAGCTTCTCCAACAAGCATTATCTCTGCATTACATGGACCTTCGCCCGGCACCGGGTTCCTTCTAGTTTTATGAAGCATACACTTCGTACATCTCATGATTTCCTCAATTATCCTATACCATTCCTCAGAACAATTCTTGTTATCTAGTCTCAACTTCGTGGACACCAATAACAGTATTTGTTTATCACAGGAAAATTTTATGGTAGCGAGAAGAATATAAGAGACTACGAGGTGCCACTTAGACCGATGATGTACAAGATGATCATTATTAAATCGGATTTTACGAGCAAACTTGGGCTTAAGAAATACAGGGATGCTGTTGATCCTGCTGAGATTTATGATGTAATAGGTGAAGCCAACGCTGACTACTACATCATACTGCCCGACATACTCTACCCATACAAACGAGATATTCTCCGCATTGCCGAGGAGTTTAAGGACAACGACATAGTCATCGTGATAGGAAAGCCTAAGTCTCCATTTTCACGCCTCTTACTTACATTGTCTAAATCCCCCATTCCTTTAAAGAGTGGTAAGCTCCAGTCAAGCCTTGCAGTGATTATTAGGAAGGATCTTCTCCAGAAAATCAATAATGTAACAAGTCTCGATGATCTTTTAGAAAGGGCTACAAGGATAGCTGAGGTACTATACGATGTACCACTATATGACTACGTACTGACTATATATGGCAGACTACCGAAGACATTTCTAATAGCTCTACATGAGCCGCTACGCATTATCAAATTCGGCCTCGTAGGCTTCTCAGGCGCAATAGTTAATCTCGGCACAATACAATTCCTGAGTACACATTATCCAGCTCTCCTCGCATCTCCGCTAGGCCTATTTCTCATGGCGTATACAGGTTTCGAGATAAGCTTGTCCTGGAACTTCATCCTGCACGAACTATGGACTTTCAGAGACCTGGAATTGGAGAGAGGCCTATTATCGAGGATAAAGCGGTGGCTCAAGTATCATGTAGCCAGTCTCGGGAGCCTATTAGCCCAGTCTGCAACCATGGGTCTACTCACAGGTATACTTCATTTCGAGGTGATTGTTAGTGCTGCTTTTGGAATACTTGCGGGATTTATTCTGAACTACTTGATAGGGAGATTCTATACCTGGAAGAAATAGAGGAAATAAATCCTTATATTCGCCTATGAACACTTTTTCTCCAATCAGAAAGAATGGGTGATTATTAATGGGCGGTAAACACGGCAAATATATCTACATACAGAGGAAGGATGGATGGTATGTCAAGGTAAGAGTACTGAACATAAGGCTCAAAAAGAAGGGTAAGAAAGAGGAATCGTTCGATATAAACGATCCGACGAGATATGTGGTCGTCGGACCTAAAACAAAGGAAGCTCCACTATCACACTATATCTTGAGAGAAGACGACGTACCTGATGAAGTGAGGAAGAAACTCTATCTTGCCTGATGTTTTTCTAACTACGAGTGATCCTTATGAGTATCAGGACTGTTTTATCAAAATATTTTGACAAAATCTTGTGCGAGGACCAGGGCAAATACATTATGTGCATAGCACGGTATGCCGGCGAAGACTATGTTTTATGTATTTCCCTGACAGGTAAAGCACCCTATGCGAAGATCATGAAAGCAGATAAAGTGCCGGCAATGGAGTGTAGAATGCTCGAATATGATCCGAGAGGACTATACGCTTTTGGAGAAAACACTGAAGTCCTAGCGAAGAAGATTCTCATGAAAATAGAGGCGAACATTCTATGAGAAAATATAGACTTATCGTAACTGATCTCGATGGAGTAGTATGGAGAGGGGGTAAACCATTAAAACAGAACATAATGGCGTTGAATCAACTGATCGCCAGAGGCGTTAAGGTAAAGTATCTAACGAATAACGCAACCAAGTCGCGGCCAGAATACGTGGAAATTCTTAGAAAACTAGGTCTGCAAGCCAGTATAGACGACGTTATTACTTCCGCCTATGCAGCAACCAGATGGATAAGCGAACAAGGTGGCAGGTTCGTGTTCATCATAGGCGAAGCAGGTCTTTATTATGAAGCAGTAGTCAACGAATTGATCCCTGTTTCACAGGATATGATAGCCAATTACGTCATCGTGGGTCTTGATAGGCACGTGACGTATAGTAAAGTTAGAGTAGCCTCAAGAATGATTAGCGGAGGAGCAGTATTTGTTGTTGCAAACACTGACTCGACACTACCCGTGGAAGATGGGGTTGATCCTGGTGCCGGGTCAATAGTTGAGATGATAGTAAGAGCTACTGGTAGAAAACCGGATTTTAACGCTGGCAAACCAAACACTTGGATACTCGATCTCGCGATTAAATCTACAAACAAAGAAGAAGTCCTAGTTATAGGTGATAGGCTGGACACGGATATTGCCCTGGGCAACCGTGCTGGTGTGGATACGTTGTTAGTGCTGACAGGCACTTCGAAGCCGGAGGATCTTGAATCATCGCCTTATATGCCGACATATGTAGCCAAGGATCTGTATTCATTCATAAATGATTATCCAGAGCTCTTTGGTTAAAACAAATTGTTACTCATATACTGCCTAGATATGCTTTTACTCGTTCACGGCTTACTTCGATTAATCCATAATATCCATGCATAGCAGGCCCCGGGTTAATTATGATCGTACCATTATAGTTTGTAGCATACCTGTATTCGTGTAGATGACCAGTAATCCACAGGCTTATCTTATCTGAATGCTTTTCTAAAAAATCACGGAGTGCTTTTGAGCCAACGTGTACATCCATAATTTTATCATTGATACCATGGATCGGTGCATGGGTGACCATAATGATGCTACGTCCGCTTGTATCTTCTTCAAACTTGTCGAGTATTTCCGAGATTTTTTCCTCAGGGAACTCGATAGGTGTACCGAAGGGTGTCGGGTTACTTCCACCTATACCGAACACAATATAGTTGTTTAAGCCATAGGATTTGCCGTGAATGTTTATAATCACATTATCTTTGTCCTCATAATTTAGAAGCTCTGGATCGTCGCAATTACCAGGTACAAAAAGTACTGTAGCATTAGAAGACTCCCGTAGTATCTCGAGTATTTCAACGGCTTTTTCCCATGGCTCAAAATGAGTTATGTCTCCAGCCACTATTACTATATCTACTTCTCTAACGGAGGCAAGAATCTTTTTAGTCTTAGAAATCCTGCCATGTATATCGGTTAGTGCTAAAATTCTCATAGTGCTCCCCTTATCTAGTGAAATGTAGAATAGAGTATTAAGGCTAGACTACAAATCTATTCGGGGTGGCAAGAGTGAAAAAGAAATTCCTACCGAAGAAAATCGAGGAAGCCAGTATAAACGTAAGGGTTGAGAAAGGGAGAATTAGCGTAGCTGGGCGTGATTATCACACTAGTCATGCATACCTAAGGGGCTGTGACAGGGCGCTTATAGAGATCTACCGTGATAGTTTAGGTCTAAATGCCTGGTTCGACAAGTTACCAGTAATACGTGAAGAGAACGGAACCATAGTAGTCTATGATAAGAATTTTGTAGATGAGAAGATAATCAACGATACTTTCAAGAAAATAAATAAGGAAAAAGACAGGGTAAAAGCCGTATTAATTCCCTTAAAATTGAGAATATGGGGAGATAAGGATGGTGTACAAATATTCATAGATGATAACTTAAACATAAGATCAGAAAGGGCGGTAATAACAGTAAATGTAAAATCAATTATAAACCTTATTACATGGCCTTTTCCCGCAGTATGGGTGTATGTCGAGAGAGCAAATCTAGATATCTTCCAGGATAAGAATACTATGAAAATCAAAATAACCAGTTTGTAGTTGTGATTTGTAGTTATGAAAAACTTTGGCACATCAGAGCTCCTTCAATGGTTCCCTGATCCAAGTTAACCTAGGATATGGCGGGAATCCACGCTTATGTCTACTCCTCCTATGAAGAGTTATCACACGTTCAATAAGTTCTAGACGTATACCTGCAAGTTCCGATAATTGTTCCTCTGTTAATCCTAGATCGAATAATCCATAGAGAATTAGGTCTATATCCTCATATTTCATGCCAAGTTCTTTTTCGGCTAGATGGCCAGGCCAGAGTCTCGGGCTACTAGGCTTCTTTATTATGCGCTCAAGCACGCCCAACCATTGCGCTATATGTCTAACTTGGGTCTTGTATAGACACGCGAGGGGTAATAGATCTACAGCGCCGTCTCCATACTTGGTGAAATAACCGATCAATATCTCGCTCCTATCACCCGTTCCCAAAACGAGATTATTGAATCTATTAGCAAAATAGTAAAGAATATTCATTCTCACTCTTGCTCTAAGATTTCCAGTAGCTATATTGTTGTCGGGGTCGAAGAACGGTATTTTGGAGAATGCATCAACGATATCATCAATATAGATCAAATGATATCCTACATCGAAAAGCTTCACCAGAGTCAGTGCATCGTCCACGTCTTGATTGGGTGTTGCCCTTCTATCGGGAAGAATTAGAGCGGTCACATGCTCTTTTCCAAGAGCTTTGACCGCTAATGCCAAAGCCACTGAGGAGTCTATGCCTCCACTAACACCAACAACCGCACCGTCAGCACCAGCGGCTTCAACATATCTTCGTATGAATTCGGCGATCTCGGTGATTGTTCTCTCTACGGGAAAAGTAAGCAATGCATTGATTGAGAGCTTCAATTCAGACACACCCCAGTATATAGTATCATGGTGATAATATGAGGTGAACAGATTATAATAGCCTCTGCACATTAAGAAACAAAAATTATACTTAAGCATAACCTATGTCATAACTATAAATACTGAGACAAGGTGCCCAGTATGGGTGAAGAGGGCATATTTACTCATCGTTTTAAGGACTATGTTGAATCACTACTTTTGGAGAGAAGGCTTAGAGGTGTTCCTGGAAAAACAGTTTACAAGCCAACATATTTTGAAAAACCATCGCCCTTACTAATGAGTAATGAAAATTTATTCTGCATTCGCTTAGTAGGAAAGATCGAGACTCTACTCAATGCAATACAGATGATAAATGATACTGAAAATACAAGATTAATCGATTGTTACATACGTTTTAAATCAAGCCCTTACCTCACATGCATTTTGTCGTCTAAAAACAAAGATAGTATATGGGCTTTAACAGATAAACTTGTGTCTCTCAACGATCTTCTATACATCGATGTACTCAAAGCCGCCGAACCCTCGAGCCGCGGTTACATCGTAAATCCCTGGCTTTTTCCTATAGAGATAGGTAGAGAGACTATGTCATTAATTCCTCTCAAGACGTTATGCAGAATAGACTCGGATTATGCAGGGGCTATTATTGATTCACTTGTCGATTTAATCAAGAATCGCCTAGGAATGGATGTTAAGGACAGAGATCTACTGATCGATACAATAACGGTTCTTGGGCTTGGCAAAGTTATCAGGAAATGGTACGACAAGGGTACCCAATTCGTTGAGATAACATGTGGTTGTCCAAGCGATACTTATTGCGAGTTCATAAGAGTACTACTTGAAAAATTATCGGGCATAAAATATAGGATTCTCCATAAGGGCTCGGTCTGCTTATTATCGTCCAGTATTTGAGTTCTTCTTACATAGCTCTATATATTCGCGGTTTAAATCTCTCTCAATAATTTCACCACCAGGTCTTAGCTCCTTGAAAGCTCTTCCTTCGTAATAATACACCCTTGTCGAGTTGTCCAGCCAGCAATCAGGTTCTAATCCCGCCTTTATGCATGTCTCAGCAAGGAAGGTTTCCTCGTCCCAGCAATACTCCACCGGAACCATAGGGAGGAGCGTACCTCTAAACCACGCTTTTTCCACCACAAGACCATGTTTACCGATAATTATGTGTTTAGGAAGTTCCCTCCGATCCTCGACGTCGAAGGGAAGAGGCTCAGATAATACCGTGACCTCTATAACTACATGGTCTAATTCTTCACTCGTCATCGGAGGGAAACGAGGATCATTAATAGCGGCCTCAATAGCCGATCTAATGATGGCTTCGCCTAGCGAATATATAGGCGCTAAGAAACCTATACATCCCCGAAGCTCCGTCATGTTTTCTCCGTGATAAGTTTCTATTGTTGTAAATACCATTCCGGGCCTCTTGAAAATTAATGGCGCATCAGGAGGTAGAGTTATTACTCTGTTGTTGACGAGCTTCTCTCTAATCGCTCTTCTCGCGAGCTTTACCGCGTATATCCCTTCTTCGAGGCTTAGCTCACGTGGGTGTACGGGGGAGGTCATATTATTCCCTCCATGAAACAGGAAACTCCACCAGTTTTCATTTTCTCAAGAACCTGCCGGGCTTTCTTCAGTGTTTCCTCTATTCCTTTCCAGTGCCCGCCAACCCAATATATTTTCCCACACCTGGTGCATTCCCAGAAATCATAATGTAGTTCATAGACCTTCTTAGGGACACGGCCTTTGACGGCTTCCTTGTTCACTTTCTTTAGCTCACCATTGCATACTGGGCACCGGGATTTGTCTAGATCAATGTAGAGCCTAATGCCTGTATGGTACGCAATATATGCTAGTCTTTCAGCCATATCATCCATATAGAGGTACAGGCTCCGTAGGCCCCTATTAACGGCACGGTGATGAAGCCCTCTGTCCCTAGTGATTATTATCCTATTTTCTTTCTCGGCGAGATACAGTATTTTCCAGTCCTTGTATGCTCTGTTATATAAGGTGTCATAGCCTAGCATGCGTAGCCATCGCGCAACGTTCCCAAGCATAGAATCGACGATGAATCTAACTTCTTCCAAAATATTACCTCGGAGCTATATGTTTATTAGAAAAGAAGCATTCGAGTCTGATCAGCTCAGGAGCTCTTGTTTATTAGTTACCAAGTGTTTCAGCAGTATGTCGATCGTGACAACACCAGCAACTTTACCAATCTCGTCTATGACTACGGCTCCTCTGCTATCCTTCTTCATTATTTCTGCAACAGCCTGTGATACCGTGTCGGTTAGTCTAAGTTTTGGCGGCCGGAACCTCATAATATCTTCGATGATGAGGTGTGTTATTCTCTCTTTCTTGTATTTCGAGGGAACAATGTCTTCAAATTTCATGAAGGCGTATGCTAGATCATATATCGTTACGTATCCCACTAGTTCATCGTTCTCGTCAAGGACTGGTACAAAGCTGGTGTCTGTGGCTAGCATGTCCTGCCTGACCTTCACTACCCTATCAGTTGTTCTAGCAAGTACTGGTGATGCGTCCATTATTGTTCTTACCTCTGTATCGTCTTGCTCGAGTAGCCTGGCTATATCTGTTTTTAGTATGGCGCCAACGACATTTCCTCCGCTCACGACGGGTAGGATACCGATTTTCTTGCTAATCATAAGGTTCGCGGCCTCCAAAACGGATTTATCTGGCCCGATTGTTATGGCTGGCGAGTTCATAAAGCTCGCAACATGTAGTCTACCAGGCGTAGTTCTGCTTAGCCTCTGGGTTGCCAGCTTGAGTACAATGTCCCTACTGGTCATAATACCGGCAAGCGTTTTCACCTCTTTGCCGGGCGTTATAATCCTGTTCTCTAGTACAATGACTTTGTCGATGCCGCTTTTCTCGATTAGTTTAAAAGCGTGATAGAGTGTGTCGTTCTTATCTATGCGTGGTACGTCTTCTCGTATTAGATCATTAACTACTCTCGCCATAGATGAACCACCCGGCTAAACTAGTGTTTAGCCGTTACAGCGTAGAGTATGTCCCGCTCTGTTATTATGCCTATGAGCTCCATTTTATCGTTAACCACGAGGGCCGAGCCCACATTCCTCTCAGCCATTCTCTGGGCAACATCGCCCAGATCCTCGTCTGGTCTGGCCGTCACTAGTTCTCTGACCATTAGGTCATCAACAGGTATCGATAGGGCTTCCTCAATGTTGCCGGAGGGAGCATGCTTGAATGCCTCATGGGTTCCAAAGTACTTTACTACATCCATGGCTGTGATTATGCCTAGGACGACGTTGCCTCCCACGACGGGGATACGTCTGAAGCCGTACTTGATCATTTTCTTCATCGCATCTATTAATGGCGAGCCGGACTCTATCGTTATGACGGGGGACGACATTACATCGGACACCGTGACGCCTATTTTGACCCCGCTTATGAAGTACTTTAGTAAGTCGTGCTCCGTTATGATACCGTATACTTTACCGTCCCTGAGCACGACTGGTATAATACCTACTTCATTAAGAACCATTTTCTCCAGCACATCCGGAATTTTTTCATCGATGTAGGCCACTATAGGGTCTTTTATCATAAGTGTTTCGACTTTCTCTTTGTTAAGCGCTTGGTATATGTTGTAGTTGTATCTCTCCTTAACTATGTTGTAATAATCGCCGCCTCCTAAGTAGTTGATTATGTGTGATAGAAGGAGCAAACCTCGAAGATATCCAGATTGTTCTACTACGAGGCTTCTGTAGCCCTTAGACATCTTCTCGACTGCTTCAAGGATCGGTGACTGCGGAGATATTGTCTCTACGGGTCTCTTGGCTAATATCTCCATTTCCTCGGTGGTCTTGTATATCCGGTCTTCAAAGTTCGGTTTTCCATCGCTTCGAAGCCATCTGTGTCTCTCAGGTCTACGGGGTACCCCCCTTGACGGCCCTAATCCTCTCCTGGACAAGCTCTCACCTCTAGGTTAATACTTTGTCTATAGAGGATTAACTAGTTATCCTAAGAACAAACAGTTACCAATAATTCAAGTCCTGCGATACAACATGTTACATTGTCAAATTATATAAAACGATTATTTCTCTTCTTCTGATGATAGTTTCTTTTTGACAATATCGAGGAGATCACGTAGGAGCATTACCAGATCATTATCTGTTATAATACCGACTAATTTATTCCCCATCCTCACAGGTAAATGTGTCAGGTTATTCCTAAGCATAGTCTCTAATATTACTTCTATTTCATCATCGGCATTAACTGTTATCAGTGGAGAGGACATTATCTTATCAACTGTTTCTTTCTCGGCGTCTCTCTTCTCGAAAAGTACCGCCCAAATTATGTCTCTCTTCGTAACGATCCCGACAGGGCTTCCCTGGTCCGTTACG
The DNA here is from genome assembly GCA_027022365.1 of Desulfurococcales archaeon. Taxonomy (GTDB): domain Archaea; phylum Thermoproteota; class Thermoprotei_A; order Sulfolobales; family Desulfurococcaceae; genus JAADCY01. Next base: position 135,699 of record JALVYU010000007.1, on the reverse strand, counting down.
ATGAGAGAACCTATTCCCTCGTTTATGATGCGTTGAGCAGCCTCTTTAATCGTCGTGTTCTTGTCCACGTATCTTAGCTCGGGAACCATTATGTCTTGGGCTCTTAACGTGTAGGCCAAAGCTTGACACCTAGCCCAGAGCTATTTCGGGTGCTACCTGTCCATAGTTTATGCTTACAAATAATATGTGGCTACCACGAATCAGAACTTTTCCATAACGGGCGACCTTGTTGCCCTGATCATCGTACTCCTCACAATCGCTTAGCACAACGTTCATAGTGTGGTCTACGAGCTCTAGTGTGCCTATATATTCATAGCCGTCCTTCAGCTTGATTAGTACGGTCTGGTTCACAGCGCTCCTAAGGTATTTGAGCGGCGTTGAGGGTCTAGTGGTTCTAGCGGCTACCATGGGGTTCATCCTCTTCAGTGGTTTTCCCGGTCTGCTTTACCATGATATAGTTAGGTGTATTTAAGAATTGTCTGATTGACTCCTTTTTATTATAAACATATATGATATCAATATCTTCCGCTATTGCTTTGAATTTTTCATCTATCATGTCGGGAGTTATATCCTTGGCTTTTTTAAGGATGGTTACAACAGCCGATCCCTCCCCAGCCATAATCCTGAATATTTCCTTTAATGTTTCTTTCTTATTATCGATGTTATTCCAGACAGTTATCATAAAGATCTCGGAGAAAACCGTGTCTCGGAAAGGCATTTGTTCAGCATCTGCTAATATGAAGACTATCCTGGGGTTATCGCTGTGTTTATCCCGTGCTCCCCGTATCATGCCTTCACTAATATCCATACACACGTATTCATTAAAACGTATGTTATTTTCCTTTAGATAATCTATTAAGAGGCCTGTCCCGCATCCTATATCGGCAACAATGTTGAGACTATTTTGGCCGAGTATCTTAAAGATAGTTCTATACTTTCGGTATTGCTCATCCCGATAAAGCGTGTCATAAGAACGTGACGTTATATTGTATAGTTCATCGACGCTTAAGGAACCGGTCAAGCGTGCTCATCTCCTTCTCGCGGCTCTTTTTCTTCGTACGCCACAGCTTTTGTATATTGATCTCTTTCCACTCAATACCCATTTTTTCAGCAACGTCTATTGCCGACTTATAGAATGTCGGTGCAACAAGTATGCCTCTCGGTCTAATACCATACTTTTTCTTGTATTGAACAATATAATTATAGAGTTGTCTCACCGCCTCCTTGGAGGCGGGCACTCTTTTTAGCTCTATGATTACGGGGTTTCCATTAATATCGTATCCAAATAGGTCGATATAGCCTATATCTATGGGTTTCTCCTTCTCCACTATTCGGAGGCCTTTCTCAAGTATTTCTGGGTTATCATAGATTATGTCCCTGATCTCGGCTTCGCTGAGGTACATAACGAATTCTCCATTATCGTTAAGGCGCCCCTTTATCACTGCTTCGATGTTCGTGAAGTATATTCTCAGTATTTCGCGTGGCCTAGACCTAATGGCCGTTATTAATAGTTTGCCGTCATGCAGAAGCCTTACTTCAATACTTGAGGTTGAGGGCTGCCAATTGACCGGAGAATAACCCTCCGGTCTGTGTAGGAGGACCGCTCCATCTTGCTTAACTATTAGCATTCGTTCACCGCTGGTCAGCCTTGACGAGCCCCTGCCCTCGTACTCTACGTAGCATTCTCCAAAGACTACCAGATAGTCCCTGCTGTTTAACGCTTTCTTGATACATGATAATGCTTTTTCTAGGCTCGGTTTCTCTATGATCTCTAGCCTCAAGCCGCTACACCATCGCAACCGCTTAGAACTAAGTAAATAAGCATGGAAATAATTCTTTCACTATGAAGAGCTCTGGGGAAGGATGTATTTGCGGGCCAAGATAAAGCTGATCGGTTTCGATAGCATGGGTACTAGGGGGATGGCTACAGTAATTGATATTGGGTCACATAAGATCTTCATCGATCCAGGCGTTAGTTTCGCCCCTAGAAGATATGGGTTGCCCCCACATCCTATAGAGCTTGAGAGGTTGGAGAAGCACTTGGAGATTATACATGATGAGATGTACGATGCAGACATAGTTATCATAAGCCATTACCATAGAGACCACTACTTATATCGTGAAGGAGAACAGGAGTTTTACCGTGGAAAGATACTCTACATAAAACACCCGGAGCAAATGATCAATCACAGCCAGAGGGTTAGAGCCTATATATTGTTGAAGAAAATGGGGGTACATAGTATAGCCCGAAAGATAATCTATTCCGATGGGAACTCATATGTCTTAGATGATGGTGCTAGGCTTGTATTCTCACCGCCAATGCCTCATGGACCCGACGATACCAGGCTGGGATGGGTAATAATGACTCTCATAGATATAAACGGGTATAGAATACTTCACGCCAGCGATGTACAGGGCCCAATAAGCGAGGCGCCCCTCAAATGGATTCTAGAGAAAAGACCCGATATACTGATCATTAGCGGTCCCCCGACCTATTTTGAGGGGAAGAAGATGCGACGGGAAGACATAGAGAAGGGCTTGTACAATCTAATGAGAATAGCGGGTAATGCTGAAGGACCAAGAACCATCATTGTAGATCATCACTTACTGAGAGACCTAGATTATAAAGACAGGATCATAGACATCATAGAAATTGCCGCAATTCGTAATGCAGAAGTATTGACGGCCGCCGAGTATATGGGGCAACCAGTAGAGCAGCTTGAAGCCCGGAGAAAAGAGCTTTGGAGGGACAATAAATGAAGCCCACCATAGTGATCGAGCATCTTGAGCCTGAGATGAGCTTATGGATACTTCTTGAATACAGGCATGCGGGCCTAATAGTCGGAGACAGGGGCATGCTCTGGTTTACAAATATACCAGCAAGGTACAAGAGGATATTGTGCAAATATGGCCGAGTATATGAGAAGAGTATATTAGAGCTTGTGCCGCAAGAGAAGATCGTAATCCTTGATCCCCAGGCTGAAAAACCATTGACATATGATGATCTCCTCGGCAAATATATAGTAGTAGGTGGAATACTAGGTGATTACCCGCCACGTGGCAGGACTAAGGAACTGCTAAGCTCTAGAGCACCTAGAGCTGAAAAGAGAAACATCGGGGAGGGACAGTACAGTATTGACGGAACTGTTTATTATGTGATGTATTTATGGAAGCACGGCTCTATGAATGAATTCAAATATGTTGATGGTGTGAAGATCAATACTAGGGAGGGACACGTCTTCTTACCGTTCCGATACCCTATCAGGGATAACAAGCCTGTATTGGCTCCAGGACTAAAAGAGTATCTCCTATCTAAGCGGGTGCCAGATCATATTTTGAAGGAAATATTATCCAATGAGGTCATAGAGGATGAATAGAACTAATAGCCATGTACAGTAATAAGTAACAATCCCTCTGAAGAACCCGTGGAACCAGTCATTGGCACCAAGTTTTTTAGCTACAAACAAGATCGTGCCTATATACACAATCACCGATAGCATCCATACAATACTGGATAACAGCGGATTACTCCACAAACCGATCCTATACAATACATAGGCCGTGATCCCGTAAAACAAGCCTATTAATCCCCTGATCTTAACGATCTCATCATCTATTCTATTGTAGCTAAACAAGGCTGTAGCACCAGGGATTTCTAGGGGAATACAACTAGATAAAACATATTTATAATTATTATAGTGTCGCATCCAGATAATGGGTGTATATTATTGATCAAAAAATCAATGGACATAATCGACCTAATAAGCTGGTGTACAAATACGGGAAAAAGTCTGAGCGGATGTAGAATCGAGAATATCTACTGGTGCGGTCACTACTGGCTATTTAAGCTTAGATGTCCTAATAGGGGGAAGACGCTGCTCAAAATAGAGCCAAGTGTGAGAATACACCTATCAAGGGTTGAACCGAGAGAGAAAGGAATCGACCGCATCGCTGCTTATTTCAGGAAATACATACGTGGATGTAGAATAAGGCAAATCGATATGCCTTGGTGGGAACGAATAGTTAGACTTACGATTGAGTGCCGTGATAGAGTACTAATGATTTACAATGAGATCATACCTCGTGGCTTCCTCGTTATAACTGATGAGGATAACAAGATCCTATATGCAAATAGATTTGAAAAACTAAGAGATAGAGAGATCAAGAGGGGGCAAATATATCGCCCACCACCATTAAGGCCTAGCCTAATTACTATGAGCACCGACGAGCTACGGGGCCTGCTTCTCCGGGGAAAAGACCTAGTCCGCGGCATCGTAAAGGGATGGGGGCTGCCGGGCTATATTGCTGAGGAAATACTGCTCCGCGCGGGACTATACGATTCTAAATCCGCTAAACCCAGCAAAATCTCGGACAGCGATGTCGCTGTATTAAAAGATAAGTTGAGCGAACTACTTGATGAGGCTTATCAAGGAAGAGGTTACCTCATTTACATAGATAATAGACTCGAACTAGTAACTGCATACAAACCTATCCTATACACTATGCTATATGAGGCCGAAATCAAGGAAATGAATACCCTTGATGAAGCCCTAGATCCGTATTTCTCCCTATATGAGAGAAGATTTGCGGAAAAGCAGGAAGAATTAAGAATAATGAGTGAAATTAGCAGGCTCAAGAAATCATATGAGAAATTATATAAAACTATTGGCGAGTATAAGGCGAAGGCTGAAAAACTGGAAAAGATCTCCGATATACTACAGGCGAATTACCCGTTGTTTGAAAAATTACTTGAATGTATAGATCGGACCAGAAAAGAGGGTGGATGGGAGAAAGTTAGGGAGAAATGTCCAGGGATAGTTTCAGTTAATCCTAGTGAAGGCAAAGTTTTGGTGAAAGTACGCGGTGAACCTGTAGAGATAAATGTTAGGTTTGATGCGTGGAAAAACATCCTAGAAATGAAGAGGAAAGCAGGAGAGCTACGCGGGAAAGCAAGGAGAGCGGAGAAAGAGGCGGAAAAACTTCTGGAAAGAATCCGGGAGCTTGAGGAGAAGAGATCTAAAATTGAGACCAGGATCACTAAGGGGATAAGGCCTAGGCACTGGTACGAGAAATATCACTGGCTTATAACCAGCGAGGGATTCCTCGTCATCGGCGGAAGGGACGCAGGACAAAACGAGACCATTGTGAGAAAATACTTGTCGCCAGAAGATATATTCTTGCACGCGGAGATACACGGTGGTCCCGCCACAGTAATCAAGACCCAGGGAAAGAATCCAGGTATTAAAAGTATCGAGGAGGCAGCAGTTATAGCGGCGTGTTATTCGAGGGGCTGGAAGGAGGGCGTGGGGGCCCTCGATGTGTTTTGGGTGAGGGGCGATCAGGTATCGAAATCGCCTCCAAGCGGTGAATATCTCGCTAAGGGTGCCTTCATGGTTTACGGCAAGAAACAGTTTCTTAGGGTGGAGATGAAACTCGCCCTAGGGATCGAGGAAATAGATGATCCTATCTATGGTGTGTATCAGAGAGTTATTATTGGGCCCGAACACCTAGTTAGGCAGCGAAGCCTAGCATATGTAGTACTTATACCGGGTGAACACCGTGGAAAAGAATTAGCTGATAAGATCATGGCGGTGCTTAGAAATAGAGCAAATACTACCTTGTCTGTTACCAGCGAGGAAATCATGTATAGAGTCCCAGGGCCATCCCGCATAATAAAGGCTGGTAAAGGAGATACTTATAATAATTGAAAAAACAATAAATTAGTGCTCTCTTAGTTTTATTTTCAAACAAAATATGTTAATTTCAATCAGTGGGAACAATAAGGGATGGATAAATACACTTAAAATTACTTTCTACATACTAGAAAATTCTAAGAACATATGTATTTAGACTAGAAGCTGATGGTGGTCAACATGGTTGAAAGAAACATTGTTGTCGAGGCATTAAAGTTCGAGAGCGTAACCGATATGAAGGTAGAGCTGGTGGAACGCAAAGGACTCGGCCATCCCGACTACATTGCCGATTCAGCAAGCGAAGAAGCGTCGAGGCTTCTAAGCAAATACTATTTGAAAGAGTTCGGCGTAATCCTCCACCATAATCTCGACAAGACATTGCTGGTTGGAGGACAAGCCAATCCAAGATTTGGTGGAGGCACTGTACTTGAACCAATCTACATAGTCGTTGCCGGTAGAGCAACAACAGAGGTAAAAACGGAAGACGGTGTATTGAAGATACCTTATGGTAGAATAATTGTTGAAGCTGTAAGAAACTGGCTGAAGAAGAACATGAGGTTCCTCGATCCAGACGTTCACGTGATTATTGATTATAAAGTACGCAAAGGAAGCGCCGACCTTGTTTCTGTATTCGAAGCAGGAACAAGCGCCCCCCTTGCAAACGATACGAGCATCGGGGTCGGATACGCCCCCTTATCCCCTCTCGAGAAACTCGTCTATAATACTGAGAAGCTCCTGAACTCCCCCGAGTACAAGAAGAAAAACCCTGCTGTTGGCGAAGACATAAAAGTAATGGGGTTGCGTAGGGAAAAGAGTATAGTCCTAACGATTGCCGCGGCCATAATCGATTCGCTGGTCAAAGACTTGGATGAATACCTAAGCGTAAAAGAACAAATAGTCAACGACGTACTAGACCTAGCATCCAAAATCGTCCCCGACTACGATGTTAAGGTTTACGTAAATACTGCTGATATGCCTGAGAAAGGCATTGTTTACCTAACAGTCACTGGTACATCGGCCGAGCATGGAGACGACGGTGCGACAGGCAGAGGAAACCGTGCCAATGGTTTAATCCCTCCAATGAGGCCTATAAGCCTCGAGGCAACAGCTGGCAAGAACCCGGTGAACCATGTGGGTAAGATCTACAATATTGTTGCCAGGAGAATAGCTGAGAGAATATATAAGGAGCTCGACTATGCCAGAGATGTTTACGTTGAGCTACTAAGCCAGATAGGTAAACCCATCGATCAACCCCTCATGGCTAGCATAAAGATCATACCGCCAAACAACACCGACGAAATACCAGCTCACATTAAATCTGAGGCCGTAGCCATAGCCGATGAGGAGCTCGCCAATATAACGAAGATAACTAACCTAATACTGGAAGGCAAGGAGACGCTATACTAATATTTGTCGAATTCCCAGAGACTCGGTTCTTTTTTTAGTCCCAATCTCTTCATCCTTTCCTTCTTGTAGTCTTCGATCAACTTGACCATTTTCATGAATTTATCTTCCTCCTCTCTTCTTACGATCTCCTCCCACGCATTCTCTAAGTCCCCGATAACTCGTGATTCGACGAATAATTCATCTTCCAGAAATGCATGATCATAATTATTGAGATCGAGAACGGGTACTCCATTAATACTAATGGGTTTTTCAAGGAGTAATCCTATCCTCTCCTGTTTAAGCAACAATATATGTTCGGCCAATAATGTTCCGGGATTACGTACGTGAATTAATGGAGGATAGTCACTGTTCCGGACCAATGAGATCAGGCTGGGACTGAATATTTCCGTGGAGAGCACGTTTACATAGTTTCCACGAACTATCTTTTTCGCTATCTCAATAAGGTTCTTCTTCTCCTTCTTAGTACGATGTAGTTCTTCAAGAGCCTTTTTCAGTCTCTGCGACAAGTCTCTATTTTCTTGCTCCAATATATAGATGCGACGAGCAAACTCATCATTATCGCTGCGGCTGAGCCTCAGTGTTCTGAGCTCTAGTTCAAGCTCTTCGACCCGTCTTTTATATTGTTCAAGCTGATCCAAAAGCCTGCGCTTCTCGGCCTCGAGCACCTTGATTTTCCGGGATAGATTATCTATTTTATCCATGAGCTCCTTCTCACCAAACGATTGTGTCCTTCTCGGCTTCTTCCTGGGGGCTTCCACTTCTTCCTTGACCATTGCAACGGCCGTCTCTATCTCGTGCTCGATTGCTTCTGCTATGCTAGCACCCATTGCAACCATTATCTTGACCCGATCAATATTAATTGGAAATGTCATTTCAGAGGCTTTGGCCTCGGCTTGTATCATCTTATCTCTTATGGTAAGGTATGCTTTGTACGCGGCAGCTAATGCGTCGCGCTCATGAGTATCATCTATCTCGATCCATGGATATTTGGCCCTGATGTCTCGTACTATCTCCTGTTTTTCCTCAGTAGAAAGATCTCTATCAGGAGTGAAAAGTTGTACATTTAGAGTTGACGCTAGCTTCTTAACATTGGCGGGTGGTTTAGAGACATCCGTGGCCACCATTACTACTCTTCCAAGCCCTGAGACCATTCCGAGGATATCTGCTCTATCAAGGTTCTTAGAACTGAATGCCAGAAGAGGGGTTCCATCAAGATCTATAACGGCTACACCAGTATAGATACCAGGGTCTAACCCTATAATTATTCCGCGGCTCTTGCCAGGCTTTTTATGTGGTGTTTCGAGAACAATTTTTTCCCGATATATCGGTTTAATGATAACACGGACGCTTTTGTTCTTAATGGGTTTTATTAGTCCATAGAGTTTCTCGCGCGGCGCATACACCACGAAGACACTTCTTTCGAGGCCTCCCATGCTTTTCTTAAAGGTTACATCGTAGTCTAGTTTGTTCTTATCAAGTATCCGCTTGATCTCCTTAGTTGTTGCTAGGATAGAGGCTCTTATACTTCTCATGAACCGATTATAGCTCATGCCTCCGTGGCTTACGCTTCTACCCTTCGTGACTATGATCTTTGTCTTCTCTTCTAGGAGGCGAAGGGTTGCTCCTCCACCTTTCCATGCAATCATTGCTGCCAAGTAAGCTGTTTTAAGAGGAGATAGTTTGCCATGGACATCTATCCCGAGATTTCGGGCGACAGTCTTGATATTAACTGCTTCGGGACCCCACCCTGTTACTTGGACGATTCTAGTGTTAGGCGGGAAGAGTGTGAGCAGCTTGGAGAGACCGCTAACTGTCTCTTTCAGCTCGAAGACATTATCTATTGCCAGTATATCGGGTTTATATTCCCAGAGTAGTCTTATCATGCGTGCAAAACTAACGTCTTCGTAGCTGTCTATGACCTCACCATTTCTGAGGAATACTACTGCATAATGAGGTTGTTTATTAGATGATGAAGGGCTATAGCCGGGAAGTATGTCTACTCCCGCTATGACCATGTTTCCTCGGTCATTCGATTTGTTCATCTTCTCCCCGCACATATTTGAGAGCTTTAGCAGTGTCTATTTCTACCCTGTATTGCTTACGGAAGAATCTGATTATATATTCTATATCTCTCCTCAATAGTTCTTCCGATTGGGGGTGCTCCTTGTAAACATATTGGGGCCAGTCTATTATATAGGGCCTATTGTTCGTGAGATCGACCAATACATTGTACTCGCTTAGATCACCGTGTACGATCCCGACTTTTGTATAAGCGATACGTACGGTATCAAGGATTTTCACCAGAACGGCGTGGGGATCATGTATTTCAGGCTTCCGATACAGTTCAACGCCTTCAATAAACTCAGTGACGACTGCGTGCCTGTTATATGCAATCGGTGATGGAACACTGCCGCCCTCTCTGTAGATCTCCTTTGTCGCCTTGTACTCTCTCTCCGCGGCGATCTTGGCTTGCTTATACCAGTCTAACCGAGGATTATCAGCCCACTCTCTTACTCGGCGAGTCATATGGAAGCTTGTCCTACCGATCCTCATGAATTTCACAGCGATCTGTTTACCGCCAGGTGCTAGAGCACAGAATATCTCGCTCTCCTTACCCACAGCTACTTTATCGCCTATAGCCTCGACCACATTCATGCGGACAAACGTGTTTAATGCAAGCATGTCGAGACCCAAATATGTTAATCGGAACGATTTATATCCAGCAATTGTTTTGCGTTTAACGAGTTTTAGTCTGTGGAGTTTTGAGAGAATCAGGACAATGTGTGTCTCGGGTAATTTTGAGTATTTTTCGATAAGTTCTAATGGCACATACTCGTATCTCTTCATCCCTCTCTCTATACTATTTAATACCTTAATGTCTCGTGGTGTTAGTTGCTTATATATTAGCCCGATCTTTACCATTAAATCACCATGGAAGTATAATCTTCTTTCTAGATACTTTATGATTAACTCTGTATTACTGGAGTGTAGAAACACTTATATACTCTTGATATATCCCGCTAATATCCTATCCCCCATTTAAAAACCCGGCTATAGGCGATTTAAATACCGGATAAGCAGTGGTTAGCGGTGTTGCTAATGATAGATGTGATCGGCATAATAATGATCACTACATACATGACGATACTAGCAATACCACTTCTGTTTAATCATACGAAGATAAAAGCAAGTTCAAGAAGACATGTTGCAGAAAACAAGGCCGATTCCGGAACTAGGTCTAAAAGTATTCGGCCACGCTCCAACGGAATAATTGTCGTCATGGGAGAGATAGATGACAAGAAGATCAATGAGATAATGAGGATTCTCTCAAACAAGTAAGAGCCCTGCGTTTTTAATCCATACGCATGTTATAGATTTACGGGTTGTGTATGAAGAAAATAATGAAGAACCTTGGGCCCGGTTTTATAGCTGTTTTATCGGGGATCGAGCTAACAAACGTGTTTATGTACATGTTGTTTGGGAGATTATATGGATTAATAGGAGTTTTACTTGTCACAATAAGTATTATACCAATGATATTCGTCCAAGAAGCAATAACTGTGCCCAAGATACTTTACGGCACGACACCATCATCATATCTCCTCAGGCACAGGAGAAAGACAGGTGTTTTCTACCTGGTTACAATATATTTTGGCTCGATTCTGGTACTGCTTGTAAACGCGATCATAATCTCTGTGCTTCTAAGTAATCTATTTGGTGGATCCTGGCTACCATACCTGCTACTGGTAGTTCTAGTTGCATCACTTATTCCAGGCAATTCACGTATCGGTAGATCAATAGAGAAAATACTTGCTGGTTTGTCATTATTTCTTTTAATCTACTTTGTGGCTTTCATTATTTCTTTGTTTCACGGCTCTGTAGATAGGATGTTATCTTATAGTACTCCGTCTCTCCTGATGATAATTGCTCTTTGGGGAGCCGCTTCTAGTCCCTATTCAATGTTAGTCCAAGAGGACGATGATTATCTAGGTGATCTAAGCTTATCACTACTTGTTTCGATAATTATCAGTTTCTCAATAAGTGGAATAGCGTCTATAACTAACATTCGAACAAGCATCATAGGAGCATTAGCGCTTACATCACAAGACTATTATTACTCGTATCTTGTCGTTATCGGCCTCATATCAACCACTATTTTAGCTATGTCGACCATCTTTGTTACGGTTGGCAGAATTATTTCTGGATCCATTAAAGTATTAAAGACAAGAGTATCGGAGATCAGCCAGGTATTCTACTCAGTGGTAGCCTTCATGTTTATACTGTCATGTATAATAGCCTACGTAGGCCATAGTGCACTTGAAGAACTGGTAATATTCGGTTCAGCATTCATAGGTATTATCAGTACTCTTGCCATGTATCCATTGCTCATTTACTATTTTGATATCTATACAGCTTCAAAGAACCGTATAATAGGCATTAATCTTGTGGGTCTTCTCGTAACAGTAGTCGTGCTAACCCTTATTATCCTGCTCAGCTTTCTCTTTTAAGATCTTCATGAAGGCCTCGGTGAATCTATCAATATGTTCCCTGGTAACATGCGGCATAACAACTATTCTGAGCCCATCAATGCTGGGAGCCCTGTAGATGTAATAGCCGTGTACTAGAAGATTGTTAAGTAAGTCCTCCGACTCAATGGTTTTGTGTTTAAACACAACTATGGGTAGGACGGGCTTCCATACGATGACATCGTTGATTCTTGATAGTTTTTCGTACAGGTATAGTGCGTTATCGAGGCATCTCTTGGCAATATTGGTATATCCTTCTAAACCATGCTTCTTGATCACAGCCCATACTGCAGCTACCGAGCCTCCTGGACGCGTGCCTAGAAGACCATACTGGTATTTACCGAGAGTATAAGGTAGTTCTCTTCTAGCATAGGACAATAGCTCTTCATCTTTAAACAGTATAAGACCCGAAGGAATTGGGGAAAGCCCATTTTTATGGAAATCGACAGATATACTCGAAACTCCATCGAAGAACTTGAGATTAGTTTTGATATAACCCTTCTTATAAAGGAGAGGAACAAACAACCCGCCGTAAGCCGCGTCAATATGCATGTATATACCGTACCTATGTGCTATATTGGCAACTTCTTCGATTGGATCAATTGTTCCCCATTCAGTCGTTCCCGCCGTTAATACTATCGCCGCTATCTTATCTTTTTTACTCTTCACTATTCTATTGATCAGCATTGCATCTGCTACATGGTTATCGTTGACCGGTACACTATTTATCTCCATACCCAGTAGATGAGCTGCCCAAATAACAGAATGATGAGCGGTTTCCGGTGCTACTACGATTTTTCTTCTAGTCTTCTCACGCGCTACGTAGAGAGCTATTATATTCGATTCGGTTCCACCGCTTGTAACAAAGCCTGCGCATCTACCGTATAATCTAGACATAAAATCTATGATTTCTTTGCTGAAGTACTCTATTGCAGGAAAGATTTTTGTGTCTCCAGCATTTGTATGGATAAAAAGATTGTATGCGTAGACAGCGATATTATCGGGTTTAGTGGTCATTGAGCCGAGTATGTATCCATCATCATGTTTTGGCGTTTTATTGTATATTTCCAATAGCTTTCGAATGATCTCTGTTTCTCTCAATAACGGCCGCCTTATATTCATATTTGTAGGGATATTCCTTACTTTAGAAACTTCTCTTCGTATTCCTTCAGATACTTCACGCTCTGCTTCAGGTCTATGAAGAGTTCTCTGGCCTCTATGACATCTTCGGCCTTCACGGTGTCTCTTCCTTTACGTTCAGCGATTATTCGCGCTGGTTCAAGGAGCTGCACGGCATATCTTAAGCTGGTTTTACTCCCAACAGCGACAAGTTCTTCCAGCGCCCCTTCATCGAGCTTTATGCCTTCTTCACTAGCTCTTATCTTTATGATTTCCCTTATTTCATCGGGTTCGTAGGGCTTTGTCGGAATAATTAATAACCTATCTAATAGATCAAGCGGCATTCCATGCGGCGACTCTAGATCGGTACCCCTGATCTTTGCTATTCCCCTGTTCGTAGCTAGGATTATTATTGGTGAGAACTCGTTCTCCATTGCCCTTGAGAGAAAACTGAATGCCTCAATATCGAGCATGTGTGCATCGTCTATGAATAGTACTCCGGGAACTAGTTCTGCTTTTTTCTCGTCGACCCATTTCTTTATCATTTCATCTACTTCTTTCCTAACTTCGGGCGGTATTTCTCTTTCAACCCCTAGAGTGAAGAAGCTTATTAGTGCTCTCTGGGAGGCTACTGCCAGATCCAGGTCATGTATGCTAAAGGTTCGCACTATTTCTTTTCTTTTCTTAACTGGGCCGCTCGGCATCTCGACGTACTTGTATGTCTCTATATCATAGTACCTGGCTGATTCTATTCCCTTCACCCGGCCAACTCGATAGACTCTACCTGTTTCGGCGTCTATCCATATAAGGTCTCCTTTCTTGATACCGAGCTCGAGGATCTGCCTTGTTATTTCTTCGCCAACAGTGAGTGTGAGTTCTTCGTCTTTCGTGCGTAAAGTGATCTTGGTTTCTGCTGGTATAGCCATGTAGGGAACGAGGGGGTGCCTCCTCCTTCGAACCTTTATTGATGCCACAACTCCCTCGTAGACCGTCCTTTCTTCTCTAACACGTACACCAATAGCTCTTCTCAAGGCCTCCATGAGAATCTCTGTTTTCTTCTTCTCACTACTATAGATCTCCGATCCGCTCATAGCTACAAATGGCGTATCTTCACCGAGCTCCCTAGCAATGGCTATAGCTAGGGCCGTTTTACCGGTACCGGGCGGGCCGACGAACAGTATTCCTCGGCCAGCAATCCGGCCCTCTTTTATCATCTTTACAACTATTCCAGCAGCCTCTCTCGCTTTCAGCTGCCCGACAAGCCCATCTGCAACCTTGATCGCTTTACCATTCTCATCTAGACCAAGGCCCCTAATATGGCTATGAGCACCTATTCTCTTCGGCCTCTCGACTCTAATCTCGATCGACATTGTCCCGCCCCCTATATATCCTAAAACAATCGAGGTTTAAGAGGTTCATCTATGAGAAGCTAATCTATGTATTTGAGTGTCAGTCGCCGCTGAATACCTCATAGGCCCCAGCCCCTAAGGCCTCGGACCCAAAAACTCTCAACATCATCCGTAGTTTAGCATGTCTGTTAGCCAGAAATAAATATCATTGCTTATTTCTACAGAATAACTACTTGATTAACAACAGGTGTTATTATTGAGACTGGCAGACGATCTAGAGTATATACATAGACTCCTGATAGATAAATCTAGAGAACTCTTGAAACTACTTGACGACTTTATTTCTCGGAGCCCTTCATTGAGAGCCTCAAAAAATGAGCTTCTCAAAATCCATAAGGAACTCGTACTTCTACGTCCTCCGCTCGTTATAACTAGGCCGTATATAGATGTTTTAGTTAGGACTCTGGCAAAAATAAATAATACAATATATATCGTCAAGTCAGAAAGCCTCGGTGTAGATGAAATACTCTCTCTTTTGACTGATATTAAGCGGTTACTCGTCGAATATAAATCCGTTACCAAGAAGGAAAGACTAAAGACAATGATCGGTCTTCTCACACCAATTTATACCGGTGTATTCATATTTGCAGCAGATGCCTTGTCTAGGTTAGTGTTGAGTCGAGAATTTCTACCCGTTGTTTTCCTCGCAGCTTTAGCCTCATCTACATTTATACTCTCATTTATCCGGTTAAAACTCGCATATTATTCCCTAATACTAGGGGGGCTCATAGGTGTATGGTTAGACTTACTATACCCATTAAATGAATCGAGCCAGACCATATACTCAAGCATAATATATTTCCTCCTACTAGCAGTGAGCCTCTCATATTATAATATTATAAGGACTTCATCCTCCGAATATAACAGAGCAAGAATAAAGAATATCATAAAGGAAGCAACGGAAATCCATGAGGAGATAACTATGAGTGAAGAGTCGCCCGAGCTTAAATCCAAGTTAGAAGAGCTAATCAAGTACTTTACCAAACTCTATGGTGATAAGGGGAAAGAACTCCTGATGTACAAGATTAATGTTATGGTTATGAACGGGAAGAAACGCGATGATGTTATTAACGAGCTATATAATCGCCTCATAAGCAAAGCAAAAAATCTTTCGAAAGGGATTATTTAAACCTTGAACAATATCTTTATAGAATCCGGTTAATCACTAAAACAAGACTAAGCGATTTGCTTATGGGGTGTGAAGATGTCAAAACCCTCAAAATCTAAAGAACTCAAGATAATTACACGACACGTGATAACGATTGATGATATAAAGAAAGACCCGAGAAAAGTGAAGCTCCTATACATAATAAGCGTCACTGGCGGAATAAGCGAAAAAGCTCTCCAGTATCTTCTCTACTACATGAAAGAGGAAGGCTATGATCTAGGATACAAGTTCGTGATGCTTGGAACAGTACCATCAAGCAAAGAAATTCTAAACGATACCTTGGCGCTGAGATACGTAGGCCTCCTAGAGACAAATCCCAGAAGAAAACTAGTAGTAACAAGTCTAGGTAAGGAATTCTTAGAGAAAGAGGGAAGCAAATACATAAATGATGATGAAAAAGACCAAATTAGAAAACTCGTTGAAGAGCTTCGAGTCAAGATAGCTCCAATAGATGCCGAAGTAGAGTTAATGTCTAGGCCTCGTAGGAGAAGGAGGAGGCTTTTCTAACGCTAGAACTGTGTTAAATAATCATTATTAGTCTATCAGCATACCCTTTCCTGCATATTTCTAATAAATCTTGTTTTAATCAACAACGGCTATATCGATGTCGGATAGAATCTCCTTTCCTCCGACTTCCCGATCGTCAATATCGGGTTGAGCTTTCCTTCCTCAGACAATCTTTTGATATGTTCCGCAAATTCAGATGTATGTTTAACATCTAGTTCCAAGAGACCATAGAATATATTCCTCAGAGTACTCCATAGTTCCACAAGCATTTCACGAGGCATATGACTGATAACCATCGGCTCCTGTAACCACTGATCGAATGCCTGAACCGTTCTCATCATGTGTTGAAAGGCTTGTCTCGTCATTATTATTAGCTCAAGTCTATCCGCTTCCTCATATCCTTGCTCAGCTTTTTTGAAGCTCTCAATGATCTCCTTCTGCCTCTTAACCCATGCCTCAAGATTTTGGAAAGGCACACTCATTATTTGCACCACGAACGATTTTTGATAATAGATTTCTTATTCTGTATACTTTAAAAGAATTATTGGGTTCCTTCATCCGAGGCAACACTTGTCTCGGATAATAGATTATACGGTTTTCCTTCTCGGAGAATATATTTCGGTATCTTGTCAGCATATGCACGTAGGAACTCGATATCAGATGCTTTCTTTCTCTTCCTATCAGGCAACATTATGAGTATGCCATCACGTATGGGGTACCATCTAAGGCATTTTGGACAATAGATAATGCCGGTCTTTATCCCTATTTTCAAGCATTCATCACAAGGGTATTCCATGCCCGGTTTTACTGGTTGTCTCTTATATGCACAGTAGTTCTTACAGAGAGGTTTCTCAATATCGGAAGTATCAATATTCTCTTGAATTTCTTTCTCGAAAACAATTATTTCCAAAGGATAGTGTTTACAGCCAAGGCACCGTATAAGGTCTAGCGCCCAGTAGCGCATCATTGTTTTCCAAGCACCTCACCGATCAATGATTTAACCGTTTCTAGTAGTTCTTCAGCTAACTCTTTATTCTTTGCTTCAAGCATTATTCTCAGCAAAGGCTCCGTCCCGCTCGGTCTTACTAATAGCCAGAAATCATCCGCAATTACCTTGACTCCATCGATCGTTATGAGCCTATAGTTCTTAAAATGCTCTTTCACCCTCTCCACGACTTTTAGCGCTGTTTGTCTATCCATATGTATCTTTGTCTTTATCAAGTGCCACTGTGGTAGCTCGTCGTATAGCTCTGATATCCTTCTCTTATCCTTGGCTAGCATTTCGAGAAGCAGAGCCAGCGTCATTCCACCATCTCTTACAAGCTGGTGCGGCGGATACATGAATCCGCCGTTCTCCTCGAATCCACAAAGCGCGTCGCCACGTCTCTGCATTTCTCTGGCAATGTCTATGGCGCCTACCTTTAGCCACACGACTTCTACGCCATAGGGTCTCAGAACATTCTCGATCAACGTACTTGAAGACACTGCCGTATATACTTTCCTTGGAAAGTCGGGGTGTTTCTCGAGCAGGTATCTAGCTAGTAGAATTGCCGTTCTGTCGCCCCATTGGACCCTGCCCTTATCGTCGATAACTATTGCTCTATCGGCATCACCATCATGAGCAAGACCGAAATCCACACCCATAGATGCTACCGCTTTAGCGGTTGATTCAAGATTTTCTGGTGTAGGCTCGGGTTTTCTCCCGGGGAATAATGGGTTGAGATCCCCATTAATTGTGATTACCTTCACACCTAGCTTCTGGGCTATTCTAGAAGATGTTAGTGCTCCGACACTGTTTGCGGGGTCAATAACTATTGTGAAGCCTCTTTTCCTTATTAGCTCCGCATCTACATGTTTGACGACCGCATCAACATATATGTCGTTGACATACGGGAATATCTTTACTTCGCGGGGCACTTCCCGCCATGAGACACTATTGAATCTTCCCTCAAAATATATTTCTTCAACCTCTTTCTCCTTATCTCGTGGAAGCTCTATTCCGTCATGCCAGATCACTTTTATACCATTGTATTCTGGTGGGTTATGACTTGCCGTTATTATTACTCCACCGTCGAATCCTCTCTTTTTGACAACATATTGTATGGCAGGCGTGGGCGCTAAGCCAGCATCGTATACATGGACACCAGTGCTTAGAAGGCCAGAGATCACAGCAGCCTTTATCATTTCCCCGCCTACCCTAATGTCCCTGCCGACAAGGAGCTTTTTCCCAGGACCAAAGAACGTCCCTATAGCACGTCCTAGTCTAAGGGCTAGTTCTGGCGTCATGTCTTTGTTAACTATTCCACGTACTCCATCTGTTCCGAAAAGCTTTCCCATGATCATTCACCCCTTAGTAAGTGTTTTAAACAAGAATCGCTACTACCAAGGTCGTATATCATAGTATTTACCAATAAAAACATGACTCACAGTATAGGATATTTTGAACTGCGAAAACATACTAGTCTTAAAAACACTATCTACATCTATTCTTCCTCTTCGAACTCATATTCTTCAAGCACATCTTCAAGAGCATCTCTCACATCATTCTCGCCTTCTCTTAGCGCCCATTCAACCTTATATCCCATCTTTTCCAGTAGCTGTCCTGCCTCGATTGCTATGTCCCTGATCTCGCTCAAAACATCGTCTACAAGTATTTCTACATCTTCACCGCTTTCAATAAGATCAGCAAGAACGTCTGATAGGTCATCGCCAGGTTCGATCGATATCTTTGCAGTCCTGTTTTTCTCACGTAGCGTTATAACTAATGTTACAGGTAGTGATTGATGGGTAGCCCTGATAGTTCCTTTCTGCTTCTTTACCTCTAAGTCCTTATCTTTTAGGAATTTTATGAGCTCGTCTATCATCGCTCTCCCCCCTTAATTGTTTCTTCGGTAGAATGAGTTTTATTAAAGATTACTTCTATCCCCTATAACGTTCCTTTAAATATAATGTTGTTCAGGAAAATCGATTGAGTGATGATATGTATGAACGGAAAGATAATAATGGTATTGATAGGTGGGAAGAACGTTAATGATGAGTTGAAGAGAGTAATACTGTCACATAAAAATTCCGAAATAATAGTGATAACGGATCGAATCAATGCATCGAGTGTAGGCAGAATGGTCGGAGCTTTAAGGAAAGTAGCTCCCAAAATAAGGTATTATGTGTTCAACGAGAATTTCCCTGAAGAAAATGCTCTGAAACTCTTTGTATTGAATAGACCTGACAGAATAATCGTTATTGGTAATTCTAAGCCTATTGAATATATACTACGTATAGCTAAGAAGAACAAAATACAAAGGGTGGTGTAATAAAACCGTTGATCGACGTCGGTGTACCTATCTGGTTAGGCAACATAAGCGAGGATCTAGTTAGTGGTCTCAACAGTCTCCTAGCGCATGGAGTTAACATGATAGAACTTTCTATTGATTATCCGTGGCCATTCAAAGAATCGTGCAAGCTACAGAAGATGATTGCGCTGGCAAAACAAAATAACATGCATATTAATCTCCATGCACCGTGGAGAGATATTATTCTAGCGTCACCTTATGAAGAAATAGGTAAAGCATCGATAGAAGTTGTATTAAGATCAGTTAGTGATCTAGTCAGCGAGGTAGCATCGTATATAGTTGTTCACCCTCTAACTATGCAACGTCTTGACATATCTGATAACCGAAAAGAAGCATTAACTAGATTCAGAGAAAACATAAAGGAGCTCACACGGAGGCTAAATCTCGGTAGTCATAACGTAATGATCGTTGTCGAAAACCTAGCTGGAGGAATAGGTGCTGAACCAGGAGATCTAGCCGTAACCCTTGAAGGCCTTGACCATGCTGGACTATGTCTAGACATAGGTCATCTAGCAAGTAGGTACAAGAGGTATCTTTCAGGATATTATGACGACTTCTATACTTATCTAAAAGATGTTGTAGAGTCCATTAGCGGGATCAGTGTGCCCGTTATACATGTACATGACGTTGACGAACACGGCCGTGAACACCTGCTTATAGGAGAAGGATTTCTTGACTTTAAACAAGTATTTAAAATAATATCGAAACTAGGGCCGAAAAACATAGTATTTGAAGTTTTTAGAAGCAAAAATTTGAGGGTTAATTTGAACACTATTGCTAAGAATATTGGTGATGCAATTTCATGGGCAAAGATATACATGGCCTGATCGTGGGAATAGACGAGGCTGGAAGAGGACCAATAATAGGAGATATGATCCTCGTTGCAGCAGTGTTTGAAAACCAAGCTCTTGAAAAACTCAAGGAGCTGAGGGTTAAGGACAGCAAGGAGCTTAATCCCCATATAAGGGCTCAGTTATTTCTCCCGATAATCGAAAATAGTGTAATTATAGTGTCCAGCCACATAACCCCGGAGGAAATAGATAGTTTTAACTTGAACAAGCTCCTCCTTGAGAGAATAATTTATCTCCTCAAGATCATATCACTAATCATAGGAGGAAAAAAGATCACAAGTATTATTATAGATGAAATAAAGGGTTGGCAGAAAGTCCTTTCCGGAAAGATAAAGGAGATAGCTCCAAACGCCAAGTTAATTGTCGAGCCAAGGGCTGACTCGAAATACATCGTCGTATCGGCCGCAAGTATAGTTGCCAAATATATTAGAGATTTAAACCTTAAGCCAGCCCGTAGACTATTAGGTGATTTTGGCAGCGGCTACCCATCTGATCCTAAAACCAGAGAATGGATAGTCATAGAATATAAGAACAAAGAGAGTCCGCCACCTAGAATGGTTAGGCGGACCTGGACGACGCTAAGCTCATTAGCACCTTCCTGGTTTATTAAGAAGCGGGCCAAGCCTCTAAGAGAGAAAACAGCCCAGAAAAGCATTCTCGACTACATTATCCCGAGACAATAATAAGGATGGGAATCGGTGATCTGAGTGCCCGCTAATCTCCCTGCAGAGGCAAGAGCTAAATGGATAAAGGTTATGGAGGCGAAAACCCCCGAGGAGAAGATCAGGGCTCTTGAGGAATTTCTCGCAGCTGTGCCTAAACACAAGGGAACAGCTAATCTCAGGCTATGGGCGACGAGGAGACTTGCGGAGCTCCGAGAAGAGATTGAAGAGAGGAGACGGAAGAAGATCGGTAGAGGAATCAGCTTCTTCGTCGAAAAGGAAGGTGCTGCACAAGCAGTGATTGTTGGCCCGCCAAATACCGGGAAAAGTCTCCTCGTCAAAACACTTACTGGTGCCAGAACACGCATAGCGGATTATCCTATGTCAACAAGGTTTCCTGTGCCCGGCATGCTCCAGTATAAGGATATATATTTCCAGCTCGTCGATACACCGCCGATTATGAGCAATGGGGGGCCATGGAACAACAGGGTCATAGGGCTTGTGAGGAATGCTGACGCCGTCATAATAGTGCTGGATGTAACACGTGATCCTGTCAAAGACTACTTGGAGCTCAGAAGAATGTTTGAGGAATCTGGAATACTCCTCTACAAGCCTCGAGGCAGGGTCGTCATAGAAAAAGAAAGGCTTGGGAAGACAGGCATAAGAGTTACACTGATGGGCCGGTTATTGGATGGAACAATAGATGATGTGCGGAAACTACTCGAGGAATACAGGATATATAGTGCTCATGTCAAAATATATGGCGAAGTATCGCTTGACGACGTCGAACAAGCGATCTTCGAGAGCAGAGTGTATAAGCCTAGCATAATAATAATCAATAAGGCAGATATCAATCTAGCGAGGGCAAGGGAGGCAGCATATAGGCTTCACGAGATCACACCCTCAACACCGATAATTATAGGCTCAGCAAAGCTTGGAAAAGGATTTGAAGATCTAGGTAAAATATTGTTCAAACTGCTTGATCTTATAAGAGTGTATACTAAGCAACCAAACGGCCCAGTTGCAGATAAGCCTCTCGTTCTTCCTAGAGGATCAACTGTATATGACGTTGCCCGTCTAATCCATAAGAGCTTCGTGAAAAACTTTAAGTACGCTAAGATCTGGGGACCTTCCGCAAAGTATCCTGGGGAAAGAACAGGGCTTGAACATATACTGGAAGATGGCGATATTGTTGAGATCCATGTTAAAGGGTAAAAAACATTCACTTTCTTACGCGGGGTATGATTATCCTTATAATGTTCCTCGTATGATCACGCTCAACACGTAGACCAGAAGGATCAGCGTCTGGTGGTAGTCTAACGCACGTCTCGTATCTCCTAAATTTTATTTCTCTGAAGACACCCCATTTCTCAAAACGTATTTCACGCTTAAGCTGGCATCTTAGAGTCAACAAGCCATCTCTAACCTCTACTGATAGGGCATTTAGATCACCATATGGCAAGTCCACAACTAACTCGTAGTGTTCGGGATAAGCAGTGAAAGATACAAGCGGTTCTAGTACTCCGTCGGGGCTCCACATCGTCCTTGTTGATGATAGCTCCTCTTCCATTTCCTCAAATATTTCCTTCATCCGCCTCCTAATTTTTTCGAAGAATTCTTCGAAGCTCATGTTTCTCACCCCTATTGATACATGAGGGGCATCTGTTTTTCGTAGTGTTTCTGCATCTCCGTCATAGCCTTCTTGGTTTGTCTCATGAGCTCTCTGGTCTGTAGTTTTAGGAGCTCTGCTTCTTCGAGTAGTTTATCAACATTGATCTCTATCCCTATGAATTTTGATAACCCTGTTAATGCTGTTGCCGCTGCCTCCGGATCCGGTAGGTCAAAGAAGCTCTCAGAAAATATTGCGAGATTGTTGATATTTCTTCTCCTCGACTCCTTCATTATGACTGCGTAGGGTCCTGCGATGAAGCCTTCTTCCAGCCTGTTGAATCCTAGTTTTTCCGCTTCCTCGGCCAACTTGTCATTGCTCGCTAAGTAGTAGAGTTTAGGCTTAGCTATTTGTAGTCTGTTTGGCACAGCTATTCCTGATAGACTGAGAATGTATTGTATACCTATTTCCCGGGCATACTCTATTATAGCGTACGAGAGTGGATATATTGCTGGCGCTGGTATGGGGGCTTCGCTGACCAGTACCAATATTTTTCTGTCATCGCTCATGTATAGCTGTATTGGGCTCATAGGCGTGTGTTTGTGCACCACCGTAACAGGCGGGAATAGCGTCGGAGAATCTATCTCTCCGACGAGTTTCATGTTCTTGCTAGTCACTAAGTATCTACTGGCAATAGCTCCCACCAAGCCGGCGTCCGGCAGGCCTAGGACAAGGTACTTTGGGGTAGGCTCCTCATATGGGTTATAATACTCATGTATAATGATTCTATCTAGGCTAATACTCCTAATAGGTCTCTGTATGAGCATGTTTTCACCAAATTACTTACCAAGCTAATTAACAATATCTATCTACGGATTTTTAGGTATTGGTATCATGACGGAAGAAATGATGTAAGAGGATAGGATGAAGCTGATGGAGGGGCCCCGGACCCTCAAGCTACCCCAGGGGGTAAACACATCCGTGGTTCGTTCTGGCATGACTCTCTGCATCGGGGCCGGGGCCCCAAGATAATCATCGGGGCTCCCGGGTTTATAGCCTCGTTCTCATGTTGTCCCGTGCTTATCGTTCCATAACTCGTATGCTTTGAGCATCTCCGGACTTATGCTCGGCTTATGGGCTTTGATCACCTTTATGAAGTCATCAAGTGTAATGGGGCGTGGTTTCCCTATTCCATTGTTTTTCTCGAAGTGTTCCTGGGCTATATTGAACTGTACTTCTTTAACTATTGTCTCAATATCGGCGCTACTATATCCCTCTGTTAGCTCAGCTAGTTTATCGAGATCAATATCAGCTACCTCATATACTGCTGCAAGTTTAGTTATGTAGTGCTGGAACAACTGTTTCCTAACCTCCTTATTTGGTGGCGGGACATAGATTCTTTTCGCGAATCTCCGGATAAATCCGATGTCGAGTTGCCATGGCTTGTTGGTTGTCCCAATAACGAATACTGGTACACGGTTGTTTTGCTTCTCCTTAAGCCCATCCATCTCCATTAGAAACTGGTTACGCACACGCTTTTCACCACCGACCTCATCACTATACTGCTGCAGAAGGCCATCAACCTCATCAATAAAAATCAATACAGGCGTCCCCTCCGACGCTATCCGGCGGGCTTTATCAAACACTCTCTTCACGTTCTTCTCGGCCTCACCAAGCCATTTCGACATTATAGTCGCCGGGCTAACATCTATCAGCGCAGCATTGATCTCGTTTGCAAGAGCATACGCAATAAGTGTCTTTCCGCAGCCCGGCGGACCGAACAACAGTATTCCCTTGGGCCAACCCAGAGGAAATAATTCGGGATGAAGAGTCGGTATTATCACTGCGCGTTTCAGAGCAAGCTTCACATGCTCAAGATCCACGACATCATTGAACCTAATCGGGTTTCTTTGATTCGGATAAATCACCTCTATATCGTCAGCATTTTCTTTCTCCCTTGACCTCCCTCCCACACTAACTTTTTGTATATGTTGCTCCAGTTTCCTGATCCTTAACCTATACTTTTTAACAAGGGCTGCGTAGAAGTCCGCCATAGAACTATCAGGATATAGTCTAAGGAATCTCACAAACATTTCAATAGCTGCCTTATAGTACTTGATCGCTTTTTCATAATCACCCTTCCTATCAGCTTCCACAGCCAAATGAGCATATTCGGTTCCTTTTTCTATTAGATACTGTGAAGGCATACTATCATCTACCTCATTAGATGATTGTTAAGGCGAGAAAACTATTGGGTAAAATCTCACCTGGAAAGCTTTATTTTACCTTCTCTCTCAAGCATCTGTAGAGCCATGAAGACCTGGCTTCTTGTGACACCATACTTCTTACAGAACGAAGATATATCTAGTACACCACCAGTTGACTTTATCTCTTCGATAAGCCATGTCTTAATGAGATCTATTGAGGCTCTCGCATTCATTGATGCCCTTTTGGGGGCTATGACTAGTTGAGCTGCTCCTATGGGCTCCCCCTCCGGTGGTAGGGGAGGCAGCGTTTTCTTCACCGGCTCCGCTTCCTTCATCGCAGAGTTGATTGGGGACGAGCTATGGATTCCGGGTAATGGAGAATTTGTGAGATTAGTGCTTGTCATTATACTGGATACCTTTCTCTCAATCTCCATCACGGCCATCGCTAGATCAGGCGCTATCTTCTCAATCTTTGGCTTTATCATCTCGAGCTCTTGAATTATTTCGGGTAAATGCTTTAGAGGCTCTTCTACATGGGTTAGAGTCTTAAGCCTGACTTTCACACGAACAAGATCTATTCTTACAAGATCGAATATTGAGAGAAGCTTACTTATGTGAGTAAGCTCGTCCAGGAATATTTTCTCATATTCATTCTTGCCTTGTCTTGCAAACATTTCGGCTTTTCTACTGTGTTCTTCCTGCATTTCCTTGAGATTATTGATCGTACCCTCTATATCGAGGAGCATCCTGTCTATCTGTGCAATGGCCTCCGCTATTGTTTTCCTTACAGGATCGCTACTGCCTCTGAACCCAAATATCCGCGAGAATAAACCCCTGACATTCCGTATTGCTAGGCTCACTATATTGCACCCCTCGTGTTATTGAACCCGTTTATCTTGTGGTTCAAAAACATGTTTTTAAGCACCTGACAAGGTACTACCTGGAAAATACCTTATCCTTCCAGCACTACTACTGGTAGAGGCTGCTCCGATGATGGTACCTGCTCCTCGTTCTTGTTGACTGGCCCAATATCTATTGGCTCCTTCTCTAATGCCTCGATCTTCTCTAGGTGCTTCTTCACGCTTTCCTTCTCTAGCTGTGTATGGTCCAGATGCTTCCTAACTTGATCTGCTGCTGTCTTGTATGCCTTATCCGGTATCTCCCCAGCCATGTAACTGACCTTGAGGCTGGTCATTGCCTTCTCTAGCTCTAGGATAATGTCTTCGAGCTCATACTGTCTCTTCTTTAGTAGTTCCTTTACCTTCTTGGCCTCATCCTTAGCCTTCATTAGAGACTCTTCCAGCTTCTTCTTGAAGGTATCGTAGGCGTGGCGGGGTATCTCCTTCTTAGCATATAGGTCTTCTAGTGCGATCTTCCTCTTCCTTAGCCTCTCGAGTCTTCCTTCAACAACTTTGGCTTCATACTCCCACTCAGGTACCAGGATCGCCTCGCCATCCTTGAAAACGAATCTGTCTATAGGGATCTGTTTAAACTCTATCTCTCCAAGGCTTACCTCTAGGTGCGTCACATTCCCATCAGCATCGCTATAGAAGCTGACTATGTGACCTAGTCTTCTACCGTAAGGATCGTTTACTGGTTTGCCAAGGTATTTTTCTATATTCTCGACCTTCAGATCTGACACCCGGGAACCCCTCCATCAAATGAGTTTCCAAGAGTCTATGGGTTCAAGGAAAGCTTAAAAAATAATGGACAAATCAGAAGCCTGGCACCTGGCATTGCCCCGCCTACAAAAGATCACGGGGCTACCACGCTTTTAACCCTCATCATCATTCGTGTGCTATGGGTCTTGGGGTTTATCTAGTTATCCAAGTTTGATTAAATAGATGGTGATTAGCATGGGGTTAGAGGCTCTGGCTAGTGCTGCGAAGGCGTTATCCGGTATATTTGGTGGTGCATCATTGCAGGGAATTGGAACGGCGCTGATACTTATTGGTATAGGAATACTGCTTGTAATGGGTGTCGGGTTCGGTATATATGTACTAGTGCGTCTCGTTAGGGAGTTGCCTAATATGACTATTTCGCAGTTTCTAAAAGTTGTAGTGCTGAGCGCTATTGCACTAATAGTGATAGGCATAATACTACCATAACCTGGTGTGTTTTAAGAAACCAGTGGCTTATACCGGATGGTTTGTTATAAAAAAGTTTTTCGATGAAATAATCTAGAATCTCCTCAAGAACATCTCTATTCCCGGATAATACGGTGATTCAAGCTCTAGCTCTATTTCGAGCAATCTATTATACTTGGCGGTTCTCTCTCCCCTAGCAGGAGCGCCGGTCTTGATCAATCCAGCGTTAAAGCCTACAGCAATGTCCGCGATAGTTGTATCTTCGGTTTCTCCGCTTCTGTGACTGATTATTGTTCTTAGTCCTTTACGGTGGGCCATCTTTATTACTTCTAGGGTCTCGGTCAATGTACCGATCTGGTTTACCTTTACAAGTATAGCGTTTGATGAGCCCGTCTCGATGCCTTTTCTGAATCTCTCTGGGTTTGTGGTATAAATGTCGTCTCCAACGATCAATACCTTGTTGCCCAGCGCTTTCGTTATTTCCGCAAATCCTTCAAAGTCTTCCTCATACAGGGGATCTTCTATGCTCACTATCGGGTATTCTTCTACTAGTTCCTTGTATAGCCTGATCATATCATCTCTCTTGTACGCCTTGCCCTCAACAAGGTATACGTCGCGCTTCTCGTCATAGAACTGGCTACTGGCAGCATCAATCGCTAGCGCTATGTCTTTTCCAGGCTCATAGCCAGCCGCCTTTATCGCTTCAACTAAGGCGTCAAGGGCTTCTCTAATCGTCTCCATGGGTGGAGCATAGCCTCCTTCATCACCGACATTGACTGCGCTGGGCCCATATTTTTGTTTAAGCAGTTTTTTCAGCTCATGGTAAGTCTCGACAGCTGCTCTGATCGCGTCTCTGAATTTCTTGAAACCTACAGGGACTATCATGAACTCCTGAAAGTCCAATTTATTGCCGGCATGCGCACCTCCATTAATGATATTGAGCATTGGGACAGGAAGGGTGTCAGCATATTTACCGCCGAGGTAGAGATAGAGCGGTATTTCAAGGGTCGCAGCAGCCGCTTTTGCTACTGCTAGACTCGTCGCTACAATAGCGTTTCCCCCTAACCTACTCTTATTGGGTGTGCCGTCTATCTCGATCATTTTCATATCGATTTCTCTCTGATTACGTACATCCATCCCTTTAAGGGCTTCAGCTATGACGGTGTTGACGTTCTCGACAGCTTTGCTCACACCTTTACCATGCCATTCTTTTCCACCGTCACGCAGCTCTACTGCCTCATGTTTTCCCGTTGAGGCGCCACTAGGTGCGTTAGCTATGCCTACCCCGCCGGCCTCCGTTATCACCATTACCTGTACTGTTGGGTTTCCTCTAGAATCGAGAACCATTCTGGCGCGAACTGTTTTTATCTTGAATATCTCATCGGGAACCGCGGTAAAGCTATAGTACGTCATATCCCATACACCTAGATACAAAAGTATGGGTAGAGATGATAATAACATGTATGCTTGGATCAGTTTTTGGGCGATAATAGGACTCGTTATCCTTTCTGTGTACTATGCCTGCGTATCATATAGGATTAAACGACACTGGTTGTTCCTTCTCTTCTGCACCATTATTCTTTCTCTCCTTGACATTACCCTTATCGTGAGAGCAGGAATAATCAACACATTAATCGGCATATTCATTCTGCTTATTGTTCTGATTATCGATTCCTATTACATAGCTAAAGCCGTGCTAAGCGATTTGAAGAGATATGATACATTTATAGTTCCCGCGTCACTATTGATAATCACGATAATAACCCCGCTTATATGTTGACAATGAGGGGTTGATAGATGCCGAGAAAAAAGAAAGAACTCAAATGCCCACGGTGCGGCTCTAGGAATATAGAAGTAATCAAGACATGGCAATTAGTAGCACCACTACCGGATAAGAAAGGACGCATAACGATTACGGTTATGGGCTCTCTTCAATGCAAAGATTGCGGCTACAAGTGGAGAGGGGTTGTTAGCAAATTAAAGGTCGGTGGCACAAGCATCGAAGTCGAAGGTACTAAGGGTAAAAAAGTTCTAGGCGGTGAGGGAGAACATGAAGAAAGGAGAGTTAAAGAAATAGTGATCGATATAGATGATCTCGACTAGATATGCGAAGGCGAAACCATGTCAAATAATTCCCAGAAAAAGAGCGGTGAAAACAAGATTATCAGGGCCGAGGTAATAAAGGACGCGATCATAATAGCTGTGCTTGTTCTATCTATTTTCTCCAGACCTATCCTCGCAGTTGTAACGGGATCACAGGCTCCTATCGCAGTCGTGGATGGTTATAGTATGTTTCCTGTTCTTCGAATGGGTGACATAGTTTTCTCGTATAAGTGTCCGCCCCAAGACATACATGTTGGTGATATTATTATTTATCGTGGAATAGATGGGGAGCTCATCATACACAGAGTTATAAAGGTTGTAGTACGCGATGGAGAATATTATTATGTTACGAAAGGCGACAATAATCCTATTGAGGATTACTTCGAATTTACAGGTCCCGGTGTACCATACCAGAGAGTTGTTGGGAAAGTCTTCGATGTAAATGGTGCAGTATTCAAGATTCCATACCTTGGATATATGTCTATATGGTTCCATAACATTATCTGATCATAGCTTGGCTAGAACTTCATCATTCCCTACGATCTCTGTTATCCATTTACCCGTTGATCTCAGCTTCTTGATTGATGATATGAATTTTTCAAACGTTGTCTCTTCTCTCCTGTTCCACTCATTATATGCTTCTCTTATTTTCTCTAATGCCATGTAGTGGTAATAGCATAGCCCCAAGCGGTATTCCTCCCTACTACATACCAGGCATTTTCTGTGCGGAGAAATGTACCCCAGTCTTATCGATAAGAGGTATCCAATCTTGTCCTTGACCCTGTCAAATTCCTGTAGTAGCTTAACTATTGTTTGGCGAGCTTCTTCAACTACTTCTTCGCGTTCAGCCCTACCGTATCTGATAGCCTCCATCTTCGCCTCGAAATACCTGGTCATTTCAACACTGGTTATCTGTGGGAAATACTTAGTCAATACCTCTATGATTCCTAGCCCAAGATCTGTTGCGTTTACCTTGCCTCCCTTCGCCTCAAGATATCCTCTTCTGAACAGTAACTCTATTATTCTCGCCCTAGTGGCTTCGGTACCGATTTCGACTCTCTCCATCCATCTCAGTATCTTTATTTTCGTGAGCCGCTCGGGAGGTCTGGTATATGTTCTTCGTAGCCTAGCTGTTTTAATGGGTACGTGTTCGCCCTTGATAAAAACTGGTATGCTTTTCTCCTTCGGCTTAGAGAAGTAGTAGTAATATAGCCATCCAAGCTTGCCTATCCTCTGCCCCGATACGCGGA
Organism: Desulfurococcales archaeon; assembly: GCA_027022365.1. Lineage (GTDB taxonomy): Archaea > Thermoproteota > Thermoprotei_A > Sulfolobales > Desulfurococcaceae > JAADCY01. The sequence continues at coordinate 105,751 of JALVYU010000007.1, read as the reverse complement.
ACTCGTAGCCTTCACGAGTCATGAAGCGCGCCTGCTGCTGGATCAACGATGCCTTCTCAGCGAACGCCGCCAGGAATCTACGGACTATCAAGTCGTAGATCTTCCATTCGTCGCTGCTCAGCTTACCCGGTTTTAACCCCGTGGGATAAATGGCTGGATGTGCTGGGTCGTCCTTTTTGCCCTGTACAGGCTGAAGTATTCCTCGTGTCTCCCTCAGAAGTCTATCAATTAAAGAACCATACCTGTCTATCCCCGCGAGCTTCTCCATTATTCCCCGATAATTCAGTGTGGGAGGGAGTTTCTGGCTATTAGTTCTAGGATAGCTTATAAGCGCGTCGAGGTAGAGTTTTTCTGCTATTTTCTGGGTTTTGTATGGGCTGAAACCGTAGATTCTCGCGGCTTCTTCCTGTAGGTCGCCCAAGTTGAATGCTGGTGGTGGGTTAAGACATATAGTCTTCTCTGTATATTCGGTCACAGTTAGGTATCCATCTTTCTTTATGCTCTTAATGATCTCTTCTGCCTTTCTCCTTGTTTCGAGAGAGCCAGAGATGTATTCTAGATGTATTTTTTCTCCATTCTTGATGATTGTTACATCGGGTATGAAGAGCGGGAGGGGTATGAAAAGATTTCTCTCGATCTCGTGATCTACAACGTGTTTTAGTGTTGGTGTCTGAACTCTTCCCGCGCTAAGGATTGTTCTTTTGCCCGAAGTCTTTCTCACTGCGTCCATTAGTGCTCTACTGATATTGATCCCCCATATCCAATCGAGTTCGTGTCTGCAAAGACCTGCTTCTATCATTTCATAGTCTAGTCCTGTGAGTTCTCTGAATGCTTGTTTTAGCTCGGCTGGTGTTAGACTAGAGTATTTTACCCTGTAGGCTCTATCCGGGTCTCCCATGAACTTTATGATGAGATAACCTATCACCGATCCCTCTATATCATAGTCGCAAGCATTTACGTAGTAGTCGGCATTTCTCGATAGTTTCTCGAGTAGTTCAATGAATTTCTTCGTATGCTTAGCTGTCTGGTCTATGATGTATAATGGTTTCCACTCATATTGGAAAATCGGGTAGCCCCGTTTATCCGTATATAATCCGTATAGGTGTCCAGCTGCACTAGCAATAATTATATTGGCTCCATTACTTCTTATCGTGTAATAAGGTATTCCTTTCCATCTATTCCTCATGAACCTAGATGATAACGCATACGCTATTTTGCTTGCAGCCTTAGGTTTCTCAGCGATGACTAAGATGTTTCCCCTTAAATCCCAGATTTTGATCTTCCATTCAGGTTTCCGCCTACTAGACACAATTTTTTCTCGAGACGCTTGTTTTTCTCGGTGTTCTTCTTTCTCTTTAACAGACTTTATCTGCTCCTGAGGCCTTCCACCATGTTTTTTCAGGTAATCAAGTATTGTCTTTGCAGGCATATCTATCCCTTACACTACGGGCATTGATAATACTAATATAGCTAGATATAATGGTAGTATCCACCACGGCTTCTTAGATGATAGCTGGTTTGCTGGGCCCGGATGAATGCCCCTGCCAAATACTAGTTTAAACAGGATCAGTATAAAACCTAGGAACGTATAATAGTATCCTAAAGACGTGTAGCCCATTTCTATCAATACTGCCCCAATTAGTAGTACGCCTATTATTACCAGATAAGAGATCATATTATGTGTACGTGGACTCGTTAGAGACCTAATTACATGGCCTCCATCCAGTTGCCCTATAGGTAGTAGGTTGAGAAAAGTTACAATAAACAATATAAAGGAAGCAAAGGCCAGCGGGTGAAGCATTATAGTGTATCCCTGAGGTACTCCTCTCAGTGCTATTAATATTTGAAGCATTAATGGCATGAATGAGAGCTCAGCCGCTTGTCTTGCCTGTATGAGCTTCGCCGCATGCTCGACTGTTATTAGCTGAGATAGGTAAACCCCTATTCCTCCAATTATTGTCGCCGCTATAAATCCGAAGATCGGGCCTGCTATTCCAATAACAGCTAAGCTTTTTCTGTTAGGCGGAAGTGTTTTCATTGAAATAACTGCTCCAAGGGTTCCGATAAATCCTAGCTGGGCTGGGGGAGCCGGTATGAAGAAAGGACCGTCAATAATTACCTCGTATCTCCTGCTAGCAATCATATGTCCCATCTCGTGAAGTGCGAGTGCGCCTAAGAAACATGCTGTATAGACTGCAGCATCAAATATACTTTCTGATAATGCCAGGCCTGTCAGGAAAACAGTGATAGAGGTTACTAATAGGAGAAACAACTGGACTATCCTTCTCTTTCTCTTGTTGATTTTTAGGAGACGTATCATTGGTTGATCGTATTTTATCTGGATAGGCATGTAGTCGTATTTTGATACATAGACGCGATAAATCTTGTTAAATTCGTCTTCATCTAAATTCCTGTTGACATATACATCTATAACCCGTGTACCCCTGATAGTTTGTTCATTAATAAATTCTATGGAGAGTCCAGCTCTTAAGAGTGGTTTCAAGATATCTTCTATTAATCTCGTCGAGGAGCTTAGTTGCTGGGATTGCTTGCTTGCTTCCATCAGGCCTCATCCTGAGAATAGTCATGGGTAATAGGCCTCTTAATAATTCTACTATTGCTATTGCAACAGGATCCTTAACGGGGGCTTCATTTGGATCAATCAGAGGCGGGGCGCCAAGAGATAACTGTAGAGACCTAGCACCGATCAATCTAGCGATCTCATATCGAGTTAAACGTTTAGGCCAAATGTTTTGCTCACCATTATTCATACCTATCAGCCCATCAACTAATTCGATAACATGTAGAAAGCATTTTTAAGTCTAGACAATAGGGATGATATAGGTCTTTTAAAAAAGTTGCTCTAAAAATAGGTGTTTCCCTTACTTGAAGCTAAATTTTCCAGCACCGCCCTTACCTTTCTCCTTCTCTTCCTTCTTTAGCGGACTCGCCGCGATTATATCATCGATCTTGAGGATCGTCGTCGCTGCCTCGGTCGCACTCTTTATCACATTCTTCTTAACTATAGAGGGCTCCACTACATTGATCTGCGTTATGTCCTCGACTATTCTGCCGTTAATCACATCGATACCAGCATATACCTTGCCCTCGCTGTGTAGCTGTCTGAGCTTCATGAGTGCCTCAAGCGGGTCTAGTCCTGCAGTTTCTGCTAGGATCATCGGTATCTCTTCGAGTGCTGCGGCGAACGCTTCAATTGCTAATTGCTCCTTACCACCGATTTTTGCTGCGAAGTCCCTTAGCTTAAGCGCTAGTTCTACTTCTACAGCGCCGCCACCAGGTAGTATCTTAGGCTCTCTCATTACGTTCCTGAGGACATTTAGCGCGTCCTTGAGGCTTCTCTCTACCTCGTCAAGAATCATGTCGTTTGCTCCGCGGATAAGGATCGTCACCGCCTTGGGGTTCTTGCATCCCTCAATGAACACCATCTTGTCGTTTCCTACGCGGCGCTCCTCAACTAGTTCTGCCTCTCCTAGATCCTCGGGTGTTAGGTCTCTGACACTGCTTACTATTCTTCCTCCTGTTGCTCTTTCTAGTTTTTCCATGTCGCTTCTCTTTACTCTTCTTACTGCTAGTATTCCTTTCTTGGCGAGGAAGTGCTGGGCAACCTCATCAATACCCTTCTGACAAATCACAACATTAGCACCAGTCGAAGCAATCTTCTCAACCATATCCTTCAGCATCTTCGCCTCCTCGTCGAGGAAGGCCTTTATCAGCTCTGGACTAGTAATGTTTATCTTTGCTGTTATCTCGGGCTTCTCCACTTCGAGAGGCGCGTCTAGAAGCGCGATCTTGGCGTTTTCAACTCTTTTCGGCATGCCTGGATGAACTACTTCCTTGTCAAGTACGATGCCGTAAATTAATTTTGAGTCTAGGATGCTTCCTCCCTTCTTCTTCTCGATCTTTACATCGTCAATCCTGAACTTTAATGTTCCGTCGGGCTGTTCCTCCGCGACTGTTAGGGCCGCGTCGATAGCCATGTTGGCTAGTTTCTCCTCAATGCTTCCCTTACCAATATATTTGCTCGACACAGCAGTGTCTACGATCTTCCTCAGCGTTGCCCTGTCCTTCGGGTTTACCTTGATAGCTAACTCATCGATTATCTTTAGTGCTTCCTTCATCGCCTTGATATAGCCCTCGATTACAAGGGTCGGGTGTATGTTCTGGTCCAGAAGCTCCAATGCCTTACCTAGAAGAGCACCCGCAAATACTACTGCTGTGGTCGTACCATCTCCAACCTCGGCATCCTGGGCCTTCGCCACTTCAACAAGTAGCTTGGCGGCCGGGTGCTGGACTTCCATCTCCTTAACAATTGTTGCACCGTCATTAGTTACTGTTATGTCGCCGAAGCTGTCTACTAGCATCTTGTCTAGTCCGCGTGGTCCTAGGCTCGTTCTCAGGACTTCTGCTAGTGCTTGTGCTGCCATGATGTTTGCTCTGAGAGCTTCACGGCCGGTGGTTCGCTGGGCTCCTTCTTTGAGGATAAGTACAGGCATTCCATAAAGGCTCATGCTCATGCACCTCTCACGTCAGGTTCTCTAGATACATTTCCCTTGAGTATTGAGGGAACCGCTTCTATATAAATTTTACTTGGGAATCTCTAATATTTAGATCACGTAAATAGGCGAAAATGGGAAAATCGATCACGGGTGTCACAAATGATTAGGATTGAGCTGGACACCATACTGGACATCTACAGGAAATATTTCGATGAAGACCTCGATATATATAACGCAAATAGATTCCTAGCACTAGTGGGTGAGCTATTAGCACACCTAGCAAACACGGGTAAACTAGAACTAAATGAATTGAGAGATATAGCCATGAAAATAAGGGATGCAATTGTAGATGTGGGCGGAGAAATAAATCTCTACGTAATGGAGTTGTTCGGAATACTTGAGAACGCAGAATCGCCCAATGATATAAAGGAAGCACTAGATCTCTCTCGCAGATTATTCAGGGAGGATAAATTCGAGAAACTAGAAGTCTAAATTTTTAACAAAACATTCTTGCTCCTGAGAACGCTTCTAATACCTCTTCTCAACACCATTAGATCAAGTTCTCTTCTTCCGAATACACCCTGTTGTTCAAACACTATTTTCCCGTCTAGGAAGACTCTTATGCAAGGAAGTGTATGAATACCATTAGATAATTCTGGTGCTTTCTTAATATTGATTCTGAGGACAAGTATTGACGGATCAACATGTTTTTCAACATCTTTCATTGTCGGGTAAAACTTTTTTGAATCCTCATTGTCTGGGTCAAAATACTCAACGATCACTACTCGATTAGCCTTAATTGCTCTAACAAAATCATCTCTTGCGTTTATCTCTATCAATACCGTACACCTGTTGAGTGTGTCACCTACGGCCTTAATATTCTTGTTTCCTCTTTCTCATTTCTTCGACTATTTTCTCGATGTCGGATTGACGCAGATTTATTGGATAATAAATCTGCTTCCAAGCCTCTATTCTGTATCTGGGACTTTTAATATCGATTTCACTCAATAGAACAAAACCTAGGTTCATTACATCATTTAGTTCGGCCAGGCTAGCATTTTTCACATATTCTTCAAATTTTTCCTCAAAACTAAGTTTCTCTCTGATATATTTTTCAGATACTATGTTGCCACAAACATAACATGTAAGGTCCGGCATAATCGCTCTGAACCCGCATTTCGGGCACTCTATGGGAGATGGGCGCCCGTATTTCTCCCATAGGCTCTTCAACATTATTATCAAGTCTTCCCTGTTCATATCCTTGGCTAACCTATATAGACGTGGTATCTCTGGAATGAGGGCCCTGTCCCCATGAGTAACTATAAATTCTAATTGGTCAGGAGTTGGACTACGTATTGATTCTAGCATTTTAACAGCAATGATCATGTTAATTATCCGTCTGTGTCTATTGATCCTTTTGATCAATGCATCTATCTTAGGCTTATAGCTCAAACTAGTGATAATCGTATGCATAACCTCTTTGACTATTTCGTGCTGTATCTTTTCATCTATATCCAGAGTATCTAGTCCTAGGTACTCTGCTATGTCTTTGAAAATAGCCTCTGCATACGCGTCTATATCGAGCTTTTTCTTCTTTCTCCTGCGAGTTCTTTTCTTCTTCACTTCTGCTTTTCGAACTATGGCTCACCCCGCTGAAAACAGATAATAAAGATGGGGAAAGAATAAAGCGGGTAATGTTCGTATCTAATGATTCCATAAACTATCTAGTCATAGTTCTCGATATATTCTGATATTAAATAACTAATCAGCATTTTAGCAATGTAAGGTCTGGCGGCCAGTTTTCTCACAATCTTCTTAAATCTTTCCGGGTTTTCGTCACCATTTAGACTATCATCGATGATTTTTTCCGTAATAAATTCGAGGACGTCCACGTACCTCTCAGATAGGTCTATCTTATCTGAATAGTATTTTTCGATAACCTCCTCAATTATATCGCCAAGATATTGCTCGGCTAGATCAACCAGATATTCGAGCAAAGCTATTTCCGCATCCACTCCAAACACCTTTTACTCTCGCTGACCACTGTAAGTTTTAGCGTCCTTATAAATTGGTCTCCTATTTAAAGAGTTTGTAGATTAACTGAGTTTTTTGAACTATGAAATAGTTTTAGGGGATTATTATACTAACATAATATAGTGGGGGCGATAGTTTCGGTGGAGAGTCTCTCACCTATTATTAAATGGTCTAATAGGCTACGTTTCGAGATTGTAGAGAAGAGGTTTCACTCGGCTAAAATAATTGTGTTTGTCGAGGGTTTTGATCCAGAGAATATTACAGTGAAAACGGATGGTAAATACATTTATGTATATGCTTCTGATTATAATGGAGAGATCTATAGTATGTCGTATAAATTATGGTTTAAGATCACTAAGATAAAGAAAACATTAAAGAATGGTATTTTAACGCTCGAGCTAAAAGGATCAAGGATTTTCTGGGTTATATAGTAACGATGTAGTTTTCAAGCCCTTTCTCTAAATCCGCATCCCTACTGATCCTCAGGTATGCAGCACTTAAAATACCATAAGCTGGTATCTTAGCATCAAATAATGTAATGACCTTTCCATCATGATTTATCTTATAACCATAATAAGATGGTTCGTGCGCCCGAACAATGTAACTCGTACCGGATAATTCTAACGTTTTCTCCGTGATCTTCTTCCCAAACATGTATCCTGCCCCACGTGGTGATTCCTGAACCGTGATATCGGATTCAACGGGATCGTTCCATAGGATCTCCTCAAGGGTATTGTCATCAATACTAGGAACACCAACCGAGAATGCCTCTTCAAAGCTATACGCTTCAAGAACAGTGGATGGCGGGCCTCCATGCAGAAACAATATTTTTCCCGGAATCCTTGCTATTACAGGGAGTCTTTGGAAAAGCCTAAAGAATAATCTGTATATCAATATTCCCTTTTCTGTTCCATATACGCCTCTCAGAATCGATGAGAAATCATGGGGATATGGCAATAGTAGGGGTGGCGCTTCGTGATTGCCCCGCAAGGCCACAATTTTCTCGGGATGCAGTAATTTTAGATAAAGCACTGCTGTTAGCACTTCTAACTGCTGATCTCCTCTATCAACATAGTCGCCGAGAAAGATAATCTTAACGTTATCATGTTCTAGTCTATCAAGGAGCTCTTCTGAGGATAGAATGTCCAGAAGAGTCCCGAAATCGCCGTGAAGGTCGCCGATCACATATAGTTCTTCATAATCGGTTATTTCAATAAGGCCTGGAGGACGATATACTAATCCACTATATGTTTTATCGATCTTATCTGCAACATCTATGATTAAGTTAATTATTTCCTTGAAATCGGACATAGTGTTTATTACTAGACTGCTGAACTCTATTTCTTCCAATACGAGCACCATCCACGTACTGTTTTTGGAAATTATTCTTGAACTGGATAAACTAGTTTAGCAGGAAATATTTCAACTTTAACATGGCTCGGCGGATCGATCGAGTAGAGTTTTTCCCAAGCACATATAGGATCTATCCACGCAACCAGATATGCCCTAAATGGATCATGATATACTATGTCAAAAATATCTACTCCAACGAGTATTTTTTCATGGTAAAGTTTGAGTATAAAAGATACAGCTTTAGCCATTGACGGCGATGAGACTTTCAGTATTGCGCGCATAGAGTTTCGAGGCCGTATAATGTATCGTTTATAGACGAGATTATTGAGCAGATGGTTATAGTAGTGATATTTTACACTATGAATATTTGTTAAACCCACTTTTTTCCATAAGGTATACAGATCAATATCATATTTGGAAAAATGTATATCCTTCAAAATCGTTATAGCAAGGAGTTCATCTATATCGTCATAAACAGTACATTTTTCACATACATCGAGCCTTAATCGTCTCGAAAATGTAAGCTCATAAACTATTAAGGATTCAACTATTTTGCTTAATTCAATGACTTTAACACTGCCAGTATGGATCTTGGGCTCTAATGTTCTGAAAAAGTACATGAAAAAGGTTGGTACAGGGAATATTGACATGTAGATAAGGTCCGGTTTAGGCGTGATTTCATTAACATTGATAGTTCCAGTTCTCACCGTGGAGATCATTATCCATGACGGCTTCAATAAGCAATGTGTATAAACACCGAATGTTCTATGGAAGATTCCTTCTTTAAGCCCTGCATTAACTATCCTCGAGATCTTTACCTTAGAGACGCCGAACTGAGAAGCGATCTCTGCCTGGGTGCTTCCACTGTTTAGTTTTTCAACTATTAGCTCGAGGAGCTCTTTCTGTTCAGGAAGCATATGCTAAGACCTTTCGATTATGTTAAGTGCATTCCTCATTTTATCTATTAGGTGCTCTCCACAACCAGTTACACTACCCGAAACCTCCTCCTCGGTTACCGTAACTCTGAATCCTGCCTCCTCGAGCTTATCGGCTAGGGTATGTCTTAGCCCCTCATTACGTCTACGCAGAGAAACCCTTAACCTATTTATATTGTTCTCATGTATTCTTATTGTCACTATGTTTCTTTCATCACTTGACACCGCATGAATAACATAGAGCCTGTTCTTTTCACCCATGAGGTTCATTTCGGTAACACTCTGTATTCTTACCCTGTAACCTCTGCTTTCAAGGAGTTTACCCAAGGCTCTACTAAGCTTATCATGTTCAGCGGCTACCATTTTCCTCACAGCCCCCAAGCTATAGGCTCGGCAGCGGCCAAAACTCAACATCCAAGAATAATCTATGATTTAGAAGAGTATTTAATACTCAGCACGCTCGTGTTCATATCATTCACTAACGGTCATACTGGGGATATTCATCATCGTTAAATGGGGCTCCGACAAATGCCTTCTAATCATCCTTCATTGTCGGGAGTACTCTTCATCGCCTTGAAAAAAGTTATCCCAGGACAGAATTAAGCTTGTCCCTCACCAGTTTAGCGACTGTCCTTCCATCTACTTTACCACGAACCCTAGCCATGACTATGCCCATGATTATGTTGAAGGCTTTCTGGGGCTTCGCTTTTATCTTTTCCCAGTTGTTTTTGATTGCTTCATCAATTATCCTGACTAGTTCTTCCTCACTGATCCTCGCTAACCCTAATGCTTTTGCAGCTTCCCGTGCACTTGCTTCAGGATTTTTGGCGAGATAAGAGAGTATTTCGGGGATGGCTTCTTTTGCGATCTCTCTATTGGCCACTAAACCCATTACTTCATCGATATGTCTATCCTCAATGTTCTCGATGGGTACACCTTCTCCTTTGAGCATTTTCAACGTATTAGTTATTGTTGACGCTATAAGTGTCGGGCTCACATATTCTCTGTATTTCTCCACTAGCGCTTCGAACAGGTCGAGCCTTAGATCGTTTAGTATCGTGGTTGCTAGTTCTTTACTGAGACCATACTCCTTGATATATCTCTCTAGCTTCTTATCGAAGGGCTCAGGCACAAGTTCTTCTGCTTCACTGAGAAGCTTATCATCAACCAGTACGGGCGGTATGTCTGTTTCGGGATACATCCTGGCCGAGCCAGGCCTTGGCCTCATATATTTTGTCGTTCCATCTGGATTCGCTGCACGTGTTTCGGGAGGAACTCCCTGGAAAGCCATCTTGGCCCTCATAACTACTGCTTCTAGGGCTTTGACCGCCTTATCACGTCTATCAGCTACTATGACGATCGCGTCTCTCTCTTTATCAGCGCCTAGTACTTCGTACAGCCTATCTACTTCCTCCTCTGTGATACCATATGCTGGTAGCTCGTCTGTATGGAATATTCCTCCTACTCCTCCCCATACACGAGCATAGTCCGCGAGTTCTGTTCCAAAGCGCCTACCAGGCTGTACTTCACGACCCAGCAAGCCCTTGAATCCCCTCAGGACTACAGCGTATACACCACTATCCTTCCTCTGTATAGCTCTGCGTATGATCTTCGATTTCGTGCCACGAAAGATCTCGGATACATCTTTAAAGTCGCTGACAATATCCTCCGGGGTAAGCCCTCTTCTCTGAAGTTCATCTCTTATTTCGAGCAGTGTTTTTTGTCTAAGAGCCTCATATGCTACGACTTTGCTAATAAGGTAAAGATGCTGTACTCCTTTGATCTCTATTTTTTCGCCGCCACGTATGGATACGTTTAGGTCTTGTCTTATTGTTCCTAGGCCACGCTTTGCCTTACCTGTTAGCCGTACAAGCTGCCCTATTTTGAAAGCTACCCTTTCGGCCTCATCAGGATCGTTTATATCGGGAGCAGTAGCGATTTCTATCAACGGTATACCTAGCCTGTCAAGCTTGTATTCAACGAATCCCTTGCTCTGAGATATTTTGCGAGCTGCGTCTTCTTCGAGGCATAGTGTCTGTATACCTATCTTTTTCTCGCCATCATATAGATAGCCGTCGAGCGCTATGATCGATGTTCTCTGGAACCCACTCGTATTGCTTCCATCTATCACTATTTTTCTCATAACGTGTATCTCGTCGACAATATACATGTTGAGCGCCTTAGCTACGGCGAGAGCAGTTACTAGTGCCTCGCGGTTAATTTCGTGGGGAGGCTCCTCATCGGCTTCCACAAGACATGAAGATGGCCGAGGGGCGTGGTAGAGGTATTTTACCCCTTTCCTCCACTCAAGGAGCGCGGCCTCATCCACTTCTCCTAGCTCGCTTCTCGCTGGCCTTAGTTCCCGAACAAACTTATCCTCCGATGCCTCCTCTACTAGTTTTGTTGGACAATTGCAGAACAGCTTATGCTTTGTATCCAGCTGTATATGTATTTCAAGCCCTACTTTGAGGCCTAGGGTCTTGTAATCGATCATATTATCCACCTCGGGTATAGATTAACGGTTAGACGCGGGTTGATCTCTCCCTCGAAGTTCTTCAGCATGAGCTCCCTTACCTTATCCAAATCAGTTGTATGAGAACCGAGAATCCATGATAGTTTTACGTAGGCCGTTTCTGGCAACATGTCACTACCCGGTATGACTCCTGCTTCTATGAGTCTACGCCCCGTACTATATACGTACAGGTCTATTCTACCGAAGAGGCACTGGCTAGTTATGACCACAGGAACTCCCTCTTTCCGAGCTTTTTCGAGCACAGGAATGAGCCTATTAGCTATATGGCCTAGCCCTGTTCCCTCCACTACTATGCCGTGGTAGCCGTCATCGATAAGGTGTTCGAATATGTCCGGATGCATGCCCGGATAGAACTTTATTAGAGCCACCTTGTCATCAAACTTGTTCCTTAGCACGGGTTCTCCGTCTTTGCTCCTTCGATGCAACACTCTTCCAATGATCTCGATTTTCTTTTCGTCTGGAAAAACTCTCGCTACAGGTAGATCATTTATTGACTGGAAAGCGTCTCTTCTACTTGTATGCATTTTCCTGACTTTTACACCTCTGTGCACGAGTGCATATGTATCTCCTGTTTCACCATGCATTACGACTACTGACTCCGCTATGTCAGCCTGGGCTGCTACCAGGAAAGCTGATTTAAGATTAAATGCCGAGTCGGTGCTGGGTCTATCGCTGCTTCTCTGAGCACCTACAAATACTATTGGGCCCGGTTTTCTTCTTATGGCAAATGCGAGTGCAGCGGCTGTGTACCCCATGGTGTCGGTTCCATGAGCGATCACTACACCGGCTTTTCCTTTCTTGAACTCCTCATATACTTTCTCAGCTATAAGGGCCCAGTGGCTAGGGGTTAGGTCTTCGGAGAACACGTTTAGTATGATCTTAGCATCAATGTATGCTGTCTCACCTATTTCCGGCACCCATTCAAGTAGTTCTTCAACACTCAATGCAGGTTTCACGGCGCCTGTTTCGTAATCGACTTTTGAAACAATTGTGCCTCCCGTACTAAGAAAGGCGACATGGGGCAGGTCAGATCGTTGAACTATTTTAGGCTTTGTGTATACACGTTGTTTCTTCTTTTCAACGAGTTCTATCCTTGTGGTCTCATCTATTCTAACACCAACATTGTAGCCGTTGTCCAGCTTGATCACTACAATTGGTCTAGAGCCATATAATTTTTCGCGCGGCATTAATACTCCTTCAAATACTCTATCGCCGCGAACTATCTTTATCCGATCACCAACGTCGAAGCCCATATTTTTAAGGATACCGGCTACTCTACCTTTATAGCCCAGATAAGCTTCATCCACACTATTCAATACGCTACACCTGATGTAAATGAGTATGGAGGCATAGTATTAAGAATAATTCTGATCATATCAGAAATTATCAACTATATTGCACGATAGAATATTCTACGTGCTGAGACATTGGATTAAGAAAAATCTCAAAACAGACCAGAGAAGCCCTAAAACTACCCTATAGGTAAACCAGTTGTTTTATGTCTACCTTCTCCTCCTTCTACCACGCACTACTTGCTGTGGCGCTAGGATCACCCTACGTACATACTCCCATCTATTCCTCATCCTGGGTGGTTTGTTCTTCTTAGGCTTAGGCGGTATCTTCGGTGTCTGGCTCCTTACCTTTCCAGCTTTTGTAAGCGATCCGTGGCTCGGCATGTTTTTTCATCCTCCTGCTTTGGCTATTCTGGATTAATACCATATAAATCTTTTATCTCTAAAGTGGCGGTGGATTATTAATGTATTAGAATACATTATAACTGGGTTTAAATAACCAGTAAAACCTACTGATCAATATAGGTCTGGTGATTGTGATGAAGAAGGCATATCTAGCTGAATCGGTGGTAGGCGTATTTGCATTTGATGAGAACGGAGAGGTCGTAGCAAAGTCTCTTGCGCCAAAGAATCTCGACGATAACGTGGAGTATCTTCTCAGGCTCGAGGAGGGGGCCGAGACTCCTCAGCTAAGAGAAGTATTGGAGCAGCTGAAGGAGAAGGGATATACCCATATCGTCGTGGAGACCCCTGAGATCGGTAAGCACGTGTCAAAAGCGGGGCTGGAGCCCGAAGTACAGGTTGCCCACAAGGGCGCAATTATTCTACGAGAGAACCTAGCGAAATATGGTGTTGAGAACGGTTTCGCCGTGGATGAAGAAAGCTTCTTCTCAACATTACATGAAATACTCGTTGAAACTACTAGGAGAAAACTAAGGCGTGCAGCACAGAAGCGTGACATGTTAGCTGTTCAGGCCATAAGGACTATTGACGATATAGACAAGACTATAAACCTGTACGTCGCAAGGCTTAGGGAATGGTATAGCCTCCACTTCCCCGAGCTCGATGAGCTGGTCAGAGAACATCTCGACTACGCGAAGATAGTCTACGAGCTAGGACATCGTATGAACATAACAAAAGAGAACCTGATGAAGCTAGGGTTCAGCGAACAGAAAGCCGAGAAGATCGCTGAAGCGGCTAAGAAGAGCATGGGCGCAGACCTAAGCGACTTCGACATAGAGTACATCAAGACGCTTGCAGGCATCATACTAGAACTCTACAAGCTCCGCGAGACCCTCGAGGGATACATAGAGGCCATAATGAAGGAGGTTGCACCAAACATAACGGCACTCGTAGGCCCCAAGCTGGGTGCGAGGCTCCTAAGCCTAGCTGGCGGCCTCGAAAACCTGGCGAAAATGCCTGCCAGCACAATCCAGGTGTTAGGAGCAGAAAAAGCATTGTTCAGAGCACTGAGGACAGGTGGTAAACCACCCAAGCACGGCGTGATATTTCAGTACCCGGCAATACATAGAAGTCCGAGATGGCAGCGCGGTAAGATCGCGAGAGCGCTCGCTGCAAAACTTGCCATCGCAGCCAAGGTCGACTTCTTCACAGGTAGGTTCATTGGAGATAAACTGAAGGAAGAACTCGAGAAGAGAATCGAGGAGATCAAGAAGCTTTACGCGAAACCGCCGGCCAGAAAGAAAGAAGAGAAACCCTCTAGGCCTAGACCCCCGAGGAAGAGGGGCAAAGGTAGGAGGAGAAGAGGAAGAAGGAGAAGATAAGGAGGTGACAATGTATGTCCCAGGTCGTATCGGTTAGGCCTCATGAAAAATATTATGGTGTGTACATTGTTGAACTAGAAGATGGAAGCGTAAAGCTTGCAACAAAGAACCTTGTACCGGGCCATAGAGTTTATGGCGAACGATTGTTCAGATACAACGGTGTAGAATATCGTGAATGGAACACCTATAGAAGCAAATTGGCGGGCGCGCTTGCAAACGGCCTAGCAGAGCAGCCGATACGGGAGGGCCACAAAATCCTTTATCTAGGAGTAGCCACGGGAACAACTGCTAGCCACGTATCCGACATAGTTGGGCCAAAAGGCAGAATATATGGCGTCGAGTTCGCGCCAAGAGTCATGAGAGAATTCATCCTAGTAGCAGACATAAGGAAAAACCTCTACCCCATACTGGGTGATGCGCGTAAGCCACAGAACTACAGGCACTTAGTAGAGATGGTTGACGGGATATATGCTGATGTAGCGCAGCCTGACCAAGCAACAATCGTTGCTGACAATGCTGACTTCTTCCTAAAGGATGGAGGCTACATACTATTGGCCATTAAGGCTAGAAGCATAGACGTGACTAAGGAGCCCAGCGAAGTATACAAGAGAGAGATCAATACGTTAAAAGAGCGCGGATTCGAAATCATTGATGTCATACACCTAGAACCGTATGATAGAGACCACGCAATGGTCTATGCAAGATATAAGAGGAAATAATCATCATACAATAACAGGATAAGATATTTACTTGAATTTCAAGGTGTTTTTTATGCATGATAAAAAATTAATTGAAGAAATCGTCGAAAACATTGTCAAAACCCTCAAAAAAGCCGGGTTTAGAGTAGAAATACTAACTTATCCTCAGAACCAAAGATCAATTGATATCACCGGAGCAAGGGATGATCTAAGGATAGTCATTAAGACAGTTATCGATGCACGCAGCGTTTCAAACGTTGAGGTCAAAGATCTTGAAAGAGCTCAGCAAGCTTACAAGACATCATCACTGATTATTGCAGAAAAACACGGAAAAAACGAGCTCGAACCCGATGTTATCTACAAGAGAATGAATGTCAACGTGATAAGAAGCGACACTCTCGAGCAAGTACTCCTTAAGGATGAGAAAATATATGTCTATAAGTCACATGGCGTGTACAGTGTCAGAATAAGCCCCGAGAAATTCAGGAAGAGAAGAATGGAGCTAGGATATAGTCTTGGCGAAGCCGCAGACCTTATAGGGGTCACAAGAAAAGCTGTTTATGACTACGAGCATAAAAGAACAAGCGTTAGTATCGAGACAGCCCTCAGAATCGCAGAAATTTTTGGTGAAGATGTTCTAGAGCCCCTCGAAATATTGAAGCCCGAAATAACGCGTACAATGGAAGATGCCCCTACCAATAAACTTGAGGAGGAGGTCCACCGTATAGCCAAGGAGTGCGGACACAGATTCTACAAGTTCATGAGAACACCAGTAGACTTCGCATTATCAAGCAATAATAACATTGTATCAATTACCTTAAAGACCAGAAATACTCGTGCATATCGGTTAAAAGTTAGAGAAAGCGAGCGATTATCAAGGATAATTGACTCCGAGCATATCATTATAGAGAATAGAGACGATATTAGGAAGCTCAAGGAAAGACTCGAATCGAATAAGTAGCAGTGAATAAGAGATGGATGAACGCCCCATATACATAATAACTGGACGTCCAGGCATAGGTAAATCAACCCTGTTTAATAGAATAATCGAGTTTCTTCTTGAGAAAGGAATAAAGGTAGATGGTATCAGAACCCCCGAAGTAAGAATAGGGGGAAGAAGGATTGGTTTCAAAATAATTGATATATTCACAGGCAGAGAAGCATGGCTTGCAAGGAAAGATGCCATTTGTAGAGGGCCTAGGATAGGTTCCTATTATTTATGCATATCCGAAGCCTCTGAACTCATAGAGGAGGCGCTAACTAGAGCGATCAGTCAAGCAGACGTTATAGGAGTAGATGAAGTGGGGCCAATGGAGCTTAAATTACCAGTGTTCACAAGACTACTAAGAAACGCCGTAGACTCGAATAAACCACTTATATTGGTAGTACATTACAGGCTTGACCCGAAATCCCTTGGGTTAAAAGGACGTGTAAGGAAGTATATAGTTACCATAGAGAACAGGAACATGCTTGGCAGAAACCTGCCGAGACAAGTATACATGGAGGTCAGAGATTATCTTGCAGAACAAAAGCGTAGTTTACGGCTTTGAAACCATAATAAATGAAGGAAAAGCGAGACTGATAATACCAGATCCAAAACTGTACCGCAGGCCCGACGGGAAATACGAGCCTTCATGGGCTCCCGTATTCTACAACCCAATAATGAAGGTGAACAGAGACATAACGGTGGCAGTAACAAAAACCTTGCTCGGAAAACACTTCTTCTTCGTCGAACCTCTATCGGGTACCGGAGTTAGAGGGATTAGACTTGCTCTCGAATCTAGTGGTGAAGGTATAGTTAATGATGTAGATCCTATAGCGTATTACTACATGCGACGAAATATCGTCTTAAATGAAGTTGAAGACTCGGTTTTACCCATGAATCACGAGGCAAACACTCTCCTTAACAATTTAACCTTCACGGGAATACCAGTTGACTTTATAGACATAGATCCGTACGGCTCTCCTGTACCATTTATAGATTCTGCTTTTAAACCACTAGCAAAACACGGCCTCATAGGTGTAACAGCAACTGATACAGGACCCCTAACATGTAGCCACAGAAATAAGGCCCTACGAAGATACTGGGTAAGATGCCATAAAGTAGATTTTGAGAAAGAGCTCGGATTACGAATACTAACGGGTAATATAGCAATACGGGCTGCAAGCCAGGACCTGGCGCTCTATCCTGTTTTAAGCTACTATCATCAACACTACTATCGCGTGATATTTAAGGCCAAACGCAGTGGACAAGAATCTTATCGAGTAATAGATAGCTGTATTGGATATATACAATATTGTCCAGACACCCTTGAAAGGTGTTATTCGAAAGAGCTCGTAGAAACATGTACGAGGTGCCAAAAACCAGTTGTGCTCGGCCCCCTCTGGATCTGCGGGCTCTCCGATCCTGACGAATTACCTGACATAAGAAGGAGGCTGACGGAGATACATGGTTATGACAAGAGGGCCCTTAAAATACTTGATAATCTACTTGTCGAGTCAAAAATACTGACACCATATATTAGATACGACATACTGTTTGGTAGAGCTAAGAAAAATATGCCCAAGATCGATGATCTAATCGAAAAACTCAATAATAAAGGGTATTACGCTACAAGAACACATTTTGACCCTAGGGGAATAAAGACTGATGCACCCATAGAAGAGATTATCAATATGTTTTAACGAATTACACATTACATGCTATGTCTTAGCCTTTTTACGCGATATCTCTATTTGTATCCATTCCGTCAATAAATCACACGTAGTTGGGTCAAAGTATCCTCCTTGATAACATTTATCTATGTTTGGGCAAACCATACATGGTATGTCAAAGTACTTGCGAAAATCGATAATGGGCATACTAGGTTTTTTCTTTGTTTCTATAGGCTTCGGAATAGCAATAACTCGGTATGTTCTTCTTCCACCATATATTATTGGTTCGCGTTTAACATATCCAAGCATCTCTAACTTTTTGAGAACCCTCGAGGCATCACGACTCGTTATTTTTAGTTCTTTCCAGAGAACATTCTGCGGTATACCTTCTTTGCCCTTGGAGAGCACATACTTGTATACTTTTTTATCGAGTTCTGTTAATTCTTTCTGCAAACTTATCCCCTTAGCAAACTTAGTATCATGTTAAAACATACATTATTTGATCTTGTATCACCATTCCGGTTAACCATGTTATTAGTTCAATCGAGAAGAATATATTTCTATCCCAGTGTAATCCCCGAACTAGAAGTGTTAAAAATAATATCATAAAATATTCAAACAAATAAATAAAATTCAGTCATTTAATAATTAACAATCGGCCAGCATGTTATTCATAGTTCAACAGTTATATCTAGATTATCTATTAGGTCACTATACCTGTTTCTAATGGTAACATCTGTTACTTCCGCCGCGCTCGCAACTTCAAGCTGTGTTTTCTTCTCATCTAATAGAATTGATGACACATAGACAGCGGCGGTAGCCAATCCTATAGCGCTCTTACCGTTGTTTAACTCTAATTTCTTCGATAAGTTTATTAGATATGCAGATAGGAACCTCGCTTTATCGGATAATCCTAATTTGTGCGTCAAATAGGGTACGAAGAAGGCGGGATCGTCTCTCTTGATCATCTTATTGATATCACTTACGGCCTGGTGTATTCTCTTCTCTGCATGCCATAGGTCACGATAAGATATGCCGGCTTCTTTAGCGAATAGTTTGGCGGATTTAAATATTCCGTGTACCTTGTATGCAAGGTATATTGATGCTGCTGCCATCATTTTGAGGGTTTTGTTTTTATAGTTTTTACCCTGGACAGCTCTTTGAAGAATATTTCCAGCCGTCTCCGCGACATACTTTGGAGGCTTTAGTAAGCGTACATAGTCATTCAAGTGTCTTAAGGCACGCTCGACTATCCGATCCTTTTTTGTTACTCGTGCCTTCTTCTGTATCCTCCTGATCTCTCTCCATTTCTTGATCGTTTCTTTGTTAGTTGTACGTATTCCGCCAACAATGGTTGCACCTAGCCCTCCATCATGTACCCTATTAGTATATGCGCCACTTGTTCTTCTCACAGCAAGTTCGTTTTCGAAAAACCTGTAATCTCTTCCAACATCGATAACACGGTCATCAATTACTGCCCCACATTTAGTGCATACATATTCGTGAGAGTCGGGATCAAATATTATCGAAGAGCTACCACAATAAGGGCAAACCATATCGATGTGCTCATACTTCAAAGCTATCACCGTTCAAGAAAATCTTACCCCCTACGTGAGCGGGGCCTCCCCCTCCCCCCTCTACGCTTTGCTTTCCTGCCCTTCCTTCGCTGGAGCCTCCTAGTTTTTTTCTCCACGTAATAATACACGGGTCCTGTTTCGATAAATTCGATAACATCTTTTGATTCAGGCTTTATCACTATAAATGGCTGGTCAACTCTGCCAATAACGTCTATAATTTTGCCTATTCTCTTAAGATCTTTATCGTAAGCTATGTGCCCCACAAGCCTTCGTGGATCCTTGATCGTGCTCTTGGCGATTATTAGACCGTCCTTGGTCTTGCTTATTACATACCCTAGTTTTTTCATCAAAATCCACCGGGGGGAGGTAATACTCCGGTATTTACTTTTAAATCTAGGATAGTTAAGGGTAAGGTCTCTTCAAAATCTCGACCTTTTCATTATAGGTATTACTAGCTTCTTATAATGTGTGATTAAAACAGATAGTAATACTGTATTGAATACTTACCTTAATAGTACGAATTTAATACCAGTAGGTATTACTATCTCTAGTACTTTTCTCTTAAACGCTTAATCTCAGAAGCAATAAGCCTGAGAGTATTGAGCTTACTACCTCGCTTCATAACAACTACTCGTTCATCCGTGCTCCACCATTCACGAGGATAGCTTGCCTTTTCAACTTGTGGTTCTAGTCCTAGGTTCTCAGCGGCGCTAACTATTTCATCTATGTTAGGATTAGGTACTGCATCGGCGAGGGATATTTTTCGGCCCAGTTTCCGTGTTTTTCTAGAATCTATGTAGTTAGGATAGATAACTATTCGTTTTCCTTCGTATTCACGACTCATTTAAAGGCACCATCATTCATTAATTTTCGTCAAACATTGTTTTAGATAAAAGAGCATTTAACCAATAAATAAATGAGTATGGCTCAATGTAGTAGTGTCTTTTACTCTTTCTTTATCAGAATACCGTTAAGAACACCGTCCTGGCCAGGCCTTGAGGTGACCCGTACCAGTCCTATTTCCGTCCTTACAATAGTTCCCTTAGTTATGTAGTTTCTTCTAGCCAGCTGCGGATTTGAGGGTGTTTCGACTACCTCAAGTATTCTTAGTTTTCTGGTCTTGCTCTCTCCCGGTATAGCTACGTTTATGTACGCTGCTTTCTTGAGTCTAACCTTCATGTTTCCTCCTCTAACGCGTATGATTCTGCGCTTTTCAACCGGGCCGAGCTGTGTTTCTGTCGGTGGTCTGCCCAATTCGTATTTTCTCTTCAGACGTGCCATCACCTTTCGTCCGCCAGTCGGCTTCTTTAAATCATTGCCCTGATACCATGACATTATCTATACACCTCCTAAGTTAGAGTTGGTTAGTATTTATTGTATTTTAAGGATTTCTTCCAGCTCTTCTAGACTGGGTAGTTTTGAGAACTTCTCTGGGTTCATAAAGGGTATAAGGGCTGATAAGGTTGCTTGATAACTTAGGTCTATCCTAGTGATGTACCCATATGTGTAGTAGCCAATGGCACCTATGTTACGCCTTATACTCATTAGCCCTGATTCCCTAGCCATGATATCGGCTAGTTCTCTCCCCCTGACTAATTCTTTACAATAATCTAGAGGCAGTGGGAAGAAGAGACTGGTGCCTATACTGTATTTGTCACTATGTATTATCACAGCTACTTGGCCGCTGTGACAATAATCATCAGTTATCTCGATTATCCCGGCCTCTAATCCTACTGCAAAACAGTCTGGCGATGAACACTTCTTATATGACCGATATGCCCGTTTGACCGCGCCGTAAACTATCTCATTAATTCCTATGGGCTGTGGCTTAAGACCTTCTATCCTAACCGTGTATGTTCTAGCCTCGCCTATGAGCCTAAAAGCTTTCTCAATACCAATTATTTTCGCAGGATTTTCTGTCCCAACGTATATATCAATTATCTCCCCCATAGGAATCCCTTAGTTCAATATGTTTATTCAAACTATTTATATGGGGGTCTACTCGTAGAGTAAAACTGAGTATTTAATAGGTATTAATACTTGATTCTCAGCGTCAAACAAGGGATATATCATGAAGACGATTAAGGGAATGCTTTTCAAGATTTACAAGGTGATATCAAAACCAGTTTACAAATTATATGAGAAAATTCTGTGGATGCAGATAAAAGACGGCCCGTTTCCGATTCATATTGGAATAATCCCTGATGGTAATAGGAGATGGGCTAGAAGGCTTGGAATGGATCCCATGTTTGGGCATAAAATAGGGTATGAAAGAATAAGAGAGGTTATCAACTGGATACTCGAGCTAAATGTTAAAGCAATAACAATATACGCTATGTCCAGTGAGAACTGTCTTTACAGGCCTGAAGAAGAAAGAAAACACTTATTTGAACTAGCTAGAAAGGGTCTTCAGGAACTCATGAATATGAAAGCAATTCACGAAAATAAGGTTCGCGTCAGAGTTTTTGGGAAACTTGATCTTGTTCCAAGAGATATAGTAGATCTCGCCAGAAAATTAGAGCAAATAACCAAAGATTATGATAAACACGTGCTGAATATCGCATTATGTTATGGTGGACGTGACGAAATAATAAACGCTGTTAGAAGAATAGGCAGGGATATAAAGGAAGGCAAGCTTGAGCCCGATGACATCAACGAGGAGATATTCTCGCATTATCTGTATACTGATGGAATCCCTGATCCAGATCTAATCATCAGAACCAGTGGGGAAGTGAGAATAAGTAATTTCCTCTTATGGCAGTCAGCATATAGTGAGCTATATTTCTGTGATGTCTTCTGGCCGGAGTTTAGGAAAATCGATTTCTGGAGAGCAATAAGAAACTATCAGCACAGAGAAAGAAGGTTTGGCAGATAGTTTTTTGTGGACTATTTATTTAGAATCATCGAAAATATCTTCAACGTCCCCATACAGAATCTTTAGTTCTTCGAGTGTTAGCCTCTTCTCACCGCGTTTTATCTTTTCTTCAACTATACGGCGTTTCTCCTCTAGGATTTTCTTGAGCTTACTTTTTTCTATTTCTCTTAGAATTTCTTGATACTTTTCCCTAAGAGACCTTAGCTCAGCCACGCTCTTGTTTATTTCCTCTGATAGCTCATCAAGACGCTTTTGTTTCTTTTCAATAGATTTGCTCAGCTCGTCCACCTTTTCGCTCATCTCATTAATCCTTGTTCTCAGTGCATTTCTTTCTTCATCTAGTTTGCTTATCTTGCTACTTAATTCGTTGATTTCTCTCGTAAGAGCATTTATTACTAGTCTTAATCCTTTTAGCTCAGCACGTAGCTCTATGTATTCCTTCTTCTCCTGCTTGGCTTTCAGAGCTTTTTCTAATAGGTCCTCAAGACGCGCTATTTCTCTAATGATCCTGTTTTCTTCTTCTACAGAAAGTATTCTGGTCTGCTGTATCCATTCAAGTCTTTCTATTTCTCTTCTAATTGCCGAGATCGGCATCCTTATCTCTTGATCTAGCATTTGTAGCTGTTCACGTTTTTCCCTCGCTAGATTCAAGAGAGTGCGGAGCTCTTGGATCTTTTCTCTGCGTTCGCTACGTAATTCTCTGATCTTTTCAATAAGTTCTTGCCTCTTTATATTAAGCTCTTTTAGTTTTGACCTTAGTTCTTTTAATTGTTCGATTAACTTTCTTCTTTCTGACCTGAGATCCCTTAATTCGGAAATCAGAATTGCGCGTTCGTTTTTAAAAGATTTGATTTGGTTTCTGACTTCACCGATCTGGTTGCTTATTTGTACCAATAATTGCTGAAAATTCTGTCCGCCATTGTTTTGTTCCATGATATTACCCACACCTTTCTCTACTGCTTCAGTATCACTCTAGCGTCCACGACTACTGCTCCATCTGGATAGGCAATTACAGGATTTAAGTCTACCGAATCAACCTCAGGGTTTTCCTCTAGGAGCTTAGCGACAGCGATTATTATGTCTGCTATGGCCTTCTTGTCTACAGGCGGCTGGCCACGGTAGCCCTCGAGAAGCTTAGCGGACTTTATTTCTCTCATCATCTCATAGGCGTCCTCATAACTTATCGGCGCTATCCTGAATGATACATCTTTGAGTACTTCTACGAATATTCCTCCTAGCCCGAACATTACCACTGGACCAAATATGTTGTCCCTTAGTCCACCGACTATTATCTCGAGTCCTTTCTTAGCCATTTTCTGTACAAGAATGCCAGCTATACGGGCGCTCGGCACGTTCTTTGACACGTTCTCGATTATTTTTTTAGCTGCCTCTATTGCTTCCTCCTTCGAGTTTACACCGACTATGACACCGCCTACATCGCTTTTATGGCTAATATCTGGACTGACGATCTTGAGGACTACTGGGAATCCCATCGTCTCTGCTAGCTCGCCAGCCTCTTCTGGGGTCTTTGCAAGCCCTGCATCAGCTATTGGTGCCCCATAGGCTTTGATTAGTTCTAGAGCTTCGTGTTCTAGGAGTTTTCTTCTTTTTTCCTTTAATGCGTTTAGAATTATCTCTCTGGGCTCTACCATCTTAGATCACTCCCTCGCAACTCCTCTTATCTTGGAGTAGAGATACAGTGCTCGGAGGGCTCTCGCCGCCCTCTCAGGGGATTCAAATACTGGTATCCCTTTATCTTCAAGCAAGTCTTTAAATCTCTCCGCTTCTTTACTACCTATCGATATCGCTATGATCGGTTTACCGTATTTCCTTGCCTCAGCCAAGTAGTCGGCCAGCCTAGAGGTTATACCAGGAACCTGTGGTAGAGCACCCACTACTACTGCATCAACATCATCCCTTGGCAACAATATATCAAGTACTACCTTGTATCTGTCATCATCAGTATCTCCAGTCAAGTCTATAGGGTTCTCAACAATACAGTGTGGGGGCAATACTTTACGGAGCTCCTCTTTCAAGTCAGCTGGCGAACGAGGCAGTATGAAACCTTCTGTTGTGAGGGCATCTGTCAGCATTACTCCTACACCGCCAGCATCCGTTACGACATATACTTTTCTGCCTTTCATCAATGGCTGTGTTAGAAGGATCTTGGATAGATCCATGATCTCGTCGAAGCTCATGGCTTCTATTAATCCAGCTTGTTTGATAGCTGCTTTATAAATAGAGTAATTCCCGGCAAGCGCCGCTGTATGGCTTGCAGCGGCAGTGCTTCCCCTGCTCGTCTTACCAGCCTTGTAAATTACGATCGGTTTTTTCCGAACCACTTCCCTGGCTTTCTCGATGAATAATCGTCCCCTGCCAGGTTTTAGGCCTTCCAAATACATTATTATCAAGCCTGTTTTATCGTCATTAGCCAGAAAGTCCAGAAGGTCAACATCATCGACATCAATCTTGTTACCGTAGCTTATTGCCCTAGAGATCCCTATGTTTCTGTAAGCCATCCAGTCGAGGAGAGCAGATGCGAATGCACCGCTCTGGCTGATGAAGCTTATCTTACCTTTTGGTGGCCTCATCATTTTCTCGTCTGGTAAGAAGAAGGTATCCACGCCGCTCCAGTTATCGTATATTCCGAGACAGTTAGGGCCAAGTATTCTTATACCGTATTTTCTCGAGATTTTTACGATTTCTTCTTCAAGACGTTTTCCTTCTTCAGTACCTGTCTCTCTGAAGCCTCCGGATATTATTATCGTTGCTTTAACTCCTTTTTCTCCAGCATCACGTAGGACTTGTGGAACCTTTGGTGCAGGTATCGCTATTACTACTAGATCCGGGGTTTCAGGAAGATCTTTTATGCTCGGGTAGCATTTAAGCCCCATAATCTCTTCATGCTTAGGATTGACTGGATATATTCTGCCTTTGAATCTCTTCTTGAAGTTTGCCAGGATGACATTACCAACCTTGCCCGGCTTCGGGGAAGCACCAACTATGGCAACACTGTTAGGATTGAAGAACTTCTCGATCAAGAGAGTATCACCTTTAACTATTCAATTGATATCCATGATGTTTCTACATTGATGTTCAGATTAAAATATTACGTATTAGGAGAACCTAACAAAATATACGAACAAATATCTAGAGAACGGGTGAAGGTTCCTCGGTATAATAGTCTTCTCCGCCAGCTACAACTCTCTGAATAACAGCATAGAGATCATCAATTCCACTCATATTGGTAGATGATACAAATACCATATCATGTGTCAACGTTTTTTCTGCTATCACCTGTACGTCTTCAGCATCCCATAGGATCCTGCCCTTCTTCTCTCTCATAACGGCAAGGGCTAGATACTCTGGTTCCTCCATATACTTATTAATTTCTTCTAACATCCAGTCCTCGGCGAGATCGGTTTTCGTAAGGACAAGAACTTGGGGAAAACTTATTCTAACCTGTGCACTAGCAGCTAACAGCAATGCTGAAAGGAAGTTAGAAGGGCTCGCAGCATATAATGTGTCTATTAGAAACAGCGATACAGCTTTCGCTGTTGAAACAATTGTGTTTAGAACTATGGGGCCTGACTCCCTGAACGCGAAAATCTCCATCTGGCCAGGAGTATCGAGTATTATGTAGTTTGTTTTAAGCGACCATATCTCCTCGCTTATTTCTTCCGCTTTCAAAGCCAGCATGTCGGCAGCCGCGACGAGAGCCCCGTTAGGGCCTAGACCGTATTTTTTCATCAGGTCACGTGCATCAACATATTCTCTTACATCTATGGCTGGCTTATAAGGCAGATTTTCAACAGCAGGATCAAGATTCACTATGTTCGAATCTAGGGAATGTGATGACAGGTATTCTTGGAGAGAAGCCGACAATGTTGTCTTACCGCTTCCAGCAGTGCCAAGTACGACTATGAAGTAAGGCATGTATTTCCCCATACAACCATATAGTACCAGATATTAAATGAAGAAGAACCCTTTATGTGTTCCCCAGAAACGTCCTCTGAAATTAAGCCTATATCCGCATTTCTTGCATCTGAAGTCCTCTGTTAGATTCCATTCGAGAATATAGAAGCCCCGCCGTTTCACCACTAGTGCCCCGCAATTAGGGCAGTATGTGTTTTCGAGCTCATGCCCCCACACGTTTCCTAAGTATACATGTTTAAGTCCTTCCTCCATGGCTATTTTCGCTAGCTTTTCAAGCGTTTCAATAGGTGTGGGATAGAGGTCTGAAAGCCCGTATTGAGGATGAAACCTGAGAAGGTGGAACGGGGTTTCGGGGCCGAGATTTTCAACGATCCATCGTGAAAGCCTCCGCATATCATCTTCTTTGTCGCCATACTCTGGTACAACCAAATTTGTTATTTCTATCCACCATTCTTTCTCCTTCATGGCTAGGATCGACTCGAATATAGGCTCTGGGTCTAGGACTCCTATGAATTTCTTGTAAAACTCCTTGTTACCTCCCCCCTTGAAATCTACTGTTGCTGCATCCATATAGGGTCCTATCTCGTCAATAGCTTCCGGCGTCATGTACCCGTTTGTTACCATGGTATTGAATAATCCTTTCTTTTTCGCTAGCCGAGCAACATCATACATGAACTCATAAAATATTGTTGGCTCGTTGTATGTGTAGCTTATGCCCTGGCATCCATTGATTATTGCTTGGTGGACGACTTCTTCCGGCGTGAACAATTCACCGAATAATCTCTCCCTTCTTGTCTGACTCAATACCCAGTTCTGGCAGAACTTACAGAAGAAATTACATCCCGCCGTTGAGATCGAGAACACATAGGCCCCTGGATTGAAATGCATTAATGGTTTCTTCTCTATGGGATCAGGATTGGCTGCAGTTAGTAATCCGTATACAAGTGTGTATAGTTTCCCCTCATGATTATACCTGACACCGCATGCTCCGTAAGCGTGGTTGACAATTATACATCTCCTATGACAAAGATTGCATCTGACTTTTTTATCCTCCAAGCTTTCCCAAAACCTCGCCAGCCTAGCACCTGGTCTGTCAATTATAGACATGGCGTTTTCCCTCCACTTCTATTAGGAAATCTTTAGATATACATGGTTATTATCTCTAAACATGTAGTTCAGCGAGCACTAATGTAGGGTGTCGCATATGTCAAGCAAAATAGTTGTTGTTGGCGGCCACAACTATACTGATGAAGCTAAGGAACTAGCGGATTTGTTAGGCGCCTATCACGTAGGCTTAGCGTATAAGCGTTTTCCCGATGGAGAGATCTATGTAAGATTGGAAGAACCAACTATTATTTCGGGCTCAATGACAGTATTATTGAATACAATGTATCCAAGTCAGAACGATATGTTTGTCGAGACATTGTTTCTTCTGAATGCGGTGAGGAGATACAATCCTAAAAGGGTAATATTGTGTGTACCATACCTAGCCTATACAAGACAAGACAAAGAGTTCCTCCCCGGTGAAGCCATCAGCGGTGAAGCGGTAATCAAATCTTTATCATCGTCAAATGCTGATACATTAGTTGTTGTCGATATACATGCCCCACACCTTTTAGAGCATTTTAGGGGTAATACAGTTAATGTTCTTATTAGTGATCTCCTCGTAGGAGAAGCCCTTAAATTAATGAACAATCCACTCGTCCTCGCACCTGATAAAGGCGCTGTTGGGAGAGCCCGTTACGCGGCCGAGAAGCTAGGCCTTGAATACGATTATCTCGAGAAACACAGGGATCGTATAACGGGAGAGATAACCATTAAGCCCAAGAGGTTAAGCGTCAAGAGCAGAGACGTGATCATAGTTGACGATATCATCAGTACGGGTGGAACAATAGCCAAAGCCTCAAGGATAGTGCTGGAACAAGGTGCTAGAAAAGTCTATGTTGCCGCGTCACACGCTCTTCTAATCGGCGACGCTCTAAATAAGATCAAAAGAAGTGGTGCTGAAATGATAATAGCTACTAATACCCTTGCTCAGAAAATTAATGATAACTTTATCCGTTACGTGGACGTGATCCCTAGGCTTAAAGAGGTTATTGATACCTTAATCAGCTAATCTGATATCAGATGTGGAGAACATGAAATACGTGTTTAGACTCGATGCCTCTAACCTGGTTTTATCTTTTAAGGAGTTATCTGCACTCGCCGAGACATATACTGGACAAGCAATCGATCCGGAATCATGCATTTCTTCCTTATGCATAGTCGATATGGATGATCGTATTTTTACGAAAGTAGTTGAAAGAGCTGGATACATTAAAGAGGCTGGAAGATTAATTGCAATCGGAGATCTAAGTGATCCCGCCAAGGATGTTTTTATTGATCGAAACCATATTGAAGCAGGCAGGTATACTATAAAATATATCCGGTTATCATCATTTATCGATATAAGCCAAGATTATCTGAGAAATATGATCATAAGGAAGATCGGCATCATACTTGATAGGAGGAGCCAACGAATAATTTTATCGTATATAGTGAGTAATCTAGTTCTAACTGTCGCTCTAAATTACATGCATAGGGCTAAAAACTACGAGGATCGTGCTCCTTCAAAAAGACCGTTTTTCAGAAGCATAGCCTTATCTGTTAAGCTTTCTAGGGCTTTGATCAACCTGGCGAGGCTTAAGGAAGGCGAAACAATCCTCGACCCGTTCGCCGGGACGGGGAGCATTCTGCTTGAAGCACACCATATGGGTTTGAAGAGTATAGGTGTAGAGCTTGACTGGAAGATTTCACATGGTTGTATAACTAACCTTAAGTACTATCATGTGCCAGCACCACTTCTTCTAGCTGACTCTACAGAGCTTGAATTACAAAATATTGATGGTATAGCAACTGATCCACCGTATGGTAGAGCCGCAAGTACTCACGGGAAAGAATCATTCTCTATATATAGGCGTTTCATAGAGAAAGCCTCGGAATGGCTACGTAGGAGGGGCTATCTCGTGTTTATGTCGCCGACATACTTCAATGAGAATATCGATGAAGCACTATGTAGTTACGGCCTAATACTCCGTGATAAGATATACATGTATGTGCACGGAGGGCTTACAAGAACGATTTATGTAGTTGAAAAGCCATGAATACAAAGATATTCATGTTGGGAACGGGCGCCGCGATCCCCATGAAAAGAATGCTTCCCTGTATCTGTATTAAAGTAGATTCGAATTTATACGTCTTTGATATAGGGGAAGGATGTCAAAAAACTATGTTGGAAATGGGGTTGAGCCCCGTCAAGATAAGGGCTATATTCGTAACCCATCTCCACGGCGATCATTATCTCGGAATATTTGGTCTCCTACAGACAATGCATCTAATGAGCAGAGAAAAAGAGCTCCTAATAATAGGGCCCGGGAAACTATCAAACATATTGAACGCTTATGCTTCTTCAGGCCTGCTAAACATAGACTTTCCACTGTATTTCGAACCATTACATGAAGGAACAGTCTACAGAGATGATAAGATCGCTGTATCATCATTTTTAGTTGACCATATTCCATCATCTTACGGTTATGTTATTGATATTATAAAGAACAACAAGAGGATCACCTATACTGGCGATACGAGACCATGTCATTCAATAGTTGATAACTCGAAGAATGTTGACGTATTAATTCATGAATCAACATTCACTAGTGATATGGCCGAGGAAGCCCATGCCCAAGGCCATTCAACAGCACTCGATGCAGCTATGGCGGCTGTGAATGCTAAGGCAAAACTGCTTGTGCTAACCCATATAAGTGCAAGGTATGATGATCCCTTAGAGCTATATAGGGACGCCTCAAGAATATTCAGCAACGTTATTGTCGCCGAGGATAGAATGGTCATATACTTATAGCCTAGGGGCGAGCCAGTCAATAACGTTCCTAATATCATCGGCTTCTATAACTATCCTTATAGCACCTAGAGGAGATTCACGCTCATTATCTATCAATGAGATCTTACCCATGTAGGCGGCTTGCTTATGAAACAAGAGCTCTACTCTATTACCACGCTTCCTACGATAAAGATATGATCTCACTGCAGAAATAATTTGTGAAGCCCTTATAGCTTCGTAGAGGGGCTTAATGGACGAAAGCTCTGTAGACTCACCGTATATTATCTTGTATCCGGGGCCTTCGCGTTCGACTAGTTGTCCATTGTAGAATGTCTTTATAGCTTTTCTGACTTTCTCGGGGTTTTCTGTTGGATAGAGTGGCGCCTCAACGTATATCCTTATCAACTCCGAGCACCTTTTCTAACACTCTTACCACCTGTTTCTTTGTCTCCTCGATCGACTCCTCGTTTACGATCATATAGTCTGCCAAGGCAATAACATTACCTATTCCGAAACCGAGTTCCGTCATATCACGTTTTACGAATTCTTCCCAAGTCTTCGGATCCCCAGGCCGCCGTCTCTCCTTGATTCTCTTGAATCTAGTCTTGGGTGATGCATGAACAGCTATTATTTCGACTGATTCTCCGGCTGTTTTGAATATGTTTACCTCCGTAAGGCTCCTAACTCCGTCAACAACGATTACGCCTTGTTCTTCTTTAATCATCTCTAACGTCTTCCTAGCAACAATATCATCGCCATATTTCTCGCGTAGTTCTTGGGCTACGCTCCTAATGTTCTCCGGCGTTATACTACCGTATTTCCTGATCGTCTCCTCTCTTATAACGTCACCCATACAATACGTTGGTATGCCTATCTCTCTAGCCATGTTGGTCACTATACTCTTGCCAGCACCCGGCATTCCCGTAACTAGGAGAAATCTAAGCTTTTTGCGCGACATACTATTCATTCCACAGCCCTAATCAACGATTTTTGAGAAACCAATTTAATGTTTCCCACAAGTATTAAAGGTTTAAGTGAAGAGCAGGGTGAGCGGTTTTGCCGAGAGATTACATGAGAGTATTTATTGCGGTCGATATTACTAATGATGACGTTCTCGAGAAACTCGTCAGAGCACGCGACCTACTATTGGAGTCTAGGGCGGATCTTAAACCTGTTTCTCGCGAAAACATGCATATAACTTTACGCTTCATAGGCGAGATACCCTCAAGTCTGGTCTATGAGATATGTGATTATTTGAAAGAACTCAAATTCTCTCCCTTCAAGGTACGGGTTAAGGGTATCGGTGTATTTCCGACCATTCATAGGCCACGCGTGATATGGGCGGGAATTGATGAAGGAGTAGAGGAGCTCTCAAGGTTACATGATGATGTAGAGAAGATATTGAGAAGATTACATATTCCTCCCCAGAGGGAGAAGTTCATACCACACATAACTCTTGCCCGTGTACGTAGCGGAAGAAACATACAATCATTAATTAAGATCATTGACTCCATAGCAGATCAAGATTTCGGGGAATTCATGGTAAACGAGGTAGTACTGAAGAGAAGCATATTGACGCCTCAGGGACCGATATACAATAATGTCTGCAAGGTCCGGGCCAGTTGACTGAGCCACTAATAAGTATCGAAAGAAGAGTTTTAGAACAGATTAAGCCTAAGAAGTCCGAATACGATTTGATGAGGAGAGTTTTCGATAAAGTTAGGAGAACAATCTCTTCCATTCTTGACAAATACGGCGTTGAAGCCGAGATCACGCTGCAGGGGAGCATTGCGCATGATACCTGGCTAAGCGGAGAAAGAGATATGGATGTTTTCGTTCTCTTCCCAAAGACTTGGAGTGTTGATGAACTCAAAGGAAAGGGCTTCAAAATACTGCTTGAAGCCGCGGAGAAACTCGACAAATACACGATAAGATATGCGGAACACCCTTATGTTAGGGTTATAATTGATGGTGTTGAAGTAGATCTCGTTCCAGCCTTCAAACTAGATGATCCCTCAGAAATAAGGACAGCAGTTGATAGGACGCCGTTTCATACAAAATATGTTAGAGATCACCTTAGAGATGAACTGAAAGATCATGTCAGACTATTAAAGAAGTTCTTGAAGAGCTTAGGAATATACGGTGCAGAGATAAAAACAAGGGGCTTCTCTGGCTACTTATGCGAGCTTCTCATAATAGCCTATGATGGCTTCAGAGACCTATTGAGGGGGGCCAGGCACTGGAAACTTCCCGTTAAGATAAATGTATCGGGACACAACGAATTCGATGATGTTTTTTCTATGCTTGTTAAAAGATATCCTGGCTGCCCAATGTATGTACCTGATCCCGTTGATCTAAGGCGGAACGTTGCCGCTGCTGTTTCGCTGAAGAGTGTTATTACTATGAAAATTGCTAGTTACTGCTACCTTATGAATCCAAGGATTGAATACTTCTTTCCGCCAGATAAGGGAGGAGTTGATAAGGATTTATTACGTGAACAGATAAGAAGGAGATGTATTATTCTTATTATTCTCCCAGTTAAAGAACAGCTGCCTCCGGATGTTCTGTGGGGGGAGCTTCAGAGAATAGCTGATAGAGCGTCAAAAGTACTGAAGAACTTCGACTTCATGCCGTTCGACCAAGATGTGTGGACTGACGAAAAAGAACTGGCCATCATAGCTGTTGAAATAGACGAGTGCTCTAAACCATACCCGAGATTATACTATGGGCCATCACCATATAGTTTGAAACGAGTGCATAGCTTTATCAGATCCCATGTTACTAGAAACAGTTTTGGTCCATGGATTAATGATAAGGGTGAGCTAATGTCCCTATCCACGCGGAGATATTCGGATGCGAAAAAGCTACTTGTAGAACGTGCTAAGGAGTATATTGTTACGCCTCATTTCAAAGGATTACAGCCACGAGTAGAGCTTTTGGACGAGTATATTGACGAGCTAAGGGAGGATGCACTATATTGGCTAGAATCGTTTGTGAGGAAAAGACCTTATTGGATGGATTATTGCATAGAGTAGATCCCTCAGACACGTATGTCGAGAAAATACTATGTTATCCTGAGGAGAGATGCGAAGTACTTGTAAAGCGAATAAACAAGATACAAAAACATGGTGTTATAGGTTTTCTCAACCATGGCGAGATACTCATTGAGAAAAACATGAGGATTATCGGAAAAGGTTATTCGTCAATAGTTGTCCTAGCATGTCTGGAACATATGAGGCAACCTGTAGCTCTCAAGATAAGGCGTCTTGACAGTAGGAGGAGAAGCCTCGAGTATGAAGGGATTATGTTAGATTACCTATCATCAACCGGCTACACACCTATACTTTATTTTTGGTCAAAGGATTTCATAGGAATGGAGTACGTTAGAGGGGTTAGTCTGGAAAAATTCATTGAACACACCATAACTACAAATAATACCAAGCACTTGTTCAAAATACTGACAAAAATACTAAGTGCTTCATATCTTTTCGACCTTCTCGGAATAGATCATACCGAGCTGAACAGACCGTACGGACACATCATTGTGGCACAAAATAACTTACCAGTTTATCTGGACTGGGAAAGCGCTAGAATTAGGAAGCTACCACATAATCTGACAATGGTAGCATCATATCTGTTTATACGTTCAAAATATAGCGAATACATCCGGAGACTATTAGGGATAGATAGGGAAAACGTTATTGTTAAGTTGCGGAAGTATAAATATTCCCCTACGCCTGTATATCTATGGCTTATCAAGCTATTCCAACAGGTTTATCGGGAGCTATAAGAAGGACTTCCTGCCCAGTACCCAGTGTATAGTTGTGGACGGTAATGTCTAATATTGAGGGCTTTCTTCTCCGCGCTATGTTTATTTTAATGTCTTTAAGACTTGGTCTACGCAGATCATGTTTGCATCTCGGGCATATACCTCCATGCGCATTTATTACTTCGCTAGGGCTGGGCAAGCCGAAATAGTCCTGCCCTACTTTGTTAAATTCCCACAAAACATACCCACAATGACGACACACATATTTGACCGGCATACATATTCACCGAGTTTGTCTTTATAGTGGTATTACCATACTTAGATAAGCCTCCTAGTAATACCTTAATCAGTTATTTAAAAATATCATGGAGTGGTATTACTGTGGGTATTATCAAAATGTATAACCTTATTTAAATAGGTATTACAAGTACTACGAGGAAAAAAACTTATATATAGACACCCCACCCCGATACTTTCAGTCCTAATTATTCAGAGAACGGGCCTAATACCTATAAACCCCCTATCCGTGTCTATAATAATTCACGGGCGTTAAGGGGCCGTAGTCTAGCTTGGCTAGGATGCCGGCCTGGGGGGACACCCCGCCTAGCCAAGCCTGGTGTCACAGAACGCCGGTGATCCCGGGTTCAAATCCCGGCGGCCCCACCATTTCTCAATTTCTTTCAGTAGAAATTTATGTATCATTAAGAGGATTAGGAATATTTACCCTTTCATGGGATCATTTATGTAGACGAGAACAATTAGCTCTGGAGACATGTTCGGAGATATATTTAATAACGTTGAAATACTATATGCATGTAGTTATATATGTTGAACAAGAAACTCATGGGTGAATCAACATGGTAAAAATCAAAGAACTATTGGAGCTCGTAAAGGACATGAAGTGTTTTGATGAGCTTGAGAAGTTCTATCAGGACAAGCTTGACCAGGAGATCAAGATACCGAGCGATGAGGAACTAAAGAAGTATCTTGATATTATCGTGGTTCTAGCAAATCCGTTAAGGCTAAAGATCCTAGCATTGATAAGTCAGCAAGAACTACCAGTATGTATGTTGACGAAGATCACTGGCAAGGAGCAGAGCTTGATATCCCACCACCTATCATTGCTGAGAGAGCGTGGTCTGGCGCAGGTTAGAGTGGCGGGGAAGTTCAGGTACTACAAGTTTGTCGGACCCAAGTGGGTCAAGCAGCTATTGGATCTGATAGTCCACGGAAAGGAGTTCTGCGAATAAACACATTATCTTTTTTACTTTTTGTTATCATGAATGATGCAACTCGTTCGTTGGAGAGCAGACTCACTGCTTATTAGTCGGTATTTATTGGATTATTAGGAAAGTACTGGTATTAAACAAAAGGAATTTTACTTCTTTTCCTTAGGCTGATCCTGCTTCTTTCTCTCTTCTCTCTATCCAACCGGCTCTGTATTTCCAAAGTGTAGGCGGGGTCCATATGATCCATGCAGGTATCTTCTTTATGAGCTCATAGGCTTCATCCCAGCCTTCAAGGCCTAGCTTCTCGGCTAGCTCATCGAGTCCCATTGGACGATGGAGATACTCTCTGATTATATTGAGTGTTTCAAGATTGATCTCTATTTCCTTATCTCCTATCCTGATCACATACTGAGGCGCTTCCGGCATTCCTGTATCATCTCCTTATTTTATTACCTCCACAGTTCTGGTAAGGTTTATGAGTAGGGGGATTTTTAATCTTATGTGGCCGATGAAGAGGCGTTCCAGCCCTGATTCGTGAGGAAAAATCTTTCGCCCCACCGAGGCTAATAGAGTTAAAAAGAGTCATTTTATCTTTGCGATCACTCCGGGCTTCGGCTCATATATGGTGCCTTCTCGTTTGAGTTTTCTCAGCATTTCGTTTGTGAAGTCTCTTGCGAATCCTTTATCAATTGCTTTTCTCACGAGCTCCTTGTATTCGATCTCGTCTGTTTCTTCGAATATCTCGTCAATGAATCGGATGAAGGCTTTCATACGTTCCTGCTTACTGCGGGGTGTCCCAACCATGATTGTGTCTATGTCTATCCTGCCTGTCTCTACATCTATGCCTGCTCTTTGTAGACTATAGTACATGAGTCTTACAGCTTCTTCAGCATCCTCTATTGTTACCTTGTTTTTTAGCGCCATTTTTGCATGAGCCTCGCTCAGCCTTACAAGTGCTTCTAACTGTCTCGCGGTGATAGCTATTGGTGCTTCTTCTGAAACACCGCTAGCACGTCTCATCGATACAAAGAATTCCTCGAGGAGATGTACAGCCTCTTGGGTTAGCTGAGGCCTAACATATCTTCTCGCATAGCTGATATACTTCTTCAATAATTGAGGCTCTATCACCGGCTTAGCTTTCTCCACGTTGCCGTGGACAGATAATATGTGGCGTGCCAGCATCCTGTCCCGCTTTTCATGTGGTATATCCTGTATTATAAATATAAGATCGAATCTTGAGAGAATCGGTGGTGGTAGATCAATGTTTTGACCTATAGACTGCTTTGGATCATATCTTCCAAACTTGGGGTTACCGGCCGCAAGGACGGAGGCCCGCGCATTCAACCTAGCAACTATTCCTGCCTTTGCAATACTGATCGTGTTATGCAAGACAAGGCCGTGAGAGACAAATAAGTGGTATGGCTCAATAGTTATGTCATATACCCACTTGACGCCCTTATTCTCCACTATTTCCTTACCGACCACTATCCGTGGTATACTGGATTCTCCGAGCCTCTCCTCGATATCTAGCAGTACTTCTTTAAGTTTGTTGAGAGAATCACTTATTTTTGTGAAGAACTTTCTGATATCCTGGCCAGCGGTTAGTGTTAAAAGAAGCATATAGTTTTCTTTTAGGACACAATGGCTCCTCAGATCTCCCATTGTCTTGGCAAGATCATTAAGTATGCCAGATATCATGGTTTCCAGCATTGTTTCAGAAATGTCGCCTACAATAATTCTCTTGAACAGATCATGACCTATAAGTTCTTTTAGCCCGCCGGCAACTGCGTATACTATTTCTAGCCATGAATCAGGATAGCCCTTTAACGTTTTGCTTGATCCTAGTATCTGTGAGCGTGTTTCCTCGTCAATGATATATTGTGCTAGTTTCTCGAGGCTTCTCGGTCCCGATATAATTAGTTCTCTATCGGCTATGAAACTGTTTATTCCCAGTCTCCACAAGATTTCCTGAACTAATAGGGCCGAAACATGATCTACTTGTAATGAGACAAGACAGTCACTAATATTCGCCTTTCGAGTAAAGAGCATTGTAATAATTCTACGGATTAATTCCTCAGATGTTACCAATTCATTCAAGAATTCGTTCTTGATCAAATTATCTTCATTTAGTATACCAAGATCCTTTAGCTCTCCAATATCCTCCGGGGTAAGTTCACCCAGCAAAACCTTGAAAATTAGCAGGGATGCACTCTCTAATCCGTATTTCTCTATAAGTCTTTTGACACGTATAGTATTTCCTGCAAGAACGGGATATCTTTTGACTCCAAGGACAATCATGCTGGGCTCTATTTTCTCTGCAGGTAATACAGTGATGCGTCCATCTAAGAACACAATTACAGGATGTTCAGGTGTAACTACTATTTCGCGTCCATTGCTGAACCTTAATTTTACAAATTTTCTCGGTGCGACATGCCTACTAATCCTGTCCGCCCTTACAATTAGCGGTGTATAAGTATAGAGATCGTATCCTACGAGAAACACGTCGTCCACGAAAAGAACATCGGTTTCCCCGCCATGTAATATCTTGTCAGGGTTTTTCTCCATGAGCAAATCAACGTACTCCCCTATTTTGACGAGCCGTCCATCGGCCAACATGATCTCAAAGTCTGGATGATAGCTTTGTTGTTCAAGTGCTTCATGGATCGCGCTACGGTCTTCTTCTCTCATCTTATCGATCTCATCTATAGCGGCGATGCCTCCATCGGCCAGGACTAGGGCACCTGCTTCAAGGTACCACTCACCAGTGTGTTTATCACGTAGTACGCTAGCGGTTAGGCCCGCGGCTGATGAGCCTTTTCCACTAGTGTATATTCCTCTTGGTGCAAGCCTTGCAGCGTATTGTAGCATCTGTGATTTAGCAGTACCTGGATCCCCGACTAATAGGACATGTATATCTCCACGAATCCTAGTCCCATCTGGGAGGATTTTGGGTACTCCGCCGAATAGTTGGAGGGCTATGGCTTCTTTTATGTTCCAATGACCGTATATTGATGGCGCTATACTAGCAATTATCTTCTCTCTTATCCATGGATCCCGAGCCATTTCCCTGATTTTCTCCTCGTCTTCACGGGTGATTTCTATTTCCTCGAGTATTTTCTGCTGAACATCCACGTAGTTTGCCTCAATGTAGAAGGAAAAGACCGCCTTACTGCCTGCTTTCTGTATAGATGCTGTAGGCATAACTCTTAGGATCCCCGTTATCGTTATCCTGTCTCCGGGCCTCGCGATATCGACGAGGTCGCCAGTTAGTACAACTTCTATGCTTCTTGGTATTTGGCCGGGTGGAACCTCCTCGGGTTTTTCCTGCACTACTATCTTCTGCCAATCAATGAACTTTGACTTGTCTGGTAGTAACTGGAACTTTCCGCCTTTCCCACAGATAGGGCATATCGCTGGCTTTTCTATCCGTTCCCCCATTTCTCCGTATTCGGGGTAATCGAATTCGGCCCCGCACTCTGGGTCGAGGTGCTTATATCTTGCCTTGACGAGTTTTGCCTCGACCCTTGTGAGCCTAGTTAATATTCCTTCGATAGCGACCATTTTACCGATATACTCGCTTGTGAGTTCTCTTACCCTTATTATACGTGACAAATTCCTGAATCTGGGGTAGAATTTCTCGACAGCTTGGGCATAGTCAGGGTTTTCCTTAAGCAGTAACTCTTTGATCGCCCGGCTAGCAGCATCAAGAGCTATCTCGGGATTATCCTCAATTATATGGGCGAGCCGCCTATCGAAAAGAGTTATATCATCGAAATCTATGATGAGGCTCTTCTGGCTCATCAACGCCATCTGCGATAAGCGTTCACGGTATTTGAAGCTACGTGTTTTGCGATCCATGTATTCCCATAGAAATCTCTTAAACCGGGTTACAAGATCATCTACTTCCTGCGTAAACATCTCCGTATCAAAACTCATAGGAATAAGCACCGTCCAATAAACTATATCTTTTCTACACCTAGCTCGGACACCCAGGTCAACAACGAATCTCTAAGGATCCTGTATAAGAGTTTCTCCTCCATGCTCATCTTATCTAGAAAATCCTGTGAAACTTCTATCATAAGAAGTGTGTTGATTATTTTTCTCAATCTTATCCTTCCGATAGTGTAAAGTAGATCAATGTATTTCTTGAGATCATCAAGCAGATTTATATCTTGTTTTTCTTGAAGTCGTTTCTTAATATTCTCGATTTCTTCCCTGACAAGCATATAGAAATGAGGCTGTAGCTTAACAAGCTGCGGCTTCTTAAGCGTTGCCTCCTCGTTATATGCGATCTTAGATAGTTTCTCTAGATCTATTGTATCATCCTTTATTTTAACAACGCCTTGTTTTTCTAGAACCCGGGCAATCCATCTCGGTAATGTATATTCTGAGCCCTTAGAGAGATCTATAAATCCCTCATTTGTAAAAATATGGGATACGTCACTGAGTATTTCAACCTTAACTTCTTCTTCCTCATAATCCCTCCTCAATATCCCAAGAGAACGCTCAATTATAAGGGCCGATAAAGACTCCTGCAAAATGGTCGTCCCCCAACCACTGTATTTTTGAAATAACTATTAAGGAAGACCCCATATAACATTATTTTGAGATAGCCGAAACACTAGTAGGTGTGTTATTTATGAGCTCGAACAAAGTCCTTGCAGAACTACTATGGGCCGAAAAATATAGACCTCGCTCACTCGATGAGATCGTTAATCAAGAAGAAATAGTGTCTAGGCTTAAGAAGTTTGTTCAGGAGAAAAACATGCCTCATCTACTTTTCGCTGGTCCACCGGGCACGGGTAAAACAACCGCTGCACATTGTCTAGCACATGATCTCTATGGTGAGAATTATAGACAGTACATGCTAGAATTAAATGCAAGCGATGAGAGAGGAATAGATGTTATAAGGAGCAAAGTTAAAGAATTCGCAAGAACGAAGATCCCAGGCAATATTCCGTTCAAGATTGTTCTACTGGATGAAGCAGACAACATGACATCAGATGCCCAGCAAGCACTGAGACGACTAATGGAAATGTACACAGCCACTACAAGATTTATTCTAATTGCAAACTATCCCAGCAAGATCATAGAGCCCATTCAGAGCAGATGTGCAGTGTTCAGATTCACCCCTCTGAAGAAAGAGGACGTTATAGCAAGGCTGAAATGGATTGCTGATCAGGAGAAAGTCGAGTACGATATCGAGGCTCTGGAGGCAATATATGAATTAAGCGAAGGCGATATGAGGAGAGCTATAAATATACTGCAAGCCGCGGCCGCGATCGGTAAAGTAACTGTTGATGCCGTATATAAAGTAGTAGGGCTAGCTCATCCTAGGGAAGTACGTCAGATGATAAATCTCGCATTATCCGGTAACTTCACCGAGGCGAGGAACAAGCTTAGACAGCTCATGATAAACTATGGTTTGAGCGGAGTTGATGTCATTAAACAGATTCATAGAGAGGTATTCAGCCAAGAAATAAAGATACCGGACGAATACAGAATCATCATAGCTGATCTAGCAGGAGAAATACAGTTCAGACTCGTAGAAGGGGCTGATGATGAGATACAGTTAAACGCGTTCTTGGCAAGACTGGCATTTATAGGCAAGAAGCTTAAGGTGTAGCGACAGCCTTGACCAAGAGACTTCCCTGGATAATCAAATACCGGCCAAAGAAAGTAGCTGACGTCATAAATCAGGACCAGGCTAAGAAGACCTTCCTCCAATGGCTAGAATCATGGCTTAGGGGCAAACCCTCTAAGAAGGCAGCCTTACTCTATGGGCCGGCAGGATGCGGGAAAACCAGCCTTGTCGAAGCTGCTGCGAGGGAAAATGGGCTCGAAGTAGTTGAGATGAATGCTAGTGACTTCAGGAGAAAACAAGATATTGAAAGGATCGCGAAAATAGCCGCTACTCAGAGAAGTCTATTTGCTCGTGGAAAGATAATATTGCTTGACGAAGTGGATGGTATAAGCGGTATGGCTGATAGGGGTGCTGTAGATGCTATTCTGCACCTAATTGAAACGACACGCTATCCGGTAGTGATGACCGCGAATAATCCATGGGATCAGAAGCTCAGACCTCTTCGTGAAGTCTCGCTCATGATTCCTTTTAAGAGACTTAGTGAACGAGATGTTGTCATCGCATTAAAAAAGATTTGCTCCTCAGAGAAAATTGAATGCGATGAAAAAGCACTGAGAGAGATCGCTAAGCGCAGCGAGGGAGATTTGAGGAGTGCTATTAATGATCTCCAAGCCATAGCCGAGGGTTATGGTAGGGTAACGCTCGAACTTGTAAGAATGCTTTCAACATACAGAAATAGACAGTACGCGCCATTCGAGGCATTGAAGAATCTTTTTAACGCGAAGTACATATTCCAAGCCAAAAATGCTGTGTCACAGGCGGACATAGATTATGAGACCATGATGATCTGGATCAACGAACACATACCGACATACTATGATGATCCGGAAGAAATATGGAGAGCTTATGAAGCTCTAAGTAGAGCAGATGTATATCTCGGAAGAATAAAGAAAACAGGCGCCTGGAGTTTATTGTCATACGTGTTCGAAATGATGGGGCCAGGCGTAGCCTTTGCAAGAAAGATATATAGGTACCGCTGGAAAGCGTTTAGATCACCACAGAGACTACAGTTGCTTGCACAGACCAAGCGAAGCAGAGAGATCAGAGAAGGAATAGCCCGTGCACTGGCCCCAGCATTATTGACAAGTAGGCACAGAGTCAAGACCGATGTTATACCGTTCATCAAGATAATATTCGAGAGAAACCCTAAGTACGCTGCGAGATTAGCCATAGGCTATGGATTAACTGAGGAAATGATTAAATGGCTTGCAGGACCGAGTGCCAGGGAGGTATTGCAATACTATAGGCGATATAAAAAGTAGAAGCTTCGCTCACTTGACGAGTCTAAACAATCTTAGTCTCCCAAATCTTCTTTCCTCAACAACACCCTTTTCCTGTAACTCACGCAATTTCTTAACCAATACCCTATAATGTAAGCCCGTAATCCTAGCGAGGCGAGTAATGTTTAACTCACCATATTTTTGTAGAGTGTCAATAATGATCTGCTCACTACTGCTTCTCATCTCCTCCTCCCCATATGCTTCATACTAATTTTCTTCTGTATAAGATCAACTACATATTGTTCGAGTAGATCCAACGGACCATAATGTATGCTTATTAGTGTTGTTCTGCCTCTAAGGCCTTTACCGCTTGTTCTAGCA
Organism: Desulfurococcales archaeon; assembly: GCA_027022365.1. Lineage (GTDB taxonomy): Archaea > Thermoproteota > Thermoprotei_A > Sulfolobales > Desulfurococcaceae > JAADCY01. The sequence continues at coordinate 63,442 of JALVYU010000007.1, read as the reverse complement.
TCTATGACGTTGGCTTTCTTCAGATTCATAATGTATCCATATACTTGCGTATGCCTGCGTGGCTGCTGATCAAATTCTTCACATACTATTTCATATTCTCTCTCAACATCGCCCATCTTAACATAGGTCTGTCCGGTTCGTCTAAGAAGCCTGATAATGGCCAGCAGTATCATCAATTCGTGTAACGGGCTGTATAGGATTGTTTCTGAAATGTTTATTATTTCTCTGCTAGTCTTCGAGATCGCCTTTCTGACATGCTCAATGGTCACTCGATCACTACCTTCGCGCTCCGCCGCATCACCCGCAAGGAGAAGGATCTCTATTGCATGCCTCGCGTTTCCTCCTCCGCCTTTATCGCTACCCTCATACTCTGCAATAAACTTCAGGACCTCATCGTCTACTACTCCCGGATAAAAGGCCTGTTCCGATCTATACTTGAGAATATCATATAATTCGGCGCTAGTGTAGGGCTTTAATCTTATCATGTGCTTCAACAAATAACTCTCGGTAGATGGATCGAGTAGTGATAGCTTAGAAGTATCGAGTGATATAAAGATAAAGTTTAGACGCTTTAGAGAAGCGATCGTATCATCGTATGTCCTAACTATGAAGTATACTGCATCGCTTCCAGCTATACTGGCAAAATAATGAAACTCATCAAGAGCAATTATCGCGTAGATATTGTTTTCTTCTAAGTGCCAGAGTATTGCATCGTACATTTCCTTAACCGATAAGCCTCTCTGGGGGAGAGGCACCTCGAGTTGACGGGCTATCTCCGCCACAACGTTATATAATGTTCTATTCCTATGGCAATTAACATGAACATATCGTAAATTATACCCTTTTAGGCGCGCGATTCTAGCAAACTCTCTACCAAATACTCTGGCAGTAACTGTTTTTCCTACACCTACACCTCCTACTAGTAGGACTCTTTGAGAAAAACTACCAGGGGATATGATCAGGTGTTTGAATGCTGATGCTAAGAGCTTAATTTCTTTCTCCCTATGAGGTAATTTATCGGGAATATACTCGGGTGCGAGGCTTTCCCTGCTCTTAAATATTGTCGGTCTACTGAGTTCTTCCTCGATGATCCTCCATGTCTCATTATCGTTGGAATGCTCCATGTTCAAGGCGGGCACCCGGCACTTTCACTCTACTATTTACATTAACAGTATAAAAAATAACACTAACACTCACATACCCCCACTACTAACATATCATCTATTCCTTCCACATGTATACAGACATGAGAAGATGGATCGTGGCGTATACCATGTTCATTCATAGCTTTGATAAGGGCTCTCCATATATGCTGGCTCAACCCTCTTCGCCCCCTTATTTTAACCTTTAATTTTACATTGGTAGGCAGTTGTTTTTCCGCTAATAGTTCGGCTATTATTTTCTTGGCGTCTTCAAAATTGAATTGTTCAACACCATTTATGATGATATGGGCAGGGATTATTTTCTCAACAAAACCATACTCGTAGCTCTTTGCATACTTGTAAGCCGTGTCTGGATGTAGTTTTGAGTAAACTAGCAGAAGTCCTTGATATTTTGTCTTTAGAACAAGAACACTTGGATCCTTGTGGAATATCCTATTACCGATCTCTTCTTCGCACCAATACTCGCTCCCGGCTCTGCATGTTATTATTAAAACTAGATCCCTCTCGTGGTTATTACTGTTCATTTCTGCTCCTCAGCAAATTTTCTGACAAGTTCATCCTGGTACTGTGGTTTAACGAGGAAAAGTACGGTATCATTATAACGTATAGTGGTGTTCTCATCTACGAATATTGATTCGTTTCCTCTCAGAACAAGTATTGGTCTAGCCTTATCAAAGTCTATATCGAGTTCTTTCAGTTTTTTACCATCAAGGCTTCTAGTGATCTTAATTGGTAAGAGGCGGGTGTTTCCTCTTAGTATTATCGAAAGATTGAGTATGTTAAAGTCCTTTAGCATTGATAATGCCTGGAATGATATGAGGCGGCTCGGGTTTATGATATTGCTTATCCCCATATAGATCAATAGATCATTATAGCCTGGATCCTCTATTTCAGCTATTATTTTTTTGACGCCCATGGTCTTAGCTATAAGTGATATTATGACATTATCCCTATCATTACCGGTTACAGCAACGAGCGCGTCAGCTTCACCTATACCGCTCTCCTTGAGAACATCAGGGTGAGCCGCATTGCCGTGAATTACTAGACAATCGAGTTTTTCAGCTAATTCTTCCGCGCGGCGCTTGTCTTTTTCGATAATTATTACTTCATGTCCCTCACTTATCAATGCATCGGCCAGCTCGACTCCCGTGTCTCCTCCACCAGCTATAATGACCTTCATATCGTTTTACACCCTATTTATGGAATAAGTTGTAGAAAACAACAATGAAGGGTATTATCTCGACTCTCCCTAACCACATATCGATTATTAAAACTATTTTTAGAGGAGCCGCTAACTGCCATGATGATAGCCCTACTGATAAGCCCGTTGTTGCTAGGGCGGAGGCTGTCTCGAACAAGCTACTAGATAAACTATACCCATACATCGTAAAGATTAATGTACTCATAACAAGAACCAGGAGATATATAAACAATAGGTTATATGCAAGTTTAATATCATCGTCTTGGATAATTTCTCCCGAGACTTTAATAGGCAGTATTGTGCCCTTAGGCGTCAATGTCTGCTTAATGTGTCTGATGAAAGATTTTATAAGGATTATTATCCTTAGTTGCTTAATACCGCCACCAGTGCTTCCTAGACAAGCACCACTCAACATTAAGATCACTAAGACAAATCTAGTTAAATCATCGGAATCAGCGAGATTAAAGGACGTGTACCCGGTTGTCGAGGCTGCCGATACTGTTTCAAAAATGGATTTCATAAGTGGTATACCTGATACCATAGACAGTATAATGGATCCGATCAAAACGCCCACAGTAAAGGATACTAGTTGTGAGGAAAAAATTCTTCTGCGCCTATATTTCAGGAGCATATAGTATGTAACGAGCGGCTGAGCACTTACGAACATGAATAATGTGACAGCCAGCAGTAGATTCGATGGGAAAATAGCGTAAGTTGAAAAGCCCCCGGTACTAACAGTTGTTAATGCATTAATTACAGCTGAGTACATATTCATTCCGAACACCAAATATGTGATAAAGGCCGAAAAAGTGAGCACGGAATATATCTTGAGTATTTCAATAACATTTTTCCTACTCAAGGGACTGATCCTGACCTTACCGAGGTGGGCTAAATAAATATTGTAAGCTGCTGATCCTGGGGGAACCAGAACAGTTAAAGTAAAAAACGCTATTCCGAGTCCACCAACCCACTGATAATATGATCGTATAAAATTCACTGTCGGATCTATGAGTGAGGGAGGTAAACACGAGAGCCCCGTAGTAGTAATAGACGATACACCCTCGAATAATGCGTCAATCAAATCCACGCCCTTAGTAAGGAGAGGAAATAACATCATAAAAGGCGGTATTAGAAATGCAAAAACCATTATGGTCATTGCCTCAACCAGACTTACTGAGCCAGGCTGATAACGTCTCGATAACACGTATCCAATAACATAAATGATTACTGTTTCAAATACCATTAGAAGCTTAAAGGCGAGCGACTCCTCAAATAGTAGAGCAAATACTATGGGAACAATATTTGCTATTGATAAAACTATCAATACATTGCCCACATGATGTAACAACGTATCTTTATCATACCTTTTAAATGACAGTTCCACTAACCTCCGACTCATTAGAGGCACTATGTCATATTATTATTAATCTATAAAAACGCATATAGCGTATATATCTGAACAAAGATCATAGATGTTGTCGGGATGAAGATTATGACTCCCCCAGACCCTTGGAGGGATGAGGAGGGTTTCGCGCCCGGACCGTCTAGTTTCTTTAAGGACAAAAAACACAAGAAGAAAGTAATAATATCATTCCCCTCACACCCCTTGATGTTCATACTTTATCTGTTCTTATTATTCCCCCTATTTGTCTCGGCACCATATGTTTTCGGGTACTTATCGTCTCTTCTAGGAATATCGAGGCCGACCGCTTTCGTATTAGGGCCGTTGATTTTTCTTCTAAGCCTTGTTCTAAGCCCTTTCAACATAGTGATTAAGAGGATCAGTACAGGGAAACAAATGATAATATTAGAGCAGAGATATGTGTACTTCTTCGGCATCCCCTTTCCGGTCGTTACTCCGCGTGTTGTGAAACAAGAGATTGTTCTTGCCATCAATATCGGCGGCGCAATTATCCCTATAGGGCTGAGCTTATTGTTGTTGCTAAAAATGGCGATGGATTCTCCCCCGATTTTCATCTATTCTCTAATAGTGGTCAGTGTAACGGCCATGATATCTTATGTATCATCTCGTGCAATACCGGGCGTAGGCATAGCTGTTCCAGCGTTCCTACCACCTTTAACGAGTGTAGTTATGACAGCCCTATTGATCCACGAATCATATATGGCCATACCAGTCGCATACGTTGGCGGAGTATTGGGAAGCCTTATTGGTGCAGACATACTTAGGTTAGGCAAAGAATTAAACAAGTTTATCGAACATTATGGTGCGACCATGCTAAGTATTGGAGGCGCTGGTACTTTCGACGGAATATATCTCTCAGGCCTTATAGCATCATTACTTGTACCTTTATTCACATACTAGCTTGGATAGACACGCAAATTTAAATATCGATAACCACAAAAACCCTAGTCCAGGTGACTGACATGGCCAGGGGAAAGAGAGGACGTAAAGAAGAACCAACGGAGACAAAAAGGGTAGTGTCTCTCGAGACGCAGATCGAGGTGACAGGAGACATAATAAAAAGATTCGAGCGAGACTTGAAGCGTGGCTCCTTTAAGGTTATAACTCCTTATCAACTTGCACAAGCATACAGTATCAGGGTTAGTACCGCGAGAAAACTGTTAAGAGCCGCTGCCGAAAAAGGGTTGATAAAACTGTATAGTGGTGGGAGGAACCCGATATATGTCAAAGCTTAGGGATATCATAGAGTTTTATTGAGTTCGCTGTTCTCATAGATTATTACATTACATTGTTTCTTGTGTTTACTACTAATTGATTTCTATTACGGTCATATATTATGATCTCGCCATAAAGTTCCGACGCACGAATTATATTTCTTATACCCTCCACCTTAACGATCTCTTTATTATCATAATCAATAAAATTACCACCATAGAATATTCTGGACTTATATTTCTCCAATAATTTCTCGGGATGGTAGTCACCATTACTGATCATGTAATACGCTGTGGCGCCTAGAGCTGAAAGCATTATAGTCGCAGATACGAGTGTTGAGTAAAAAGTTTTCTCACGAAGCCAGACTGTGTTTATCTCCATATCGAGTATCGTCGTATTACCTGGTATGTATGCTGTGTTATCCTTCTCTATAGACAGCGTTGTGTTATCAGTTCTTGTCTTGATGATTTTATCTAATTCATCATAATTGATAATTCTAGTTCAACATCGAAACAAAGATCACAAGATCCGAAGTTCTCTCACGATGAATTTATCCTTAAGTTTTCTGAATTTTTCACATTCAAGTAGACCGAATAAATGGTCGAGATATCTTCTAAGGTTTAGGAGTTTATCTTCGGACACAAATAGTATGACGCTATAGCCTGTATCGAGTGAGACTATTATTAGCCAGGATAATATTTGCTGGATTTCTAGCTCCGTTGCGTCTTTTGAGAGAAAGCCTATGATATATTCTTTTTCATTTATCTTGACATACAGGTCAATGAAATAAGTTCTAGCGGTTTGTCCCCTGACACTTATTCCAAGCCTAGTGGATTGTTCTATCTCGACGCATTCGCCTTCAGCTCCTATTTCTCTGCAGAACTCCTTCAGATTATCTATAAGCTTTTTAGTTGTTGCGTGTTCGTTTCTCATGAACTTTCTGATCCTAGTGATAAGCATTAAAAGACGGGCTCCTCGAGGGGTTATCCGGTACATTTTACGGTCTCGACCATCATTTATAATTTCGAGCGCACCATTATTTACAAGGTCGGAAAGAATGGATTCAAGGCTACGGGTATTCAGATTAGCCGCATAGAGTATTCTCGTCTTTCTTGCTTTACCTTCCTTCTCTATGTACCTTAAAATAGCCTCAATAACCTCTATCTTGTTGCGATTCCGCCGCTCTTTTTCCATTACACCCATCTCATTATCGATATGGAGACATTATATGTACACGTTATACATACAAATACTCTGTTATAAAATTTTGTATAATTTTTCTAATTTCAAACAAATAAAATGACGATGGAAATCTCAAATAAAAATATACTCATATACGAACAAAATCATAACACGAAGAAAAGTATTATAAAACCATCCAGCCCTACAAATCTATACAGCTCAAAACACTGCGGCGGTCGTCTAGCCTGGACTAGGACGCCGGCCCTCCAAGCCGGAGATCCCGGGTTCAAATCCCGGCCGCCGCACCATTCTTTCCGTATCCAAGACAGTGTTCGACTCCAATAACAGGAAATAATTACATGGATTTTTCAACATGTAGAATTTCCTTCCGGATATATAATCTCTCTCCTTCCATGATGGATCATCAGGGTAATCGGGTATATTAGGACATCGACTAATTATTATACTATAGCGATAGGTGGTTGAAATGACTGTTTATCATATTGACAAGGTTGCACGGGACCTCTACGTACTAAGAGTTGATGATCTATCAACGAAGTACTTTGAGGGACTATGGGAGATCCCTGAAGGTATTACTTATAACTCATACGTTCTTACCCTACCGGATAAGGTCGTCTTATTCGATGGTTGGAAGAGAGATTATGCTGAGGAATTCCTAGAAGCATTGGAGAGGATAATAGATATAAATGATATCGATATTATCGTTGTCCACCATATGGAGCCCGATCATACCGGCTCCCTAACAGCGCTTCTGTCGAAAATGAATAAACAGCCAATGATATATGGACACCCAATGGCTCGCTCGATGCTTAGTTCTTTCTATGGTTTAAACAACATAAAATTCGTGCCTACAAGGGATAAAGCGGAGATCGATCTTGGAGACGAACGCATACTATTTATCCATACTCCATGGCTTCACTGGCCAGAAACAATAGTTACCTTCCTTAAGGAACGAGGCGTTCTCTTAACATGTGATGTATTTGGCGGCTATTCTATCCCGCGCAAGTTATTCGACACGGAGCTAAGCGAAGACGAGATCAGAAAATATCTTATCTATGCGAGAAAATACATGGTAACTGTTATAGGGAGCTACAGGAACCACGTCATTCCTGCCATCAAAAAACTGGATGAGCTAGGCATTAAACCATCCATAATAGCCCCCGCCCACGGCCTCATATGGAAACAAAACCCGGACATAATAATTAATGCGTATGAAGATTTTGCGCAAAGCAAGTACGATGAGCATAAAGTAACCATCATATATACATCAATGTATGGCTTCGTAGAAGAAATAATTGACACTATTAAGAATTCCCTCGAAAAACACGGATATATTATAAAGACCCATAGGTTCACGGATAAAGAGCGGTCAATGATCTCGGAGATTCTAACGGATGTTGATACCTCCAAAGCCGTGATTATAGGGATAAGCAATTATGAAGCATCGATTCATCCACGTATAGAGAGCGTATTAAATATCCTGATTAAGAAGATCAAGACAAGGAAACCCACACTAATATTAACAGTATATGGTTGGGGAGACGCTGCTAAAGCGCTTGTCAAAAAGAAACTAGAAAATACACCATTATCCCTAATAAACACTATAAGTGTAAAGGCTGGGTCAAAACTACAACAAAACATAATAGAGGAGTTCTTAGGGAGAATCATAAGCGCGTAGCATATTAGATGGTGATCTGTCCTGAATAAAGAGGAGATAATAAAAACAGCTATCACCATGTACAGGGACGAAGTTGAAACAAGCATTATTTATAGCGAATTAGCCAAGCGTATCAAAAACCCCAAGGTATCCAAAAAACTACAAATGCTTGCCGAAATAGAGAAAAGACACGCTGATTTCTGGAGAAACTTTCTTGAAAAAAGGGGAATAAATATCAATAGGATAAAGATCAGCAATATACTTCTTAGATTAAAGATCATGTTATTTGGGATACTCGGCTACGGCCTAACTCTCAAAATCCTTGAGCTAGAAGAAGACAACGCGATTAAAACTTATTCACAACTTCTCGGTTCACCCGAAATAACCGAAGAGGAGAGAAAACAACTCAGAAAGATCCTAGAAGACGAGCTCGTGCACGAGGAGGAATTCGAAGAGGAAGAATCTAGATTAAAGGAATTCCTACTTCATGTACGCGACGCTATTCTTGGTATGAACGACGGACTAGTTGAAATATTATCTGTATCAGCAGGCCTTGCCGGCGCATACGGCGACCCAATATATGTTGCGCTGGGAGGCTCCATCGTCGGCATTGGAGGCGCTCTTTCAATGGCTGTGGGAACCTATATCAGTGTCAAGGCACAGAGGGACGTGAAGCTGGGAGCCCTCACAAGGATAAGGCTTGCAGCAAAATATGCGGCAAACGTATTGATCAAGAGAGTCAAGAAACATCTTCTCAAAAGAGGCTATAGTGCAGAGGCGATCGAAAACATTAGCAGGGATGCAAGCTCAAACCCCGAAATACTAAGTAAAATTATAGCTGAGGAAGAGTATGGCATAACTGAGGATGCTCTCGAGAATCCAAAAATAGCGAGCCTCTACACGGGAATATTTTATATTATAGGTGCTTTTGTGCCGCTTATACCATATTTTCTCGGCTTACCAATACTAGGTGCGCTAATATCTTCTTTCATCATGGCTGCCTCGATGCTCGCAGTATCGGGTACTATAGTTGCCATATCGTCAGGACTAGCTATCAAGAAAAAAGTCATAGAACTCGTGTTATCCGGCCTAGGCTCAGCTATCGTGACATACGGCATAGGCGCCCTAGCATCCATGCTTTTCGGCATAGAGGCGGGATAACATGGGCAACCTAAGATAGTTCGGAGAACCAGCCGGTGAACATTGTTGTTAGCCGTAACGACGCTCATCCTGCTGTTTCTAGGTGCTTTAGCCATAGGATTTATCTCGGCTATGAGCGGTATTGGTGGTGGTAGCCTCATAGTTCCATATATGATCCTTGTGCTCGGATTCGATGTAAGAGTTGCTGTAGCGACAAGCCTAGTTGCGATCATCGTGACTTCATCGATAGCCGCGAGCGAATATCTTAGGGATAACCTAGTGGATTTAAAGACAGCATTAACATTAGAGCCCATTACCACTGTTGGCGCCATACTTGGCGCCATCATAACTACTTCAATACCACCGACAATAATTAAGACCGGCCTAGGCTTCATACTACTATACGTGTCCATATCAATGCTTTTAAAAGCTCTTAGGCCATCGAAGACAAGAGAAACCGTAAAGAGAAAAACCAAGAGGGCTGCAAAGGCACTCGCACTACTAGTATCTTTTTTCGCCGGAATATTATCAGGTATGTTCGGAATAGGGGGTGGAGTACTAAAGGTACCAATCATGGCCGGGCTACTAGGTCTTCCTATAAAAACAGCCGTAGCCACAAGTTCTTTCATGGTAGGATTAACAGCTACTGGCGGGAGCATCGTCTATGTATCCAGGGGAATACCTGAACCACTGGCTGTCGCCGCGCTGGCGTCGGGAATTATTCCAGGAGCCTATATCGGTGCAAGACGCCTTGAAAAACTAAAGCCGAGGACTGTAAGGCTTATTTTCGCCCTAATACTACTCTATGCGGCGATTAGACTGATCATATCATCAACACATATTATCTAGGGTAATCAAAATGGTGGAGGCACACCATGTACTTAGATATGGAGTCATAACAGGACTTGCCGTTCTCGTAGCAGGGCTTTCGATATCTATTCTAACAGAAATCACCACTATACTTTGGCTAGGGATCTACATAATAATAGCGACTCCATTATTATCCGTCGCCTTAATATGTGTTAGAAACATCAGGAGCAAAGAACGGAGAGGCTTGGGTCTACTAGCACTACTAGAGATCATAGTAGTTATGCTATACATTCTCATCATATTACATATACTATAATATCCTGATAGACTTCTTTTTATTCTCAAATAATACCTCGAAGTATTTCCGAGGCGGGGATAATAGCATCATTCCCCGAACATATTAATCTTCTAACACCTCTATTTTTTCTCTACAAAAGTTCATTTCGATAATGCCATCACACATTATACTTAGCCATACATATAATTTCTCTTCAACTCCCTTCTCGTATATCACCGACAACATCATGGATGCATTTGAGCTCTTTGAATAGTATATCAGGTCTCTGACATATCTATGAAAACCATATCCAAAATCCCTTCCATAGACTATATAGTCCGTCGCTAAATATGGCAAACGATTTTGAGAGGTCGACTATTCGATCTATGATGCTGAAGAATGAATTAATAATAATTCTCGATTTATCGAGCGTATCGTTAGTTCACCTTTCAATCCTTCCGTATTGAAGCCCAAGAATCTGAGAGTCTCTACAAGTTGTTGCTCTGGTTCCTCAAAGCTAACATAATATACATGCTCTCCTTCTCTAGTCATATTCTATGCCATAGTCGTCATTAGAATTGTTTTACCAACTCCTAATGGATCTATAAGAAGCGTTGATTTCCCCGAATAAGGCCTCCACCCAAGATATCATCGAACCCAACGATTCCTGTAGGTATTCTTACCTCATGATTTATATTACTTCCAAGATCCTTCGAAATACCATCTGGACGATTAGTGTCAATTATATTACTGAGGAGCTGAGAGATCATTATCCGTCTGTCGAAACGGACACTATTTCAAATCCATAGTACTTGAGTTGCCCGGAATTTATATAATCATCTAGATTAACCCTTAATATGCTAGAAAATATATCCATCATATCATTCGGCTCAAGGAGAAGACTTATCCATGCCACTTTTTGACCGTATCCTTTGATAACTTCCTTAGCAACATTAGCGCTAAATATCGTCTTACCTGCACCTGTTGATCTCTTTATTAGCACTATAGACCCAGATTAAATACTTTATATAGGTTCAAAACACTGACAAAAGTATTGAATAAGGTACTATAAAGTTTGCATAAATTATATTCAGATCTGTTAAAAAATTATGTTTTTGCAACATACTTATTGAATATCCAATAATGAAAGAGTTCCACTCAGCGCTCGATCGCCAGCGTCTCCGAGACCTGGAACAATGAAATAGTTCTTATCGAGTTTCTCGTCGACCGAACAGACAATTATGGCTTTTACACTCTTCTCCTTTGAAAGCTTCTCTAAGCCTTCTCTACTAGCAATAACCGAAGCCACTACAATATCAGAAGCGCCAAGTCTACTAAGCAGTTCTACAGATTTCTTTAGTGTTAGACCAGTGGCAAGCATGGGATCGAGAAGAACCACTACTTTATTGTGCAAATCTCTAGGCAATCTCGTGTAGTATATTTCGACATCCAGATAATTCTTATTATGTTCTTCTATTCTTCTCGCTGCTATTAATCCTATTCCAGCCCATGGCATTGACTTTACGAAGCCATATAACAATGGAAGAGATGCTCCCAGTATACCGACTGCAACCACCTCTCTCGAAATAGTCAATCCCCTAGCCCGTCCTAGCGGTGTTATTACCTGTACTGTCTTCCAATCCAGGAGTTTTGCTATCTCAAATCCGATGTAGAAGCCTATTTTCTCCATAATTTCTCTAAAGAACGGCGGCTGAGTCCTTGTGTTTCTAAGGATTGTTAGATATGATTTGATAAGCGGATTATCTACTACCACGATCTTTCTATCCATTGTGCCCTGCAAACCTTTAGAATCATAACACATTATTATACTTAACGTTGGGTGTTGGGATGAAAATACTTGTCCTCGGATACGGAAGCTATAATGGCTATCTATTCAATTCATGTATTGATGTCGCCCTAGAACTAAAGAATAAACTATCTACTAGTGGAAACACTGTCTATGTAAAAATTCTAAGGGTTTCGCTCTCAGATGTCCATAATTTTTTCTCAAACGAATTAGGAAATATTCAGCCAGACATAATTATTGGACTTGGAATGTATCCTGGGGCACGTGTGCCCATACTCGAGGCAGCAGCAATCAATATCGCCAGCTACAGGATCCCCGATGCGGATCATAAAATCTACCCGTACAAGAGACTATTTAATGATGAACCACTCATTAGAACGCCTATCTTTGATCCCGTACATGTAATTGAAGAATGCAGAAAAATAAACCACGATATAACTGTAGGTCTGTCCACCGGGACATATCTGTGTAACGCATTAGCCTACCATATATATAGATGGAGCTGGAAGACGGGGAGATTAGGAGTGTTCTTTCATGTACCGATGATATCAGATTCTCTTATGAAGAACAACATGTTAGGACAAGGTAATTATCCGTTTGTATCCCTCCACGATGTCGTTAGACCTATTCTTTGTGTATTAGATAGGTTAAGTAGCTTCGAGAAGCAAGGGCCGCACAAATAATACGCCTTTAACACTATTTATTTTTCTAACCAGTTCTCTAATAACAGGTGAGTCTCCCCTCACGAGTATAGCCAGCATGCATTTCTCCTTCGTCAGGTGGACGTGAAGAGTTGCAACAATTACTTCTATATACTCATGCTGAATATCGGTAAGTTTCTCGTCTACGCCACGCACATCATGATTATATATTACACCGATAACACCCGCTACTCTACCTTTTAAACGCCACTTGTTCTCGGCAATAAACAACTGTATAGCTTCCTGTATAGCTCGAGATCTACTCTTAATCCCAAGCGATCTCATGCATTCTCTTAGCCCCTTATCCAGCTCCTCACTCAGATATATCCCAAATTTAACTCCTCGAGGTTTCTTATCCACCCTGATCACCTGATACCCCAAAGGTATTAGAAATATTGGGGGAACAGCTAAGAAAGTATATCGGCTGTTACCCCCCAAATACGTAGTAGAAGGGGAACATTACTCCATTTTCTCACTTCTTCTATAGCGTCGAGACCGAATATTTCGCCTGAAGATGTGATCACATGTGCACCAATAATGTTCATTCTAGGATCTAGGAGTATTTTTGCCTCATCACGTGATCCCCTCTTCTTAACAGTAACATATATGTACTTATAACTACTCAGATCCTTGCCTCTAAGGAGGTTATTCACTACGTCTAGGCTGAATGACTCAGTTTTTGAATCAACTAGCAGTGATGAATTAAAAAGGATCTGAGCAACAGTTACTGGATCAGCAAGCTTTAAGCTCACCTCTTCAATAGAGATATTAGGTCTAACCTCTTTAGCTACTCTTGCTACTCTTACTTCTTCCGGTTTTTCAGGCTTAGCCTCAGCGCCAGTTTTTACACCTTCCTCGACCTTTGCTATCGGCTTAGTCTCTTCCATTGCTGGCACAGGCGTCGTCTCACCGATACTTGGAACAGTCTCAGCCATAACTTCAGGCCGTGCCTCGGTAGGAGTCCCCCTTATTTCTTCAACCTCTTTACGAGCTCTCTCCAAAAGCTTTCTCAGAATAACAGGTTCTTTCTCACCCGGCTTGTACTTGCGTTCAACAGGACCGTTCCTACCTAGATACGATCTAAGTTCTTGGACAAACTTATTTACAAGTCCTCCCAACACCCTCCTGTTTTCGCCTGATATCTCGATCTCGAGGTTAACCGTAGTTGTTCCCGGAAATAGAACCTGAAGTCTCGCTGTTATACGTACCTCGACGCTAGAACCGACGCCCTCAATCATTACATCGTAGTCATCCAGTAGTTCGACACGAAACAATAGTACGTCGCGGAATCTAGTAAAACCTTTTCTAAGGCTTAATTCGACAAGAACACCTTCTTTCGCTTTTTTAACACTTTTCACAAATGATAAATACTTCATCATCTCTTCTAGATCGATTAGGCCTAATCTAACTCTATCTATTTCGAGCGGCGAAACTACCACTCTTTTAAAAACTAGCGACGACACAGAGAGTCACCTTCCAAACCCTATTATATATCAATGTTACGATAAATATAAGTATATATTATGTCCACGGTGTACTATTCAGTAGTTACAAGATAATACCACACATTATGCTAAGTCCCACGTTTATCGAAAATAAGGTATTACAGTGACATCAAATTAGAGCCTGATAATAGCAGGGCTCCTGATCCTATTTACTTTGTCAACGACTGCTCTGTGTTTTTTAGATAAGTAGTATTTAACCGTCGAGCTCATAATAATATAGTTTTCATTGAGTCTCAAATCATAGTAATCATAGTAGCCTCGGCAGTTTTTGTCCTTTCTCGTATAATATACAAAATAACCCCTGATAGAGGAGTTTAAAGTATTGAAACCTATTATTCCTATAGCAAGACCTGCCCTAACACAACCGGGATTCTTAATTATTTGTTCAAGTATTTTTCGCGGTATTTCATCAAATTTCTCGTTAGAGATATCTTTGACTAGATTATATGTGTCGGATCTATTGTTTTTGTTCTTAATACATTCTTTCGTTAATGTTCCGTTCATAACCAGCCAGGAATCATGATCGTCAACTGTATAGAAGTGAAAAGGATGGGTGTCAACTAGGCTTCTTCGATATTCGGGTGACGCAAGCCTTGCATGAGCCATGAAAGCGAAGGCTTCATTAATTTCTATTATCCATTGGAGGCTATTGATCAGCTGGCTATATCCTTTCTCGTCCATGTAAATCGGCATTAACGATTTATATTCAACGATATAGTTGGGTGATATGATCACATAACCCCATCCATCGGAATGACTTGTTTTTCTACCATTAGTATATTGAACTAAAAGAGGATCATGCTCTGCCGCCGCTCTTAAGGACTCTATGAACGGGGTGATCTCGCCCACTTCTGTATCCTGCGAAAAAACACCAATAATCATTCTGCACATGTAGGTGCACCTATGATGGATTGTATTTGTAGATTTTTATCTTCTCTCCGGTTTCGACTTTGAGGAGCTCCGCTGCACTTGATTTGTTAATTCCTATCTCGAAATATCCCCATGAGTTAATATAGCATGCAACCTCTCCTTCGGGAACATTACTGAAGCTACGTACGTATGGGCACTTGAACCCTCTAGAGCCTAGGAGTACGTTTATGGTGTCTCCAAGCCTTATGCCCACTTTTTCGATGAGCTCACGGCTTATATTGCTCATGATGTTTCCGAAGTGATCAATATAGATGATCATCCCCTCAATAATATTACCTGATACCCTCGGTTTCTGTATATCTAGTTTCACGTAGTCATCGATCGGTTCGCCGAGCTGTTCTGGTTTGAGACCACGTGATAGCCAGGCCGCTATTGGTGCAAATACGTCTCTACCGTGGAAGGTGCCTGAAACCCTTGGAAGCCTGTATGGAGATCTTGATATATCATATACCCCTATTACTCCGTCTTCCTCGGCAAGCAGTGATAAACATCCATTGTCCGGACCAACCAAGTAGTAGTTTTTCGTGACGATCAGGATTGCACGCCTAGAGCTACCTACACCAGGGTCCACAACACAAGTAAAGATAGAACCACGTGGGAAATACTTGGCGGATACTAGGAGTATCACGGCTGCTGCATTTATATCGAACTTTCTCACATTATGGGTCAAATCTATTATCTGTGCCTCAGGATTAATGGTCTTTATAACGCCCTTCATAACGCCAACATAGGGATCCTTTAACCCGAAATCCGTTATTAGTACTATAGGCCCACTCAAACCAACCACCATGTACTTACATCCATAAAGATAGGTTAAATTAAGCAAAAATAAATGATACTAACTGGTTGCCGGGGATGGAGCCGATGGGCGGGCTGAGCAGTGATGATCCATTGTAGCAACAACCCGGCAACCCATGATACTTATTAGCTCATCTACGTATTCTTCTAACACGGGCCCGATGACAGGCAGCGGATAAACGGATCATGGGATGAAGACATATTATCGGGAGGGCCAAACAAATTTATAAACTAAGAACACGGTTACAACACTAATCGGAAAAAGAATACGTGGGCCCGTAGCTCAGCCTGGTGGAGCGCCCGGCTGATAACCGGGAGGTCGGGGGTTCGAATCCCCCCGGGCCCATTATTTCTCTGCGTCGATCCTTATTGTTTCAACTATACTTGTTGCTGGTATGATGTATGGTGTTTGAACTAGGTATCGTGCTAGCCTCGTATCAATAGGGTTGAAGAGGGGGTATATATTATCGTATGTTTTGCCTTTTGTATGCAGTAGTGTTGTGATTGATGCTATTCCCAGCATATTTGATACTAGTACTGGTTCGTGTTTTTCCCCGAGGTATGTGATTATTTCTCTTAGTTTTTCCGGGTTATAGGTTACTATTTCGGCTTTGTCATTTATACCGTCAAAGTAATCGATATTACTAATATAGTCTAGGAGCCTTGTTGCTGGCAGATATATTCGGGAAGATACCCCTCTACTATTTAGTTCTTCAAGGAGGACTTTTAAAGGCCATAACTGTATTATTCCACCCGGTATGATATTGAGGCGTGTATCTCCGGCTATAAAGTCGAATATCTTGGAGTGGTGAGCCCACGGTGTTGGTGGGACTGAGAGTATTTTCTGTATCTTTAAGGGGTCCAAGTACCTTCTGTATAATGATTCGTCACAGTTCAGGACTGCCATTAAGTAAATGACTCTCGATATTATGGATTCTATACCTTGCGCCTTGAGGAAACCTATTTCTTCTCGTAGCCTTTTCTCGAGAGCTTGTGAAGTATTTAGGAGTAAGACTCTGATCCTATCATAGTATTGCCTGTATTCACGGTATTTCTCCATATAGCGATGTGTTTTTACAAGAAACGTATCGCTATAAGGGAAGATTACATTGGATAAAAGGTAAATGTTCTTTAGCGCTTCATCTATATCACGTGGATTAGAGAGAAGCATGGCTTTCCTGGTAAAGCTATCGATAAACTGGTTGAATATGGCTATATTGAAGATCTGCCCAGCACGCATCTGTTTACTACCATAGCTTTATTCTTGGGGCCTGCAGTATTAGTGGTTCATTCTTGTCGATATATAATTCTCCAGCTACTATCACTGTGTCGGGGCTATAGCCTGACCTGAGGAGATCCATGTAGTTCCTCGGTGTTACTAGTTTAGGTGGTTCAGATATTTTGTAGAGAACTATATCGGCTCTTGATCCTTTGGCTAGTTTTTTATCGCCGAGCCCTAAAGCCTTATATGGTCTCCACAGCACGTCAAGCACTGTATCCATGCTGTTTTTACTGCTCATGTTTAGTAGAGCTGATACATTATAGGTGTGTAGGCCTCTGAGGTCTAATAGCTTGCAGTTATCACGTATATGGTTCGGGCGACATATCTCTGTCCAGCCGAAGAATGTGTCGCCGATCAATATGCCGTCATCCCTCCTGATTCCGCTGAGATAAACGTTGTTCTGGTCCTCCTTTACATTGTCCTCAATAAGTATGGCCGGGAATTCTACCTCCTTAAGTGCATGTTTAACGATGGACGTATCCCTATCCATTATGATCGGCAATGTTACGCCGTTCATAACTAGCTCGTAGAGAGCAGCTTTTACTATCTCCTTCTTATCGATAGAACTAGTCTTATAAATGCCGGGGTATCTGTCCGTGAGTGAAACAAGAACACTGAAGCCGGGAAAAGCTATGTATTCGCTATTATAGTCGAGGACTAGTTCGGCGAACTCGTATTCAACCGGTATTTTTTCGCCGAGGTCGGCTATCTTGTCGTTATCAATGTATATGTAGATGTTCTTGAACTCATTCTCTTCAGGAACAAGTATATTCTTTAGTAGAACCCTTACTCCTGAACTCATTTTCCTCACATCCCTGTATAGGTGTCAGCTAAAGGAATTATCTTCATCGTTTTTCTCCAACCGGGGAGTACTCATCATCCAGAACAAGATCTGGATAACACGCTATTAATTCTTCCTTTCATTACGAATATATACATGAATATATAGGTATATTCAATTGGTGTACACCCATGCACGGATGGAGTGGCAGGATTCTACGCATAGATTTATCAAGGCAAAAAACTAGTATCACCGCCATCGACCCTGCTATTCTCAAAGATTTCATAGGAGGCCGGGGCCTGGCCATCAAGATCCTATGGGACGAGCTACCGCGAGGAGTTGATCCTTTCTCTCCATATAATAAACTGGCATTTGCTGTGGGGCCTCTCTCGGGAATGCCATTACCGAGCAGCGGTAAAATGATCGTTGCTTCGAAGAGCCCGTTAACAGGCGGGTACGGTGACGGGAACGTTGGTACAATGGCTAGCGTCCACCTGAGGAAAGCAGGTTACGACGCGATAGTAATCGAGGGCAAGGCCAGGAAGCCCGTGTACATCTATATCGAGGACGACAAGGTCGAGATCAGGGACGCAGAGCATCTCTGGGGCCTCGACACATTCGCTGCGGAAGACAAACTAGTCGAGGAGCACGGCAAGAACGTGGGCATCCTTCTGATCGGGCCTGCGGGAGAGCACCTTGTAAGATATGCGACAGTGATCTCTATGAAGGGGAGAAGCGGTGGAAGACCGGGAATGGGTGCAGTCATGGGAAGCAAGAAGCTGAAAGCAATAGTGATAAAGGGTACGAAGGAGCCAAGCGTCGCGGATCCGGAGAAACTAAGGGAAGAGGCCAAGAAAGCGTATGAAGAGATCCTCAGAGCTGAAGGCTATGATTTCTGGGTAAGGCAGGGCACGATGATGACGATTAACTGGAGCAATGAGAACAGCGTTCTCCCAACAATGAACTATAGGGAGGGCGTATGGGAGTACTATGACAGGATTAGTGGCGACTTGATGGAAAAGATCAAGATCAAGAGAAGAGGATGCCCATACTGTAACATGCAGTGCGGAAACGTCGTGATCGATGACATAGGAGAGGAGAGCGAGCTCGACTACGAAAACGTAGCAATGCTCGGAAGCAACATACTGCTTCCCGACCTAAGGAGAGTGGCTGAGCTAAACAAGCTCTGCGACAAACTCGGACTAGACACTATCTCAATGGGCAATGTTCTGGGCTTCCTCATGGAGGCCTCAGACAGAGGACTAATAGACGAGAAGATCGGCTGGGGCGACTATAAGGCGGCAAAACAACTAATCATCGATACAGCCTATAGGAGGGGCTTAGGCTACCTAGCAGCCGAAGGAGTAAGAACATTATCCAGGCATCTAGGCAAGGAAGCAGAAGAATTCGCGATCCATGTCAAGGGCTTAGAAGTATCAGCGTATGATTGCCATACAGCCCCGGGAATGGCCTTGGCATACGGTACATCACCGATCGGGGCCCACCATAAAGATGCTTGGCTGATAGGCCTTGAGGTAAAAATGGACAGGTTTAGCTACGATAGGGCCAAGGTAGAGAAACTATTGTTCCTACAAAGAGTACGTGGAGGAATGTTTGAGTCGCTGACGACATGTCGTCTACCATGGGTGGAGCTTGGTGTAAATCTGGAACACTACCCCAAGATGCTATCATACATTACGGGGGTAACGTACACGCTTGACGACATCTACACTGTAGGCGACAGGATATACAACCTCATCAGGGCGTTCTGGATAAGAGAGTACGGATGGTGGGACAGGGCGCTGGATTACCCACCGATCAGGTGGTTCAAGCACCCACTGACAAAGGGGCCCTTCACAGGCGCTAAGCTCGACATCAATAAATATGATAAAATGCTGAGCCTCTACTACGAGTTGCGTGGATGGAATGAGAATGGAGTACCGCGTGAAGAGACGTTGAGGAAGCTTGGCTTGGACTATGTTGTACCAGTTATCAAAGAAATTATTGGCTAAACCCTTTTTTACATAAGCACATCGTTTCTCATAATTGGCATTGTATACCGAGCCAGGGCTATTCATGGGTAGAAGCGATCATGGCCAAAACAATCATTAAAGGAACAATAGTATCAGGGCTAGGGGAAGGCAGGAAATATGTTCGGCTTTACTCGAGCCAGTTCAAGAGAAAAATAGGCATAATCCCCTACCCGGGAACGCTTAATTTAAGAATAGAGAAGCCGTTGAAAGAATTCATAGTAAAACATAAATACATCGTTGTAGATCCACCGTCGCCAGAGTACTCTCCAGTCCTAGTATACTGTGCTAAGCTGGAGGGTATCAGTGTCTATCTTGTCCGCCCCCTTGTAACTCGTCATGATGAAAGAATAGCGGAAATTATTTCCGATAAATACCTACGCAGAGAACTCGGCCTAAAGGATGGTGATCAAGTAGTGCTAGAGATTAGTGATTGTTGTAATCACGATGGCTGCTCCGGTAATCTATAAGGGCATATACGCTGGAAGATACAATACCTGCATTCCCACTGCCATCTCGGATGCACACTATTATATACTAGTTCCCGAAGCATTGACTCTATATCAAGGGCTGTTCTATCAATACTGTACTCGAGAAGCCTATCAGGGGTAATGTAGATCAAGACGCCTTTATCCAGATCGAGCATATTTAGATAGATCTGTAGCTGGAGTATATGGTGTTCTCTGGGGAGATTATGATTTCCTCTGCCGCTTTTTATTTCAACTACTATGTCCTCTTCCTCATTGTATGCGTCAACCCTTCCTTTAAGGATGTATTTTTCGTCATCTATAGTATATGTCTTCTCGATAGGTTTTTCCACAACATATCCTTTCTCGCTGAGATACGCTTCTAACCCCTTATGTATTAGATCACCAAATACTGTTATGGGTTCAAAATGAATTGTTAGCTCCGGGAAACTACGCCGTAACAAGTACTTGTGGGAACACGAGATTAGATCAGTAACATATACTATGTGGGGATCCCTGAGCTCCTCAAGCCTTTCCATTTGCTCCTTGATCCTATCCCTGTATATTATTGATATGATCTTGTGACTAGGGCCTATTGAATACTCCATTTTTGTCCACCGGGTAAAGGAAGCACATGTTTCTTCAGTGCTTCTATAACATATTCTCCTCTAACCAAGTGTTTCCTAATAAAACGTATTAAACGTGAAGTAGGAGGGGTTATCGGAGAGGGTGGATCGGATAGTTCGTAGAAGCCTGCCTGGACGGCATCGCTTCCCGGGACGACCTTAGTTGTGAGTGGTTCTACTAGGAGGTCTATTAGGACAAAATGCTCATCGCACCCGGGATAATCATTAGGGATTATCTCGTCAATCCATATGACACCCAGTGGGATTCCCCTAATGCTCGTCTCTTCTTCAAGCTCTCTGAGACAGGCCTCAATAATGTGTTCTCCATATTCGAGATGCCCACCCGGTACAGCCCAATAACCTTCGCCAGGGGGATGGCCCCGTTTCACCAAAAGGATCCTGTTATCCTTATCTATCACGACAGCGCCTATTCCAACGCTTAAAACCCTACTCATACATCGCCACCTTTTTCCATATATAGTTCTAGGTATGTTTTATACACTGGTTCTAGACAATTACTTAGAGGTTTCCGTATTATATCGATCTTATTACGGTCTTTACATTCGATCTCCAAAAACTTGCCCAGCCCGTTTACATGGTCAATTAGAATCTCACATCCATCATAGCTATATACAAGCCGCTTCTTGGCAATAGTTGCCACTTCCATAAATCCTAGTTTCTCAAGTATTCTCCGGAACTTCTCAGGATCTTGTAGTTCCGCCTCTATTTCTTCACGTATCTTGACCTCACCGATCATTTGTCTGGGGCCCTTATACGTTAAAACCCATTTCTCAAGGCCATTCCTAACCATGCGCCTAATGCGTAGAGCTTCATCCGTTTCTGAGAAATCCCTGCATGGGTGCTGGAAATAAGTGTCTTCCTCATCAACAGCTTCTTTATAGATAGCGCCAAGACGGGGCAGCTTCTCCATAATACTATCAACCGTGCACGTTATCCTGTACTTAGCCTCCACCTCTTCTCCCCTATCATTAACAACCATACGTACTCACTTCTCTAGCCATCCAATCCTTCTGATGATATCTCTCGCCGTACCTAGATATTCTTTAAGGAGCAAAACAGGTGTTGTGGTTTTTCTCTTAAACCTGATCCTACGACCACTTATTCCGTCTAGGAAAGCATCGACGCCGTATTCTAATCCTCTTGAATACCCTCCCTCAAGCAAGATCACCGTAGGTAATCCAAGTTTCTTGATAAGAGAACCCACCGAATGATATGACGCACTAGTTAGACGGGTATCAGAGAGCCCATCACCAAGATATCCATCGAGTCCTAAAGAAACCACCAATGCCTCTGGGTTATAGGAAGTGGCAATTGTCTCTACAATTTCTATGAACTTCAAGAATATATCGTCTCCGGCCCTAGGAGGAAGCAATAGGTTTACTGCATACCCTTCCCCACGACCTTTGCCTATCTGTTCAGGAAAACATGTGAAAGGATAGAAATCGGCTGGATCCCTATGAATATCAATATTTAACACATCATTTCTTTCATAGAAAATCTCCTCAGTACCATTACCACAATGGACGTCAACATCAAGAACAGCTATTCGTCGATAACCCTGCTCCAGGAAGCTTATCGTGGCCGCAGCCGCATTGTTTAGAATACAGAAACCTTGTGTAGGAGCGCCCATTGCTTTCCCAGCTCTTCCAGCATGATGTCCAGGCGGTCTTAGCAGAACAAGATAGATATCATTACTTCGTCGTGCATGTATTGATGCTTCGTAGGATAGGTTTAAAGCAAAGAGCGCTAGTTCTAATGTGTCATCAACAAAATATGTGTCTGGATCTAGTTCGCATGGCGTCTTATTCTTCGTTCTTTTCAGATAATCGATGTATCCTCTCACAT
This sequence comes from Desulfurococcales archaeon, assembly GCA_027022365.1. Taxonomy (GTDB): domain Archaea; phylum Thermoproteota; class Thermoprotei_A; order Sulfolobales; family Desulfurococcaceae; genus JAADCY01. The sequence continues at coordinate 40,560 of JALVYU010000007.1, read as the reverse complement.
GTATCTTCTCCGCTATCTTTAATCCTTCATCCTGGTCTCGAACATATTCTTCCCACTGTACATCATATCCCACCTTTTCAACAGCATTAACTACCGTTGCTATTCTCCCAGGATTTTCGGGATGCTCATACCATGGTTTATGCATAGTCATAAATGCCTTTGAAGAAACTATAGTAACCACTCTAACACCTCATAATATTATGCTATGGATAAGCGTAATTATGGTTGCTGAGCGGGGAACATAATGTATCAGATATTAGTCAAGTCGCGGAGCGATGCCGGCGCGGTAGAGTCTATGGTTGAGCACTTCTATAGGGAGTGGCCGATAACAATCAATACGCTAAAAGGAGGCAGAACTAGCCGATTAGAACACATATTAGAGGATCTTCTGAAGGACACATGCTACAATTTCATTCTCCTGGGCAGAAGAGATCGAGAAACCTATGAATTTGTTAAGGATGTCGATAGATTTAACAATGTCGTATATCTCATTAATAGGAGTAGAGTGAGGAATACTAGAATAGAGCATCTAGCATGGTTTTTCGAGAAAGCCAGATCGCTTCAAAGGCTAAGAATTAGCTGTTTGGACGGAGAAATAGTTCTAGGTAGAACGGCAAAACTATTGATCCCTGATCCCGAGCCATATATGGATTTGTTTATACTGTATGTAGCTAAGAGCGTGTCTAAAAAGATCGGTTTGGGTGAAGGAGCTTATCTCGCCCTTAGAATGCTCGGAGGAAAACACTTAATCATCGATGCTTCAGGGGTTAAAGGTATACTATCAGTACCTGATAATATCGGATCCCCGAAGTATTCCGGGGAAAACCCGTCTCCTATTGATCCACATGATCTTGTTCGGAACAATATCGAGTACCTCGAAAAGGAAGAGAATATCGTCGTTAGCTTTCTAGAGAAGTTCTCAAATGATTATGAGCGGGTCATCGTCCCTGTTAGTGGGGGTAAAGATAGTGCAACAGCATTGTACCTGGCGAAAAAGGTCTACAAGGGTAGAGTTGAGGGTGTCTTCGTAGATATAGATGTGGATATGCCTGTGAACAAAGAATTTATAGAAGTCCTCGGGGAAAAACTCGGGGTTTATATCCACAGAGTAAAGCTCAGTTTGAAAGAACATCTCGGCGAGAAGGGATTCCCTACGACCAATAACAGATGGTGCACCGCGCTCAAAATATCCGCTCTCGAGAAAAAATACGCCGATCTCTGCAGAGGGTCTAGATGCTTGATTGTTGTCGGGGATAGAGATGTTGAGTCTGAGGCGCGGAGTCGTCGCCCACCGGTTATTGTTACAGAGAAATATACGCGGATCGCACCACTTAAACAATGGTCCACACTTACACTACAGCTATACATGCTCTATAGAAACATACCATTGAACCCCCTATATGGGGAGGGCTTCTACAGGCTAGGATGCTATATCTGTCCGAGCCTTCGTGGATGGGAGCACCTGATAATACACAACTCCCCAATGCTTCGAAGCATCAGAAACGATCCAGTATATGCAGAGTATAGGGAGTTCCTAGAAAATAGGGTCTAGGGAGTATAGTACTGAGCCGTCAGCAGCATCTCTTTTAGTTTCTTGAGATCAGGGTCTTTCGGAACTCTTACAATTGCAAGGTTAGGATGACCGGCAATATCGTGGCCCAGGCCCTCGGCCACTAGATACTTCGCTATTCTATAAGCCTTACCACCAGACGCTTTTATGATCAGCAAGCTATAGTTTTTACGTGTAGTCACAAGAAGCGCTACAGGGCTCTTAACGATTGAGGCTATTTTCGAAGCTAGAGCGGTGCCGCCGCGATGCTTCCACTTGCTCCTAGCATCAATAAATCTGATCTCACCGATCTTCTCCGCAGACATTGCAAGATCTATAGCCATATCCTTTATCTCCTGGTCGCGCCTAGCAATTGCCTCTCTAACCTTGCTAAGTATTTTTTGATCCAAGGGCATAGGCAGGGCGGCTGGTGTCGCTAGCCAGTTGACGATCTTCACCCATACTTTCTCATCACGCATAACCGTTAAGGCCTTGCTGAAGAGAGAAGCCATTTCGAATAACTTCATGTACTTCTGAGGCACTCTTCTTCCGCTGTCCATGTATTTCACGACTTCTACGAAGCTTCTCAGCCTAGCATGCGGTTCGATGCCGTGTTCTCTCAGAATTTTCTCTACTATTGCGGCTGTGGGCATCTTGTGGTCTACTATGACCTCGTCTATTACACTCTCCAGGTTCTTGATATTTGAGATCGTTGACAGATGATGATCTATGTAGATTATCTTTTTGACGCCGAAATGGCTTTTCATTAGCTTTAAGATGTTGGGAATATATTTTGTGTAAGGGATATCCAGCAGGATCATTAGATCATAGTCTGCACGCATATCATTTAATATAAACTTTAGCCTCTCAGGATCGACTGGTCTCCTATCAACGATCGCCTTGGACTCAATAGGGTATTTACCGAGTTTCTCCTGCGAGTAAACAAGCAGCGCTGCCGCCACTACTCCGTCGGCGTCCCAATCTCCTCCTATAAATACTCTAGGATACCTGGTCAAAATTGTTCACCGCTAGTTTTCTCTCATATAGTGTTCAATCTTCTTGCGTCTCCTATATATGGTCTCGAGACTTCTCTTCTCAATAATTCTAGTTACGTCTAATAAGATATAGCCAGTATAAAAAAGTATGATCACTAATAGGAGCACGTCGACCAAGACATCATTATTGATGTATACATGAAGACCGTCTATTACGATAGAGTATTCGGCAAAAGGGTCAATAAGAACACGTACAATACCAAGTACCATTGTGATTACTGCTAGAATTATTTCAACAAATACACTCCTTACACTATAAATTAGAATTGATGACATAATAAGGGAGGAAACGATCATAAACGTGGATATGATTACTTGGAATAATAGAGCAGGTAAGTTTACAAGCCCCGTTATCAATGGAAAATCCAGTGATATTAACGGTAATAATGCAACAATAATCAGCGATAATAACAAGAATAGAAAGGAATTTCTAGATGCTTTCCTCATTTTTCACCACCGCATATGTCTTAGTGTAGTTGAATGGATAATAGAGTATGATCTTGATTAGTTCACCGGTACAAACACTCTTTATTTTGAGAAAAGACGTTGTATTGGGCTGGATCGTCATGTTGAACTCTTTAGTTAGTGTCAAGTTTGTATATATGAATTTTATCTTAAAACTTCCGGTGTAATAGTATTTTGAACTTATCTCGATTAAAAGATATTTCGTATGATTATTGGTCGATATACAGTATATGTTCGAAATACTTGGTGTCACCTCATCAAGGATATTATTTATGCATGTAAGGTTTTTCTCAATACTATAAGAAATAATCCCTATATGCCTTCCGCTAAATATGATCCTCGTTGATCCCGAGACTTCTTCTGATGATATATTTACATAGCATAAATAGCTGTTGGTGTTATTCATCCAACAATTGAATACATAACCCCCGATCATGAGTCTTGTATTATTCAGTTTGAGACTTGGGTTAAGAGACACTATCATTTCGAAGTATAAATTTGAGCTATTTTGATTATAGAGGGATGCTGAAAGTATTCTATAGCTCACTTTAAGATTGACAATACCAGATATTATCGGCATGTAGTCGTTGACTAGTATTGAGCCTAGATAGAATGCAGCCATTAATGATGCCACTATGAATATTGCACCTGCTAACCTAATAGTACTGATTATCTGCATCCTCAAATACACCGTATCCGAGAAATGATTAACACTGCCAGAATATATAGGGATACCTTGATTTGAGTGATTTTAGGGATACCCATGGATACCGGAATATTTAGCGGGATAGCAAAGGATCTAATAGGTCTAGTAAAAAGAAATAATCGAATGACACGCTTTGTTGATGAATCAGAAACAGCCCAACCTCTATTTGAGGCGAGGATCGAGTACGTTGATGATAATAAGATACAGGTTTTGGATGACAATATAATTGAAATAATCGATGTAGATGATCTCCGCAAACATAATACTTTCATACCTATTTATGGTGTGGACAGTAGTACACGAACTATAACATCTCCGTTCTTTTTCATGGGAATGGGGTTTGGTGTCGGTGTAAACTATAGGTATGGAGATAAAGTCGAGTGCCCGTCAATTATGGGGATAATAGGAAAAGATCCCGTGCTGTGCCAGGATTGTAAATGGATGGTTATAATCCCCTTTTCCGGCCCCGATGATATAATCCTTAAGAACCCATGCGTAATGACTCATAATCCTGCAGGAACGCCATACGACGAAACATATAATCGATATGTTGCTCTAGATGAACTTAGACTAGTCATTGAGAACCATGTACTTTCTATGATTCTGATGAATACAAGTAGCGGATCCGGCAGCGTTGTTTTCCTCGACGGGCCTATCTACATAGTGCCTAAACTGGCAAGTATGTATTCTTCACTGAAACCACCAAGCAGAGGGAGGGTTGACGATTATATTGCTAGCTGGAAAGCACTGATCAAGGAAAGACTCGAGATACTTAGACATAAGAAGAAAAATACACTCGTTTATGGAATTGTGAAACGGCTTGAAAACTCATATATTTTATCATGTGTTGATCCAGCGGGCCTGACGGGTGGAGCAAAAATAAATGATCAGGCTTACCTTATACTGTATACTCGCTCAGTATTTAAGAACGTCTCTGCTAAGCCGTTCATAATAGGGCCCATCAAGATAGGGGCTCCGCAAGAACTAGCAGACATACCCCCTAAGATCGTATACTATATTGGACTCCCTAGACATAGATACGCTATTAATACAGGTGTGGCGCCCTACGGCTTCTACAGAGTAGAGTTTCTCGAGCATGATCTCTCATTTATTCTTAAAACATACGACCATCCATGTACCCCGCCATTAATAGATTCACTATTGTCAGGAACCGTTATACCTCTATCAATCCTTATCGCCGATAAACTAGCCAAAGATGTATCTAGGGGGATTACAAACTACTTTATAAGACTACTAGAAGATAACGGTGTCCCCCTGACCTATGACTCGATGCGCTCGATAGAGGGATACTTCATTGGATGACATGCTGCTATCCATAAGGCAGAGGATGCAACAAGCCATATCTATCGCCGAGAAGTACGGTGAGATCATAGGCTGGGTTTCACGCACAAGTCCTTCAAGCATATCAGAGGAAGGCGGCTTAGTGGTCTTCGATGTTGAGCCACACGTATATTTTAAGAAATTCCAAGAGATAGCTAGTGCTGGCAACTTTCTAGCAATTGTCGATATCAAAACTCTGGCTATTACCAGTATAAGGATAGTTAAGGTGGAGCGAAGAGATGTCATTGCAGAACTTAATCTTCCCGATCTCACCATCTCTATGCCGGAAAGAGAGCCCGCAGGCTTATTGACCAAGACTAGGATCTACGGCAAACCTCTCCTAACATATAATGTCGAGACAGGGGTTGTCGAGGCATCGAATACTGTTATTGAGCCTCAATCACCTGTAATCATGCCGAGAGACCCCGCCGTAGTCCAAAAGATCCTAGGTCTTCCAACGAAAGGCGTGTTCATAGGATATGTGACAACCGGAGATAGACCGATATTCAGCGCTTCGGTTCAAGTATATGTTCCTCTAAAAACATTCTATCAACACACACTCATACTGGGAACCACTGGCTCGGGGAAAACTACTCTACTCAAGAACATGATCTCAGCGTTCACGAGCCATTATAATTTCAACGATCAGAGCACAAGTTTATTGATAATGGATCCTAACCGCGACTACGTCACATTGCCCCTTAAACCTACATGGGAGTTTTATGAGGGCATTGATAAGGAACTCGAAGAAAGAATGCTTAAGAGGACGCTTGAAAACATCAGTAGACCTAGAGGCCTTGTCATAATACTACCGATCACAAGTCATCTCGTCGAGAGACTAGTTAATGAAGAGCAAGTGTCTTGGCCCAGGCTCCTCAAGATGATCGCGGAGGAATACTATGAATCCACCTACGAGCCCATAGCTGAGAGAATGGGGTGGAATAGCTGGGTAGAGGAGATAGAAATTATCGAAGAACCGGGAAGAACACCCCTACGTATAGTGAAAATGAATATAGGTGTTAGTTATGGAGATGAGAAAGAATATATAGAGCTATTCATAGTGCCCTACGGATTCAGATTCAAGGACATGTCGCCCAGAGATTTCATCTCACTTAACCCTTACTTCACTAGGCAGGCTAAAGATGGGCTGCTCAGGCTACTCAATTATCTTAAATCCAAAAATGCTGAACTTGAATCTCTCAGCGAGTTATACGAGGCATTACAAGAGGCTAGATACAGGTTACGCGAAAAACCAGGCGCGTCGCACAAAGGCCCCGTGCTGAATCCTAACAAGGAATATGTTATCGAGCTTATCAAGGAGCTCGCAATACATAAGTCTACAATTGAAAACATGCTTAGACAGATAGGTTCTCTAATAGATACTGGCTTGTTCGATATCTGTGTTCCGGGAGGTATTGGCGAGGAAAAGTACCTCCATGAACCATCAATAGGATTAATACTTGAGAAACACCATGGTCTGATGAAGGGATACCCGATAGTTGTTGATCTAGAATACCTCCAGGAGAACAGCCCTTCTGATCCTGACAAGATCATAAGTATTGCTGCGTTCAGAATACTTAACAAGGTGTTTGAATGGAAGTTGACAATGTCTAGGAAAAGGATCGCTACCCAGCCAGTCATTATAATCATGGATGAGGCACACAGGTTTTTCCCATCGAGAGGAGGCGGTAAGGAAGAATACATAGAGCATGTGTCAGGAATGATCGACAGGATTGCAAGGCTTGGAAGAGCCAGAAGGCTCGGCATCATATTCTCAACACATTCACCAAAGGATGTCCACGACATAATTCTACAGCTGTCCAATACTAAGATCATATTGAGAACGGATAAGAGTCAGCTACCCAGCCTAGACATACCAGGAGAGTATCGTGATCTTATTCTTAGGGCAAGCGATAGAGTTGGGCTTCTCAAAACCCATGCACTTAGAATGGGATATGTGACGTTCAGAACACCATTACCGATTGCAGGCCACTATGATTTGTCGGCGCTATGAGATAATGAGTCGTAAACATGTTTTATCCTTTGAATAAAAGTTGTGATAGACAACAGTAAGAGTACGGCCAGAGAAATAGTTACGGCACTTCTTCCTATATAATAAAGAAGCGCCGTACCCGCTAACCATAACACCCTCTCAGCTCTCTCAATAATTCCTATTCCCTCCATTTTTATACCGAGGGACTCCGCTCTGCTCCGCGTATAGCTGATAAGAAGCGAGAAAGACAGGAGAAATCCTATAAGTAGAGGGTTTACCCCGAGGGATAGGTATGATAATATATAGAATGTATCAGATAACCTATCTATAGTTGAATCTAAGAATGCGCCAAAACGCGTCGTCTTGCCTGTAAGTCTTGCCAAGGCTCCATCAAGTGCATCCAGTAGGCCCGATAAAAGTATCATTGCCAAGAACAATGGTATAGAATGCCAATAATACATGGCGAGAAAAGCGGTTGAAGAAACGATAAGGGAACAAATGGTTATTGTATTTGGGCCTATACCTATAGCTGCGAGAAACCCCGCTATAGTCTCAAATAGTTTCTTAACCTTTCTCCTTAGCCTCGTTAGCAAAACACTTTACACCACATACTTCCATACAGATCTTCTTCATCACTAGCGCGTCTTTTTCTAATATGGGGCTCTCACTGATAAAGACACCGTCCACGCCTGTCTCGACTACCCCTCTACACACGTGTTCGAACTCGGGGCCGAAATCTGTATCGTCTAGTATATGGTGTACGCGTTCCCCTCCTTTTCCATATTCTATTCTAGAGAAGTGCATATGGAGGGGTTTGACGGCCCACGTACCCAGTTCTTTCTCGATCTTCTCAATCACGTTGATTACATGGTCGATGCTTGTTATGTGTTCGCCCATACTTCTTGCATGCAGATGCGCCCAATCAATCACAGGCCTCGTTCCTTCAACGTTCCTACAGATCTCGATCACTTCATCTAGGCTTCCAACCTGCGTTATCTTACCAGTTGTTTCAGGCCCTAGCCATACATTTTTCGCTCCAATACTTTTTCTAAACTCTACCACCGGTTCGAGGTTCTGTATGACTCGTTTCAATGCCTCGTCATGCGATGATGCGTCCTTATAATATCCAGGATGAAACACTACAACATAGGCTCCCATCCAGTGAGCAGCTTGTATAGATGCATTAAGCCTTCTGATACTGTTTTCAATTATTTTCTCCTTGGCGCTCGCCAGATTAATAAAGTATGGTGCATGCAAACTAAGGAGAATATCGTTTCTCCTCGCCTCCTCACCGAATAGCTTGGCTTTTTCCTCATTTATTTTGACCCCCCTCACTGCTTCATACTCCATCGCATCTAGGCCCATCTCACGTAGTTTTTCAGGTATCCTGATAAGATCAATATTTTTAAAAGAGATCGGTTTTCCTGCAGGCCCAAACCGTAGTCTCGGCATAAACATATCACCTCATCCGAGCTTGTTATTATGCGGAAAAACATGCTATCAATAAATTCTAGACGCATCTCACAAGAAATACATTATATTCCAGCTTCTTTTAGCTTATCATATAGGATGGGGCAATATCTGTACCGTTTTTCTCCTAGAGCACTCCACGCATTATAGTTGATTAACTCGCATTTAGCGAGAACCGAGCTATTGATAACGGTAGAACCTATCCGTATCTCCGAAGGGAAAAGTGCGTCGTGAAACATTTCTGATAACCTATTATATGCATTAACTATTTTCTTATTGATCCTCGAGTAGAACGGCTCCCTACATGCTTCACATATAGCTGCTTGCCTAGTTCTTAACCTAATTATCTCATCGCCAAGCACATCGTTTTCCACGATTCGGGCGAACTCCCCATATTTTCTAAGATAAGCCGCTAACTGATGATTTGTTAGTATTAATTCATTACAATCCTCATTTCCAGGAGTGATAGTTTCGGTTATAGGCAATAATGACTCGTCACTAATGATCTTCTTGAAGTCAGCCTCACTAATCAAGTGTTCATAGAGTTTTTTCTGCGGAATACCCTGCATGAGTAGCTCAATTATTCTACGTGGATTAACAAGTAGCTCAGTGAATTTTATCCGCTTCATATTTTCAGATATGGTTCTAACGATCGCATCATCAGCCGATATTATCTCGTCATAACCCCTTCTGATCTTGTAGATAACGTCCCTGATAGCCCACTTTCTATTTTTGACGTAATCCCATAACTCTGGCTGTGCCTTGTCTAGAAGAGTATTTAATACAGCGAGGATCATCTTTGAAGATAAAAGTACTGTTTCAAGTTTTACTCTATGATTTATAGCATTCATTAAGACGAGCATGTCCTTTATAGGTAGGTAGTATCTCTTGAGCTCATATAGTACTGCTGATCCGGGCTGTTCCTGTGAATTATAATATCGCGATATTAGCCTAAACAGTTGTGCCGGGTTATCGGCATCTATGAACGTGTACGTGAATACATTATTGTTCAACGAATTGAGAAATATATCGTAGATAAACATTATCTTTAAAAACGAGTAAAATCTGGCCAACACGTATTCTTTCGAATTAAGCGGGGGTGTTATGACTACTATTCTTAGTTTCTTGCCCATTAACGAGTTAATGTTCCTATTTATGTCTTCGAGTATTGCGAGGCAAACGCCTAGGTCAAAACCTGAACTTGCATCGATTATGATAACATTTATTGCTTCATATAATAATCCCTTAATATATTTCTTAGCTAAAACAACAGAGTACTCCAGGCTCTCATAGCGTGAAGTACCTATTCTTCTAGGCAAACTAGCAATTCCAACATCATCAACAAATATCTGTTTGATAGAACTAGGTAAATGCATGAGTCTTTTTACAACAGCTATTTTTACACCTGGAAAAACGCCGAAACGTTTAATCACATTATCAGTTACTATGATCAACTTACCTACCACCAGTTAACAGACAGGCTTACCAGTTTCGTAAGAGCTTTATCGAGGTTTTCTGCTAAATCATCAACGAGTTCGCCATAGATCTCCAGGCGTTTCATCAACTTATCCCATAGGTTTATAATCGATTCTTTGCGGTAGTACTTCAGGATCTCCATATAAGGCTCTGTAAAGTATATCTTTACCTGGACTTCATCTCCGTTCAGATCCTTGATCAGAATCTTGGGATCTAGCGGCGATCCATTGGAGTCAAAAAACATTACCTCGCGGATCTGATCTACGTCTATTCCGATCTTCGCGGCAACGGCCTTGACGACAGGCTCAGATGCTATGTCAAGAGACTTAAGGACTTCGACGGTATATTCATATACGCCTATATCATCGTCGTTTACAAAAGCCTTGAACCGTATTCGTCTGAGCGGTAATTGTGCCCCAGAAATATTAATCCTCCCAATCTCTATGCCCCTGTACTTCAGGGTTATTGATGCAGATTTACCAGCCATATAATGTAACTCATAATAGTGGGCATAAAGCGTCTTGAAGGGGCCTCGTATGCTGAACGAGTTCACAGGTACTGGATGTATCTCAAAACCGTTAATATCGCCATAGACCTTAACAATAGCTAGATAATCCTTGGGGAGCCTGTTAGTCTCTGCTTTAACTGCTATGTATGGGTATTTTCGATCCAGTATGACTAGAGCTATAAGCATCGACAACAGCATTATAGTGGCTATAGTATCCTGTGTAGTCGGGACTCCTTCACGGTAAACACGATACCACGTAATACCTAGTACCATTAATACCAAGATAGTTGAGGAGATTATAGTTGTCCGTATATATCCCATCATAAGTCCATTCCTGCTTATTAACACTAGGAAAGGTATTATTACAGCCAGAAAGAGTATTAAGGCGGTAATAAGTACTGATAATCCCCCAGTATATCCAAGCGATGATATAAAGTCCTGGAGAAGAAACGGCTTAATCCCAACATATACATTACCAACTACACAAAGCAACAGTGCAACCAATAGAACACCCGTATAGATAACCCCCCTAAGGACGATAGAAATTCCGGGAGAAAACATCCTGGAAAAACGACCTTCAACTTCCATCACCGCATCACCGCAACATAGCCTTTCACATAGAAGTTACCATACACCGTTTTTAAGCTTAAAATCAAAAGCGACCTAAATACGGGGAATCATAAATCTCCTCATCAACAACTCTTGAACGTTCTTAACATCCAACGTCCAATCCTTACGCTCCTGATCAAAATTAAGATAAGGAATAGTAAACCTAACAAATGTATCCGGAAGAAACTCATACAGTTTATAACTCACAATATAGTCATGTCTGTAAAGATAATCTAGAAACTTCAGGAACTCATAAACCCTTAACTGAGGAACAGCCACTTGAACGGATATAATGAATTCATAGTTTTGTTCACGCATGATCTCGTCAGGAATACCTAGGTTAATACTCAACGAATAATCAAAGTTTCTGAAGAAATTAAATACTTTAATAGCATTACTCAAGTCATTCAAAAATAAAAAGACCCCTAAAAACTTGAAAAGAAAAGATGAATAAATGCTTGACTTTAAGAAGAGACCCCGTATAATCTTTTTGTTGTTAATATGGTTATTTAGATGCTTCAATATAATCCTCTGAGATATAGGATATTTTTTAGCTATACTCTGCACAGTCGTAAATGCATCAATATCATATTCTTTTAATATGATCAGATCCACAGCATCATAAGGCGATGAAAACCTAGTGTTTAACTCGTCTATAATGTATTTAAACACAATATCATCTAACCGACTATTTTCAAATAATTCGATAATTTCATCAAAAAGAAAGCCGTGAATAAACCTATGTTGGCTAAAAGGAGATTTATGAAAAATAGGCTGATGTCTATAACTTATATAAAAATGAATGAAGATTCCTTTATCTTTCACTTTTTCAGCTAATTTCATTATGAAGCTATTTATTTTCCTTAAAAGCTCGTCTTTTAAGTTATATGGAATGAAATATGTTAATAAAGTACCTATAGGGTTTAATGTTATCGAATAATAATTTAGCCACGCGATTGTTTCGTTATTCCTAATAACATTGAAATCAATTAATTGGGGTATATGAATGAAATATTTGTATAATCCGATTCTTTTCAAGTTTATATCTACTGTGAACTTGAAACCATTCTTTTGAAGTTTGCGTACATACGAATAAACTAGTCTCTCCTTTATTCCAAGTTCCTTGGCTATATATGAGTAAAAACCTATACGACTAACCTTTGTAAGTTTATCAACAAATTCACCCAGATCCGTGCCGCATATCATAGAAAGTTTTCTCACACTTTCCTTGAAAGCCTTAATATATCTTCTTTCCAAATCCTCTACATTTTTATACAATATCTCCACCGTTTCCATTTCACGGATTTGATAAAGGTGTTTTCCATGCATTTTATTGATATATCATTGAATACTATTTATTTTCCAATATTTCCTACTTTAAAAATGAATCCGACAACGAGGTGAATGGAATAGTGGGAAAAAACAGTGTTCCGTACATAAAAGTAATAAAAGACACAGAGTTATTCAGAGGTCTTAGGTTCAATGTCGTAAGAAGATTATTGGAAATCGATAACAAGCATGTTGAACGAGATATTGTGGTCTTTCCGGAATCAGTCATTATACTCCCGGTACTAACGTCTGATAGAATTATATTAATAAGACAATATAGGGCTGCGATTAATGATTATATATATGAAGTCCCTGCTGGTGTTGTTGAGGAAAATGAGCTACCCAAAGAAGCTGCAAGGAGGGAATTAATAGAGGAGATCGGTTACGAGCCCGGTGAACTCATACCTCTAGGCTACTACTACCCCGTACCAGGCTATAGTACTGAAAAAATGCACTTCTTCATCGCGAGGAAGCTCGAATATGTTGGTATGCGTCCAGAACCTTATGAAGTTATAACCCCGACAGTTGTGAATTTGACAGATGCCCTAGACATGATAAAGAATAATCAAATCGTGGATCTGAAAACTGCAATGCTGATCCTGTACTATGCGAACTTCTTCTGGAAAGACTCACTAGGTGAAGACTGATGTCTTCAGAGGATATTAACACGCTTAAAAAGATACTGAAGATATCTGTCTCGTTTGAAGGACCAAGTGATTGGACTACACGCGAATATATTGAAATAATCGACGAATATCTTATGGAACGGCTAGCAATTATGATAAACAACGTGCTGACCCCGTACGGCTTCGAAGCAGCTATTCGTGAAAATGCTAATGAGTGCACAATAGTGGGGGAAACTCCAGGATGTAAGGACACAATTGTTGTTGAGCTCTATTCCCCAGGCTCTTCCCACCCTGCTTACTATGCAGTCTATTATCGTAGGGCGGGAGACAATACCTATGAATTCTACCTTAAAAATGTTTTAAAGGCCTAGACCAAATCCTGTTTTTAAATCTTTTGCATATTGGCGGATTTTTTCATTGAGCGAACATACAGGTAAGATCGTTTGCATATCTATTCTCGACCCAAAATGAGCATCAAAACCCTCATCAAAACACTAAAGGAGAAGAGGAATAAAACCATGACCACAATTAGACCTGAATACCTATTAGGACCTAGGCCCGGAGGAGATCCTGTCCCGGACGATCCAGTATTTTAATCTCGTTAAAAACAATTTTTCTTTTTCCAAAAATACTGTTAAAGATATCACTACGATGATTATTAGAGTAAGCAACTCTTTTTACTCTCTAGCTATCTACATCTAATTCTGAAGTTATTGCATATGTTCGAATATATTGTTTTAAATATCTTAGGGGCGTTGATGCCGCTATGTCTTCGTTGATGAGGGTTAGGGCGACAAAGATAGAGCTGATCAAGCTACGTAGACGCAGGGACCTGGCTAAAAAGGTTCATAGGATTCTCAGGGAAAGATTAACCATACTTGTTAATGAGTTCCTTACACGTGTTCGTGAGGCATATAATTTCAGGTTGGAGTTGAACAAGTATATATCATCAGTCTATAATAAGGCAATACTGTTGACGGGCACTTATGGTGATAAATCATACTCCTTTCTACGTTCATCCTTAAAGAATGGAATGAGGGTTTATGTGGGACACGAAAACATTATGGGTGTCCGTTCGGTCAGTGCTGTTGTGAAGGAGCCCGAGATCCTCGTGTCTCTTCCCCCCGGTCTTGACGAGTTCTCGAGAGAAGCCATCAAGATAATCACTATGATCATAGATCTAGGCAGGACCGAGCAGGCAATAATCAGTTTGGGCAAAGAAATAGGTAGAACCAAAAGAAAAGTCAACGCGTTAGAGTATATAGTTATACCGAGGCTCGAGAAAACCATACGCTATCTTTCCATGAAGTTTGAGGAGAGGGAGCGAGAAGAAAAAGCCAGGCTAAAACGAGTTAAGAGTATGCTTGAGAAAAAGCGTGGTAGGAAATGAGCCTCGATCCCGATCTCGATGACATGGTGCTAAAGGCCCTTAAGGACGAGCTCAGGATCATTAATAAGCACATGCCATACAGGCGGATAAGTCTATGTGATCTCATAGATATGAATCCTCCATACATAGTCCTAAGGGATGGTACAACACATCTAATCGACAAGAGAGAGCTACAACTACTAAGAAATATTCTCGGCGATAAGGTCTGCCTTATCAAGATACCCATAATCATAGAGTCTTCACCATCTCTAGGCGAGGGCGTCTACAGAATACGTGACCCAGTAGCTGCTCTTGCGGTGGCAAAAATACTGGGCCTGGACCATAGCGGGAAAGGAGAGCTTATATTTTACAGGCCTCAATTATATGAATTACGAACACGCCTAAGAACCACAACAACGATTATTTTTACCCCTACATGAGACGACCACGCGTGATGGTGTAGATTATTGAGTGACAGCTTGAATATAGAGGAGATCGAGAGGGAAGCCGATAGAATCATTGAAGAGGCTAGAAAGAAAGCCGATGAAATAATAAAGAAGGCGAAAACGAGGGCTGAACAAATACTATCAGCCCCCATACCCACGGAGGAGTTTAAGAAAGAAGCAGAAAAATTAGTAGAAGAAGCAAAGAGAGAAGCAGAAAAAATCCTTAATGAAGCATATGCCCAGGCAGAGGAAATCAGGAGAAAAGGAAGAGCGAAAATAGATCAAGCCGTCGATGAGCTTGTCCGCCGGGTCGTGGGTGCACAGTAATGTTACCTATTGTCCTCAATAAACCAGTGAAAATGCTGAAAGCAGAGATCATAGTCCCTAAGAACCAGCTGAGAGACACCATCAAGCTATTACAGAGCATAGGAGTAATACAGATAACCAAGGCCTCGGAGAAAGAGATCGAGAAATACTTGAAGGAATACGAAGAGGCCCGGCATGCGCTCGAGATCATAGATTCTATACTTAGCCGTAAACGTGGAAAAGTATACCTTGTAAATCTAACACCCATGGATATCGAGGACCTAAGTATTTCTAAGATATACTCCGACGTAAACAAGATCTATACTGAGATACAGGTGCTCGAGGACAACCTGAGATCAGAGCTTACAAGACTCGATGAAGTCAAAGAATATCTAAGAATACTTTCTTTACTACCACAGGATTACCTGGTCAATAACCTGCAGTACGAGGGTAAACACTACATAGCATCAACATATTACGGCAGAACCGAATCCGTTGAGCAATTCATATCCGACGCCAAGCCAATAGTGTTGCTCAAGATAAGCCGTGAGGGGCTAGGCATAGTTAACTGTGTTGTAAAGAAAACCGTCTACCATAAAACCAGAGATATCGCGCTAAACTATGGCTTATCCTATTTATCTCTATCAAAGTATATACGCGACAACACTAGAACAGTAAAGGATCTGATCAATAAGCTAAGCAGACTTGCAGGCGAAGCCGAGAGTAGAATAAACGAGCTCAAAGAAGAGATAGACAAGATCATCGAGGAAAACGGCGAATACTTGGCCAAGTATAAGGTCGTTCTCGAGAACATAATAGAAAGGCTCGAAGCCCTGATCAAGTCTCTCAGCACAAAGTACATGACCATATTGAGAGGCTGGGTTCCAGTAAAATACAAGCAAAAACTGCTCGATACCTTTAGGAAAAACAATATCGCAGCATACGTGGAGTTCAGGGAACCCGGGGAACACGAGCAGCCACCAACAATGCTCGATAACCCGAGGATAATCAGGTGGTTTGAACCCATAGTCAAATTCTTGGGGGTACCAGATTATAGGGAGTGGGACCCTACACCTATAATAGCTTACTCTTTTGCACTATTCTTCGGAATAATGCTTGGCGATATGGGTTACGCTATAGCGATTATATTAGCAGCACTATATATTCTTGATAAGTTCACTAATGATCCCGAAAACAAGGACTACGTCTACTTCAAAAACTCTATAATAGTATCAAGTATTGTAGGCTTTGTTATTGGCGCCCTTGGCGGCTCTTTCTTCGGCAATACTTTAAAGATATTCGGTCTAGGGTTCCAGTTCACCGACATCTTTATTGATCCATTAAAATTCCTTGCATTAGCGATAATTATCGGGCTTATTCATGTAAATTTAGCCCACGCCATAACACTGGCTAAAGCCATTAAACATCGTCAAATCGGCGATGCACTGAACGAAATAGGGCTCTTCATAGGGGAGGCCTTCGGCATACCATACATAGTGTACAAAGTACTCAACACACCGATACCCGGGATACCGCCATATATATACAACTACCTGTTGTATGGAGCGTTCGTAGGCATAGCGCTGATCGTTATAGGGACGATCAAGAACTTGGGGGGACTAGGCCTCCTGATGTGGTTGTTCAGCATTACGGGACTACTCGGAGACGTACTAAGCTATAGTAGATTGGCTGGAGTAGGATTGGCAACACTATATCTGGCCTCGAGCTTCAACCTATTGGCACAAATGGCCCTCGGGGGGATACAGTCTTCGCTACCTTCGTTAGTAGGTCTAATTGTGGGAGGGATAGTTGCCCTCATGATCGCTGCTTTCGGCCACATACTGAACACCGCCCTGTCGGCGCTGGGAGGCTTTATTCACTCAATACGTCTATGTTTCGTAGAATTTCTCAGCAAATTCTATGAAGGCACAGGCTACCCGTTCGAACCTATGAAGATAGTGCTTAGAAAACGTGTGGTTATAGAGTAGTGTGTATGAACACATACAATTTATTGAATTCAGCCCAAAAAAGCTAAGTTTTTCTACCTCTACTGTCTGAATACATTATTTCGACTACACCTATCACGATTTGCATGTGAGGTCATATAATATGGACGTTCTAGCACTAGGCCTTGCTTATGCGGGAGCAGCATTAGCGCTACTCGGCGGCCTAGTGGGCTCATCGATAGGAATAGGGAAAGCCGGAGCCGCTGGCACCGCGACTCTCGCCGAGGATCCGAGACAGTTTAGAAACGTATTCTTGCTCGCAGCGCTCCCGATGACCCAGACATTCTATGGGCTAATAGTATTGATACAGTTCGTCAACTTTGTTAAAGGCCACATATCAACTCTGACCCTCTCCACAGGACTAGCGATCCTTGGCCTCGGCCTCGCTGTTGCTGGAGCCGAGCTGTTCTCAGCATGGTTCCAGGGAGTAATATGTGCATCGGGAATAGCGGAGCTGCCGAGAACCAAGGGCAGAATAACGTTCAATGCACTAATCCTAGCAGTATATGTTGAGTTGATGGGCATTCTAGGTATGGTATTCGGACTCATGGGACTATCACTTATAGGCTGAGGTGCCCCCATAGTGGCCATAGAGACTACAGGGCTTGACGAGCTTAGAAACAAGATCATTGAGGATGCGAGGAAGGAGGCAGAGAGAATTATCAGTGAAGCGAAAAAGAAGGCTAATGAAATAATAAGAGAGGCTGAAAGGAAATTCCAAGAGAGAGTGAGGCGTGAGAGAGAAAAGATTATCCAAAACGCCAGGATTCAGGCACACATAGTGCTTTCTGATGCAAGGAGACAGGCAAGAATCATTGTGAGCAAGGCCAAATATGAATTAATTGAAGAGGTTTTCAATAAGGCGAGAGAAGTTATTAATGAGCGCAAAGGCTTCGACATATACCAGTCAATAGAGAAACTGTTGAAGGAAACCTACGAGTATATCGAGCCCAACGAGATCGCAAAGATCATTGTTAATGAGAAAGATCTCGATATAGCCAATAGAGTTGCTCGTTCTCAGAATCTCAAAGCCGATATACTCATAAATAACAGTATCTTGGGCGGAGTAATAGTTGAGACAAAAGATGGTAAGGTAGTCAATAATTCCTACGATGTTAGGCTCGAACGAGCCAAGACAACATTGGTACCAGTTATTGCAAGGATCCTATGGGGTTGATGCATAAGCTTGCACGACAACTATTACCAGTACTCACGGATCAAAAACATGCTCAGCACGATTGCCACGAGAAAAGAACTAGATGAAATGCTTTCCCAAAAGACAGTGAGCGATGCAGTCAAGATCATAGGTAATAAGCCTATAGGACTAAGGCTTTACGAATCAATTAAAACAGGGAAAAAAGAGCTCCGGAAACTCTCCAGAGAAATAAGCATTCTTAACAATGATCGTATAGCATTGTTGAGGAAAATTAGTGAAAAGAATTCCTCCATTATTGATGCTTTCAACGAGTTATTCGACATAATCAACATCGCCGTCATGATCGGTTACGTGATGAAGGGGCTGAAACCGGAGCCTATATATCCTGTGGGAAAAACATCAGCTCTTGATATTGAGCAAGTAAGAGACATAAATGAATTCATTGAGAATCTCCCGCAAGAACTACACTCTTATGCATCAATGATTGCAGATAAAACTGGTGGCGGATACTCCGCAATACCATATGGTTTCTCGCTGATAAAAACAGATATACAGAATAAGTTGGTGCGTACGCTATACGGGTTATATCATGATCTCTTGCTACTTAAGACTTGTAGTATATTGGAGAGAACGCCGGAGACCCTGCCATCCCTCTACGTAGTCACAAGAGATGAGTTCACAAATGCTTGCTCGGCAACTAAGGACATCGATAATCTCATAACTATGATTAGATCATCGAATCCTATCATAAGCGGTTTTGCAGAGATACTGAACGATATGAAGAGACTCGACAGATCAATGATTCCATACGATCTCGCGGTAACCCTATATGTTTCGAACATTGCATCAAAAACAACCGCCGCGGGTCTCCAAGAAGCTATTGCTAAAACATACGTCCTATTCGTGGGCGAGTCTATGCTGGTACGAGCGGTGCTTGCCTCAATAGAAGCAGGTACTCTCGTATCGGAACTTAAAGAAATCATTGATGAATGGTGGCTGCTATGACGACGCCGAGAGAAAGAAAAGTGCTTGTAATAGGTGATCCTTTCCTCTGCCTGATCGGTGCTGCGGCCGGCACCGATTACCTCGAATTCACAGGGAAATGCGGAGAAATAGAGGAGCTCGTATCGAAAAACCACGGAGAATATGGCGTTGTAATATTGTCGCGGACAGCTGATGAGAAATGTCACAATGTATTTGAGCAGCTAAAAGAGAGATACAATGATGTCTTGTTCATAACTGTGGAAACACCCAAGGTACTAGCCGAGATAGATCCTAAGAAGTACTATGAGGAAATGATAAGAAAATACATAGGCTTAAAAATATCCATATAGTTTTTACAGGGGCTGAATCTCCCGCTACATAATGCTTACACACATGTTTAAGGAGTGATTGCGTATGGTTGTAAGAGGACGTGTATACAGGGTTTCAGGCCCCCTTGTGATCGCTGAGAATATGAGGGGGTCAAAGGTATACGAAGTAGTGGAAGTAGGTCCTGAGAGACTGATCGGAGAAATTATTGGTGTTGAAGGAGATAAGGCTATCATCCAGGTGTACGAGGATACGACCGGCCTTAGGGTAGGAGATAACGTAGTTGGCACCGGATATCCTCTCGCTGCTGAGCTGGGTCCGGGCCTCATAGGTTCTATCTATGATGGTATACAGAGGCCCCTCCCTATCCTTGAGGAGCTCGTCGGGTTCTTTATAAAAAAAGGTGTTAAGGCCGCTCCGCTTCCAAGAGACAAGAAGTGGCATTTCATACCCCTTGTGAGAAAAGGGGACAAGATAGAACCTAATGATTACATAGGTTATGTGCAGGAAACAGAGACTGTGAAACACTATATCATGGCACCCCCGAACGTTCACGGAGTGATCGAGGATATCGTGCCGGAGGGCGACTATACAATAACTGATCCCATTGCGCGCATCGATGGAAAAGAATTAGTTATGCTTCAGAAATGGCCAGTAAGGAAGCCAAGACCGTACAAAGAGAAGCTTGAACCCACTGAGCCGCTCATAACGGGGCAGAGAGTCATCGACTTCTTCTTCCCGCTCGCCAAAGGAGGAAAGGCCGCTATACCGGGAGGCTTCGGTACAGGTAAAACCGTTACCCTCCAACAGCTCACGAAGTGGAGCCACGTAGACATAGCCATATATGTCGGATGCGGAGAACGCGGTAACGAGATGGCGGATGCTTTGCATAGCTTCCGCAAACTAGTAGATCCAAGGACGGGTAAACCGCTAGTGGAAAGAAGCGTGTTCATTGCTAACACCAGCAACATGCCTGTAGCAGCTAGAGAGACAAGCATATTCCTGGGGGCGACAATAGGCGAGTACTTCAGAGACATGGGATACCACATACTAATGGTTGCAGACTCTACAAGCAGATGGGCTGAGGCGATGAGAGAGATCAGCGGTCGCCTCGAGGAGCTGCCCGGCGAGGAGGGGTACCCAGCCTACCTGGGTTCAAGGCTTGCCAGCTTCTATGAGCGCAGCGGTCACGTTGTCACCCTCGGCAAACCCGAACGTAGGGGAAGCCTGACGATTATTGGTGCTGTATCGCCCCCCGGCGCCGACTTCAGCGAGCCAGTAACACAATCTACGCTCAGAATAGTTAGAGCGTTATATGCTCTCGACGTCAACTTGGCTTATAGGAGACACTACCCAGCAATTAATTGGCTGACAAGCTATAGCCTCTACGTCGACAATGTAACCAGCTGGTGGCACAAGAATATTGATCCTGAGTGGAGAAGCCTCAGGGAAAAGGCGTTAGCGATTCTACAGAAAGAAGCCGAGCTAGAAGAACTTGTTAGGCTAGTGGGTGCTGAGGCTCTGCCCGAGGAAGACAAGTTAGTCCTTGAAGTAGCACGTATGATCAGGGAGGACTTCTTACAGCAGAACGCTTTCCACGAGATCGACACGTATTGCCCGCCGAGGAAAGCCTCTATGATGATGAGGGCTATATTGTTGTTCTACGACCTAGGATTAGAGGCCATACAGAGAGGCGTAACAGTGGAGAAGATCAGAGAGATGAAGTCAAGGGCAAGAATAGCTAGAATGAAAGAGATCCCCAACAAGGGCTTTGAGCCCTACTTTGAAGAACTATACAAGTTCATACGCGACGAGTACTCCAAGCTAATTGAGGAGGTGCACGTATATGCCTAGCCCATCCCTAGCTATCAGGGAATCCCCAGGCCTCTATAAGGCTCAGGGAAGCCTAATAATAGCGGAGCCCATGAAAGGCGTTAGCTACGGAGAAGTAGTCGAAGTACTGCTAGGAACCGGTGATACAAGGCTCGGACAAGTAATAGATGTCGGGAAAGACGCGGTTGTAATCCAGGTTTTCGGCGGTGTAAGCGAGGTAGACATGCACTATTCAAGGATAAGATACCGAGGAGAAGCACTCAAACTACCAGTAGGTATAGACATGCTTGGAAGAATATTTGATGGATTAGGAAGACCGATCGATGGCGGCCCCCCAATTGTGCCCGAGGACTACCAAGATATTAATGGCTCACCCCTCAACCCTGCCTCAAGGCTCCCGCCAAGCGAGTTCATCGAGACAGGGATCTCGGCTATTGATGGGCTGAACAGCCTAGTCAGAGGCCAGAAACTACCCATATTCAGCGGCTCGGGCCTGCCCCACAACAGGATAGCGGCTCAGATCGTGAGGCAGGCAAGGGTTCGTGGCAAGGAAGAGAAGTTCGCAATAGTGTTTGCAGCTATAGGCGTTAGCTATGACGATGCAATGTTCTTTATCGAGAACTTCAAACGCTACGGTGCACTAGAGAACACCGTAGCGTTCATTAACACGGCGGACTCGCCTGTGATCGAGAGAATAGCGGTGCCCCGCGTCGCTCTCACAGCAGCCGAGTACTTGGCGTGGAATCACGATATGCATGTACTGGCAATACTGACAGACATGACCAACTATTGTGAAGCACTCAGAGAGCTCAGCGCAGCGAGAGAAGAGGTGCCGAGCAGGAGAGGCTATCCGGGATACATGTACACCGACCTAGCAACGATTTATGAGAGAGCCGGTAGGGTGGCCGGGAAGAAGGGCAGTGTTACACAAATGCCTATACTGACAATGCCCGACGACGACATCACACACCCCATACCAGACCTTACAGGCTATATCACGGAGGGCCAGCTAGTGTTATCTAGACAGCTGTGGTTGAAGGGTATCTATCCGCCTTTCGATATATTGATGAGCCTTTCACGTCTTATGAAGGACGGTATAGGCGAAGGAAAGACGAGGGAAGACCATAGAGGAGTATTTATGCAGCTGTACAGCGCCTACGCCGAAGGCGTTAAGCTGAGAGAACTAGCGGTAGTCGTTGGTACTGAAGCCCTATCACCACGTGACAAGAAGTATCTGGAGTTCGCTGACAGGTTCGAGAAAGAATTCATAGGCCAGGGAGAATACGAGCGCCGCACAATCGAGGAGACACTTGATCTGGGCTGGGAACTTCTCGCGATACTACCCGAGGACGAGCTGAAACATGTGAAGGAAGAACACATTAAGAAGTATCATCCTAAATACAGGAAAAAGAAGAGCTAGCCCAAGAGGTTTTTCAGGGCAAGCCTTTTAACAACATAGTATTTTGCAGTAGATTCTAGCGATATGATCGTGTCCAGTGCATCATATATGTTGCTCGCCCACACAAACACACCATGTCTAGGCACTATTATAGTTCTACAGTTCTTTGCTGCTTGGGCCACTTTTACGGCGAGCTCCAGTGATCCAGGTGGTGCCTCCTCTGTAACACATACCCGGCCTATACTGTATTCGGTTTCCACGATCTTCTCTTGATTAAGATCAATGCCTGCATCGACCAGTGCTAATGAGATCGGTGTATGGGCGTGAAGCACGGCTCTTGCTTCGTTAATACTTTTATATATCATTAAGTGAGCGTTACATTCAATAGACGCTCGATGTTTTCCAGTATATTTTCCGGTAAGCATATCATATACGACAATATCCTCTGGTTTCAATTTATGCTTAGGGATAGCCGAGGGCGTTAATAAGACAGTATTACCTACACGGATACTTGCGTTCCCACCCTTGGGATTAGTGAGACCGAGCATGACAAGTGTTCTCATGACATCTACAATTGCCTTTCTTTCTTCTAGGTACTCCATAGCCGCACACCATGCTATATCGGTATATCTACCGTGTCTCCAACCCCGGCCTCTATAACTCTTATACTGGTGGAAGATAATAACTCGCTCATCGCCCTGCCCGAGCAATGTAGAGGTACAACTAGCTCTAGTCCAAGCGCCTCAAGTTTATCAACTGTTTCAGCGACCACGCTACGCGGTGCATTGCTTAGATGAAATCCGCCTATCCATCCATAGAGTTTGGTTTGCTCCGAAAATTTCTCTTTTAGTGTCGAGACGACTTTATCTATCCCTGGATGAGTGCATCCGGAGAACACGAGGAGCCCTTTATTGGTTCTTATTATGAGGAAATGCTCCCACGGAGGACCATATATTGGTGGCGTGATGTATATGTACGGCCATAGCTCTTTCCAGTCGAGAACCTCTATTGGTCTCAGCCCATTCTTCTTCGCAATAACGCCTAGGTGCTGCATTGTATCATACGGTATATACGTGTCCAAGTAAGGAGAAGCCCAGCCAAGACCCCCTAGTGCGCCTGCATGACTGCTGTGGCTATGAGATATTACGGCGGTATCGAGGAGATCGAGTGGTATGCCCAGCCTCTCAGAGTTCTCGATCAGATACTTGTCCGCAGGCCCCAAGTCAAATAATATGTATCTATCATAGGCTTCAATGAAGAGTGAGAGCCCATGAACACTATGTAGATCACTTCTCCTGCCCTGCCTGCTATCAATAATTATCCTAACCCTGATACTGCCAGGCATAAATACATCACTATTCTTTAATTCTGGTTCTACCTGGTTTATAGGTTGGAAGGTAGATAAAAGCCATGAGCATTAGTGTCGGCGTGCTTTTCACAGGTGGAAAAGACAGCAGTTTCACCCTTTACTGGATGTTACTGCAGGGGTTTAGGGTAGAGTGTCTTATATCAATAGTTCCCGAATATGAGGACTCTATGCTTTACCACAAGCCCGTAGAGGATATCCTACGCCTACAAGCCGAGTCTGCCGGAATACCATTGATCGTTGAACGCGTCTCTAAGCCTGAGCAAGAGCTAGATGGTTTGAGGAGAGCGTTGACACGGGCAATAGATCGTTACGGTATTGGCGGCGTCGCTGCAGGGGCTTTGCTTAGCGATTATCAGCGTATGCGTTTCTCAATGATCGCCGAGGAATTGGGATTAAAATCGTATACGCCCTTATGGAGAATTGATCAGAAGAGGTACATGCATGAACTCGTTGATGCCGGGATAAAATACATGATAATAAGTATATCATCCTACGGCTTACCCCATAGCTTCCTGGGAAGGATTATTGGAGACCACGAGACAGTTAATAAAGTCATTGAATTAGCTGAAAAATACGGGTTTAACCCTGCATTTGAAGGAGGAGAAGCCGAGACCCTTGTAGTGGATGCTCCGTTTTTCTCTCGAAGGATATGTATAGATGGGCTAAGAGAAGTACTGGGTCCTTATAACTCAGTTCTTAGGATTACGCGACTCGGATACTGCTGACTAGCACATATAAAAAACAGAATATGCGCTACCATCTTTATTTTGTATCTATATTTACTTACTCTTCAGATAGTTGACGAGAACTGTTGTTAGATGCTCCGGTTTTGTGTACCATTTGTCGTACTTGTAGTCTTTGCCGGCAATGGTTACTATTACGTAGTCTCCCTGGTCTTTGATTATGGCGTAGATCTTATTGTCCTTTACTAGGGCAAAGACACTGGGACTTTTTACCATTATCTTGTACTCCGGCAACTTCGCCATTAATTGAGTTTTTAACTGGTTTATGTAATCACTCATGGCTATCACTCGGTTTAAACGAAATGTGTTTTGCCTGTTCTTAAATCTTATCCTTAGAAGCGAGCAATGTAAAACAATAAAATATGGTTAAATACAAAGAAGCTGTTCCTGCTAGTATGTGTTTCCTAGTAGTGCATACATTTTTGGCTCAGGACATATCTTGTTCTTCTTTAGTTCAGGTAGTTTGATCGGTGACTCTATTATTTCTCCGAGGAGCCCCTTACCAGTTATTTCCTCGAGCTCTTCGGCCGTTTCTTTTTTACCATCCCATGGTGCAATGATGAGTCCCTTCTTCCCTGCGATCTCGTCTAGATTATCATCTGTTAGAAAATACACCATTTTTTCGAAGTGATGCAATGCTCTTCTGTACATTTCCTCCTCTATGCTAGTCCATACTTCTCTAAGTTTCTCTAATAGCTCGTCTAGTTTGACCTGTATTTTCTGCCGTTTATCTCTACGGGCGATTGTGACAGTCTTATCTGTTGCTTCTCGTCTACCTATTTCTAGTCTTGTTGGTACACCCTTCATTTCCCAGAAATAGTATTTCCATCCCGGCGTGTGTTCTTCGTCATCATCTATCTTTACTCTTATACCGTTTTGTGCTAGGTGCTCGGCTACTTTTCTAGCGTAGGCTAGTATTTCCTTCTCTTCTTTCTTCATGATAGGGACTATGATTACCTGTATAGGCGCGTATTTCGGAGGGAAGAACAGACCTCTTTCGTCCCCATGTATGCTTATCACTGCTCCTAGGCTTCTCTCGCTTATACCGTAACATGTCTGGTATACATACTTGAATGCGCCGTCGGAATCCATGAATTTTATGTCGAATGCCTTTGCGAATCTCTGACCTAAATTGATAACGCTTCCGAGCTCCAATCCTTTCCCGTCGGGGAGAACTGTTATGAAGTCATAATTGTATTCAGCGCCCGCGAATGTGTCCCATTCGGGGGTCTTGACTATGAAGTAGGGTATTAGGAGATCGTCGAAGAACTCCTTATATATTTTCACGGCTTCTACGAATTGCTGTTCTGCCTCTTCGGCCGTGGCATGTGCGGTGTGCGCCTCGATGAAACCCATTATTTCTCTGACCCTTAGTATAGGGTGTGTCATCTTGGTCTCGTATCTGAACACGTTGACTACCTGGTACATTTTGAGCGGTAGGTCTTTACGGCCTTTTATCCAGAGGTTCCACATATAGTACATCACTGTTTCGCTCGTGGGTCTAACGTATAGTTTTTCCCCGAACTTCCTCGTCATTGTGCCTTCGACGACAAATGTTTCCCCGCCGAATCCCTCGAGGAATTCTCGTTCTTTAGCGAATACTGATTCGGGAATCATTGTTGGGAAATATGCTTCCTCGTGTCCTGTTGATTCGAGTAGTTCTATCATTTTACGCTGTATCAGCCTCAGGGCTTTGAGGCCGTAAGGCATCCATACATTCATTCCTTTGACAGGGTACCTTATGTCCACTATCTTTGCTTCTTTGAGTATTGTGTGGTACCATCTAGGGAAATCAGCGTATTTGTCGAGGCGGAATTTTTCAGCGGACACAATGTTCACCTAGGCGGTTCGTGGACTTTCTCATACGCTAATACATAGTTTGGATTCAAGTTTTTCTAGATAAAGATTTATTCTTTCCTCTACTAGCGCGCGGATAAAACGTTTGAATTCTTCTTTGTCACCGATAACGTTATCCGCAATCACTCCGTCCAACGTGTAGAGCCTTATCCTGGCTGGATAGTGGAGTTCTGTGAAAACGTGTTCTAATAGCCCTGTCTCGGGAATTATGTCAGCATGAAATAGACCGCTTATCCCTGGCTCATAGATTATGTTTGTCAGAGCCGATGTTACTGTCTTTACGGCTTTTTCTACGCCTATTTTATTGTCCAAAGCATCTATGACTCCAAGCAATCTCTTGGTTTCTACACCTAGATTCGATGCCTCTATTTTCTTTAGAACATATTTTCTAAGCGGGTCATAGCTTAGAGGCTTAGTGTCAAGCATACTAATTATCTTGTATACTGCTTCAACGTATCTATCTATGGCTTGCGGGTCGGCACTTGTTCTTGTATCATGGTCTGTATGGTATATTTCTAGCATGGTGTCGAGTTCTTCGAGTGTTGCGGCCGGTATTCCGTTCAATGTATATTGAAAACTATCGAAGTCCGGGTCATCATAACCACACGTCTTAACCCCAGCTAGCTCCGCGTATGTTTGTAGCACCGGGTTCCCGGAGAAGCACGGAATGCCTTTATCTATGCAGTCAATATTTATGTTCGCCACTATGTTTTCGTGTTCTCCCGTGTTTTTCATTATGTTTAACAAGTATTTGCTTCCCCATCCCCAGTACCAGTCCGCATAATTGGGGGCTCCAGACTCCTCCGCAGTGAATAATATGTATTGTATGTTATGCTTTGTTTTTTCTCGATGTATTTTCCTGGCTAGTCTCAGTACTGCCTCGACGCCTGCTAGGTCGTCCCGGTATCCTGTAAACCAGTGGTCGTGGTGTGCTGTTACGTGAATGGTTTTCTCGCTGGCTCCTCGTTTGACTCCTATTATGGTTTTACCAACTGTGTATCTTGTTATGGTATCTATGTCTAGCTCGGCCTTTCCTTCATAATTCTTTATTTTTTCGGTGTCCTCGCGCTTCACTGATATTACCGGTATGGGTGGGGGCGAGCCGTAATTGGGGTTGTAGTAATAGCCTCCGGTAATTACTTTTCTACGGTATTTTCCGCCGAGTATATCGTAGAAGCCTACCGCGATCGCGCCGAGTAGTGCGAGTTTGAGGACAATGTATTTCATGCTGTCGAGATCTTTCGGTGTAGGGACGAAGACTATCCTGCCCATAACCCCGTTTTCAACAACTATAGCTTTTTGGAAGAATTTCGCGAAAGTAATAGGTGCTTTAATACTTGTTTTTCCCACGTACGGCATCGCGTGACATTTAATCGCTACGCCATTTATTCCGAGGTAGCATTCTTTCTCGATCCATGAGAGGACGGGTGTTTTAACGGTTATGACTTCATGCGTGTATTTCTCAAGGGCTCTCCTAATTTTATCGGTGATGTATTCTTCTTCCTCTGTTCCAGGAACCGTTTCTCTATATATTTTCTCGTCGCCGATGATTATAGCATCCATTTTTCCGACCGATTCTTTTATAGGAGTTCTCATCATGTTTATATGTAGTGGTTGTGGGCATGAAGATCATTAGTAAGGAGATAAAGGATCTAGATCGATTGCTGGGCTATCTTGAGAGACACGGGTATACGTTTGAGGAGGGAACACATGCCGTACTACTTGATCATAGCGAGGTCTCCAGGTTCGCAATAATAAAGGATGGGGAAACGGCTGCATTGGTTCTTGTACACTACTTGTCTCCGTACTATAGGGTTGAGATGAAAGATGTAGATGATGAAGACCGGTATTTGCAGGAGCTTTTGATTGTAAGGCGTTCAAGCGAGAAGTGGCGTATACCGGTGGAGGATGTCATATTCATTGTTTTCGATGATAAACTAGAGGATCTTCTTAGTAGTTATGACGATGATTACCCAGTATCTGATGGTGAAGAGCTAGTGGCCCATTATTTGAAGCGTAATCGTAGAGGAAAGGAAGTATTGAAGGTTCTGCTCGGCAGGATCATGGACGAGCTAAGTGGTGGCTAATGCTTCGTTACCACCATTTATCTTTGTACCGCAGTAGGGACAGAATTTTGCTCCAACCGGTACTTCTCTCCCACATGTAGGGCACTTGTTGCCTGCTAGAATGCTCAGATATTCTCTGCGTACATCTTCTATCGTTAGATGCATGTATACCTGTGTTGTCTTTATGTCTGTGTGGCCGAGGAGCCTCTGCAGCGATGGTAGGCTAAGTCCTCTTCTCAGTGCCCGTGTGGCAAATGTATGTCTTAGTACGTGTGGGCGCGCCTTTTCCCTAGGTATACCCGCTCTTTCACCGAGCTTTCTTATCCTCTTGTATAGGCCTGCATATGTTAGACCTACTAGTCTGTCCTCGGGGCGTAGCCCGCTGAGCTTTATCCAGGAACGAATGGTCTCGGCTGTCTTGGGGGTTATGACTACTTTTCTTTCGCGGCCATACTTGGTTTCTTTAACCGTTATTACCAGGTTGTTTAGGTCTATGTCTTTAACCTTTAGCCCTAGTAGCTCCTTGCTTCTCAGCCCCGTGTCGAGGAGCAGATCCAGTATTAGTCTGTCCAGAGGGTCGCGTACAGCATTATACATTCTCTCTATCTCGTCATCGCTAAGCGCCTCTATTTTTCGCGGCGGCTTCCTAACACCCGGTATTCTTATTTTTATTCCTAGCCATTCAAGGAACCTTCTAAGGAACAATGTGTAGTAGTGGAGGGTTACCTGCCAGCCCCTTTTTTCCTTTTGTCTAGGTTTCTTGAAGCCTTTTCTGAGCTTCTGGTTTCTCCACCTGATCACATCTCTAATGGTTACCTGTTTCAATGGCTTGTCGCCGAGGTATTCTAGAAAATCGGTTATCGCTGCTCTATAAGCCTTTATTGTCTCCGGGCTAGCGCCGGCCGCCTCGAGAGCTAATAGGAACTCCTCCAGTATTTCGTTGTTTTCTAGCTCGAGCAGCCCCTCCGGTGCTTCGCCGAGATCTATGCGTGTCGGCATACCGGTTTATCCCCTAATCTTGATGGTACATGATATGGTTTTAACGGGTGTGCTACAATACTTAGTCTTGGGATGAAGATGCTTAGCAAGGCCTAAGCCGCTAGGCGATGTGGAGCTCGCGCGGGCCTGACCACTGCATATATGGTGGGCTGGCATGGTTGGTGACGCCTATTATCTCGGCTTAACCCTTGTGATTATTGGCTTAGCCCTGATCGTCTTTGGCTTCATGGCTCTTAGGAGCGGTGGAGGGAGGACGAGCACTGATTATGGTGGTGTAATAATTGTTGGGCCTATACCGATTGTTTTCGCTAAGAATAAAAACACTGCTCTTATATTACTGGTTTTAGCATTGATCATTATATTGGTGCTCTATCTTGTCCCCTTGCTTATGGGTAGATGATTAAAAGGTATTTAGGCGAGAGACTCCATCTTAGATCTTATCAGTGATTCCGCGTCTTCTTTACTTATTGCTACGGGTTTAGATCTCTTTATCTCGTCCAGTAGGAGCGATGGATTGTCCATGTATTCGTTTAGCTGGTGAGATGCTTTTGTGTGGATCCTATAGGCTTTCCCACCATGTATTATTATACAGTCTATCATATAGCCGCCTGCATGGGGCTCTACTGATGCTACGCCGATATTGTCCCCGTTGGTGCTTACTATTTTGAATACGAGGCCTCCATCAAGTGTTTCGCCTATCGGGTCGGCGCCGCCCAATACGCTGGCTAGTTCGACCCCTGTTTCTGCCTCCGTTTTCTCTTCCGGCTTCTCTTCCTTCTCTTCTTTCTTTTCCTCAACAGCTTCTTCGCGTTCGAGCGGTTGTGTCGAGCCTATTATTCTTATGGTTTCTTCTTTCTCCCATTCTTCCTCGGGTTTTACCTCGCCTTTAAGGATCTTTTCTGCTTCCTCTCTTGTAGGTGCCTCTCTATATTGTTCCTGAACTTCTTCTAGTTTCTCCTTGAGGATCTTATCTATGATCTTCTTTACCTCCTCGTCCGGATATCTCTTGAAATACTCTATTCTGAGAGTGTTGTATTTCCATGTGATCCTCCATTTTTCGGTGTCTACCTCGTATTTGACCCTTATCCTCACGACGTCGCCCTTATCGCTTTTCAGCTCTTCTACGAGTATGATGTATATAAGCCTGTTCATTTCTCCTGCTGCCCGTGCCACTTCTCTTGCGAAATCCCTGTTCTTCCTCACCAGGTCTCTTAGTTGTGCAAATAGTGTTCTCCGTAGTTTGTCGGCGTAAGCGCCCGCGATGACGAGGCCTGTGCTTAGCTCGTTCTCTATTTTGGGTGCGGACATAGTATTCATCCTCTATAACATGTATTAGTGCTCCATAATTTTTCTTGTATTTTGTTTGGATAAGAACTTATCTTTGTCCCGTGGTGTGTTCCCGGTTATTCTTGATAGGTTATTTTAATTAGTTGAGGCTGGCTAGATAATATTGTAATGGATGATTATCACTACTGATTATTAGTGGGGATTCCTTATGGGCGGTGAGACTGTCGAGTTTGATGGTGTCATTGTTGGTTTCGAGTCCCCCGAGGGCTTTGACTCGCCCTGCGTCTTTGTTCAGGGGAGTGTGGGTGGTGAGCAGGCGTCGTTCTACCTGTTGGTGCCCCGTGAGAAATATGATGAGTTGTTGAGGCTCGGCGTTGGCCAGATGATTAGTGGTGTTGCACGTATTGTTTCCCGTGATCCTCTTGTACTTGAGCTTGTGAGGGGTTAGGTATTGTCGGGCTCTCCTGGTCTTAAGCCTTTGAGAAAACCTCCTAGGATAAAGGTGTTGGAGGCAGCCGGGGCTATAGGTGATGGCCGGGTAAGGGTTCTCAGCGACGAGGAGGCTGTTGTGACTAGTAGTAGAGGTGATAAGACATACTATGTCGTCGTGAAGCCTGATGGCCATGTCTATAGCAATGATAATGGCACTATCTATAGGGGTTATGTCGGCTACCCTATAATCTCATTCATGATCCTTAAGGGCGAGATACCGCGGGACGAGGATGTTATCAGGGCTATGACGGGTATTCCGTGGAAGGATCTTAATGAGCGCTACAAGAAATACTCGATCGTCGAGGAGATAGTTGTTAGGCGTGCGGAGCGCATGGGTGTTAAAAGGGAGATTATATATGATTACATCAATATCGTGATGAAGAAGCTTAGCCTCCGCCCCTTATTGTTCGATCCAAGCCTCGCCAAAGAGAGGAAATCATAGAGGATACACGTGGCCGTGTTCTACTCTAATGTATCTTTTTCTGGCTAGTTCTACCAGTATTTCTCTAGCCTCCCCCTTATTTATTCCTAGTTCATGGGCGAGTATTATTGTTGCGTCTTTAATGGTTAGTTCGCCATAATCTATTATTGCGTTCCTCAGTATCTCGAGTGCTTCGCCTTTGATACCGGGTGGTGCTTCTACTGTTTTTATTTCGAGGTTGTTGAGCAGCACTATCCTCTCGTTTATGTCTCCCTGTATGATGTACTCATGCCCCGTTACACGTTTTATTTTGGCCTTGAACCAGTCTCTGGGGAGTCTACGTATCGTTCTCGGGCTTGTGAGGATAACCGTGTTTTCCGGGAGAATATGGTACGTCTTGATTGTTCTGGGCTCTATCATCACTAGGCGATCTATATCCTGTACAGGATGTGTTAGTAGTACTATGTTTTCCGGCAGGCTCGCCTCTATCCTGTACAGTATTCCCGGGTAATCTATGACTGGTAATGCCTCGTTCTTTCCCGCGAGACGCTTTGCTAGGCTTATTGTTATTGCCGCCTTCAACCAGGCCTCGTGGCATTCTATGATCCATTTCCCCTCGAGTAGCTCTTCGAGCACCATCTCCACGTGTTCCTCCAGTCTTGTTTTTTGTGGTTGCCCGTATATACTAGATGTGTACTAAACAATTGTTTAGGGGTGTAGCATCGTGGAGGAGCTGTACTTTAGCTGGAAGGACCAGATAATGGATATTGTCCGCCGCTGGGGAGAGGTCGGTGTTCCCGGGAAGTATCATGTTATCGGTGTTCTGGGTATGGGTGGAAGCGGTGTTGTCGGCGACTACTTGGCGATGCTCTCGAGCCTGAGAGGTGGTTTACCGGTGATTGTGTCGAAATCACACTTGTTGCCGAGAACCATATCGTCGGATGACCTGGTCTTCGCTATAAGCTATAGTGGTAACACTTTGGAGACCAGGCTGGCCGTCGATAAGGCGCTCCGTATTGGCGCTAGAATAGTTGTTGTGTCGAGCGATGGCTTGCTCGAGAAGCTCGCTGTGGAGAAGAACATCCCGTTCGTCGGCGTCGTGAAAGGCGTTGCTCCCCGTACTGCTCTGCCCAGCATGTTGTTCGCCATACTATCTGTGCTTGACGCGTCCGGTCTCGGAGTCGTTTCTAGGGGTGAGGCTGAGGGTGTTGCAGGGTTCCTCGACGACGTTATGAGGGATGCCATGAATACCGCCTATGATATAGCTGATTTTATAGAGTCTTCTAGGGGCCTTCTGATCATTGCTGGTCATAGTCCCTGGGAAGCACTTCTGATCCGCGGCAAGAACGAGTTCAACGAGAACTCAAAGATCCCTGTTAAGGTCGATGTGGCTCCCGAGTGGATGCACAATGATATTGTGGGGTATGAGAAACCCTATAGGTTCCCTGCTTGTGTACTGGCTGTCAAGGATCCCGGTGATGATGCTGGTTCTAGGCTCGTGGACTTCATGATAGACACGTACAAAGGCCTGGGATATCCCGTCAAGGTACTGGAGCTCAGGGGCGCGAGCGATCTCGAGAAGCTCATGTATGGTAGTCTAGTCATGGGTCTCGCCAGTGTGAGGCTAGCTAGGATGAGGGGCTTGGATCCACTGGCTACCGAGAGTATTCACAGGTATAAGTCAATGGTTAACGAGATATTCGGTGTCTAGACGGGTATTCTTGGCGGGAGGGTGCTGAGCCAGAAAGCTATTAGTCCTAACATCATGTAGGCCAGCATTCTCTTCCTAGTTTTTTCCAGCAGCGTCTTGTCCCAGTGGTTCTTATAGGCTATAATGGCTTGGCGCGTGAACGCTATTCCCGCGAGGAGTAGTAGGGCTTCATACCATATGCTTGTCCCGGCCACTATGCCTGCCGCCAAGCCGATAGCCAGCCCCGCCACGCCATGGGCTACTGATAGTGCTCCCGCCTTTCTCGGCCCGAACATTATTGCTGCTGTTACGTACCCATACCTCTTGTCTCCTTCCACGTCCTGCATCGCTTTTACGAACTCCCTAGAGGTCGAGATAAGGGTCATGGTCGCCGCGAACATGATGGTGAAGACCAGGTGTTCCGCTGAGGCTCCGGCCGCCACGTAACCGTATATTATTGGCCCCGTAGTGGATAATCCTACGAGGTAGTGGCTCCACCAGTGCCGCCTCATGTAGCTGTACAGGTACCCTATGAAACCATATGTTATCGCCACAAGGACTGTGCCAGGGGAAACCAGGAGGTTCAGTAATACTGGTATTGTGAAGCACGCCAGGCTGGACCAGAGCACCATTCTGGGGGAAACCTGGCCGCTGGGCAGGGGTTTCCAGGGCTTGTTTACCGCGTCGACAAGCCTGTCCACGTAATCGTTTATCAGCATACTGCCTCCGCAGACAAGGTAGCCTGTCAGGAAACCTATGACAGCCAATAATGGTGGGGGAGGCCTGCCGGCATAGACCATGTAGGAGAATATGACGCCTATACCTGTCATGAAGCTGTTTGGAGGCCTCATCATCAACAATATCTTGCCTAGCCCCTTCAACACGCCCACCAACAAACACTCCGAAGACACGACATATAGAGTTATTCGATACACTATAATAAAGAAAACATGGCGGTGACGAAACGACGGTAAACAGACCCGGCAATAACGGGGATGAAGACCGTTCTCCTAACTGAGCCAGAAACAATAAGATCCTCCCTACCCTCGAGAGAACTTGGAGAAATGCAGCGATACAAATTTATTCCACGACTAGGCGCCAGGAAAGGGTATAATCCGGGAGGAGCCGTGGTGAGCGCCATGGATAGGTAGGCCCCACTCAATCCGGGGCTCTCAGGGGTTTACACTCGAATCTCGGGGCTCCGCCCCCGGTCCGGGCAGACAATCCTTGAATCGCTGCCCGGCGTCCCCGGGTGAGTAGCCTGCGGCGTCGGGCTCTTGGGAGCGGCGGGCTAAACCCCTCGGGAGACAAGCTCCCTCGGGGCTTACACCCCCGCCCCATCAACCCCGTCTTCTACGGGAGCCCTCCCCGCCAGGAGGAAACCCTCCTGGCGGACGGCCGCCTCTTTTCGGGGAGGGGTTCCCGCTTAGATGCTTTCAGCGGTTACCCCTTACGGCGTGGCTGCCCGGCTCTGCCCTGGAGGACAACCGGTACACTAGAGGCCGCGGCGCCCCGTTCCTCTCGTACTAAGGGCACCTTCCCCTCAGGCGGCCAACACCCCCCGCGGGTAGAGTCCGACCTGTCTCACGACGGTCTAAACCCAGCTCACGTTCCCCTTTAATGGGCGGGCAGCCCTACCCTTAGGGGCTGCTGCACCCCTAGGGTGGGAAGAGCCGACATCGATGTAGCAAACCGCGGGGTCGATGGGAGCTCTCGCCCGCGACGACTCTGTTA
Source organism: Desulfurococcales archaeon (assembly GCA_027022365.1). Lineage (GTDB taxonomy): Archaea > Thermoproteota > Thermoprotei_A > Sulfolobales > Desulfurococcaceae > JAADCY01. The sequence continues at coordinate 4,949 of JALVYU010000007.1, read as the reverse complement.
TCCCCGGGGTAACTTTTCTGTCATGCCCGGCCCCCACCAGAGGGGGCACGAGCGTTCGCTAGGCCGCGGTTTCCCGGCCGGACCCGTTATTGTCCGGGGTCCGGTCAAGCCGGCTTTTGCCCTTGCACTCTACGGCGGAGCTCTGACCCGCCTGAGCCGACCTTTGGGCGCCCGTGTTACCTTTTCGCGGGCGTGCCGCCCCAGCCAAACCGCCCACCTGACGCTGTCCCCCCGGGATCTCCCCGGGGGTAAGGCCTCCGGGCTGCGGTGGGTGGTGTTTCATTGGCGCCTCCCCCGCCCCCGGAGGGGCGGGCTCACAGGCTCCCACCTACGCTACGCGCCGCAGCCCGGAGGCCAGCGCCAGGCTGCGGTGAAGCTCCACGGGGTCTTATCGCCCTGCGGGGGGTTGCCGGCCTGTGCACCGGCTCCGTGTATTCACGGGGCCCCGGGCCAGGACAGTGGGGACCTCGTTGATCCATTCATGCGCGCCGGAACTCACCCGGCAAGGCATTTGGCTACCTTAAGAGAGTCAGAGTTACTCCCGGCCTTCAGCGGCGCTTCGCCGGGTTGTACCCCGGTTTCACGGACCGCCAGTGGCCAGGATTCAGCCCCCGTACACACCCTTTCGGGCTTGCGGGGACCTATGTTTTTATTAAACAGTCAGGCCCCCCTAGGCACTGCGACCTGCGGTCCCAGGGGTGTTAGCCCTAGGACCGCAGGCACCCCTTCTCCCGAAGTTACGGGGCCAATTTGCCGAGTTCCCTGGCCCGGGTTATCCCCCAGACGCCTGGGGCTACTCACCCAGGGGCACCTGTGTCGGTTCTCGGTACGGGCGCGGGGGATCGTTCCCGGTCCCCTTTTCATGGGCCCCCGGAGTCGGCGGAAGCGCCCATACGGGCGCCCATTCCCGCCTTCGGCCCCTTCTCACCATTACGGTTCTCCAGGGCCTTCAGCGGTTAGCCGGGTCGCACCCATTCGGGTGCCCCCGGTCCGCCTATCCGGAGGCGTCGGAGACCGGGCTTGCGTTGCCGCACCTACCCCCGCGGCACGGGAATATTAACCCGTTTCCCCTTCCCCGGGTCCGTGTTACGGCCCGGGTTAGGGCCGGCTAACCCTCGGCCGACGACCGTTGCCGAGGAACCCTGGCCCTTTCCGGCGGAGGGGATTTCCACCCCTCTTCGCTGTTACTGCCGCCGGGATCCACACTCGGAGCGGGTCCACCGGACCTCTCGGCCCGGCTTCTGCCCCGCCCCGACGCCCGCCTACCGGATCACGGCTCCATCGGAGCCGTGCCCCGGGGTCTCGGCGGCCGGCTTGAGCCCCGACCAATCTTCGGGGCCCCCGGCCTCGGCGGGTGAGCTGTTACGCACTCCTTAGAGGGTGGCTGCTGTTAGGCCCACCTCCCCGCTGTCTGAGGCCGGGGACTCCCTTTCCCTTGGCACTTAGCCGGCACTTTGGGGCCTTAACCCCGGTCTGGGTTGTTCCCCTCTCGGCCCCCGGGCTTACCCCGGGGAGCCCCACTCCCGCCATCTACGGCGACCACGGGTTCGGAGTTGGATAGGGGGCCGGGGGCTTCCGCCCCCTGCACCCCCAATCCGTAGCTCTACCCCGTGGCCCGCCTCCGGCGGGGCTGGGCTGAGACCCACTTCGGCGGGAACCAGCTATCACCGGGCTAGATTGGTCTTTTGCCCCTAGACGGGGGTCGGGGGAACGAATTGCACGTCAGAACCCTTGCGGGCCTCCACCGGGGTTTCCCCCGGCTTCACCCTGCCCCCGCCTAGATCGCCCGGTTTCTGGTTCCACGGCAGTGACTCCGGGCCCTTTGGGACCCCGCCCCTCGCCGGAGCCTTACGGCCCGGCTGCGGGCTTGTCGGTTTCCCTACGCCTTCGGGGCTTTGTCCCCCTTAGGCTCGCCACTGCCGTGGACTCCCCGGCCCGTGTTTCAAGACGGACGGCGCGACCCTGATCCGCCCTCCTCGTACTCCCGGGTCGCCCCGGTTTCCTTTGGAGGGCCTCATCTCTTTCGGGCCGCGCCGTATGTAGCCGCCCGGTTTCAGGCTCTTTTCACCCCCCTTCCGGGGTACTTTTCAGCTTTCCCTCACGGTACTTAGTTCGCTATCGGTCTCGGGACGTATTTAGCCTTGGAAGCTGGTTCCTCCCAGCTTCCCACGGCAAAACCAAGCCGTGGTACTCTGGTCCCTGGGCAGGAGCCCCCACGGTTTCGCCTACGGGGCTGTCACCCTCTACGGCGGGCCATTCCAGGCCACTTCGGCTACCGTGGGTCGGCTCCCTGGGGCTCGAAGCCCCGGCCCAGGGACCCATCAACCCCTCATCTCCCCACGGTTATCCCGTGGGGAATTGGTTTGGGCTCTCCCCCTTTCGGTCGCCCCTACTCAGGGGATCCCGTGTTGGTTTCTTTTCCTCCCCCTACTAAGATGTTTCCGTTCGGGGGGTTCCCGTCCGGTACTCCCGCTCCCACGAGGGGAACGGTTTCCCGGACGCCGAGGGCTATTCGCCCCCGGCGGGAGGTCCCATTCGGCGATCCCGGGTTCAACGGCCGCGTGCGCCTACCCCGGGCTTATCGCAGCTTGCCACGGCCTTCCTCGGCGCCCGAGCCGAGCCATCCACCGGGCGGCGTCGGTGCCGCAGGCCCGGGGACGAGGGGCGGAGCCCCGGATTCGACCGGTGCCCCCTGGAGCCCCTGATATGGGCTCCTGGATGAGTCCCTCTAGGGCCTACCTATCCATGGCGCTCACCACGGCCCCCATCCGGGGATAAACATAAATATTGTATTTCCCGGACAGGGGCCGTTCACGCCCTCCGCACGGGACCGGCCCCCGATCCCGTGCTGCATCGGATAGGAGGAGCCAGACAAGCCCGAGAAGACAGGGCCGGTAAGCCCCTTCCCAGAAAGCCTTGTTGGAGACCCAAGCCCCGGTCTAGGAGAGGAGCGTCTAAGCCCCCTCGAGGTGGCCCAAAGGGAGACAATCCACCACCACGGCCCGGAGGCCTCGGCCCTTGCCCGCATGGCGGGAGGTGATCCAGCCGCAGGTTCCCCTACGGCTACCTTGTTACGACTTCTCCCCCCTTGGGAGGGAGGGGTTCGACCCGACCCCCCGGGTTTCCCCGGGGGACCGGGCCTCACCCCTCCCTCCCTCGGGTGGAGCGACGGGCGGTGTGTGCAAGGAGCAGGGACGTATTCACCGCGCGATGATGACGCGCGGTTACTAGGGATTCCACGTTCACGAGGGCGAGTTGCAGCCCTCGATCCCAACTGCGGCGGGGTTTGAGGGATTACCTCCCCCTTTCGGGGTCGGATCCCGCTGTCCCCGCCATTGTAGCCCGCGTGTAGCCCGGGGGATTCGGGGCATGCTGACCTGCCGTGGCCCCCTCCTTCCTCCGCCTTGGACGGCGGCAGTCCCCCTAGTGTGCCCCGGGGCCGGAGCCCCGGGTAGCAACTAGGGGCGGGGGTCTCGCTCGTTGCCGGACTTAACCGGACACCTCACGGCACGAGCTGGCGACGGCCATGCACCTCCTCTCAGCGCGTCGGGCAAGGCCGTTAGCCTGGCCGTCATCCTGCTGTCGCCCCCGGTGAGGTTCCCGGCGTTGACTCCAATTAAACCGCAGGCTCCACCCCTTGTGGTGCTCCCCCGCCAATTCCTTTAAGTTTCAGCCTTGCGGCCGTACTCCCCAGGCGGCGGGCTTAACGGCTTCCCTGCGGCACTGGGCGGGCTCTAAGCCCGCCCAACACCTAGCCCGCATCGTTTACAGCCGGGACTACCCGGGTATCTAATCCGGTTCGCTCCCCCGGCTTTCGCCCCTCACCGTCGGGCGCGTTCCAGCCGAGCGCCTTCGCCACTGGTGGTCCTCCCGGGATTATAGGATTTCGCCCCGTGGGGTGGGAGGTCCCGGGGACGCTTATATTTTAAGGGGATAATCTTGAAGAAGCGCATAACTTGTTCCATGCGTGACAAGACTATGTAGGGAGTCATGGATTCATATGTTTTAAGTTTAAAGCATATATTGTATTTTTCAAGATAGCTTATAACTTGTTTTAACAGCTTAGTGCTCCGCGATTTTAACTTGACCTCATAATATGTTTTAATAACATTATTCTCTGCTATGTGTTTTCTCTTGTAGATAGATCCGTCGCCATCGAACAAGCCTGCGATAAAAGAATTTAGCTCCGCGTCATCCAACTTAGGCAACTCTAGTTTATCGTATTTCCTCCCAACAGGTATCTTATATCTATTAACGAAATGAGTTGCTAGTTGTTTATCTGTAACATAGACTTCATACACATTGTTATGGAACCTAATGCTTACCCTGTTGTCCGTGTATCCCTCTAGCATTCCCTTAATATCCTTAGCTCTTTCAAGTGAGCCAACATAGATTGTTACTGTGTAGTCCTTACCACTAATATGTCCATCCGCAGCAATAAGCCCGGCAAGATATGCGAGCCTATAGATATCATTCAAATTCAAAGCACCAATTAACAATTAGAGCATCTTATAAAGCGTCCCCGAGAGTCTCCCATTACCCCGGGAGTACCCTCGGCCTCTCCCGCCCCCTAGCCTGGCAGTATCCCCCCCAACCCCCGGGTTGAGCCCGGGGATTTAGAGGGGGACTTACCAGGCCGGCTACGGGCGCTTTAGGCCCAATAACCGTCCCGACCACTCGCGGGGCTGGTATTACCGCGGCGGCTGACACCAGACTTGCCCCCCGCTTATTCCCCCGCCTTCCTACAGCGGGGAAAAGCCCCCTTATAGGGGGCACTCGGGGTGACCCCGTCACGGTTGCCCGCATTGCGGAGGTTTCGCGCCTGGTGCGCCCCGTAGGGCCTGGGCCCTTGTCTCAGTGCCCATCTGGGGGCTCCCGCTCTCACGGCCCCTACCCGTTATCGGCTTGGCGGGCCGTTACCCCGCCAACTACCTGATGGGCCGCAGCCC
>JALVYU010000006.1:902-1406 GCA_027022365.1 Desulfurococcales archaeon | reverse complement strand
GTAGGGGAAGTGCTATATCAATGAAAGTTCACACATTTTCCCAACAGTTAGAAAACACTAAACTTCTTGCAAACCAATAGCTTAACGGAAAAGATGGCCGTAAGTTTTATAGAGATTTCTCCGGGACATTCCCAACATTTCAGCAATTTCAGATTTTGTATAACCCATTGAAAGCAAACGCCTAATGTGTTCTTCTTTCTCTTCTTTCTGCACTCGGCGAATCTTTTGGAGATACTTCAGATGCTCTTCTCTCGTTCTCCCGTTCCTCTTATTTGGCCTGTATTCCCAATTCAGGAACTCCTCACAGAGGACTTTCCACCTTACCCTTACAGCTTTCGGAGTATAGCCAGAATGAAAGGCTTTGAGAGCTTCCTCCTTTGGGAAATCCTTTGTAAGGTCGAGCAGCTCCATTCTGCCGTAGAGAACATCAAGCATATCAAGGGCGTGCTGGTAGTCTATCCAGCGCTTACACTTGTAGGATACTACTCCCAAGGCGTAGAAAGA
>JALVYU010000006.1:0-892 GCA_027022365.1 Desulfurococcales archaeon | reverse complement strand
TTTAGTCTGATCCTTTCCTGATTTAGCTTTTACAGGATACAGCTCAAAGACTTTCATTAGCTCCTCTAAAGTGTAATGCCTTCCCGAACGGAAAACTGTTGCCGTCATAGAGATTTTAGTCATAAACCCGGGAAAACGATAAGGGTGAACTATCGGGTGCTTGTCTAACTTGCCTATTCCCTCAAACGATTCCTGTATTCGTTTGTTGAGCTCATTCAAGGTGTAGCGCTTGCCTCTAACAGCCACAGGCTCAACCAAAGCATAGACAAGATGGACTCCTTTCCCTGAATTAACCACGTAGGACGGAACCAGCGGCAGGGAGCTCCAAAGGTAGGAAAGCAGATAGGAAAGAACTTTACTGTCAACAACATCACAGTCAACAACAAAAGCTCTAACGGCCTTCAGGGTTTTTGAGTTGTAATAGTTCCTGTAAAAGTCAGCATAAGGGAGATAGGCGTTAGATCGCCAGCCTAACTTCCAGAGCTCCTCGGTAGGAACCCTGATGACCGTTCCTCTCTCTATTATCCGACCTTCTTTATCCTTCTCAGAACCAAGAACGACAATAAGTTTGTCCTTCTGTCCGTATATGCTGTCTATGTATTCTTCAGGACTGACTGATATAAACCGACTACTTAACAGACTGTTTTTCTGTAAAAATTCTATTTGTAGTGGAGAGTAGTTAAACTCTTGCTTTGCTTGATTTTCCATTGGGCTCCTCCTTTAGAGGAGCCCTCAACCCTGTGGAAAATTTCCCCTAAGCCTGCTATATTCTTTGTTAGGTTTTGGTTTATCGGGTTTATCGGGTTTACCGGGCTTACTGGGCTTATTTGGCTTAGGGGGAGCTCTGGGCTGAGGGCTCCCCTCTCAAAACTTTTTTCTAATTTAAAAGCCA
>JALVYU010000005.1 GCA_027022365.1 Desulfurococcales archaeon | reverse complement strand
CCCGCGACATGCTGACCGTCCTCCGCCCCAACGCCATCGGCGCAGTGCAATCTTGGGAAATGGACTCCCTCATCGGCACCAAAGCCCTGCGCGACATTCCCAAGGGCGATGCGGTGTATTGGGTGGATGTGGGGCGGTAAAGTGTCAGGTGAGCCGGTGTTTCAGTATCAGGTAAACCGGTGTTTCAGTGTCAAGTGCTCCGGTGGCAAGGAGGTGGGATGTGCCGTTGGTGAAGCGCATAGAGGACTTGCGGGCTTGGCAGGCAGCGAGAGAATTGGTGAAAGCCGTATACGCAGTCTCTCGTCAACAACCATTTGCTGCCGATTGGGGCTTGCGAGACCAAATCCAGCGGGCCGCCGTCTCGGCAATGACTAACATAGCGGAGGGTTTTGACTGCGATTCTCACGCCGAGTTTATCCGCTTTCTCGGCTACGCTCGCCGCTCTGTCGCCGAAGTGCAATCTTTGCTCTACACCGCTCTTGACATTGGCTACATAGACCAAGCCACCTTTGAACACCTTTCTAAACAATGCACTACCACTAAAGCGCTTGTCGGCGGCCTACTTGCCTCCCTCCGCCGCAGGAACACCTGACACAGGAACACCTGACACAGGAACACCTGAGACACTTCATGCGCATAATTTACTTCTCCTCCGACTACACCCCCCACGACCACCGCATCCTCGCGGCGCTGGCGAAAACCGAGCACGAGGTGTTTTACCTGCGGCTCCAGCGCGGGCCGCGGCAAACCGAAGACCGCCCCGTGCCCGCGGAAATTCGGCAGGTGCGGTGGCGCGGCGGCAAGCATCCCTTCCGCTGGCGCGATTTTCCAATGCTGTTTGCCGACTTCGGGAAGGTGGTGCGCGCCGTCAAGCCTGACCTCATCCACGCCGGGCCGATTCAAACCGTTGCCCTTTTCCCTGCACTGCTGGGCTTTCACCCGCTGGTGAGCATGTCGTGGGGCTCGGATTTGCTGCGCGACGCCGACCGCAGCGCAACATTCCGCCGCATCACGCGCTTCGTCCTGCGGCGGAGCGACGTGCTGATTGCCGATTGCGAGACGGTGGCGCGCCGCGCGGCGGATTTCGGCTTTCCGCGCGAGCGCACAGCGGTTTTCCCTTGGGGCGTGGATTTGCGGCATTTCTCGCCCGCGGGCGGCGATGGCGGCTTGCGCGCCCGCCTCGGTTGGGAAGACGCCTTCGTTGTGCTCCACAACCGCTCGTGGGAGCCAATTTACGGCGTGGATGTGATGGCGCGCGCTTTCGTGCGCGCCGCCCGCGCCGAGCCCCGCCTGCGCCTCATGCTCCTCGGCGGCGGCTCGCTCGCTCCAATGCTCCACCGCATTTTCCGCGACGCGGGGCTGATTGACCGCGTTCACTTCTTCGGGCAGGTTTCCCAGCGCGACCTGCCGCGCTACTACCGCGCCGCCGACCTTTACC
>JALVYU010000004.1 GCA_027022365.1 Desulfurococcales archaeon | reverse complement strand
CTAAGACATACATGACATACGACTTTTTCCATTTCCTCTCCTCATTTATTGATTTTATAAAAATAAGAGAAAATTATACTAAAAAAAGCTTAAGTACACATTTCAAAACTAAAGTTCTTGAGTTTTTTTATAACAGGCTTCCATAGCTTTTATGAAAGCATCTCTTACTCTTCCCTCTTCGAGTTTTGCCGCACCTGCCGCGGTTGTTCCTCCGGGAGAAGTTACTTTATCTTTTAAAAGTGCCGGGTGCTCCTCTTTTAAAAGTTCACCTACTCCTTCAAGAAGATATGCGACATACTGGTAGCTAACAGCTCTGTTAAGTCCAAGTTTTACCGCTCCGTCGCTTAATGCTTCAGCTACAAGTGCCATCCAAGCCGGAGCTGAGCCGCCAATGCCTGTGGCAATATCAAGCTCTTTTTCACTTTCAAGCCAAAAGCATTTGCCGATACTGCTTAGCAACTCCAAAGCTGTATCTTTCATCTCTTTGTCACCGCAGACCGATATAACCGCTTTTTGCTTGAGAGCAGCGATATTCGGCATAGCTCTTATGTAGCTTTTTGCTTTGATGGAGTTTTTAAGCCTTTGTAGATTGACTCCGGCAAGTATGGATATAAGAGCTTTTGCTGTTCCGACTGTCTGAAGTGAAGATAAAGTTTGAGGTTTTATTGCAAGTACTACTATAAACCCTTCAAGATTTGGTATCTTATTGACAATATTTATATCAGGATAGAGTTTTTTAAGCTCTTGTACTCTTGTCTGATACTTTTCGACAACGGTTATATCATACTCCCTAAGACCTTGCAGCATTGCTCCACCCATATTGCCCGCACCTATTAGTAATAGTTTCACCTTCAAATCTCCCTTCGTAATATAGGGGTAAAGGCGAGAAGGTGTAAAGAAAAAGAAAAAGAAAAGTTTGGCAAAGCCAAACTCTAACTCTCTTTACTCCTTTACTCCTATCCTCCTTTACACCTACTTTAACCTTTGTTTTTTCATAATTATACTATAATATATGTAAAATTGATAAAAGGATAAAAGTTATGCCAATGCTTGATAGTTTTATGGTTGATCATACTAAGATGCCCGCACCCGCAGTAAGAGTGGCAAAACATATGCAAACACCTTGTGGAGATACTATTACTGTATTTGATCTTAGATTTTGCAAGCCAAACAAAGAGATACTCTCTCCTGAAGGTACTCATACGCTAGAGCATCTTTTTGCCGGTTTTATGAGAGATCATCTAAATAGTGATGATGTAGAGATCATAGATATATCCCCTATGGGGTGTAGGACAGGCTTTTATATGAGTGTTATAGGAGAACCTAATGAAGGTAGAGTAGTAATAGCTTGGGAGAAGTCTATGAAAGATATACTAAAAGTAAAATCCCAAGATGATATACCCGAACTTAATATCTATCAATGCGGTACAGCTCATATGCACTCACTTGAAGATGCTAAAGAGA
>JALVYU010000003.1 GCA_027022365.1 Desulfurococcales archaeon | reverse complement strand
GGCCAAGTCACCATTCTCAGCACATTGTCAATTCTTATAGCTGTAAGAGTTATCCTATATATCTGACGTTTTCAGCGTGTGAGAACCCCCTGATAGCCCTAATTGCTTCTAGTTGTCCTTCTAGGATGCTCGGCAAAAGAAAATTTTGGACATTCTTATATATGTTGTTCTCCCCATAGACTTAATATTATCCTGTATTAATCATTCAGATCTATAGAGGTGTATGCGTGATTGGTTGTAACAAGGTTTGACAGCGTCAGAGCTGTGTTATTCGATATGGATGGTACGATCATTGATAGTGTTGATAATATTGTTCGTTGCTGGGTATGGGCTTTCAGGCAGAAAGGCATACCTGTGACGCGGGAACAAATATATAATTATCTCGGCAGGACAGCCGATGATATAATGGCAAGGATCGCTTCATCTGAGGAGGAGCGTGAACTATTGGAGGAGGTTTATAGGCTGGCTAGAATTTGTGGGGAGAAGACATGGCGTGAAGACGTGAAGCTCTACCCAGGGGTCAAAGAGACTTTAGAGTATCTTCGAAACAAGGGATACAGGCTCGGCCTCGTTACATCATCTCACGCCGATAGAACATACGAGTTCCTCGAGTACTTCGGTATAAGAGATTATTTCGACGTCATCCAGTGCTATGAAGAGGGAGCACCCGGTAAGCCGGACCCGTATCTGCTCCTGAGAGCCCTTGAGAAACTTGATGTGGAGCCCAGTCAAGCACTATATGTTGGTGACTCCCTTGTCGATTGTCTGGCTGCGAAGAATTCTGGGATGGTATTCGTTCTTGTTAGAAGACCGTGGGCGCCGAGGAACTCGGCAAGATGTAGGCCCGACGTCGTGATAGATGAGATTATCGAACTCAAGAACATGTTATGATAGATTAGATTGAGGGCCACAGCCGTAAACTATTATTGTCATGGCATCAAAGCCTCTATCTTCGCTTATAGCGTGGTTCGATTACAACAATTATTGCTGGGCGGGCTCTTCTCCTTTTCCACTTGCCTCCTCTTTCCTCTCGCCCTTCTTGATCTCTGCTTCTAGCTTCTTAAGCTCCTTTTCAAGCTCCTTCTCTATTTCCTCTATCGGCTTTGGCGGAGGGGTTGTTGCTAGAGTGTATCCTATCCATCCAAGCAACGCGAATGCCACTGTTACTGCCACGGCTGCTGTTAGTTTGAGGAGCAGTATGTCTATTCCCTTGAACATGGGGAGGAACAATAACGTGTTATAGACTATGATGACTATAACAGATAATGCGACGAGCCCGCCACCTACAACACGGTCGTTAACCATGAGCATCACCTAAATGATATTTAAACGTTCAAACTAAACTATATCCTCTATATATGTCTCTAAATACCTCCAGATACTTATTAAAGCCTTGAAATAATCGAGTTCATTGCATTTTTATCATCCTAGAATAAGAGAACTTTATTACTTAAAGACATAGATTAATCACCACCTTACTCATAGGAATCTTGTAAAATCTTGTAAATTATGAACATTTATGCATATAATTGGGTTCCTAGATTTAGATTACTAGATCTTATCCGAGTACACATAACATTAATTTATAATTGACATTCTAAACCATGCATGCCACTAGCGCCATTATTACTGAAAACTACTAAGCTAATTTCGTAAATGAATAGACAGGCTTAATTTTCCCTAATACAAAGTATTACTTGGTGAAAGAATTGAAGCTTTACTCCTCCTTGGAGGAGCTTCACAGGATAGCTAGGAGACACCTTGAACGTGCTTATGGTAATGGGTTCAAGAAGCATCGAATACATAATGCCGAGAAAATAGGACGGCATATTGTGATCAGAGTAAAAACACATTTACACAGAGATGGCCGGGAGCATCTCATTGAGATTTGGCTCAACGAGCATGGAGATCTTGTAACAATCGTTGAGAGAAATTAGCATAGAAAAACATGATCCTATGTATTCTGCTTATCATAGCGATAATAGATAATATTTTTCCTATAGGATGGTAGTTCTTTATGTCTTATAGCGAATACATTACGGCTTAGGTGTTGTCTTATTTAATATTTTTTATCGGTGAAAAATAGATCTGATATAATGTCATATATCTTCTGATAAAGACAGGTATTTCATATATCGATGAGAGCACCAGGAGTGCAAAAAGCAGATCCTTACTGGATGATGAATAAAATCATTTCTAGAATAATATTAGAGACCTCGATAAATCTAGGTTTGTAATCTAAACATTACACTAAAATACCTCGGACTCCGAGGTATTTTCTGGGCTGAAATAATTGAACCAGCAAATAGAAGCAATGATGTCTCTTAAGGCCTTATCCATATATGTTATCATAACTTTTACCACGGCCTACTTATTGGATATTCCATTGATCACAGGATTATTGCCTAGAAGTTACTTTGAATTCCTTGCTTCCATTAGGATGCTGATGCCGTTCCTAGGCTCTATCGTAGCCCTCAGGATCATCGGGGTACCGATTATCGATGGCTTGAAGGATCTTGGCTTGAGGCTGGGAAAAATAAAATATATCCCGCTAGGCCTCGCAGTCCCATATATTCTCTACGGCTTAGGAGCGGCAATACTGTATGTTGCCGGATATCCGCCCAAGAACCCCCTGCTGGTCGTGACGAGCCTCCCTGGGGTTAGTCCCGCTACCGCAGCAATGATTAGATCTGCTCCTATGATGTACCTGATCATCCAGCTAGTATCAGCAGCCATAGCGGGACTAACTATCAACGCAGTGCTGGCCATTGGAGAAGAGACTGGGTGGAGAGGACTAATGTACAGGGCTTTAACGCCCAGGTACGGCCTTGTAGCAGCCTCAATAATAACCGGGATCATATGGGGATTATGGCATGCAGACCTAATAGTTTACCTCAAATACAGCCTCCCGCACCACCCAGACATAATAGGGGTCATTACATACACGGCTTTCACAACAGCTTGTTCCTTCATACTCTACATACTAAGACACCGCTCCTCATCATTACTATCACCGGCCATCATGCATGGAACACTTAACGCCCTCGGAGGATTGATGATGCTGACCTATCCAGGACTAGACGAGATATACACATTACCAGTTGGTCTAGTATCAATAGTCTCCTTGATCATTATAGGAATTATTATCTACGTGCTTCCGGAAAAATGACTGAGTAATAATCATTATATAGCGATATAGCTATATAACTACATGGTGATAAAGTTGAGAAAATATGCAACTATATCGGTTCTTCGAGAAGTTAAAGAAATACTTGAGAAAGACAAAAAAGAGAAAGACTGGAGCGAATACCTCCTCGAGCTATACAGGTACGCGAGCATCTATAAGAAGAGAAAAGCTTTCGAAGAGCTAAGGAGACTGCTTAGCCCCGAAGACCTGGAAGCCATAAAGAGATCGAGCAAGGAATTCAGGGAGAGGTTCAGATTAAGATGAAACTGCTAGATACATCAATAGTGATTGATGACCTTAGAAGGGGAGTGTTCGAGGAAGGAGCGATCTCTACGATAACACTTATAGAAGTGCTCAGAGGCGTTCCGCCCGATAAAAGAGAAAAAACTAAACAGCTACTTGAATCCGTGTATGACTTATTAGGAATAGATAATAAAACCATACTGAAGTACTGCGAGTTATACCAGGAACTCAGACATAGAGGAGAAATTATACCCGACGCCGACCTATTAATAGCCGCTACAGCCATTGCAAATAACCTTGAACTAGTCACAAGAGACAAAGACTTCATTAGGCTTCAGAGACTAGGCCTCAGGTTAAGGCTCAGAAAATAGGTCCTAGCACTAGTCGTTAGGACACATGTATCTCGTAGTCTATTATGGTGTTATAAGTTAGCATAGATATGATTATGTGCACCTGTAACAAATAACAATAGCACCAACTATATAAAATAATATCCAAGATACATTACACGGCGCACAGGGTGCTTAACAATGATTCTTGTCCCTAGGAGCCTAGGCTTCTGGAACACCATGTCTAGGAGAGTATTCAAGGCCGAGTATACGAGGCCGAGCGATGAATCGATAAGAGAAAATATTATCGGTACCCTTAACGAGGAAGAAACAGCAGCCTACATACACATACCTTATTGTACTGGGACATGCTGGTTCTGCCCTTATGCGCGGCACCCGATATCTAGGAACAAGATAGATGAGATCATAGGCAAGTACGTCAAATACTTAAAGAAAGAAATAAGGATTTATGGCGAGCTTCTCCGGGACAAAAATCTGAGGATAATAGATATCCATGCAGGAGGCGGCACGCCCAGCCTTGTCCCTGCAAAATACTGGAGAGAAATAATAGAAGAAATAACATCATCCTTTGACGCAAAACCCACCATAGCAATCGAGGCGAACCCCGAGGATCTCAAGGATGAAGAGACCGCATACGAACTAGTGGACGCGGGAATAAACGAGTTCAGCTTAGGCTTCCAGTCTTTCCACCCAGAGCTACTCTCAAGACTGGGCAGGAGGCATAGCGTTGAAGACTCGATTAAAGCATATGATAATCTTAGGAACGCTGGTGCTAAATACATCAATATCGACCTCATGTACATGATCCCGGGGCAGAGTCTTCAGCAGTGGATAGAAGACTTAGATAAGGCGGCCGATCTAGGGCCCGACGAGATAACTGCGTATCCGACACTGGTTCTCGAGAACAGTATTGGCTACAAGATGATTAGGGAAGGCAGACTACCGGAACAACCAAGTATGAATGTCTTTAAGCAAATGGTGTATGCAGCCGAGGATCTATTGCCTCGGAGAAACTACATAGGCCTCGAGATATATGGGTACAGCAGGCATCCGGACTGGAAATACGTTACCGTCAACTATGAGATGGAGGGCCCGCTCCTCGGATTCGGGGCAGGAGCAATGGGGTTCACAGGTGCTTACGAGTACCAGAACACATGCTACCCGGACACGTACGGAGATCTCTTATCGAGGGATAAACTACCAGTTGCGTTTGCGAGAACGGTTAGTCTGGAAGAGCGGGCGATAAGGTACACTACATGCCGGTTATTCATATGCCGTAGCCTCGACAAGAAGAAGTTTGAATATAAGTTCAACCAATCATTTGAAGAACTTATAGGCAGGACAGGTTTCAAGTGGTTTCTGAAAACCCTCAAACTAACCGGTGATATCAAAGAAGAGGACAACAAGATCTTGCTAACTCGTAAAGGACTGTTAACAGCACACAAGATAACATGGGCATTCGTAATGAACGTCCCATGCAGGATGGTGGAAGAATGTCTTCGTGAGCCCCTGCCCGAGCGAGTAGTTATTCCTTGACCAAAAACTCTCTGATAATCTTCTCTATCTCTTCGAGTCTCTCAATAATACCATTCACGTCAATACCAGACCCGTACAGGGCTGGGAGAGACGATAGGATCATTTTTATGCCTGATGCGGTCTTATCAAGGAAGACTTCACATATCCTGGCGAATTCCTCCATCCCCTTCTTAGTAGGTGTATAGAAATAGAGGGTTCTACCACCTACCTTCTTTTCTTCTCTCGTGACTAGTCCTTCTTCGACTAGACTATTGAGCACTCTATATATCGTTCCTATACTTGGTTTACCAAATCTCTTGATAAGCCTTGTATTGCCGAGGATCTTCTTGTAGATGCCATAGCCGTGGATATTCTTATTCCTAATAATAATGCCTAGAACATGTATTCTTAGGGCGCTCCTGTACGCTTTCCTTGGTTGTGTCTCTCTGTTTCTGGTCTTCATTTGCGGTCACTGAGTAAGGTATTTATTTTCTTCTCAAATATATTTTACCCGAATATATTCCGGTGGAATATATTGCTCAGGAGAAAAACAAGAAAAGACCTAATGAAGCTAAGGAACAGAATATTAACAGGCAGCATACTACGCACACTCTTCTGGCTATCATGGCCCATAATAATCGCGAATCTCGTCAATACATCATACAATATAGTAGATGCTTACTGGCTAGGCAAACTCGGAAGACAAGCATTCGGAGCACCAACAGTATCTTTCCCCCTAATAATGCTGTTCTACAGCCTTGGTATGGGCTTTGCAATGGCCGGGATATCCCTGATTGCACA
This sequence comes from Desulfurococcales archaeon, assembly GCA_027022365.1. Lineage (GTDB taxonomy): Archaea > Thermoproteota > Thermoprotei_A > Sulfolobales > Desulfurococcaceae > JAADCY01. Next base: position 41,095 of record JALVYU010000003.1, on the reverse strand, counting down.
GTACATAGGAGCAGGAGATTTTGAATCAGCTAATCGCTCGGCGGGTAACATGCTCGCCTTTATGCTCATGATGTCAGTGGTTCTGAGTACGCTAGGTGTTCTCCTGTCCCCGTTTTTCTTACAGCTAATGCGTGTCCCCCTAGACATATATCCCTATGCGGTATCTTACCTCAGAGTTATATTCGCCGGGATACCGATCAGCTTTATAGGCTTCGCTTTTAACACTATAGCTAATAGTCTGGGAGACACTAGGACCCCGACAATACTCAACATCATATCATCCGTGACAAACATGGTTCTAGACCCCATATTCATCTTCGGCTGGCTCGGCCTACCAATTCTGGGAGTTGTAGGAGCGGCCATGGCGACTATCCTATCGAGGACGGTAATATCGTTCGCGGGGATCAGACTCCTAACACGCGGGTATCACGGATTAAAGATAACAATGAAGGATCTTAGAATAGAGAAGTGGTGGTTAAAGAAGACCGTCAGCATAGGAGCCCCCATGGCCATCCAGAGATCCTCCAATTCTCTAGGCTTCACCATAATGATGAGCTTGGTATCGGTTTATGGCTCACCAGTAGTTGCAGCCTATGGTTTAGCTAGCCGTATAATAAAGGTCATGAGCTCACTCGCATGGGCTCTAAACAGAGCGGCATCCGTCATGATTGGGCAGAATATAGGGGCGGAGAAGTACAATAGGGCTAAGAAGATAGCTTTTGCAACGATGACAATAATATTTCTCCTATTGGGAACAGGCGCAATACTGATATACTTGTTCAGACAACCGCTCGTTGCATTCTTCATAGCAGACCCGAAAGTCGTATCGGTGGGTAGTAGGTTAATCAGTATATTCATATGGAGCGTACCGTTCTTCGGCTTGTTCACGATAGGAGGAGCAATTGCTAGTGGTTCGGGTCACACCAAGTTCTTCGCAGTATTATCGATCATGAGGCTATGGTTGCTCAGAATACTGCTATCCTACATATTGGCGCTATGGCTAATGCTGGGGCCTGACGGCGTATGGACAGCTATGGCTATAAGCAATGCTGTTGTCGGGATAATAACCGTGGTGTGGGCGTTGTCGGGCAGGTGGGCTGAAAGAGTGGTAGAACTAAGAGCTATTCCTCTTGAGCCCGAATAGCTCGGGAATCTCGTTAACGTCTATCTTCTTATATCTCTCAAGGCTCCCTACATCATACCATGGCCCCTCATATATGTATGCCTTCACCTTCCGGCCATTCTTTATCATGTATGGTATGAGCTCACCCATAATATCGAATCTCGTACCAAGAGATTCCTCGGCTTCTCTCAGGACGTACGTCTTTAGGCTCAAAATACCTATTGTTGCATGGATGTTTAGCTCAGGCTTCTCATGCATCTCAACAACATTGTTCTTCTCGTCGAGCCTGGCAATACCAACGGGTACTTTATACCTATCCGTTATGACGAGTACAGCGTCCGCCCCTGTCTCCTCATGGAACTCAAGTATTTCTTTGACGGGGACTGGGGCTAGTATGTCTCCATACCATATGAAGGCTGTCTCGTCGAGGAGGCCTTCATGATAGGCTTTTAGTAGGGCACCGCCTGTGTTTGTATATTTCTCATCATCTATACAGTACCTGATCCTCGCGCTATATTTTGAGCCGTCCCCGAAGTAGTTGGCTATGTACCTCCACTTGTAGTTGACGAGAAGAACTATGTCCTTGATCCCGTGCTTGACCATCCACTCGACAATGTATTCTAGAACAGGTTTCTCGGGCCAACCAATAGGTATCATGGGCTTAGGAACGATCTCGGTATAAGGCCTAAACCTCTTACCCTCGCCACCTGCAAGAATAACGCCCGTCACACCCAACAGCCACACCCGAAAAGTGAAGCATATTCACATAATTCAATTATATCTCGAGAACCGCGTATATTAGTAATTCACACCTTTGCCCCTAATTTTTATTCCTTAGGATTATTTCTTTTGAATTTCTCCCTGTGCTCTTTTCTGAAAACCCATCTGATACCATATCGTTTCTTGAAAAACAGCTTAATACTGTTCTTAATGAGGGTGAGGAACGGATGCCTGATCTCCTGGTCGGATCTGTGTAGTGCACCTGTAGGGCAAGCCTGGACACATAGATAGCATTCCTGGCATTTCTCCGGGTGAGCCATGAAGGGCCTTAGTCTCACTCGCGGTTTACCGCCAAACATGGGAGATAACATTGGGACAACTTCCCATATTTCGTGGCCGTAAGGACATACACTAATACATTCTTCACCCCCACCACAAATAGGATAATAGATCGTTAGTGGGGTATTGCTTTTCATTAATTCGTAATAATATCGCCAACTCCGCGGCTCTTTCTCCATGACAGTCTCAGCCTCACTTGTATCAGTTTCTGCTTCATACGGATACAGGGTTATAACGTTGCTTATAATGCCGTTTGGCGGCGAGTATACGGGGCTAAGTATGATAAGTGATCGTTTTGACCGAAAATGCCGAGTATTAAATACTTTATAGTATGAGCCGGCAAAACAACCGGGTATTTCATCTATGTACCTTCTTCTCAAGGAGATCCGTTATAGCCTGCCTGAACCTCTTGCCTCCCTCAGATACTGCTTCGCGGCTCGTGGCGAAGCTAAACCTTATGAAGTCCTTGCCGGCCTTGTCCGGGAATACCCCTCCGGGCAGTACGATCAAGTAGTAGTTGTTAATGATATAGTCGACTATTTCCTCTGTAGAGAGACCTGTTTCTTCTTCGACCTGCTTAACTCTCGGAAACAAGTAGTAAGCGCCCTTACTGAGATGGGCCTCCACGCCGGGAGTCTTGGAGAGCTCCTCGTAGAGTATCCGCCTCATCTCCGCATAGCGTTTTGAGAGCTTTCTCACCCATTCCCATACTTCGGGATCGCTGAGAGCCCGTACAGCTGCTCTCTGCGCGAAGCTCACTGGGCATCCCCAGACGCTGACCGCGATCTTGCTGAGAAGCCCCGCCACCTCTTTCCTAACAACCACGTATCCAAGCCTCCAGCCCGTCATGCTGAATGTTTTGCTGAAACCATTCGTGTATATCAGCCATTCCCTCCAGCCGGGCATACTTATGAGGCTCTTGAACTCTGCATCGTCATATACAAAGTTATCGTATATCTCGTCAGCCAATATCATTACATTGTGTTTCCTCGCGATCTCGACAAGCTCCTCGAGCTCCTTGGGACTGAACAGGGCCCCGGTCGGGTTCTGCGGGTTGTTCACCACGATGAACTTGGTCCTAGGCGTTATGGCCTCCTCGATCTTCTCTAGGTCTAGGCCGAAGCCCTTGCTCGGACCCCTCCATTCGAGGGGAACATAAACAGGTTTTCCGCCGAGTATTTTTGCTCCCTCAGGGTAGGCCGGGTAGCTTGGCTCGGGCACTATTATCTCGTCGCCATGGTCGAGGTAGGCCGACAGAGCAAGGAATATAGCTCCCTTAGTGCCGGGGGTCACCACTACTTCTTCCCAACTAACACCGGCACCATACCTCTCGTTGAGATACTCTGCAATAGCCTTCCTGATCTCTGGTATGCCGGGCGTTTCTGTGTAACCGGTGAATTTCTCCTCCGATAAGGCCCTGACTGCCTCCTCGATCACTGGATCGGGCGTAGGCACATCGGGCTGGCCGATACTAAGGTTAACCACGGGCTTGCCCTTCTCTTTGAGTTCACGTGCTTTGGCGAGGAAAGCGAAGCCTCCTTCTCCTCTCAGATTACCTATTATTCCTCTGAGCCTAAGGGTAGGTTCCAACAGTAATCACCAGTAGTACATGTCTCACTCTAGATTCTCTCGTCAATGTAATATAAAGATAGTAAGGATAGGAGGTGAACTAAACATAGAGTCTCTCCTCGAAAACGGTCTTCTTCCCGGTAAACTCCTCGATCTTTGGAGCTAGTTCTGAAGCATCCCTGACGATCCGTGACGCGTCAAGCCAGTTTCTAAGCACGATTCTCGTCTCGCCCGGATAGTTCTCTATGTCGAGATAATGCACTCTCTGATCATAGGTCTCGTCAAGGATATGGCCCAAGAGAACCAGCGTAGCCTCCGGCGACAAGTCCTTGTTCTCAGCTATTTCTTCGAGGTAACGGGCAGATATGAGTCTCATAGGGCCTAGCTCCTGGGACTCCACAATAGCTCTTGCCGCGTACCTGTACAATGGCTTGTCGGGCCAGCCGATACCGTGGAGAGCCGATGCAATGAAGACGGGTTTGGAGTGCTCCGGTACAAATGCTAGTGAGAGTTCCAGGCTTAGCTGGGCCGATTTTGAGGCGTGCTTTATCCCTCTACCAAACCCGTGTCTCTGCCCCACCCTAACTACGGCGTTCAGCGTATCCCTGCCGATATGGCTGAGAGCCTCGGCATAGTCCTCCGCCATCCGGAACTGGCACTCCTCAAGAAGAGCTCCGGGCCTCTTCTCCCTGATAAGCTGGACAGCGTCGTAGAACTCCATCCCCTTGAGGAGAAGATAAGCGGTTGCGGCGAGCCCGCTTCTCCCGACACCGCCTTTGCAGTGGATCAATACATTGACTCCTTTCTCAGCATGGGCCAGCACCCATTCAGCGGCACGATGCAGGTCAAGGAGCTGGATAGGGTGGAAATCTGGTGTCGGAAGATAATAAACGTCCGTGCTCCTCTGCATCCACCTCTCGATAACCATGTCTATGAGCCCGCCGTACTCATGGGGCTGGACAAGGATCAGCACAGCGCCGAAGACGCGTGATAGCTCATCTATATCGGTTATACTAGGCATCGGTGAGACTGCTACATGGTCGTCCACCCATACATAGAATACCATTCACTACACCACGTGTATTCAAGAATGGATGAGCTGTCAAAATAATGGTTTTGCCATAATAAACATTATTTAGGATCTGGACTTATTGGTTGTCTTTGCTTCGATGATCTCAGGATGTCTCTTGATCGTAGCGGATAAGATAAGGACATACAGCGTATAAAGTGTAGCCGGCCTCTCCATCAGCCTATCGAATTCCGTCCTGTCGCCCCTATAGACAATCGCGTTCTTATATAGCTGGCCATGTACCAAGTAATTTCTAAGCATGTTTACGGTTAGAGGCTTCTTGACAAGGAAAGGTTCTAGGTCATCCCTGCTTATATGTCCTCTTGTTTTCTCTAGCAGTTTTTCGAGTGTGTCCGCAGCTGAGTCCATTATTAGCCTTACCTCTCCTCTGCTACGCCTGGCGAGGACTCTTAGCTTATCTATGGAGTGTATTATAAGGTTTCTTGCATCCTTCTCGGCATCTTCGGGTATCTCGACGAGCTTGCAGTAGAGATTAACGACCCCGCTGAAAGCCCTCTTGTAGAGCTCCTCGTACCCTGTTCCCTCGAGCCGTGAGGTGTCGGGTTCGATGACGTATATGTTCTCGGGATCGAACTTCTCGAGGATACTATCCACAACCCCCCATGGAACATGTTTTGAAGCCGAGGGATGCTGTCTAAGGTACTCGTAGCCCTCATGTAGGATGTGATGAATGGGCCCATAGTAGATATCCTTATCACCAGTCCTTAGGCTTAGGATCTCAAGGCCCTGAAAATGCATATAGAGGGCAGACAAGTATTTAAGCCTCAGAAAATATCCTGCACCCCTATTCAGAAACCATACAATGTCTCTCCAGCCCCTGAAGCCTCGATAGTTCTCTATCGGGACGAATCTGTCACCCATAAGGCTTTCGAGGAGGGCACCGTGCATCCCCGTTATTCTGGTCACAACGTAGAGGGGTATTATCAAGCCCTCGTACGCTGTGAGGAGAGCTAGGGGGACATACGCTCTACGGACGAGAGTATTGCCTGTATAGGCGAATATGAGGGGGATTAGTAGGCTGAGCAAAGCTATGATCATCGAGATTGATAGGTGGAGCTTCTCCGCTTCAGGTTCTCTCGGGTGGGCGAAGCCGAGGCTCCTCGAGCCGCCCATGAGAAGGGGCGGTACAACATACTTGTCTGTGATGTAGGGTGTCAGTATCCAGGCTAGATAGGAGAGGATCAGCAATGCCAGCGTATAGAATGGCTTGACCGAGTGGTAGTAGAGTAGTATCAGTGATAGAAGCAGTAGCACAGCTAGGAACAAATACATGTCTATCTTTATACCATTCAGTATGTCCTCGAACCTACTCTTCCTTTCCCATAACAGTATAGAGGTGATATTCGATACTGTAAGGAATAGAAGTAGGGCCGCGAAATTATAGATCATAATGATGGCAATATAGGTGTTCATCGGGAGCGTCAGGAAGAACATTCTCTCCGCAAGAAGAGATAAGCTGAACATGCCGAGAGGAACAATGATCCGTGGCCATGGACTATGATACGATGTCTCCAGATAGATTATGAGAAGAGTAGCTGGTAGGAGGCTGAGAAACCCTATGTCCCATGGAAGGATCCCTGAGTGATAGACGAGTATATATAAAAGGAAGAATAGAATCACTCCCTCGAACAGCCTAAACCACTTGTTGGCGAACACCCTGTCAAGCATCGACATATGCTCTTCCAACTCCGCTACACAGTATTTATCCTAGATTCAGTACTATAATATCTTTGATCGGGTGAAGAACCTATTAAACAGGACGCGTTGTCGCCGGGTGAGCTCAGAGCTTGTACGTGGAGAACATCGTGGGCCTAGGGAAGATAAGAGCGGTCATACATGATCATCTCCATGGAGAGATACCTGTGAACGATATAGAGTACAGGATTATAGAGACACCGGTCTTCAATAGGTTGCATCATATTAAACAGCTGTCGGCAACATACATGGTCTATCCCGCCGCTAAGCACAGTAGGTGGGAGCACAGCCTAGGAGCAATGCATGTGGCGGGAATGATCGCGAAGGCGACGCTCCGAGGCCTAGATCTAGAGAAATTATTTGATATGAATAAACTAGGTCTGCTGAGAAAAATGGTTGAAGACAACAAGATCTTCCGTGGCCGAGGATACGTAGCACGGGATTTGAAGGGTTTTCTCGAAGCCATATATGTCCAGACAATGAGGCTGGCCGGCTTACTCCACGACATAGCTCATTATCCCTACAGCCACACCGTAGAGGAGGCAATAGGTGGTAAGGGACTACACGAAGAGATGGGAGCTAAGCTAATCCTCTCGTGGAAGAGGCTGAATGAAATACTTGTCGAGGCAGACATAATGACGGAGAATGGTATTGGTTTGACGCCTGAGCACATTGTGGTGGTGCTTCAGCCGGACAAGTACGGGGAACTAAGGGAAAGCCTGTTATTCAATGAGAGCGCCTACCGTGTACTCCATATGATAATATCATCGCCTGTAGACGCGGATAGGCTAGACTATCTCCTACGAGATGCTCTAATGACTGGTCTCAGCTATGGAGAAGTAGAGCTTGAACGAATAATATACTCGATGAGAATAGATCATGAAGGACAAAACATTGTCTTCGACGCCAAGGCCCTGCCAGCCCTAGAATCCTTCATGAGCGGAAGGCTCCTCATGTATCGCCAGGTATACTACCACCACAAAGTCACCCTCTACTCAGAGATGCTTAGAAGACTCATTGAGAGAGCTCTTCTATATGAGGAGCGTACAGGCGAGAACCTGCTCGGTAAACCTCTGAGAGAGTTATTGCTGGAGAAATACGTTGAGAACTTATTGGATCAGCCGCTGAGCATGACAGATGAGCTCATAATGAGGCTAGTGCTGAGAGCGTCAAATCAGAGAAGGGATCCTAAGATGAGATACTATGCTAGAGCCTTCATAGATAGGGAGATTATGCCGTTCACACTGTTCAAGAGAGATATTGAGATCAGGAACTACATGAAGTCTCTGGGAAACGCGGCTAAACACATATTCGCTCATCGCGGTCTTGTTGAGGAGAAGTTCGAGGAGGAGAGCAGGGGATGGCATCTAATAGTATCTCATATCAGGTATCATGGTGTCAAGCCTGAAAACATACTGGTCGATACAGGGGACGGCCTCAAACTACTCGAGGAGGTTAGCGACTATATTGCGTGGCTTGCCCAGTACTATGATAACCTAAAGCTACCATACATCTATATTTACTGCGACGATGAAAGTCTTATGAGGAGGCTCAAAAACGATCTATTGGAGAGAAGAAGGGTGATCATCTGGGCAAGAGAGTTATTGAGGAAAGTTGTCAAGGAATTAGAGCTCATGGGTATATAGTTGGTGTGATTATTTAGGAAAAATAGTGTGGGATTAATTATTTCTTCTTGAATATACCATAGGCAGAGACGGCAACTAGGCCTAGGACTACCAGTAATATAATCAGGTCTGCGTAGAGGGTCGGTGTTAATCCGTTAATTTTGGATGTTATGTTTCCGACGATACCGTTACTGCTTGTCTCTATATTGTTTTTGATCTCCCTGGCTACATTGTTTATCAGGGATTCCAGGCCTGATGTTTTAGAGTTAATGGTGTCCTGTAGACTTGTCAGCGTTGTCCTTATAGTGGATAACATCGTGTTGGCCTTGCTCATCTCGCTTAGTACTTCCTGGTTGCTGCTCAGGATCTTCTGGGTCTCCCGGCTGAGAGATGTGAGGATAAGATTGGCTAGTTTCTCTAGGTTCTGCTTCGTGGCGAGCTCCGGGTAGTAGTAGACACGGATATCCTTAACAATAGTATTGCCAGCCTCATCAACGGCTTTGAAAACTATCTTGTTCATACCTGTCTGGAGATTAACTTTTATTGTGAACGACCCGTCACTTCCAAGCTTCACCTGCTCGCCGTTCACCCATAGTTTTACCGCATCAACGGCTTTACCGCTAATGGTCAGAGTCGGGCTCGTAACTAGGCTACCATCAGCCACGTTCTCCAGCTCTATAACGGGGGGCTTTGTATCAACTATTATGGTTACTGTTGCGGGATCTCCTATGTTTCCTGATATATCTACCGCCCTAACTGTTATGACGTGTTTTCCATCTGCGAGGCCCTTGGCAGTAAATACAGTCCCGGATACCTTAACCGGGGCTCCTCCATCCACGCTTACAAGGTAGTATGCGACATCCTCGGCTGTAGAGGTATAATTTATCGTCACGGTACTTGAGTTGACATACGAGCCCGTCGACGGAGATAATATCTTTACACTCGGAGCGACTTTATCCTCATAGAGGCTTACCGTTACATAGACATAGACTGTTGTTACTAGGCTCTGCCTGTTCGAGAGTATAATGTAGACCGTGTTGTTGATCGGGAGGAAGCCCGTGTCGAACTCCTTGGTCTTTACCGCTGCATAATATGCTGGGAAAAACGAGTTCTCCATATATTTCTCGAGCCCGCTCTTATCCACTATGTAGGCGTTTATCCATACCCCCTTGTAGAACTCAATGTAGTAGCGGTAGCCGAAGTACCTGTACAGTATGTCTATCCAATCCGGCGGATGCTGTTCTCCATGCATAACCCCTACAAAGACCTTAAGGTACTTCTTTGATGTTCCTAGGCCTATGATCTTCGATGGCCCGGCGAACTCCGGCAACTTACCGGGTATCACGACCGTGTAGTTGTAGACGCCTCCGTGGGTTAAGTGGATCTCGAACATTGTTGAGCCTATCCTGCTGGTCACTATTACTGTGAAGTTATGGGTTCTCCCAAGCCCTAGCATCGGGAAGAGTGCGTAGCCGTTCTTGTCGGTGAACACGAAGCCGGCTATGTAGGGGGCCGTGTCGTAGTGGTGCTCAATCGTCCAGTGGCTCCAAACCTCGACCCTAGCACCATCGATCGGCTTGCCGTTCTCATCGACTACATGGAAAGTCAGGTTGGCCAGCATGCCTTCCGGTGCGTAGGGTATTGGGCTTCTCCACGGGCAATCATACATTCCGTCCTCCTCCCACTCCATCACCCAGCTGAAGCCTTTGTCCTTATACCATCCGGCCAGGCCTCTTGGCGGGTCAAAGTATTCTCTCCACGTACCGTTTGGTCCTGAAGAGCCCGAGGAGGCGTCTACATGGTGCCATGTACCATTGTACCAGAAGTTGTTGAACTGGTGGTCCTCGGCTATATCCACGACCACGACCGTAGGTATTAGGACTGCTCTCGCCGCCGCCTCATATATGATCGAGAATTCTCCACATAGTATCGCGTACTCCTTATCAGTAAGGTGAAGGTATATGTTGTACCATCCCCAGGGCTTCCACTTCGGCCCCATGTGCCACCACGCCTTGATCACCGCTCTTAGCCAATAGTCTATCCTGTAGGCTGCCTGGTACATCGTAGTGGCGTTCTCAACCATCTGGTAGAGAGTCACATTGTACCTATTATCGAACGGGAGGAATGTGCGGAAGAACTTCCCATTGTATCTCGTCGGCCAGCCCCATGGGGCTAGAATATACCTGTTGAACGTGACGAGGTATTTATAGTAGATATTCGCAGGCAGTATTTTCCAGCCGTCCTCGGTCTTGTATTTGAGCGTGCTGTAGTCTTTAAAATCGACTACCTGAACATATGGGAGCTTCTCCGCCATCTCATATATGCTCTTAGCATTCAGCACGTATAGCCAGCTACCATTCCTGTCGGCCAGCATCTTCAGATTCGCAGGTCTATCAACAGCTATCGCGTATGCCACCTCGTCTATGTATGGAGCGGTCGTGTTCAGGATGAGCTTAGCGTAGAGGTCGACGTACTTGTAATCGGTTCCCAATACCGGTATAGTGTCCATGAGCGGGTAGTATGCCGGCCCCCAGAACCATTTTGCCAGCAAGTAGTTCTCGGCGCCGCTGGGCCAGGTCTTGAAGTACGGGTATATGGGTGAGCCGAAGTTCTTGACCAGGTATAAGTGGCCGTCGCCTGATCCTAGGACTAGGTCTTCTTGCCCATCACCGTTTAGGTCGCCTATGGCTGGCGCGCTATAACTGGATACTCCGAGGTTGGGGAGAGGCCCGGTCTTCTCCCATGAAGGATAGCCGTCGCTGGAGTACCCGGTGTTCCTGAATAGGTAGAGTGTGCCGTTCCAATCACCCACTATCATGTACAGTGTGCCCGCGTGGCTGAAGAGGTACGGGACGCTATAGTTTCCGATCCATACCCCCTCATAATGCCATCCACGTTCATCATACCAGTTTTCAAGCCAGGCCGGAAAATACTGTGGGTTATAAACCCACTTCGGGTTTCCAGGTGTACCCTCGTTGAGGTAGCAGTAGATGATCCCCTCCTTACTGCCTACAACTAGATCCTTTTTACCATCACCGTTAACATCGTATATGTCTGGAGCCGCGTATCCACCGACTTTTACTCCCTTAAAGTACGATGTATCAAGAGTCCAGGAGGGCTGGTTCTCCGTACCGGTGTTCCTATAGAGGAGCAGGGTTCCGTTCGGCAGGCCGACGACTATATCGGGGAGGCCATCGCCGTCGATATCGCCCGCGGCTACACCGACATAGTCTAGCGTCTTATTTACGCCTATATCCTTTGTTACATTGATCGTCGTTAACAGTTTGTATATAGGGTCATATTGCTTCCCAACATCTATGTAGACATATATTATCCCACCCCTAGAACCCACAACGATGTCCGGCAAACCGTCATGATTGAGATCACATATTGAAGGATAGCTCCTCCCAGGGACAACCATGTCTTCCTGCAGGAGGAGGTAGAACTGTCTCTCGAGCAGACGCCTTATCCATGCAGGAACATGTTGCAGTGCGTCATAGGCTATGCCTGGAAGTCTGAGCTGGCTCTGATTCGGTATGATAATGCTCCCCGTCCTTGGGTCTACTTTGATATAAATAGATGAGCCGGGAGGTATAGCGAGGACTGCGGAAGATGAGGCTTCGGTGCTAAGGCCCTGTGGTATTATATTGGCATACGCATAGACCGATGATAATAGTATTGCTACAAGGAGAAATATACTTACGAATATATTTTTCGTACCCACATTACTCCCTCCATAAAATACATTGACATAGTAGATTTACTTGATATGTGTTATATATAAATTGTCTTTAAATATTCTAAAACTGACGGTACCATATATAATTTGATTTAATTAATTGATCCAACAGGAAGTGTTTCTTAAAGCAAACATTATTTTAAAGGCATTCTACACATAATAGTGAAATAATAGTTGAGACGGAGGCCAAATAAGGAGGTTCACTCATACTATACAAGGCGTGATTATCATGAATAGGCGTGATAAGATCATTGCAGTTATTTTACTAGCTTTGATCATATCATCTATCAGTCTATTGTTCCTATACATTAATGCCCTTGACAGGATAAACGCTCTTCGTAAGGAGCTGATCTGGGATCTTGGGAAGGCATTAAAGCAGGGCTCACTCGACATAGGTGCTGTTGCGTTTTTTCTTAACGAGTACTGCGTCAAGCCGTTCAACGGTAACTTGACCATGTTCGAAATAGTGCATCCCGGATTATATGCTACGACAATTGGTACTCTCACTAGATCAGTCGATGATATGACGTGGGCTTCAACAATAGCTTATCATCTCTATGATCTAGGTATGAAAGACATGTTTAAGGTTATGACTGCTGTGGATGAAGTACAGGAGCGTCTTATAAGGATCAGTAACCTTATGGCGGGTAAAAATATTGATCCAAGCAATGTCAAGAAGATCGCAGACGATCTAAATAGGATCGCCTATATCCTGAACGAAATGGTAAATCCTATCTCGAGTGGTGAGGTACCAGACAACATGATCCAGGAGCTGAGGAGTACGGTCGCCGATCTCTATCACCTATCCGTACTAGATGTAAGCACTACTTATTTAGCCCAACATAGTATTTTGCAAGCTGTATAGCGTCCGATATTATCTTGAATGCTTTCATGAGATCATCTGATGAGACGAGTATCATTGTCTCGGTATAATATGATACCGCCTGTAGCACATTTATACCGTTCCTACCGAGGAGATCCATGATATATGCTAGAAATCCCGGTGTCCTGATTATCTCTTTCGGGCTTATGATCACTAGGGCTGATTCCCCCCTTATCTCCTCGACAACGTTTTCTTTGCCTAGCTGATCTAGTATCTCGCCGTAATGCTCATCACTTACTATTAGCGTCACATTGTTTAGTCCCTGGATAACTGCTAGGAATCTTGCTCTGCCTAGTAGTTTATTAACAATATTTATTATGTAAGGCATCATGTGTATCCTGACAGTCACTGCGCTTATCCCGGTCCTTATCTCTAGGACGCTTCTCGCGAGTATTCTCAGTACACCGGGCCTCCATTTGGGCCTGCTTGTCGTTTTACTGTATCTTATCAGCGAGGCCTTGATGGCTTCGACGCTGACCTCTTTTTCGAGTATCTTCTCGATCATTGGCTTGAGCTTCTTCGCCATCCTCGTATAGTTTATGATTCCTGCTTCTAGGCACTCTTTAAGGCTAGGATCGGCATCTATTAGTTTTTTAACTGCTTCCGCGACGCTGTACTCCATGGTAACACCTAGGACTAAAATGTACTATATAGTACATAAGAATATCTGTTTAGAACCATTCACGCCAAACAAGTAAATACCCTGCCACAAGCTTCCTAGAGGAATTAACATGTTAATGCAGGGGTGAAACTAAATGGTTTCGGCTCAGAAGCTCTTAAAAACAATAATAGTTGTTTCCGTGCTCGTGATCGGTTTGCTCGCATACAAGGTGGGGCCTACAGGCACATTATTGTTTCCACTACTACCACCCCTCCTAGCAATAGTGCTCGCAATAGTGACGAGACAGGTTCTCCCAGCACTCTTTGCAGGGGTATGGGTCGCTGGTCTCATGGTGGCAGGCTATAATCCTGTAGCCGCTACGAGCAAGACTCTTGAATGGATAGTGGCGAGTGCTTCTGACTCGTGGAACGCGACGATACTGGTTTTCGACTTTATTATCGGTGCTTTCGTGGGAGTGCTTTACGCCTCGGGGGCAATACATAGTCTAGCATCCAGCATAGCAACGAAGATAAAGTCCTCCAGAGCCGCCAGTCTTCTCGCCTCAGTCCTCGGCGTAGTCATTTTCTTCGACGACTACACGAACACGATCGTGGTCGGGAACGCCACCAGACCAATAACAGACAAGACAAGGGTGAGCAGGGAGCTCCTAAGCTATATAGTCGACTCTACGGCAGCTCCTGTTGCTGGAATAGCTCTTGTCTCGACATGGATAGGCTACGAGGTCGGCTTGATCAAGGGAGGACTTGGAAGCATCGGCGTTAACATGGCGGCTTACGCGGCATGGCTACAATCAGTACCCTTCAGGTTCTACTCGATCCTCGCGATAATACTGGTCTTCCTAGCAGTTATGACGAGAAGACACATAGGGCCTATGTTGAAGGCCGAGCACCGCGCCGTCCAGGAAGGCAAGGTGCTGAGAGACAATGCGAAGCCGCTTATGCCTACCGAGGAGGTTCTTAAGGTCGCGTCGGGCACGAGGAAGACCCCTGGATGGGTCTTCATAGCGTCGATAATAGCTTTGGTAACAGTCACTCTTCTAGGGATTTGGTATACTGGCGCCGTGGCCGTTATTCAGGCCTCAAAGCTCAGCATCCCTTGGTGGAAAGTACCGTTCAACGAGGCGTTGATGGAGAGCGACAGCGCGACAGCCCTGCTATGGGGTAGTTTCGCCGCATACCTCCTAGCGTTGACGGCCAGCCTCCTCTATAGAAGCCTTAGCTTTGAGAAGGCAATGGAGTACACGCTGAAGGGTATGTACCTCATGGTATACGCTAACGCGATACTGCTTCTTGCCTGGAGCATTAAGAGCGGTGTAGACGCAGTAGGCACAGCCGACTACGTGGTCGCAGCGGCTAAGAGCATAGCGTTCCCAGCAGCACTGGTGCCGCTAGTGATCTTCCTGGTCTCGATGTTCATATCGTTCACAACGGGAACCAGCTGGGGAACCTTCGGCATAATGATGCCCATAGCCATAACAATGGCCTACGAGCTAGCATCAAGCCAACTGGACGCAGGCAACCCCATGATAATGACTATAGTCTACGCATCGATAGCGGCGGTATTCAGTGGAGGCATCTTCGGGGATCACTGCAGCCCCATAAGCGATACAACAATAATGTCATCAATGTTCAGCGGAGCAGACCACATAGACCACGTAAACACACAGATACCATACGCGGTCACAGCGGCTGGCATAGGGATAGTACTCTACGTATTGTTCGCAGCAGGGATCACAAGCCCCATAATACTATTGCCAGTAGGAATAGCTTTGCTGGTCATAACACATAGGGTCCTGAACAAGGTAACAGCGACAAAAACAAGCCTACCAGAAACCGTTCCCAACTATGTCGTAGAGGAACCATAAATAATGAAGAATAGGGATAACAATAGCATAGACACGAAAGTGATGAGGACCCCGGCCAGAGCCCGCCTAAGAAGGGCTGTGAAGAACCGTGTAAGGGCTGATAACCATGCCTTTTTTATTGTAGTAATACTGTTATTGAGGCGTTTTGCTACATCTAAATAAACGTTTTAAACTTTTTTCAACGAATTCCGAACCTACTGTTTCACGTGTTTATCCCACATACATGGTAGTGGCATGGAGAATAGTTTCGGCGTACTCTCCTCCTATTATAGTATTTTAATGATCAATGAGGGATAAGCTATGATTACAGGGATCAGTATCGTCGACGATGCATTAGGGCCTGTGCCGAGGCACTGGATGATAGAGTTCTACGGTGACGATAGAATAGTCGATCTAGTGATGCATTATACCGTAGCATTTAGGAGCAGGTATGATACAGTATACCTTGTAATCAACACGGATTTCGGCGGCCTAGACCCCTACCTCGTCTCCAGGCTCACCAGGAGGCTCGGGGGCAGTATCGATAACATCATGGTCTCGAGAGCTTTCCGTACTAATGACCTGATAGGCGTTCTAGAGACCCTCGAGAACGCTTCCGGGACACTCGTGGTCAAGTACCCGTTCACATTCATCGCCCAGAGTCTTAGAGGCTATCGCGAAGCTACTAGGATTGTGGGGGTTCTCCGCAGGTTATCGGGTAGGCTCAGAGTAGTATTGTTTAACACGAAGAGCAGGCTAGGGCGGATCGCCGAGGGGGGCAAGTATCATAGCCACAGCGTCCATGTACTGGTGGAGCTCAGGAGGAGGGGTGATAGGGGCTACCTCTACCTGAGGAAGTATCCTGGGCCACGGGAGGGGCTCCGCTCTTCTTTCCCGATAGAACTGCTTGAGGGATGGGGGCCGTGGGGCGTACAACGCCGTCTTACAGAATGGCTGTCTATAGGGAGCTAGAGAGGATCAAGAAGACGATCAGGTATCTGCCCCGCGGCGAAGCAGCCGTCCTCGAATCTCTCCTCGATGGTATCGAGGAGACCATCACGGCCTACCTCCACGTCTCGCCTCCCCCCGACCCCTTCGAGATAATAGTCCTCCACATGCTTAGGAGAATTATCGGGCTTAGGAGTGTTAAAACGGCTGATGAAAAACGATAATAGGATAGATGATCAATAATACCAGTGAGGAAGAAATATGCCCCGGGGCTGGCTCCTCGACGCGTTCCCCCTTCACGGGGGCGGACTAGATCTAGTCCTGAAAGACAGGGATAGAATCATCCGTGTGAGAATAGACCCGGGGTTCAGAGGATACATCAAGCCATGGGTCCCCTCGGAGAACCTGGCCAGAGACCTTATGAGCTCCCGGTACGTCAGGAAGGCATGGGTCGAGGAATGGCTCGAGCCACCCTACTACCGTAGAGGTACAGACATAGTCGTGTTCGAGACAAGCGACTACTACGTGTTGAAGAAGATGCTCTCCCAGGCCCCGAGGCTTGGGGCTGGCGAACCCGTAAATACTGTGCCAGACCCCCTCGTTGAGGCCCTGTGGAGGCTCGGGGCCAAGCCCTCTTCGCTCATAAGCATCAATGGTAGGAGGGCCGAGGTACTCGATGACGAGTCGATCCCCCCGTTCAAGTGGGCCGAGATAATAGAGGTTTATGGAGAGATAGAGGTCCCCGGCCTTGGCTTCGCTACACATGTCATCATAAAGGGTGAATGGGGAGAAGACAGGGTGGCGGCGGAAGAGCTACCAGTATATCTAAGTGGGAAACACTACGATGTACTCATAGTTTCCTCCTCAACGATAGCGGAGCTTGTATCCAGGGGCTTCGAGGCATCAAGGATATCCCATGTGAGAATAGACAGGTCGGCATCATTCACTGGATACCACGGCCTCGTCATGTGGAGCAGGCTGAGCTATACACCTCTGAGAATGCTCAGCGGCACCAGCATAGGTAGGGTACTGACCACAATAGAGGCCCTCGAGGCTAGGAAGAAGAAATACCTGGTAGTCCCCGGGCACGGCAGGGTCGAGCCCTGGAGACCCCTACGTGAGCTACTACAGTATGATCGCGGGGGAGCAGTCTACACTCCCCGGCCAGGCCTGTACTGGGGGGTATGCCAGATAGACTTCAACAGCCTCTACCCCAGCATAATAGCCAAGTATAATATCAGTGGGGAAACAGTCGATGATCCCTCCTGCCGTGACGCCGTCAGACTACCCGGCACGGGCCACAAGATATGTTTTGAGCGCCGGGGCATAGTCTCGCTTGTCCTCGAGAGGCTAGTGGATCTCAGGGAGAAGATAAAGGAGGAAATGAAGAGAACAATTGATCCAAGGCTAAAAGAGGTGCTGGACGAGAGGCAGTCATCTATCAAATGGATACTGGTGGCAAGCTTCGGCTATCTAGGCTATAGGAAAAGCGTGTTCGGCTCAATAATGGCTCACGAGACTGTAACCAGTATGGATAGGTACATCATTGATACAGCCAGAAAGATCCTGGAAGAGAATGAATGCATGGTGATCCACGTCCTAGTCGATAGCTTATTCGTTAAACACCCGGAGGATAAGAGCTGTGAGGAATTAAGAGACCTAGTGGTCAAAGCAACTGATTTCAAGGCGAAGGTCGAGGCAGACTATAGGTGGCTCTATATACCCCTAACAAAGAAAGGCCTCGGAGCAGCCAACAGGTACTATGGTGCATTAAAGAACGGCGACGTGAAGATCAAGGGGGTTATGGCTGCGAGGAAGGATACACCACCAATAATTAAGGAGGCCCAAGAGAAGGCAATAAGGATTCTTGGAGGAGCAGATGATCCCATAGCGTTGAGGGACATGTTGAGAGAAGCATACCATGTGTTCGACGAGTACGCAGAAAGGATAAGAAATGGAGACGTCGAGGCATGGCAGCTCGTCATAAGGAGAAGGATAACACGTCCTTCAAAGAAACCATCAACACAGTCAGGTAGCATAACAGTACTTATGATGAGCAAGGCCATAGAGACAGCCTATATTGTCGGGCCGGGGAGAAAGCTTATCCCCACGCTCGAGTACAGGGGAACATATGATCGGGAATACTACTTGGAGCTCCTCGAGAACGCGCGCAGAGAACTACCAAGCCCCGGGGACACATTCCTCATATAGGTTTAGGTATGTTTAATAGTGGTTATAGATAGAGTCAGTCACGGTGTTGACATGTGTCAATTATGACCCGGGAGCAAAAAATCCAGTTGGTAAAACAGATACTCAAAGAAATAACCATGGGCGCAGACCCTGAGGAACTCAAGCAGAAATACAGGGAAATACTTAGGGATATAAGTCCCTTCGAAATAGCACTCATTGAACAACAGCTCATACGTGAAGGAGTAAAGCCGGAAGACATTCTTAAAGTCTGCGATATCCACGTAGACATGTTCCGAGAATATCTCACCACACAGGAGCTGGAAGGGGTTCCCGAGGGACATCCGCTCGATCTACTAATGAGAGAAAATATCGAGATAATGAAGACAGCGGAAGCTTTATCACTATACGCCTCGGCCATTAAGAATGCTCGGAATATAGCTGAAAAGAAAAGGTATCTCGGCATAATTTTCAATATCCTCGGTAACCTCAAAGACATGATCAGGAAACACTACAGGAAGAACCAGATGCTCCTCTTCCCCTACCTCGAGAAGCGAGGAATAGATGCTATCCCGAGAGTACTGTGGGGCAGGGAAGACCAAGTAATAGTAGAGATGAGGAAGATCCTCGGCGAGAAGCCCGAGACGGTAGAAGGAATAGACAAGCTAGCCGAAACCCTCGCAAAAATATCCATGGATATAGCCGACATAGCGTTCAGAGAGAATAAGATCCTATATCCCACGGCCTGGACTCTACTAAGCGAGGGAGAGTGGGCCGCAATACATGAACTAGCCGAGGAGTTCGGATACATTGTATCATCGGAGAAGAAATGGGTGCCACATTCAAAGCCAGTGTACCCATACATGATCACGGGGGAGATACCAGCAGATAAACTCGAGAAACTACCGCCAGAGATCAAGAAGGCGGTGGGAGAGATCACACCGGATAAATACAGGGTCGTGAGGGACGACGATATAGATCTAGAGACAGGCTTCCTTCGACAAGAAGAAATAATCAGCATATTCAAACACTTACCGCTCGAGATGACCTACGCCGACAACAATGACAGGGTTAGATTCTTCACGACGAGCAAGCTCGCAATGGGGTTCCCGCGTAGCAAAACCATTATCGGGAGGAAGATAGGGTACTGCCACCCACCGAGACTAGAGAAGTACGTGATGAAGAATGTCGAGCTCCTCAAGAAGCAGGGATTAACCTATAGAGAATTCTGGACAAAAATGGGAGGAAGAATAATAAGGGTTCTAATAGTCGGCGTGAGGAATGATAAGGGTAAATACATGGGTACTCTAGAGATAGTCGAAGACATGACCGACATAGTCGAGAACCCGGAGAAGATAAAGGAGAAAATAATGGTGCTCTGATTGAAGAGCGTCTTCACAATAGCAGATAAGTATGTATATCCGAGCCTAAGACGGCTCCTAGTAGTAAGGATGAGACACAAGGGTGCTAGACCGGCAGAAATAGCGCGGCTCCTAGGCCTATCTAGATCACTTGTGACGAGGTACTTGAAGGGCGAACGAGGGAGCTATGTGGATTTCTCAATATATCCCGACGTGGTGAAGACACTGGATCACATCGCGGACTCCGTTATAAACAACAGGATCGGGGTTAGAGACGTCGTCGCTTCTTTGTCGGCTCTCACACTATATGTTCTGGCGAGAAAATATGTCTGCAAGTTCCATGCCGAGATAGACAATATTGATCCTTCAACCTGTAATATATGTCCAAGAATCTTCGGGGGCATAGATCCTAGGCACATATTGTTTTACAGCTAACCATAATTTTCCGTCCAGCCAAGGAACTGATCCCACCTTACAATTCCGATCTTTTCTCCGCGCCAGAAGATCTCGCCAGGGACACCGTTCTTCATAAACTCCCCTATAATGGCGTGGGGGACATTATATCTTTCGAGCATCTCGGTTATCTCCCCGACGTATTTCTCATTAATAGCCATCACAACACCGTACTCCTCGCCGCCGGCCAAGCACCTCTCAATAACACATCTTTCCGGATCCCTCCTTCCTCTACAATATTCTTTGAGCTCATCGAAGTGTTGGGGAGGAGAGGCTAACCGCACTGATAACCCGGCTTCTCTAGCCATCACGTATAGCGTGTAGGATAGACCGTCGCTCACATCCATTGAGGCATCTATCCATCTATAATGACTCGCTATAACTATGCTCGTCTCGAACTGTGGTCTCGGCCTCCTGGTAGCCTCAATGACCCATTTATGTCTTGAAGCCTCGTTTATCCCGTCCAGCGAGACTATGCCCATAGCACCATAGATTCCGGTGACCACTATCTTGTCGCCCGGCCTAGCACCGCTTCTCCTTGGAGGCTTCTTGGCCGTGGTAGAGCCTATTATGCTAGTGGATATCCATGGATCCCTGGACGAGTTGAGGTCTCCACCAGCATACGCTATATTGTAGGCTGATAATGCCTCCCTAACCCCCTCGATCAGATCAATGAAATCCGCCAGCCTCATCTCCGGGCTGAGCCCCAGACTTATCATGGCTGCGTAGGGTATGGATCCCTTAGAGAAATGATCACTTATACATCCAACTACCCCGGCCCATCCAACGTCACGCCATGTTCTCCAAGGCAGTTTCAGAGACGAGAAACTATATGCATCGCTTGAGAAGACCAGCTTTGGGCCAGAAGGTAAAAAATCTCTTGCATCATCTCCGGGCGGGAGATGCTCATATGGTTTTGGCGGGTCGAGGTACTTGATTATGATCTCTACCAGCTCTTCCTCTCCGATCTCCCCTAGTTTCTTATCTCTAAACGCCAATTCATCCACCATGCCAAGGCCTTGAAAGCCTCTATTATATCATTGGTCCACTCCATGAACACGTGATGGTTACCCACAGCTCCTTCTATAAACTTATCCACATCGAGGGGACCAGTATCGAGTACCAGTTGTGTCCTACAGTATCCCGGCTCTAGTAATCCGCTACTGATCTTCTTGCCCCGATACAATACTATTCCGGTATAATTAGTTGTTATTCTCCCAAACACGTACCTCTTTCCTGAAAGCCTGCATGTAACAGCGTACGGTTTACCGGTCTCGAAGTGTGGAACGAGGTAACAGCTCTTACCCAGGCTCGGCGCTATTGTGCAGTGAGCAAACCTGAGGTATCCATCGTCGGTTGCGCCGCTCGGATTTGCTATCCAACCTGGCTTGCCGGTGAAGTTCAAGCTTATGAACAGCATTATGAGGCTATAGAAATCATCTTCGCAAGCGGTAGGTATGCCGTCATTGTTGAGCATTGCCACAGCTAGACAGGGTGTTACACCATACTCTATGAGGAACGGGAAACAGTCTATGGAGACAGCATTGTATCCTTTCTCTAGGACTATGTTTCTTAACGCATAGTATATCCTGAGCGCCTTGTCGAGATACTCCTGGTCTACCCCCGATGTATCGATGTGTAGTGCTACAGAATCCCTTATCTCTTTGAGATCCTCCTCGGAAGCCTTCCTTGCTTTCTCCAATACTTCTTTATAGCTTACAGCCTCTACCTTGGTGCCGGTTACCTCCATGAAGTACTTGGCCCTCGGACTGGGGAGGCCCTCTCTATTTACCTCTAGGACTCTGAGCTTAGATAACGCTATGGCCGTACTTATCCCCTTGATTATCGGTGTTAGCTTAGAGGCTAGAGTGTATTCGTCATTAGCTAGGACAAGCAACACCTTAACTCCCAGCTTCCTGATCCTCTCCCTAGCACTCAGGGCTGAGGCCAGGCTATTATGTCTATTATGAGCTATGAGTACAACCGGTATGTTCAGTTTCCTCACTGTCTGTTCGGCAAGCCTGCTGGTACCTCCTGTAAGTATAACTATGAATGCTAAGTCATAATTATCACGGGGTATTTCCGGCACACTATACTGGGGCTCCTCGATAATCTTGATGCCCCCAAGGCTTCGGAAGAACCTTTTGAAACTCTCGTAGAGCTTTGAATAATATTCTTTGCTATGTAGCTTACTGGCTAGGCTAATCACTAATGCATTCAAGGTTAGGCACCCATATGATTAGTGTACGTGTTTTGTATTTTATTCTGGCAACACTAATGATAATGTTGTTTTCATGTATTATTACATTGTAATCTTAGAATAAAAATTCTTGGATCTAATTAGATTAAATATTTAGTGATACATTGTAGTATGGCGTCATTTCTTATTCCTACGTCCTTCTCTAGCATAGTAAACTATGAGACCTATAACTCCTAGTCCAAGGAATCCCGCGACAAGGTAGTACATACTATTATCGTGAGAGCCACTTGTATTCACAATCTCCGGAGAGGTCTCGGCCTGATTGGAAGTAGTCGTCGAAGGGGTGGTTGTTACAGTATAGTTCTTTATGTGGCCGGGGACGAAATTACTGCCAACGAGCTCGAACATGATATGTGTAAAGTACCTACCATTCTGTTCTCCCCCGGTCACATTTGTGTCTACTATGTAATCGGCTCTCAATAGCACACCTGTACTTGTATCGTACCACGCATCATTAACCTGCAGTGTAACTGATGTGTTACCAGTGATTATGCGCTGTAGATGAACATGCCCGTTCTTCGGGAGTTTTGAGGGGGAGAGATAGAGGGGCGGGAATCTTATCGTGAAGTTCTCATCCCATCTAATGTATCCATTCGTCTCCATTCCTTCATAGCCCATGAACGACTTGAATATATGAAGAGTGTCATTGTTCTCCAGTACGGAGAATCTTCCCTCAGCCATAGTGTTGTTAAAGCTTATGATCTCAAATTTGACAATACTGTATGCAGAGTAGTGTGGAGGCAGATCTTTTGTCGGGGGATTCGCTTCTATAATGCCCGTGAGTCTGTACTCTATGAAGGCGCCAGGCCTAGCCCATGCGGGGGGGCTTGATGCTGCTGTGCCTATTGATAACAGTACTAATACTAAGGATACGATAACAGCTACTGTAAAGCCTCTAATACGCATATCTTTTCGCACCCAATACATACGTGAAGAGTATGACTATCTCTTTGTATCAAGGCCAAAATAAACCTATAGTCTCAAATAGAGTGAATTGTATATGTATTCAATTAATAAATTATAAAATCCCATAAAGTATTATGTTGAATAACGTGCTTCATTGATAACAGGGTTATGGGGATGAAATAGTATTGGCTATGATCATAGACACTACGATGCGTGATGCTCATCAATCGCTTCTTGCCACTAGGTTCAGGACACGCGACCTGCTACCCATAGCAGAGATAATCGATGACGCTGGCTTCTATAGCCTCGAGGTATGGGGAGGAGCAACATTTGATGCGCCCCTACGCTTCCTAAAGGAGGATCCGTGGATAAGGCTCAGGCTTATACGTGAGCGTGTTAAGCGCACCAAGCTACAAATGCTTCTGAGAGGCCAGAACCTGGTAGGCTATAGGCACTACCCGGACGATGTGGTCGTTAGATTTGTTGAGCTGGCCTACAAGAACGGTATAGATATATTCAGGGTCTTCGACGCCCTAAACGATGTACGTAACATGAGGGTCAGCATAAAGACCGCGAAGAAGGTAGGGGCTCTCGTACAGGGAGCTATGTGCTACACTATAAGCCCCGTCCACAATGTAGACTACTATATCCGGCTGGCCGAGGAGCTCCTGAGCCTAGAAGTAGACACGATTACGATCAAGGACATGGCCGGGATACTAGAGCCCCATGTAGCCTACGAGCTTGTAAGCGAGCTTAAGAAAAGATTCAAAGTACCAGTAAACGTCCACACACACGCCACTGGAGGACTGGCGGTGGCGACCTATCTTATGAGCGTGAAGGCAGGGGCAGACTTTATAGATACAGCGATAAGCCCCCTTGCATTCGGCACGGCCCAGCCCGGTATACAGTCAGTATACTATGCGCTGCCCCCAGAGCATAAGCCCAACATTAACATGAAGGTCATAAACAAGATATCGAAATACCTCAAAGAAGTGATCGAGAAGAATTATAGCCACCTCCTTAACCCAAGAATACTCCTGCCCAACCCAGACGTGATAATCCACCAGATCCCAGGCGGGATGTTCAGCAACTTGATAGCACAGCTGAGAGAACAGAATGCCCTCGACAAGCTCGACAAGGTCTTAGAGGAGGTGCCAAGGGTCAGGGAAGAGCTTGGATGGCCACCACTAGTTACTCCGCTGAGCCAGATAGTAGGTACACAAGCAGTCCTCAACGTCTTAATGGGGAGATACAAGGTTATCCCGGAAGAGACCAAGAAGTACGTTAAAGGACTCTACGGCCGCCCACCAGCCCCAATAAAGCCCGAGATAAAGAAGCTAATACTGGGAGACGAGGAGCCGATCACAGTTAGGCCA
The DNA here is from genome assembly GCA_027022365.1 of Desulfurococcales archaeon. GTDB lineage: Archaea > Thermoproteota > Thermoprotei_A > Sulfolobales > Desulfurococcaceae > JAADCY01. The sequence continues at coordinate 16,356 of JALVYU010000003.1, read as the reverse complement.
GCCGATCTACTCGAGCCGATGCTTGACAAGTGCAGAGAGTGGGTCGAGAGCCATGGCTACCTCGAGAAGGAAGAAGACATACTGACATACTGCCTATTTCCAGAGGTTGCGAAAGAGTTCTTCGAGCTACGTAAAAAGGGCAAGATAGAAGTTCCGGAAAAACCGAGGCTCTACGGCAAAGTAATAGCGGTAGTGATCGACGGGAGAGAATACAGGGTCGGCATAGAGGGTGTCGAGCTCGAGACCGTGAAGACCAGTCTACCACTAATACAGCCCACAATCCAGGCCCAGCTCCCCAAAGCGGAAGAAAAGACGAGCACTACGGCGGGTAAGCCCGAGGGAGAACCAGTATCCTCTCCCATGGCAGGCAAAGTACTAAAGATCCTCGTTAGGCCAGGAGACAAGGTCAAGAAGGGCCAGAAAGTAGCAGTCCTCGAGTCAATGAAGATGGAAACAGACATACTCGCCCCTATTGACGGCGTGGTATCAGCCGTCACGGCTAAGGAGGGAGAAAACCTAGAGTCTGGCCAGCCGATACTATATATCAAGCCAGAGTAAGAACATGTGACTCTTCATGGTTTTTAGATGCGAAAAACCTTATGTCCCGGTACATATTAGGTCGGTCATCCCTTCTTTCATCTTCTTCAGGCTGGGCCTCATCTTTATGATCTCCTTTAATGCGTCGATGAATATATCGATCTCCTCCTTGGTGTTGTAGATATAGTAGCTCGCCCTAACCGTGCCCTTCAGCCCGAGCCTATAATGTAGCGGGTGAGCGCAGTGCATACCAGTCCTAACAGCTATGCCGAACAAGTCGAGAGCCTGCCCCACGACGTGGTGATGTAGATCCTTGACATTGAAGCTTATTACTCCGCCGCGGTGCTCAGGATTCCTTGGCCCAGTCAGTAGCACATCGTCTCCGAGCTCATCGAATCTTTTGAGCGTATATGCTACGAGCTCTTTCTCGTGAGCCCTAACATTCTCCATCCCAAGCCTCATCAAGTACTTGGCAGCCTCGGCGAGCCCTACACCGCCGGCAATGTTGGGTGTTCCCGCCTCGAACCTCCATGGGAGGTCGTGCCATATAACATTATCTAGCGTCACATCCTTGATCGTGTCTCCCCCTACCTTGAAGGGCATCATGTCCTCGAGAATATCCTTCCTACCCCAGAGGACACCCGTCCCTGTTGGTCCCAGCATCTTATGCCCGCTGAAGGCTAGGAAATCCACATTCATCGCCCTAACATCAGTTGGCATGTGGGGTACGCTCTGAGCACCGTCCGCTACGACTATTGCTCCGACACTATGGGCTAGCTTGACGATTCTCTTAACATCATTTATCGTCCCGAGGACGTTGCTCATGACGGGGAAAGCCACTACTTTTGTCTTTTCCGTTATCTTTTTCTCGAGGTCCTCGTAGTCTAGGTAACCCTCATCGGTTATGTCCACATACTTTATCTTCGCGCCGGTTAGCTTTGCCACGTTCCTCCATGGAAGCATGTTGCTGTGGTGATCCATTACCGTTATCACTATCTCGTCTCCCTCACGGAGATGCTTAAGGCCCCACCCGTAGGCGATAATGTTTATTGCATCGGTTGTATTGTTACAGAACACTATCTCCTCCCATGAATAAGCATTGATGAACTTGGCGAGAACCTCGTGGGCCTCCTCGTAGAGCTGGCTCGCCTCCTGGCTCAGCGTGTGGAGGCCTCTATGCACGTTCGCATAGTGCTTGGTATAGAAGTCAACTATGGCCTCTATGACCTGGCGTGGCTTCTGCGTCGTGGCCGTGTTGTCGAAGTAGATCAGCGGTCTACCATGTATTTTTTTCTCGAGGATGGGGAAGTCTTTTCTTATCTCTTTTGGGTCGAACATAAGCAGATCACCAGCGCGGTCTTCCAGTATGAAGAATGTATTTTGGACACGATAAACCTATTTGTGATCCGATTTAACTCAAAGCTTTAATTTCTCCGTAATATATTCAATTAATGTTCAACACGTCATTAGACGGTGAACGATGTGGATGTTTTCACAGCACTAGCACAGAACATTGGTATACTGCACATCACCGTCGGCAACATAGTGATGATCCTGATAGGCCTCGGCCTAGTATATCTTGCGGTGAAGAAGAATTATGAGCCGCTCATCCTCTTGCCGATAGGCATCACAGCCGTCTTGGTAAACCTGCCCCTAACAGGGCTTACGCAGCCCCCAACAGGGTTCTTGTACCTCGTGAAGCACTACCTTATAGACACAGAGGTCGTACCGCTTCTCATATTCTTGGGCCTAGGCGCGATGATTGATTTCGGCCCCCTCATAGCTAATCCTAAGAGCCTCTTGCTCGGCGCCGCCGCGCAAATAGGAGTCTTCGTGGCGATGTTGCTTGCACTACTGTTGGGGTTTAATGTCAAGGAGGCCGCTAGCATAGGTATCATTGGTGGAGCAGATGGTCCTACAACGATATATCTAACGATCAAGCTTGCACCACATCTCCTCGCGGCGACGGCGGTGGCTGCCTACAGCTATATGAGCCTTGTCCCATTGATCCAGCCGCCCGTCATCAAGCTCCTGACCACGAAGAGGGAGAGAATGATCAGGATGAAGCAGCTACGCCCAGTATCGAAGAAAGAGAAGATAATATTCCCGATCATCACGATGATAGTTGTCGGCCTCCTAGTACCGAGCGCAGCTCCACTAATAGGGATGATAATGATAGGTAATCTATTTAGAGAATCCGGGGTTGTAGAAAGGCTCCGGAAAGCGGCCAGTGAAGAACTCATGAACATAGTTACGATATTCTTGGGTATAGGCGTCGGGAGCACGATGCAGGCTCAAACATTCTTAACACCTAAAACACTCATGGTTTTAGGCCTGGGAATAGTCGCTTTTGCATCCGCTACTGCTGGAGGAGTATTGTTCGCCAAACTCATGAACCTATTCAGCAAAGAGAAGATCAACCCAATGATTGGTGCCGCCGGAGTATCGGCCGTCCCAATGAGCGCAAGAGTAGTACAAAGACTAGCGCTAGAAGAGGATCCCGAGAACCACATACTGATGCACGCCATGGGCCCCAACGTGGCCGGAGTTATAGGGACAGCAGTCGTCGCAGGCGTGTTCTTGAGCCTTCTAGGAGGGTGATAAAAGATGATCCTCAGCATCTTAACAGAAGTGCTTGAGGGCCTCAAGATCACAGTGATAGGGGTAACAGTAGTATTCGTAATCCTAAGCATACTTGCAGCCATTATGGCCGGCTTCAAGCCCCTATTCTATAAGAGGGCTAAACCAGTAAAACGAGTTCCTGAGACCAAGGAGAAGGCCGAGAAACCCCTAGAGGCTAAGCCGGCGGAAGAAAAGCTTGTCCTGCCACCGGGCCTTTCTCCCGAAGAGATAAGCGTCCTCACAGCTGCAGTACTTGGATTCCTCGAGTACAAGAGGAAGAAGCTAGAAAAGATCGAGGTATTCAGAGAACTCCCAGGCCTAGAGAACATACTATATGTTGCCGGGATCGCGTTCAAGGCGAAACTAAGAGTCAGTATCGGAGGCGTTGAAAAGCCGGTCGAGATCGAGGAGATACCTGGGGGCTTTATAGTAAGGTATAGGGGTAAGGAGTACAGGGTTGGATTAAAGATCCAATAATAAGTTTCTCGTCGGTGAAGGGAACCGAAACAAAACGTTTTGGTAGCGGGAGAAAACCTTTACTAGATAGTCATCTTACGTATAGTTGATTAATAACGATACGATCCGGCAACCAGTTTTGCCTGCTACCGTGATATACGTTACCTTGTCTTCGTACATATAGGTGAACACGATCACGAATTCATCGTTTGTATCAGCTTATGTCGTCACGGTGTAACCCATTTCTATGAGCATTGAGCCTATTTTATCCACGCTGTATTTTCCGGGAACGATCTCGATCTTGACAATGTATTCAACGTACATCCTGCTGGCACTACCTGAGACCACGTGGGTCAATTTAGCTCATCCGACTATCTATGCCAACATCCTCTTCATGTCTATCACGATCTTATTATATGGCTCTTGGCTCGTCGGGCTGACCTCTTAGGCACTATTATATGGGTTAGCCTCCATGGTACTTGTTTCCTTCGAGGTAGTAATCATGATTGCGGGTGTCTCTGTGTCTGTTATTACTGTCGCCCCTCTCATGACTCTCCATTCACCCTGATCTGCGCCGTTGGAAAGCCTCCATGTACCCTGTAGCTCTCCGTCCACTATTCTCCCTGTAATGTTCATCTCGAGAGCTGGTATGTAGGTCAGTATTGTCTCGCCTGTCACATGAACCATTACCGGAATCTTCTCACCTCGTGTCGAGTATGGATCATTCGTCATTAGTTCTCCCACATAATGGTCCTCGTCCTTCTCGGTTAACGTGGACATCCATTCTCCGCTCCCGGATTTACTGTTGTATCTTCCATGCCAGGAGCCAGACAATTCGATACTAGTGATGGCTGGTGATACGGTTTCATTGTTACTGGTTATTATGGCTACTTCATTGTTTGTTTCATTATTGTATGTTCCCGTCTGTGCATTGTAAGCAAGTAAGCCTATGGCTATTGCGGCCAGGATTGCTCCCGCCAATAATATGTAGAGTGTAGTTTTATCTCCTAATCATATAATACACCGTTTCTTCTAATCATAGCCTGTTCTCAGGTATTATAAGGGATAATGTATTGTTTGTACTTGTAACACTTAGGGTCGCTGTGTTTTTATATGGTTCTTAATTAAGTTTAATTAAGAAGCGGTTAATTAAAATTAATTAAAGGGACGAGAAATGGCCGTAACAATAGTTGTCGAGAACGGTTCAAGAGAAAAACTGGAAGAACTCCGGCGCTACGCGGAGAAGATAGGCTTGGAGTTAAAGACCATAAAGGATGACGACGTCACAAAAATTATTGCAAAACCACGCGAGAACAGTAAGCGTAGCCTTATCAAAGCAGTATCATATAGGTTCTATCAGTCATTTGTAGTATCCCCGCTGATCATATATGTATTGACGGGAAACCCTGTCCTAGGACTTAAGTTCGGTGTACTAGAAGTCCTGGTCAAGATACCAGCATATTACTTGTTCGAGAGGATATGGGCGAGAATTAGGTATGGCTATAAGAAATAATTGTCTCACTCCTTCTCAGCAGCTAGTACCTCGAGGCTCTTCTCGGTCTTAGGATCAAATAAGACTATCTTCTCAAGGGATGGGCAAAGACATATCTCTTGATCATCGGTCAGCACGAGTGTTCTGGGCACTATTGCTTTAACCAGTTCCCCGCCAAGGTCAGCGACGACTATGTATTCTCTCCCCATGGGCTCAACAGCGTAGACCCTCCCCTTAACACACTCGTTCCTGTCCCTGCATTCTGGTAGTATCATCGTGTCCTCGGGGCGGAACCCGACCACTACTTTTCTCCATCCTCCCCTCCTTATTATTGGCTCGTAGTGTGCGGGGGCAAAGATTTTCTGGCCTGCGATGACTATGTAGAGCTTGCCCTTCTCCTCAACTATTTCTCCCTCTATAAAGTTCATGGGTGGATTGCCCAGGAATCCTCCGACAAATACTGTTGCTGGCTTCGTGTAGACCTGCTCGGGGGTACCGATCTGTATGATCCTACCATTGTTGATCACGGCTATCCTGTCCGCCATAGCCAGTGCTTCAGCCTGGTCGTGGGTGACATAGATCGTCGTTATTCCTAGCTTCTTCTGCAGTCTCTTGAGCTCTGCTCTAACACTTATCCTTAGCTGGGCGTCCAGGTTGGAGAGCGGCTCGTCCAGCAGTAATACGTCGGGCTCCTTCACAAGGGCGCGGGCTATGGCTACTCTCTGCTGCTGACCACCGCTGAGTTGCCAGGGATATCTGTTAAGTAGTTTCTCTATTCTAAGCATTTTAGCCGTCTCTAAAACCTTCTTTCTTATCTCGTTCTCGGGAAGCTTCTTTATCCTGAGGGGGAATGCTATGTTGTCGTAAACCCTCATGTGTGGGTATAGGGCCCAGTTCTGGAATACGAGCCCTATGTTCCTGTCCTTTGGCGGGAGATTCGTCACGTCGCGGTCATCGAAGAATATCTTGCCCGAGCTCGGCCTATAGATACCCGCTATGAGGTAGAGGGTTGTGGATTTACCGCTCCCGCTCGGCCCCAGGAGTGCCATGAACTCCTTATGGTTCACGGTCAGATTAATGTCTTTGACGCCCACGACACCTGTCCTGAACACCTTGGTCACGTTCATCAGTCTTACGACCACCATTACATGATCACCCCTTAACACCGGTCGCGCTGATCGTGAAGATGAGCCTCTGGGCGAGGAGGAAGAAGATTATTGTTGGGAGGAGATAGAATGTTCCAGCAGCTGCTACGAGTGGTAGGTAGCTGTACTCGGCGTTGATATTGGACTCTATCCACGTTGCCAGTGTCTGGTCTACGAGGAATGTCCTAACATAGATTATGTCCATCCAGCCCGCCAGGAATCCGAAGAGCATCACCGCCGCGACGCCAGGCTTTACCATAGGTAATATTATTTTCCTCCACACCCTGAGCCTTGAAGCACCATCTACTAGCGCGGCCCATTCAACCTCCCAAGGGATCATGTCGAAGAAGCCCTTCATCAGCCACGTGGCCATCGGTATCTCGAGGCTCGCGCGGGCCACTATCACGAAGAAGAAACTATATAGTCTTACCATCTGGTATGAGGGCAGGAACATTAGGTATAGGAAATAAATGCCTACGACCATCACGCTTCCGGGGAATGCGTGGAGGAGCATGAGGAGCGCCATGAACTTCTTCCTACCGCTAAATCTTAGCCTTGACACCGCGTAGCCTGTCATGCTTCCCACGAGGGTTACCAGGAACGAGACCCCTAGGGCTACGATGAGCGTGTTGAGGACGATATGCCATATATTGACCCTTATACCTCCAAATACTGCTGTCCTCCCCTCGAAGAAGAGGATCCAGTTCCTCAGCGTCGGTATGAAGTCTCTAGGATTTAGGTTTGTCACCATTTCTTTGCTGAAGCTTGAGAGTATTAGGAGGCTGTAGCCGAGTATCAATGGTATCGAAAATACCAGTACTGTCACGACTATGAGTATCTCTGTTTTCCTGCTCCTCAGCTCTATGTCGCGTAGCCCCGCCGACACTAGATATCACCTCTCGGTTCCTTCACCATTTTCTCGAACCCAAGTATTTTCAGGGCGAGTAGTCCTAGTAGTGCTCCGACGATTACCAGTATCACTCCCGCAGCCGCTGCTAGCCCCAGGTCTTTCTCTGCCGCGGTGAACGCCATGTTGTAGATGTAGAGCGCCCATGTCGTGCCGTAGTATCGGTTGACGAGCCCCCATTCGACTAGCAGGAATATATGGTCGTATGTCGTGAGGAGGCTTAGCATCTGCCATGTCGTAACATATACTATGTGCCACTTGAGGAGCGGTATGAGAATGTTCTTCGTAATGCTCCAATTACTGGCTCCGTCGACTCTCGCCGCTATAACTAGTTCCTTAGGTATATTGCTGATCGCGCTCGTGAAAACTATCATGCCGTAGCTTACACCGACTAATCCGTTAACAAATATTATGATCATCCATGGCCCCCATGGTATGATGCTCTGGCCCCAGTCGATCGGCTTATGTATTATTCCTAGGCTCATCAAGATAGAGTTCAACGTACCGATCGCACTGCCGTGGAAGAAGTAGTACCATATCATACTGTACACTGCAATGGGGGTCATACGTGGTAGGAGCCATAACAGCTGGGTCGAGCTAGCCTCCCGCTCGCCCATGAAGAAAGTCGCTATTGCTAATCCGAGTCCTCCCAGGACATTGATGGCTAGTGTGACGAGTATGAAGACGACTGTTGTGATAAATATAGGCCTAACCGTGGGGTCATGGGTCACCATGTAGAAGAAACGCCAATAGTTCTCAAAACCCACGAACTCGTGTATGTATCGTGCTATGTTCCAGTTCTTCAAAGGAGTAAAACTCATGTAAACGGAGACAACAATGGGTATGAGGTAGAAGACTATGATCAGAATGATCGCGGGGAGAAGGAAGATGAACGCATCACTATGGATGAAGTCCTTTATTTTGGAAAAAAGATTTGATTTAGTCATATCCCCCGACACCTCCCTGGTCATGGGAAGGTCCAGTTCTGTGGTATCTCACCTATGATCTCAACGCTCTTCTTGAGGTCCGGGTCAGCATTGATCTTCTCGACGATGTAATTCACTGCCTGGGCTGGCGTCATCTTGTCACGGAGCACTTGGTCAAGCGCATCGGCAAACAATGACGCCAGCTTCGGGTACTGTGGATGCTTCGGGGTGAAAGTCGTGTACTCTAGCATGTATGTCACGTTAGCGAGGAACTGCACGTTGAGCGGATTGACTGTTTTTTCTATGATGTTCTTAATGTTGTTGAGTACTTCGGGGTCTAGCTTTACTTTCAGGTTCTTCAGCTCATTAACCCATGTCTGGTTCTTGATTAGCTCTGCAGCTGTCTTGGTTACGGGTAGGTGCCCTGATATCAGACTGTGGATAGCAACGATGTCGGGATCGCTGGCCTTCACAACAACGAGGAATACTAGCTCATGGTAAAGATCCTTGAGCTTATCGTAGTTCGGGTTCTGCTCGCCAGCCTTACTGTTTATCATCCATGCGAATGGCTGGCTCAGCGTTAATCCCGGCTTGCCCTTGATGCCGCTCGGGAACAGTGTGTAGTAGAAGAACTTGTGCACTTCCTCAGCTGTCAGTGGTCTCTGCTGGCCCGTCTTCGGATCAGTGTAGTATGCCTTGGTCTGCCACTCGAACCAGTGCCATGTACCTCCGATGAACGCCAGTGTCTTGCCGTCAACGACTGTTGGGTGTATCTGCTTTGCCCAGTCCCATGACATCATGTCGTGTGGTAGTAGTCCGTGGTCGGCGAAGGTCTTTTCTACCACGAACCACTTGTAGACAGCGGCTTTATCGAACACTAGTTTACCTGTCTTCTCATCGTAGAGCTTACCGCCGAAGGCATATATGAACTGTATTAGATCAGGATGTGCTGATCCTTTTCTGTGTATCAATCCCCACGGCGCACAGCCGCTCTCCTTGACCTTCAGGGCCCACTTGTATAGGTCGCTCCATGTAAACTGTCCGTTCTTTATCTTCTCGGCAAGGCCTGCCAGATCTAAGCCGGCACATGCTGCCACGTCTTTTCTAATGTATAATGGTCGTGCCTCCGTATCCTGTGGTATGCCGTAGATCCTGCCGTTCCATTTCATTGCATCGATGAGCGTTGGATAGAACTGGTTGAGGAAGCTAGTATAGTTGTTCAAGTACGGTGTTAGATCTAGTATGTATCCTTCTGAGGCTAAGCTGGCGATGTAGGTGTACCCGTTAGCCATGATATCTGGTGCTTGTCCTAGACTCCACTTGTTGATGTAGTCCTCATAGACGTCATTAGGATTACTCACGTACCGCGTCGTAACCTTGATCTCTACGTTGATGTTGTTCTGTTTCCAGATATTGTTGATCCTGTATGCTGCCTCGACTACGCCGTAGATCCTCATGACGCTGTTTGGGTCTCCACCGCTCCATACGCTGAGCTGCACTGTCTTGACGCCGTCCTGTTCGAGTGCTTTGCCGATGTTTATGATGTCCTTATTGAAATCGCCTGTGAGGGGTACGAACGTGATCAGCTTAGTGGTCGTTATCTGTTTATGTGAAATGTAGTAATACGCTCCAGCGACTATGCCTATTATGATTATGATCGCTATCACTATACCGGCCGTCTTAGACAATGCCCTGCAATACTTCATAATCTCACCCGACCAGACGATAGGGTTTTTGACCGTTAAGGCTGGGGATTTAATAGAGGTATGTGCAAAGGAGCCGAAGTGTTAGGTTCAACTGATAAGTATTTTGTGGCTTCATACTTAATTTTTTCGGACGAACTTACTCTTTAGAAATGATCAAAAATATAATGTTATTTTAAGATATGTAATAATTTGATCAAATTATAATAACTAGGAAAATCATTGTAATTTATGTATACTGTTGCATATTAATGATACATTTTCATAAAGTATGATAAAAAATTAATGATAAAAATCAGTTCATTACATGGTAATACCTAGGAGTTTCAACACCTTCTCAGCGGCTTCAGAGCCTGAGCCAACATAGTAGATAGGCGCCTTTCTACGCTTATCCACGTAGCGGGAAAAACACTTCTCTAGCTTATCGGTATCATACCCCGATCTCACGACGATGGATGGTTTTCCGTAGTCATACGCTAGTAGGACTTCTAAAATACTGCCTATCCGGCCACCCATAGCAACTAGTACATCACAAGTTCTACACATAACAGTGCTTCTCGACTGGAACCCTAGATCAGTTATGATTGGTATGAATTCCTTCCTACGGGGAGGCATTGCAGGGGGGTTCTCGGGCAACGTGAATATCACGGTAAAGCCTTTCTCGGCGGCCTTATCAGCGATCACACGCATTAGTCCCCAGTAACCTCCCAGTATGATCCTTATGATCTCTTTAAAGGGTGCTATTTTATCGAGAAATTCCTCGGCGTTCTTTATGAGCGTTGGGCTGGGATCCTCGCTTACTGCGGCTATGGCTACATACTTTGTCTCAGACACGACTCCTCACCGAAACCGATTCGTCGCTAATTGTTTTCTTGGTAGAGATTTGAAAAACTAATGTGTTTTTCCAGATACTCTGCCCACTCCGTAGCCTACGATGAAGGCAGCGATCATTAGAACCACTATTATTGCTAGTATAAGGCCGTAAGGCGTGTTATTGTTTGTCCTTGGGACTATGGTTAGATTAGCTATGCAGGGTACTGATGTAGTTGTAGGGGTGGCGGGAGTTCTTGTCGGGGTGGGTGTGGCTGTGGCGGTCTCCATTGATGTATTGGTCTTGGACGCTGTGATTAGCATATCCTGTATCATTGCTATAGTTGAAGATTTGATGTAGCAGAAAAGTATTGTGGCTGTATTATTTGTTCCGGCTAGTTGTTCTCCTAGGAGATAATAGTTTATTGATGCATACGGTGTTATCCCGAGCGATATAAGACGCTCGATGTTCTGTAAAGCATTAAGTCTTAGGTCGCTGATTACCGATAATGCCTCAACATTGTTCACAGTGAACAATTCATGTATGCTTGTCACCCCTAAGCTTATCGAGTCTATAATGTATCCAAGCCCAGCCACGTAGTCGCCAGACGTGATCATTTCAGCCGCCTTGCTTAGGAAGTCGCCGCTCTTCTGAAGAGAACTTGGATTAGCGTTGATGTCTTTGGCGAGCGTGTAGGCGTACGCATATATGCTTCTCGCTACACCATAAAGTGTTAGTGATGCTTTCTCGAGGGCTGACTTGTCAGCGGTTATTCCACCGCTTAGTTCACTTGCTATTCTCAGGTAGAGGTGTGCCGAATGGCTTCTCGTTATAGCATCTGATAAGGCGTTCACAGCATCACTTAGATCGTTTTTACCAAGGTACTTCGCGGCTTTCTCAATATCCTGCCGTATCTCATTAACGTTTATTCCTAGAACCATTAATGCCCCCAACCCCTGCACTGGGATCTCAGGCTTATTAGCCAATACGCTGTATTGTTTATAGAGGTTCGCGGAGCTCTGGTTAACACTCTTGATTATATCGATAAAGCTGTCCCTGCTTATCAATCCATTCGCGATAAGGTAGGCCTGTGAAGCTATTTGGAGCGCAGACAACGCCTCTGCTCTCGCTGAATAGAATTCCCCCTCCCCGAGGAGCTTTGCTGCTATACTGGATAACTTGCTCGCCTCGTTAGTCATCCCAGCAATAACGTTTGCAGCAGCGGGCGGGACGAGTTTTGCCAGGTTAGCTGTTGCGTTGATATAGTATGTTGTGGCATTTATGATCTCTAGCGTATTGTCCTTCACGAGACCAACTATTTTCTCGGTAGCACTGGCCGGTATTTTCGTAGCAGTGATCGTCAGGTTGACTCCTGTGAAGTAATAGTAGGCTTGCCTAATATTCGATACCTCGACAACCTTTACCCCGAGCTCCTTGCCGAGCTTAACAAGGTCTATCTTCTCATATTTCACGCTACTCACGAATATGCCTGGGAATATCTGCTGGTACGTAATGTTAGGGACAAGTATTACTCGCTGCCCCATGGGGATCAAGAAGTACTTGTACCCCGCCTCAGCAGCTGCTTCTAACTTGCCCTTTAATCCGCCTACAGGCCCTATTGTCCCGTCTGGATTTATCATGCCCGTCATTGTTATCCCCGGCTTAATGCTAGCGTTTTCTAGAGCTGCCATTACTGCGACGGTCATTATCCCGCCAGCACTAGGTCCTCCGACGATGATGCTTCCGGCATTGACCGATATGTAGAAGTCATAATTGTTCATGTTTAGGCCTAGCACGTTGCAGGCGACCATGACGGCGATCTGGGCTGTCGCCTGCATGTCGAGCTCGGTGAGAGGCGATGTTCTGAAAAATATGTTGCCGTGTCCTGGATAAGCTACTGTCACGTTGATCGTGGTCATTACACCTGGACCGTACTCGCTTGTTACCGCTGGAGCATGCACAGTCCTAGTCCGTACCCACGTATAGTTGAACAAATCCCTTTGTTGCCCAGCCATAAATGCGAGTGGTACTGTCGAAACGAGTATAAGCATGAGCAGGAATAATGAAATGATTGTCCATCTCATGGTCTACTCCCCCAATAACGGCGAGATCAAAATATCCGTTTATACGTCTAATCCTTTGAGGAACTACTAGAACTGTTTGAACCAAAGAATTTACTTTTTACCTCTATGATACAAGAAATAACTAGAGGTTCCTAAGGGGAGAGGTGTATCCATTATGGCTAGAACCAGGAAGCTGTTGTTTGTCACCTTGTTCGCCCTCATGATAATCGCCCTAATATCGCCATCATTACAGGGAATTGCCCGTGCAGAGACAGCAAATACACTGCCACCGATAACAGCATATGTCAAAGAACTCCCAACACTAGATCCTAGCCCAGGCCATCCAGCAGTAGTACTGCCTGGCGGAACATTCAGCGTCACCTTCAAGACAAGCGTGTCGGTGAGCCAGGGATACATCTACACGGTCGTACTCGAGGACGATAAGCTGGTAGAGCTGAAATACACTGTCACCGTAACAGGTAGCGGTGCTAAATACACGGTGAAGCTACCTAGTGATGTTAAGCCGGCCCTATATGATCTAGTACTAGAGGGGGGAGGAAAGGAATACTTAGTACCTAGGAGCGTATGGGTGATCAGTGGTCCGTTCGATGTACTTACATTTGTCCACATGACCGATCTACACTTTGGAACAGGGCACCCCAATGAGACCATCGGGCAGTATAGGAGGTTTGCCGGCGAAATACTGGCCCAGCTATTGCACCCCAACATAGTCATAGATACTGGCGACGAGGCTGACACTCAAGCACTAACACAATACCAGGAATCAAGAGCCTTCAGGTACGCGTTCCTTTACCCACTACCTGTGTTCCTAAACCCCGGCAACCATGACTATCCTAACGGTAACTTCATCAAATACTATGGCCAGACAACCTGGTATAGGATTATAGGCCAGAACATCCTCCTCATAGCATTAAACACTCGCGGAGAGGACGGCTATCCTTCATGGAATGAATTAAAATGGCTGACACAGATCCTAGAGAAATACAAGGATATACCTATAAAGATCATACAGTTCCACCACCCAGTATTCTATTACCAGGGACAAATAACTGCGACATGGAACACTACCTCACCGATACTCGGCGACCCCCACAAGTACAGGCAGAGCGCGATCAGCTACTACTGGGGAACAAACCTAACCGCCGCCAGATACTTCCTGAAGCTATGTGAAGAATACCATGTAAACATCGTTTTAGCAGGGCACATTCATAGGGATCAGTATGTCGAGTACCATTCAACGTGGACAGGCTGGACAACGTATTTCATAACAACAACCACACTAGCTCACGGGACAGGGAGGTACCAGGGATTACAGTATGTCAGAGTACAGGTTAAGCCCTTCAACCTAACATTCCCCTACGCACCACCGACTTTCGTGGGCTTTAAGAACGTCAGCAGGTACCAGGTTTATAACTCAATACCAGTCACACTACCCAAAATAACTCCGAACTGGAACTACAAGGTACAGGACGACCAGTACTACTACGGATTCTATCATTATGCCCCCCACGCGTACATCATGGGGTTCGAGAACTACCTTCCAGAACTACATCTTAACAGGACGATACTCCTAGCACTGCCCTGGGCAGGAGACACTGCAGGGCTAAAGGTGTTGGAATCACAAGGCGATGCATCAGCCAACATCGTAACTTACAAGGTGATCAACGGAAGACTATATGTCGCACTACATATTAAGTTAGAGCCCAAGAGCAAGCTAGTCTTCGCACTCTACAACGCACCGGACAACACGCCACCTCTAGTTAAAATAGGTTTAATGATACCATCAACCCCAACACTCGGCAGAGCAAACACAATATTCTTCACGATCAAGGATGAGGGATGGGGAGTAAAGAACGTCAGGGCAACCATAACCGTTAACGGAAAGACCGAACCACTTAAACTAGCACCTTACAGTAAGGGCACCTACCAGGCATCCATAACCCTGTCCGGCACTAAACCGTTACCAGCAGATATAAAGATCACAGTATCCGACTGGGCAGGCAACACCAAGACCTACGACTTCAAGCTAACATTCTACCCGCCAGGATATAAGCCGACAACTACAGCTACCACAACTACTACTTCAACCACTACCACTACGACCACAACCACTACTACAACTACCACGACTACTACAACGACAACCACCACGGTGCCGCCACAGACCACGGCAACCACAACAACTACAACAAGCCCAACAACCACTTCGACGGCTACTCATCCATCAGGCGGTGTTCCAGCAGAGATAATAGCGTCAATAGTAATTATCGTCGTAGCTATAATTATCGCTGTGGCTATTGTAAAGAAGAAGTAATATGAGCTGACCTGTTTATATTAAAATTATTTTTTATTAACTCAATCCTCATAACAATCTAATAGGGTTCACTATATCACATGGTTTAGTCACGACTTATATGTTTCTTCCTATCAGTGATGTGGATGAAGAATTAAATTAGCCGAGCCCAACGCCGCGGGCTCCCATTAGGAGACAAAATGCCTAATCGTAGGGCTTGCCATTGAACACATACCAGGCAATACCAACCAGAATTGTAGTTCCGTCATTAAAGCTATGAAGTCTTACATCATTTTATACCATATTTTATACCATTAATGGACTTCTATTTCTCTGACAACTAGTACTAATCAATATCAAACAGTACTATGCATCATACTTGTCTAGTTTCTCGTAACAGTACTTTCCCGAGGACGTGATATCTCATAAGTGTCCACATTGTTAACTACCTGTTTTTACTGATCAGCCAATGTATACGGGTTCGGCCCAATATTTTGTTTTTACTTTCAACTACCACTTGGTGATTATGGTCTGAATGCTTGTACTCGTAATTATCCTAGTATTTAAGGTAAGAAACTATATCTGGTGAGAATTGTTTGAACAATAATTTTATTGAAATGGAAAAAAGTGTTTTTGTTGATAACATAATGTTAATTCGGGATTACCTTCTTCTCAGCGCTATTGCTGCTATGATGATTATTATTGCTATTATTATGGCAGCGATCAGTACCGGCGTGTAGTTTGGTGGCGGAGTCGTTGTAGTTGTCGTGGTTGGTGTTGGGCTTGTTGCTGGCGGCGTTGTGGTTGTTTGTGAGGGTGTTGTGGTTGTTGTGGTCTGCACCGGCGATGATGTGGTGGTTGTCGTTGTAGTAGTCGTGGTAGTTGTAGTAGTGGTTGTGGTCGTAGTGGTTGGGGCAGCTACGTGACTATACACGTTGAGCACGAACCATCTTATCATGTTAGTGACGAATTCTGGGCCGCTCAGCGCTACTCCGTGGTAGTACCATGCCCATGTAGGCTCGTAGTCGCCGTAGGGAGACTCACCGCTCACCACAATGATGTTCTTGGTACTCGGATGATATTCGGCTGCTAGCAGTACGAAGGTGTGGTTTCCAGTGCCCTTACCATAGAACAATGGGTTATAGACCATTGGGGCTGGCGGGTTGTTGTCTGCTGCATAGGCGGTGTTACCGGTCCATACTATTCTTATTAGTCCTGGGAATGTCTCGTTAACCGGGTCATGAGCCTTACCATTCTCGTCAACCCATACTACTGGTGCTGGGCCGTGATATAGCACTGGCTTGTTTACTGAGTCAGATATGACCAGCGTGTCTAGTCCTGGGTAGGCATCGGGCTTAACAAAGCCGAGTACTCTGTAGA
>JALVYU010000002.1 GCA_027022365.1 Desulfurococcales archaeon | reverse complement strand
TTGGCTATGAGCCTCGCCAGAGGGTTGATGTCGGTGCCGACAGCATCTATACCGCGCAGATTTGCTTCTACAAGCGAAGTGCCGGTGCCGCAATAAGGGTCAAACAAAAGCCTCGCGCTTGCCCCAAGCTCATCCAATATCCTCCCGGCAACTTGGGGAATCATCATCGCAGGGTAGGCATGAAGCACGTGGACGTGCAGGCGAGTGTTTGCCGACCTAAAGTCCCATTCCTCATCTCGGATTTTTACGAGCACCATTTCAGCTCAGCCTTTCGCTTACAAAGTCAACCAATGCAGAAAGCGGCTTTATGAAGTCCCGTTCAATCGGCTTAGCTATAAAGGCCCCGTCAAAGAATTTGAACATACCCCTGTGCTGAGGTTGGTCTATTTCCTCGTAAAAATTCACCGTAGCAAAGCAAACAAGGGGCGGGTTGCCCAGCGCATATTTTATTCCATACTTGTCTTTGATAGGATTATCCGTTGTCGCAATTTCCAGCAGCAACTTCCATTTGTAAGTTTGCCCCACCCGCTCTCTCAAAGAGGTTTTGAGTGACAAAATTATGCTCTTATCAACCACTCCGTCGTCTTTGACGGTGTAAACAACCACGTCCACATCAGGCTTCTGAGTCTCATCACCAACTTGAATTACAGCCAGGTTTTGGAAACCCTTGACTTCTGAAACCCGATTATTGATAAAAATGTGCGGAGGGATATTTTCGCATTCTTTGTTGCGAAGGAAAGTGTAAATGAGCAAATTGGCGAAAGCATTTCCAGCGATGCTCTTACGGGCTTGGTCTTTACTTTTGATTTCTCCCTTCCTCTGACGTTCCTCCAACAAGAGTTCAACTTTACCCTGTGAATTTACCAGCACTTCATGCAAGTGATCAAAAGCCTTCTTCCATCTTTGAGCAGCCATTTTGTTGCAGGAGGCTAAGGCATACCGTAGCCCATTTCGCCGTAAGCCGCTTTTCTTTGCTAATTCGCCGAGTATTGGCTCCATGTAATACGAGGAGGAAACTCTTTGCAATAACTTCTTCTCTTTGTCAGTAAGTTTGTACATGACTGCTTTGGGGTTTCTGAGTATGCCGCACGAGTTTTTGAAAAATGGTAGGCTGTTCAGCCTCGGCAAGGAGGAACCACAGATTTCGCGGATTTCACAGAAAAATCTGTGCTAACCTGTGGTTTTTATCCACCGATTAGCACAGATTCACACCGATTGGAGAAAAACACAGAATCGCCACAGAATACACAGAAATTTTTTCTTTGCGCCCTTTGCTTTCTCTGCGTCTCTGCGTTATCATCCACCGCTCGGCACAGATTTGCACCGATTGAATGACTGAAACCGCAGATTCCGCAGAAACAAATCTGTGTCAATCTGTGTAATCTGTGGTTTTCCCTTCTTTCTACTTTCGCTTGAAATACCTCTGCATCACCACAATGCCGATAAACAAACCCGTCACGCCCGAAAGGAAAGCCGCCACATTCCATAAAACCGTTGAAGGCAAAACAT
>JALVYU010000001.1 GCA_027022365.1 Desulfurococcales archaeon | reverse complement strand
TCCACCGTGACCGTCTGGCCTCCCCGCCAAGGCATGTTCGGCGTGAAGACGGCAGTTTTCCCTTCCACGCGCCACTTTCCCCCAACGTTGGGCGAAAAGCGCACCCGTTTTTGCACGTCTTGCACCGTGAGGGGGTGCGAAAAGGTAATGCGTATTTCCACGCTGCCGGTTGCCACGGCAGCGCCATCGGCCGGGAAAACGGCGGTGACGCGCGCCGCCTGCTCATAGGCCACCACTGCGCCGACGAGCACCAGCAAAACCAACACCCCAAGGGTGAAGGGAAACACTCGCTTCACGCGGGTCTCCTACGAACGCGGGTTTGGCTCCGCGAACGCGCCGATTTCCATCTGCGGCAGGGCCTGCTTCAAGCCATCGGGGGAAAGTATGACCGCCGCTTTGTGGACCCCGACGCCCATTGAAATTTCGGGCTGGGCGAAGATGCGCTCATCGGCGAGCACGCGGAGGTCGGTAGCGGTGCCAACCGGTGCAACCGCCCCAATGGGGAAACCGGTGACGCGCAGCACCTCCTCGGGCTTTGCCATTGTGATACGCCGCTGACCGAGGTAACGCCGCAAAGTAGGCCAATGAGCGCGGTAGCCCCCCGGAATCAGCACCATCACAAAACTGCCGTCCTCCAAACGGAAGAGCAGGCTTCGCACCACTTGCTCGGGCTTTTGACCGCGCCACTGCGCCGCCTCTTCGGCCGTTTTTGGATGGCGCTCATGCCGCACAACGCGATATGGAATGCCTAACCTATCCAAAGTTTGAGTTACGGGGGTAGAAATTGTGCTCATGGGGCAATCTTACCACATAGGTAAAAGGTTGGTATTGAGAAAAACAAAACGCCCGCGGGCTAAAACCGCGAGCGCCACCGGTTGGGGCAAAGTCCCACAAAAAGTGGCGAGGGAGGGATTTGAACCCACAACCAAGGGCTTATGAGTCCCCTGCTCTACCATTGAGCTACCTCGCCGAGCGGAGCAAAGTATACAAGAGGAAGTTTTTTTTGTCAATGATGGCGTTGCAATGTGGGGTGATTGAAGATTAAAGAGGTAGAGGCGTAGGGATATAACCGTGAACAAATGTGAGAATCGCAGAGTCCAGCCCCACAAATGTAGGACGATGCAGTGGGGGTTAGCAAATTCGCGGCACAGATCGGTTCACCCCCACGCGTGTGGGGAGAACGACATGGGCGCGCGCATTGGCAACATCACGAAACGGTTCACCCCCACGCGTGTGGGGACAACGCCCACACCTGCTTGCCCTCCGGCGGGTACCACGGTTCACCCCCACGCGTGTGGGAACAACGGGTGCAGTCGGCGCGGGACGTGTTTCGACGACGGTTCACCCCCACGCGTGTGGGGACAACTCCTGCTTCTTCAGCCGCTCCTCCTCGGCCTTCGGTTCACCCCCACGCGTGTGGGGACAACGTTCTCAATTTGAAATATCCCCCCGGCCCCGACTGGTTCACCCCCACGCGTGTGGGGACAACCGCGCCCATCATCCCGCGGTAACCGCTGATAGCCGGTTCACCCCCACGCGTGTGGGGACAACGCAATCGCCGAGGCATTGACGCAGGATGATACGCGGTTCACCCCCACGCGTGTGGGGACAACGTTTTGCGGTGGGCGTATTGCACCCTGATGGACGGTTCACCCCCACGCGTGTGGGGACAACCGGCCGCCTCTGGCCTGCTCCAATCGGCCAGTACGGTTCACCCCCACGCGTGTGGGGACAACGCTAAAAGGCATTGGGCACGCAATTGCGCGTGTAGGTTCACCCCCACGCGTGTGGGGACAACGCTGTTTGCGGGAGGCGCGCCCTATCCCCGCGGCGGTTCACCCCCACGCGTGTGGGGACAACTGTTTCGCGGGTTCCAGCCGAGCGCCACCCACGCGGTTCACCCCCACGCGTGTGGGGACAACGTTCCCCGCCATCACCGGCCACACCGTGCCGTCGGTTCACCCCCACGCGTGTGGGGACAACGGCGTCATACCGGTACACGTGGTTGAAATACGGCGGTTCACCCCCACGCGTGTGGGGACAACGAAGTGATTGCTGCGAATTTTCGGGCGAACGACGGTTCACCCCCACGCGTGTGGGGACAACGATTTTCTTGCCGTGCCGCTTGCTCGCTATGACGGTTCACCCCCACGCGTGTGGGGACAACACCCGCATCATTTCGTCCACATACGCCTCGTAACGGTTCACCCCCACGCGTGTGGGGACAACCGGGTGTCGTTTGCCAAAGCGTTCGGCGGCGTCGGTTCACCCCCACGCGTGTGGGGACAACGCGCTTTCTCCTCTGCCTCCCGCTCTATATCTACGGTTCACCCCCACGCGTGTGGGGACAACTCCCGCCGCCGCACTGCCGCTATTCGTTTTATCGGTTCACCCCCACGCGTGTGGGGACAACACCTCCCCCATCCGGTCGCGCAGGTCGGCTACCGGTTCACCCCCACGCGTGTGGGGACAACGTCTGCGCAATTTGCGGATACTGCGCCGAGCACGGTTCACCCCCACGCGTGTGGGGACAACGCGCGTAGCGCGCCTGAATCAGCGCCGCCTGGCGGTTCACCCCCACGCGTGTGGGGACAACGCTCGGTGATGATAATCGTGCTGCCCACATCCCGGTTCACCCCCACGCGTGTGGGGACAACGTATTTGGCCGCCTGCCAACTGCGCGGGCCAGCAGGTTCACCCCCACGCGTGTGGGGACAACGCAGCCTCCTTCGCCCGCAACGAGCGGGCTAACGGTTCACCCCCACGCGTGTGGGGACAACTCAATCCCGTGCATCAGCGCAGCGGCCTTCTCCGGTTCACCCCCACGCGTGTGGGGACAACTCCTGCACCCCCAACCCGCGGATGAGCACATGCGGTTCACCCCCACGCGTGTGGGGACAACGCTCACCGTCTCAAATTGAGCCCGCAACCCTGCGGTTCACCCCCACGCGTGTGGGGACAACTCGTGCCCGGCGTGAAATCCTACGCTATCTACGCGGTTCACCCCCACGCGTGTGGGGACAACTCCGAAGAGCCCCGGCGATGTGGTGAACATTACGGTTCACCCCCACGCGTGTGGGGACAACTCGGCCTCCCGCCGCCGCAGCGCCCGCTTCCACGGTTCACCCCCACGCGTGTGGGGATAACGCAATGAAGGAGGATGAAGAATGAAACACATACGGTTCACCCCCACGCGTGTGGGGATAACGCAAGGGGTACACGGCAGAAATTGCGTCATTGGGTTCACCCCCACGCGTGTGGGGATAACGTGCCGCGGGCATACGTGGACGGAAAATCATACCGGTTCACCCCCACGCGTGTGGGGATAACCTCCTCGGCCTCCTCGGCCTCCTCGGATTTGGCGGTTCACCCCCACGCGTGTGGGGATAACGAGCGTGACGAGGCCGCGGTATCCGATTTGGAACGGTTCACCCCCACGCGTGTGGGGATAACGGCTGGGCGGCACCGCGGCTCTGTGGGCGTCCGGCGGTTCACCCCCACGCGTGTGGGGATAACAGATTCCCTTGCTGATTATTCCTATCCCCTTTCGGTTCACCCCCACGCGTGTGGGGATAACCGCGTCCCCCGCAGGGGCTGGGTATGTGAATATCGGTTCACCCCCACGCGTGTGGGGATAACGCTTCAGCGGTGTTGGCGGCGCAGGCGGCTCGGCGGTTCACCCCCACGCGTGTGGGGATAACTACTGAGAGAGGTGATAAATGGGCTATCCAGAACGGTTCACCCCCACGCGTGTGGGGATAACGGGAGCCGCCGCCCGCCCACCGCCGCTGGTGAACGGTTCACCCCCACGCGTGTGGGGATAACGACCGCGCATTAAAAGCCAAAGCGGCTGAATTCGGTTCACCCCCACGCGTGTGGGGATAACTGTTCGTCCCATGCACCAGTTTCCACACCTCACTGGTTCACCCCCACGCGTGTGGGGATAACTACCAAATTCCTGCCCCGGCCACAATTGCCAGCCGGTTCACCCCCACGCGTGTGGGGATAACAGTATCGCGCTTGGTATGATTATCGTCGTCGCACGGTTCACCCCCACGCGTGTGGGGATAACGCATTGTGGGCTCTTGCATTTGTGCGGCAACGCCGGTTCACCCCCACGCGTGTGGGGATAACGCCAGCGTTCCGGGCTGGGTGTCGTAGGCGATGCGGTTCACCCCCACGCGTGTGGGGATAACGATTGGTTGTTCCTCCTTCTACACCAACGCCCACACGGTTCACCCCCACGCGTGTGGGGATAACGAAGGACGCGGCCGACCGGTTGACGCTCGGCGAGGTTCACCCCCACGCGTGTGGGGATAACAGCACCTCGCTGGGTTTCGGTTCGGGTGGCGGCGGTTCACCCCCACGCGTGTGGGGATAACTGCTGAAGCCGAGCATGTCGCGGGCGCGGAGCACGGTTCACCCCCACGCGTGTGGGGATAACGTTCCAGCGCCACCGCCACGTATTTTGGCTCAATCGGTTCACCCCCACGCGTGTGGGGATAACTTTGGCTTTGGCGTCGTTTTGCGCGCGCGGCGCGGTTCACCCCCACGCGTGTGGGGATAACGCACCTGCCCGCCAGTCGGAGCGGTATCCGCGAGGTTCACCCCCACGCGTGTGGGGATAACGGTTGGCGCGGTGGTGGCAGGAGCGTGGTCTGCGGTTCACCCCCACGCGTGTGGGGATAACGGAAGGACGCGGCCGACCGGTTGACGCTCGGCGACGGTTCACCCCCACGCGTGTGGGGATAACAGCGGCGGAAGCCGCGGGCGGCATTGCCTTTACCGGTTCACCCCCACGCGTGTGGGGATAACTAAATCTGCACCCTAAGCGTGCGCCCACCCCCATATATGGCAGGCGCACTATTTCAACGGGCCGCTTGTTCGTCTTTCTCGGGCAACGCCACGGCAACCAATTGAATGCCTTCTAATTCTACTACCTTCCGGCGCTTGATGCCTTCCATGCGCATCCGAAACCGTTGCTCAGTGTTTGTGCTCCAAATCTGAATCACGCCGCCAGCACCGCGCGCCTCCAATGCCTTTTCCCACAATCGCTCACGCACGCGGGCACTGACATGCCCTACAAAAACCCCGGGGGAAGGCTCTATCAGCCAACGCGTGAGTTCCCCTCGTAGGCTAAGCGGAACGCTCTCCAGAATCATCACCACCATTTTTGCTTTCCTCGGAAATCGCACCGCCTTCCGGCTCCCACCACGGCGCAGGCAGGGCCGCGTTGGCGTCGTAATCCAATTCAAAATGCGGAGGCGCCGTCTTCAAACCGAGCAATCGGTCAATGTCGGGCAAAATGCGCTGCAGCAGTTTGACCTCTTTGAAGCGCTCTCGGCAACGCTGCC